>NZ_JAIOJZ010000005.1 GCF_020404845.1 Streptomyces hyderabadensis | reverse complement strand
GCCACGCCGCGTCCCCCGCCACTCACCGACCGCCTTCGCGGTCCCTCCTGCAGCCGCAGGGTCAGCCCCTCCGCACGGGCTGCGGCGACGAGACGGATGGCGCCCATGCTGTCCCCGCCGCGCTGGAAGAGGTCGTCCTCGGGGCCGACGTCCTCGACGCCGAGAACGTCCGCGATCAGCCGGCACAGCAGCTTCTCCGCCGGCGTGGCGGGAGCCCGTCCGCCTCCCGGCGCCCCGAAGTCCGGGCACGGCAGGGCGGCCCGGTCCAGCTTGCCGTTGGGGGACAGCGGCAGCGCGTCCAGGACAACGACCGCGGACGGCACCATGTAGGGGGCGAGTGATGCGGCGGCGTGGGCCCGCAGGTCCGCCGGTACGCACCCCGCACCGACCACGTAGGCGACGAGGTGCTGCACGCCGGGGGCGTCCTCGCGCAGCAGGACCGCGCACTGCCGCACGTCGGGGTGGCCCAGCAGCACCTGCTCGACCTCGCCTGGTTCCAGCCGCTGGCCGCGCAGCTTGACCTGGTCGTCCGCGCGGCCCACGAAGGCGAGCGTGCCGTCCGCATCCTGCCGCACCAGGTCGCCGGTGCGGTACACGGGGCCGCCGTCCGGCTGCCACGGGTCGTCCACGAAACGTTCGCCGGTCAGGTCCGGGCGGTCCAGGTAGCCGCGGGCCACACCCGCGCCCGCGAGGTGCAGCTCGCCCGTCTCGCCCGGCGCGCACGGCCGGCCCCGCTCGTCCAGGACGTAGGCACGCGTGTTGGCGACGGGCCGCCCGAGCGTGGGCTCCGGGTGTGCGGCCAGCGGCGCCATGAACGCGTCGACGGTGCATTCACTGGGCCCGTACAGGTTGAACGCGAGAAGATGCGGCAGCGCGCGCAGCCGCTCCCACTGGACGGGGCCGACGGCCTCGCCGCCGAGTGCGAGCACCCCGGGACGATGCGGGCGGGAGGCGTCGAACAGGCCGCTGAGGTCCAGCTGTTCGGCGAAGGTGGGCGTGGTCTCCACCACGTCGATGCGGTGTTCGGCGATGTGCCGGACCAGCAGCGCCGGGTCCCGGCGGGTGAGATCGTCGACCAGATGCAGCTCGTGTCCCTCGAACAGCCACAACACCGGGTCCCACGCCGCGTCGAAGGACTGGGCCGCGGTGTGCGCCACGCGCAGCCGGGGGCGTCCGAGGTGCTCGGTCGCCGGCCCGAAGAACAGCTCGCGGTGCGAGGCGACGAGATTCATCAGGGAGCGGTGCTCGACGACCACACCCTTGGGCCGGCCGGTCGAGCCCGATGTGAACAGCACGTACGCGGCGTCGTGCGGAGTGAGGGGGCGGGTACGGTCCCCGTCCCGCACCGGTCCGGGGGACAGGGCGGCCGTTGCCGCGGCCGTCTCGGGGTCGTCCAGGCACAGGGCGGGCACGTCCGGGGCGAGCCGGTCGGCGAGGGCGCGGGTGGTGAGCAGCAGGCGGGGACGGGCGTCGGCGAGCATGCCGGTGATGCGCCGCTGCGGGTAGCCGCTGTCCACGGGTACGTAGACGGCGCCTGCGGTGAGCACGGCGAGCATGGCGACGACCGAGTCGGCGGTGCGCGGCAGCAGTACGGCGACCAAGTCCTCGGCGCCGACTCCGTCGTCGAGCAGTCGGCGGGCCAGTCGTTGGACCCGGGCGTGCAGGGCGCCGTAGGTGTACGTCGTGTCCGGGGCGACCAGGGCTGTCTCGTCGCGCCACGCCACGGTCACAGCGCCCAGCAGATCGGGCAGGAGGGTGCCGGGGACCGGGAGCAGCGGACCGGTCAGCGCGTGCGGGGCAGCCGGACGTGCCACGTTTGCCACGGTGTCGTCCTCGCGGTCGGGGGCGGGGGTCACTGCAGGAGGGCGGAGACGGCGGCGGCCACCTCGTCGGACGCCAGCAGGTCGACGTGCGCCACGTCGGGGAACGGGATCTCCTTGGCGACCAGACGCCCCGCCTCACCGCCGCCCGCGGAGGTCACGGCGGTCGCGGTGGACCAGGTGCCGACCAGGGCCTCCGGCTCCTGTGCCGCGATCTCGCCGGAGCCGCACACGAAGGACACGTACGTGGAGAAGCCGCCCAGGAATTCCGCCGTGCGTTCGTCGTCGAGGCCGGCGCGGCGGCACGCGGGCTCGCCGTACTCGCGGAACAGACGGCTGAGTTGCTTACCCAGGGCGGTGAGGTCGCCGGCCTGCTCGCGCGCCCGCTCTCCCCGCTGCCGTGCTGCTGCCTTCTCCTCGGCGGTCAGTTCCGGCAGGAAGCGCTCCATGATCTGCTGGTACTGCCAGTAGAGGAAGAACTCCTGCGGGATGTCCGGGTCGAAGAAGACCGTGTCCGGTGTCTCGCCCTGCAGCGCCCCGACACGGTGCGCCAGGACGGCCGCGTACGGACTGGCGGCGCAGAAACCCATCACCGCGCGCACCGGGCGCCCGCTCGCCTCGACGCCCGCCGTCCAGCGGTCGAGCCACTCGGCACCGGTCGGCGTGGTGCCGGAGGCCAGTGGCGGCGGCAGCGTTTCCCAGAGGGCGTACGGGATCTCGAGCCGCTCGGCGAGTTCCGTGAAACCGGCTTCTCGCCGTCCCGTGCCCGGAAAGTCGACGGCGAGAACGATGCCGTCCGCCGTCCCTCCGGACCGGACCGTCCAGGATCCGCTCCCGTTCATGACGCGCCTGCCTCCCCCAAGAGTCATCGAACGCCGTTCAGCAGCGTTCGAACGCGACCCTAGGTGCCCCGCACCCGCGGACAAACCCCAGTCGCCCCCCTAGTGGCCCCAGCGGAGGGGCGGGGGCGACACCTGCGGTCCCGGGCGGCCTGCGGCCCTCGCGTTCGTCCCCTTCGAAGAGGCGTCGCGTACGCCCTCTGACGCGGGACGTGGGGCCGTACAACCATGTGCGGGGCACGCCCGTCACCAGGCGTACCCCGCAAGGTCATTCCGTGCTCACCTCAAGGTTCAGGCCAGCAGCTCCACCTCCGCCAGCGTGTGCGCGCCGTCCAGGACCAGCCGGTACTTGGCGTACGAGCCCGGCGACTTCACCGAGAACGCCCGGGTCTGCCGGTCCCAGGCGAAGGACTCGCCGGAGCGTTCGTCCAGCGTCTTCCAGGTGGTGCCGTCGGCCGAGCCCTGGAGCTTCCAGCCGGCCGGGGCCTTGGTGCGGTCGGCCGACGAGGTGAGCGTGTACTGGACCGCCTTGGCACCCTTGTCGGACACCGGCAGGTCCACCGAGGTCACGCTCGCGTCGGTCGCCGAGGTGTTGTCGAACAGCGGGCCCTGGCCCGTGACGGCGTCGGTGCGCGGGGTCGGCACCTCGTCGTCCTGGGTGATCGACGGCGGCGCCGCGTTCTCGCCCGTGCCCCACGAGGAGGGCTTCGCGCCCATGTCGAACTCCAGGACGCCGCCCTTGGCGATCAGCGAGTGGGGGAGCGAAGTGGAGTTCCAGCGCTTGCCGTTGACCTTCAGGCCCTGCACGTAGACGTTCTTCGTGCTGTTCTTCGGCGCCTTGACGACCAGCTCGCGGCCGTTCTCCAGGTGCACCGTCGCCTTCTTGAACAGCGGGGAGCCGATGGCGTACTCGCCACTGCCCATCACCAGGGGGTAGAAGCCGAGCGAGGAGAAGAGGAACCAGGCCGACTGCTCGCCGTTGTCCTCGTCGCCGTGGTAGCCCTGGCCGATGTCGCTGCCGGTGTACAGCCGCTGGAGCACCTCGCGGATGTTCTTCTGCGTCTTGTACGGCTGCCCGGCCGCGTCGTACATGTACAGGGCGTGGTGGGCGACCTGGTTGGAGTGCCCGTACATGCCCATGCGGACGTCCCGCGCCTCGACCATCTCGTGGATGACCCCGCCGTAGGACCCCTTCAGGTCCGGGGAGGCCGTCTCCGGGGTGGAGAGGTACTCGTCGAGCTTGTCGGCGAGACCGTCCCGGCCGCCGTACAGGTTGGCCAGGCCCCGGCTGTCCTGCGGGGCGGTGAAGGCGTAGCCCCAGCCGTTGGTCTCCGTGTAGTCGTAGCCCCACACCCGCGGGTCGTACTTCTCGGAGTCCACGCGCCAGTTGCCCTTGGTGTCCTTGCCCTGGAAGAAACCGGCCTGCGCGTCGAAGAGGTTGACGTAGTCCTGGGCGCGGTTGAGGAAGTACGCGGACTCCTCCTTGTACCGCTTCTGGCCGGTCTCCTTGTAGAGCTTCTCGCCCATCTTCGCGATGCCGTAGTCGTTGAGGTAGCCCTCCAGCGACCACGACAGGCCCTCGTGCGTCTCGGTACCGGCGTAGCCGAGGAACGGCGAGGTCTCCATGCCCTTGCGGCCCACGCCCGAGGACGGCGGCACCACGGTGGCGTTCTTGACCGCTGCGTCGTACGCCGCCTTGGCGTCGAAGTCGACGCCCTTGACGTAGGCGTCGGCGAAGGCCACGTCCGAGGAGGTGCCGGTCATCAGGTCCGCGTAGCCGGGGGAGGACCAGCGCGAGGTCCAGCCGCCGTCCTTGTACTGCTGCACGAAGCCGTCGACCAGCTCACCGGCCTGGGACGGGGTGAGGAAGGAGTACGCGGGCCAGGCGGTCCGGTACGTGTCCCAGAAGCCGTTGTTGACGTAGACCTTGCCGTCCACGATCTTGGCGCCGGTCTCGGTCGGCGTGTTCTCCTTGACCGCCTTGGAGAACGGGGAGGCGTACTTGTACGTCCCGTCGACCTTCTCGTGGCCCGCGTTCGGGTACAGGTACAGCCGGTAGAGGCCGGAGTACAGCGTGGTCAGCTGGTCCTGCGTGGCGCCCTCCACCTCGACCTTGCCGAGGATCTTGTCCCACTGCTTCTGGGCGTCGCGCTTGACCTTGTCGAAGGAGGCGCGCTCCGGGATCTCCTGGCGCAGGTTGTCCTTCGCCTGGTCGACGCTGATCAGCGAGGTGGCGATGCGCATCGTCACGGCGTGGTCCCGGCCCGCGTCGAAGCGCAGGTGGCCCTTGACGCCGCTGGAGTCGCCGCCGGTGACCTTGGAGTCGAACTCGCCGTAGACGAACAGGCGGGTGGCACCGGCGGAGCCGCCGGACTTGACGTCCGAGTAGCCGGTGAAGGTGCCGTTCTCCTTGTCCAGGGTCAGACCGGCGTTGTCCTCGACGTTGTCGAAGATGACGCTCGCGTCGTCACCGGGATAGGTGAAGCGCATCATCGCCGCGTGGTCGGTCGGCGCCATCTCGGCCTTGACGCCGTTCTCGAACCGCACGCCGTAGTAGTACGGCCTGGCTGTCTCGTTCTCGTGCCGGAAGGCCAGCTCGCGGGCGTCCCGGCCGGTGTCCGGGGTGCCGGAGGCGGCCGACGGCATCACCTGGAACGTCTGCCGGTCACCCATCCAGGGGCTCGGCTCGTGGCTCGCGGCGAACGCCTGCACGGTGGGCAGGTTGTCGTCGTTGTTGCCGCTCGCGTACTCGTAGATCCAGCTGAGCGAACCGGCGTTGGTCACCGGCGTCCAGAAGTTGAAGCCGTGCGGCACGGCGGTCGCGGGGAAGTTGTTGCCGCGCGAGAAGCTGCCGCTGGAGTTGGTGCCGCGGGTGGTGAGCGCGTAGTCGGACAGGTGGGCCTTGGGACGCTCGGGCGCGGCCCGCTCGATCTTCACGTCGTCCAGCCAGCCCCGGAACTTCGCCGGGCCCTTGGGGGAGTCGTAGGCGAGCAGGATCCGGTCGATCGTCTTGCCGGCCGCGACCGAACCGATCCCGGACTTCACGCTGTTCCACTGGTTCACGTAGAGGACCTTGGCGTCGCCCTGACCGCGCGGCGTCAGCGGGAACCCGTGCTGGTCGGTGGCCTTCAGGTCGCTCAGGTAGGTGCCGTCGGTGAAGGCGAGGTCGACGGAGACGTTCGTGGCGTCGTAGTCGAGGTCGCCGTCCGCCATCGACGGGAAGACCTTGTACGACAGCTCGCTGCGCCGGTCGACCTTGATGTCGACGTCGAAGACCTTGTTGTACGAGTAGCCCCGGCCGTCCGCGGTGTGCCGGCCCGCGTAGCGCAGCGCGTGGGTGCCGGTGAACCCGGCGTTGGCCTTCGCGGTCGGCGAGCCCACCGGGCCCTCGTCGACGTAGGAGAGCATGTCCTCCGGCGTGGGGACCTCGGTGTCGCTGGTGGCCAGCTGCACGTCGGCGAGCTGGAGCGCGTCGCCGGCCCCGTTGTTCTTGGTGATCTCCAGCCGGAAGTGCTGGAACTCGGCGGTCTCGGCGAGTTCGTACGTCTTGGTCTGGAAGCGCTCGCCGAAGTGCTCCCCGGAGCGGGTGTCCAGCGTCTGCCAGGTCTCGCCGTCCGCCGAGCCCTTCAGCGTCCAGTCCAGCGGGTCGCGCTCGTCGTGGTCGTTGGCCGAGGTGAGCGCGTACTTGGCGATCTTCGTCGGGGCGTCGAGGTCGAACTCGACCCAGCCGGTGGGCGCGAAGGTGAGCCACTTGGTGGCCGGCTCGTTGTCGACCAGGTTCTCCTTCACCTCCCGGCCGCCCGTGTTCTCGGCGCTGGCGCGCACGCCGGTGACGTTCTCGGTGACGTTGCCGGGTATGCCGGTGCTGTACCCGCCGTCCACCCCGGAGGCCCGCTTGCGGCCGTCCGCGCCGGTGTCCACGGTGTCGGTCCAGTCCGGAGCCGGGTCGTCCGCCTCGAACGAGGACGCGAACTCCCGGTCGGCCTTCGCGGGCGCGCCCGGCAGTGCGACCGCCGCCCCCTGTGAACCCACCGCCAAGGCGAAGGCGGTCGTCATGACGACCGCCGGACCCCATCTGTGCCGAACTCTGTACTGCATGTCCTGGCCACCCTCCCTGCGCGTGGGACAACGTTGTCAAATCAACTGCGCAAGGACCAGTAGGGGTCAAGTGGCATGTGATGTCAAGGGTGTTGGATGTGGCGTTCGGGGCTTATGGCAGGTATTCCTACGGCATGCCGCGCACAGGCCGCTCATATTTCCGGGAGGTCTCAACTCGGAAAAGACGTACCGCGAACCTTGCATTCGATCTTGCTCCGCCAAGTGAAAGTGGACTATACCTGTCGGCACTCCGGGGCATCTTCACCGCACCCGACCTTGTACGGCCGCATTTCCTGCACGACCCAGCTTGACCCGAACGCGGTGCCGGGGAGGATCCGGTTCACCGCCTGAGTCCTGGAGAAGGCGAGGACTTGAGCATGGGATCCACCACCGGCGTGGGCCATCACGATCTGATCAGGCGGAGCGCGACCGCCGCTCCGGCCCCGGCGACTGTTGTGCCGGCATCGCTCAGCTGATCATCGGCGCCGCACCGCGGCTCCGAGACGACGGCGACAACGCCTCACGTGCGGCCGGCATCAGGACCGGCCCGGTCACGGCGGCCGCACACGCAGCACACCCGGACAGAACCAATCGATCAGTGAGGATGCAAAGATGACCATTCGTGCCGGCTCTCTTGACAGGCGGACACTCCTGCGCGGCGCCATCGCCACCGCGGCGGTGGGCTCGTTCGCGGTCGCCTGCAGTTCTCCCTCCAGCGAGGACGGCGACGGCGACGGCGGCCCGAAGGGCGAGAAGAGCGCCAACAACCCGTTCGGTGCCGCCGCGAACTCCTCGGTCGAAGCGGCCATCTTCGACGGCGGCTACGGCACCGACTACGTCGACTACACCAACCAGGTGCTCGGCAGCCAGGTCAAGGGCCTCAAGGTCCAGGTCAAGCCGGTCGTCGACATCGCCCCCCAGCTGCAGCCGCGCTTCGTCGGCGGCAACCCGCCGGACCTCATCGACAACTCCGGTGAGGACCAGATCGGCTTCCTCGGCATCCTCGACCAGCTGGAGGAGCTGGACGACCTCTTCGAGGCCAGCACCTACGAGGGCAAGAAGATCGCCGACATCGTCTACCCCGGCGTCAAGACCCCCGGCACGTTCAAGGACAAGTTCGTCGCGCTCAACTACGTGATGACGGTGTACGGCGTCTGGTACTCGAAGACGCTCTTCGAGGAGAACGGCTGGACCCCGCCGAAGACCTGGGACGAGGCGCTCGACCTCGGCCAGCAGGCGAAGAAGAAGGGCAAGTACCTCTTCGTCCACGGCAAGGAGGCGGCGACCTACTACCGCACGCTCCTGATCGACTCGGCGATCAAGGAGGGCGGCGACGAGGTTCGGCTCGCCCTGGAGAACCTGGAGAAGGGCTGCTGGTCGCACCCGGCCGTGCAGGGCGTGATCAAGGTCATGGAGACCATGGTCAAGCAGAAGATGTTCGTCCCCGGCGGCTCCGGCACCCAGTTCCAGAAGGCGCAGGCGATCTGGAGCAACGACCAGAAGGCGCTGCTCTACCCGTCCGGTGGCTGGATCGAGAACGAGATGAAGAAGGCCACCAAGGCGGACTTCCAGATGACCGGAATCCCGTCGATGACGCTCACCGACAAGCCGGCGATGCCCTACGAGGCGCTCCGCGCGGCCGCCGGCGAGCCGTTCATCGTGCCCAAGCAGGGCAAGAACCCGGCCGGCGGCAAGGAAGTTCTCCGGGCGATGCTGTCGGAGAAGGCGGCCGCCAACTTCTCCAAGACGAAGCTGGCCCCGACGATCGTCAAGGGCACGGTGCCCGCCGACGGCTACGGATCGACGGCGCTCGTCTCGCAGACGAAGATGCTGGAGGCCGCGGGCACCAACATCTTCAACTACATGTTCGTCGAGACCTACGGGCTGAACACCGACCAGCTGGTGCCGTGGAACTCGTTCCTCGCCGGTGACCTCGACGGCAAGGGGCTGACCTCGGCCCTGCAGAAGATCTCCGACAAGGTCCGGGAAGACGACTCCGTCGACAAGGTCAAGGTCAGCTAGCACCGCGATGAAAGAGACGATCCCCACTGCCGAAACCGCGAGCCGCCGGCCCGAGCCGGCCGCTCGCGGCGGGCGGCCACGGCGCCGCAAGCTCACGTTCGACCGGGTGACGTTCTTCCTCGCGTTCCTCGGTGTCCCACTGGCCATCTTCGTGATCTTCGTGCTGATCCCGTTCGGCCAGGCGATCTTCTGGGGGATGACCGACTGGCGCGGCTTCAGCCCGGACTACAACTTCGTCGGCTTCGACAACTTCACGAAGATGTTCCAGGACGACATCTTCCTGAAGGCGTTGCGCAACGTCGCACTCCTCGCCGCCTTCGTGCCGCTGGTGACGCTGACGCTGGCCCTCGGGGTCGCCGTGGCCATCACCCTGGGCGGGCCGAGCAAGGGCCCCGTCCGAGGGATCCGGGGGGCGTCGTTCTACCGGATCATCTCGTTCTTCCCCTACGTCGTGCCGGCGATCATCGTCGGTCTGATCTGGGCGCAGATGTACGACCCGAACGCCGGCCTGCTCAACGGCGTCCTCACCGGCCTCGGTCTCGACCACTTCGACACGTTCGCGTGGCTGGGCGAGAAGGCGACCGCGATGCCGGCCGTGATGTTCGTCATCATCTGGGGGCTCGTCGGGTTCTACGCGGTGCTCTTCATCGCCGCGATCAAGGGCGTTCCCGGTGAGCTGTACGAGGCGGCGAAGATCGACGGGGCCGGCCGGCTGCGCACCACGATCTCGATCACCCTGCCGGCGATCCGGGACAGCGTGCAGACGGCGTACATCTACCTGGGCATCGCCGCCCTCGACGCGTTCGTCTACGTCCAGGCGATGGTGCCGAACGGCGGCCCGGACAACTCGACCCTGACCATCAGCCAGCGTCTGTTCAACGTCGCCTTCGCCAAGCAGCAGTTCGGCTACGCCACCGCGATGGGCGTCGTCCTCGCCGTAGTCACCCTGGTGTTCGCGGCGCTGGTGTTCCTCGTCAACCGCCTCACCGGCGGCGGCGAGGGCGAGAGCAAGAGGAAAGCACCTGGGTCCAGGGCTCGGCGTGCCGCAGCCAAGGGAGGTGCCCGGTGAGCGTCATCGCCGCCGACCGGAAGCCGGCCAGTGACCGGAAACCGGCGAGCGACCGCAAGCTGACGAGGGCCGCCGCGAGCAGCGACCGCAGATTCGCGGCGATCTCGCACGCCCTGCTGATCCTGTGGTCCGTGATCGTGATCGTGCCCATGCTGTGGGTGCTGATGTCGTCGTTCAAATCGACCGGCGAGATCCTTTCCTCGCCGTTCTCGCTGCCGGATCACTGGCGCTTCGAGAACTACGCGAACGCGTGGACCGACGCGAACATCGGAAAGTACTTCCTGAATTCCGTGATCGTCGTGGTCTCGGCACTGGTCCTGGTGATGCTGCTCGGCGCGATGTGCGCCTACATCCTCGCCCGGTTCGAGTTCCCCGGACGCCGGCTGATCTACTACGTGATGCTCGCCGGCCTGACTTTCCCGGTTTTCCTGGCGATCGTTCCGCTCTTCTTCCAGCTGCAGAACTTCGGGCTGCTGAACACCCGTCCCGGACTGATCCTCACCTATGTCGCGTTCGCGCTGCCGTTCACGATGTTCTTCCTATATTCCTTCTTCCGGTCGCTGCCGCACGACGTGTACGAGGCCGCGCTGATCGACGGTGCCGGGGACTGGAGGGCGTTCTTCCAGGTGATGCTGCCGATGGCCCGTCCGGGCATGGCCGCGGTGGCGATCTTCAACTTCCTGGGCCTGTGGAACCAGTTCCTGCTGCCGGTGGCGCTCAACACCGACCAGGACAAGTGGGTCCTCACCCAGGGCATGGCCGCCTACGCGTCCTCGCAGGTCTACGACATCGACTACGGTGCGCTGTTCGCGGCGATCGTGATCACGGTGGTGCCCGTACTGCTCGTGTACTGCGTCTTCCAGCGGCGGATCGCCGGTTCGGTGTCGCAGGGCACCTTCCGCTGACGCCGACCGCCGCTCCACCCGGCGTACGCAGGGGTCCGTCCCCGGAGAGACAGCTCTCCGGGGACGGACCCCTGCGGCGTACCACCGGCAGCCGGTCCTGGAGACGGCCTGGAACCGATTTCTTTCAAGGGCTTGACGTCACTGGGCGATTCAGCGGAGTTTGGGGTTCATAACTTGTACAAGGTCCGCATCGCACAGGGTGACGCGGACCCAGGGGATGAGGGTGAGAGTCAATGGAGACTCCCGGGTCGCAGTCGTCGCTGCACCGAGCCAACCTGGAACGCGTCGTACGCGCGGTACGACTCGCCGGTTCGCTCACGCAGGCGGAGATCGCGAGGACGACGGGCCTGTCCGCGGCCACGGTCTCGAACATCGTCCGGGAACTGAAGGACGGCGGCACCGTCGAGGTGACGCCCACCTCCGCGGGCGGCCGCCGGGCCCGCAGCGTGTCGCTGAGCGGGGACGCCGGCATCGTCATCGGCGTGGACTTCGGCCACACCCACCTGCGCGTCGCCCTCGGCAACCTCGCGCACCAGGTGCTCGCCGAGGAGTCCGAGCCGCTGGACGTCGACGCCTCCTCGGACCAGGGCTTCGACCGGGCGGAACAGCTGGTCAGCAGGCTGATCGCGGCCACCGGCGTGGACCGCGCCAAGATCGCCGGGGTGGGCCTCGGCGTGCCCGGCCCGATCGACGTGGAGTCCGGGACGCTGGGCTCGACCGCCATCCTGCCCGGCTGGGGCGGCACCCGGCCCGCCGAGGAGCTGCGGGGGCGGCTCGGCGTGCCGGTGCACGTGGACAACGACGCCAACCTCGGGGCCCTCGGCGAGCTGGTCTGGGGCAGCGGCCGGGGGGTGCGGGACCTGGCGTACATCAAGGTCGCCAGCGGCGTCGGCGCCGGTCTGGTGATCAACGGGAAGATCTATCGCGGACCCGGCGGCACCGCGGGCGAAATCGGGCACATCACCCTCGACGAGGCCGGTCCCGTCTGCCGGTGCGGAAACCGGGGTTGCCTGGAGACCTTCGCGGCAGCACGCTATGTGCTTCCGCTCCTCCAGCCCAGCCACGGCACCGATCTGACGATGGAGGGCGTGGTGCGGCTGGCCCGGGACGGTGACCCCGGTTGCCGTCGGGTGATCGCCGACGTCGGCCGCCACATCGGCAGTGGAGTCGCCAATCTCTGCAACCTGCTCAACCCGAGCCGAGTCGTCCTCGGCGGCGATCTCGCCGAGGCCGGTGAGCTGGTGCTCGGGCCGATAAGAGAGTCCGTCGGGCGGTACGCCATCCCCAGCGCGGCGCGGCAGCTCTCGGTGCTTCCCGGGGCCCTCGGGGGCCGTGCGGAGGTGCTGGGGGCCCTCGCCCTCGCGCTCAGCGAGATGGGCGATTCGACGCTCTTGGACGGATCTGCGACCGGCGCTCTGCCGGCGGCCACGCCTGCCTTCACTTAGAGCACGGATGGCACCGTTGTCATCTCGTTAAGGATTTACTTCTTGACGTCGCACGTGCGGCCGAGTTGACTTCCAGCCACCTCGGCCGCAACGACGCGGCCTCGTCAGGGAGGTTTGTGAAGTGAACACGCGTATGCGTCGTGCCGCCGTTGCCCTCGCCGCCGGTGCCATGGCCGTCTCGCTCGCCGCCTGTGGCAGCGCCAAGGAGTCCGGCGACAACAACGACTCGTCCGACTCGGCCGCGAAGAAGGGCGACGACATCAAGGTCGGTCTGCTCCTTCCGGAGAACCAGACCGCGCGGTACGAGAAGTTCGACAAGCCCATGATCGAGAAGAAGGTCAAGGAGCTGACGAACAACAAGGGCGAGGTCGTCTACGCCAACGCCAAGCAGGACGCCAGCCTGCAGAACCAGCAGGTCGACACGATGGTCACCAACAAGGTCGACGTGCTGATCGTGGACGCGGTGGACTACAAGGCGATCGCGGGCTCGGTCAAGAAGGCCAAGGACGCCGGCATCAAGGTCGTCGCCTTCGACCGCCTGGCGGAGGGCCCGATCGACGCCTACACCTCGTTCGACAATGTCACCGTCGGCAAGACGCAGGGCGAGGCGCTCCTTGAGGCGCTGGGCGACAAGGCCAAGGACGCCCAGATCGTCATGATGAACGGCTCCTCCACCGACCCGAACGCCGCCCAGTTCAAGGAGGGCGCGCACGCCGCCCTCGACGGCAAGGTGAAGGTCGGCCGCGAGTACGACACCAAGGAGTGGAAGCCGGAGAACGCCAACGCCAACATGGAGGGCGCCATCTCCGCCCTCGGCAAGGACAAGATCCAGGGCGTCTACTCCGCCAACGACGGCATGGCGGGCGGCATCATCACCGCCCTGAAGGCCGCCGGGATCGCCAACGTCCCGGTCACCGGCCAGGACGCCGAGCTCGCGGGCGTGCAGCGCATCGTCACCGGTGAGCAGTACATGAGCGTCTTCAAGTCGTACCCGAAGGAGGCCGAGACCGCGGCCGAGATGGCCGTCGCGCTGGCCAAGGGCGAGTCGCTCGACTCCATCGCCAACGACAAGGTCGACTCCGCCACCGCCAAGGACATCCCCGCGGTCATCGTCCCGGTCGTCTCGCTGACCAAGGACAACATCAAGGAGACCGTCATCAAGGACGGCTTCTACACGATCGACGAGATCTGCACGGACAAGTACAAGGCCGCCTGCGACAAGATCGGCCTCAAGTAAGCGGACCCGCGTCCCGAGCCGACTGAGCCGCCCGGGACCGGCCGCCCCAGCTCCTCCGGCGCCCCGCACCCATCAGCCCCGCAAGCTACGCGGGGCGCCGGACGGAACACCCCCCAAACTTCTGCACAACCTCCCGCCGGGTCAGGCGGCGAAGGAGATGGTTCACGTGTCCGCTACGCCCGTGCTGGCGTTGCGCGGGGTCTCCAAGCGATTCGGTGCCGTCCAGGCGCTCACCGAGGTAGAGCTTGAGGTCCACGCCGGTGAGGTGGTCGCCCTGGTGGGCGACAACGGCGCCGGAAAGTCCACGCTGGTCAAGACGATCGCCGGCGTGCACCCCATCGATGAGGGCGCCATCGAGTGGGACGGCAAGGCCGTCTCGATCAACAGGCCGCACGACGCCCAGAACCTCGGCATCGCGACGGTCTACCAGGACCTCGCGCTGTGCGACAACATCGACGTCGTCGGCAACCTCTACCTGGGCCGGGAGATCCGCCGTCGCGGCGTCCTGGACGAGGTGGAGATGGAGCGCCGCTCCCGCGAGCTGCTGGACACGCTGTCCATCCGCATCCCCAGCGTCCGCATCCCGATCGCCTCGCTCTCCGGCGGTCAGCGCCAGGTCGTGGCGATCGCCCGGTCCATGCTCGGCGAGCCCAAGCTGGTCATCCTGGACGAGCCCACCGCCGCCCTCGGCGTCGAGCAGACCGCGCAGGTCCTCGACCTCGTGGAGCGGCTGCGCGAGCGCGGCCACGCCGTCATCCTCATCAGCCACAACATGGCCGACGTCAAGGCGGTCGCCGACAAGGTCGCCGTCCTGCGCCTCGGGCGCAACAACGGTGTCTTCGAGGTCAAGTCGACCTCGCAGGAAGAGATCATCTCCGCCATCACGGGTGCCACGGAGAACGCCGTGACCCGTCGTGCGGCGCGCGCAAACGGGGAGATCAAGAAGTGAGCATCGACAAGACCTCCACCCCTGCCGCGGACAGCGCGGCGGAGAACACCGACGCGGCGGCCGCCGCCGTCACCGCCGTCGACCCCCGGCTGCTCGTGCGTGAGCAGGGCTTCGCCGGCTACATCGGCGAGTTCAAGCGGAAGATGAAGGCCGGTGACCTCGGGTCCATACCGGTCGTCGTCGGCCTGCTGATCATCTGGGCCATCTTCACCAGCCTGAACTCCAACTTCCTCACCGCCGGCAACTTCTCCGACATGTCGGTCGCCATGGTGGGCACCGGCATGATCGCCGTCGGCATCGTCTTCGTGCTGCTGCTCGGCGAGATCGACCTGTCGGTCGGCTCGGTCAGCGGTGTCGCGGGCGCCACCTTCGCGGTGCTGAGCGTCACGCACGGGATGAACGAGTGGCTCGCCCTGCTGCTGGCGATCCTCACCGGTACCGTCGCCGGTGCCATCCACGGCTTCGTCTTCGCCCGCATCGGTGTCCCGGCCTTCGCCGTGACGCTCGCCGGACTGCTGTTCTGGCAGGGCTTCATGCTGCAGATCCTGGGCGACAACGGCACGATCAACCTCGACTCCGAGGGCGTCGTCGTCAAGCTGACGAGCTACTACTTCAGCGACGTGGCCGCCGCCTACGGTCTGGCGGTCGTGGTGACGGCGGGCTACTTCCTCGCCGCGTTCTTCGACAACCGCCGCCGCGAGGCCGCCGGGGTGCCGTCCCGGCCGCTGAACGAGATCATCGTGCGCACGGTGCTGCTCGCCATCCTGGCCTTCGCCGTGGCGATCGTCTTCAACCAGTACAAGGGCCTGCCGCTGGCCGTGGTGATCTTCCTGGCGTTCCTGCTGCTCACGGACTTCGTGCTGCGCCGCACCGCCTACGGTCGGAAGATCTTCGCGCTCGGCGGCAGTGTCGAGGCCTCCCGCCGTGCCGGTATCAACGTGGAGCTGATCCGGATCTCGGTCTTCGCGATCGCCGGCGGTTTCGCGGCGATCGGCGGCCTCTTCGTGGCCTCGAAGATCGCCTCCGCCAACCAGGGCGCGGGCACCGGTGAGTTCCTGATGAACGTCATCGCCGCGGCCGTCATCGGCGGTACTTCCCTGTTCGGCGGCCGCGGCCGCACCTGGGACGCGCTGCTCGGTGTGATGGTCATCGTCTCGATCCAGTACGGCCTCGCCCTGGAGGGCATCGCCTCGCCGGTCCAGTACATGATCACCGGTGGTGTGCTGCTGGCGACGGTCGTCATCGACGCGATCACCCGCAAGACGCAGAAGACGGCCGGCCGCGCGTAACACCTTCCGCACGGCCGACGACGGTCCGCCCGCCCAGTTGAATCCTGGGCGGGCGGGCCGTTTCGCTTTCCTCCGCTGCCGGTCCTGCCTTGCGTGCCGTCGTGGTCGTCAGCGGGCGCCTCGTGGCCGTCAGCAGGCGCCGAGGTCCTGCCAGACGCCCCACTGGCCGGTGGTGCCGGGCTCCTCGCCGGTCGTCCACCACTTGGCCTTCCAGGTGTGCCCCTCGTGCGAGACCTGCTGCCCGCCGGTGTAGACGGCACCCGAGTCCCACGGGGCGGCCGTGCACTGGTTGCCGTTGCCGCCGGTGACGGTCAGCGTGTACGTGGTGCTGTGGCTGCCGGACGGGCTGGTGCCGGTGACGGTGACGGAGTAGGTGCCCGAGACCGTCTGGCCGGTGGTGGCGAGGGTGAGCGTCGACTGCCCGCCCGCGGTGACCGAGGCGGGACTGAAGGACGCGGTGACACCCGCCGGGAGGCCGCTCGCCCTGAGCTGCACCGTCTCCGCCTCGCCCGTCTTCACCGCGGTCTTCACCGTGGTGGTGGCCGAGGCGCCCGCGGTCACGGTGCCCGAGGCCGGGGCGGCGGAGAGGGAGAAGTCGTTGTCCGGGACGGTGCCGCCGCTGGTGAACGGCGCGAAGATGTGCGAGAAGTCCCAGGTGTTCTGCTGGATGCCGGAGCAGTTGTCGGCCGCGCCGCCGCCCGCGCAGCTCCCGTTGTCCCGCTGCAGCGCCCAGAAGGAGAGCGTGTTGATGCCCTGGTCCAGGGCCCAGTCGTAGACGGTGCGGGCGTTGTCCAGGGTGAAGGTCTCCGCCGGCCCGAAGTCGTCGACGCCGATCATCTCGATGACGCCGATCATGTGCCACAGCTCGGCGGCGGACTTGTCCGGGTACAGCCGGGCCAGCACGTCGTGCAGGCCCTGGGTGGCCGTCTGGGTGTCCTTGGCCATGTCGTGCGGCTGGTTGTCGTAGTAGTCGAACGTCATCAGGTTCACGACGTCGACCTTGGTGCCGTTCTTGACGGCGTTCTCGAGCAGGGCGACGCCGTTGCTCGCCAGGCCGCGGGTGGTGGTGGGCAGCGTGTAGGAGATCTCCAGGTCGCGGCCGCTTTCGGCGGCCCAGTCCTGGACCAGCTTGATGGCCTTGTTGCGGCGGTCGATGCCCGCGGTGTTGTCCAGCGCGTCGATCTCGATGTCCATGTCGAGCCGGCTGACGTCGTAGGTCGTGACGACCTTCTCGTAGGCCGCGGCGATCTGCTGGACGTCGGTGCAGCTGTCGGCGATCTCGGTCCCGGTGGTGTCGGCCGTGTAGCCGCCGAACGAGGGGATGACGTCCCCGCCGTTCGCCTGGATGGTGTCGAAGTCGGCGCCGAAGGTCGACTGCGCGATCGGCATCGACGTGTCGCCGTTCCAGTACGGGGTGCAGGAACCCGGGGTCGCCGTCTGGAGGAAGGCCATGGTCAGGTGCTTGGCCCCCGACTGCGCGGCCAGCGCCGCCGGGCTCTCGCCGGTCCAGGCCTCGAAGTACGGCGCGAAGACCCGGTCCGGCAGCGGGGTCGCCGCCTGGGCCGCGCCGGTGCCGGACAGGGCGAGGCCCACCGCGGCCACGGCGGTCGCGGCCGCGGTGAGGGCCGCGCGGATGGAACGCATGCGTCTCATGTCAGTCCCGGTGTGTGTGGGGTGGAACGTCGATTCCCGTGCTGTGCTGGGGTGTTGCCGGGTACGGGGATATCGCCGCGGCGACGGGGGACGCAATGGTCTGGACCAGAATGGGACTAGACCAATACGCCGGACCGGACGCCTCCGGGCCTGGACACCGCGCGCCCCGCGGACTGGACCAGCCGGGTAAAGGTGTCACCAAGCCGCGCGGCGGCGTGCCCCCGCGCGCAAACGGGGAAGACGCGGACCGGGAAGACGTAGAACGGCCCGTCCGTGGGTAAGGCCGAACGCGTGACGTACGACGCACCGCCCGGACACGTTCCGCCGGAGCGGAACATTAGACTCGACGAGCCCGGCAACAGCTCTACTGCAAGGAGGCACGGGTGCCGCTGCTGACCCGCATCACGGGACCGCGCGATCTGGACCGGCTCAGCCTGGAAGAGCTGACTCAGCTGGCCGAGGAGATCCGTACCTTCCTCGTCGACGCCGTCTCCAAGACCGGCGGCCACCTCGGCCCCAACCTCGGCGTGGTGGAACTCACCCTCGCCCTGCACCGGGTCTTCGACTCGCCGAAGGACAAGGTGCTCTGGGACACCGGCCACCAGTCCTACGTGCACAAGCTGCTCACCGGCCGCCAGGACTTCTCCAGGCTCAAGATGAAGGGCGGCCTGTCCGGCTATCCCTCCCAGGCCGAGTCCGAGCACGACGTCATCGAGAACAGCCACGCCTCCACCGTCCTCGGCTGGGCCGACGGCATCGCCAAGGCCAACCAGGTCCTGCGGCGCGACGACCACGTGGTAGCCGTCATCGGTGACGGAGCCCTCACCGGCGGCATGGCCTGGGAGGCGCTGAACAACATCGCCGCCGCCAAGGACCGCCCCCTGGTCATCGTCGTCAACGACAACGAGCGCTCCTACGCCCCCACCATCGGCGGCCTCGCCAACCACCTGGCGACCCTGCGCACCACCGACGGCTACGAGCGCTTCCTGGCCCGCACCAAGGAGGTCCTGGAGCGCACCCCGGTCGTCGGGCGCCCCCTCTACGACACCCTGCACGGCGCCAAGAAGGGCCTGAAGGACTTCATCGCCCCGCAGGGCATGTTCGAGGACCTCGGCCTGAAGTACGTCGGCCCGATCGACGGCCACGACCTGGAGGCCCTGGAGTCCGCCCTCACCCGCGCCAAGCGCTTCGGCGGCCCGGTGATCGTGCACTGCCTCACCGAGAAGGGCCGCGGCTACCAGCCCGCCCTCCAGGACGAGGCCGACCGCTTCCACGCCGTCGGCAAGATCCACCCCGACACCGGCCTGCCCATCGCCACCTCCGGCGCCGACTGGACGTCCGTCTTCGGTGACGAGATGCTCAAGCTCGGCAAGGAGCGCGAGGACGTGGTCGCCATCACCGCGGCCATGCTCCAGCCGGTCGGCCTGGAGAAGTTCGCCAAGGCCTTCCCCGACCGCGTCTACGACGTCGGCATCGCCGAGCAGCACGGCGCGGTCTCCGCGGCCGGCCTCGCCCACGGCGGCGTCCACCCGGTCTTCGCCGTCTACGCCACCTTCCTCAACCGCGCCTTCGACCAGGTGCTGATGGACGTCGCCCTGCACAAGTGCGGCGTGACCTTCGTGCTGGACCGGGCCGGCGTCACCGGTACCGACGGCGCCTCCCACAACGGCATGTGGGACATGTCGATCCTCCAGGTCGTGCCGGGCCTGCGGCTCGCCGCCCCGCGCGACGCCGACCAGGTCCGTGCCCAGCTGCGCGAGGCCGTCGCGGTGGACGACGCGCCGACCGTGGTCCGCTTCTCCAAGGGCGCCGTCGGCCCCGCCGTACCCGCCGTCGGCCGGGTCGGCGGCATGGACGTGCTGCGCGCCCCCGGGACCGACACGCCCGACGTGCTCCTGGTCTCCGTCGGCGCCCTCGCGCCGATGTGCCTGGAGGTCGCCGGCCTGCTGGACAAGCAGGGCATCTCCACCACCGTGGTCGACCCGCGCTGGGTCAAGCCGGTCGACGAGGCCATGGCCCCGCTCGCCGAGCGGCACCGCGTGGTCGTCACCGTCGAGGACAACTCCCGCGTCGGCGGCGTCGGCTCCGCCGTCGCCCAGGCCCTGCGCGACGCCGGCGTCGACGTGCCGCTGCGCGACTTCGGCATCCCGCCGCGCTTCCTCGACCACGCCTCGCGCGCCGAGGTGCTGGCCGAGATCGGGCTCACCGCGCCGGACATCGCGCGCCAGGTCACCGGCCTGGTCGCCAAGCTCGACGGCAGGTACGACCGGGCGGGCGCCGAGGTGGACCAGGTGCAGGCCGCGCGCGACTGACACCGCGCACGCCGCACTCCGCGCGCACTCGGCACGCCGCACTCCGCGCGCACTCGGCACGCCGCACTCCGCGCGCACTCGGCACGCCGCACTCCGCGCGCACTCGGCACTCCGCCGGACGGGCCGGTTCCGCCACTCGTTGCAGTGGCGGAACCGGCCCATCCGCGTGAAATCGCCCACGCCGGGGCATACGCAGTACGCCCCCTCTCGATCATGTCGAGGACGACAAGCGTGGGAGGTCCCCGTGAGCAACACCCTGTTCAGGACCAAGAAGATCGAGCAGTCGATCCGTGACACGGAGGAGCCCGAGCATCAGCTCAAGAAGTCCCTGTCGGCGCTCGACCTGACGGTCTTCGGTATCGGCGTCGTCATCGGCACCGGCATCTTCGTACTGACCGGCACGGTCGCCAAGAACAACGCCGGGCCGTCCGTGGCCCTCGCCTTCGCCGTGGCCGGTGCCGTCTGCGCGCTCGCCGCGCTGTGCTACGCGGAGTTTGCCTCCACCGTCCCGGTGGCGGGGTCCGCGTACACCTTCTCCTACGCCTCGCTCGGCGAACTGCCCGCCTGGATCATCGGCTGGGACCTGGTCCTGGAGTTCTCGCTGGCCACCGCGGTGGTGGCGGTCGGCTGGTCGGGCTACATCCGCTCGCTGATGGACAACGCGGGCTGGCACATGCCCGCCGAGCTGGGCGGCAGGGACGGCGCCGAGGGCTTCGGCTTCGACATCCTGGCGGCCGCCCTGGTGCTGGTGCTCACCGCCATCCTCGTGCTCGGCATGAAGCTGTCGGCGCGGATCACCTCGCTCGTCGTCGCCATCAAGGTGGCGGTCGTCCTCATCGTGATCATCGCGGGCGCCTTCTTCATCAAGGGCGCCAACTACGACCCCTTCATCCCGAAGTCGCAGCCCGTCGAGGCGGGCGGGGGACTGCACTCACCACTGATCCAGCTGATGTTCGGCTGGGCGCCGTCCAACTTCGGGGTGATGGGCATCTTCACGGCCGCCTCGGTCGTCTTCTTCGCCTTCATCGGCTTCGACATCGTCGCCACGGCCGCCGAGGAGACCAAGAACCCGCAGCGCGACATGCCCCGCGGCATCCTCGGCTCGCTGGCCATCTGCACCGTCCTGTACGTCGCCGTGTCCATCGTCGTCACCGGCATGCAGCACTACACCCAGCTGTCCATCGACGCCCCGCTCGCCGACGCGTTCAAGGCCACCGGGCACCCCTTCTTCTCGGGCGTGATCAGCTTCGGCGCGGCGGTCGGCCTGACCACGGTCTGCATGATCCTGCTGCTCGGCCAGACCCGCGTCTTCTTCGCGATGAGCCGGGACGGACTGCTGCCGCGCTTCTTCTCCCACGTCCACCCGAGGTTCCGCACCCCCTACCGGCCGACCATCCTGCTGGGCGTGATCATCGCGATCGTGGCCGGCTTCACCAGCCTCAGCGAGCTGGCCGAGCTGGTGAACATCGGCACGCTGTTCGCCTTCGTCGTCGTCGCGATCAGCGTGATCATCCTGCGCCGGACCAGGCCCGACCTGCCCCGCGCCTTCCGCACCCCGCTGGTCCCGCTGCTGCCCATCGTGTCCGTGGCGGCCTCGCTGTGGCTGATGCTGAACCTGCCCGCCGAGACCTGGGTCCGCTTCGGCATCTGGATGGCGATCGGCTTCGTCGTGTACTTCCTCTACGGCCGCACGCACAGCCGCCTGGCCCGCGGCGAGGAGACCCCGGCCGCGCCGTCCGCCCCGAAGGGCCCGTAGCGCCACCGGACCCGACGCGCCGGGGCCCCGCACACACGCCGTGCGGGGCCCCGGCGCCGTACGCGGCCGCCCCTCACCCGGGCCGCACCGTCCTGGGCCCCGCCACCTGCGCCCCCAGCCGGGTCACCCGGCGGCGCAGCTCGCGGTCGGCCGTGACGACCAGGACCGGCCGGCCGTCCGCCGCCCGCGCCACCAGCTCGACGATGTGGTCGTCCCCGCTGCCGGGCGCGGACTCCACCCGTACGCCGGTCACGGACTCCACCCCGCGGGCCGCGCCCTCGACGACCAGGACGACCTCCGCCGGACCCGCCCGCCCCGGCACCCCGTGGGCCGCCAGCCGGTCCCGCAACCGCTCCGCGGCCCCCCGCCGGTCCCGCCACCAGCCGTCGGGCACCGAGCCGACCACGTTCGCCGCGTCGACGACCACGAGCAGGGACGCGTTCTCTTCCATCCCGCCAGGGTCGCACGTGCCCGGCGCCGCGCCAGGCTCCGAGCGCGACGGCCGTACCCGAACGACACGGAGCCGACCGCCCCGCTTAGAGTGATGCGGTGAATGGCGACTGGCTTCTCCTCGGCCGCGACGGCCGCCTCAGTGT
This sequence comes from Streptomyces hyderabadensis, assembly GCF_020404845.1. Taxonomy (GTDB): domain Bacteria; phylum Actinomycetota; class Actinomycetes; order Streptomycetales; family Streptomycetaceae; genus Streptomyces; species Streptomyces hyderabadensis. The sequence continues at coordinate 188,760 of NZ_JAIOJZ010000005.1, read as the reverse complement.
GTACCTCCCGTCGGACGGCGCCGCCCTGTGGCGCGCCGAACGCACGCCCGCCGGGCCCTGGGAGGCCCCGCGCCGCATCGGCGGCGACCAGGAACTGTGCCCGGGCCCCCTCGCGGTCGGGCAGGGCCTCGACGGTTACGCCCACCTGGTCGCCTGGCACCCCACCGGGGCCGGCCGCTGCGGCCTCACGCACACCACGCACTTCCGGCCCCTGCTCGCGCCCCTCGACTGGCAGCCGGTCGGCCACCCCGACAAGCAGGGCGACCGCACCGGAACCCCGGCCGTCGCGGTCGACGCGCAGGGGCGCGCTCACGTCTTCGTCCGCAATGCCGGCGGCGGCATGAACATGGTGGCCCAGCGGCAGAAGGGCGGCTGGGCGCCGTGGCGGGACCTGCAGGGCAGCCACGTCCAGGAGTCGCCCGTGGCCCTGACGACCTGGGCCGGCCTGGTCGAGCTGTACGCGCCCGTGGAGAGCGGCATCCAGCACTGGAGCCAGGAGGCGCCGGGCACCCGCATGGTGCTGGGGGAGCACCTGCGCGCCGCCGTCCGCCCGGGCACCCTGCGCGCCCTGGCGACCTCCGCCGAGCACACCACGGTCTTCTACACCGACGCCGGCACGGGTGAACTGTGCGCCTGGCGCCCCGGTGGCAAACCGACCCCCCTGGTGACCGCCGTCGGCCCCGGCCCCGTGGCCGCCGTCCGCACCGTCATAGACGGCCACGACTGCACGGTGCTCGCCCAGCGTTCGGCGGGCAGCGGCCGCGTCGCCTTCGCCGCGTACCCCTCGGAACTGGAGGAGCTGGGCGCGGCCTGGACCGAGTCGGGCCCCGCCCTGCCGTCCGACGCGACCGTCTCCCTGACCCCGGACGCCGACGGCCGCCTGGTGGCGGCGACCCTCTCCCCGTCGACCGGGCAGCTGCTGCTGAGCCGGCGCAAGGACGAGGCGGGGCTGGCGCTGGGGGCCTGGGAGGCGGTCTGAGCCCGCCCTGCGAGCCGGTCCATGACGGGGAGCGGTACGTGAGTCCGACGCGCCCGACCGCAGTCCGTTCGGCTGCCGCGTAGGAAGAGCCGTGCACGAGGTTGTCACATCATGTTCGTCGAACGTTCGATCTATGATGGTTCGCGCTCAGCCTCCGCGTAGGGCAGATCCCGCGGAGGGGAGCGGGTCAGCCGCGTTTCGGCGGCGGGAGGGGCAGGTCACGTCATGCGGACCAGATCCGGGCGCGGCGCCGCCCGAGGAAGATCGGCCGGCCGGGTCGTCGAGCCGGACAGGGAGCAGCAGGTCGCCGAGAGCTGTCTCGACGGCCGCTGGCTCGTGCTGGGCAAGGACGGCAGGCTGACCGCCTACGCGCGCTCCCGCACCGGGCTGCTGCGCTGGACGGAGACCAGGCCCGGTGGCCCGCACTGGTCGGAGCCGGATTTCATTCCGGTGCCCGACCTCACGGACCTCTCGGTAGCCCAGGGCGCGGACACCTATGTCCACTTCCTCGGGCGACGGGCCCGCGCGGGCGGCGAGGGCCTGCCCACCGTCGACATCGTCCACGCCATTCAGTACCAGACCGCCCGACCGGTCACCGAGTGGAGGTCGTTGGGCAATCCCCACCCACAGCGGGAGAAGGCCGCCCGTCTCGGCGCTCCGGTGGCCGCGGTGAGCCCGACCGGACGTGTTCACGTTCTCGTGCCCAACGCCGGGGGCGGCCTGATGCTGCGTCGCGAGGGGCCCAGCGGCAAATGGGATCCCTGGCTGGATCTCAAGGGCAGCGGCGTGCGGGACGGATTCACCGCGGTTGCTCACCCCTCGGGGCGGATCGAGGTGTTCGCGAGCAACGCGCAACTCGTGATGCGTTGGTCGCAACCCCGGGCCGACGGGGACTTCGTGCAGGAACCCAACCTCCCGTTGCGCGTGGCGGCCGGTACCGCCACGGTGCTGGAGACCGCGCCGGAGCGGTCGACCTACTTCTGGGCCGACGAGGACACCGGGCAACTCGTCGCCCACCGGGTCGGCGGCTGGGTGATCCCACTCGGCGGAGCCTCGAGCGGGGAACGGGTCGCGGTGCTGCGGGCGGTACTCGACGGCTACGACTGCACGGTGCTGGCCCATCGCGGACCCGACGGCGAGGTCATGGTGGCCGCCTGCGGCACCGAGAACGAAGGCGCGGGTCTGTGGTGGTCGCCGGCCGGTGGAGCGAGTGTGGGCGCGCCCGCGCTGGCTCTGGACGCGTACGGCAGGATCGTCCTCGCGTTGATCAGCCCCGACGGCAGGCTGCGCGTCGCGCGGCAGGGCACTGGTCCGGGACTGGCGTTCGATCCCCCGACGAGCGTCTGAGGAGTGCTGCGGGCGACGGCCCGACACGGTGACGAATCGTTTCGTTATCGTGTCCGGCCGCTGCCGTGCTTCCACCGGCGGTTCAGGAGGAGCCGCCACCCTTGGCGGGGGACTTCTTGGCCGACTCCGGAATGTCCTGGTCCTTGCGGAGCGCCTCCCAGAGCTGCTCCGCCTGCGGCTGGGCCGCCACCACCCGGTTGGGGTCCTGGGTGTCGTAGGCGACCGGCAGCATGATGGTCTCCATGCTGGACGGATCGACGCCGTTGAGGCTGCGTCCGAACTCGGCCAGCTTGGTCAGGGAGGCCAGGTCGGAGTCGGTGGTGAGCGCCGAGGTGAGCTGGTCCGCGATCTTGTAGGTCTTGGTGGGGCTGCCGAGCAGGTCCTGGCGCTTGATCTCACTCAGCAGAGCGAGCATGAACTGCTGCTGGAGACCGATGCGCCCGAGGTCGCTGCCGTCGCCGACGCCGTGCCGGGTGCGGACGAAAGCGAGGGAATCGGTGCCGTTCAGCTTGTGCGTCCCGGCGGTCAGGTCAAGACCGCTGGACGGGTCGTGGATGTCCTCCTCCACGGTGACCGTGACGCCACCGATGGCGTCGACCAGGTCCTTGAAGCCGGCGAAGTCGATCTCCATGTAGTGATCCATGCGGATGCCGGACATCTGCTCCACCGTCTTGACCACGCAGGCCGGACCGACCTGAGAGTAGATGGAGTTGAACATCACGCGCTTCGCCGAGGCGACCTCGCTGCCGTCCTGCTTCTTGCACTCGGGACGGGTGACGAGAGTGTCACGAGGGATGCTCACGGCCACGGCCTCCGTGCGGCCCTCCGGTATGTGCATCACCATCGCGGTGTCCGAACGCGCCCCGGCGACCTTGCCGGTGTTCAGTTCGGCGTTGTCCCCGGCACGGGAGTCGGAGCCCAGGACCAGGATGTTCTGGCCGGAGGTGGGCAGCTTCTCGGGGCGGTCGTCGCCTATCGCCTCGTTGATGTCGACGCCCTTGATGTTGCCGTTGAGGTCGCTGTACAACCAGTACCCGACACCGCCCACGACCAGCAGCAACAGGACGAGGCTCAGCCCGACCCAGCGCCAGGCGCGGCGCCGTTTGGGCGGCCGGGCCGACCGGCGGCCGGTGGGTGCACGCCTGGACCGGCGGGGGCTCGTCTCCGTCGGGGCGTGCGTCATGGACCTCGGTCCTCTCTTGTCGGCCGGAGCGCTTGTCCGGTCATGAATGCAGGGCACGAGTGGGGGGAGAGGCCGGGCCCCGCCGCGGCGATGGTCGCCGAAGCGTTTCCGAACTATAGACCGATTGCCCGATGGGTCGGTCGGTGGCACTGGACATCTTTCTGATGTCCGGTGTTCAGGGGCATGTCAGAGAGCAGTGTATTTTCTGTCATAAGTGACTGCTGTTGACAGCTATCGGGACCTTGGCGAAGATGTGGCGGTCCTGTGAACGTTGAAGTTTCGGTGTGGACGGCACTGGCCGGTCGGTCGGTGCCTGGTGTGGTCGTGAATCGAGCCCGGGGGGGCGCGAGGGCTCACGGTCACTGGTTACTCACTCCGGCACGGCTTGAGTGAGGAGAGGGTGGGTGGCTGTGCCGCTGCGTGCGTCGTCCTATGAGGTTCGGTGGCGTGACGACCGTATCTGACTTCACCGGGCATCAGACCGCTCCGAGCGTCGCGGCCCGGGAGGACGTCACGGCCCGACCGTGGCGCTCCGCCGCCAGTGCGCCCACGACGCTCACGGAGGAGCACGGCGACGTCTACGTCGAGCCGGGGCTGACTCCGCTGGCCGCCCGTGAGGCCAACCGCTCGGCACTCGTCGCCCTGCTCGACGCGGCCGGCGTCGGCCACTTCGCCGTACGCGGCACGGTCGACCACGGCACGGTCGTGGGCGTCGCCGAGGAGGACCGGGAGCGGGTGCTCCAGGCGGTTTTCCGCGGGCTCGGTCAGTACCCGGGTCACCTGACCGTCGTGGACCCGGACGCGCCCCGGCTCGCCAAGCCGGTCTCGTCGCGCGACCCGCGGGCCTGGCGTGAGGTGGTCGGCGCCAGGATCCTCCAAGTCAGCTGGTACCGCACCGACCCCGGCAGACACATGCTGCTCGGACACGAGTACGGCTGCGCCGTCGAGTTCTGGCAGCGGCAGGGCACGTACCTCGTCGCTCCACGCGCCAATCGCGCCACCTGGGCGGTGGCCGGCGAGGGGCAGAACGTCATGGGCGCGGCTCGGTTGTTCAGCCGCTTCGTGTCGGACTGGACCCCGGAACTCCTCGCACCGGCGCTGCCGACCCGGCCCGAGTTCCTGGTGAACTGCGCCGACGACATCGCCTTCCCCGTCGACGCCGTCTACACCTGGGTCGACGGCAACGACCCGGCGTGGAAGAGGCGCAAGGCGCAGGCCAAGGGCGAGGTCTACCACGCCGAGTCGGCGAGTGACGCGCGGTTCATCAGCCGGGATGAACTGCGCTACTCGATACGTTCGCTCCATCTGTTCGCGCCCTGGATCCGGAACATCTACGTCGTCACCGACGACCAGGTTCCGCAGTGGATGCGCGAGGACGTGCCCGGAGCCCGCATCGCCACCCATCGGGAGATCTTCCGCAACCCGGGGGACCTGCCCACGTTCAACTCGCACTCGATCGAGAGTCAGCTCCACCACATCGAGGGGCTCGCCGAGCACTTCCTCTACTTCAACGACGACATGTTCATCGGTCGCCCGGTCGCCCCCCACGCGTTCTTCACGCCGAGCGGGACGGCCCGCTACTTCCCGTCGCGCAACCGGATACCGCAGGGGCCGGTCGCCGAGACCGACACCCCGGTGGACGCGGCGTGCAAGAACAACAGGGCGCTACTGCACGAACGTTTCGGCAAGGTCATCACTCAGCCGATGGAGCACATCCCCTACGCCTTGCGACGCTCGGCGATGGAGGAGGCCGAACTGGAGTTCCCCGAGGCGTGGGCGCGTACGTCGGCCAGCAGGTTCCGGGCCATGACCGATCTCTCGCCCACCTCGTCGTTCGCTTTGTACTACGCGGCGCTGACCGGCCGGGCGCAGCCGGGGTCGATGCCCTTCACGTACATCCAGTTGGCCGTGCCCGACCTGGCGGACCGGCTGCAACGGCTGCTCGACGGCCGGGATCGGGACTCCTTCTGTCTCAACGACGCCTTCTCGACCCCCGAGGACACGGAGGCCCAGCAAGAGCTGCTGGACGACTTCTTCACCTCGTACTTCCCAACCCCCAGCCCCTTCGAACGATGAGACGGAGTTCATGACGTGCCCAATCCGACGTCGATGAGTTCCGCGGTCCATGTCTACCGAAGGTTCGTCCCCCAGCCGGTGCGCTCCGCGGCCGCGACCACCGTTCCCGCGGGCGTGCGGCGCAAGGTGAAGGGCGGCCTCGCGCGCACCCTGAGCCGCCGCGAGGCCCGCCTGCACCGCAGGGCCCTGCGTCGCGTCCGCCGTGCGGGCCTCGGGCAGTCCGAGCGTCGCACGCAGGCCCCCGACGGCAGGATCGGTCACGTGCACACCGGGCTCACCGTCGACCTCGCCCGCCGACTCGATCACGACCTGGTCACCCAAGCGCTGGACGCCGCCGAGGTGCCCTGGTTCGCGGTGCCCGCCCTCGACGACCGACGTCTGTGCCTCGCCGTGGAGGTGCGCGACAAGGGCACCGTGCGCCGGGTGCTGCGCGCCCTGCTGGAGGAACACACCGGCTACGTCGTCTCCGTGTCCCCGTCCGCGGCCGACACCCGTGAGATTCCGGGCAGTCACATGAAGGCCTGGAAGCACTACGGCAAGGCCAAGGTGATCCGTCTCACCTGGCTCCGCACCGATCCCACGGAGCACCTGTGGGTGGGTGAGGACCAAGGCATCGAGATCGAGTTCTGGACCGCCAACACCGACCTGCCCTACGAGCGGCTCATCGGTCCCCGCCCCAACCGGGTCCAACGTGCCGTACCCGCCGAGGCACCCGGCATCGAGATCGGCCTCGACCGGCTGTCCGGCTACTGCGACATCGACGGTGACATGGACCCGACGATCACACTCGAGAACTTCGACGTCGTACGGCTCGAGGAGATCACCTTCCCCGTGGACGCGGTCCTGCTGTGGCAGCACCCCACACCGTGGGGCGAGGAACTGCTGCGCGCCGCCCTGCGCTCCGTGCACCAGTACGCGCCGTGGACCGACGTCGTCCACGTGGTGGCCCAAGCGGAGCCGCCGGCCTGGCTGAAGACGGACGAGCGGATCAGCATCGTCCGCGCCGGGCCGGGGGCCGAGTGGCAGCTGGACCAGCTGCCCGACGTCGCCGAACACTTCCTGCTCATGCGTCCCGGCGCTCTGCTCGGCCGGCCGGTGCGCCCCTTCGACTACTTCACCCCCAGCGGCGGGACACGTCCGCGGCGTGGCCCCTGGAACGCGTCGGAGTCGTTCGCGGAATGGGTCCGCGCCGCCTATTCCGTCACGGGCCGGGCTGCCGGTCACGGCTACGCGGCGGGGCCCCAGCCGTACCGGGCCGACATCTTGACCCGGCTCGGAGAAGCGGGGGCGCGATCCCTTCCCCTGGCCAACGACCAGGCCATGCCCCGCGTGCCCGGAACCCACCCCATGGACGGCATGGTCCACCACTTCGGACACGTCGCAGGTCTCGCCGACCCGTCGGGGGAGGCATCGGTGGCGCTCCATGCGGCGCTGCCCGGCATCCGCACCGACCTGGAACGGTTGCTCGTGCGGCGTGACACGCAACAGATCCAGTTCTTCGGTCTCGGCACGGACGAGGCGAGGTCCCGAGGAGGGACCGGTGCCGTCGTCAGCTTCCTGCACCAGTACTACCCCGTCCCCAGCGTCTTCGAGTACGACCGCCCGCAGACCGACACAGAGCCGGACAGACATTCGTGAGCACAGGCAACCCCGAGGCCTCCGCCGCGGTAGGGGCGTATCGCAGCCTGGTCCCGGCGGGCATCAGACGCCGTATCGCACGCCGCGTCCCGATACGGCTGCGCACGGTACTCAAGCACCTGCTTCGACGACTGCACGCTCTCTCCCTCGCGTCCCGGCTGTTCCGTGGCTTCCGGGCCCGCCGCCGTTGGCCGCATCTCTTCCGTGCGGAAGAGCGGCTCGCGGCCCTCGCCGGGCCCGGCGACCGGATCGCTCTGGTCCGGCCCACCGTCTCCCCGCTCGGCCTGCGTGAGGCCAACCTCGAACTGGTCGTGACCGCGTTGGAGGAGGCAGGGGTCGACTACTTCGCCATCCGTGGAAACTCCGACTTCCGTTCCGCCCTGGCCGTCGCGGAGTCCGATCGCGAGCAGGTGGGCCGGGCTCTGGAGCGATGTGCCGCGCACAGCCCCGTCTACGTGCGTGCGTGCCGGGGCGAGACACCGCAGGCCCGGGCGGTGCTGGCGGGCTCACGCCCCGGTCGGCAACAAGCCCGGAACGCCGCGGTCCTCCAGATCGGCATGGTCTGGAGCGACCCCACCGGTTCACTGGTACTCGGACTCGAGCACAGCTGCGACATCGAGTTCTGGAAGCCCGAGGCCGGACGCCTCGTGGCGCCGCGCCCCAACCGCGTCACCGAGGACGTGTCGATACGCGAGGCGCGCGTCACCGTGCCGGTCAGCCGGCTGACCGGCTTCGCCGCACTGCACACCAGACGCACCCGTTCGGTGCGCACAGTTCAAGCATGCGCCGACGCGCTGCCCGAGGACGTGCGCTTCCCGATCGACGTCGTCTACACGTGGGTCGACGGCAACGACCCCGCCTGGCAGCGCCGCCGCAGTGCCTACGACGGCGGCTACCACACCGAGTCGGCGAACGCGGCCCGCTACATCAGCCGCGACGAACTGCGCTATTCGCTGCGGGCACTGGAGCAGAACGCCCCCTGGGTCAGACACGTCTACCTGGTCACGGACGGGCAGCGTCCGGCCTGGCTCAACGACAGCCATCCGCGCCTGACCGTCGTCGACCACTCCGAGATCTTCGCCGATCCGGCAGCGCTGCCCACCTTCAACTCGCATGCCATCGAGAGTCGGCTCCACCACATCCGGGGCCTGTCCGAGCACTTCCTCTACCTCAACGACGACATGTTCCTGGGCCGTCCCGTCACGCCGCAGGACTTCTTCCTGTCGAACGGCATGACCCGGACCTTCTTCTCGCCGTCCCAAGTACCCCGTTGGAGCCCGAGCCCGGTGGACCGTCCGGTCGACGCGGCCGGCAAGAACAACCGGCGGCTCCTCTTGGAAAACTTCGGTTCGGTGATCGTCCAGAAACTCCGGCACGCACCCTACGCACTGCGGCGGAGTGTGCTGGAGGAGATAGAACGCGAGTACCGCGAGGCGCACTGGCAGACATCGCACAGCCGGTTCCGAAGCCCCACCGACATCTCCATCCCGTCGTCGCTGTACCACTATTACGCCTACTTCACGGGCCGCGCGGTGCCGTCTGACATCCGGTTCGCCTATCTGGACCTGGCCAGGCCCGAGGTGGCACGACGGCTGGGCATTCTGCTGGCCCGCCGCGACCGGCAGGCGTTCTGCATCAACGACACGTTGTCCGACGGTCACGACATCGACCGTCAGACGGAGATGCTCGGCACGTTCCTCAGCTCCTATTACCCGGTACCCAGTCCCTTCGAGCGGAAGGAGCGCGAGGTCCGGTGAAGATCTCCTTCCTGATCAACAACATCTACGGCATCGGCGGTACCAACAGAACGGTCATCAACCTCGCCGAGGCGCTCGCCGTTCACCATGAGGTGGAAATCGTCTCGGTCTTCCGGCGGGCGAACACCACCAAGTTCGAGATCTCACCGCGCATCGGCGTCCGGGCCCTCGTCGACCTGCGTCCCGGTTCGTCCGACCGGGGTGCCGTCGGCAGCGACGAACCGAGCGAAGTGGTACCGCGGCAGGAGGAGTTCTTCGCCCAGTACAACCGGTTCACCGACGAGCGCATCATCCGGGACCTGCGCAAGACCGACGCCGACGTGGTGGTCGGTACCCGGCCGAGCCTCAACCTTTTCGTGGCCGCCCACACCCGGGAGGGCGCACTGCGCGTCGCCCAGGAGCACATGACGCACCTCGCCATCCCGCCGGCGGTGCGTGCCGAGATGGCCCGGGTCTACCCGCGGCTGGACGCGATCACGACGGTCACCGAGGCCGACGCCAAGTCCTTCATGGAGAACACGCCGATCCCCGGTATCACCGTGGTCGGCATCCCCAACAGCGTGCCCCGACCGTCTGTGCAGCCCTCCGACTGCACGCGCAAGATCGTGGTCAGCGCCGGCCGCATGCACCACATCAAACGCTACGATCTGCTGATTCGCGCCTTCGGCAGTCTTGCCGAGGAATTCCCCGACTGGCAGCTGCGCATCTACGGCGACGGTGGCGAGGCCGGAAAGCTGCGCGCGCTCGTCACCGAACTGGGGCTGGCCGGCCGGGTGCTGCTCATGGGCGGGTTCTCGCCCATCGACTCCGAGTGGGCGAAGGGTTCCATCGCCGCGGTCACCTCCAGCGCGGAGTCCTTCGGTATGACGTTGGTGGAGGCGATGCGGTGCGGACTGCCCGTGGTATCCACCGACTGCCCGGTCGGTCCCCGGGAGATCCTCCGCGACGGCGAGGACGGTTTTCTGGTGCCCACCGGCGAAGTGGCGGGGATCGCCTGGGGACTGCGGCGCCTCATGGCCGACGAGGTCCTTCGTCGTGACATGGGGGAGGCGGCTCTGCGCAACGCCGCCCGCTACGACCCGGCGGCCGTCGCGGACCGCTACGTGGGGCTCTTCGAGGACGCTGCCCGCCGTCGCGCCGCCGCTGTCCGCGGGTACCGCGCGCCGACCGGAGCCCGCCGGACGGCGGCTCCGGCCACCGTCCCTCCCGTGAGCGTCGGCGCGGCGACCGTGGACGTCGTCGCCGACGGCGCGGGCTGGCTGCGCTTCACCGCCGAAGGCCCGGGGGACGGCCGTCACCGCTGGCAGTTCGTGCTGCGCCACAAGCCGTCCGACGGCAATCGGAAGCCCGACGTACCCGTACGGACCTCTCGCACCCACCTCGACAACGGAGGCACCCGGTACACGGCTGCGCTCGGCCCGTCCGCCCTCGACGAACTCGGTGACGGACGCTGGCAGGTGACGATGCGTTCGGTCAAGGCGAGGACTGTGCACATGAAGGCGGGCATCCGGGACACACGGGCACTGATCGACGCACGCGCGGAAGTGGTGGGCCGCCCGCCGACCGGACCGGTCGCCTGGAACCTCCCGTACGCCCAGCCCAACGGCCGGCTCATGTTGCGCACGGTGCTGCGCGAGGAGCACGCCGAGTGCGCGAACGTCGAGTTGGGGGACGGCGCCATCACGCTGCGCGGCGTACTGTGCGGGGGCCGCCGGATCGAGCCGGGTGCGCTGTTCGTCGTGAGCCGCCGTGGTCCCCACGGTAAGAACTTCACCGTGCCCGTGCAGGTCCTCGGTCGCCATGCCTTCCGGGCGGAGGTGCCGGTGCGACGCGTCGTCGACCACCGGCTGGAACGCTGGGAAGACTGGGACTGGTGGCTGCAACCGGACCCGAACGACCGGCGCAAGGTCCGTGTGTGCCACCTGCTGGAGGACTTCCCGGACGTCAAGGGCGCCTACGCGTACCCGTCCGTGCCGCTGGCCGGGGACGCGGTCTCGGAACTCGCCGTGGTGCATCCGGCCCGGCCGGTGTGGGTGCGGCCCTACTGCTCCGCCTCAGGAGCCATGGCCATGAACGTGGTCGACCGCTAGGAATGGAAATCCAGTGAACCGAACCATCTTCGTCCTCGGGGACTCCGTGCCCGCTCCGCGGACGGACCAAGAGGCCCCGATGGCGGGCTGGGGGCAGAAGATCGAGGACCTCCTGGTGGGGCCTGTCGCCGTGGCCAACTACGCCCGCAGCGCGATGACCACTCGGAAGTACTTCACCGAACGCTTCCCCGCGATGCTGAACCGCATGCGGCGCGGGGACGTCGTACTCATCGGGTTCGGCTGCGTGGACCACATGATCCACAACGGCACGCGGTATGTGCCGGTACCTGAATACCAGGAGTTCCTGCGCCTGTTCGTTCAGTACGTGCACGCGGAGGGCGGCACACCCGTCCTGGTCACCCCGTGTGCGCGCTACGCCTTCTCCAGCGCCGGAGAGGTGCTCAACACGCTGGGGCCCTACCCGCGGGCGATGCTGGAGGTCGCACGGGAGTTCGGGGCACCGGTGGTCGATCTGACGAGCCGCACCATGGAACTGTGGGCCGAGATGGGCCCCACCCGGTTGCGTCATTACTTCTGCTGGACCGACGCGGGGGAACACCCGCTGCATCCCGAGGGCGTCATCGACTCGACCCACCTGAACCACACCGGCGCCTATGAAGTCGCGCGTATCGTGGTCGCGGGACTGTGCAATCTGGGTGTCCTCGACAAGGCGGACGTGGACGTCACGGCGCTCATGACACCACCGGCCCTGCCGCCGGTCTCGACCGAGTTCACCATCCAGTCCCCCGAGTCGGCGTTGCACTACGCGCAGCCGGTGGGCGAGCCGCCCGCCATCTCCAAGCCGGCGGCCGGCGGACTGGCCGGTCCCATGGTGAAGTTCTCCGGCAACGCCTCGCCCGGTACCGACTACGTCCTCCTCTTCGAGCGGGGGCAGTACCTCGGAGGTGCCCAGGTGGGCGGCACCGGTCAGTGGACCTGGCGCCGCTCCGTCAACTGGGAGGCCGGCGAGCACATCGTCCACTGTGTCGGACTGCGTGGCGACGGCTGTTCCCCCGTGCTGGAACATCGCTTCACCGTGCAGACAGAGGTGGCGGCGCCGACGGTTTCCGCTCCCGTCGACGGAGCGTTCTCCGGGCCTCGACCGCGTTTCTCGGGGAAGGCCCAACCCGGCACCACCAAGGTCGTACTGATGGAACGAGGCATCCTCATAGGAGCCACCGGCGTCAACGAGAACGGGGAGTGGGCGTTCAGTCACGCACACCCCTGGCGGTCCGGTACTCACACGGTCGATGTCGTCGCCTTGTTCGGAGCGACGGAGTCGGCGCCGACCAGCACCACCTTCAAGGTCGTCGGTATCCCGGAGAACAGTCCCATCCGCTCATTCGGCGTATCGCGCCACGCGTGCGGCGACGTCTGCGAGCACCGGCCCTTCAGCGGCGACTGGTAGTCACGCCGGGCAGCCGGTCGGAAGCCGAACGGGCCGCACCGGACTTCCCGGTACGGCCCGTTCGCGCGTGGCGGGGCGATGCTACGCCGGAACCGACGCCACCCCCGCCGCCAGGAACCGCTTCCCGTTCACCCGCTCCGAGACGCCCTCCCGGTCCAGGTACGGCGTGATGCCGCCCAGGTGGAAGGGCCAGCCGGCGCCGGTGATCAGGCAGAGGTCGATGTCCTGGGCCTCGGCGACGACGCCCTCGTCGAGCATCAGGCCGATCTCCTGGGCCACCGCGTCGAGCACCCGCGCCCGCACCTGCTCCTCGGTGAGGACGGTGTCGCCCTGCTTGAGGAGGGCGGCGACCTCGGGGTCCAGCTCCGGCTTGCCGCTGTCGTAGACGTAGAAGCCGCGCTTGCCCGCCTCGACGACCGCCTTCAGGTTCGGGGAGACCGTGAAGCGCTCGGGGAAGGCCCGGTTGAGGGTCTCCGAGACGTGCAGGCCGATGGCCGGGCCGACCAGCTCCAGCAGGACCAGCGGGGACATCGGCAGGCCGAGGGGCTCGACCGCCTTCTCCGCCACCGGCACCGGGGTGCCCTCGTCGATGACGTTCTGGATCTCGCCCATGAAGCGGGTCAGGATGCGGTTCACGACGAACGCCGGGGCGTCCTTCACGAGGACCGCGGTCTTCTTCAGCTTCTTGGCGACGCCGAACGCCGTGGCCAGCGAGGCCTCGTCGGTCTGCTCGCCGCGGACGATCTCCAGGAGGGGGAGGATCGCGACCGGGTTGAAGAAGTGGAAGCCGACGACCCGCTCGGGGTGCTTGAGCTTCGACGCCATCTCCGAGACGGAGAGGGAGGAGGTGTTCGTGGCGAGGATCGCGTGCGCGGGGGCCACCGCCTCGACCTCGGCGAACACCTTCTGCTTGACGCCCATCTCCTCGAACACGGCCTCGATGACGAAGTCCGCGTCCGCGAAGCCCTCGGCCTTGTCCAGGACGCCGGTGACCAGGGCCTTGAGGCGGTTGGCCTTGTCCTGGTTGATGCGGCCCTTGCCGAGCAGCTTGTCGATCTCGGCGTGGACGTAGCCCACACCCTTGTCGACGCGCTCCTGGTCGATGTCCGTGAGGACGACCGGGACCTCCAGGCGGCGCAGGAAGAGCAGCGCGAGCTGGGAGGCCATCAGGCCGGCGCCGACCACGCCCACCTTCGTCACCGGACGGGCCAGCGACTTGTCGGGCGCGCCCGCCGGGCGCTTGCCGCGCTTCTGGACCAGGTTGAAGGCGTAGATGCCGGAGCGCAGTTCGCCGCCCATGATGAGGTCGGCGAGGGCCCGGTCCTCGGCGTCGTAGCCCTGCTGCAGGTCGCCGTTCTTGGCGGCGGCGATGATGTCCAGGGCGCGGTAGGCGGCCGGGGCGGCGCCGTGCACCTTGCCGTCGGCGATGAAGCGGCCCTTGGCGACGGCCTGGTCCCAGGCCTCGCCGCGGTCGATCAGCGGACGCTCGACGGTGATCTCGCCCTTGAGGACGGACGCCGTCCACAGCAGCGACTGCTCCAGGAAGTCCGCGCCCTCGAAGATCGCGTCCGCGATGCCGAGTTCGAAGACCTGCTTGCCCTTGAGCTGCTTGTTCTGGTTGAGGCTGTTTTCGATGATGACCGAGACGGCCTTGTCGGCGCCGATCAGGTTCGGCAGCAGCGTGCAGCCGCCCCAGCCGGGGACCAGGCCGAGGAAGACCTCGGGGAGGGAGAAGGCGGGGAGGGCCGCCGACACCGTGCGGTAGGTGCAGTGCAGGCCGATCTCCACGCCGCCGCCCATGGCCGCGCCGTTGTAGTACGCGAAGGAGGGCACCGCGAGGTTCGCCAGGCGCTTGAGGACGTCGTGGCCGCCCTTGCCGATGGCCAGCGCGTCCTCGTGCCGCTTCAGCAGCTCGACGCCCTTGAGGTCGGCGCCGACCGCGAAGATGAACGGCTTGCCGGTGACGCCGACGCCGACGATGTCGCCGTCCGCGGCCTCCTTCTCGACCTGGTCGAGCGCGGCGTCGATGTTCGCCAGCGACTGCGGGCCGAGCGTGGTCGGCTTGGTGTGGTCGTGGCCGTTGTCCAGGGTGATGAGCGCGAAGCGCCCGGCGCCCAGGGGGAGGTCGAAGTGGCGCACGTGGGCGCTGGTGACGACCTCGCCGGGGAACAGCTCGGCCGCACCCTTCAGCAGCTCTGCGGTGGTGCTCACTTGTCCCCCTCGAAGTGCGGGTTCTCCCAGATGACCGTCGCGCCCATGCCGAAGCCGACGCACATGGTGGTCAGGCCGTAGCGGACGTGCGGCTGCTCCTCGAACTGGCGGGCCAGCTGCGTCATCAGGCGGACGCCGGAGGAGGCCAGCGGGTGACCGAAGGCGATGGCGCCGCCGTACTGGTTGACCCGGGCGTCGTCGTCGGCGATGCCGTAGTGCTCCAGGAACGCGAGGACCTGGACGGCGAAGGCCTCGTTGATCTCGAACAGGCCGATGTCGGAGATGGACAGCCCGGCCTGGGCCAGGGCCTTCTCCGTGGCCGGGATCGGGCCGTAGCCCATGACCTCCGGCTCGACGCCCGCGAAGGAGTACGAGACCAGGCGCATCTTGACCGGGAGGTTGTTCTCCCGGGCGAAGTCCTCGCTCGCGATCAGGGAGGCGGTGGCGCCGTCGTTGAGACCGGCCGCGTTGCCCGCGGTGACCCGGCCGTGCACGCGGAACGGCGTCTTCAGGCCCGCCAGGTTCTCCAGCGTGGTGCCGGGGCGCATCGGCTCGTCCGCCGTGACCAGGCCCCAGCCCGTCTCGCCGGCCTCTTCGTTGGTGCGGCGCACCGAGACCGGCACCAGGTCGGCCTGGATCTGGCCGTTGGCGTACGCCTTGGCGGCCTTCTCCTGGGAGCGCACGGCGTACTCGTCGGCGCGCTGCTTGGTGATGCTCGGGTAGCGGTCGTGCAGGTTCTCCGCGGTCATGCCCATGAACAGGGCGGACTCGTCGACCAGCTTCTCGCTGACGAACCGCGGGTTCGGGTCGACGCCCTCGCCCATCGGGTGGCGGCCCATGTGCTCGACACCGCCCGCGATCGCCACGTCGTACGCCCCGAAGGCGACCGAGCCGGCCACCGTGGTGACGGCGGTCAGGGCGCCGGCGCACATGCGGTCGATGGAGTAGCCCGGGACCGAGGTGGGCAGGCCCGCCAGGATGCCGGCGGTGCGGCCGATGGTCAGGCCCTGGTCACCGATCTGCGTGGTCGCGGCGACGGCGACCTCGTCGATCTTCTTGGGGTCGAGGCCGGGGTTGCGGCGCAGCAGCTCCCGGATCGCCTTCACGACCAGGTCGTCGGCGCGGGTCTCGTGGTAGACGCCCTTCGGGCCCGCCTTGCCGAACGGGGTGCGGACGCCGTCGACGAAGACGACGTCCCTGACGGTACGAGGCACGATGGCTCTCCTCCAGGGTGCGGGATGGCACTGCTGCGACACGCACGCATGCACTGAGCGCGCGCTCAGTCCCATGCTACTTATGAGTAACGTAGCTGCCCAGTCCCCCCGGCGGGAGCGGCGAAGGTCACACCCCCGGCACGCCCCCGTCACTCCACCGGCGGACCGCTCACCCGGGCGGCCCGCCCCCGGGTCGCCCCGGGCCGCCGTACCTCACCGCGACCTTGGCCGGAATCCGCCGCTCCTGCTACGACGCCTCCCGGCTCAGCGCCGCCACCAGCACCGGTGTCACCTGCTCCACCTGCCAGGGCCGGGCCCCGTGTCCGGCCAGCGCCGCGCCCACCGACTCGGCGTCGACCACCGCGGGCGGTTCCCAGCAGACCCGGCGCACCGTGTCCGGCGTGATCAGGTTCTCCTGGGGCATGCCCAGCCGCTCGGCCAGCGCCGTCACCGCGGCGCGCGCCGCGGTCAGCCGGGCCGCGGCGGCCGGGTCCTTGTCGGCCCAGGCCCGCGGCGGCGGCGGGCCGGTCACCGGCTGGCCGGGCTGCGGCAGCTGCGACTCGGACAGCGCCCTGGCCCGGTCGACCGACAGCTGCCACTGCTCCAGCTGCCGGCGGTTCACCCGCCCGAAGCCGTTCAGCGCGGCCAGCGCGTGCGCGTTGGGCGGCAGCGCGAGCGCGGCCTCGACGATGGCCGCGTCCCCGAGCACCTTGCCAGGAGAGACGTCCCGGCGCTGCGCGATCCGGTCCCGGGCCTGCCACAGCTCCCGCACCACGGCGAGCTGGCGGCGCCGGCGCACCTTGTGCATGCCGGACGTACGACGCCAGGGGTCCTTGCGCGGCTCGGGCGGCGGGGCCGACGCGATCGCGTGGAACTCCTGCCGGGCCCACTCGAGCTTGCCCTGGCGGTCCAGCTCCTTCTCCAGGGCGTCCCGCAGGTCGACCAGCAGCTCGACGTCGAGCGCGGCGTAGCGCAGCCAGGGCTCGGGCAGCGGGCGGGTCGACCAGTCGACGGCCGAGTGGCCCTTCTCCAGGACGAAGCCCAGGACGTTCTCCACCATGGCGCCGAGGCCGACGCGCGGGAACCCGGCGAGCCGTCCGGCCAGCTCGGTGTCGAAGATGCGGGCGGGGATCATCCCTATTTCCCGCAGGCACGGCAGGTCCTGGGTGGCCGCGTGCAGCACCCACTCCGCGTCGGCGATCGCGGCGCCGAGGCCGGAGAGGTCGGGACAGGCCACCGGGTCGATCAGCGCCGTGCCCGCGCCGGCGCGGCGCAGCTGCACCAGGTACGCGCGCTGGCCGTAGCGGTACCCGGAGGCGCGCTCGGCGTCGACGGCGACGGGGCCGCTCCCGGCGGCGAAGGCGGCGGTCACCTCGGCGAGGGCGTCCGCGTCGGCGATCACCGGCGGAATGCCCTCGCGCGGTTCGAGCAAGGGGGTCGGCGCCTGACTCGCAGAAGATCCGGCGTCGTCCGGAGGGGCGCCTCCGGTGGTGCGCAGTGGACGGTCTGCTGCGGTTTCGTGGGCGTCGGTCACCTGTCAAGGGTATCGGTGGATCGACCGAGCCCGCCGACGGAACGTTCCGTCGGCGGGCTTCGGGGGGTCGTAAACCAGTCAGGTCAGTGAAAGTTCGGTGTCATGTGAGCGGCGGCAGGGGAGTGCGGGGGAGTAGGGAGCGGGAGTCGGGGCGGTCAGTGGATGATGCCCGTGCGCAGGGCCACCGCCACCATCCCGGCGCGGTCGCCCGTGCCGAGCTTGCGGGCGATACGGGCCAGGTGGCTCTTGACGGTGAGGGCGGACAGGCCCATCGAGACGCCGATCGCCTTGTTCGACTGACCCTCCGCGACCAGCCGCAGCACCTCGACCTCGCGGCCGGACAGTTCGCGGTAGCCGCCCGGGTGGCTCGGGGCGCCCGGGGGACGGCGGTGCAGGCGGGCGGCGGCAGCGCCGATGGGGGCGGCGCCCGGCCGGGTGGGGAGCCCGACGTTGGTGCGGGTGCCGGTGACGACGTAGCCCTTGACGCCGCCGGCCAGGGCGTTGCGCACGGCGCCGATGTCGTCGGCGGCGGACAGGGCGAGGCCGTTGGGCCAGCCCGCGGCGCGGGTCTCCGACAGCAGGGTCAGGCCGGAGCCGTCGGGGAGGTGGACGTCGGCGACGCAGATGTCGCGGGGGTTGCCGATGCGGGGACGAGCCTCCGCGACGGACGAGGCCTCGATGACGTCGCGCACACCGAGCGCCCACAGATGGCGAGTGACGGTGGATCGGACGCGCGGGTCGGCCACGACCACCATGGCGGTCGGCTTGTTCGGGCGGTAGGCGACCAGGCTTGCAGGCTGCTCGAGGAGAACGGACACCAGGCCTCCTGGGGTGCGGGGACGGGGCCGGCTCATGGGGGAAGCCGGGACGAACCGTGCTTTCAAGGTCACAGTCGTCTTCGGCACCGAAGGCGTCCGCCTTTAGAGAATGATCACGATCTGGTGAGTAACAATCCGAGCAATTCGGACACGCTGTCGATCATTCGAAGATCGAACGGTTTCGCACTTTGTCGATACGAGCCCGAAAGTTGTCGTGTCGACAAAGTGACGGAACCCCGTCCGGGCGTGCGGGGCCCCATGCCCGGAACGAGGAACGACCGCTGGTGGGATCAGCGCGACTGCGGGCCGCGCCGCTGGGGCAGCGTCACGACCGAGGCGTCACCCGGGGCCGCCGGGGGCAGGCCCGCGACCTGGGCCAGCAGGTCGCACCACGAGGACAGGTGCGCCGCGGTGTCCGGGACGCCGCCCAGGCCCTCGCGCGGTGTCCAGGACGCCCGGATCTCGATCTGCGAGGCGGACGGGCGCGCCGAGAGCCCTCCGAAGTAGTGGGAACTCGCACGCGTGACCGTGCCGCTGGGCTCGCCGTACGCCAGCCCGCGGGCCTGGAGGGCGCCGGTCAGCCAGGACCAGCACACGTCCGGCAGCAGCGGATCCGCCGCCATCTCCGGTTCCAGCTCGGCCCGCACCAGCGTCACCAGGCGGAAGGTCCCGTGCCAGGCGTCGTGCCCGGCCGGGTCGTGCAGCAGCACCAGCCGCCCGTCCGCCAGGTCCTCGTCGCCGTCGACGACCGCGGCCTCCAGCGCGAACGCGTGCGGGGCGAGCCGCTGCGGTGCGCGGGTCGCCTCCACCTCGACCTGCGGCCGAAGCCGCGCGGCCCGCAGCGCCTCCACGGCGGCCGCGAAGGCCGGCGGTGCCGTGCTTCCGCCGTTCCCGCCGCTTCCGCCACTTCCGTGGTGACTCCCCTTGTGCCGGGCCTCTTCCTCGGTCCCCTTCGCGTCGTCCATTCCGCCAGCGCCGTCCGACAGTCGTCCCTGAGCCGCAGCCATGCGGGGAACATTAAGCGGAACGGCGGCCCGGCGCAGGGAGGGACACCCGCGTGCGGGCGCGATGTCCGGATCACGCGGCCTCGCGGGGGCGCGCGGGAGCCGCCCCACCCGTGGTCCGGTGCCGTCCGGGGGGCATGCGAGACTTGCCGGTGTGAGTGCCAACCAGAGCCCCGCGGGCCAGCAGCCGACCGCCACGTACGACTCCGCGTTCCTCAGGGCGTGCAGGCGTGAGCCGGTGCCGCACACCCCCGTCTGGTTCATGCGGCAGGCCGGGCGCTCACTGCCGGAGTACCTGAAGGTGCGCGAGGGCATCCCGATGCTGGAGTCCTGCACGCGTCCGGAACTCGTCGCCGAGATCACCCTCCAGCCGGTGCGCCGGCACGGCGTGGACGCGGCGATCTACTTCAGCGACATCGTGGTCCCGCTCAAGGCCATCGGCATCGACCTCGACATCAAGCCAGGTGTCGGCCCGGTCATCGCGAACCCGATCCGCAGCCGCGCGGACCTGGCCCGGCTGCGCGACCTCACCCCCGAGGACGTCACCTACGTCACGGAGGCCTTCGGCCTGCTCACCCGCGAGCTGGGCGCCACCCCGCTGATCGGTTTCGCCGGTGCGCCGTTCACCCTCGCGAGCTACCTCGTGGAGGGCGGCCCGTCCCGCAACCACGAGCACACCAAGGCCCTGATGTACGGCGACCCGCAGCTGTGGGCCGACCTGCTGGACCGCCTCGCCGACATCACGGCCGCCTTCCTCAGGGTGCAGATCGAGGCGGGGGCGAGCGCCGTCCAGCTCTTCGACTCCTGGGTCGGCGCGCTGGCCCCGGCGGACTACCGCCGCTCGGTGCTGCCCGCCTCCCGCAAGGTGTTCGAGGCCGTCTCCGGGTACGGCGTGCCGCGCATCCACTTCGGCGTCGGCACCGGCGAGCTGCTCGGCCTGCTCGGCGAGGCCGGCGCGGACGTCGTCGGCGTCGACTGGCGCGTCCCGCTGGACGAGGCGGCCCGCCGCGTCGGCCCCGGCAAGGCGCTCCAGGGCAACCTGGACCCGGCCGTCCTCTTCGCCGGCCGGGAGGCGGTCGAGAGCAAGGCCCGCGAGATCCTGGACACGGCGGCGGGCCTGGAGGGCCACGTCTTCAACCTCGGCCACGGCGTCCTGCCGACCACCGACCCGGACGCCCTGACCCGCCTCGTGGAGTACGTCCACACCCAGACCGCCCGCTGACGCACTCCGTCCCGGAGGTTCCGCCTCAGCGCGCCTGCGTGTCCGTCAGGACCTCCGCCGCGGCCATCCCCGAGGCGGCGCTCGCGCCGTGGGTGAAGATCTGGGCGGCCGCGGCGGTGGCGGTGCCCGGCAGGCCCATCTCGACCACGATCGCGTCCGGGCGGGCGGCGGTCAGGCCGGTCACGGCGCGGCTCATCCAGGCGTGCCGGGCGGCGTCGCGGGCGACGATCACCAGCGGGCGTCCCACGGCCGGTTCGAGGGCGCAGCTCTCCAGCGCGACCGTCCCCTCCTCCAGCTCCTGCCCGCGCACCCGTACGGAGGTCGTGCCGGGCAGCCGCTCCGCGAGCGGTCCGGCCACGCCCCACGGGGTCTCCTTGCCGATGGCCATGTTGGTCACCGGGGCCAGCTCGACCACGTGCGGCGCGGCGGTCAGCGGCAGGGCGGCCCGTGCGGCGCCGGTGAGCCGCAGCGCCCGGCGGGCGGCGACATGCCCGATGCCGTCCCCGGTCGCGTCCTGCGCGGCCCCGGCCGCCCGCAGCCCGGCCGACCAGCGGGCGAACTCCCGTACCCGGTCCGCCGCCTCGGCCAGCCGCTCCTCGGCCAGCTCCCCGCCCGTCACCGCGGCGGTCAGCGCCTTGACCAGGAGCGCGACGGTGGCCTCCTCGGCGCTCTCGCCGCCCACGCAGACGGCGTCCACCCCGGCGGCGACCGCCTTCACGGTGGCGCCGTCGATGCCGTACCGGCGGGTGACGGCGCCCATCTCGATGGCGTCGCTGACGACCAGGCCGTCGAAGCCCAACTCCTCGCGCAGCAGCCCGTGCAGGATCCGCCGGCTCAGCGTGGCCGGCAGGTCGGGGTCGTAGGCGGGCACCAGCAGGTGGCCGCTCATGACCGCGCGCACGCCGGCCGCGACGGCGGCCCGGAACGGGGGCAGCGCCTGGGCGGCGATCTCGTCGGCCCCGGCCGGGTAGGCGGGCAGGTCGTGGTGGGAGTCGACGGCGACGTCCCCGTGGCCGGGGAAGTGCTTGGCGCAGGCGGCGACGCCGGACGACTGGAGCCCGCGGATCCACGCGGCGGTGTGCCGGGAGACCACCTCGGGGTCCGAGCCGAAGGAGCGCACGCCGATGATCGGGTTGTCCGGGTTGGAGTTGACGTCGGCGCTCGGCGCGTAGTCGAGGCTCACCCCGGCGGCGCGCAGCTGCCGGCCGAGGTCGGCGGCGACCGCTTCGGTCAGCTCCGCGTCGTCGACGGTGCCGAGGGCGAAGTTGCCCGGCCGGGAGGACCCGGTGGCGGACTCGATGCGGGTGACGTCACCCGCCTCCTCGTCGATCGCGACGATCAGGTCGGGGTTCTCGGCGCGCAGTTGCGCGGTCAGCCGGGCGACCTGTTCGGTGGAGACGATGTTGCGGGAGAAGAGCACGACGGAGGCCAGTCCGTCGCCGATGTCGCGCAGGATCCAGTCGGGGGCCTCGGTGCCCACGAAACCCGGCTGCAGGACGGAGAGCGCGAGCCGACGCAACTCGCTGCTGTGCTGGTTGGAGGACATCGGGCGCGCCTTTCGGGTGACTTCCTGGTATAGACCAAGGGGGTGCGCGTTCAGGTTAACCAGACGTGTCAAGGGCGCCTTTCATGACTGGGAAGTAACAACTCGCCTCGTCGGGGCGGGTGTTGACACCCCACCTTGGTCTAGTCCATTGTGAGGCGCAAGTTCGGCGAGGGACGGATGTGACGTCGGTTTCCGCGCCGGGCACCTGCCGCGGCCGGACTGCGAAGTCCCCCGCCGTGGCGACGACTTCCGTACGACGACATCCGTGACGACCACCCCGGACCTCGCCCCGCCGCCGCCCCGTGCCGCGAGCGGGCCCCGCTGCCACCACCCGACCTCATGTGCGACGGCCCGACCACCGTCGTACACACCGCCGTTGCCCGCCCGGGGGACGGCGAGGAGCTGGAGCACCACATGGCGACGCCCGATTCCTACCTCCACCGAGCCCCGTCGGACCTGCCCTACTTCAGTGCGGACGCCGACACCTACCTGGCCCGCACCCAGCTGCGCGACCTCGACAAGACACGTCCGCTGCGGGTGCTGTCCGAGGAGGACTTCGCCCACTGGCAGACGTACGGCTACGTCGTCGTGAAGGAGGCGATACCCGCCGACTCCGCACGCCGACTGCTCGACTTCGCCTGGGAGTTCCAGGGCCTGGACCCCGAACGCCCCGACACCTGGTACCAGGACCGCGAGTACCGCTCCGACCTCGACCGGGAACTGCACATCTACGGCTTCGTCGAGGCCTACCACCACCAGCTCATCTGGGACAGCCGCCAGACGCAGCGCGTCTACGACGCCTTCGTCGACGTGTGGGACTGCGAGGAGCTGTGGGTCACCCTGGACCGGCTCAACCTTAACCCGCCCAACGTGGGCAACCGCGACCGCGCGCTCATCGACAAGCCCGACCGCGGCTTCGACATCGAGCTGCACTGGGACGTCGACACCTCCCTCGGTGTCCTGCCGCAGCGCGTCCAGGGCATCATCGCGCTCAACGACACCAAGCCCGACCACGGCGGCTTCCAGTGCTGCCCCGAGCTGTTCCGGCGCTTCGACCGCTGGAAGGCCCTCCAGCCCGACGACCGCGACCCCATCCGGCCCGCGATCGACCGCGAGGACATGCCCGTCGTACGGCCCGACCTGGAGGCCGGCGACCTGCTCATCTGGAACGGCCTGCTGGCCCACGGCGTCGCCCCCAACGTCTCCGGCGAGGGCGTGCGCGCGGTGCAGTACCTGTCGATGATGCCCGCGCTGGAGACCCACCGCACCCTGCGCGACTCCCGGATCGACTCCTGGCGCACCCTGGCCACCCCCGACTGGAACGCCACCCTCCTCGGCGACGCCCACCGGCACGAGTCCGAGCGCTACGGCCCCGCCGAACTGACCGAACTCGGCGCCAAGCTGCTGGGCCTGAAGTCCTGGCACCCCGGCACCGACGGCAGCGACGGACACGAGGCCACCGGGGACGGCGCATGCGCAGCATCTGCCTGACCCTGCCCACCAACCGGCACTGCCCGGACACCGTCGCG
The DNA here is from genome assembly GCF_020404845.1 of Streptomyces hyderabadensis. Taxonomy (GTDB): domain Bacteria; phylum Actinomycetota; class Actinomycetes; order Streptomycetales; family Streptomycetaceae; genus Streptomyces; species Streptomyces hyderabadensis. The sequence goes on along the minus strand of NZ_JAIOJZ010000005.1, from coordinate 165,204 downwards.
GCCCTCGGCGCGGAAGCCGCCTACGCCGCCGACCACTTCGACATCGATGTCCACCTGCTGGTGCTCGACTCCTGCCCGCCCGCGGACCGCGCCGCCCACGCCGCCGCGTTACGGCGCCTGCCGGCGCACCCCCGGATCACCGCCCACCACCTCGACGAGGCCGCCCAGCGCGACTTCCTGGCCCGGGTCACGGCACGCTCCGGCAGCGCCAAGCCCGAACTGCTCCTCGACCTGATGCTCCCCGACGGACTGTCCTACGGCGCCTGCACCAACCGCGCCTTCCTGATCGCGGCCGCGCTCGGCTGCGAGTCCGTCCACCGCAGGGACTCCGACAGCCGCTACCAGCGCGTGGACGGCCGTACGGTCTTCCCCGTCCACCACGAGCTGCTGTCGCTGGGCGAACGCGCCGCGGACGCCGCGGCACGCGTCACCGAGCCGGTCGCCCTCCCGGACGACCTCCTGCGGCGGCGGGTCGCCATGGTCGGCAGCTCCTTCGTGGGCGAACTGTCCGTCGACATCGCGCAGATACGGGACGCCGACCCCGCTGTCTACCACGACGTCGTCTCCCTGTGGGCGCCCGAGGGCTGGTCCGCCGAGCAGAAGCGCGCACTGGTCGAGGAGTCCTTCACCGGCGCGGGCACCGAGCCCTTCGCGGCGGACCGCTCGCTGCTGACGGTGGTCGACCCGATGCGCGTGGACATGTGCAACATCGCCTTCCACGGCCCGACGGTCAGCGAACGCGTGCCGCTGCCGCCCGCCCGGGACACCATCGGCAGCGACTACTTCCTCATCCACCTCGTGCACGACGCCCGGCTGCCGGGCGTGCTGCACAACCGGAACATCGTCAACTACTACACCGGCGAACGCCGGACGGGCCCCGGCTTCCTCGCCTACCAGACGCGCTGGGCCAAGTTCCTGCTGTCGATGCTCTACTTCCACCACGTCTACGACCGCATGGCCGAGGCGGGCGACACGCTGCTGGACGAGCACGGCCGGGCCCGGCCCGCCGCCGTCGCCGCCCTGGCCCGCGAGAGCACCGGCCTGGACACCGCGGAGAACGTCCGCCGGCTCGACGCCCTCGACACCGCGTACCGCCGGCTCGGCGGCCGGTACGCCGAGTTCGCCGACCTCCTGGCCGGCCGCCGCGCCCGGCTGCTCGACGAGGCGCGCGGCGACATGACCGACTTCGCGCTGCTGACGGAGGCGTGGGAGCCGATGGTGGCCGCGGCCCGGGCCACCCCCGTCCCGCCGCCCGCGGGACAGCCCCGGTGAGCGCGGTGACGGCCGCGGACCTCAGCGCACCCCTGGCCGCCGCCCTCGCCGCCGCCACCGAGGACCGGCTCGTGTACGACCTGGCCGGCATCGAGCGGCGCCACGACACGCTGCGCCGCGAACTGCCCGGCGTACAGGTGCGGTTCGCGACGAAGGCCTGCCCGGTCGACGAGGTGATCGCCGCCCTCGCCCGCCGGGGCGCCGGCGCCGACGCGGCCAGCCCCGGCGAGATCGAGCAGGCGCTGCGGGCCGGGGTGCCCGCCGGGCGCGTGCACTACGGCAACACCGTCAAGTCCGACCGGAACATCGCCGAGGCGTACCGGCTCGGCGTGCGCACCTTCGCCACCGACAGCCTCCAGGACGTGGCCGCCCTCGCCGCCCACGCCCCCGGCGCCCGCGTGTTCTGCCGGGTGGCGACCGGCGGGGCGGGCGCGGTGTGGGGACTGAGCAACAAGTTCGGCTGCCCGCCCGGCGACGCCGTCCAGGTGCTGGCCGCGGCCCGGGACGCCGGGCTGGTACCGGCAGGCCTGTCCGTGCACGTCGGCTCCCAGCAGATGACCGGCGAGGCCTGGCACGGCGCCGTGGAGGACCTGGGCGAGGTGCTGCGCGCCCTCGGCCGGCGCGGCATCCGCGTCGACCACGTCAACCTCGGCGGCGGCCTGCCCGCGCTCGGCTACCGCGACCGGCGCGGCATCCCGCTCGACCCGCCGCTGGACAAGATCTTCGCGGTGATCAGGGAGGGCATGGACGAACTGCGCCGGATCCACGGCGGCCCCCTGGAGTTCGTCGTCGAACCCGGGCGGCACCTGGTCGCCGACCACGGCGCGATCCGCGCCCACGTCGCCCGCCTCACCCGGCGCCGGGCCGCGAACGGCGAACGGCAGCACTGGCTCTACCTGAGCTGCGGCAAGTTCAACGGCCTGTACGAGATGGACGCCCTGCAGTACCGGCTGGTCTTCCCCGGCCACCCGGACGGCCCGTACGTCCCGGCCGTCGTCGCCGGACCCAGCTGCGACAGCGACGACGCCTACTCCCACGAGGAGGGGCTGGTCCCGGTGCCCGAGGCGCTGGCGTCCGGCGACCCGGTCTGGGTGCTGTCCAGCGGCGCCTACGCGACCAGCTACACCACCCAGGGCTTCAACGGCTTCGCCCCGCTCCCGTACGCCTTCGCGGGCCGCCCGGAGGGGAGCGCCGCCGATGACTGAGACCGTGCGCGTGCGCCCCCTCGCCGCCGGGGACTGGGACGCGGTCGTGGCGCTGGAGCGGGACGCCTACACCGGCCTCGGCCTGTCGGAGGGCCGGGCCGCGCTCCAGTCCCGGGCGGCGGCGTCACCGGACACCTGCTTCGTGGCGGACGTCGGCGCCCGTACGGCCGGTTACCTGCTCGCGCTGCCCTATCCGCCGCACCGCTACCCGGACCTGACGCGGACGGAGGGGCCGCCGGGCGGGCCGCCCGCGTCCGGGCCCGGGAACCTCCACCTCCACGACATCGTCGTCGCACCGGGGCTGCGCCGCAGGGGAGTCGCGCGGCGCCTCCTGCACCACCTCACCGCCACCGCACGGGCGCGCGGGGACGAACGGATCTCCCTGGTCGCCGTGGGCGGCACCGAGCCGTTCTGGTCGGCGCGCGGCTTCGTCGCCGAACCGGGAGTGGTGCCCGCCGGTGCGTACGGCGGCGGCGCCGTCTACATGTCCAGGCCGGTGACGGCCGCCCGGCAGACCGGTGCCCGCCCGTCCCTCTCCCCGCCCGCCCGCACCCTGCGCGAAGTGAGCTGATTGCGCGTGTCCCGTCTCCACGACCCCTTCCGGCGCGGCCAGCTGGCGATCGCCGCGCTGTTCCTGTCCCTCGGCTTCCAGTACGCCACCTGGGCCGCGCGGATCCCCGCCATCAAGACCGACCTCGACCTGAGCGCGGCCGAGGTGGGGGTGCTCCTGATGGCCGCGGGGGTCGGCGCGGCGGTGTCCTTCCCGGCGGTGGCCTGGCTGATGCGGCGGATGGGCTCGCGGCGGCTGGCCCTGCTGTCCCAGCTGGGCCTGGCGCTGCTGCTGCTCGCCCTGGCGGCGGCCCCGAACTACCCGGTGGCCCTGCTGGTGATGTGCGCCGACGGGGTCCTCGTGGGCTGTCTGAACGTGGCCATGAACGCACAGGGCGCGGCCCTGGAGGCACGGCACGAACGCAACACGATGGCCAGGCTGCACGCCGTCTTCAGCGCCGGCTCCCTGCTCGCGGCCCTGCTCGCCTCCGGCATGACCGCCGCCACCGAATCCGTCCCGGCGCACTTCGGTGCCGCCGTCGTCCTCCTCGCCGCACTCGGCGTCACGGCACGCACCGGACTCCTCGACGAGGACGCCCCGGCCGACCGGCCGGACCCCGCCGACGCGGAAGCCGCCGCCGACCCGGAGGCCCCGGGCAGCGCACCGGCCCCCGCCGCGCCGGAGCCGGCCCGCCGCCGCTGGACCGTCCCCTCGCGCCTGACCCTGTGGATGTGCTGCGCCATGGTCTTCGGCACGGTCGCCGAGGGCGCCATGAACGACTGGTCCGCCCTCTACCTGAAGGACGTCGCCGAGGCGTCGGCGGAACTCGCCCCGCTCGGCATCGCCGTGGTGTCCGGGATGATGGTCGTCGCCCGCCTCTTCGCCGACGGCTGGCGCGGCCGCTGGGGCGACGGCCGGGTCGTCCTGCTGGGCAGCGCCGTGGCCGGTGCCGGTCTCGCCGTCGCCCTGGTCAGCGGCGGCGTCGCACCCGCGCTCGCCGGCTTCGCCTGCATGGGCCTGGGCATCGCCGCCGTGACCCCCTGCGTCTACGCCGCCGCCGCCCGGCAGGGCTCGGACGCGCTGACGCTGGTCGCCGCCATGGGCACCACGGGGCTGCTGGCCGGGCCGCCGCTCATCGGCTTCATCGCCGGGGCGAGCAGCCTGGCGTGGGGCATGGGCGCCGTGGCCGCGTCGGCGGGCGCCGTCGCGCTGTGCAGCACCCGCATCCGCTGGACCGCCCCGGCCCCCGTCGCGCAGAGCGAGGCGACGCCCGCCTGAGCCCACCCCGCCCGCCGCTCACCACCCGGGCCGCGCCCGCCGGCCGAACAGCAGCCCGCGCGGCTCGGGCGGGGGCGGGGTGCCCCGCCGCAGCGGCCAGGCGATCAGCATGCCGACGACGAAGCCGACGACATGGGCGACGTACGCCACGGTGCCCGCGTCGGACACGGCACCGCCGGAGGAGTAGACCGCCTGGAGGCCGAACCAGAAGCCCAGCACCAGCCAGGCCGGCAGCCGCAGCGGCAGGAAGATCAGGAAGGGCACGAGCACCCAGACCCGGGCCCTCGGATACAGCACCAGATAGGCGCCCAGCACCCCGGCGATCGCCCCGGACGCGCCGATCAGCGGGGCGGCCGAGTCGGCGTTGAGGAGCGCGAAGCCGTAGGTCGCCGCATAGCCGCAGACGCCGTAGAACAGCAGGAAGGGGACGTGGCCCATCCGGTCCTCGACGTTGTTGCCGAAGATCCACAGGAAGAGCATGTTGCCCAGCAGGTGCAGCCAGCCGCCGTGCAGGAACATCGCCGTCAGCACGCTCAGCTCCGGCGACTTGTCGTAGCCCGGCGGCGCGACCACGCAGCCGGGCCCCTGCGGGCCGACCCCGACGGCGCCGGTGGGCACCAGGCGGGGCATCCGGTGCTGGAGCAGCTCCTGCGGCACCGCCGCCCAGTGGTCCAGGAACGCCTGGAGGTCGCACATCTGCACCAGGCTGCCGTCGCCCGACGCGGACCCGGTCATGCCGGGCGTGAACAGGAACACCAGGACGTTGGCGAGGATCAGGGCGTACGTCACCCACGGGGTGCGGCGCGCCGGGTTCACGTCATGGACGGGGATGACCACGAGACACTACTGCCCGCCCGGCGCACCATGAACCGGTCCGCCCCGTTGAACACCCCCGTCCGTGTGTACGTATGCCCTCTCAACCGCCCGCGGCCCGGGGAAGGCGGGGCGCGGGGACGACGTGAGGATCAGGCGATGAACGAACGGGTCACACCGGCTCCGGCGATGCACGCCCTGCCCGACGGCGAGGCCGAGGTCGCCCTCGTCCTGCGGCTGCCCTGGGAGGACGTCGCCCGGCTCGGCCAGGAGGCGGGACGGCTGGCCGCGCAGACACAGCGCCCGGTGACGCTGGACGAGGCGGTGAGCCACCGGCTGCGCTCCGCGCGGGCCGCGTCGCACGCCAGGCCGGCCGGCGAGCAGCCGCCCGCGGTGACCGCCCCGGTGCCGGCGACCGGTCCGGCCTCGGTGTCCTCCCTGCCGTCCCGGCCCCCGGCCGAGCAGGCGCGGCAGGCCATCGACCGCATCAACGGAACGGGCTGACCGGCGGCGCCCCCTCAGCGCTGCCGCTCGACCTCCCTGGCCGCCTTGCGCGCGGCCACCAGCACCGGGTCCCACACCGGCGAGAAGGGCGGCGCGTAGCCGAGGTCCAGCGCGGTCATCTGCTCGACCGTCATCCCGGCCGTGAGGGCCACCGCGGCGATGTCGACCCGCTTGCCCGCGCCCTCACGGCCGACGATCTGCACCCCCAGCAGCCGCCCGGTGCGCCGCTCGGCCAGCATCTTCACGGTCATGGGGGAGGCGTTCGGGTAGTAGCCCGCGCGGCTGGTGGACTCGATGGTCGCCGTCACGAACCGCAGCCCGGCCCGCAGCGCGTCCTTCTCCCTGAGGCCGGTCCGCGCGATCTCCAGGTCGCAGACCTTGCTGACCGCCGTGCCGACCACACCCGGGAAGGTGGCGTAGCCGCCGCCCACGTTGGTGCCGATGACCTGCCCGTGCTTGTTGGCGTGGGTGCCCAGCGGAATGTGCCGCTCCTGTCCGGAGACCAGGTCGAGCACCTCCACGCAGTCGCCGCCCGCCCAGATGTTCTCGTGGCCGCGCACCCGCATCGCCAGATCGGTCAGCAGTCCGCCGTGCGCGCCGAGCGGCAGCCCCGCGGCCCGGGCGAGCCCCGTCTCGGGCCGTACGCCGATGCCGAGCACCACCACGTCCGCCGGGAACTCGGCGTCCTCCGTCGCCACCGCCCGGACCCGGCCGTCGTCCCCGGTCAGCACCGTGGTGACCGCGGCGTCGTTCACCATGGTGATGCCGAGGCCCGTCATGGCCGTGTGCACCAGGCGGCCCATGTCGGGATCGAGCGTGGCCATCGGCTCCCGGCCGCGGTTGACGACCGTCACCTCGTAGCCCCGGTTGATCAGCGCCTCGGCCATCTCCACGCCGATGTACCCGGCGCCGACGACCACCGCGTGCCGGCCACCCGTGCCGGCCAGCGTGTCCAGCAGGGCCTGCCCGTCGTCCAGCGTCTGCACCCCGTGCACCCCGGGCGCGTCGATGCCCGGCAGCTCCGGCCGGACCGGCCGCGCCCCGGTCCCGATCACCAGCTTGTCGTACGACGTCCAGGACTCCGTCCCCGAATCGACGTCGCGCGCGCGGACCCGCCCTGCGGCCACGTCGATCTCCGTGACCTCGGTGCGCATCCTGAGGTCGATGTCCCGGGCCCGGTGCTCCTCGGGCGTGCGCGCGATCAGCGCGTCCCGGCCGGTCACGTCGCCGCCGACCCAGTACGGGATGCCGCAGGCCGAGAACGAGCTGAAGTGGCCGCGTTCGAACGCCACGATCTCCAGCTCGTCCGGGCCCCGCAGCCGGCGCGCCTGGGACGCCGCGGACATCCCCGCCGCGTCGCCGCCGACGACGACCAGCCGCTCCCTCGTACCGCCCGCGGCGCCCGTGCCGGTATCGGTGCCGGTGCTCTTGCCCATGCTCATGCGAACACGCTACGCGGGCGGGGCACTTCAGTCCTCGCCGCCGCCCTCCGCACCGGGCGCCGCCGCCCCGCGCGGTGCCGCCGCCGGTGCCGGGCGGCGCGGCAGCCGGGGGCGTACGACCCGCAGCCACAGCAGCACGAGCAGCGCCGCCACCGCGGCGAACGGCAGCACGGCGCCGAGCACCACCGCAAGCCAGCGCAGCATCGTCACGAAGGCGTCCCAGCCCCCGGCCAGGGCGTCCAGGAACCCGGGGTCCTCGTCGTCCTTCTTCTCGACGTGCTTGATCGGCGTCTCCGACAGCGACAGGGTGATGGTGGCCAGGCTGGTGCGGTCCTTCAGGGCCGCCTGCCGGGCCAGCAGCGCCTCCAGCTCCGCCTGGCGGGTGCTCAGCTCGCCCTCCAGGGTCACCACGTCGTCCAGCTCCGTCGCCCGGTCCATCAGCTCGCGCACCCGGGCCACGCTGGCGCGCTGCGACTTCACCCGGCTGTCCACGTCCACCACCTGGTCGGTGACGTCCTCGGCCTTCGCCTTGCGGCTGAGCAGCTTCCCGGCGCCCGCCAGCTCGTCGAGCACGTCCTCGTACCGTTCCACGGGCACCCGCAGCGTCACCTCGGTCCGCTCGTGGCCCTCCGCGTCCCGGGTGGTGGACTCGTCACCGACGTAACCGCCCGCGTCCTCGGTGGCCGTGCGGGCCGCGGCGAGCGCCTTGGGCGTGTCCTCGACCTGGACGCTCAGCGAGACGGTGCGGATGATGTGGGCCGGGGCGAGCTTCGGCGGGGCGCTCGCGCCGGTGCCGGCCTCACCGGCCGCGCCCGCCTTGCCGTCGGCCTGCGAGCCCTCCGCCCGCGCCCCCTCCTGCGGCGCGGCCGCCTTGGCTCCGCCGCCCGCGTCCGACCCGGAGTCCGACGCGCTGCAGCCGGTGAGCGCGAGCGCCGTGACCAGCAGCAGGCCGGCCAGGGCGCGGGCGGGCGGCAGGCACTTTCTCGTCGTTGCCCGTCGTGTCTGCATCGTGGGTACCCCCCGGGGTCGTAGCGACTGATGTCACTACGACGCGCGCGGGGGCCCGCACGACGGCGCGGAACGGTTCCGAAGAGATCACGGTCCGGACTCGCGGGACCGTCGGTGACGTCTGAGACGCTGGGGTCATGAGCGCAAGCGAGACCCCAACGGGTGAGTTCCCACCGGAAGCGGGACCCGGACACGTAGTCGTCGTCGGAGCCGGCATCGCCGGACTGGCCGCCGCCCACCGCCTCCTGGAGGGCGGCGCCCGGGTGACCGTCCTGGAGGCGTCCGACCGCGTCGGCGGCAAGCTGCTGCCCGGCGAGATCGCCGGAGTACGCGTCGACCTCGGCGCCGAGTCGATGCTGGCCCGCCGCCCCGAGGCCGTCGGCCTGGCCCGCGCCGCCGGACTCGCCGGCCGCCTCCAGCCGCCGTCCACCGCGTCGGCCTCGCTGTGGACCCGCGGCGCCCTGCGCCCCATGCCCAAGGGCCACGTCATGGGCGTCCCCGGCACCGCGGCCGCCCTGTCCGGCGTGCTCTCCGAGGAAGGGCTCGCCCGCATCGAGCGCGACGCCGAGCTGCCCCGCACCGAGGTCGGCGACGACGTGGCGGTGGGGGAGTACGTCGCCGCGCGGCTGGGCCGCGAGGTCGTCGACCGCCTCGTCGAACCCCTGCTGGGCGGCGTCTACGCGGGCGACGCCTACCGCATCTCCCTGCGCTCGGCCGTACCCCAGCTCTTCGAGGCCGCCCGCACCCACACCTCCCTCACCGAGGCGGTCCGCGCCCTCCAGGGCCGCACGGCCACCTCACCGCCCAGCGGCCCGGTGTTCATGGGCATCGAGGGCGGCATCGGCACCCTGCCGCCCGCCGTCGCCGACTCGGTCCGCGCGCGCGGCGGCGAGATCGTCACCCGCGCGCCCGTCACCGAGCTGCGCCGCACCGCGTCCGACGGCTGGCGGATCGTCGCCGGCGACCGGGTGCTGCACGCCGACGCGGTCGTCGTCGCCGTCCCGGCCGGGCCCGCCGCCGGGCTGCTGCGCGCCGAGGCGCCCGCCGCCGCGGCCGAGCTGTCCGCGGTGGAGTACGCCTCGATGGCCCTGATCACCCTCGCCTACCGCCGCTCGGAGGCCGCCGCGCTCCCCGAGGGCAGCGGCTTCCTCGTGCCGCCGGTCGACGGGCACACCATCAAGGCGTCCACCTTCGCCTCCCGCAAGTGGGGCTGGATCGCCGACGAGGACCCGGACCTGGTCGTCCTGCGCGCCTCGGTCGGCCGGTACGGCGACACGGAGATCCTCGGCCGCGACGACGCGGGCCTCGTCGCCGTCTCCCGGCACGACCTCGCCGAGGCCACCGGGCTGACCGCCGAGCCGGTCGCCACCCGCGTCACCCGCTGGCAGGACGGCCTGCCGCAGTACCCCGTCGGTCACCACGCGCGCGTGGCCCGGGTCCGCGAGCACGTCGCGAAACTCCCCGGGCTCGCGGTGTGCGGCGCGGCCTACGACGGCGTCGGCATCCCGGCGAGCATCGCCAGCGCCTACGCCGCCGCCGACCAGATCCGGGGCGACCTGCGCGGTGTGGAGCAGCTCACCGCCCACCCGGTGCAGAGCCTGCACGGCGGAGCGGGAGAATAGGGCCATGAGTGACGACGCCTCCACCCCCGCCGCCGAGCGGATCCCGAACAAGGGCAAGCTGGCCAAGGACCTCAACGAGGTCATCCGCTACACCCTCTGGTCCGTGTTCAAGCTCAAGGACACCCTCCCCGAGGACCGTGCCGGGTACGCCGACGAGGTCCAGGAGCTGTTCGACCAGCTCGCCGCCAAGGACGTGACGATCCGCGGCACCTACGACCTGTCCGGTCTGCGCGCCGACGCCGACCTGATGATCTGGTGGCACGCCGAGACCGCCGACCAGCTCCAGGAGGCGTACAACCTCTTCCGCCGCACCAAGCTCGGCCGCGCGCTGGAGCCGGTCTGGTCGAACATGGCGCTGCACCGCCCCGCCGAGTTCAACCGCTCGCACATCCCGGCCTTCCTGGCCGACGAGACGCCGCGCGACTACATCAGCGTCTACCCGTTCGTGCGCTCCTACGACTGGTACCTGCTGCCCGACGAGGACCGCCGCCGCATGCTCGCCGACCACGGCAAGATGGCCCGCGGCTACCCGGACGTGCGCGCCAACACGGTCGCCTCCTTCTCGCTGGGCGACTACGAGTGGATCCTCGCCTTCGAGGCCGACGAACTGCACCGCATCGTCGACCTCATGCGCCACCTGCGCGGCTCCGAGGCCCGCCGCCACGTCCGCGAGGAGATCCCGTTCTTCACGGGGCGCCGCAAGGACATCGGCGAGCTGGTCGCCGGGCTGGCTTAGTCAGGCCTTCGGTGCCGTGGCTTGCCTCGGCTTCGGCTCCGGGCGCGGGGCGCACGACGTGTCCCGCGCCGGGAGGCGGTCCTCCAGCAGGTACGCCTCCAGGTGGCCGTTGACGCAGGCGTTGGGGCCGCCCGCGATGCCGTGCGTCCCCGCGTCCCGCTCGGTCACCAGCACCGAGCCCGCCAGCCGCCGCCGCAGCTCCCGCGCGCCCTCGTACGGCGTCGCCGCGTCCCGCTCGGCGGCCAGGATCAGCGTCGGCGGCAGCTCACCCGGCGCCGTGCGCACGTCCAGGGGCCGCTGCCGCGGCGCCCGCCAGTAGGCGCACGGCAGATTCGTCCACACGTTGTCCCAGGTCTCGAACGGCGCCCGCCGGGCCAGCCGGGTGTTGTCCCGGTCCCAGACCGCGAAGTCCGTCGGCCAGGGCGCGTCGTTGCACTCGACGGCGGTGTACACGGCGTTGGAGTTCTCCGCCCCCGCCGCGCCCTCCGCGGTCCGCGTCCCCGCCTGGTCGATCAGCGGCTGCGGATCGCCCTTCAGGTACGCCGACAGCGCCTCGGCGCGGTGCGGCCAGTAGTCGTCGTAGTACCCGGCCTTCAGCATCGCGCCCTGCAACTGCGCGGGCCCCACCGTCCCGCCCGCGGGCTCCGCCGCCAGCCGCGCGCTCGCCTCCTCGTAGGCGTCCTGCACCTTCCGCGGCCGGTCCCCGAGCCCGTACACGTCGTCGTGCCCGGCGACCCACTCCTTGAAGTCGTCCCAGCGGTCCTCGAACGCCTCCGACTGCTCCAGGTTGTTGCGGTACCAGATCCGCTCGGGGTCGGGGTCGACCACCGCGTCGAACACCATCCGCCGCACGTGCGAGGGGAACAGCTCGGCGTACAGCGCGCCGAGATAGGTGCCGTACGACGCGCCCATGAACGTGAGCCGCCGCTCGCCCAGCGCGGCGCGGAGGACCTCCAGGTCGCGGGCGTTGTTGAGCGAGTGGTAGTGCCGCAGGCCGTCCCCGCCGCGCTCCGCGCAGCCGCGTGCGTACGCCTCGGCCTCGGCGGCGCGCTGCTTTTTGTACGCGTCCGAGGGCCGCGCCGGCGCCGGCCGGGGCCCCTTGAAGAAGTCCCCGGGGTCCTGGCAGGACAGCGGGGCGGAGGGGGCGACCCCGCGCGGGGCGTACCCGACGAGGTCGTAGGCGGCGGCGATGCGCTTCCACTCGGGCACCATGCCCACCAGCGGGAAGTACAGCCCGGACGCGCCGGGGCCGCCGGGGTTGTAGAGCAGGGCGCCCCGGCCGGGGACCTCGCGCCCGGCGTCCTCCGGGTCCTTGTGGGTGGCCCGCATCCGGCTGACGGTCAGCTCGATCCGCTTCCCGTCGGGCTGGGCGTAGTCCAGCGGCACGGACACGGTGCCGCAGCGCAGGCCGGCCGGCAGCTCCGCCGCCTTCGGGCAGCTGCCGAACTCGATCCCGGCCGCCGCCGCGCGCCGGGCGGCCACCTCGGTACCGCGCGCCTCGGCGGACCCGGGCCCGGCCTCGTGCGCCGCCCGGGCCGGGGCGACGGCGAGGGCGGTCAGCAGCAGCAAGGACCCGGCGGCCGAGTAGAGGGCGGCAGCTCGCATCGCGTATCCCTTCGGTGGCACGGGGAGTGACACAAGGGATGTTTCGTTCACCGGCCGGGCGGGGCAAGCACCGCCCGCGGGTGTCGCCGCCGAGTGCCTCCGTGCGCCCCCGGCGTCTCAGGCCTGGCGCTCCCAGTGGTCCCCGGCATGCTTCTCGCGGTGGGCGAAGGCCGCGCGCAGGTCCGGTTCGCCGATCGCGTGCACGCCGCGCACCGCGACGGAGGTGAGGAAGGTCCGGTCGTCCGCCGTGCCGTCGGCCTGCCGGACGAGGGCGCCGACCAGCCGCTGCCCGGCGGGGGAGGCCCAGCGCGAGTACGGGTGGATCTCCATCCGGGTGATGGCGAGGCACCCGAGCGTCAGGGCGAGCGGCAGCGCGAACCAGAGGGCGATGAGCAGCCGCGGCTCGGTGGCGGGCAGCGGCAGCGCCAGGGCGACCAGGCCCAGCGCGCACACGCTCACCGCGGCGACCCGCACCCGCCGCACCCCGGCCGCGACGCCACCGGCGCCGCCCTCGGGCAGCGCGAGACCCGCTCCGACCAGCCGGTCGGCCAGGCTCCGTACCGCGTCGGCGGCGGCCGCGGCGGCCCGTACCGGCGCTATCCGCGACTGCCCCCCGGGCCCTATCGCCCCGATGACCGAGCGCTCCATGTCGTCCCGGCCGCAGGGGTCGACGACGGTCGCCCAGCCGGTGTGGGCGAGCAGCAGCCGGCGCTGGCGTGCCATCGAGACCAGCGTCAGGTCGGCCACCCGCCGCGGGCCGCCGGACAGGAACGCCGCCTCGTACAGCGTCAGCGTGTGGTCAGCGACGGCGGCGCGCGGTTCGACGGCCGCCGCGCGCACGGCGGCCAGGCACAGCCGCAGGCACGCGAGGCCGGCGACGGCCCAGGCCGACAGGAGGAAAAGGACCCAGAACATGCCGTACTTCTATGCCAAGCGCTTTCGCCTGCGCCATGCCCTGTTCACATTCCGGGACGTAGCGTTGTGGGTATGTGACGTTCCGTTTGAGGATGTCCGCCCGGGTGCGCCCGCGGTTCAGCGGCGCAGCAGAACGCGCCTGGTCGCACGGGCCAGACGGACCCCGGGACGCGTCGACCGCGGCACCGGACCCGACCGTTCCAGCCACCACTCCCGCAACTCCCGCCGCGCAACCGGCTCCTCGTCCCGGGCCGCCGTCCGCAGCACGTGCGCGACGAAGTCGAGGGCGTCCCGGCGGTAGCCCCCGGTCATCGGGCGGGTCTGGGCGTAGGCGAGGAAGGCCGGCCGGTACCGCGTCCCCAGGATCACCGGCAGTTCGGGCGCGACCTTCGCGACCACGTCGGCCCGCTTCCCGGCCAGCGCCCGGGCCTGCACCCCCAGCCGCACCCGGTCGAACCCCTCGGGCGCCGGTGTCCCCGCGACCAGCGCCGACAGCAGCGCGGCCTGCGCCAGCCCGAGCCGCTGCCGTACGGCGTCGTCGGCGCCGGAGCCTGCGTCGTTGCCGGCGGGCGAGGTGCGGGCGGCGATCCCGCTGCCGGCCGCCGCCGTACGGGCCGCCCGCCCCTGCTGCACGGCGGTGCGGATCGCCTCCACCTCGCCGTGCAACTCGTCGCCGCCGGGGAAGTTCTCGTCCCGCTCCAGCAGCACGCCCGGCGGTGCGACGCGCGAGGCCAGGTCGGTCAGGATGTCGAGCACCGGCCGCGGAACGGGGTGGGCGTGGCTGTCGTGCCAGACGCCGTCCCGCTCGAAACCGCCCGCGACATGGACGTAGGCGAGGGCCTCCAGGGGCAGTTCGCCGAGCGCCCGGGCCGGGTCCTCGCCCAGATTGACGTGGTTGGTGTGCAGGTTCGCCACGTCGATCAGCAGCCGCACGCCGGTCCGGTCGGCCAGCTCGTACAGGAACTGCCCCTCCGTCAGCTCCTCGTCCGGCCAGGAGACCAGCGCGGCGATGTTCTCCACGGCGAGCGGCACGGGCAGCGCGTCCTGGGCGATGCGGACGTTCTCGCACAGCACGTCGAGGGCGTCCCGGGTGCGCGGCACGGGCAGCAGATGTCCCGCCTCCATCCGCGGCGACGCGGTCAGCGGGCCGCCCGCCCGCACGAACGCGATGTGCTCGGTGACCAGCGGCGACCCCAGGACCTGCGCGCGTTCGGCCAGCGCCGCCAGCCGCCCCGGGTCCGGCCGGTCCGCGCCGCCGAGCCCGAGCGAGACCCCGTGCGGCACGACGGTCACCCCGCGCTCGCGCAGCCGCAGCAGCGAGTCCGGCAGGTGCCCGGGACACAGGTTCTCGGACACGGCCTCGACCCAGTCGATGCCGGGCATCCCCTCGACGACGTCCGCGATCTCCGGCCGCCACCCGATACCGGTGCCCAGCGGTGCCAAGCGCTCCATGGTTGCCTCCCCTCCAGCGCACATGTCGGGGGTATCGCCCACCCCGCCCGGGGCGAACCCCCGAGGCGGCTTGTTCAGAGCAACATCTGAGCTTTCGGCACCCCGGGGTTCCTACCGCCGCAGCGCCGGGTGGTCCGCCACCACCGTGCACGAGCCCGGGGCGATCTCCGTGAACCCCGCGTCGCGCACCACCGGCAGGCCGCCGGTGGTGAGGCCGGTCCAGCGGGCCGGGTCCGCGGTGCGCACCGACAGCGGGAAGCCCGCGTCGCGCCAGGCCGTGCGCTCGTCCTCGGACAGCTCCCACCAGGCGAGCTGAGCGCCGTGACCGGCCTGGGCCATCGCCTTGCCCGCCGACATCTCCAGGTCCGGGTTCAGCCAGAGCACCGGCGCGCCGGGGTCGGCACCGGCCGGCGGCTCGGGGTCGTCGAGGTCGGTGCCGGAGACCTGGAGACGGGCCAGGTCCTTGGGCCAGCCGTCCAGCGGGACCGGCGGGAAGACCCGCACCTCGGCGCTCTTGCCGGTGACCGTGATGCCGGGCAGCGCCTCGGCGCGCCGCCACTCCGCGCCGCGGGCCCGCCGCACGACCTTGCGGATGCGGGCGTCCTGCCAGTCCCGCATCGCCCGCGCCCACTCGCCGTCACCGGTCGAGCGCTCGTCGCCCAGCATCACCAGCACCGCCCGGGCCGCGGTCTCCAGCGCGTCGGTACGGGACGGCGGCGCCGCCCGTTCGATGCGCACCACCAGCGGGAGCACGAACTGCGGCGCGAGGTCGCGGTCGCCGGGCTCGGGACGGAAGGGACTGTCGGGCACGGGTGCGTCGGGGGTGGGGGCGGGGACGGGCGTCGTCGGATCGTTGCTCACGCCCTACAGTCTGCCAAGTTCCCGGCCCGGACCCGCCGGGCCTCCCGGCCGCGAGAGTATGACCCCCATGCAACCCGAGCTACGGCTGGACGGCGTGGGCCGCCGCTACGGCCTCCGCGGCCCCTGGGTGCTGCGCGGGGTCGACCTGGGCGTGGAACCCGGTTCCCTCGTCCGCGTCGAGGGCGCCAACGGCACCGGCAAGTCGACCCTGCTGCGCCTGCTCGCCGGGATCGACGCCCCCACCGAGGGCCGCGTCACCGGCCGCCCGCGCACGGCCTACGTCCCCGAACGCTTCCCGCCCGCCCTGCCCTTCACCGCCGCGCGGTACCTCACCCACCTCGGCACCGTCCACGGGCTGACCCGCCGGGCGGCGGCCCGTGCCGCCGGGGAGTGGCTGGAGCGGCTGGGCGCCGCCGGGTACGCCGACACGCCGCTGACCCGGCTGTCCAAGGGCAGCAGCCAGAAGGTGGCGGTGGCGCAGGCGCTGCTCGCCGAGCCGGAGCTGCTGGTCCTCGACGAGGCCTGGACCGGGCTGGACGCCGACGCACGGGCGGAACTGGAACGGGCGGTCGCCGAGCGCACGGGGGCCGGCGGCGCCGTCGTCTTCGTGGACCACGATCCGGGCCGCCTGGCCGGGGCGCCGGACGCCGTGTACACCGTGCGCGAGGGCACCCTGCACCGCCGTACCGGGCCGGCCACCCCGGTTCCGGACGGGCCGCGGGTCGTGGTCGGGGTGCAGGGACCGCCCGGTGCCGCCCTGCCCGCCGACGCCCGCCGGGTGGCCGCCTCGGCGGAGGAGACCGGCCCCGGTTCCCACACGCTCACCGTCGCGGCCTCGCACTCCGACGTCCTGCTGCGCACCCTCCTGACCGCCCGGCCGCCCTGGCACGTGGTGCGCGTGCACACCCCCGAGGACCACCGATGACCGCCCTCCTGCGCTACCAGACGGCCCTCCTGCTGCGCTCCCAGCGCTGGCTGCCGCCCGTCGTCCTGTACGCCGCCGCGCTCGGCATCGGCGTCCAGGGCGGGCAGCCGGTGCTCGACTCGCTGGGCTGGGCGGCGGCCGTGCTGCTCCCGGTCGCGGCCTGGCTGGTGCGGATCTGCGTCACGTCCGAGCCGGCCGCCGCGCGCGGGTGTGTGTCGGCGGCGCGCGGTCCCGTGCGGGCCCACCTGGCCCCCGTGCTCGTCGCACTGGCCGCCGCGATCGTCCTGGGCGCGACGGCGACCGTCGCGGTGACGCTGATCAGTGATCCCGTCAGCACCGGTCACGGAACGCGCGTGCCCCCGCTCCCGGCGGCCGGCGCCGGGCTGCTCGCCGCGCTGGCGTGCGCCCTGCTCGGCACCGCCGTCGGCGCGCTCACCGCCTGGCCGGTGCTGCGCTCGCCCGGGCGCGCGGTCCCCGCCCTGCTGCTGGCGGCCCTGCTCGCGCTGGTGGCGTCGGGCTCCCCGGCGCGGGCGGCGGTGAGCGACCTGGTCGCCGGGTCGAGGTCGGGCGATGTCCCGCTGCCGCTGCTGCCGTTGGCCGGGGCGGCGGTCGTCGCCGTGGCCGCGGTCGCCGCGGCCTGTGCGCTCGGCTCGCGCGGGCCGTCAGCCTGAGCAGGCGGTGCGCTGCGCCTCCTGCCACTCGCAGACCGGGCAGAGCGTGATGCCCTTGTACGACTCCGGATACTCCGTGGGCTCCCGGCACTGCACGCACTCCGCATACGGCGGGCCCTCGGCCTTCGGCGGTCGGGACGCGTCGATCAGGCAGTAGCCGCCGGGCTCGCAGCCGGGGCCGTCCGGGTCCTGGTCGTGGTCGCTGGTCATGTCTCCAGCGTAGGACGTCAGGCGCGCCCGTTCGCGGCGCCGATCAGTTCCGAGACCTTCACGAAGCGGTACCCCTGGCGGCGCAGCTGTGGCACCACCGCCCGCACCACCTCCTCGGTCACCGGGGCGGCGCTGCGCGTGCAGTGCATGACGACCACCGAACCCGGCCGCACCCCGTCGAGCACCTGCCGGGTCACCGCGTCGGCGTCGGTGGCGAAGGCGTCCCCGCTGACCACGTCCCACTGCACGGCGGTGACCCCGGTGGCCGACAGCTCCTTGAGGGCCGCCTGGTCGTAACAGCCGCCGGGGAAGCGGAAGTACGGCATCGGGTGCGGCACCCCGGCCTTCTCGAAGGCGGTGTACGCCCGCTCCAGGTCCGAGCGCATGCGGTCCCCGGACACGGTGGGCAGGCCGTAGCAGTCGTCGGTGTAGGCGTAGTGGCTGTAGGAGTGGTTGGCGATCTCGAACCGCGGGTCACGGCCGAGGGAGCGGGCCTGGTCCGGGTACTCCTCGGCCCAGCGGCCGGTCATGAACACCGTGGCCGGCACCTTCAGCTCCCGCAGCGCCGCGATCAGCCCCGGGTTGTCGAACCGCTCGCCCGAGGCCGCCCGCGGCCCCTGGTCGGCGGTCATGTCGGCGTCGAAGGTGAGGGCGACCAGCTTGCCGTCCTGCGCGCCGCCCTTCGTGCCGCCCGTGCGCGGGCCGTGTTCGAAGACGGGGGTCAGGCCCGCGGGGCCGGGGGCGAGGGTGGGCGTGGGCGTCCGGGAGGGGGACGGGGACGGGGACGGGGCGGGGGCCGAGGGTGCCGGGCGGGGGGCCACCTCGGTCCCGGTGGTTCCGCAGGCGGTGAGGGCGGCGCCCAGGACACAGAGCGCGGCGGCGCGTCGTACGAGAGAGATCACCGTACGAACGTAGGAGTGGGATGTTCGGTTTGTATGACTACGTCCGTCGACGTGCCGCCGCTCTCACCCGGCCGGTCCAGCCGCCGTCAGATGTCCCGCTGCTCCAGCGGCTTGGTGGCCGGGCCCTCCAGGACCGTGCCGTCCGTGGCGAAGCGGGAGCCGTGGCAGGGGCACTCCCAGGCCCGCTCGGCCGCGTTGAAGTCGACCAGGCAGCCCAGGTGGGTGCAGCGCGGCGAGACGGCGTGCAGGGCGCCCGCCTCGTCCCGGTAGACCGCGAGCCGGTCGCCGCCCGCCCGCACCACCGCGCCCTCGCCCGGCGGCAGCGCGTCCACCGGCGGCGCGGGCCGCAGCCGGTCGCCGACGAAGTGCCGGGCCACCTCGGCCTGCGTCTTGAGCAGCGCGGGCGCCTCACGCACCGCCGTGCGCAGCCGGCGCGGGTCGTACAGCCCGCTCCAGGCGCACTCCTCGCCGGTGATCTGCGCGGTGAGCAGCCGGCCCGCCATCATGCCGCCGCTCAGTCCCCAGCCGCCGAAGCCGGTGGCGACGTAGGTGTGGTGCGCGCCCGGGTGCAGCGGGCCCGCCATCGGCACGGTGTCGGTGGGGTCGATGTCCTGGGTGGCCCAGGCGTGGGTGCGGTCGACGCCCGGGAAGTGCTCGTCCGCCCAGACGGCCAGCCGCTCGAAGCGCTCGCGGGTGTCGCCCGTGCCCGGCGTGAAGTGCTCCCCGGTGACCAGGAGCAGCCGGCGGCCCGGCTCGTCCAGGGGCGCGGTACGCACCGAGCGGGTGTTCTCCTCCGGCGTGATGTACATGCCGTCCACGTCGCGGTCCGCCTCGATCGTCCCGGCGACCACCAGTTCCCGGCGCGGGGAGAGACGGGCGAAGAGCAGGGCACGGTCGAAGATGGGGTAGTGGGTGGCGACCACGACGTCCCGGGCGGTGACCGTCGCTCCCGCCTCCGTCTTCACCCGGCACGGCTCGCCCTCGTCCAGGCCCTGGACGGTGGTGTCCTCGAAGATCCGCCCGCCGTGCGCCTCCAGGTCCGCGGCGAGCGCCCGCAGGTACTTGAGCGGGTGGAACTGGGCCTGCCCGGTCACCTTCACGGCGCCCGCCACCGGGAACGGCAGCCCGGTCTCCGTCACGAACGACGCCGGCAGCCCCGCCTCCTTCGCGGCGGCCGCCTCCGCCCGCACCTCGTCCACCCGGCCCGGGTCGCGGACGTACGTGTACGCGTCGCGGGTCTCCCAGTCGCAGTCGATGCCCAGCTCGGCGACGATCCCGGCGGCGTGCTCGATCGCCTCGGACTGCGAGCGGGCGTACAGCCGGGCGCCCTCGGGGCCGCGGGTGCGCCGCAGCTTGTCGTAGACCAGGGTGTGCTGGACGGTCAGCTTGGCGCTGGTGTACCCGGTGACCCCGGCGGCGACCCGCCCGGCCTCCAGGACCGCCACGCTCCGCCCGGCCCGCGCCAGCTCCCAGGCCGTGCTGAGCCCCGCGACACCGGCCCCGATCACGGCGACATCGACGTCGAGATCCTCCGCGAGCGCCGGACGGGGCGCGCCGCCCGGTGCCGTCTGAAGCCAGTACGAGCCGTTGACCTGCACGTTCTGAGTCATGCGGCCCGGGTACCCCGTGGCCGCGGCTTCAGTGACCGGACGGTGCGCCCCGCCTCGGACCCCGGCCGCTACCTGCGCCAGGGACCCGTCACCGCGAAGGTGGTGCCGGGGGTGTAGCAGTTGACGTACATCGTGTCGCCGTCCGGGGAGAAGGTGACACCGGCGAACTCACCCCACTCGGGCTCCTCCTCGGTGCCGATGTTCTGCGCGCCGCGGGCCATGGCGTACACCTCGCCGCGCCGGGTCACGCCGAAGACGTGCTGCGCGCCGTTGCCGTCCTCGCAGACCATGAGGCCGCCGCTGGGCGCCAGGCAGATGTTGTCCGGGGACTCGCCCGGCAGCTGCACGTCGGTGTCCGGGCCGAAGACGATCACCAGGGTCAGGCGGCGCCGCTCGGGGTCGTAGCGCCAGATCTGGCCGTAGTGGTCGGCGGCCGAGCCCTCGGCGCTGTGCGCGAAGGACGACACGAAGTACACGCTGCTCCCGCCCCAGTAGCAGCCCTCCAGCTTCTGGGCGTGGGTGATGCCGCCCCGGCCGAAGTCCTGGAAGCGGATCGGCGTCCCGTCGGCCAGCGGGTCGGGGACGTCCACCCACTCGATACGGTCGAAGGTGGCGCCCGTCTCCTGGATCGAGGACAGGTCGGGCACGCCGGGCACCCGCATCGCCTGGAGCCTGCCGCCCGCCCGCAGCGAGCCCCGGCCGCCCAGCGGCTTCTCGGGCAGGAAGCGGTAGAAGAGACCGAACGGCCGCTCGAAGGCGTCCTCCGTCTCGTACACGACCCCGCGCCGCGGGTCCACGGCGATCGCCTCGTGCTGGAAGCGGCCCATCGCGGTCAGCGGCACCGCGCCGGTGCGGTGCGGGTCGACGGGGTCGACCTCGAAGATGAAGCCGTGGTCCTTGGTGTAGCCGTTGGTCCCGGCCCGGTCCTCGGTCTCCTCGCAGGTCAGCCACGTGTGCCAGGGCGTCGGCCCGCCCGCGCAGTTGACGGCCGTACCGGCGATGGCGACGCGCTCGGACAGGACGTGGTTGCGGGAGTCCAGCTCCAGCGCCGTGCAGCCGCCCTTGCCCTCCGGGTCGTACGTCAGGCCCTCGACGGTGGGGACGGGGACGCGGCCGTCGGCTCGGTTCTCGTGGTTGCGGACCAGGTGGGTGGTGCGGCCGTGTCTGCCGGAGGAACGCCCCGGGAAGGCCGACATGCCGTCGTGGTTGGACGGCACCGGGCCCTCCCCGGAGCGCAGCCGGTCGCCCTCGCGGGACAGCACCCGGTAGCGGAACCCCTTGGGCAGGTCCAGCAGTCCGTCGGGGTCGGGGACGAGCGGGCCGTAGCCGGTGTGGCCCAGGGGCTGGGCGGCGGCGGTGCCGGCGAAGAGTTCGGACAGGGCGCCGGTGAAGGCGATGCCTGCGCCCAGGGCTCCGGTACGGGCGAGCACCTGGCGGCGGGTCGCCGCGCTGTGGGACGTGGACATGGGGAAACCTTCCTGCTGGCGGACAGGACTGTGACCCCGCCGTGTCTATCACCTGCCAGGAGTCCCGGGAACCACGCGCGTAGCTCGTGTCACCGCTCGACCGGATGCCCGGCCGAGTGGTCGACCGGGTGCTCCTGTGCCTTTTCCAGGAACCGCAGCAGCTCCACCGGGAAGGGCAGCACCAGGGTGGAGTTCTTCTCGGCGGCCACCGCCACCACCGTCTGCAGCAGCCGCAGTTGCAGGGCCGCGGGCGTCTCGGACATCTCCCGGGCCGCCTCCGCGAGCACCTTCGACGCCTGCAGCTCGGCGTCCGCGTTGATCACCCGGGCCCGCCGCTCCCGGTCGGCCTCGGCCTGGCGGGCCATCGAGCGCTTCATGGTGTCCGGCAGCGAGACGTCCTTGATCTCGACCCGGTCGATCTGCACGCCCCAGCCGACCGCGGGGCTGTCGATCATCAGCTCCAGCCCCTGGTTCAGCTTCTCCCGGTCGGACAGCAGGTCGTCCAGGTCGCTCTTGCCGATGATGGAGCGCAGCGAGGTCTGGGCCATCTGCGAGACCGCGAACCGGTAGTCCTCGACCCGGACCAGCGCGTTGGCCGCGTCCACGACCTTGAAGTACACCACCGCGTCCACCCGCACCGTGACGTTGTCGCGGGTGATGCCCTCCTGCGCGGGCACGGGCAGCGTGACGATCTGCAGGTTCACCTTGTGCAGCCGGTCCACGAACGGCACGATCATGGTGAACCCGGGGCCGCGCACCTCACCCGCGAGCCGGCCGAGCCGGAAGACCACGCCGCGTTCGTACTGCCGGACGACCCGCGCGGCCGCGGCGACGTAGAGGACGCCCGCGCTGCCGACGGCGGCGGCCGCGGTCAGAAGCTCCTGGACCATGGCGACCTCCTCACTCGGAGGACGGTTTTCACCCTTCCTGTCACGATAGGCCCGCCGCCGGGTCCGGGGCCATGCCCGGGACCCGGCGGCGGGCTTCCCGTTACCCGCCGGTCTTCCGCACTCCGGTCTCCTACACCCCGGCCTTCTCCGGTTCCGTGACCTTGACCGGGTCCGTGCCGGTGGCGCTGTGCCGTTCCGCCCAGTTCTCCAGGGCCGTGCGGCAGGCGTGGTCCAGGTGGTGCAGCCCGGACAGGTCCAGCTCGACCGGGCGGTCCTGCGGCAGCGCCTCCAGGCCCTCCAGGATCTTCGGGAGCCGCAGGAAGGTCGCGTTGCCGGTCAGGTGCGCCTGGACGGGGCCCGCGCCCTTGTCGACGATCTCCAGCCTGAGGTGCGAGGCCTCCCAGGCGGTCTTGACCACGGACAGGGCCAGACCGATCAGCACGCCCTCGAACATGTTGACCGCGACGATCGAGACGGCCGTGACCACCAGGATCAGCGCCTCGCCCCGGTGGTCGCGCCACAGCGGCAGGATGCTGCGGAACGGGATCAGCTTCCAGCCCGCGTGGACCAGGATGCCCGCCAGCGCGGGCAGCGGGATCAGGCCCAGTACGGACGGCAGCAGCGCCGCGAACAGCAGCAGCCACACCCCGTGCAGCACCCGGGACGCCTTGGTGCGTGCTCCCGCGGCGACGTTGGCGGAGCTGCGCACGATGACCGCGGTCATCGGCAGCGCGCCCAGGACGCCGCACACGGTGTTGCCCGCGCCCTGCGCCATCAGCTCCTTGTCGTACTGGGTGCGCGGCCCGCTGTGCAGCCGGTCCACCGCCGCGGCGCTGAACAGGCTCTCCGCCGAGGCGATCAGCGTGAAGGCGACGATCGTGCCGAGCAGGCCCACGTTCGCCAGCTCGCCGAAGGCGTCGGCGCCGGGCGGCTGGATCACCTCCAGCAGGCCGCTCACCTCGACGGTCGCGACCGACAGTCCGAAGGCCGCCGTGACCGCCGTGGCCAGGCCGACCGCGGCCAGCGCGCCCGGCACGGTCTGCGCCCGGCCCGGCAGCCGCTTCCACAGCACCATCACCGCGACGGTGCCCGCGCCCAGGGCGAGCGAGGTCAGCGCCCCGGTACTGCCCAGCGCGTCGGCGGCGGCCCCGGGGAGCCCGGTGAGCTTGTCGATGCCGGAGGCGGGCGCCTGGAGACCGGCGGCCGAGTAGAGCTGGCCGGCGATGAGCACCAGGCCGATGCCGGCCAGCATGCCCTCGACCACCGACAGCGAGATCGCCCGGAACCAGCGGCCCAGCTTCAGGGCGCCCATCACGAGCTGGGCGAGCCCGGTGGCGAGCACGATCACGCCGAGCGCGGGCAGTCCGTACTGGTCGACCGCGCCGAAGACCAGCACGGTCAGCCCGGCGGCCGGGCCGGAGACCTGGAGGCTGCTGCCCGGCAGGAATCCGGTGACCAGGCCGCCCACGATGCCGGTGACCAGGCCGAGTTCGGCCGGGACCCCGGAGGCGACGGCCACGCCCACGCACAGCGGCAGCGCGACCAGGAACACGACGAGGGACGCGGTGAGGTCCTGCCGCCAGTGCGGGAACCTCCGGTGCCGGCTGGATATCAGGGACATGCCGGCGCTCACAGGGTCTCGAACGCGTCGGTGTCCGCGCGGTGCGCGCGCACGAGGCCGGTGTGTACCTCGTAGTACCAGCCGTGCAGCCGCAGCCGGCCGTCCGCCAGCCGCTGCTCGACGCAGGGGTAGGAGCGCAGCCGCAGCAGTTGCGCGAGTACGTGGTGCTGCACGGCCTCGGCGACGGTCGGGTCGGCGGGGTCGCAGGGCTTCGGCTCGTCCGCCGCGTGCGCCAGCCAGTCGCGCACGGCGGGTACGGCGGTCAGGTCGTCGCCGCGGACCAGCGCGCCGACGGCGCCGCAGTGCGAGTGGCCGCAGACGACGATGTCGGCGACGCCGAGGACCTGGACGGCGTACTCGACGGTGGCCGCCTCGGCGCAGGGGTGCTCGGAGGTGTGGGGCGGGACGATGTTGCCGGCCGTGCGCAGCTCGAAGAGCTGGCCGGGGCGGGCGCCCGTGATCAGGGCCGGTACGACCCGGGAGTCGGAGCAGGTGATGAACAGGACTTCGGGCGACTGGCCTTCGGCGTGCCCGGCGAACTCCTCAGGGCGCTGTCCGAACATACGGGCGTTGTCGATGAGGGGCTGCATGATGCGGTTTTCCTCCTGGCGCGCGGTGGGGTGCGCGTCGGACGGGTGGGACAGAGGTGGGGGTTGTACCGGTGGTCCGTCCGGTCCGTCAGCAGCGGAAGACCTGGAGCGCCGCGGGGTCGTGGTCCGTCGTGGATCTCGGCCGGTGCTCGGTGGCGCGGCCGGACGGGACGGATGCGTGCGCCTCCGGGGCGGCCTGCCGCGGCAGCGCGTGGTGAGCGGGGCCGGACTGCGGTGCGGCGGTGGTGCGGTGGCGGTCGCGGACGCGCGGCGCGGTGGTGGGCGTGCCCGGGCGGCCGCCCTCGTGGCAGGTGACGGTCTCGTCGTGCGGCGCCGTGCCGGAGGGGATGGTTCCGGGACCGGCGTGGGCCACGGCTTCACCGCTTGTATGCGCGGATGCGAAGGATGCCGTGGGAGCGAAGAGCTGGAGCGCGAACAGGACGGGGGCGAGGACCGCGAGCACGGTCCGGACCGTCGTACGTCGCTGCACGCGGCCCCCCTCCAGGCAGTTCCTGCCGCTGGTATATGCCGGGGAACGGGTCAACGCCCGGCAAAAGCATGGTCAATGCGCGGTCAAGAAACACGTTAACCCTGCAAAGGACTTTGCAGGGTTAACGGGGAGTTACGGGCCCGAGAGAGCCTCAAAATGGCGGGTCGGTTGGCGGGAACCGACCGTTCCTCACGGCGTGTCGACCAGGTGACCGGCGTCCCGGGCCAGCGCGGTGAGCCGGGAGATCGCCCGGAAGTACTTCTTGCGGTAGCCGCCCTTGAGCATCTCCTCGCTGAACAGCCGGTCGAAGGGCAGCCCGGAGGCCAGGACGGGCACCTCGCGGTCGTAGAGCCGGTCCGCGAGCACCACGAGCCGCAGCGCCGTCGACTGGTCCGGCACCGGGCGCACCCCGGTGAGGCACACGGCCGTCAGGCCGTCGGTCAGGGCGCCGTAGCGGCTGGGGTGGACGCGGGCGAGGTGGCCGAGGAGGGCGGGGAAGTCGTCCAGGGAGGCACCCTCGGTGGCCCGCGCCGCACGGGTCACCTGCTCGTCGGAGTACGGCGCCGGGGCCTCGGGCAGACCGCGGTGGCGGTAGTCCTCGCCGTCGATGCGCAGGGTGCGGAAGTGGGCGGACAGGCCCTGGATCTCGCGCAGGAAGTCGACCGCGGCGAACCGGCCCTCGCCGAGCTTGCCGGGCAGTGTGTTGGAGGTGGCGGCGAGTGCCACGCCGGCCTCCACCAGCCGGGCGAGCAGGCTGGAGACGAGGACGGTGTCGCCGGGGTCGTCCAGCTCGAATTCGTCGATGCACAGCAGCCGGTGCCCGGACAGGGTCTGCACGGTCTGCTGGAAGCCGAGGGCGCCGACCAGGTTGGTCAGCTCCACGAAGGTGCCGAAGGCCTTGCGGGACGGCTCCGCCGGGGTGGCGTGCCACAGGGAGGCCAGCAGGTGGGTCTTGCCGACGCCGTAGCCGCCGTCGAGGTACACGCCGCGGGGCCCGGCCGGGGCCTTCGGAGCCCTGGCGCGACCGAACCCGAAGAACCCGCGCCTGCCGGCGGCCGCGCCGGGCGCCTCGCCCAGCCCGCCCGCGAAGTCCTCCAGGACCCGTACGGCCTCGCTCTGGCTGGGCTGGTTCGGGTCCGGGAGGTACGTGCTGAAGCGGACCGAGTCGAACCGCGGCGGGGGCACCATCTCGGCGACCAGACGGTCCGCGGGGACATGGGGCTCACGGGCGCACAGCGAGAGCGGGCCCGGAGCCGTCCCGGTTATCGGGGCGGGCACGGAGGCGGGGGAGGAGGACGACACGGTACTCAATGGTAGGGCCTGCCCTGAGGGCCTCGGCGTCACCCGGACGGCGGCCCGGCGCACGGCCCGGCCGGGCACGGTACCGGTGCCCCGGCGCCGGGTGCGGGGCAGGACGGGGGCCCGCGAGGTGCGGGGCCGGGCAGGTCCGGGTGGCGGCGGGGCCAGGGGCCCGCGAGGTGCGGGGCCGGGGTGGGCGGTGCCTCGTTGCGGGGCGGGGCGGGGCGGCAGGCTGGCGGTGTCGGGCGGGGCCCGGGGTGCTGGTCGCGGCTCGGGTGCCGTGCCCCGGTGCGGGGGCCGGGCTGGGGGTGGTGGCCCGGGCGGTTGGGGGGTCGGGGGCGTGGAACACTGCAGGACATGCGACGCCTGTTCCCCGTGCCCCCCGTGTCCCCCGTGATCGATCCGGACGCCGGGCCGGGCGGCTCCGAGGCCGACCGGGAGTGGAGCCTGGCCGAGCTGGCCGCCGCCTACGCGTACCCCGAGCCGGACGGGCACCGGCAGACGTGGCTGCGGGCCAACATGGTCTCCACCCTCGACGGCGCCGCCCAGCACGACGGCCGCTCCCAGCCCATCTCCAGCGCGGCCGACATGCGGGTCTTCGGCACCCTGCGCGCACTGGCGGACGTGGTGATCGCCGGCGCCGAGACCGTACGGCAGGAGGGGTACCGGCCGGCACGCGCGCGGGCGGACTTCGCCGAGGCGCGGCGGGCGGCCGGTCAGGCCCCCGTACCGGCCATCGCGGTGGTCAGCGCGAGCCTGGAGCTGGACTTCTCCCTGCCGCTGTTCACCTCCCCGCTCGTGCCCACCCTCATCCTGACCGGCGCCGCCGCGGCCCCGGACCGGATCGCGGCCGCCGAGCGGGCCGGGGCCCGGGTGGTGATCGCGGGCGACGGCGTCGGCGTGGACCCGGCCCGGGCCCTCGGGGCGCTCGCGGAGCTGGGGCACACCCGGCTGCTGACCGAGGGCGGTCCCCGGCTGCTGGGGCAGTTCGTCACGGCGGGGGTGCTCGACGAGCTGTGCCTGACCGTCTCCCCGACGCTCACCGCGGGAGACGCGCAGCGGATCGCGGGCGGACCGGCGGTCGAGGTCCCGCGGCGGTTCGCACTGGTGTCCCTGTTGGAGGAGGAAGGTTTCCTCTTCGGCCGGTACCGGCGCGACTAGGCAGATCCCGGGCCCGGACGGGCGGCCGCGACCGGACAGGGGTTCGGTCGTTACCGCACATCCGGTAATCGGCGGAATCCTCCGTTCCGTTTAGTCCTCGCCGGGCACACTGATTCCGGCAGTACCCGTGCGATCACGGGGCAGGATGGTTTCCGCAGGGTCCGGTACGGCCTACGGAGGGTGGGCCCACGGGCCCTCGAAGGAGAAGGGGCGCCTGGTGTTCACAAGCGTTTTGATGATCGAGAAGGCCCTGACGTCCGCCGACGTGGAGTTCGTCACCACCTTGCACGGGGAGGAGCAGGTCGGCTTCCACGTGCTGCTCCAGCCGCGCGGCGATCAGGCGGACCGGCTGCTGCGGGCCATCGACGACGTCGCCCTCGGCGAGCTGGACGACGCCGTGCGGGAGGGGGAGACGCCGGAGGGCCAGGAGGCGCAGAGCGTGGGGGAGCGGGCGCTGGAGGTGTCCCTCACGGCCCTGCGCGCCTCCGGTGCCCAGGCCGAGGGGCGGCTGATCGAGGACCACCCGCTGGACGAGCTGAAGGCCCTGGTCATGGAGATCGCCGCGGACGAGGTGATCGTCCTGACCGACCCCCACTACGTGGAGGAGTTCTTCCACCGGGACTGGGCCTCCCGGGCCCGGCACAAGGTCGGCGTGCCGGTCCTGAAACTCTTCTCCCACAGCAAGGCATAGGCTGGTGCCGCGCCCCCGCCCAGGGGGCGCGGCCACCGACGGACCACTCTGGGAGAACAGCGCATGGCACCCGGCCTTCCTACCGCCATGGACCGACCGCACTTCATCGGCATCGGCGGCGCCGGAATGTCGGGCATCGCCAAGATCCTCGCCCAGCGCGGCGCCGAGGTGGCGGGCAGCGACGCCAAGGAGTCCGCGACCGCCGACGCACTGCGCGCCCTGGGCGCCACCGTGCACATCGGGCACGCGGCCGAGCACCTCGCCGACGACGCGAGCTGCGTGGTCGTGTCCTCGGCCATCCGCGAGGACAACCCCGAGCTGGTGCGCGCCGCCGAGCTGGGCGTTCCGGTCGTGCACCGCTCCGACGCCCTCGCCGCCCTGATGAACGGCCTGCGCCCGATCGCCGTGGCCGGCACCCACGGCAAGACCACCACCACCTCGATGCTGGCGGTCTCCCTTTCCGAGCTGGGCCTGGACCCGTCGTACGCGATCGGCGGCGACCTGGACGCGCCCGGCTCCAACGCCCTGCACGGCGGCGGGGAGATCTTCGTCGCCGAGGCGGACGAAAGCGACCGCAGCTTCCACAAGTACGCCCCCGAGGTCGCCATCGTCCTCAACGTCGAGCTGGACCACCACGCCAACTACGCCTCGATGGACGAGATCTACGAGTCCTTCGAGACCTTCGCCGCGAAGATCGTCCCCGGCGGCACCCTGGTGATCGCCGCCGACCACGAGGGCTCCCGGGAGCTGACCCGGCGGCTGGCCGGATCGGTGCGTACCGTGACGTACGGGGAGTCCGACGACGCCGACGTGCGCATCCTCTCCGTCGTCCCGCAGGGCCTCAGGAGCGAGGTCACCGTCGTCCTGGACGGCACCGAGCTGACCTTCACCGTCTCCGTCCCCGGCCGGCACTACGCCCACAACGCCGTCGCCGCCCTCGCCGCGGGCGCGGCCCTCGGCGTCCCCGCCGCCGAGCTGGCCCCGGCGCTCGCCGCCTACACCGGCGTCAAGCGGCGCCTCCAGCTCAAGGGCGAGGCGGCCGGTGTCCAGGTCGTCGACTCCTACGCGCACCACCCCACCGAGATGACCGCCGACCTGGAGGCCATGCGCGCCGCGGTCGGCGACGCCCGCATCCTGGTCCTCTTCCAGCCGCACCTCTTCTCCCGCACCCAGGAACTGGGCAAGGAGATGGGCCAGGCCCTGGCCCTCGCCGACGCCTCGGCCGTCCTCGACATCTACCCGGCCCGCGAGGACCCGATCCCGGGCGTCACCAGCGAGCTGATCATCGAGGCGGCCCGGGCCGCCGGCGCGGACGTCACGCCGGTCCACGACAAGGACGCCGCGCCCGCGCTGGTCGCGGGAATGGCGAAGGCGGGCGATCTCGTTCTCACCATGGGCGCGGGCGACGTCACCGACCTCGGACCGCGCATCCTGGACGAGCTGTCGAGCAAGGCGAAGTAAGGGGCTGAGGACTCATGTCGTACGACGTCGAGAAGCCGGACGAGCAGTGGCGGGCGGAGCTGGCCCCGGCCGAGTACGCCGTGCTGCGCCAGGCCGCCACCGAGCCGGCCTTCACCGGTGAGTACACCGACACCAAGACCGAGGGCGTCTACTCCTGCCGCGCCTGCGGTGCGGAGCTGTTCACCTCCACGACCAAGTTCGAGTCGCACTGCGGCTGGCCGTCCTTCTACGACCCGAAGGACACCGACGCGGTCGAGCTGATCGAGGACCGCTCCCACGGGATGGTGCGCACCGAGGTGCGCTGCGCCCGGTGCGGTTCGCACCTCGGACACGTCTTCGAGGGCGAGGGCTACCCGACCCCGACCGACCAGCGGTACTGCATCAACAGCATCTCGCTGCGGCTGGAGCCGACGGCGGGCTGAGCCCCCACCGGTCCGCGAACGGCGGCCGGGAGCGGCACGGTGGACACCGTCGCTCCCGGCCGCCGTCGTCCGGTCGGACAGATTTCCGGTGTGAACGCCCGAGCAGCGGGAAGGAGTCGCCCCGGAGCAACGGGGGCCCCGCGGATCAGCCGTCTACACTCGACCGGCGACGGCCCCACCGACCGCGGCCGGAGCGGGCAGCTTCTGCCAGACCCGAAGGGTATTCGGCGTTTTGATACGGATGGACTCAGTCACCAAGCGGTACCCGGACGGCACCGTCGCGGTCGACCGGCTGACGCTGGACATACCCGACCGCTCGATCACGGTCCTGGTCGGACCCTCGGGCTGCGGCAAGACGACTACCCTGCGGATGATCAACAGAATGGTCGAGCCCACCGAGGGAACGATCCTGCTCGACGGCGAGGACGTCCAGCAGCAGCCCGTCACCACGCTGCGCCGGTCGATGGGGTACGTCATCCAGAACGCCGGGCTCTTCCAGCACCGCACGATCCTCGACAACATCGCCACCGTGCCCCGCATGATCGGCTGGGGCAAGCAGAAGTCTCGTGAGCGGGCGGCGGAGCTGATGGACCGGGTGGGGCTCGACGCCTCCCTCGGCAAGCGGTACCCGTACCAGCTCTCCGGCGGCCAGCAGCAGCGCGTCGGCGTGGCCCGGGCACTGGCCGCCGATCCGCCGGTGCTGCTGATGGACGAGCCCTTCTCCGCCGTCGACCCCGTCGTCCGCAAGGGGCTCCAGGACGAACTCCTGCGCATCCAGGACGAACTGGGCAAGACCATCGTCTTCGTCACCCACGACATCGACGAGGCCATCAAACTCGGCACCATGGTCGCGGTGATGCGCACCGGCGGCCGGCTCGCCCAGTTCGCACCGCCCGCCGAGCTGCTGTCCGACCCCGCGGACGACTTCGTCGAGGACTTCCTCGGCGCCGACCGCGGCATCCGGCGGCTCTCCTTCTTCTCCTCCGCCGACCTGGAGCTGACCACCCGCCCGGTCGTGCGCGCCGACGCCGGCGCCGAGCGGCTCGCCGCCGCCGACGGCGCCGCCCACCTGCTGGTGACCGACGCGGACGACCGGCCGCTGGGCTGGGCCGCGCCGGGCGACCTGACCGCCGGGGACCTCGCGGCCGGGCGGCTGCTCTCCTACGGGCGGCCGTTCGTGCCCGGTACCGACTCGCTGCGGGCCGCCCTCGACTGCGCCGTGCTCTCGCCCACCGGCTGGGCCGTCGCCGTGGACGCCGACGGCCGGGTGACCGGCGTCGTCTCCCAGCAGACCATCGGCGAGGCGATCCGCTCCGCCCACGGCGCGGCGGACTCCGGCGACGCGCGGACCGAGGAGCCCGCCGACGTCACCAAGGTCGCCCCGTGAACGGCTTCTTCGACATACCGAGCGACCTCGACAACACCTACTTCGGCCTGATCGGCCTGCATCTGCGCGAGGCGCTGCTGCCGGTCCTGGCCGGACTGCTCGCCGCGCTGCCCCTCGCCCAGCTGTGCGTACGCTTCCGCTGGCTGTACCCGCCGGTGCTCGGCGTCACGACCGTCTTCTACGCCATCCCGTCGCTGGCCGTCTTCGTGGTCCTCATCGACTACACCGGCCAGACCGAACTGACCGTGATGATCCCGCTGGCCGTGTACAGCCTGGTGGTGCTCGTCCCGGCGATCGTCGACGGAGTGCGGTCGGTGCCCGAGGAGACGCTGGCCGCGTCCACGGCCATGGGCTTCGGGCCCGTACGGCGCTACCTCCAGGTGCAGTTGCCGATCGCCGTGCCCGCCATTCTCGCCGGGCTGCGGGTGGCCGTGTCGGCGAGCATCTCCCTGGTCAGCGTCGGCGCCCTGATCGGCAACCAGGGCGCCCTCGGCAACCTGCTCGCGGACGCCCAGAAGTACGGCCGGCCGGAGCTGGCGGTGAACTCTGTCCTCACCACCGCCGTCCTGGCCGTGCTGTGCGACGCGCTCCTCGTCCTGGCCCGCAACCTGCTCACCCCGTGGCTGCCGCGGGGCAAGCGGCAACGCCCGAAGGAAGCCGCCGCGCGGCCCGCGCCCAAGGAGGCGGCGGCCCGGTGAACGTGCTCCACTTCGTCAACGCCTTCTTCAGCGACAGCGCCCACTGGCACGGCTACGACGGCATCCCCGGACGCCTCCTTGAGCACGTCCAGTACACGCTGATGGCCCTCGGCCTCGCCGCCGCCGTCGGGCTGCCCGTCGGGCTGCTCACCGGGCACACCGGGCGCGGCGGCAACGCCGTCGCCTTCGTCGCCACCGCGGCCCGCGCCCTGCCCAGCTTCGGACTGCTGGTGCTGATCGCCGTCGCCGTCGGCATCGGACTGCTGCCCGTGATGATCCCGCTGGTCGTGCTCGCGATCCCGCCGATCCTGGTGACCACCTACGAGGCCGTCCGCTCCGTCGACCCCTCCCCGGTGGACGCCGCGCGGGGCATGGGCATGCGGGAGAGCGGCATCCTCTTCCGGGTCGAACTGCCCGTCGCCCTCCCGCTGGTCCTCAGCGGGCTGCGCTCGGCCGCCATCCAGGTCGTGTCGACGGCCACCATCGCCGCGTACGTCAGCCTCGGCGGGCTCGGCCGGTACATCATCGACGGGCTCTACCAGCGCGACTACGAGAAGGTGGTCGGCGGCGCCACGCTGGTCGCCCTGATGGCGCTCGTCACCCTCGCCGTCTTCTGGGCGGCCGGAAGGCTGGCCGTGTCGCCGGGGGTGCGCAGGCGTTGACGCCACACGGCGGCCAAGAAACCGTAACCAGGCCGTTCTTGACTGACCGGCGACCGGATCGTTTGGATCGACGGATGACTTCCACCGCCAAGAGCAGCAGGTCCAGGACGAGGCACACCGGCGCGGCGGCCGTCGCGCTCACCGCCGCCGCGGCGCTGCTCGCGGGCTGTTCCTCCGACTCCGACGACACCTCCGACAACCCCCTCGCGGGTGACAAGGCGGAGGCCGGCACGGTCGTCGTCGGCTCGAACAACTTCGCCGAGAGCACCCTGCTCGCCGACATCTACGGAGAGGCGCTCAAGGCCAAGGGCCTCAAGGTCACCTACAAGCACAACATCGGCAGCCGCGAGACGACGTACGGCATGATGAAGAACGGTTCCGTCACCGTGCTGCCCGAGTACAACGGCTCGCTGCTCGCCTACCTCGACCCGAAGGCCGAGCAGAAGTCCGTCGAGGAGGTGAACGCGGCGGCGAAGGCCAAGCTCGACAAGAAGCTGACGCTGCTGGAGTCGTCACCGGCCGAGAACAAGGACTCGGTGAGCGTCAACGCCGAGACGGCGAAGAAGCACGGCCTCACCGCCGAGTCGACGCTCGCCGACCTCAAGGACGTCGCGCCCGAGCTGGTGATCGGCGGCTCGCCCGAGTTCCAGACGCGCCAGCAGGGGCTCAAGGGCCTGGAGTCGGTGTACGGCCTGAAGTTCAAGTCCTTCAAGGCGCTCGACGCGGGCGGCCCGCTGACCCAGGCGGCGCTGACCAAGAACGACGTGCAGGCGGCGGACGTCTTCACCACCGACCCGACCATCGTCAAGGAGAAGTTCGTCGTCCTGAAGGACCCGGAGAACCTCTTCGGCCACGCGAACGTGACCCCGCTGGTCACCAAGGACGGGCTGAACGAGGAGGGCGTGGCCACGCTCAACGCGGTCTCCGCCAAACTGGACACCGAGACGCTCCTCGACCTGGACGCGCAGGTCCAGCTGGACAAGAAGGACCCGCTGGACGTCGCCAAGGCGTGGCTGAAGTCCGCGGGCCTCGGCTGACCGAAGCCGCCGTCAGGACGCCGCGGCCCCGGTCGCGGCGTCGATCAGCTGGTCGATCAGGGCGATGAGGACGTCCCGGCTGGAGGTCCGCTCCCGCGCGTCGCACAGCAGCACCTGGACGTGCTCCGGCAGCGCCAGGGCCTCGCGGATCTCCGCGGCCGGGTACGGGTGCCGGCCGTGGAAGCCGTTGACCGCGACGACGAACGGAATGCCCCGCCGCTCGAAGAAGTCGATCGCGGCGAAGCTCGACTCGGGCCTGCGCACGTCGACCAGGACCACCGCGCCGAGCGCCCCGATCGCCAGGTCGTTCCACATGAACCAGAAGCGCTGCTGACCGGGGGTGCCGAAGAGGTACAGCACCACGTCCCCGCCGATGGTGATCCGGCCGAAGTCCAGGGCCACGGTCGTGGCCCGCTTCTCCTCGATGCCGGCGAGGTCGTCCACGTCCAGGCCCGCCGCGGTCAGCGGCTCCTCGGTGCGCAGCGGGGCGATCTCGCTGACCGACCCGACCATGGTGGTCTTGCCGACGCCGAAGCCGCCGGCGATGAGGATCTTCACCGCCTCGGGCGCGGTGGAGCGTGCGGATGCCGTGGGCGCCGTCTCGGCGACGCGCTCAGAGCCGGCCAAGGCCGTCCCTCACTTTCTGCAGCAGGTCCAGGTCGTCGGTGGCGCGGGAGACGGGGTGCGGCGCCCGCGCGGTGACACGGCCGGCCTCCAGCAGGTCCGAGAGCAGGATGACGACCACGCTCACCGGAAGGTCGAGCCGGGCCGCGATCTCCGCCACGGCGACCGGCCGGGCGCACAGCCGCAGGATCCGCAGGTGCTCGGGCTGCGGCCGGGCCGCCCGGGCGGGCTGCGGGTCGACGGCGGTCACCGTCGTGATGAGGGTGAAGTCGGCGCGGCTGGGCCGGGTCCGGCCGCCGGTCAGGGTGAACGGCCGCACCAGCCGGCCCCCCGCGTCGCCTCCGGTCACGTCACTCGCCGGGGCCGGCGGTGGCCCGCGGTGCCGCGCTCAGGTGCTCGCCGATCTTCTTCACCAGCATGTTCATCTGGTACGCGACCACGCCGACGTCGGCGTTCGGCCCGGTGAGCACGACCAGGTGCGCGCCGGGGCCCGCGGAGGTGAGTATCAGATAGCTGTTGGCCATCTCGATGAGCGCCTGGCGCACCGGGCCGCCCCGGAAGTCCATGCTGACGCCCTTGCTCAGGCTCATCAGGCCCGACGCGGTCGCCGCCAGCCGCTCGGCGTCGTCCCGCAGGAACCCGGTGGACTTGCTGACGACCAGTCCGTCCTCGGAGAGCACCACCGCCTGGTTCACGTCGGCGACCCGCTCCACGAGTCCGGTGAGCAACTGGTCCAGCTCGGTGTGGGTGGCGGGGGAGGGTCGGGTCATCGCGTGTCCTTCGTCGGCGGTCGGCGGTCGGCGGTCGGGGTCGTGGGGGCGGCGGAGGTGAACACGTGCCCGTCGGTGCCCGTGTCGGCGTTCTCCGCGTCGCCGGTGTCCTCATCGGCTTGGGCTCGCAGCGTGCCGCGCTGGAAACCGGCGAGGGACGAGGCGGCGCGCTCCGCCGTGAAGTCGGCGTAGTCGTCGTCGGACGCGCCCGCCGAGCCGTCCCGGCGGCCGCCCGGGTCCTCGTCGCGCAGCTCGGCGGCGAGGCTGGTCTGCGGCACCCGGCGGGGCAGCGGCGCCAGGCCGCCGCGCTCGCCGGAGGGCCGGTCGGGCGCGGTGCCGGCGGAGGTGCCCGCCGCGACCGCGGAGCGGCTCGGAGGCGCGGGCCGGGACGACCGCACGGGCCGCGACGGCCCCTCCGGCCCGCCGGACGGACCCCCTTCCGGCCCCGAGGCCGCGGCGGACTGCCCGGACGGGGCGGCCGGCGTGGCGGAGGCGGCCGGGTCGGACCGGCCGGACGGGGCGGCGGTGGCCGGGTCGGCCGAGGGGCCGGGACCGGCGGGGGCGACGGGCACGGCCCGGTCGGCAGAGGTGCGTGCCGTGGCCCCGTTGGCTCCGGATGCCCCGGCCACCCGGCGGGCCGGCACGCCGGCCGCGGTGACGCCGGTGCCGTCCGCGCCGCCGACCGGCTCGCGCACCACGATGTCGTGCGGGATCAGCACGATCGCCGTGGTCCCGCCGTACGGCGAGGAGCGCAGCGTGACGGTGATGCCGTGCCGGTGCGCGAGGCGGGCGACGACGAACATGCCGAGCCGCAGGTCGTCGGCGAGCGCCACCACGTCGAACTGCGGAGCCACCGCCAGTTGTGCGTTGAACGACGCGTAGTCCTCCTCCGACATGCCGAGCCCGCGGTCCTCGATCTCGACGGCCAGGCCCTTGGCCACCAGCGCCGCCCGCACCCCGACCGGGTTGGGCGCGGGGGAGTACGCGGTCGCGTTGTCGATCAGCTCGGCCAGCAGGTGGATCACGTCGGCCACCGCGGGCGGGGCGAGGGCCACGTCCTCGTCGGCGTGCAGCTCCACCCGCTGGTACTCGGCGACCTCGCCCACGGCGCTGCGCAGGATGTCGACCAGCGACACGGGCTCCCGCCAGGTGCGCCGGGGCTGCTCACCGCTGATGATGACGAGGTTCTCCTCGTAGCGCCGCAACTGGCTGGCCGTGGAGTCCAGTTCGTACAGGCCCTTGAGGATCTCGGGGTCCGTGTGCTCGCGCTCCAGTGCGTCCAGCTTGCCGAGCTGCATGTTGACGAGGTTCTGGCTCTGCCGCGCGATGCCCAGGATGACCTTCTGGAAACCGCGCCGGGTGTCGGCGAGTTCGACGGCGGTGTGCACGGCGGTGCGCTGCGCCGTGTTGAACGCCTGCGCCACCTGGCCGAGTTCGTCCCGCCCGTAGTCCAGCGGCGGGGTCGCGGACTCCACGTCGACCGTCTCGCCCCGCTCCAGCCGGGCCACCACGTCGGGCAGCCGCTCCTCGGCCAGGCTCAGGGTGGCCAGCCGCAGTCCGCGCAGCCGCCGGGAGAGCGAGCGGGTGATGCGCCAGGACATCACGATGCACAGCAGCAGGGCGATCAGTCCGCCCGCACTGAGGACGGCCGCCTTCAGCAGCAGCCCGCTCGCCTCGTCCGCGCTGCGGTCCAGCAGCCCGTCCGTCTGCTGCCGGATCAGCTGCGCGTACTGCTCGGAGACCTTCGCCATGGCCGGGGCCCACCGCTGTCGCAGGTCCGGCAGGTCGATCCGGTCCTCTCCGTCCGCCGCACGGGCCGCCAGCACCTGGTCCTCGACGCTCTGGAGGGTCTTCCACTCGGGGCTGGCGAGGATGCGTTCGGTCTGCGTCTTGGCGCTGCCGCTCACCGAGGGGATGATCTGGTCCTGGACGAGCCAGCGCCGGGTGTGGACCAGCTGGGCGAACTGCTCCCACGCCGCCTCGTCCATCCGGTCGGACGGCCAGGCCAGGGTGAGCCGCGCGTCCTCCTGGGAGACCAGCTCGGCGGCGTGTTCGAGGGCGACCAGCGGACCGGCCTGCGAGGTGAGGTCGCCGTCGTCGACCTGGGACAGCTCCTGGAAGGCGTGGATCTGGTCGTCGACGATCGCGGTGTACTGGTCGAGCGCCTGCTCGGGGGTGATGTCGCTGGGGTCGTCCACCTGGTTGCGGTAGTACTCCAGGCTGCCCACCGAGCCGAGCACCGAGTACATCCGGTCCGAGACCCGGTCGGGCGCGCTCTCGATGGCGCCGGACTGGTCCGCGAGCTGGGCGACCGCCTGGTCCGTCTTCCTGCGCTGCGCGTCCAGTGCCGACCGGTCGCCGTCCGGGTCGGCCAGCCGGGCGGCGGACAGGCTGCGCTCCTTCTGCAGGGCGAGCGCCGTCTCGGTGCCCATGGCGCCGGTGTCGCGGCTCAACTCCGTCTGCGCCCGCAGCCGCAGGCCCTCCGAGAACATCTGGATCGTGGTGACGCCCCACACGGCCGCGAGGGTGACGCCGGGCACCAGGGCCAGGAGGATCAGCGACAGGCGTATGGAGCCGAGGCGGCGCCGGGTACCACCCGTCCGCCGTGCCGTCCGGGTCCTGCCCGTCCTTGCTGTACTGCCTGTGCTGCTTATGCCGTCTGTCGTGCTTGTCCTGCTTGTCTGGTCCGTCTTGCGTGTCTTGCGAGCAGACATCGTCGTCCTAGGCGGTCAGCGGGAGAGGGCGGCAGGAGTGCGGGGACGCCGACGGCCGCCGGGTCGTCCGGTCACCGGGTGCCGCCCGCGGCGAACTTCGCGACCGAGTCGGCGTTGGTCCGGGTCACGAACGCGGGACCGGTCAGCACGGGGGCCACCCCGCCGCCGCTGACGTTGCCGTTGGTGCGGTACAGCCAGAGCGCGTCCACGGCGAGGTAGCCCTGCAGATACGGCTGCTGGTCGACCGCGAACTGGACGTCCCCGCGTTTGACGGCGGCGACGAGGTCGTTGTCGAGGTCGAAGGTGGCGACGTGTGCGCTGCTGCCCGCCTCGTCGACCGACTCGACCGCGGTGAGGGCGAACGCCGCGCCGTTCATGACGACTTCGTCGATCCCGGGGTCCTGCCGCAGTCGCGCCGTGACGGCCGCGCCGACCGCCTTCATGTCGGTGCCCTCGACGTAGAGCATCTCGGTCTCGCCCCCGAAGGTCTTCTTCACGCCGGCGCAGCGGGCCTCCAGGGCGACGTTGCCGCGCTCGTGGATGACGCACAGGGCGTGCTTGGCCTTGAGGGCGTTCAGCTTGTCGCCGACGGCCCGGCCCGCGACGCTCTCGTCCTGCCCGAAGTACTCCAGGAGCCCGGTGGAACGCCAGGCGTCCATGCCGGAGTTGAGGCCGACCACGGGGATCCCGGCCGCCTTGGCCTCGGCGACCGGCGCCTTCATCGCCTGCGGTTTGGCCAGGGTCACGGCGATGCCGTCGGCCTTGTCGCGGACCGCGTCCCGCACCAGGTCGGCCTGGTCGGCGGTGTCGGCGTCACCGGCGTAGGTCAGGTCGACGCCGTCCTTGGCGGCCGCCGCCTCGGCGCCCTTGCGCACCCGGTCCCAGAAGGCGTCGCCCTCACCGCCGTGGGTCACCATGACGATCTTCATCCGGTCGCCGCCGGACCCGCCCGCGGCGTCCGCCGCCGAGCCGTCCTCGTCCCCGCCGAGGGCGGAGCAGCCGGCCACCAGCAGACAGACGGCCGCGGCGAGGGCCGCGGTGCGCAGGGGGCCGGGGGAGTGGGTGGGCGGGGGAGCTGTACTCATGGGGGCGGGGGCACCTCGCTGTGCGGCCGAGCAGGAGGAACGGGGCGGGACGGCCCGGAGCCGCGGGTCAGTGCGCCAACCGGGTGAAACTCGCCTGGCCGGAGCAAACCGTGTGTGACCGCTGGTAGTCAAGTGACCAGCGAACTGCTGTGAGTTGTCGGTGCCGCATCGTGATGAACGGGACGGCGAAAGCGGGCCGAAGCGGAATGCCGGGCGGTATGCCCGGCGGTGTGCGGCGGTTCCACGGGGGTTGATCTGATGGGCAGTTAGTCCGTGAGTTATCGTGTACAGGGGGTGAGCAGGCGACACGGTCTGTCGAGTTCCAGCCCAGGAGAGTTCAGCCGATGGCGAGGCAGCTACGCGCCGAGCAGACCCGCGCGACGATCGTCGGTGCGGCGGCCGACCTGTTCGACCGGTACGGCTACGAGTCGACCAGCCTGAGCGAGATCGTCGCCCACGCCGGGGTCACCAAGGGCGCCCTGTACTTCCACTTCGCGGCGAAGGAAGACCTGGCGCACGCCATCATGGAGATCCAGTCCCGTACCTCGCGGCGGCTGGCGCAGGACCTGGACGGGCGGGGCTACTCCTCGCTGGAGGCGCTGATGCGCCTCACCTTCGGCATGGCCCGGCTCTGCGAGGAGGGGCCGGTGCTGCGGGCCGGGCTGCGGCTCGCCACCGCGGGGGTGCCGGTGCGGCCGCCGCTGCCGCACCCCTTCACCGAGTGGCGGGAGATAGCCACGTCCCGGCTGCTGAACGCCGTACGCCAGTCCGACGTGCATCCGGACATCGACGTCGACTCGGTCGCCCACACCCTCGTCTGCTCCGTCGTCGGCACCCGCGTGGTGAGCGGCACTCTCGAACCGGCCGGGCGCCAGCCGCGCCGCCTCGCCGAGATGTGGTACATCCTGATCCGCGGCATGGTCCCGGTGACCCGCCGCGCCCGCTATCTCACCCTCGCGGCCCGCCTGGAACGGGAGACGGGCACGCCCTGACCGGTACGGTGGCGGACCCGCACCGACCGGTACGGTGACGGGCATGCCCGACACCCCGTTCGTGCCCGCGCCCGTCATCGTCGGCGACGAGCCCGGCTCCTTCCCGCACGGCGTGCTGGCCGAGCGGCACCCCGCCATCGTGCGACAGGTGCGGGACGCCTTCCCCCTCGATCCGCCGCGGCGCCACGCGCTGGACGCGCTGCTCGCGAGCTGCGCCGACGGCGTGGTCGAGCCGCTGCCCGCCGACGCGGACCCCACCGGGCGGGACCGGGACCGCTGGGCGCGGTGGGGCATGGACGCGTACGCCGGCCGCTCCTGGTACGACGTGCCCTGGCTGTGGGCCGAGAGCCACTTCTACCGCCGGCTCCTCGACGCCGTCGGCTACTTCGGCCCCGGCGCATGGCAGGGCGTCGACCCCTTCCGGCCCGCCAAGCTCGCCGAACTCGACGCGCCGGAGACGGACCAGGAACTCGCCGCCCTCGAAGACCTGGACCGGATGCCGGCCGACGAGCGGGGGCGGGCACTGCTGCACGGCTCGCTCTGGGGCAACCGCGCCGACCTCGGCTTCCGCCTCTCCGACCGGGGCACCGGCACCGGGGACGAGGCGGCGGCGCTCGTCGCCGACGACAGCGACGCCCTGTGGTCCCTGCTCCCGGTCCCCGGGGCGGGCACCCCGGACGGGGGCCCGGCCACCCTGTGCCTCGTCGCGGACAACGCCGGCCGGGAACTCGTCCCGGACCTGCTCCTGGTCTCGCACCTCCTCGCCGAGGGCCGCGTGGACCGGGCCGTCCTGCACGTCAAGCCGTACCCGTACTACGTCTCGGACGCCACGCCCACCGACGTGCTCGACGCCCTGCGGCGGCTGGTCACGGCGGGCGGCGCGGCGGCGGCCCACGGCGAGCGGCTCTGGGCGGCGCTGACCGACGGCCGGGTCACCGTCCGCGCCCACCCCTTCTCCTGCGCCCCGCTGCCGTACGCGGACATGCCCGGCGACCTGCGCGCGGACTTCGCCGCGGCCACCGTCACCGTCCTCAAGGGCGACCTCAACTACCGGCGCCTGGTGGGCGACCGGTGGTGGCCGCCGACCACCTCCTTCGCGGACGTCACCGGGTACTTCCCCGGCGCCGTCGCCGCGCTGCGCACCCTGAAGTCCGACGTGGTCACCGGACTCGACGCGAAGACCGAGGCCGCGCTGGAGGCGAGCGGCGAGCGCGGCTGGCGCACCAGCGGGACGCACGCCCTGGTCCAGGTCAGGTGCTGAGGGAGCACCGGGGGAGAAGTTCCCGCATTCCGGGCTGATTCACGCGATGGTGTGATCATGTGTCGCCCGGCGGATGCGTCCGAAGGGCCGTGGGTAGTGCCCGGCCATGACGCAACAGCCCTTCCAACTCCCGCACTTCTACCTGCCGCATCCCGCCCGGCTGAACCCGCATCTCGACGAGGCCCGCGCCCACTCGACGACGTGGGCGCGCGAGATGGGCATGCTGGAGGGCTCAGGGGTCTGGGAGCAGTCCGACCTCGACGCCCACGACTACGGCCTGCTCTGCGCCTACACCCACCCCGACTGCGACGGGCCGGCGCTCTCCCTCATCACCGACTGGTACGTGTGGGTCTTCTTCTTCGACGACCACTTCCTGGAGAAGTTCAAACGCAGCCAGGACCGTCTCGCCGGCAAGGCCCACCTGGACCGGCTCCCCCTGTTCATGCCGCTCGACGACGCCGCCGAGATGCCCGAGCCGGAGAATCCGGTCGAGGCCGGTCTCGCCGACCTGTGGACCCGCACGGTGCCCGCGATGTCGGCCGACTGGCGCCGCCGCTTCGCGGTCGCCACCGAGCACCTGCTCAACGAGTCCATGTGGGAGCTGTCCAACATCAACGAGGGGCGCGTCGCCAACCCCGTCGAGTACATCGAGATGCGCCGCAAGGTCGGCGGCGCCCCCTGGTCCGCCGGGCTGGTGGAGTACGCGACCGCCGAGGTGCCCGCCGCCGTCGCCGGGACCAGGCCGCTCAGGGTGCTCATGGAGACCTTCTCCGACGCCGTCCACCTGCGCAACGACCTCTTCTCCTACCAGCGGGAGGTCGAGGACGAGGGCGAGCTGAGCAACGGGGTGCTGGTCCTGGAGACCTTCTTCGGCTGCACCACCCAGGAGGCCGCCGAGCTGGTCAACGACGTACTCACCTCCCGGCTGCACCAGTTCGAGCACACCGCGTTCACCGAGGTGCCCGCCGTCGCCCTGGAGAACGGCCTGACCCCGCCCGAGGTCGCCGCCGTCGGCGCGTACACGAAGGGACTGCAGGACTGGCAGTCCGGCGGCCACGAGTGGCACATGCGCTCCAGCCGCTACATGAACAAGGGCGAGCGGCCCCTGGCCGGCTGGCAGGCGCTGACCGGCCCCGGCACCTCCGCCGCGGACGTCGGCGCGCTGCTCGCCGCGGCGGCCGCCCAGCGGGCCCGGCCTTACACCCACGTGCCCTTCCAGAAGGTCGGCCCCTCCGTCATCCCCGACATCCGCATGCCCTACCGGCTGGAGCTGAGCCCGGCCCTCGAAGGCGCCCGGCGGCACCTGTCCGAGTGGTGCGCGAGGATGGGCATCCTGAGCGAGGGCGTCTGGGACGAGGACAAGCTGGAGAGCTGCGACCTGCCCCTGTGCGCGGCTGGCCTCGACCCGGACGCCACCCAGGACCAGCTCGACCTCGCCTCCGGCTGGCTGGCCTTCGGCACCTACGGCGACGACTACTACCCGCTGGTCTACGGCCACCGCCGGGACCTCGCCGCCGCCCGGCTCACCACCGCCCGGCTGTCGGCCTGCATGCCGCTCGACGGCGAGCCCGCCCCACCGCCCGTCAACGCCATGGAACGCTCCCTGATCGACCTGTGGGTGCGCACGACGGCCGGCATGACGCCCGAGGAGCGGCGCCCGCTGAGGAAGGCCATCGACGACATGACCGAGTCCTGGGTGTGGGAGCTGTCCAACCAGATCCAGAACCGCGTCCCGGACCCGGTGGACTACCTGGAGATGCGGCGGGCCACCTTCGGCTCCGACCTCACCCTCGGCCTGTGCCGGGCCGGGCACGGCCCGGCGGTGCCGCCCGAGGTCTACCGCAGCGGCCCCGTCCGCTCCCTGGAGAACGCGGCGATCGACTACGCCTGCCTGCTCAACGACGTCTTCTCGTATCAGAAGGAGATCGAGTACGAGGGCGAGATCCACAACGCCGTCCTCGTCGTGCAGAACTTCTTCGGCGTCGACTACCCGGCCGCACTCCATGTGGTGCAGGACCTGATGAACCAGCGCATGCGCCAGTTCGAACACGTCGTGGCGCACGAACTCCCCGTGGTCTACGACGACTTCCAGCTGTCCGAAGAGGCGCGGAGCATCATGCACGGCTACGTCACCGACCTGCAGAACTGGATGGCCGGGATCCTCAACTGGCACCGCAACGTCCCGCGCTACAAGGCCGAGTACCTGGCGGGCCGCACCCACGGCTTCCTCCCGGACCGGATCCCGGCCGCGCCCGTGCCCACGTCGATCGCCGCGCCGCTCGCCGCGCCCAGGAGCAGTCCCGCCCTGACGCCCTGAACTCCCGAAACGCCCTGACCGAAGTTCAGTCTCACTCTTTCGTGGCTCGTCACGCGCCGGTGCGCCGGGTAGAGCACTTGCCGGAGGCGATCCATGGAACAGACAGCGTTGCGTCCCAAGCCGATGCCCGGCCGGGACCCGGGACCCGGCACCGAGTCCCACACCGAGTCCGACGGCGTCCGGCGTCCGTACCCCGGGCGCCGGCGCCGCAGGCGGCTCACCACCGTGCTGCTCGGCGTGCTCGCCGCGGCGGTCCTGCTCCTCGCGGGCGTGGGGCTGGGCACGGTCGGCGCCACGGTGATCGGCATGAGCAAGCTGGCCGAGATGCAGCAGCAGGCCGGGGCGGCGGGACCGGGCGGGGCGGGAGGAGCGGGCGGGGGCGCCGGAGCGGCGACGGGCACCCGGGCCGCCCCCGCGCACCCGTCGGCCGGTTCCTCGGCCGCTGCGTCCCCCTCCCCGGCACCGGCCGGCGCGACGCTCGGCGTGGAGGCCGTGGACGACGAGAGGCCCGGGGCCCGGATCGTGGGCGTCCACGTGCCGGGGCCCGGGTACGCGGCGGGCCTGGTGCGGGGCGACGTACTGCTGGCCGTCGGCCGGACCCGCGTCGACTCGGCCGCCGACCTCGCACACGCCGTGGCCCGCGCCCGCCCCGGCAAGGAGGTCAAGCTCACGGTGCGCCACCGCAGCGGCGGCTACCAGCAGCTGACGGCCGTACCGGGCGTCGTCACGTGACCGTGCGGAAGTGGCTGGTGAGCCGTCCGGCGTCGTCCAGCACGTGGAAGGCGAGCCCGACCGGCGCGTCCCGGTCCGCGATCTCCTCGCCCTCCCAGGGCAGCCGCAGCGTCCACGTCACCCCGGGGCCGACCACCAGCGGCCGT
Organism: Streptomyces hyderabadensis; assembly: GCF_020404845.1. Classification (GTDB taxonomy): domain Bacteria; phylum Actinomycetota; class Actinomycetes; order Streptomycetales; family Streptomycetaceae; genus Streptomyces; species Streptomyces hyderabadensis. Next base: position 121,107 of record NZ_JAIOJZ010000005.1, on the reverse strand, counting down.
CCGGCGAACACCGTGGCGGCGGGCGAGTGGGCGTGACCCGTGATCAGCCCGGCCACCGCAGGCCTGCGTTCCAGCAGTGCCGCGAGGCGCTCGGGGCGGCGCAGCCGGCAGGAGTCGGGCAGCGGGTGGTGCACGGCCGTGGGCGGGTGGTGGAAGGCGAGCAGGGCCGGGCGGTCGCCGTCGAGTCCGTCGAGCGACTCCTCGATCCAGCCGTACGTCTCCTCGTCCAGCTCGCCCTCGTCGCTGCCCGGGATGCTGGAGTCGCACATCAGCACCGCGCCGCCGTCGAGGACGTGCAGCTCGTTGACCGGGCCGTCGGCGGCCGGGCGGCCGAGCAGCGCCTTGCGGTAGGGCGCCCGGCTGTCGTGGTTGCCCGGACAGGTGAGCACGGGAAACGGCGCGGAACCGTCGCGCAGCCCCAGGATGCGGGCCGCCTCCTCGTACTCCGCCTCCGTCCCGTGGTCCGCGACGTCCCCGGTGACCAGGAGCGCGTCCACCCGGCCCGGCAGCCGCCACAGCCGGTCGCGCACCCGCTCGGCGCGCTCGGTGGCCCGCGGGCTTCCGTCCAGGTGCAGATCGCTGATGTGCGCGAGTACGAGCACGGTGTCGGCCTCCTCCGGGCGCCCGGTACCCGGACACCCCCGATGCTAATGCTTGGAAGGCATCCAATCATTAGTAGCCGGGGTCGCTCCACGCCAATCGGCTCGCGTCGCCCCCGCGCTGGGGGCAGGATGCTGCCCGTGGTCCCTTCACCCTTGCGCCCTGGGAGGTTCGGATGACCGGCAGCAGGCCCGCCGCTGCGTTCACCGCCGACGACTACCGGACCCGGATGGAGCGCGCCGCGCGTGCGGCCGCCGACGCCGGGCTGGCCGGTCTGCTGGTGGCCCCGGGCCCCGACCTGGTGTGGCTCACCGGCTACGCGCCCACGGCGGACACCGAACGGCTCACCCTGCTCGTCCTCGCCCCGGACCGCGACCCCGTGCTCGTCGTCCCGGCCCTGGAGGCCCCCGACGCCGCGAAGGCGGCCGGCGCGCCGGTGCTGACCCTGCGGGACTGGACCGACGGCAAGGACCCCTACGCGGCCACCGCCGCCCTCCTCGACGGCACCGGACGCTTCGGCATCAGCGACAACGCCTGGGCCATGCACCTGCTGGCGCTCCAGCGCACCCTGCCCGACACCTCGTACGCCTCCCTCACCGAGGCGCTGCCGATGCTCCGCGCGGTGAAGGACGCCGCGGAGCTGGAGCTGCTGGCGGCGGCGGGCGCGGCCGCGGACGCCGCCTTCGAGGAGATCCGGAAGGTCCGCTTCGGCGGCCGCCGGGAGTCCGAGGTCGCCGCCGACCTCGCCGATCTGCTGCGCCGGTTCGGGCACTCCCAGGTCGACTTCACCATCGTCGCCTCGGGCCCCAACGGCGCCAATCCGCACCACGAGGTCGGCGACCGCGTCATCGAGGACGGCGACATGATCGTCCTCGACTTCGGCGGGCTCAAGGACGGCTACGGCTCCGACACCTCCCGCACCGTGCACGTGGGCGAGGCGACCGACGAGGAGCGCCGGGTGCACGACCTGGTCCGCGAGGCGCAGGAGGCCGGCTTCGGCGCGGTGCGGCCCGGCGCCGCCTGCCAGGACGTCGACCGGGCCGCCCGCGCGGTCATCGCCGAAGCCGGGTACGGCGAGTACTTCATCCACCGCACCGGGCACGGCATCGGCGTCACCACCCACGAGCCGCCGTACATGATCGAGGGCGAGGAGCAGCCCCTGGTGCCCGGCATGTGCTTCTCGGTCGAGCCCGGCGTCTATCTGCCCGGCCGGTTCGGGGTACGCATCGAGGACATCGTCACCGTCACCGCGGACGGCGGCCGACGCCTCAACGACACCACCCGGGAGATGGTCGTCGTCGAGTGACCGGTGACGCACGGCCCCCGCACGCCCCGGCAGACCCGGAAGACGACGGCGCGACATGACCCAGGCACCGACACCCACCGCGGACACCGTCCGCCGACTGGTCCGCTCCCTGCTGGGCGGGAGCACGGAACCCGAGGTCCGGCCGGTGGCCGAGGGCGTCGACCCCGGCACCTGGTGGGTCGGCACCCGGCACGTGCTGCGGCTGGCCACCGACCGGGAGAGCGCGGTGCGCAGACGCCGGGAACTGCGCCTGCGGGAACTGGTGCGGCCGCACGTCCCGGTCACGCTGCCGACCAGCGTGGCGCACGGCGAGTGGGCACCCGGCCTCGGCTACACGCTGGACGCCCGGCTGGCCGGCGGGTCGGGCGAGGACCACGACGTGTCCGCACTGGGCGAGGCGGACCTCGCGGCGCTGCTCACCGGTCTGCGCGAGGTGCCGGTCCGGCAGGCCGAGACGCTCGGTGTGCCGCGGGTGGCCCCGCGCTCCCTGGAGAACCTGCGGCAGTCGGCCGAGCGTGCCGTCCACGGCCTCGCCGCGGCCGACGAGTTCGACGCCGCGCGTCCGGAGCGGCTCACCCGGGAGGCGACGGCCCAGCTCGGCGCCCAGCCGGGCGCGGCGGTCCTCGTCCACCACGGGCTGACCGGCGGGCACCTCGTGGTCAGCGCCGACGGGCGGGTGCGCGGCGTCCTCGGCTGGAGCGACGCGGTCCTCGGCGACCCGGCCGAGGACATCGCCGGGCTCGCCCTCTCCGTGGGCGCACCGGCCGCCGTCCGCGCGGCCACCCTCGCCGGATACGGTGCCCGGCCCTGCCTGCGCGGCCTGTGGCTGGCCCGGTGCGACGCGGTCGTGCACCTCGCGGAGGCGCTCGCCGCCCGCTCCGGCGCGCCGCCGGCCCCGCCCCCGTCGCTGCTCAGGACACGACTGCGACGCGCCTGGGAACCGATCCTGCTGGAACGCGTGACGGAACTGCGCGAGGACGACCCGGACGACGCCACCTGAGCCCGCGCCAGGCACCGGAGCGGCCTCGGCCCGCGCGGGCCCGGCACTCACTCCTGCACCAGCACCACGCTCGACTCGCCCGGCACCCGCAGCATGCCGTCCGGGCCCGGACCCTCGACCGGTTCCCAGGCCGCGAGCACGCGCGCGGGGCGGGTGCCCAGGGGGATGGCCGCCGGTTCGGAGCCCAGGTTGACGGCCACCCGGATGTCGCCCCGCCGGAAGGCCAGCCAGCGCGCCGTGCCGTCGTACGCCACCCTGGTGTCGCCCAGGTCCGGGTCGGTGAGGTCCGGCTGCTCGGCGCGCAGGGCGATCAGCCGCCGGTACCAGTCCAGTACGCGCGCGTGCGGCTCGCGTTCCGGCTCCGACCAGTCGAGGCAGGAGCGCTCGCGCGTCGCCGGGTCCTGCGGGTCGGGCACGTCCTCCGCCCGCCAGCCGTGCGCCGCGAACTCCCGCCGCCTGCCGCTGCGTACCGCCTCGGCGAGCTGCGGATCGGTGTGGTCGGTGAAGAACTGCCACGGGGTGCCCGCCGCCCACTCCTCGCCCATGAACAGCATCGGCGTGAACGGTGCGGTCAGCGTCAGGGTGGCCGCGCAGGCGGCGAGCCCGGGGGAGACCAGGGACGCCAGACGGTCCCCCCGGGCGCGGTTGCCGACCTGGTCGTGGGTCTGGCTGTAACCGGTCAGCCGGTGCGCGGCGACCCGGCCGCGGTCCAGCGCACGGCCGTGCGAGCGGCCCCGGAAGCTGGAGTAGGTGCCGTCGTGGAAGTACCCCCGGGTCAGCGTCTTGGCGAGCGCGGCCAGCGGATCGCGCGCGAAGTCGGCGTAGTAGCCCTGCGACTCCCCGGTCAGCGCGGCGTGCAGCGCGTGGTGGAAGTCGTCGTTCCACTGCGCGTGCACCCCCAGGCCGCCCTCCGCGCGCGGGGTGATGATCCGGGGATCGTTCAGGTCGGACTCGGCGATCAGGAAGAGCGGCCGGTCCAGCGCGGCCGCGAGGTCGTCCACGGCGGTCGACAACTGCTCCAGGAAGTGGCACGCGCGCGTGTCGGCCAGCGCGTGCACCGCGTCCAGGCGCAGCCCGTCGATCCGGTAGTCCCGCAGCCACGCCAGCGCGCTGTACACCAGGTACGCCCGCACCTCGTCCGAGCCGGGCGCGTCCAGGTTCACGGCGACGCCCCAGGGCGTGTGGTGGGTGTCGGTGAAGTACGGGCCGAAGGCGGGCAGGTAGTTGCCGGACGGGCCCAGGTGGTTGTGCACCACGTCCAGGACCACGCCCAGACCCAGTTCGTGGGCCCGGTCGACGAACCGTTTCAGCGCCTCGGGCCCGCCGTACGGCTCGTGCACCGCCCACAGCGACACCCCCTCGTACCCCCAGCCGTGCCGCCCGGGGAAGGGGCACAGCGGCATCAACTCGACGTGGGTGACGCCCAGTTCCACCAGGTGTTCGAGGCGTTCGGCCGCGGCGTCGAGCGTGCCCTCGGGCGTGTACGTGCCCACGTGCAGCTCGTACAGGACCCCGCCGGGCAGCGGACGCCCCGCCCACGGGGCACGCCAGGCGTACCGCCCGTGGTCGACGACCGCGCTCAGCCCGTCGGGGCCGTCCGGCTGGCGGCGCGAGCGCGGGTCCGGCAGCACCGGCCCGTCGTCCACCGCGAAGCCGTAGCGCGAACCGTCCCGCGCCTGAGCCTGGCCGCACCACCACCCCCGCCGCTCCGGATCGCGCTCCAGCGCGCGCGTGGCGCCGTCGCACTCCAACGTCACTCGGCCGGCCTGCGGTGCCCACACCTCGAACTGCACGGACGGTTCCCCTTCGTCTGCTCACCGTGATGTAGCAGCTCCATGTTCCAGCACGCGGGGATCATTCCGCCGGGGATTGCCCCCGCTCGTCGCCGGTGTCGTGGCGCTCGCGCGCGGGGCGGCCGCCGTTTCCCCGTTTTCTGGACACCCCGGCCGCGCTGACCGACAATCAGCTGCGTGACGTCGTCCTTCGAGTTCCACACGTACCCCGCGCGGCTGTCCGACGCGGAGCGCGACAAGGCGCTGAGCGTGCTCCGGGACGGCGTCGCCATGGGGCGCCTGTCGCACGACACGTTCGTCCGCCGGATGGAGCTGGCACTCGCCGCCCGCCGCCTGGAGGAGCTGGCCGCGCTCACCGCCGACCTGCCCACCGAGAGCCGGTTGTCCCGGCTGGTGTTCGGCACCGTCGAGGCGGTGTCCGGCTTCGGCGTACGGCTCGGCCGGGCGTGGCGGGCCGAGCGGCTGCCCAAGCTGCTGCTGCCCCACCCCGGTGCCGGTCCGGCGCTGCGCATAGGGCGCGACCCGGCGAGCGGGCTGCGGCTGAGCCACGAGACGGTCTCCCGGGTGCACGCGGAACTCACCCTCCAGGGCGGTATGTGGGTGCTGCGCGACCTGGGCTCCACCAACGGCACCACGGTCAACGGCCGGCGGGTGATCGGCGCGGCCGTCGTCCGCGAGGGCGACCAGATCGGCTTCGGCCAGATGACCTTCCGCCTGGCGGCGAACTGACCCGACCGGAGGCCGCTCCCCGGGGAGATCCATGGCCCGCGCTTCACTCGGGGCTCATGGCTGGTCCGTGGCGGAACCATGGGCGGACGGTGGCGGAGCCGTGCCCGGTCCGGTGGCGCAAACCCCTTTGCTCCTCGTGGTGTTGACGTACCCCGCAAGTCGTGACTGACTGTGCGTACACCGCGCACACCAGGTGAATCGACGGCTCGCTTCGTGGAGGTGTGCCCTGCCGCCCCTCCTGCGCTACCCGACCGTGGACGAGCTGGGCGCCCGGGCCGCCGCCCTCGCCGCCCGGCATCCCCGACACGCCCGGCTGCGTCGCGTGGGCACCTCCCGCGCCGGCGCCCCGCTGCTGCTGCTCTCCGTCGGCCACGGCAGCCGCCAGGTCCTCGTCGTCGCCGGACCGCACGCGAACGAGCCCGTGGGCGGCGCCACCGCCCTGCGGCTCGCCGAGCGGGCCCTCGCCGACCCCCGGCTCACCGAGGGCGCCGACGCCACCTGGAACCTGCTGCTGTGCGTCGACCCCGACGGCCTGCGCCGCAACGAGGGCTGGCTCACCGGCCCGTACACTCTGGGCCGCTACGCCCGGAACTTCTTCCGGCCCGGCTTCCTGGAGCAGCCCGAGTGGCTGCCCGACGGTCCGGACCGCGCCACCCTGCCCGAGACCCGCGCCCTGGTCGCGCTCCAGGACGAACTGCGGCCCTTCCTGCAGTGCTCCCTGCACGGCGTGGACGTCGGCGGCGGCTTCGTCGAGCTGACCCACGACCTGCCCGGCCTCGCCCAGCGCATCGCCCACACCGCGGCCCGGCTCGGCATACCCCGCGAACTCGGCGCCTACGACACCCTGTACTGGCCCGACCTCGGACCCGCGGTCTACCGCATCCCGCCGCCCCGCCGCGGCGACCTCACCGCCGCCATCACCGAGGCGGCCGTCGACTCGACCTGGTGCCACCCGCGGCGCCACGGCACCGTCACCGCGGTCGTGGAGGCGCCCATGTGGGGAGTGGCGGCCGTGGCGGACGCCTCGCCCCCGGCCGACCGCGACGGGGTGCTGCGCGCGGTGAGCCGCACCCTGCGCCACGACACCCGGCGGCTGCACCGCGTCCTCGCCCGGCTCCGGCCCCATCTCGCCGATGTGCCGGAGGCGGCGCACCTGCTCGCACCGGTCGACGACTACCTGCTGGTCTGTCCCCGGCTCGCCGACGCGTGGGACCCGGACACCGACGACGGGACGGGTCGCTCACTGCCGCCGATGAACACCTCCCACCTGGTCGCGCTGCGGCTGGCCGGACGGCGCCTGTCGCTGCGCACCGCGGGGCTGCTGCACCAGCTGGTCACCCGTACCGGGGGCGATCCGGCGGGCGTCCTGTCCGAGCTGGACCGGCTCGTCGACGAGGGCTGCGCCGACTACCGCGACGGCTGCGCGGCGCACTGGATACCGGTCGGGCGCCAGGTGGAGTACCAGACCCGGGTCGTGCTCGCCGCGTTCGAACTGGCCGGACGGCGGTCCGGCGCGGACGCCCGCGCGGGGGAGCCCGGCCGCGGCTCCCAGGCCGCGGTGCCGATGCACCGCGACTGACCCCCGATCAGCCTCCGTCACCCGCCGTCTCCGTGGTCCCCGCCCGCCCCGCCGTCTCCACCCGCTCCAGCAGGGCCACCGGCGTGTCCGCGAACAGGTCCGCCACGCGCGCGTGCCCCGTGAATTCCCGGCCGGGCGCCAGCGCGTCGGCCCACCGGCCGGGCGGCAGCGGCAGCGTCGTGCCGCGCCAGCCCCCCTCCTCCGCCAGCCGCACCGACAGCCGGGTCACGGCGGTCACCGCCCGGCCGGAGCGGACGAACGCCGCGCAGTGCCCCGCCGCCGGACCCTCGGCGGGCAGCGGCTCGTACGCCCCCGCCACGCCGAAGGCGCCGGGCCGCCGGGCCCGCAGGGCCAGCGCCGCCCGGGTCACCGCCGCCTTCTCTCCGGCGCCCCCGGCCCAGCCCTCGTCCCCGGCGGCGGGGAAGTCCACCGCGCGGCGGTTGTCCGGGTCCACCAGCGCCCGGTACTCGCGCTCGGTGCCCTGGTAGAGGTCCGGTACGCCCGGCATCGTCAGGTGGACCAGGGCCGTACCGAGGACGTTGGCCCGGACGTGCGGCGCCAGCGCCTCCCGGAGGGCGGCCACCCGCCCGCCCGGCGCGCCGCACGGCCCCGCCGCCACGAACCGCGCCACCGCCTCCTCGTACCCGGGCTCCTGCTCCGTCCAGCTGGTGTGCGTCCCGGCCTCGCGCGCATGCTTCAGCAGCGCCTCCCGCACCCGCTCCCCGTCCGCCGGGCCCAGACCGAACACCGTCTGCCAGGCGGCCCACACCAGCTGCCCGTCCGGCAGCCCCTCGCCCGTGCCGGCGGCCTCAGTGACCTCCATGACCTCCGCCAGTACGTCCGCCCACCGCGCGGGGCACTCGGTGAGCACCGCGAGCGCGGCGCGCACGTCGGCGCTGCGCTTGGTGTCGTGGGTCGAGACGACCGTGCCGGTGGCGGGCCAGTCGCGCTGCACGCGCGCGCAGTAGGCGTGGAACTCCTCGGGCCCCACCGCCGGACGGCCGGGCTCGCCGCCCACCTCGGTCGCCGACAGCAGCGGCACCCAGCGGTAGAAGGCCGTGTCCTCGACGGACTTGGCGCGCAGCGCCGACGCGGTCTGCGCGAACCGGGTGCGGAACTCCACGTGCTCCGGACCGTCCCCGTACCGCCCCAGGACCAGTCCCCGTACCACGTCCACCGCGCCGGCCTCCTCCGGCACCGCGAAGGCGAGCCGGGCCTCGGCCGCCGCCTCCTCAGTGACGACCGCCGCCGCGTCCGCCGTCGTGTACGGCCGGTACACCTCCAGCCGCACCAGCAGCTCCCGCAACGCCGTGCGCAGCGCCCAGGGCGCCCGGTCGCGCAGCGCCGGGTCCGGCGCGCCGACGCACAGGCGGTGCGCCACCCGGGTCAGCCGGTCCAGCTCGGCGGCCAGCTCGTGCGTGAGCACCTCGTACGCGGCGCGCCGCACCGTCGCCGCCCAGTCCCCGCCCAGGTCCGCCCGCGGGGCGGCGAACCGGCGGTAGAGTTCGAGCAGTTCCCCGTACCCCGCCGGGTCCGTGAAGAGCCCGTCGACGTGCCGCAGGGCGTCGTAGCCGGTGGTGCCGGCCACCGGCCAGGCGGCGGGCAGCCGCTCCCCGTCGGCGAGGATCTTCTCCACCACCGTCCACCGGCCGCCGCTCGCCCGGTGCAGCCGTTCCAGGTACGCGCCGGGGTCGGCGAGGCCGTCGGGATGGTCGACGCGCAGTCCGTCGACCACGCCCTCGTCCAGCAGCCGCAGGATGGTGCCGTGCGTCGCCTCGAACACCTCCGGGTCCTCCACGCGCACGCCGATCAGCTCCGAGATGCTGAAGAAGCGCCGGTAGTTCAGCTCGGTGCGGGCCAGCCGCCACCACACCGGGCGGTACCACTGCGCGTCCAGGAGCCGCGGCAGCGGCAGGTCCGCGGTGCCGTGCCGCAGCGGGAAGGCGTGCTCGTGGTAGCGCAGCACGTCGCCGTCGACCCGGAGGTCGGCCAGCACCTCGCCGACCGGGGCGCCCAGCACCGGCAGCAGCAGGCGGCCGTCCTGCGCCTGCCAGTCGATGTCGAACCACCGCGCGAAGGGCGAGTGGGGCCCCTCGCGCAGTACCTCCCACAGGGCCCGGTTGTGGCGCGGGGACATCGCCATGTGGTTGGGCACGATGTCCACCACCAGGCCCAGACCGTGCTCCCGCGCGGTGCGCGACAGCGCCCGCAGCCCCTCCTCGCCGCCCAGTTCGGCGCGTACGCGCGCGTGGTCGACGACGTCGTAGCCGTGCGGCGAGCCCGGCACCGCCTCCAGGACGGGGGACAGGTGCAGGTGCGACACGCCGAGCGCGGCCAGGTACGGCACGGCCGCCGCCGCGGCCTTGAAGGGGAACGACGGCTGCAGCTGGAGCCGGTAGGTGGCCGTGGGGACGGAGGCGGGGGAGGCGGCGCGCTCAGGGGTCATGGAAACCTACGTACCCGTCCCGCCGCCTTTCCTGTCACCGTCCCCCTGACGGGTGCAGGGGGACGGGCCTCACCGGCCCGACCGCCCTACACCGGCCGCTGCAACACCGTCAGGCTGCGGTCCACCAGGGTCAGCCGGTCCCCGGCCTGCACCTTCGGGCCCGTGCCCGCGGGCACCCCCTCCGTCAGGGCGGTGTCGACGACCACCTCCCACTGCCGGCCGTGGTCGACCGGCACCACGAAGTCGAGCGGCTTCGGCGAGGCGTTGAACATCAGCAGGAACGAATCGTCGGCGATGCGCTCCCCGCGCGTGCCGGGCTCGGAGATCGCGTTGCCGTTCAGGAACACCGTGAGCGCGGAGGCCCGCGCCGAGTTCCAGTCGCGCTGGGTCATCTCGTTGCCCTCCGGGGTGAACCAGGCGATGTCCGACAGCTCGTCGTGGGTGCCCTGCACCGGGCGCCCGTGGAAGAAGCGGCGCCTGCGGAAGACCGGGTGGTCCTTGCGCAGCCACACCATCGCGCGGGTGAACCGCAGCAGGTCGGGGTCGTCCTCGGGCCACGCCACCCACGCCAGCTCGTTGTCCTGGCAGTAGGCGTTGTTGTTGCCCCGCTGGGTGCGGGCGAACTCGTCCCCGTGGCTGATCATCGGGACGCCCTGGGAGAGCAGCAGGGTGGCGATGAAATTGCGCATCTGCCGCGCCCGCAGCTCCAGCACCGCCGGGTCGTCGGTGTCGCCCTCGACGCCGCAGTTCCAGGAGCGGTTGTGGCTCTCGCCGTCGCGGTTGTCCTCGCCGTTGGCGTGGTTGTGCTTGTCGTTGTAGGCCACCATGTCGTGCAGGGTGAAGCCGTCGTGGCAGGTCACGAAGTTGATCGAGGCCAGCGGGCGGCGCCCGTCGTCCTGGTAGAGATCGGAGGAACCGGTCAGCCGGGAGGCGAACTCGGCCAGCGTGCGCGGCTCGCCGCGCCACAGGTCCCGGACCGTGTCCCGGTACTTGCCGTTCCACTCGGTCCACAGCGGCGGGAAGTTGCCCACCTGGTAGCCGCCCTCGCCCACGTCCCAGGGCTCGGCGATCAGCTTCACCTGCGAGACCACCGGGTCCTGCTGCACCAGGTCGAAGAACGACGACAGCCGGTCCACCTCGTGGAACTGCCGGGCCAGGGTGGCCGCGAGGTCGAAGCGGAAGCCGTCGACGTGCATCTCGGTGACCCAGTACCGCAGCGAGTCCATGATCATCTGGAGGACGTGCGGGGACCGCATGAGCAGCGAGTTCCCGGTCCCCGTGGTGTCCATGTAGTAGCGGGGGTCGTCGGCCAGCCGGTAGTAGGAGGGGTTGTCCAGCCCCTTGAAGGACAGGGTCGGGCCCAGGTGGTTGCCCTCGGCGGTGTGGTTGTAGACGACGTCCAGGATCACCTCGATCCCCGCCTCGTGCAGCGCCTTGACCGCCGACTTGAACTCCAGCACCTGCTGGCCGCGGTCGCCCCAGGAGGCGTAGGCGTTGTGCGGGGCGAAGAAGCCGACCGTGTTGTAGCCCCAGTAGTTGGCCAGGCCCATGTCCACCAGGCGGTGGTCGTTGACGAACTGATGGACCGGCATCAGCTCCAGCGCGGTCACCCCCAGTCCGGTGAGGTGCTCGATGAGCGCCGGGTGCGCGAGGGCCGCGTAGGTGCCGCGCAGCTCCTCCGGCAGGCCCGGGTGCCGCATGGTCAGGCCCTTCACATGGGCCTCGTAGATCACCGTGTGGTGGTACTCCGTGCGGGGGCGCCGGTCGTCGCCCCAGTCGAAGTACGGGTTGACCACGACCGACGTCATCGTGTGCGGGGCCGAGTCGAGGTCGTTGCGCCGTTCGGGTTGGCCGAAGTGGTAGCCGTACACCTCCTCGCCCCACTGGACCTCCCCGCTGATCGCACGCGCGTACGGATCGAGGAGCAGCTTGGCGCTGTTGCAGCGCAGCCCGCGCTCGGGGGCGTACGGGCCGTGTACGCGGTAGCCGTACCGCTGCCCCGGCATCACGCCCGGCACGTACGCGTGCCGCACGAACGCGTCGCTCTCCCGCAGCTCGATCGCGGTCTCCGAGCCGTCGTCGTGCAGCAGACACAGCTCTACTCGGTCGGCGGCCTCCGTGAAGACCGCGAAGTTGGTGCCGGCGCCGTCGTACGTGGCACCCAGTGGATACGCCTCTCCAGGCCAGACCTGCATGAACACGACTCTTTCAGGTGTGGGGCGCCGGTGCGGACGCCTTGGCTCCGAGTCCCCCGGAAGTCTCCCCGAAAGTGAGGCGACCACCTAGCACGTACGTCCTCCTACCCACCCCGGCGGCGTTGTCTCCGTACCGGACTCCGGGAGGGGTGCGGGGCCGTGCTCGCGGCACCCGGCCACGTCACCGCCGTGAAACCGCTCACTCCCCGGTGTGAGCGTGACCGGAACGCCCGCGCGGATCAAGGAGGTTGGCAAAACCGGCCGGTCCATCGGGCTGCACCGCGGACCGCTCGCGGAGTACCCTTCCTTGATCGTTGGGACGGGGTGTCCCCGGCAGGGTCCGGGGGAGCGGAAGGCGGTACTCGGGTGGGCTCGGGAGGGCTGGAGCTGCCTCCTGGTGACGACGGTCACCAGGGGAACTCCACGGACGTCCCGCCCGGTGCGGTGTCCCTGGCGCGGCCCATGAACGCGGGCGCGATCGGTCCGGAGCTGGACTGGGACGCCGGCGCCTGGCACGAGGTGCGCACGCGGGCGCAGCGGGCGGGCCGGGCCTACATCTGGCTGAACCTGGTCGAGCAGCGGCTGCGCGCGGTCGTGGCCGCCGTGCTGCGGCCGGTGTACGAACCGGTCCACGGCGACGACTGGGTGGTCGCGGCGGCCGGACCGGCCGGCCAGGAGTGGGTGCAGCGCGCCGTCGCGGTGCGCGAGGTCAGCCGCCGCAAGGGCTATCTGCTCGACCCGGCCGACGACAACGTCCTCAGCTTCCTCACCCTGCCCCAGTTGCGCGAGCTGATGGTGCAGCACTGGCCCTGCTTCGAGCCCTACGTGGACGAGCGCCGCGACGTCGAACTCGCCCTGGACGAGCTGGAGGTCACCCGCAACGTCGTCTCCCGCAACCGCGCGCTGTCCGAGGCGGTCCTGAACCAGGCCGAGCGCGCCTCGGCGCGGCTGCTCGAGGTGCTCGGCGCCGGCAGCGACGTGCCGTCCGCCCGCCGGCTGCCCGTGGACGCGGTGGAGGACCTGGTCGGGGACCGCTACGCCGACGTGGTCGCCGTGCACCCGGACCGGGTGCGGCTGCTGCGCCAGTTCCCCGCCGAGGACCTGTTCGGCAGCGCCCGCCGGGTGGACGCCCTCGGCATCGGCCTCAACCTGCTGGTGCAGAACTTCTCCGGCCGCCGCCTGCTGCGGATGGCCGAGGCGGGCGGCCGGGTGCGGCTGCTCTTCCTGAACCCGGCCTCCAGCGCCATCAAACGCCGCGAGCGGGAACTGGGCATCAAGCGTGGCGAGCTGAGCCGCGCCGTGGAGATGAACATCCTGCACATGCGCCGGGTGCGGGCCCGGCTGCGGGACCCGGGCGCCTTCGAGATCCAGGTCTTCGACGAGACGCCCCGCTTCACGGCCTACCTCGTCGACGGGGACGGCGCCGACGGCATCGCGGTCGTGCAGTCCTACCTGCGCCGCACGCGGGGCATGGAGGCACCGGTCCTGGTCCTGCGCAACGGGCGCAACGGAGGAAAGGTCGTGAAGGGGGACCGGCTCGACGAAGGCGGACTCTTCCCCACCTACCGTGAGGAGTTCGAGCTGATGTGGGCGGATTCGCGTCCGGTGTCGTGAAAGGCCGTGAAAGCGTCACCCCCCGGGGCCGGTGCGGGGGTAAGCGGAATGCGATCCTCTGATTGTCAGTGGCCCGTGGGAAGGTGGAGACCACTGGGGGAAAGCACCACCAAGAAGGGGGACCGCCCATGGGCTGGCACCGGGAGCTTCTGATCGGCTTCGACCTGGAGACGACGGGCACCGATCCGCGCGAGGCGCGCATCGTCACGGGAGCCGTGATCGAGGTCAGGGCCGGAGAGCCGCTCGGGCGGCGGGAGTGGCTGGCCGACCCCGGCGTGCCGATCCCGGCGGACGCGGTCGCGGTGCACGGCATCAGCAACGAGCGCGCGGCGAGCGAGGGCCGGCCCGCCGACCGGGTCGCGGACGCCATCGCCGCAGTCCTGGTGGACCACTGGAAGGCGGGCGTCCCGGTCGTCGCCTACAACGCGGCCTTCGACCTCACCCTGCTCTCCGCCGAGCTGCGGCGCCACGGACTGCCTTCCCTGCGCGAGCGCCTGGGCGGCACGGACCCCGCCCCGGTCGTCGACCCGTACACCATCGACCGCTCCGTCGACCGCTACCGCCGGGGCAAGCGCAATCTCGAAGCGGTCTGCCGGGAGTACGGGGTGCCGCTCGACGCCGCCCACGACGCCGCGGCCGACGCCCTCGCCGCGGCCCGCCTGGCCTGCGCGATAGCCGGCCGCCACCCCAAGGTCGCGGCCCTCGGCCCGGCGGACCTGCACCGCCGTCAGATCGAGTGGTACGCCGAGTGGGCGGCGGACTTCCAGAGCTTCCTGCGCCGCAAGGGCGACGCCACGGCCGTCGTCGACGGGACCTGGCCGCTGCGGGAGCCGGCCGACGAGCGGGTCTGAGCCGCCCTTCCCGGGAGCAGCCCTCCCGGGCCGAGGGACCTCACGTCAGAAGGGATACCACCGCACGGTCGGGTCCCCGTCCCGCAGCGACGCCACCCGGCGTTCGAACTCGGCCAGTGCCTTGGGGTTGCTCGGCGCGTGCTGGGCCACCCAGGCGCAGCTCGCGGTCTCCCGGGCGCCGCGCAGCACCGCGCAGCCGTCCCACTCCCGCACGTCCCAGCCGTAGGCCGCGGTGAAGGCGTCGTACGCCTCGGCGGGCAGCCCGTAGCGGTCCCGGCTGAGCGCCATCACCACGAGGTCGTGCTCGCGCAGGTCGGCGGAGAAGGTCTCCAGGTCGATCAGGACCGGCCCGTCGGGACCGACGTGCACGTTGCGGGGCAGCGCGTCCCCGTGGATCGGGCCCGGCGCCAGGTGCGGGGTGAGCGCGGCGGCGGCCGACGCGAAGCCGTCCCGGCGCTCGCGCAGATACGCGGCGTCCGCCGGGTCGATCACGTCGCCCGCCAGACGCAGCCAGCGTTCCACCCCGCCCAGCAGCTCGCGGGGCGGCAGCTCGAAGGAGGAGGGGAGGGACAGCTCGTGCACGAGACGGAGCAGCACCGCCACGTCCCGGGGCTCGGTGGGCCGCACCGGTTCGGGCAGCCGCCGCCACACGGTCACCGGGTGCCCGTCGACGAACAGCGCCGCCGGCTCGGCCGCCCGCACCGCGGGGACGCCCGCATCCTCCAGCCAGAGCGCGACGGCCAGCTCCCGGCGCGCCCGCTCCAGGAGTTCGGCGTCGCGGCCCACCTTGACCGCCAGGTCACCGGCGGCGAACACCGCGTTCTCGCCGAGCGCCAGCAGCCGCGCCTCCGACGCCGGGCCGGGCAGCACCCCCGCCGCGGCCAGCACCTCCCGCGCCCGTGCCTCGTCCATCGTCCCGTGCCTCCGTGTCCGTGCGGTTCCCGCCATCCGTCGGTCAGTGTCCCATTCGCACAGGTGGGAGCATGTCCGGGGCCCTTGACGGGACGCGGTCACTTCACGACCATGACCAGGCCCGTCCGAGCCGCGCACAGGGGTTGATTACGTGACATCGGTGACCGAGTCGAGCAGACCGGCGCGCCGTGCGCCCGGCCCGGACGCCCCGCGGGGCGCGCCGGACCACGGCGCCTGGTTCCTGGTTCTGCCCGCGCTGATCCCGATCCTGGTCCTCAGCGTGGGGCCGCTGCTCTACGGCATCCTGCTGGCCTTCACCGACGCCCAGTCGGGCCGCACCGAGCCCACCCGGTGGATCGGCACCCTGAACTTCCAGGACCTGCTGCACGACACGCTGTTCTGGGAGTCGTTCCGGATCGGCCTGGTGTGGGCCGTCGGGGTGACCGTGCCGCAGTTCCTGCTCGCCCTCGGTCTCGCCCTGCTGCTCAACCAGAACCTCCGGATGCGCTGGCTGGCCCGGGCCCTGGCGATCATCCCCTGGGCGATGCCCGAGGTCGTCGTCGGCATCATGTGGCGGCTGGTCTACAACACGGACGCGGGCATCCTCAACGAGACCCTGCGCGACCTCGGCCTCGGCGACGGCCGCGACTGGCTCAGCGGCCTGGGCACCGCCCTGCCCGCCGTCATCGTCGTCGGCGTCTGGGCCGGGATGCCGCAGACGACGGTCGCGCTGCTCGCCGGACTCCAGAACACCCCGCGCGAGCTGCACGAGGCGGCAGCGGTGGACGGCGCGGGAGCCTGGCGCCGCTTCCGCACGGTCACCTGGCCGGCCCTCAGGCCGGTCGCGCTCGCCATCACCGCGCTCAACCTCATCTGGAACTTCAACTCCTTCGCCCTGGTCTACGTGCTGACCAACGGCGGCCCCGGCGGCCGCACCCGGCTGCCCATGCTCTTCGCCTACGAGGAGGCCTTCCGCTACGGCCAGTTCGGCTACGCGGCGGCGATGGGCTGCGTCATGGTCGCCCTGATCTCGATCCTGCTGGCGGTCTTTCTGGTCGGCCGACTCCGGGGCGAGGCCAAGGGAGGTGACGCGGCGTGAGGACCTCGACCGCGGCCCGCACCGGCCAGTACGCGGCGCTGCTCGCCTATCTGGTCTTCCTGGCCTTCCCGTTCCTGTGGCTGATCTCCATCGCCTTCAAACCCCCGCGCGAGCTGGCGAGTCTGCACCCCACCTGGATCCCGCAGGACCCCACCCTCGACAACTTCCGGCAGGCCTTCGACGAACAGCCGCTGCTGCGCGCCGGGCTCAACTCCCTGCTCGCCGCGCTCGGCGCCGCCGTGATCGCGGTGCTCATCGCCACCCCCATGGCGTACGTCATGGCCCGCCGCCGCGGCCGGCTCGCCAAGGCGGCCACCGGGTGGGTCGTGGTCAGCCAGGCCTTCCCCTTCGTGCTGCTGATCATCCCGCTGTTCCTGGTCCTCAAGAACCTCGGCCTGATCAACTCCGTGCCCGGCCTCGTGATGGTGTACGTCGTGTGGTCGCTGCCGTTCGCGCTGTGGATGCTCGCCGGGTACGTCCGCGCCGTACCGCGCGAGCTGGAGGAGGCGGCCGCCGTCGACGGCGCCGGGCGGCTGCGGACCCTGGTCTCGGTGACCGCGCCGCTGCTCGCGCCGGGGATCGTGGCCACGGCCCTGTTCGCGTTCATCACCGCGTGGAACGAGTTCTTCTTCGCGCTGGTGCTGCTGAAGACACCGGAGAGACAGACGCTGCCCGTGATCCTCACCCACTTCATCGGCGCCGAGGGCGTCGCCGACCTCGGACCGCTCGCCGCGGCGGCCTTCCTCGCCACCCTGCCCTCGCTGGTGGTCTTCGCCCTCATCCAGCGGCGGATCACGGGCGGCATGCTCGCCGGGGCGGTGAAGAGCTGATGACGCGGACGCCTGCGCGGATCCTCACCCTGTTCGCCTGTGCCGTCCTGCTGATCGCGGGCTGCTCGGGCGGCGGCGACGGGGCGGACGACGGCCGGATCACCCTGCGCTTCCAGTCCCTGGCCTGGCAGGACGAGTCGGTCAAGGTCAACAAGGAGCTGGTGCGGGAGTGGAACGCCACCCACCCGGACGTGCGCGTCGAGTACGTCCAGGGCAGCTGGGACAGCGTCCACGACCAGCTCCTCACCTCCTTCGAGGGCGGCGAGGCGCCCGACATCATCCACGACGCCTCCGACGACCTCGCCGACTTCGCCTACGGCGGCTACCTCGCCGACCTCACCGAACTGCTGCCCGCGCGGCTGAAGTCGGACATACCGCAACGCAGCTGGGAGACGGTCACCTTCGGCGACGGCGTCTACGGAGTGCCGTTCCTCCAGGAACCGCGGGTGCTGATCGCCAACGCCACCCTGCTGGAGAAGGCCGGCGTCCGCATTCCGACGCCGGAACACCCCTGGACCTGGGCGGAGTTCCGGCAGGTGACCAAGGAGCTGAGCGGGGCGGGTACGTACGGGGTGGCCTGGCCGCTCAAGGAGCCCGTCTCCGCCACCCTCAACCTCTCCCTGTCCACCGGCGGCAAGCTGTTCCACCGGGGCGCCGACGGCAAGGTGACGGTCCGCTTCGAGGAGGGCGACCAGGTGGTGCCGCGCACCGTCCACGACCAGGTCGACACCGACCGCAGCGCCTCGCCGACCACCCTGGGCAGCGGCGGCTCCGACACCCTGCCCGGCTTCTTCGCGGGCAAGTACGCGATGGTGCCGCTCGGCTTCTCCTACCGCCAGCAGATCGAGCAGCAGGCACCCGAGGGCTTCGACTGGCAGGTGCTGCCCGCCCCGGCCGGCGCCGACGGGCTCGCCCAGGGGGTCAGCCCGCAGACCCTGTCCGTCGCCGAGGACAGCCCGCACAAGAAGGAGGCGGCGGCCTTCGTCGACTTCCTCCTCCAGCCGGACAACATGGTGCGCCTGGCCCTCGGCGACTGGATGCTGCCCACCGGCGAGCAGGCCCTGCAGGACCCCGCCCTGCACACCGCCGAGCACGGCTGGGCCACCGGCACCGCACTCGCCGCCCACCTGCGCTCGGCGCCCGCGCAGTCCGTGCGGGGCTACGCCGAGTGGAAGGACAAGGTGGCGACACCGGCGCTCCAGGAGTACTACAGCGGAGCGATCGGCATGGACGAACTGCGCCACAGACTGGAGGAGGACGGCAACCTGGTACTCGCCCGCTACCAGCGCTGACGGCCGCCACGCGCTGACGCCGCCATGCGCTGACGCCGCCACGCACGGGCGGCGACCGCGCGAAAACGGTTTGCCCGCCGGGCGCCCGCCCGCCTAGCGTCGCCCCGTGGCAGCTTTCAACGCGATCTTCAACTCCGGTCTCGGCCGGGGCTGCACGTACGCCATCAGGATGCGTCGTGGCCCCGGAGCCCTGACCGGCCCGGGGTCCCCCCGCCGCTGACGCGCCCGACGCGTTCGACACGCCCGACGCGTGTGCGGCGGGGCTGAGCCTCCGCATCCCCTTTTTCGCCTTCGTCTTCCGGTCAGGGCCTTCGGCTGCCCTTTTCCCCTCCAGTCACGGAAGACAAGGACCGCAGGCCATGGCCCGCCCCACCCAGCGTGCCCGCACGCTCTCGCAGAACTTCCTCGCCGACCGCGCCACCGCCGAGCACGTCGCGCGCCTCGCCGCCCCCGACCGACGGCGCCCGCCCCTGCTGCTCGAAGTGGGCGCCGGCCACGGCGCCCTGACCGAGCCGCTCGCCCGCCGCAGCCGTGAGCTGCACGCCTACGAGATCGACCCCCGGCTGGTCCCCGGGCTCCGGGCCCGCTTCGCCCGCAGCCCGCACGTCCACGTCGTCGCCGGTGACTTCCTCGCCGCCCGGCCCCCGCGCACACCGTTCTCGGTCGCCGGGAACGTGCCCTTCTCGCGCACCGCCGACATCGTCGGCTGGTGCCTGTCCGCACCCGGCCTCACCGACGCCACCCTCATCACTCAGCTGGAGTACGCCCGCAAACGCACCGGCGACTACGGCCGCTGGACCCTGCTCACGGTCCTGACCTGGCCGCACCACGAGTGGCGGCTGCTGGGCCGGGTGGGCCGCCACCGCTTCCGCCCGGCGCCGCGCGTCGACGCCGGCATCCTGCGCATCGCACGGCGCCCTACCCCGCTGCTCACCGGCACCGGTGCCCGCCGTGGCTGGGCCGGCCTGGTCGAGCTGGGCTTCTCCGGAGTCGGCGGCTCGCTGCACGCCTCCCTGCGCCGCGCTCACCCGCGGCGCCGGGTGGACGCGGCGTTCCGGGCCGCGCGGCTCGACCCCGGTGTCCTCGTCGGCGAGGTCGCGCCCGAGCGCTGGCTGCGGTTGTACGAGGAGCTGGCGGCATGAAGCGAAATCAGTTGCACGAGACGTCTCGTCTCGCATACGGTCGTCGCATGACCAGTCGCCCCGCGCACATCGCCATGTTCTCCATCGCCGCCCACGGCCACGTGAACCCCAGCCTGGAGGTGATCCGCGAGCTCGTCGCGCGGGGGCACCGGGTGACGTACGCGATCCCGCCGCTCCTCGCGGACAAGGTCGCCGGGGCCGGCGCCGAGCCCAAGCTGTGGGACAGCACCCTGCCCGGCCCCGACGCCGACCCGGAGGCGTGGGGGAGCACCCTCCTCGACAACGTGGAGCCCTTCCTCGACGACGCGATCCAGTCGCTCCCGCAGCTCGCCGAGGCCTACGCCGGGGACGAGCCGGACCTGGTCCTGCACGACATCGCCTCCTACGCCGCCCGTGTCCTGGGCCGCCGCTGGGACGTGCCGGTGATCTCCCTGTCGCCCTGCATGGTCGCCTGGGAGGGGTACGAGAAGGAGGTCGGCGAGCCGATGTGGGAGGAGCCGCTGAAGACCGAGCGCGGACAGGCGTACTACGCCCGCTTCCACGCCTGGCTGGAGGAGAACGGGATCACCGACCACCCCGACCCGTTCGTCGGCCGCCCCGACCGCTCCCTGGTGCTGATCCCCAAGGCGCTGCAGCCCAACGCCGACCGGGTGGACGAGAAGGCGTACACCTTCGTCGGCGCCTGCCAGGGGGACCGCAGCGCCGAGGGCGAGTGGACCCGCCCCGAGGGCGCGGAGAAGGTCGTCCTCGTCTCCCTCGGGTCCGCCTTCACCAAGCAGCCCGCGTTCTACCGGGAGTGCGTCGAGGCCTTCGGCGGGCTGCCCGGCTGGCACACCGTGCTCCAGGTCGGCCGGCACGTCGACCCGGCCGAGCTGGGCGACGTACCGGACACCGTGGAAGTGCGCAGCTGGGTGCCGCAGTTGGCGATCCTCCAGCAGGCCGACCTGTTCGTCACCCACGCGGGCGCGGGCGGCAGCCAGGAGGGCCTGGCCACCGCCACGCCGATGATCGCCGTACCCCAGGCCGCGGACCAGTTCGGCAACGCCGGCATGCTCCAGGGCCTCGGCGTCGCCCGTACCCTCGCGACCGAGGAGGCCACCGCCGAGGCGCTGCGCACCGCGGCCCTCGCCCTGGTCGACGACCCGGAGGTGGCCGGGCGGCTGACGGAGATCCAGGCGCAGATGGCCCAGGAGGGCGGCACCCGGCGGGCCGCCGACCTCATCGAGGCCGAACTGGCCGCGGCGCGCGGCTGACCCGGGCCACCCGCGGCCGGACCGGCGCACGCCCCGGCACGGCACGGCGAAGGGCCCGCCGGTTCCCCCGGAACCGACGGGCCCTGCTGCCTCGGTGGCGTGCCGGCCGGGACCGGTCAGACGCCGACCGGCTCTCCCCGCTCGCCGCGCTCGCCGTCCCGCTCCGTCGGCGCGATCGCCTCGGGCGACTCGTCGTGGGTCAGGTCCGGCAGCCGGTGCAGCCACTTCGGCAGGTACCAGTTGCGCTCGCCGAGCAGCGACATCACGGCCGGCAGCAGGACGCCCCGGATGATCGTGGCGTCGATCAGCACCGCCGCCGCCAGGCCCACGCCCATCTGCTTCATGGACTGCATGGACAGCGTGCCGAAGATGGCGAACACCGCGACCATGATGACGGCGGCGCTGGTGACGACCCCCGCCGTGGTGACCACGCCGTGCTGGATCGCGTCCCGGGTGGAGCGCCCGCGCAGCCGGGCCTCGCGGATCCGGGAGACCACGAACACGTGGTAGTCCATCGACAGGCCGAACAGGATCACGAAGAGGAACAGCGGCAGCCACGTGATGATGGCGCCCACGCCCTCCGCGCCCACCAGCGAGGCGCCCCAGCCGTGCTGGAAGACGGCGACCAGGATGCCGTACGCCGCGCCCACCGACAGCAGGTTGAGCACGATCGAGGTGAGCGCGATCGTCAGCGAGCGGAAGGACAGCAGCATCAGCAGGAAGGCGAAGACCACGACGAAGGCGAAGACCGGCAGGACCGATCCGACGAGCTGGTCGTTGAAGTCCTTGTTGCCGGCCACCTGACCGGTGATCGGGGCCTCGACGCCGTCGACCTTGCCCAGCGTCGCGGGACGCACGTCGTCCCGCAGCTTGTCCAGGCTCTCGCCCGCCCTGTCCTGGTCGGAGCCGCCGACCAGCGGGACGTACACCAGGGCGACGTTCTGCTCGTCGTGCATCGTGATGTCCACGGGACCGCGCGAGGCCCCGGAACTGATCGCCCGCTCGCGGAAGTCGGCGAGCGCGGCCCGCACCTCGGGCGCGTTGATGTCGGCGGCCTTGACCACCACCTCGGCCGGGTCGGACCCGCCGGGGAAGGCCTCGTTGACCCGGTTGTAGGTCTGCACGATGGGCAGCGAGTCGCCGAACTCCTGGTCCAGCGTGAGGTTCTGCGTCTTCATGCCCAGGGCGGGCGCGGCCACCGCCAGCAGCCCGCCGACGGCCACCACCGCGGCCAGCGTCGGCCGGGCCAGCACCCGCTTCAGCACGGCCGTCCAGAACCGGCTGCCCTCACCCGCGGAGCCGCTCGGCCGGCGCCGGCGCAGGAACGGCACGCGCCCCTTCTCCACCCGCTCGCCCAGCAGGGACAGCAGCGCCGGCAGCACCGTCACCGAGCCGACCATGGCGACCGCGACCACCATCAGCGAGGCCAGGCCCATCGCCTCGAACTCGGCGATGCCGGTGAACAGCATGCCCGCCATCGCCACGCACACCGTGACGCCGGAGACCACGATCGCCCGGCCACTGGTGGCGGCGGCGATCCCGAGCGCCGTCTGCGCGTCCCGTCCGGCGGCCCGCTCCTCGCGCTCGCGGCGCAGGTAGAACAGGCAGTAGTCGACGCCGACGGCCAGACCGACCAGCAGCATCACCGAGTTGGCGGTCTCGCTCATCGGCTGGAAGTGGCTGACCAGGCCCATCAGACCCATCGTCGCGATGATCGCGGTGATCGCCAGCGCCACCGGGACCAGCGCCGCCACCAGTGCGCCGAACGCGACCAGCAGGATGCCGAGGGCCACCGGCACCGCCGAGTACTCGGCCTTCTTGAAGTCGTCGCCGAACGCGTCGTCGAAGGTCTTCATCATGCTGGCGCCGCCGATCTCCTCGATCCGCAGCGACCCGTGCTCCTGCTGGACCCCCTCGACGGCCTTCAGCACCGGCTCGACCCGCTCGCCCGCGGTGTCCGCCTCGCCGCGCATGTCGAACTGCACCAGCGCGCTGCGGCCGTCCTTCGAGATCGTCTTCGAGTCGTACGGCGAGGTCACGCCGGTGACCTTCCCGGTGCCCTCCACCGCCTGGACGACCGCGTCGACCGCGGCCCGGAACTCGGCGTCCGTGGCCTTCAGACCACCGGACCTCGTCTGGACCAGGACCGTCTCACCGGCCGGTTCGTCGATCCCGGCGTCCTCGACGATCCGGGCGGCGGTGTGCGTCTCGCCGCCCATCTGGTCGCTGTCCTTGACGTCGACCCGGCCGGCCGCCGAACCGAGCCCCATGGCCAGGACCACGAACAACACCCAGATCCCGACGGCGGCCCATCGGTGCCGGGCGCTCCAGCCGCCCGCCCGGGCGGCTATGCCCCGTACCCGTGTCTCTCGGTTCCGCATGACCGGCCTGCCCCCTCGTGAGCGGTGCCGGCCCCCTGCCGCCACCTTGCGCTTCGAAGGTATGGGCCGGGTAAGGACGCCGCGTCGTGCTCCCCGGTGAGGTGCGGCGGCCCGTCCTCATCCCTCCGTATCGCCGCACTCACCGCTGAGGAGGACCCCGGCCCCTTACATCTACCGGGGACACCGGGCCACTGATCGCTCTTGGGAAGCCGCTTCTGAAAAGTTGTTGATTAAGTCACAGGCGTGTGTAGTGGTTGAACCCCGCGCACCGGATCGGCGAGAGTGGCGCGCACGTCCGCCCGGCGCGGACCCGGCCGTCGTGCCCGCCCCCACGGGGCACGACGGCCGTCCTATGGTGTGCGGATGACGACGATGTACGCGGCCCTGCTGCGCGGGATCAACGTGGGCGGCAGCCGGAAGGTCCCGATGGCCGACCTGCGCGCGCTGCTGACCTCCCTCGGCCACGACGCCGTACGCACCCATCTGCAGAGCGGACAGGCCGTCTTCGCCTCCGGTCGCGGCGACGAGGACGTGCTGGCCGCCGAGCTGGCGGAGGCGGTCCAGGAGCGGTTCGGCTTCCCGGTCGACGTGATCGTGCGCGACCACGCCTACCTGAAGGGGATCGTCGAGGCGTGCCCCTTCCCGGCCGCCGAGCTGGCGGCCAGGCAGCTGCACGTCACCTACTTCTCCGCGCCCGTCGACGCGGACCGCTTCGCGGCGATCGACGCACCGGCCTTCCGGCCCGAGGAGTTCCGCCTCGGCGACCGTGCCCTGTACCTCTACGCACCGGACGGCCTCGGCCGCTCCAAGCTCGCCGAGGCGCTCGCCAGACCCCGCGTCAACAAGGGCCTGATCGCCACCAGCCGCAACTGGAACACGGTCACCAAACTCGTGGAGCTGACCAGCCCCTGACGGGCGTCAAAGCCCTCAGGCCCCGACCGCCAGCGCCACCGGCACCCGCGCCGCGTCGTACCGCTCCAGCAGGACCCGCGCCACCTCCGGTGCGGGGCCCAGCACGTCGGCCAGCACGTCCGCCCCGGCCGCGCCCCGCGCGATGCGGTCCGGCAGGAAGCCGGGTGCCAGCACGTACGGGGCGACGGCGACGCGCGCACAGCCCAGCTCGCGCAACTGCCGCACCGCGTCCTCGGTGCGGGGAAGGGATGCGGAGGCGAACGCAGGCCGCACGGCGCACCAGCCGGTGTGCCGCCACTCCCGCGCGATTTCAGCGATCACTGCGATCGCCTCCGGGTCGGAGGACCCCGCCGAGGCCAGCACGACCCCGGTCGAGGACTTGTCGGCGGGCGTGAGACCCGCCTCGTACAGCCGCCGTTCCAGCGCCGACAGCAGCAGCGGCGAGGGGCCGAGCACCTCGGCCTGCCGGATCCTGAGGCGCGGCGGCGCCGCCGCGAGCACCGCGGGGATGTCCGCCTTGGCGTGGAAGGCGCGGGTCAGCAGCAGCGGGAGCGCCACCACGTCGCGCACGCCCTCCGTCTCCAGGGACTCCAGGACCCCCTGCACCGAGGGGACGTTGAAGTCCAGGAAGCCGGTCTCCACCCGCACGTCCGGGCGCAGCGCCCGGACCCGGCGGACCAGGGCGTGCACGGTCGCGGCGTGCCGGGGGTCGCGGCTGCCGTGGGCGATGACGAGGAGCACCGGCGCGGACATGTACCTCAGCCCTTCACCAGCAGACCGCGGCTGCGCAGCACCCAGCGCTCCAGCGGGCTGAAGATCAGCAGGTCGATGGCGATGCCGACGACCAGGATGAGCAGGATGGCCTCGAAGACCATGGCCATGTCGCTGGCGTTGCGGCCGTTCTCCAGCAACTGCCCCAGCCCCACCCCGAGGTCGGGGAAGGAGGCGATGATCTCGGCGGCCATCAGCGAGCGCCAGGAGAACGCCCAGCCCTGCTTGAGACCGGCGACATAGCCGGGCAGCGCGGCCGGCAGCACGATGTGCCAGGTGCCCTTCAGACCCGTCGCGCCCAGCGTGCGGCCCGCGCGCAGGAAGATCGGGGAGACCTGGTCGACGCCGGAGACCAGGCCGTTGGCGATGGAGGGCACCGCGCCGAGCAGGATGACGGCGTACATCATCGAGTTGTTCAGGCCCAGCCAGATCACGGCCGGGGGCACCCAGGCCACCGACGGCAGCGACTGGAGGCCGGACAGGATCGGGCCGATCGCCGCCCGCACGAACTTCACCCGCGCCACCAGCAGCCCCAGCGGGGTGCCGATCAGCAGCGCGAAGCAGAAGCCGAGCAGGCCGCGCGAGACGCTGGTCCAGATGTAGCCGAGCAGTTCGCCCTGGAGCCAGGCCTGGTGCAGCACGTCCCACACGTCGGACGGGGCGGGCAGCTTGGTCGGGTCGTCGACGATCTCGAAGGAGACCAGCGCCTGCCACACCGCCAGCACCAGCAGCACGGCGACGGCCGGGGGCAGGATCTTCTCCACGAAGGTCTGCCGGAAGGGCTTGCGCCCCTGCTGCACCGACTCCAGTGCGTCCAGGCCCGCCTCCAGACCGGCGAGGTCGCCGCCGTCCTGCGCGTCTCGGTCCCCGGCGGGACGCTTCGTGTCAGTGCTGGCCATGTCGGCGGATCTCCCCACGCAGTTCTTCGGTGATCTCGACGGACAGCTCCGCCACGGCGGTGTCCTCGATGCGGCGCGGCTGCGGGATGCCGACCGTCCACTCGCGTGCCACCCGCCCGGGACGGGAGGACAGCAGCACCACCCGCTCGGCCAGCCGCACGGCCTCGCGGACGTTGTGCGTCACGAACAGCACGGACACCTTCGTCTCGCGCCAGATGCGGGTCAGCTCGTCGTGCAGCACGTCCCGGGTGATGGCGTCCAGCGCCGCGAACGGCTCGTCCATCAGCAGCAGCTTGCTCTCCTGGGCCAGCGCCCGCGCCATCGCGACCCGCTGGCGCATACCGCCCGACAGCTCGTGCACCCGCTTGCCGTACGCCCCCTTCAGGCGGACGAGTTCGAGCAGCTCCTCCGCCTTGTCGCGGCGCTCGGACTTGGGCACGCCCCGCAGCCTGAGGGCCAGTTCGATGTTCTTGCCCGCGGTCAGCCACGGGAACAGGGCGTGCTCCTGGAACATCAGGGCGGGCCGCCCGTCCGTGCTGATGCCGCCGGCGCTGGGCTTGTCCAGGCCGGCCACCAGGTTCAGCAGCGTGGACTTGCCGCAGCCGGAGGCGCCCAGGAGGGTGACGAACTCGCCGGGCGCGACATCGAGGGTGATGTCGTCCAGGACGAGCTGCTGCCCGGCGGGGCCCGCGAAGGACTTCGAGACGTGCTCGATCCGGGCGGCGTACGCGGCCGGCTCGGTGCCTTCGGCGGCCTTGGCGAGGGTCGTGGTCGTGGCCATGGTCGTCACCTCCTGGGTGGTCGTGTCCGGGCTCTACTCGACGCCGAGCCCGGCGTCGTCGACCGCGGGCTTGCCCTTGGCCTTGAGGACCTTGTTCAGCAGCGTGAGGTCGTAGATGCCGTTCAGGTCGGGCTTCTCCAGCAGACCGGCCTTGACGGCGTGCTCCGCCTGGGCGTCCAGGGTGGCGGCCAGCGGGTCGTCGGTCAGCTTGATCGACTCCCAGGCCGGGTCCAGCACGTCGGCGGACAGTGCCTTGCCCGAGTCCTTCTCCAACTGAGCGTTCGCCGCGGTCTTCGCCTCGTCCGGGTGGGCCGTGATCCACTCGTTGGTGTCCACCGACGCCTCGAGCACCGCCTCCACGGCCTTCGGGTGCTCCTTGAGGAACTTCTGCGACACGATGATGTTCGTGATCACGAACTTCTCGTCGGGCCACAGCGTCGACTCGTCCAGGAGCACCTTGCCGCCCTCGGCCACCAGCTTGGACGCGGTGGGCTCGGGCACCCAGGCGCCGTCCAGAGAGCCGGACTTGTAGGCGTCGGGGGTGACCTTGTTGTCGCTGCGGACGACCGTCACGTCGCCCTTGCCGCTCTGCGCGTCGACCTTCCAGCCCTGCTCGGCGATCCAGTTGAGGAACGCCACGTCCTGCGTGTTGCCCAGCTGCGGGGTGGCGATGCGCTTGCCCTTGACGTCCTTCAGGGACTTGATCTTGTCCGGGTTCACCACCAGCTTCACGCCGCCCGAGGCCGAACCGCCGATGATCCGCAGGTTCTTGCCGTCGGACTTGGCGTAACCGTTGATCGCCGGGGACGGTCCGATCCAGCCGATGTCGATGGAGCCCGAGTTCAGCGCCTCGATCTCGGACGGGCCCGCGTTGAAGACCGCGTACTTGGCCTCGGTCGCGCCCAGCGCCTTCTGGAAGAAGCCCTTCTGGTTGGCGACCAGCGGGGTGGCGTGGGTGATGTTGCCGAAGTAGCCGATCCGGACGGAGTCGAGACCGTCGATCTTCTCGGCGCCCTCGGCGACCTTGGCGGTGTCGTCGTCCTTCGCCTCGGAGCCGTACCCGCAGGCGGCCAACGTCAGGAGCGGAAGGGCGGCTATGACCGCCAGGGTGCGGCGCAGGGCGGTGGTGGCTGGCACGGGAGGTGTTCCTCTCGTTGGTCCGGCACGCACGCCTGTCGGATGGTCCGAGGTGTCAGGTCGTGGCCGGGAGGTCGGCAGGTCTTCGGCTGTGCGGGTGGGGGGTGAGGGCGCGCGAGCGGTGCGCGTACGTCAGCGCGCACATCGCGCCACTCCGCCCTGCCCGCTGCCGAGGAAGCCGCTGCCGACGCGGCCGCCCTCCTTGGCGAACGTGGAGTAGAAGTCGGGGGAGGACATGCTCAGAAGTCCCACCCGTCGTCGTCGGCCGGGTCCTTGACCGGCTCCGGGGCGGCGAAGGACTCGCCGACCATGCCGGCGGTGAGCGTGGTGCCGTCGCTGGGGTCGATCAGGATGAACGAGCCGGTGCGCCGGGAGTCGGCGTAGGAGTCGGCGGGCAGCGGCTCGGCGGTGCGGATCTTCACCCGGCCGATGTCGTTGGCGACGAGCTGCCCGGGGTGCGGGTGCAGGGACAGGTCGTCCAGCGTGAGCCGGGCCGGGATGTCCTTGACGATCGCCTTGACGGTGCGGGTGCCGTGCTTGAGCAGCACCCGGTGGCCCACGGTGAGCGGCGCGTCGGCGACGTGGCAGACGGTGGCCTCGACGTCCTGGCTGGTGGCCGGGGCGTCCTCGCTGGGCACGATCAGGTCGCCGCGCGAGACGTCGATGTCGTCCTCGAGGAGCAGCGTCACCGACTGCGGCGTCCAGGCGGCGTCGGCCGGCTCGCCGAGCACGTCGATGGCGGACACCTTCGAGGTGCGGCCCGAGGGCAGCACGGTGACCTCGTCGCCCACCCGGAAGGTGCCTGCGGCGATCTGCCCCGCATAGCCCCGGTAGTCGGGGTGCTCGGCGGTCTGCGGCCGGATCACGTACTGCACGGGCAGCCGGGCGTGGCAGTGCGCCAGGTCGTGGCTGACCGGGACGG
Source organism: Streptomyces hyderabadensis (assembly GCF_020404845.1). Lineage (GTDB taxonomy): Bacteria > Actinomycetota > Actinomycetes > Streptomycetales > Streptomycetaceae > Streptomyces > Streptomyces hyderabadensis. Next base: position 92,663 of record NZ_JAIOJZ010000005.1, on the reverse strand, counting down.
TCTCCAGGTGCTCCAGGACGGTCGGGCCGCCGTACCAGTCCATGACCGCCGAGGCGTCCACCACGTTGTCGCCCTCCAGGGCCGAGATGGGGATCGCGGTGACCTCGGGGACGCCCAGTTCGGTGGCGTACGCCGTGAACTCCTCGGCGATCGCCGCGAACACGGACTCCTGGTAGTCGACCAGGTCCATCTTGTTGACGGCGAGGACGACGTGCGGGACGCGCAGCAGGGCGGCGATCGCGGCGTGCCGGCGGGTCTGCTCGACGACGCCGTTGCGCGCGTCGACCAGGATCACCGTCAGCTCGGCCGTGGAGGCGCCGGTGACCATGTTCCGGGTGTACTGCACGTGCCCGGGGGTGTCGGCCAGGATGAACCGGCGGCGCGGGGTGGCGAAGTAGCGGTAGGCCACGTCGATGGTGATGCCCTGCTCGCGCTCGGCCCTGAGGCCGTCGGTGAGCAGCGCGAGGTCCGGGGCGTCCTGGCCGCGGCTCGCGGAGGCGCGCTCGACGGCCTCCAGCTGGTCGGTGAGGACCGACTTGGAGTCGTGCAGGAGCCGGCCCACCAGCGTGGACTTGCCGTCGTCCACCGAGCCGGCGGTGGCGAAGCGCAGCAGGGTCGTCTCCGACAGCTGCCAGACCGACAGCGGCTCGACGGGTTCCGTGGTGCTGGTCATGTCTAGAAGTACCCCTCGCGCTTGCGGTCTTCCATCGCCGCCTCGGACATCTTGTCGTCGGCGCGGGTGGCGCCGCGTTCGGTGAGCCGGGTGACGGCGATCTCGGCGATGACCTTCTCGATGGTGTCGGCGTCGGAGTCGACGGCGCCGGTGCAGGACATGTCGCCGACGGTGCGGTAGCGCACCCGCCGCTTCTCGACCGTCTCGCCCTCCTTCGGGCCGCCCCACTCGCCGGCCGTCAGCCACATGCCGGAGCGGGCGAAGACCTCGCGCTCGTGGGCGTAGTAGATCTGCGGCAGCTCGATGTCCTCGCGGGCGATGTACTGCCACACGTCCAGCTCGGTCCAGTTGGACAGCGGGAAGACGCGGACGTGCTCGCCGGGGGCGTGCCGGCCGTTGTACAGGTTCCACAGCTCGGGGCGCTGGCGGCGCGGGTCCCACTGGGAGAACTCGTCGCGCAGCGAGAACACCCGCTCCTTGGCCCGGGCCTTCTCCTCGTCGCGGCGCCCGCCGCCGAAGACCGCGTCGAACTTCTCCGCCTGGATCTTCTCGGTCAGCGGCAGCGTCTGGAGGGGGTTGCGGGTGCCGTCCGGGCGCTCCTTGAGCACCCCGCGGTCGATGTAGTCCTGCACCGAGGCGACGTGCAGCCGCAGCCCGTGCCGCTCCACCGCGCGGTCGCGGTAGTCCAGCACCTCGGGGAAGTTGTGCCCGGTGTCCACGTGCAGCAGCGAGAAGGGGACCGGCGCGGGGGCGAACGCCTTCAGCGCCAGGTGCAGCATGACGATGGAGTCCTTGCCGCCGGAGAAGAGGATCACCGGCCGCTCGAACTCGCCCGCCACCTCGCGGAAGATGTGCACGGCCTCCGATTCGAGGGCGTCGAGGTGGGAGAGGGCGTACGGGCCCGCCGTACCCTCCCGCGCCGCTTCGGCGGTCGTCGTCATGCCAGTCCCCTTTCGGTGAGCAGGGCGTGGACCGCCGCGGCGGACTCCTGAACGGTCTGGTCCTGCGACTCGATGCGCAGGTCGGGCTTGACGGGCTCCTCGTACGGGTCGTCCACCCCGGTGAGCCCCGTCAGCTCGCCGGCGGCCTGCTTGGCGTACAGGCCCTTCACGTCGCGCACCGAGCACACCTCGACGGGCGTGGCCACGTGCACCTCGACGTACGCCGTGCCGTTCGCCTCGTGACGCTCGCGCACCGCGTCGCGGCTGTCCGCGTACGGCGCGATCACCGGGACCAGGGCCGTGACGCCGTTGCGGGCCAGCAGTTCGGCGACGAAGCCGATGCGCTGCACGTTGGTGTGCCGGTCCGCGCGGTCGAAGCCGAGGCCCGCGGAGAGGAACTCGCGGATCTCGTCGCCGTCGAGCAGCTCGACGCGCCGGCCCTCCTCACGCAGGCGGTCGGCCAGCTCGCGGGCGATGGTGGTCTTGCCGGCGCTGGGCAGCCCCGTGAGCCAGACGGTGGCTCCGGTCGTCACGTGGTTCTCCCTGGATGTCGATGGTCCGGTCGTCGCCGGTCCGGTGGTCGTCGTCATGTCAGCCGTGCAGTCCGCACTCGGTCTTGGAGCGGCCCGCCCAGCGTCCGGCGCGGGCGTCCTCGCCCTCCAGCACACGGCGGGTGCAGGGCGCGCAGCCCACGGAGGCATAGCCGTCCATCAGCAGCGGGTTGGTGAGGACGCCGTGCTCGGTGACGTACGTTTGCACATCTTCCTGTGACCACTTCGCGATGGGCGAGATCTTCACCTTGCCCCGCTTCTCGTCCCAGCCGACGACCGGAGTGTTTGCCCGGGTCTCCGACTCGTCCCGGCGCAGCCCGGTCGCCCAGGCCTGGTAGCCCTTGAGGCCCTGCTCCAGCGGCTTCACCTTGCGCAGCGCGCAGCACAGGTCGGGGTCGCGGTCGTGCAGCCGCGGGCCGTACTCGGCGTCCTGCTCGGCGACCGTCTGGCGCGGGGTGAGCGTGATGACGTTCACGTCCATCACGGCCTCGACCGCGTCGCGGGTGCCGATGGTCTCCGGGAAGTGGTAGCCGGTGTCGAGGAACACCACGTCCACGCCGGGCAGGGCGCGGGAGGCCAGGTGGGCGACGACCGCGTCCTCCATGGAGGAGGTCACGCAGAACCGGTTGCCGAAGGTCTCGGCCGCCCACTGGAGGATCTCCAGCGCGGTGGCGTCCTCCAGCTCGCGGCCCGCCCGCTCGGCGAGCGCCCTGAGTTCGTCGGTCGTACGTTCTTCCTGAACCGCCGTCATGTCGGTCCCCCTCCGGTGGAGTCGGGCTGCAGACCCCGGGCGAGCAGCCCGAGGAACTTCAGCTGGAAGGCGCGGTTGCACGCCCCGCATTCCCAGGCGCCGTGGCCCTGCTCACCCGGACGCAGGTCCTCGTCGCCGCAGTAGGGGCAGTAGAAGGGTGCGGCGCGCTCGCTCACGACAGGGCCTCCTCCGAGGCCCGGGCCGCCCAGGAGGCGAAGCGCTCGCCGTCCTCGCGCTCGGCCTGGAACCGCTTGAGGACGCGCTCCACGTAGTCGGGCAGTTCCTGGGCCGTGACCTTGAGGCCGCGCACCTTGCGGCCGAAGCCCGGCTCCAGGCCGAGGGCGCCGCCCAGGTGCACCTGGTAGCCCTCGACCTGCTCGCCGTGCTCGTCGAGCACGAGCTGGCCCTTGAGACCGATGTCCGCGGTCTGGATGCGGGCGCAGGCGTTCGGGCAGCCGTTGAGGTTGATGGTGAGGGGCTCGTCGAAGTCCGGGAGGCGGCGCTCCAGCTCGTCGATGAGCGAGGCGCCGCGCGCCTTGGTCTCGACGATGGCGAGCTTGCAGAACTCGATGCCGGTGCAGGCCATGGTGCCCCGCCGGAAGGTGGAGGGCCGGGCGGTGAGGTCCAGCGCTTCCAGGGACTCGACCAGCGAGTCGACCCGCGCCTCCTCGACGTCGAGGACGATCATCTTCTGCTCGACCGTGGTGCGCACCCGGCCCGAGCCGTGCGCCTCGGCCAGGTCGGCGACCTTGGTGAGGATCGTGCCGTCGACGCGGCCCACGCGCGGGGCGAAGCCGACGTAGTAGCGGCCGTCCTTCTGCCGGTGCACGCCGATGTGGTCGCGCCAGCGGCTGGTGGGCTCGGCCGGCGCCGGGCCGTCGGTCAGCTTCCGCTTCAGGTACTCGTCCTCCAGGACCTGGCGGAACTTCTCCGCGCCCCAGTCGGCGACCAGGAACTTCAGCCGGGCACGGTTGCGCAGCCGCCGGTAGCCGTAGTCGCGGAAGATGGAGATGACGCCCTCGTAGACGTCGGGCACGTCCTCGATGGGCACCCAGGCGTTCAGCCGCACGCCCAGCTTGGGGTTGGTGGACAGGCCGCCGCCGACCCACAGGTCGAAGCCGGGCCCGTGCTCGGGGTGCTCCACGCCGACGAACGCCACGTCATTGATCTCGTGCACCACGTCGAGGACCGGCGACCCGGAGATCGCGGTCTTGAACTTGCGGGGGAGGTTCGAGTACGCCGGGTTGTTCAGGACCCGGCGCTTCATCTCCTCCAGCGCCGGTGTGCCGTCGATGATCTCGTCCTCGGCGATGCCCGCCACCGGGGAGCCGATCATCACGCGGGGGGTGTCGCCGCAGGCGGTCACCGTGGACAGGCCGACGCCCTCCAGGCGGTTCCAGATCTCCGGCACGTCCTCGATCCGGATCCAGTGGTACTGGACGTTCTGCCGGTCGGTGATGTCGGCCGTGCCGCGCGCGAACTCCTGCGAGATCTCGCCGATGACCCGCAGCTGCGCGGTGGTCAGCGCGCCGCCGTCGATGCGGACCCGCAGCATGAAGTACCGGTCGTCCAGCTCCTCCGGCTCCAGGATCGCCGTCTTGCCGCCGTCGATGCCCTGGCGGCGCTGGGTGTACAGCCCCCACCAGCGCATACGGCCGCGCAGGTCGCCCGGGTCGATCGAGTCGAAGCCGCGCTTGGAGTAGATCGTCTCAATACGTGTCCGCACATTGAGACCGTCGTCGTCCTTCTTGGTCTGCTCGTTGCCGTTGAGCGGGGTGAAGTGCCCGGCCGCCCACTGGCCCTCGCCGCGGTGACGGCTCACCTTGCGGCGCGGGGTCGCGGCAGCGGGCTTCGGCGGGGTGGCGGCCATGGTTGACACGTCCTTTTGGAGACAGGCGAAATGCGGCTCTGACCTGCGCGCATGGCGCATGGCCTACGTAGGGCATACGTGAGACACGCGTGCGCGTCATTGCGCGGGAGCGAGGGGGAACGCGGGGAATCCGGAGGTGCTGGAGGGTGCTCTCAGCGGCCCGGACAGATGGCGCTGGACATGCGGCCGAGGTCGACGTGGCGCCGACTCACCAAGGCAATTCCAGTTCCAGGCATGACGGAAGCGTGGCACGGCGATCTGTGACTGGTCCAGCTTAATCCGAAATGTGGACACCCTTGTCTCGTAGGGCGAGACATGGGTGTCGTGGGTCACACCGTCCGTGACCGGTCGGCCGGTCGGCCGAAAACAGACGTGTCGGCGCAGGTCAGGCTGGGAAAGCCCCGGGCCACGGACCGGGGGTGGCCACCTCCGGCTCCTCCTCCACCTTGGTGTCGAAGAGGCGGAAGCCGCGCCGCTGGTAGTTGTCCATGGCGTACGCGCCGTCCTTGCTGCAGGTGTGCAGCCACACCCGCTTGGTGGTGGCCAGCCCCGGCCAGCGCTCCGCCAGGTCCCAGGCGCGGGCGGTGCCGCAGGAGAGGAGGTGGCCGCCGATGCGGCGGCCGCGGAAGGCCGGGATCAGGCCGAAGTACTCGATCTCCACCACGCCGTCGTCGCCGGGCGTCAGCTCCACGTATCCGGCGGGCGTGCCGCGGTCGTAGGCGACCCAGGTCTCCACGCCCGGCCGCTCCAGGTGCTCCCGCCACCGCGCGTGGCTCCAGCCGAGCCGGTCCGTCCAGCGGATGTCGCCGCCGACCGAGGCGTAGAGGAAGCGGCTGAACTCGGGGGAGGGCACCTCGGCGCGGACGATCCGGACGTCCCCCTCCGGGGCGGCGGCCGGCAGCAGATCGGTGGGCGCCGTCTGCTCCAGGGACCACGTGGTCACGGCGATGTTGGTCATGCCGGTCAGGGAATCATCCGCCGCGCGGATCTGTCGATCCCGGCCCGGAGCGAGGCGGCCGGGGCGGTCAGTCGAGCGCGTCCTCGATCGACGCCAGCGGCAGCGCGAACAGCATCCGGTCCGACTGGGACCAGACCTCGCCGGTCCGCGCCCAGTACGACATCGAGCCCGCCCGGCCGCTCCAGCACTGCTGCGACCGGTCCGCCCCGCACTCCGCGGCCCGGGCACCCTCGGTGTCCTGGCGCCACAGGCTCCCGCGCCCGTCCTGTCCGCCGGCCGCGCGTCCCAGGTACCAGTCGGACCGGCTCGCTCCGGGCGGCCGGTACGACAGCACGCCGCCGACCTCGGCCGCCCCGGTCTCGTACGCCTCGACCGCGTCCACCCGGCCGGCGGAGTCGGTGACGGGCAGCCCGGTGCGGTCCGGGTCCGTCGTCGTGCGCAGCGCGTAGCGCCACAGCCGGGTGGGCCGGTCACCGTCCGCGGCCACGTGCTCGGTGGCCACCAGGCTGTCGGGGGAGGTGCCGCGGTCCAGGGAGATCGCCCCGGGGCGGGCCGCGTCGTCGGTGTCGGGGAGCCGGTAGGAGGCGACGGCGGGCAGCACGTACCGGTGGCCGCCCGCCGCCCAGCCGCCGGGCACCCGTCCGACGGCGTCCGCCGCGGTGGTGGCGCGCTGGATACGGTCCACGTCGTACACGTAGAGCGCGTCGCGGTCCCCGGCGGCGGTGGTGACCAGCAGCTTGTCCTGGTACCAGACCATGCCGGTGACGGGGGAGGCCAGCCCCCGGTAGTCGTGGCCGCCGTCGACCGGGACGGCGAGCAGCGCCGAGGTGTAGCCGAGCCGGCCCGGATCGTCGGCGTCGACGAAGGAGACCCGGGCGAGGCCGCCCTGGGGCGTGCCGTCGTCGCGGGACCAGGCGGAGAGGATGACGCGGTGGGCGCCCCAGCGGCCGTCCTCGTCGGCGTCCCCGGAGGTGGTGACCGCGCCGGGGCGCCAGCCGTCGGTGTCGGCCTCGTCCCAGCAGTAGGCGCGGGTGGCGGCGGGGGAGACCGGCAGTGCCTCGCGCTCCCCGGCCGTGCAGTCGGCGGCGTCGCGCAGGGTGTGGTCGGCGGAGTCGAGGACGGTGTCGACGCCCACCGGGTCGCCCATCGCGGTGGACAGCCGGTCGAGCCAGGCGTCCGGCACGCGGTGCTCGGTCAGGCGCAGTGCGCCGGTCTCGGCGGCCGAGGTGAGCGGCTTGAGGGCGCCGGGGTCGTCGGCGACCGTGGCCTGCGAGGCGCTGATCAGCGTGGCGGCACCGGTCAGGGCGAGCGCCGCACCGGTCAGGGCCGCGCGCAGCGCCCTGCCCCGTCTGCGCCGGCGGTGTCTGCCGCGCTGCTTCATAGAACCTCCACGGACACCCGGACCAACTGCGCTCGACGGTGCCCGCGTTGACCGAGGAGCGGATGGGTCGGTCCACCAAGGATGCTACGACAGACGGGCGGTCCGGCGGACGCAGACGATGCAAATATGCGAAAACAACCTGCCTTTACGGCCATCCGGGTACTACTCGTCGCCGCCGGCCGGGGCGGGGCCCCGCGAGCCTCCCGGCCCCCCGGGTCACGGCACCCCCTTCGCCGCCCGTGCCTCCGTCACCGCCGGTGCCGTGGAGTGGGGCAGGAGGTCGCGGGGGTCGGCCGGGAGCAGGACCTCGATCTCCGCGTCTTCGCAGAAACGATACGGCCGGTGTTCCAGGTAGGCCCCGAGGTACCTCCGCACCCGCGACATCTCGGCCCGTACCGTCACCGTGCGGGCCCGGTCGCCGAACATGTCCTCGGCCAGCCCGGCAGCACTGCGGCCGCCCCGGTGCACCGCCAGCAGGTACAGCAACTCCGCGTGCCGTGGGCTCAGTTCCCGCGCCCAGTCCTCCGCGCCGCCCAGCACCCGGACCGACCAGCGGCGCGGCTGCCCGAGGTCCAGCACGATCCGGGTGGCGCCCTGCGGCACCGGCCCGGCCGCGGCCCGCACCAGCCAGCCCTCGGCCAGCGGCTCCACCGTGCACGCCCCGAGCGCCGGCAGCCACCGCGCCCCCGCCTCCGGCGACTTGGGCAGCACCACCCGGTCCAGGTACGGCATCCCCGTCACCGCCGCCGTCCAGCCGTCCCGGTCCGCCACCAGCGCCCGCCCGCCGAGCCGGGCCAGCACCGGCGCCGCCACCGCCCGCAGCCGCTCCAGCGACTGCGAGTGCAGCTCCCGCAGCCGGGCCTCGGCCAGCTTGGCCACCGAGTCCACCCACGCCAGCGTCGCCGGGTGCATCGTCTCCAGCGGCCCGCTCACGTCGACCACCCCCAGCAGCCGCCCGCTGCGCGGGTCGGTTATCGGGGCCCCGGCGCAGGTCCAGGTCGCCTGGGAGCGCACGAAGTGCTCGGAGGCGAAGACCTGTACGGGCCGCCGGGTGACCGCCGGTGTGCCCACGCCGTTGGTGCCGACCACCTCCTCCCGCCAGTCCGCGCCCAGTTCGAAGCCGAGCCCGTCGGCCCGGCGCAGCACCCGCGCGCTGCCCTCCCGCCACAGCACCCGCCCGTCCTCGTCCGCGACCACCATGATGTGGTGGGCCACGTCCGCGACCGACAGCAGCGACTCCCGCAGCACCGGCAGCACATGCCGCAGCTCGGAGGCCTCGCGCCGGCGGCGGATCTCCTCCGGGGCCAGCAGCCCGGAGCGGAAGTCGTGCTCCGGGTCGACCCCGCTGCGCAGCATCCGGTCCCAGGACTGCTCGATCACCGGGCGCGGCGCCACCGGGGCCCGCCCGCCCGAGAGTCTCGCGGTGCGGACCTCGCTGAGCATCCGGGCCGCACGCGCCGTGTCGACGGCGGCGAACTGCGTCACGTCCATGGGCGAGAGCGCCACGGGACCTCGTCCTTCCGGAAGCCGAATGTTCGTCTCATACTGACCGGTTGCCCGCGCCCCGCGAGCACAGTCCGCACACAACCGACCGCAAGTTGCAACCCCCTGCAACCCTGGTGGACGGCTACGCGGGTGTCCAAACTTGAACCACGCCGTCCCGAGCGGCGTACGCGGCCTGAACAGGCCCGTGTGGCGGGGGTGGTGCCGTGTCGGCGCAGCACCACCCCCGCGCCACGCGGCCGGAATCAGACCACCGGCCGCGCCCGCTCCACCACCGCCGCCAGGTCCAGGGTCGGCGGCAGCGTGCCGAAGGCCGCGCCCCCGTCGCCGCCCAGCCGCGAGGCGCAGAACGCGTCGGCCACCTCCGCCGGCGCGTACCGCACCAGCAGCGCGCCCTGCAGCACCAGCGCCAGCCGCTCCGCCAGCAGCCGGGCCCGCCCCTCGGCGGCCGCCAGGTCGGCCAGGTCCGTGAGCACGCCCCGGATCGCCGCGTCCAGCCGGTGATCGGCCCCGCGCGCCGCGCCCACCTCCGTCAGATACGCGTCCAGCGCCGCCGGTTCGCGCCCCAGCGCCCGCAGCACGTCCAGCGCCTGCACGTTCCCGGCGCCCTCCCAGACCGAGTTCAGCGGCGACTCGCGCACCAGCCGGGGCAGCCCGGACTCCTCGACGTACCCGTTGCCGCCCAGGCACTCGGCCGCCTCCACCGCCACCGGCGCACACCGCTTGGTCACCCAGTACTTGGCCGCGGGCACCGCCAGCCGCAGCAGCGCCCGCTCCCGCTCGTCACCGCCCTCGGCGGCGTCGCAGGCCGCCGCGAGCCGCAGCCCGAGCGTCGTGGCCGCCTCCGACTCGACCGCCAGGTCCGCGAGGACATTGCGCATCAGCGGCTTGTCGACCAGCTTCCCGCCGAACGCCTCGCGATGGGCGCAGTGGTGCACCGCCTGCGCCACCGCCTGCCGCATCAGGCCCGCCGAGCCCAGCACGCAGTCCAGCCGGGTCGCCGCCACCATGTCGATGATCGTGGCCACCCCGCGCCCCTCCGCACCGACCCGGCGCGCCCAGGTCCCGGCGAACTCGACCTCGGCGGAGGCGTTGGACCGGTTGCCCAGCTTGTCCTTGAGCCGCTGGATCAGGAACACGTTGCGGGTGCCGTCCGCCAGCACGCGCGGCACCAGGAAGCAGGTCAGCCCCCCGGGTGCCCGCGCCAGCACCAGGAAGCCGTCCGACATCGGCGCCGAGCAGAACCACTTGTGCCCGGTCAGCTCGTACGCCCCGTCCTCGGCCAGCGGCCGCGCCGACGTGGTGTTCGCCCGTACGTCGCTGCCGCCCTGCTTCTCCGTCATACCCATCCCGAACAGCACCCCGGCCTTCAGGTGGGCCGGCCGCAGCTCCCGGTCGTAGACCCGGGAGGTCAGCCGGGGCTCCCACTCGGCGGCCAGCTCCGGATCGGCGCGCAGGGCCGGCACCGCCGCGTGGGTCATCGACAGCGGACAGCAGTTGCCCGCCTCCACCTGGGTCCACATCACGAACCCCGCCGCGCGCCGCACGTGACCGCCCGGCCGCGACCAGGCGTCGGTCAGGCCCGCCGAGACGCCCTTGCCGAGCAGCCGGTGCCAGGCCGGGTGGAAGTCGACCTCGTCGACCCGGTGCCCGTAGCGGTCGTGGGTGCGCAGCACCGGCGGGTGGTCGTTGGCCTGCGCCCCCCACTCCTGGGTCTGGAGGGACCCGCAGCCGAGGCCCAGCCCCGACAGCTCGGCGAGCGCCTCCTCGCGCTGCCGGTCCGCCAGATGCCGGCCGACCGCCTCCGTCAGAACCCGGTCGGAGGTGAAGACGTCGTAGCCGGTCAGCGGCGGCGCCTGATTCGTCACGGTGTGGGTACTGCCTGCCATGGACGTGAACCTACCGTGCCGCGGGACCCCGGCGGGCCGGGACGGGAACGACGGGCGTCCGCGGATGAGTGGCACCCCCGGCGCCGGATACCTTTAGGGCGTGCAGCCAGCAAGTGACTCCCCCGAACGGCCCTCGGGCCGGCTCCACCGCGCCCGGGTCCTGTACCGGAATGTCTCCAAACGCAGGACCGCCTGGCTGCTGCTCAAGGACACGGTCAACTCGTGCATGGAGTACCGCATCCTCGGCCTGGCCGCCGAGGCCGCGTTCTTCACCCTGCTCTCGGTGCCGCCCCTGCTGCTGAGCCTGCTCGGACTGCTCGGCTACGTCGACTCCTGGATCGGTGCCGACACCACCGAGAGCCTGCGCAACAACATCCTGGACGCCTCCCGCGCGGTGCTCTCCGAGAAGGGCGTCAAGCAGATCACCGAGCCGATCCTGGACGACGTGATGAAGGGCGGCCGGCCCGACGTCATCTCCATCGGATTCCTGTTCGCCCTGTGGTCGGGCTCCCGCGCGGTGAACGTCTTCATCGACACCATCACCGTGATGTACGGCCTCGACGGCGTCCGGGGCATCGTCAGGACCCGCCTGATGGCCTTCCTGCTGTTCATCGTGGCCCTGCTGATCGGGTCGATCGCGCTGCCGCTGATGGTGGCGGGGCCGGACGCCGTGGTGCGGGTCGTGCCCTGGTCGACGACGGTCGTCCAGGTGCTGTACTGGCCGGTCGTCATCATCCTCTCCGTGGCCTTCCTGACCACGCTGTACCACGTGTCGGTGCCGGTGCGCTCGCCGTGGATCGAGGACGTCCCCGGCGCGCTGGTCGCCCTGGCCATGTGGGTCCTCGGCAGCTTCCTGCTGCGCATCTACCTCACCAGCACCGTCGAGGGCCCCACCATCTACGGCTCCCTGGCCGCGCCCGTCGCCGTGCTGCTGTGGATCGGCGTGTCCGCGTTCGCGGTGCTCGTCGGCGCCGCGGTCAACGCGGCCATCGACCGGGTGTGGCCGGCCGCCGCCACCGCCGCCGCCCGCGAGGCCAACGAGCGGCTGCGCCAGGCCCAGGTCGCCGAGTACGTCGCCCGGACCACCGCGAACGGCGGGGGCGACCCCGACATGCCCTCCGAGTTCCCCGAGCGCTGGTCCCGCTTCCTGCCCCCCGAGGACGTCACGGCCCGCCTGCGCACCCACCCGAAGGACGCGCCGCCCGCGAACCACGCGCACAACCACAACCAAAACCACCGCGACGACGCTTCCTGAGGAAAAGGAAACAGGAATACGCGCCGGCTCGTTCGACGCCAATTTCTCGACGATAGAGGAATGCGGTTCCCGGGAATTCGGCGACCAAGATCATACTCTATGCGGCAGTGCGCAACTCGTTGGGCGTTGTGTCCGCTTCCAGTGGTAGTGCCGCACTTCATTCACATACCACGCAAGTTTTCGTGAAGAAATTCCGGGTTGCCGGTGACTTTGCTGTGCAGCGGTTCGGGACGGCTTGTGTACGATGCGTCACGCATCAGATATTTCCACTGCCAATTCGGAAGGTCCTCTTGTGGCCGGAACGATTCCGAAGAAGGGAAGTGCGTTGCTCAACGAAGGAATCCGCACCCGGCGGGCTCGCGGCGCCCTGGCCGGCGGCATGGTCCTCACGGCCGCCGCCGCCCTGCTCACCGCGGTGCCGGCCGCGCAGGCGATTTCCGGCGAGCCCGCGGCCGCAGCCGACCATGCCTTCACCGCCCGGCTGCAGATCGGCGAGGGCGATACCCTGCGCGGCTGTTCCGCCGCTCTGGTGCACCAGCAGTGGCTGCTGACCGCCGCCAGTTGTTTCGCCGCCACCCCGGGGGGCGAGGTCGAGTCCGGCAAGCCCGCGCTGAAGTCCACGGCGACCCTGGGCGGCAAGACCCTCGACATAGTCGAGGTCGTGCCGCGCGACGACCGGGACGTGGCCATGGTCCGGCTCGCCGAACCCGTCACCACGGTCACGCCCGTGGAACTGGCCGCGGACGCCCCCGTGGCGGCCGAGACCCTGCTCGGTGCCGGGTTCGGGCGGACCCGGACGGAGTGGGCCCCGGACCAGTTGCACACCGGTGAGTTCCGGGTGGACTCCGTCACCGACACCACCGTGGAGCTGACCGGTCAGGACGGGGTGTCCGTGTGCAAGGGCGACACCGGTGGCCCGGCCCTGCGCGGTACGGGCGGTGAGGTGGAGCTGGCCGCCGTCCACAGCCGCTCCTGGCAGGGCGGGTGCTTCGGCGAGACCGAGACCGAGACCCGGACCGGCGCGGTGGACGCGAGGGTCGACGGCCTGGCGGACTGGGTGAAGGACGTCCGCAACCGCGACCGGACCCACTCGGCCGACGTCGACGGCGACGGCAAGGCCGACCTGGTCGTCCTCCGCTCGAACGGCGACGTCGTCGTCCACCGCAACCTGGGCGACAGCTTCGCCCCCGGCCGGGTCATGTCCGGCGGCTGGGGCCGCTTCGTGACCTGGAAGGACCTGGGCCGGCTGTACTTCGCCGACGTCGACGGTGACCGCAAGGCGGACATGATCGTCCACACCAGCGACGGCAACATCGAGGTCCGTTTCAACCGCGGCACCTACTGGGACCAGGGCACCCACTGGTCCGGCGGCTGGGGCCGCTTCATCGACGGCAGCGACCTGGGCCGGCTGTACTTCGCCGACGTCGACGGTGACCGCAAGGCGGACATGATCGTCCACACCAGCGACGGCAACATCGAGGTCCGTTTCAACCGCGGCACCTACTGGGACCAGGGCACCCACTGGTCCGGCGGCTGGGGCCGCTTCGTGACCTGGAAGGACCTGGGCCGGCTGTACTTCGCCGACGTCGACGGCGACGGCAAGGCGGACATGGTCGTCCACACCAGCGACGGCAACATCGAGGTCCGTTTCAACCGCGGCACCTACTGGGACCAGGGCACCCACTGGTCCGGCGGCTGGGGCCGCTTCGTGGACGGCAGCGACCTGGGATCGCTCAAGTTCGGCGACGCCACCGGAGACGGCAAGGCCGACATGTTCGTCCACACCAAGGACGGGAGGGTCGCCGTCCGCACCAACCACGGCACCTATTGGGACCAGGGCACGTTCATGATCACTCTCTGACCCTCCCGCACACTCCCGAACGAAGGACTTCCATGTTTCCTGTGCCGCGTTCCGCCCGGTTCGCCGCTCTCTCCGCCGTCCTCCTCGCCGGGGCCCTGGCGTCCAGCCCGGCCCATGCCACCGTCGGCGCCCCGGCCACCGAAGCGAAGCTGGACTTCGCCGTCCGGCTGACCATAGGCACCGACTACCGCGCATGCTCGGGTGCCCTGGTGGACGCTCAGTGGGTGCTCACCGCGGCGAGCTGCTTCGCGGACGACCCCAGCCGGCCGGACACCGTCGCAGCCGGCAAGCCCGGGGAACCGACCCGGGCCACCGTGGGCCGGGCCGACTCCGGCATCGCCAACGGCTATGTGCGCGAGGTCGTCGAACTCGTCCCGCACCCGGGCCGGGACATGCTCCTCGCGCGGCTGGACAAGGCCGTCCCCGACATCGCGCCGGTGCCCCTCGCGGCGGCCGCCCCGGCCCCCGGCGCGCCGCTCACCGCCGTGGGCTTCGGACGGACGAAGGACGAATGGGTGCCCACCCAGCGTCACCAGGGCGCCTTCACGGTCACGTCGGTCACCGCCGACGCGATCGACGTCACCGGTCAGGACGGCGACGCGGTGTGTGCCGGTGACGCCGGCGGCCCGCTGCTCCAGAACCAGGACGGTGCCCTGGAGCTGGTGGGCGTCAACAGCCGCTCGATGCAGGGCGGCTGCTTCGGGTCGGAGTCGACCAGCACGGACGCCGTCGCGGCCGCGAGCGACGCCGACTTCGTCGAACAGACCGTCAACCGCGATCTCGGCACCGGCAACCTGAGCGACCTGGTGGCCTCCGCCGACTTCAACCGCGACGGCCGCACGGACATCGCCGCCGTCCTGGACGACGGTTCCCTGCACGCCTTCTACACCAAGCCCGACGGGACGCTGGAGTACGGGCGCGAACTGTGGAACGACAAGACCTGGGGCCCGATGGTGCAGATCATCGGCGGCGACTTCGACAGCGACGGCAACGGCGACATCGCCGCGGTGCGCAGCGACGGGACCCTCAACCTGTACACGGGCACCCCCACCGGCATGCTCAACAAGAGCAAGCCCATGTGGCACGACACGTCCTGGAAGACGATCGAGCAGGTCTCCCGGTTCACGTTCGACGGCCGTGACGGTCTGATCGCCCAGTGGGGCAACGGCAGTCTCTACGGCTACTACACCGGCGCCGACGGCGTGCTGACCGGCGAGAAGGTCAAGATGTGGCCGGACGCCACCTGGGGCAAGACCCGCCTCACCGGCACCGCCGACATCAACGCCGACGGCCGCGACGACCTGGTCGCGGTGCGCGACGACGGCAGTCTGAACTGGTACGCGGGCAATTCCTCGGGGGGCCTCGACCCGGCCCGCAAACTGTGGCCCGACAACACCTGGACCCCCATGAAGCGCATCGTCGGCGGTGACTTCAACGGCGACAACAAGGACGACATCGCCGCCGTCGGCGGTCAGGGCACGCTGCTCCTGTACACCGGGACCGGCACCGGCACCCTGAACAAGGGCGTGGCCATGCGCCCCGCGCCGTAGGCGTCCCGCCCGGCCCGCCGGAGCCCCGGCGGGCCGGGCGTACCGGGCCTGGGATCAGCGGGCGGTCAGTTCGGCGTGTGCCCGGGCCGCCGCGCCCAGGGGCACCGCGTCGGCGCCCAAGGCGGCCCGCAGCAGCTTGACGGGATGACCGCTGATCGGCGGCTCGGCGGTCAGAGCCTCCTGGATCAGCGGTTCCAGCAGCGGCCAGGCGCCGCTGACGCCGCCCCCGATCACGACCGTGGCGATGTCGACCAGGCCCGCGGTCATCACGATCGCGCGGGCGATGCCGGCGCCCGCCGCCGCGTACACGGCATGCGCGTCGGCGTCCCCGTTCCGCGCCGCCTCGGCCACCTCGCGGGCGGTCAGCTCCCGCCCGGTGCGCTCGCCGTAGCGGGCCCGCAGGGAACGGGCCGAGGCCAGCGTCTCCAGGTGGCCGCGGCCGCCGCAGGTGCACGGCAGGTCGCCGAAGCCGGGGATGTGGCCGATCTCGCCGGCCGCACCGTGGGCCCCGGTGCGCAGCGCGCCCCCCGTCCACAGCGCCCCGCCGACGCCGGTGCCCAGGGTCATGCCCAGGACGTCCTCCTCGCCCGCCGCCGCACCGCACGCGATCTCGCCGCGCAGGAAAGCGTTGACGTCGTTGTCGAGGAAGGCCGGGACGCCCAGCGCGGTGCGCAGGGCGGCGGTCACCGGGAAACCGGCCCAGTCGGTGAACGAGTCGCTCGCCACCAGGACGTGACCGGAGGCCGCGTCGACCACCCCGGCCGCGCCCACTCCCACAGCGGCCAGCCGGCCGGGGGTGCGGGCCCGCACGACGGCGAGCGCGTCGAGGGTCGCGGCGATCATCGCCCGGCCGCCGGACCGGGCCGGGGTGGCCACCTCCGTGCGGTCGAGCACCTTCAGTTCCGCGTCGCAGAGCACCACCTGGGTGGTGGTGCCCCCGATGTCTACCCCTGCGAAGACGGGGGTGTCGGGACCGCTCACCCCTGCTCCTCCGTCCGCCCGGCGGCGAGGGTCGCCAGCCGCTCCGCCCGACGCCCGCGCTGGACCACCGGGTCGGGCACGGGCACCGCCGCCAGCAGGCGCCGGGTGTAGTCGGTCTCCGGGTGCAGCAGGGTGGCCGACGTGAGCCCCTGCTCCTCGGCCCGCCCGGCGCGCATCACCACCACCCGGCGGGCGAACTGCTGCACGACCGCCAGGTCGTGGGAGACGAAGAGGCAGGCGAAGCCCAGCTCCTCCTGCAGTTCGCCGATCACTTCGAGGACCGCCTCCTGCACGCTCACGTCCAGGGCGCTGGTGGGTTCGTCCGCCACCAGCAGCCGCGGCTCCAGGACCAGGGCGCGCGCCAGGCTCACCCGCTGGCGCTGGCCGCCGGACAGCTCGCGCGGCGTGCGCCGGGCCACCTCCCGCGGCAGCCGCACCCGGTCGAGGACCGCGGCGACCAGGGCCTCCCGTTCCCTGCCGGACAGCCCGCGGCGGTGGATCCGCAGCGGTTCGGCGACGCACTCGCCGACCGTCATGCGGGCGTCGAGCGAGGCGACCGGGTCCTGGAGGACGACGCCGATCCCGGCCCGCAGCGCCCGCCGCGCCCGCGCCCGGGTACGGGCCAGGTCGGCCCCGAACAGGGTGACGGACCCCGAGGTGGGCGCGATCAGGCCGAGCGCCACCCGGGAGGCGGTGGACTTGCCGGAGCCGGACTCGCCCACCAGGCCGAGGGTCTCGCCGGGGCGGACGGCGAACGAGACGCCCTTGAGGGCGTGCACCGCCTGCTTCCCGCGGCCGAAGACCACCGAGACGTCCGTCAGCTCCACCGCCGGTTCCCCGGCGGGTGCGTCGGTCCCGCGGTCGTCCCCCTGCGCGGCCCCGCCGGACTCGCCCGCCTCGGCGACCGAGAGCCGCGGTACGGCGGACAGCAGCCGCTTGGTGTAGTCGTGCGAGGGGCGCAGCAGGACGTCCTCGACGGGTCCGGTCTCCACGATGGCGCCCTGGTACATCACCGCGACCCGGTCGGCGAAGTCCGCGACGACGCCCATGTTGTGGGTGACCAGCAGGACACCCGTGCCGGTCTCCGCCGCGAGCCGCCGCAGCAGGTCGAGGATCTCGGCCTGCACGGTCACGTCGAGCGCGGTGGTGGGTTCGTCGGCGATCAGCAGCGCCGGTTCGTTGGCGATGGCCATGGCGATGACCACGCGCTGGCGCTGGCCGCCGGAGAGCTGGAACGGGTAGGCGCGGGCCCGCTGCTCGGGCTCGGGGATGCCGACGCGGCGGAGCAGTTCGACGGCGCGGGCGGCGGCGTCCGCCGCGGAGACCCGCCGGTGGTTGCGGATCACCTCGGCGATCTGCTTGCCGACCCGGGTGAGCGGGTCGAGCGCGGTGGCCGGTTCCTGGAAGACCATGGAGACGGTCGATCCGCGCAGCCCGGACAGCCGTTCCTCGTCGGCTCCGACGATGTCGGTGCCGTCCACGACGGCCCGTCCGGTGGCCCGGGCGTTGCCGGCGAGCAGCCCCATGGCCGCCAGCGCGACGGTGGACTTGCCCGAGCCCGACTCGCCGACCAGGGCGAGCGTCTCGCCGGGCGCCACGTGCAGGGACACGCCGCGCACGGCCTGCACCGGGCCGGTCTCCGTGGTGAAGACGACACCCAGGTCGTCGAGGTCCAGGATGTGCCCGCCGCGGGCGTCGGCGGCCGGTCGTCGAACGGCGCTCATGCCCGCCCCCTCACGTCGAATGCGTCCCGGAGTCCGTCTCCGATCGCGTTGAACGCCCACACCACCAGGATGATGGCGAGGCCGGGTGGCACGATCAGCCACCAGTAGCCCGAGTAGGCGGCGGTCATCCCGGTCGAGAGCATGCCGCCCCAGTCGGTGGCCGGGGGCTGCACGCCCAGCCCGAGGTAGGACACGTAGGCCACCAGCAGGATCGCGTCGGCGACCTGGAAGGTGGCCGCCACGATGATGGTCGACACCGAGTTCGGCAGGATGTGCCGGACGATGGCGCGCCCGTGGGTGCCGCCGATCGCGCGCAGAGTGAGGACGAAGTCCCGGTTCTTCAGCGTCAGGGTCTCGGCCCGCACCAGCCGCGAGGGCACCAGCCAGGAGATGAGGCCGAGGATGAGGACGAGGCCGGTCAGGTCGGGGGTGGTGATCGCGGAGACCACCAGCAGGATGAACAGGGCGGGGATGGCGATGCCCGCGTCCACCACGCGCATCATGACCGCGTCGATCCAGCCGCCCGCGTAGCCGGCCGCGGCGCCCCACAGGGTGCCGATGACGGTGGCGAGGACACCGGCCGACAGACCGACGATCAGGGAGACCTTGCCGCCGTACATCAGCCGGCCCAGCTCGTCGTGGCCGACCGCGTCGGTGCCGAGCCAGTGGTCGCCGCTGGGCGACTGGTTGACCTGCTGGAGCAGCGTGTGCGTCTGGTCGGTGGAGTAGATCAGCGGGCCCACGAAGCAGAACAGGACGAAGAAGACCACCACGCCGAGCCCCACCACGGCGAGGCGGTTGCGCAGGAAGCGGCGGACCGCGAGCCGGGTGCCGGAGGCGGCGGCACGCTCGGGCTTCGCCGCGAGCCCGTCCAGGGAGGTGAGGGAACTGCTCATGACCGACCTGCCTTCACTCGGGGGTCGATGACGCGCTGCAGGACGTCGGCCAGGAGGGTGCCGGTCACCGTCGCGATCGAGATGACCAGCACGCAGCCCAGCAGCACGGGGTAGTCGGAGGACTGGGCGGCGGTCCAGAACAGCAGGCCCATGCCCGGGTAGTTGAAGAGCTGCTCCACCACCAGCGCGCCGCCGAAGAGGACCGGCACGTAGTAGCCGAGCATGGCCACCACGGGAGTCAGCGAGTTGCGGAAGACGTGCCGGGTCAGGATGGCCCGGGGGCGGGAGCCGCCGGCCCGTGCCGTGCGCACGTAGTCCTCGGTGAGGTTCTCCAGGGTGGCCGAGCGCATGTAGCGGCTGAAGACGGCGACCATCGTGGCCGCGCCGGCCACCACCGGCAGCACCAGACCCTGGGGCTGGGAGAGCACGGCCCAGACGCTGTTGCCCTGCGGCGCCTGGGCCGGGAACCAGGGCAGGACCTGGCTGAAGACCAGGACCAGGATCAGGCCGAGGAAGTACACGGGGGTGGAGTAGGCGATGAAGCTGAGCGTGGTGATGACGTAGTCGACCGGCTTGTTGCGGCGGACGGCCTGCCACACGCCGAGCGGCACCGCGACCAGCAGCCCGACGACCGCCGACAGGACGGTCAGCAGCAGCGTCTTCGGCAGCCGTTCGGTGATCAGCTGGGAGACGGGCTCGTTGAGGGTGTACGACATGCCGAGATCGCCGTGGATCAGCTGGTTCAGGTAGTACACGTACTGGACCGGCAGCGGCCTGTCGAGTCCCTGCTCGTGGTTGAAGGCGGTGATCTGCGAGGCGGTGGCCTGGGGGCCGAGGATGCCGCGGGCGGGGCCCCCGGGCAGGGCGTGCAGCAGGCAGAACACCACGACGGTCACGAGGAGGACCACCGCCAGGGCCTGCAGGACCCGCCTGATCAGGAAGGAGTATGTGCTCATGGGTTTCCGGGTGACTGGGTGCGGACGGGGAGGCTGCGGATGAGCGGGGCCGGGCGCGGCCTCACTTCGTCCACGCCCACATGGCGGGGTGGAAGTTGGCGAGCGAGTCCTGGGCGAACCCGCCGAGTCCGTCCCTGATCACGGAGACCTGGTAGTCGGGCTCGGGGAGCCAGATCACGGGCAGGTCCTCGGCGAGCGCCTTGCTGTAGTCGAGCATGGCGTCGGGGGACGAGGAGGTGGTGGTCCGGTCGATCAGCTCGTCCACCTCGGGGTTGGAGTAGCTGCCGAAGTTGGAGCCGCCGCCGCTGGCGAACAGCGCGTCGCCGCTCGGGTAGGCGGGGAAGTACCAGCTGCCGGCGCTGCCGAAGAAGGAGAGCTGCCACTTGCAGGCGGGGTCGTCCTGCTTGCACTGACCGGTCTGCGAGAGGACCGAGTTGACCGGCGCGGTCTTGATGTCGAAGTCGATGCCGGTCTCCTCGAAGGAGGACTGCAGCGCGCTCATCATGTTGTCCGTCTCCGTGGAGCCGGACTGGGAGAGCACCCGCATCCGGAACTCGGTGCCCTCCTCGACGCCCTCGCCGCAGTGCCCCGCGCCCGCGCCCGGCGAGGTGCACACCATGGTGCCGTCCTTCAGGCTCCAGCCGTGGTCCGTCAGCAGCTTGCGCGCCCGGGAGTTGGAGAAGGGGTACGGCTCGGCCTTCTGCTCGCCGGAGAGGAAGGCGGACGCCTGCCCCTGCGGGACGGGGCCGTAGGTGGGCACGGCGGTGCCGTTGTAGAGCACCTTGGCCAGGGTCTTCTGGTCCACGGACATCTGGATGGCCTGCCGGGCGTACAACTGCTTGAAGACCGCGCCCATCTCGGGGTTGTTGAAGTTGTACGGCATGTAGGTGACGGCCCAGCCGGACCAGCGCTCGACGTGGTAGCCGAGGTCCGTGAAGGACTTCTTGATGCCCAGGTCGGAGGCCTTGATGTAGCCGTAGTCGACCGTGCCGGCCCGCAGCGCGTTCTCCTCTGCGGCCGCGGTGGTGAACGACAGCAGGTTGATCTGCCGGACGTGGGCCGCGCCCCCGCCGTCGTACTTCTCGTTCTCGATCAGCTCGACCCGGCCGGAGGTGGAGAAGGACTTGAGCGTGTACGGGCCGCTGACCGTCTTCCACAGCGGGTCGCTCGCGTAGTGGGAGATCTTCTTGCCGGCGTCGATCAGGTACGTCCAGACCTTCTCGGCGCCGGCCGGGGTGCGGTCGAGGTCGGAGACGGCCCCCGAGTCGCCGGTCTTGTCCCACACGTGCTGCGGCATCGGACGGATCATGCTCAGCTCGTTGGCGAGCATCCACTGCCGGTTGTAGGCGCGGTCGAAGTCGAGCGTGAAGTGCCGGTCGTCGACGGTCTTGAAGGAGGTCCAGACGTCCGGGGCCTTGCCCGGGCTGTAGCTGGCCCACGACTTCTTGTTCTGACGGACCAGGTTGAACCAGAACTCGACGTCGCGGGAGGTGACCGGCTCGCCGTCGCTCCAGTGGCGGTCGCCGAGGGTGATGGTGACGCTCTTGTTGTCCGCGGCGAACTTCGCGTCCGTCGCCAGCGAGTTGTCCTTGTTCCAGCCGATCTTGCCGGCCGAGCCGTCGTAGGCGATCAGCGGCTCCCACAGGACCTGGGATATCGAGGCGTTGTTGGTGTTGAGGTGACCGGGCGTTCCGATCGGCACGATCCAGTTGGGGGTGAAGTTCGCCGGGAGGGCGTAGTTGATCTCGTTCTTCGAGCCGGAGGGGGCGGACACCCCGCCCGTGCAGCCGCTGAGCAGCACGCCCACGGCCGCGCATGCGCCGACGACGAGCGCCCGGCGTCGGCGTGTCGCTGTGCGAGCAGGGGACATGTATCTCCTCCAGGTGAGTGGGCTGGAGGTCAGCTAACGCCTGTCTCGGTGCGGGTTACAAACAAAGTTCTGTAACAAGTAAGTATCTCCGGTTCTGAAAAAAGTCCGGGCGGCTCCCGTACGGCGATTTCCTGCGTGGATCACCATTCACGCAGCGGCGATTGAGGCGTACTGTCTGCATCGGACCGACCATGGGGAAGTAAGCACGTAGATGAATGAAATAAGTACGCGGGGCCGGAAGGCGGCGGGCACCTCGGCGCTGGCGGCGCGAGCCCTCGAACTGATCGCCTCCGGCCGGGCGACCTCCCGGGCCCAGCTCGCCGAGCTGCTCGGCGCCGCGGCCTCCAGCGTCTCGGTGGCCGTGGGCCAGCTCGTGGAGCACGGCCTCGTCGCCGAGGAAGGGACCCAGTCCTCCACCGGCGGACGCCCGCGCAAGGTGCTCAGACTCGGCGGCCAGGACGAGTTCGCCGTCGCCGCCGACCTGGGCGGCAGACACGCCCGCGTCGGGGTGGTTTTGCCGGGCGGCGAGCTGCGCGACGTCTCCACCGTGCCCCTGGTGATCGCGGAGGGCCCGGAGGCCTCCCTCGCCCGGCTCGCCACCACCCTGGACGAGCTGGTCGAACGGCACGGCAGGGCACGGCTGCGCGGCGTCGGCCTCTCCCTGCCCGGCCCGGTCGACACCGCGACGGGCAGCGTCGTGCAGCCCTCCCGCATGCCCGGCTGGAACCGCTTCCCCGTCGAGTCCTGGCTCCGGGAGCGGTTCGCCGTCCCGGCCGTCGCCGACAACGACGCCAACTGCATGGCCGTGGGCGAGCACACCGCCCGCCGGGGACGCCACCAGCAGGTGATCATGGTGAAGATGGGCACCGCGATCGGCGCCGCCGCCCTCGTCGACGGCCGGCTCTACCGCGGCGGCACGGGCGCGGCGGGGGAGATCACCCACATCCGCATCGCCCGCGGCGACCACATGCCCTGCTCCTGCGGCAACACCGACTGCCTGGAGACGGTCGCCTCCGGCGCCGCCCTCGTCCGGGTGCTGCGGGACGAGGGCGTCGACGTCACCACCGCCGAGGACGTGGTGCGGCTGGCCACCGACGCGCACCCGGAGGCCAACCGGGCGGTGCGCAGGGCCGGGGACTACCTCGGCCAGGTGCTCGCCGCGAACGTCAACTTCTTCAACCCGGACGCCGTCTACCTGGGCGGCATCCTCTCCACCGTCGAACCGTTCGTCGCCGCCGTCCGCAGCCAGCTCTACGAGAGCTGCCACCCGTTGGTCACCGAGCACCTGGCCATCGAACGCGCCGTCCTCGGCGCCGACGCCGGCCTGCTGGGCGCCGGGCAGTTCGCCCTCCAGCGGGCGCTGGCCCAGGCCCTGCGCCAGGTCGGCGGCGCCCAGCTGGACCCGGACCGGTTCCAGACCCCGGCCCCCTGAACCGACGCCACCCGCACCCCCTCCCGCACCATCCGCACGAACGAGGAGCCATGTCGCACCCCAGCACCCCCGCCCCCACCCGCTCCCGCCGCCCCGTCGTCGCCATCGCCGGTCTCGGCATCGAGTCGTCCACCTTCTCGCCCGCCCGCACCCAGGCGCCCGCCTTCCACCCCTCCCGCGGCCAGGAGGTCCTGGACCGCTACCCCTTCCTCGCCGCGGGCGAGGAACTGCGCGAGGCGGCCGACTGGCACGGCGCCCTGGTCGGCAAGTCGCTGCCGGGCGGCACCGTCACCGCCGCGGCCTGGGAGGAACTCACCGGGGAACTCCTCACCCGGCTCGCCGCGCTGCCCGCACTGGACGGCCTCTGGTTCGACATCCACGGCGCCATGACCGTCGAGGGCGTCGACGACGCCGAGGCCCTGCTCCTGGAGAAGGTACGCGCCGTCGTCGGCGACGACGTGATCGTCTCCACCTCCATGGACCTGCACGGCAACGTCTCCCGCGCCCTCGTCCACCGCAGCGACCTGATCACCTGCTACCGGATGGCCCCGCACGAGGACCACATGGAGACCAAGGAACGGGCCGTACGGAACCTGCTGACGCACCTCGCCTCCGGCGCCCCCCGCCCGCTGAAGGCATGGGTGCCGGTCCCCGTCCTGCTCGCCGGTGAGCAGACCTCCACCCGCATCGAGCCCGCGAAGAGCGTGTACGGAGCCGTCGCCGGGGTCGAGGCCCAGGACGGCGTGATCGACGCCGCGATCTGGGTCGGCTACGCCTGGGCGGACGAACCCCGCAACCGGGCCGCGGTCGTCGTCACCGGACACGACGAGCAGGCGGTGTCCGAAGGCGCCGAGAAGCTGGCCCGCGGCTTCTGGGCAGCCCGCCACGACTTCGACTTCGTCGCCCCGACCGGCACCTTCGACGACATCCTCGACGAGGCCCTGGCCGGCGAGCGGCGCCCGTACTACGTCAGCGACACCGGCGACAACCCCACCGCGGGCGGCGCCGGTGACGTGACCTGGGGCCTGACGCGGCTGCTGGCCCGCCCCGAGTTCCAGAAGGAGGACGGGCCGACCGTCCTGTACGCCTCGGTGCCGGGGCCGGAGGCCGTCCGGCAGGCCGCCGCCGCGGGCGTCGGGGCCACGGTCACGGTGACGGCGGGCGCCGAGGTCGACGACCGGCACGCCGGTCCCGTCACCCTCACCGGCGTCGTGCACGCCGTCCGGCACGGCGACCGCGACGCGCGGACCGAGGTCGTGATACGCGTCGGCAGCGCGTACGTGATCCTCACCGAGCTGCGCAAGCCCTACCACCACGAGCACGACTTCACCGACCTGGACCTCGACCCGCGCGGCGCCGACATCGTGATCGTGAAGATCGGCTACCTGGAACCCGAGCTGTTCGCGATGGCCGCCGACTGGAAGATGGCCCTCACCCCGGGCGGCGTCGACCAGGACCTGGTCCGCCTCGGCCACCACCGCATCCGCCGCCCCATGTTCCCCTTCGACCCCGCCATGGCCGACCCGGACCTGTCCGCCCGCCTGATCCCCGCGGCCGACCAGCCGCTGACCGGAGCCGACGAATGAGCGCCACGAATGCCATGAGCGCCATGAGCGCCATGAACGCCTGTCCCAGCCTGGAGATCGCCGTCACCTCCCCGGCCGGAGCCCGCACCGCCCGCGAGAACGGCGCGGACCGGGTCGAACTGTGCACCGGACTGGAACTGGGCGGCCTCACCCCCTCGACCGCGACGGTCGAGGCGGCCGTCGAGTCCGGGCCGCCCGTCCACGTCCTGGTCCGCTGCCGCCCCGGCGACTTCGTGTACGACGGCGAGGAGGTCGCCCTGATGACCGCGGAGGTGCGCGCCGCCCTGCGCGCGGGCGCCCGCGGGGTCGTCGTCGGGGCGCTGACGCCGGACGGCGCCCTCGACACGAAGGCCCTCGCCGCGCTCGTCGCCGCCGCCCGGGACACCGATCCCGCCGCACAGGTCACGCTCCACCGGGCGGTGGACCAGGCGAGCGATCCGGTGGCCGCCGTCGCCGCGCTGCCGGGGCTCGGCATCACCCGCGTCCTGACCTCCGGCGGAGCGCCCACCGCGATCGAGGGCGCCGCCGTGCTCACCGCGATGGCCGCCGCGGCCCCCGGGGTCGACGTGGCCGCCGGGGGCGGGGTGCGACCCGGCGACATCCCCGGCCTGCTGGCGAACGGCGCTGGCTCGGTGCACCTGTCCGCCAAGTCGCGGGCCACGCCCCGGCGCGCGGCCGGCTGGGTCCCCCTCGGCGCGGGCGGCACCTCCGCCGAGGACGACACCCACTTCGTCACCGACGGCACGGTCGTCGCGGCGGCGAGGCGGGCGCTGGACACGACACGCTGAGGGCGGGAGCGGGGCCGCAACCGGCGCCCGGCCGGACCGTGCAGGCGGCTTGTACTGTGCACTCATTCGACGATCGGACGATCACGGGGGTGTCCATGAGTGACGTGCATCCGATACGAAGCCGCAGACCGGGTCTCTCGCTCGGTGTGCGGATCATCAGCGTGCTCGTCCTCGTCGCGATCGGAGCCGTCGGCGCCTGGCTCAAGCACGACGCCTCCGGCCGGAGTGCGCAGCCGCGTACGGAGTTCACCGCGGACAACCCGCCCCCCGGTCTGCCCGCCGCGCTCACCACCGGCCAGCACCTCCACTGGTCCCGCTGCACCTCGCCGCCGACCGCGCGCACGGCCTACGAATGCGCCGTCATGAAGACCCCCCTCGACTACCGGAAACCGGCCGGCAGGACGATCGACGTCGCCCTGATCCGCCGCAAGGCCACCGGCCCGAACGCCCGGCGCATCGGCTCGCTCGTCCTCAACTTCGGCGGTCCCGGCGTGTCCGGCGTGCGCGGACTGCCGGAGTACCTCGACCAGTACGAGCCGCTCCTCGACCGCTACGACCTGGTCTCCTTCGACCCGCGCGGTGTCGGCGGGACCATCCCCGTGCGCTGCGGGAAGACCGCGGACGACACCGGCTTCGACGGGGCCGAGGCCTGCGCCGAGCACTCCGGGGCGCTCGTCCCGTACATCGGCACCTCGCACACCGCGCGCGACCTCGACCTGATGCGCTACCTCCTCGGCGACGAGCGGCTGCACTACTTCGGCGTCTCGTACGGAACGGCGCTCGGCGCGACCTACGCCCACCTCTACCCGTCGCACGTCGGACGGCTCGTCCTCGAAGCGCCCGTCGATCCGACCGAGGACCTCAGCGAGGAGCAGCTGTCGCAGGTCAAGGCGGTCCAGGCGGCGTTCGACCGGTTCGCCGCGCACTGCGCGGCCCGTATCCGCCACTGCCCGACCGGCGACGGGCCCGAGGAGGCCGCGCGACGCATGGCGCAACTGTCCGACCGCTTGGCGAAGAAGCCCGCCCCGGCAGGCGGCGGGAGGAAACTCGACGCCGACGACCTCGCGTACGCCGTCAGCGATTATCTCGACCTCGGCACGGACGGCTGGCCGCCGCTCGCCAAGGCCCTGACCGCGCTGATCGATCACAACGACGCCGGTCCGCTGAGCGAGGGCGCGGGCGACAACGGCTCCGCCGACGGCGCGTCGAGTCCGCAGGACGACAGCCGTGCCGCCCAGATCGCGATCACCTGCGCGGACTCCAGCCTGCGCCCCGGCTTCGAGCGCCTCGACCGGGACGCGGCCCGCATCGAGGCCGCCTCACCCGTCTTCGGCGAGGCCTGGTCCACCGGCGTCTACCTCTGCTACGACTGGCCGTTCGACGGTGAGCGCGCCACGCCCCAGGTGGGCGCCGACGGTGCGGCCCCCATCCTCGTGGTCGGCGGCACCGGCGACCCGACCACCCCGTTTCCCGGCGCCCGCCGCATGGCCCGCGCTCTGGGCGACGGTGTCGGCGTGCTCCTGACGGCCGAGGAGGAGGGCCACGGCACGTACCCGCAGAACGACTGCGTCACGGAGGCGGTCGACACCTACCTCCGCACGGGCCGCACCCCGGCCGTGGGGACGGTGTGCCGGGGCAGCATGTCCTGAGGCCGGTACGTACGGACCCACCGGGCGGCCGTCGGCCGGAACACTGGGACACTGACGGCGTGGACGCACTCGCCGGACTGCTGGAGGGCCCCCGGGCCCGTGGCGCCTTCATGATCCGCGCCTGTTTCGACCCGCCCTGGGCGGTGCGCGTCGAGGATGAGGCGCCGCTGACCGTGATGCTGATGGTCCGCGGCGACGCCTGGATCGTGCCGGACACGGGGGAGCGGCTGCGGCTGCGGGCCGGGGATCTGGCCGTCGCGCGCGGCCCCGACCCGTACGTCTGCGCCGACGACCCCGGCACCGCCCCGCAGGCGGTGATCCTGCCGGGCGGCGCGTGCAGTTACCCCGACGGACGCCCCCTCAACGGCTCGATGGACCTCGGCGTACGCACCTGGGGCGACCGCGCCGACGGCGAGGCGGTCCTCCTCATCGGCACCTACCTGGTCCGCGGCGAGATCGGCGGCCGGCTCCTCGACGCGCTGCCCCCGCTGCTGTCCCTCACCTCCGAGGACTGGGACAACCCCCTCACCCCCCTGCTGATGACGGAGGTCACGCGGGACGAGCCGGGCCAGGAGGTGGTCCTGGACCGGCTCCTGGACCTGCTGGTCATCGCCGCGCTGCGGGCCTGGTTCGCCGGTCCGTCGGCCGAGGCCCCCGCCTGGTACCGGGCCCTGGGCGACCCGGTCGTCGGCCGGGCGCTGCGGCTGCTCCAGGACGATCCGGCGCACCCGTGGACCGTCGCGTCCCTCGCCGCCAAGACCGGCGTCTCCCGCGCCGCGCTCGCCCGCCGCTTCACCGATCTGGTCGGCGAACCGCCCATGGCCTACCTCACCGGCTGGCGCCTCGCGCTGGCCGCCGACCGGCTGCGGGACGGAGAGGACACCCTCGGCGCGATCGCCCGCCGGGTCGGCTACGGCAGCGCGTTCGCGCTGTCCGCGGCGTTCAAGCGGGAGTACGGGGTCAGCCCGCAGGAGTACCGGAACGGGGTGTGACTCCGGTGCGGGGTCGGTGCGGGCAAGGGGTGCGCTGCCCGGCGGTGCGGGGTGCCGCTGCGCCCACCCGTGCCGCCTGGGGGTACCTCCCAGGCCGTTCAGGCACTGGGGGAGGCACGACTGCCCGCAGCTACGGCGGCTGCCCGCAGCAATAGGGCTGCGGCGTAGCCTGGCAGGCGTGTATGCGGAGCGGGCGTCACGGTTGACCGGTGCGGTGGTGTGGACCAACACCCCGACCGGGTCCGGTCCCGGGCGGGTGCTGCCCGACGGGTGCATGGATCTGCTCTGGTACGACGGCCGGTTGCTGGTCGCGGGCCCCGACACCCACGCCTACGTGACCGAGGGCGCCCCGGGCCCCTGGGCCGGGGTCCGCTTCTACCCCGGCACTGCCCCCGCCCTCCTCGGCGTCCCCGCCGACGCACTGCGCGACCGGCGCGTCGACCTCGCCGACCTCTGGCCCGCGACCCAGGCACGGCGCCTGACCGCCCGGGTGAACGCGGCCCCCGACCCGGCGACGGGCCTGGAGGACGCCGCGCTGTCCCGTGCCGCCGAGGCCGGGCCCCCCGACCCGCTGCTGGGTCGCATCGTCGCCGCCCTCGACGCGGGCCGCCCGGTCGCCGCCACCGCCGACGCCCTCGGCATCGGAGCCCGCACGCTGCACCGCCGCTCGCTGGCCGCCTTCGGCTACGGCCCCAAGACGCTGGCCCGCGTACGGCGGCTGCAACGCGCCCTCGCCCTGGCCAGGGACGGCACGCCGCTCGCCGAGACGGCCGCCCTGACCGGCTACGCGGACCAGGCCCATCTGACGCGTGAAGTACGCGAGTTGGCGGGTACGACGCCGGGCGAGCTACTGCGCGGCTAGCGGCGCGAAGAGGTCGACGCCGTGGCCGTCCGGGTCGTTGACGACGGCGTACCGCTGCCCCCAGGGGGCGTCCCAGGGCTCGCGCTCGCCCTTGCACCCGGCACCGGTCAGGTCGGCGTAGCAGGCGTCTACCTCCTCGGGCGTGTCGCACAGCAGGGCGAGGGAGTGCCGCCCGCCCCCGGCCGGCGGCTGCCAGCCGGGAGTGAAGGAGCGGACGGAGTCCTCGGTGTCCAGGAGCAGTCGGATGCCGCCCGGCACAACGGCCTCGGCGTGCGGCTGCCCCTCGGAGCCCTCGGGGAAGGCGAAGCCGAGCCGGCGGTAGAAGGTCACGGAGGCGGCCATGTCGGAGACGACGAGGCCGATGGCGTCGAATCGTGCGGTCATGGGCTCACCGTAGGCGGGGTGCGCGATCCCGTCTTGAAGAAAATGGACACCCGACCGCCGGGCGCCTCAGAAGCTCCTCAAGTCGGTTGAACGGGGCGGGGTGTCCCGACGATCATGGCCGTATGTTCGGACGCCTCGCCCCACCGGAACTCAACGTCCTGGTCCTGCGCGACACGGACGTCGTCGCCCACCGCGTCCGTCAGGCGCTCGCCGAGGCGACGCCCGAGGAACGGCCCGGCCTGGAGCGTGCCGCCGCCCTGGTCGAGCAGGCCGCCGCGGAGCCCGACGCCGCACTGCTCGCCCGCTGGGTGCACGAACGCCTCGCCGCGGCCGGCCACGAGGGCCCCGTCGACTCCGTCCGGGCGGTCAAGACCCTGCGCGAGGCGGCCCCGGGACTCAGCCTGCGCCAGGCCGTGAAGCTGACCAAGGACGCCGCCGCCCACCAGCCCTAGTACCGCTTCGTCGACACCCCCCCAGACCCCGAGCCCTTGCCTGCGGCGGCCGGCCACGGAGTGCTCCGTGGTCGGCCGCCGCCGTGCGGGCTTGTCCGGCCGTACAGCCGTATGGCCGGGAGTGGGGTGGGATGTCAGGTGAAGGGCAGCGGGTCCGGCAGGAGCCAGGTGGCCGCCGCCGCTCCGCTCACCAGGGCCGTCGCCCAGCCCACCCAGGGGCGCCCGGACAGGGCCCGGGCCGCGTGCGCGGCCTCGGAGGTGACGACCACGCCGCAGAGCAGCGCCAGGAACAGGTCGTCCCAGGCCGCCTCCGGCCGGCCGACGACGAGCCAGCCCGCCGCGCATCCCGCGAGGCCCACGGCCATGTACGGCCACGGCGTGTACTTCGCCGGGTCCGGCACGGCGCGTACGCGGTGCGTCAGGATCAGGACGATGTCCGCGACGATCGCCGCTATCGCAATCACTGGTCCTCCATGATCAGAACTTGCATGCCTTCTTCAGGGCCGGGATGCCCAACAGGGCCGCGACCGCCTTGCGATGCGCCGACGTCAGCTTGCGGCGCTTGGCGTAGGTCTGGATCAGCTTCGCGGTCTTCTTGACCCCGATCTTCTTCACCAGCTTCACCGCGGTCAGGACCCGCTTGGAGCTGCCCGCCGGCGTGAAGGTGAAGATGAACCCCGACACCGCCAGCGCGCACTTGGCGATCTTCTTCGTGGTGGACCACCAGGAGGGGTCGATCACGATCGGGAAGGCGCTGTCCGCGTCGAAGTCGACGTGCTGGACCAGTTTGTCGCCCACGACCTTGTAGGCGGTCGGCACGTCGTTGCCGGCGGCGTCCTTGGCCCAGGGGGCGTCGAAGAATCCGGCGGCGTCTGAGGAGGGCGCCTTCTCGGCGTTCTCGTCGCCCGCGGCGTAGAGCGAGACCGAGCCGTCGTCGTGCGTCACGGCCTTCATCCCGGCGGGGACGGTGAAGCCGGTCTCGTAGTCGTGCGGCGCGCTGCCGTCCTTGAGGATGTTCAGCGTGCGCGAGCCCCCGTCGACGGTGGGCTGTACGACGGTGTCGACCGGCCCGGACGACGTGTAGACGACGTTGCCGCCGACCCGGGTGCCCTTGGTGCCTGCCGCGGGGATGGTCAGCCTGTTGGGCATCAGGTCGTTGCGGATGTCGATGGCGTTGTTCCTGCCGTCCCAGGGCACGGAGACCACGTTGTCCTCGGTGACCGCGATGGCGGCGTAGGAGGAGTCCGACGAGGTGGCGGCGGTGACGTCCGCGGCGTCGGAGTAGGTGTTCGCCAGGCCGAGGGCGTGCTCGGCCGCCGTCGGCCTCCACGCCGTGTCGACGGTGAAGCGCACCGGGTCGGACCAGCCGTTGGCGTAGTGCGTGCCGTCGTAGGCGGTGGTGCGGAAACTGTAGGTGTGGCCGGACACGAGCTTGCCCGCCGGGACCTTCACCTGCGAGGTGCTGTTGGCCGGCACCGGGGCCGCGTTGACGGTCGTGACGACCTTGCCGGTCGCGGTGTCGGTGATCTCGTACGTCCCGGTGATCTCGTCCTCGCCGTTGCTGTCCACGGTGGAGAACCGCAGGACGGGCGTGGTGGTGTTCACCCGGAAGATGCCGCCGGACGAGATGAAGGGCGCGCCCGCCTGGAGGTTCACCCCGTTGTACGGGCGGTAGTTGTACGTCACCTCCAGGGTCGGAATCTGGTTCTCGTCGACGGCGTTGGCCGACCGGAACCGCTTCCAGCCGTACGTGTCGGACTCGTCGCCGGCTTTCAGCGCCAGGGAGCCGGTCTCCGCCCGGGCGGAGGACCAGGCCTGCGCCAGTTCGGTGATGTCGGCCGTGACCCAGCCCGCGTTGTTGCAACTCGCCGACCTGGTCCCGGTGGAGGTGGCGATCTTCTCCGTCATCGCGGGCTGCTTCGTCCACCGGGTGCTGGTGTCGGCGGCTCCCGCCGACCACACCTCCCAGGGCCGCTTCTCGCACGACCAGGAGTGGTAGTTCCACAGCTTCAGCGACGCCTTGGACACCAGTGCGTCGGCGAAGTTCGCGGTGCGGAAGGTCAGGAACGACCGCGCGACGCGCTTGGTCGTGCCCTCCTTGTCACCGGGCCAGCCCACCTTGAGGTCGGTGCTCGCGGACTGGTCGGTGGTGTCGCCGCCCTGCACGAAGGTGTCGAAGAGCGTGTCGAGGGCGTCCGTCGCCGGGTCGATGGTGACGGGGTACCGGGTGCCGTGGGCGGCGAGCCAGTCGGTGTCCGGGTGCAGGGCGA
This sequence comes from Streptomyces hyderabadensis, assembly GCF_020404845.1. GTDB lineage: Bacteria > Actinomycetota > Actinomycetes > Streptomycetales > Streptomycetaceae > Streptomyces > Streptomyces hyderabadensis. Next base: position 60,638 of record NZ_JAIOJZ010000005.1, on the reverse strand, counting down.
GCTGCACGGTGGTGCCGGACTGGGTGACGTCCATGGCGACGCGCCTGCGGTTGACGTGCTCCCCGGAGCGCGGGTCCACCTGGCTGTCCCACATCGTGGGGGCCGGCATCGTCGCGACGGTCTCGCCGGAGTCGTCCACGAAGTCGACGCCGCCGCCGGTGGCCGCCTTGGCGGTCATGCCCTCGGGCAGCACGACGGGCAGCACCAGGGGTGCGCCGCCGCTCGGCGCCCGCCGCAGTTCGAGGAACTGCTCGAAGCCGGTACGGGTGGCCTCGACGACCAGGTCGCCGCCGGGGACGGCGTTCTCGTAGGTGGCGGTGTGGCCGGACAGCCGCGGTGCGGGCAGGCCGCCCTTCCACTGGACGGCGATCCGCTCGTCGCCGCTGCCGAGGGTGACCAGGTCGCGGGCCTGCGTCTGCGGTGCGGCGGCGGCGCTGCGCAGCGAGGGCGCCGGGGTGCCGCCCTCCCCGGCCAGGGCGAGCCCCTGTGGGTGCGCCTTCGCGACGATGTCACCGTCGGCCTTGCGGCGGAGGTCGACGTCGACGTCCGTCCAGCGCCCGTCCTTGAGCATCCGGACGGGCGCCACGGAGGTCTCCCGGGTGAGGGTGCCGTCGGGGTTGGCGAAGACGGTGTCCGTCTCGGTGCGCATCTGCAGGACCTCGACCCGGTGGTCCTGCATCCGCGCGGCGGTCTGTGCCGCGTCGACGCTCTCGGCTTCGGTGATCGGGTGTGTCCTGAGCTGGTCGACCGCCTCCAGCAGCCCGGAGACGGCGCGCTCCGCCTCGGTGTCCCCGGGACCGGTCCCACCGGCCGCGACGGCGACGTGGGGCGTGGCCAGGAGCACGGCGGTGGCGGCCAGCATGGCTATGCCCGAGGCATGCCAGGTGGTTCTCATGTGCGTACTTTCATGGTCTCGGCACACGACCCGCCGATGTCGTTCCCCCCGGCGGGTCGGGCCGCAAATGATCTTTGAGCGGCGCAATGGAAACACATGTCATACAAAAATGGCCACTTCACCCTCTGAAGCGGGCATCCACGGCGTACTGCCTCGAAGGGGCACGATCCTCAACGGGCTGTACCGTGCCTCGACTTGCGGCTCGCCCCGCCCTCGGCCGCAGCGCCCACCGAAGTCGCCTCCCCGGGGAACACCTGTACGGCAGGATGGCCGCATGATTCGTCATGCGCGTGTCCTGCCGGTGCTGGTGCTGGCCCCGCTGCTGCTCGCCGCCTGCGGCTCCGAGAAGGCGGGCGACCCCGGCCCGTCCGCCTCCGCCGCCGGTCCGGCCGCGGCCCCCGGCACCGGCGAACTCGCCTCCCGCGCCCAGGCGATGGGCGTGGCACCCGAGCTGGTCTACGTCACCGAGGCCCCCGGCTTCACCCTCGCCCAGCAGTCCGTCGGCGTCCTCGGCGACGACGGCTTCTCCGCCACCTGGGTCGACGGCGAGACCAACGCGCTGCTACGGCTCGCCGTCGACCGGGGCACCATCACCGCCGCCACCTGCCCCGAGCAGCCCGTCGGCGACATGTCCGGCGAGCACACCACCTGCGAGCGCGACGGCAGCGCCTGGTACCGCACCGGTGCCGGACGCCACGAGTACGCGCTGCCCGAGGAGGGGCACGTCGTGCGCGTGTCCGCCGAGACGGACGCCGTACCGCGCGGCGTCCTGCGCGCGGCCGCCCTCGCCGCCCACCGCCCCGACGCCGCCGAGACCGACGCACTCCTGCCCTCGGCCGAGCCCGCGCCCAGCACGCCGGTCGAGCGCGGCGACCTGCCTCCGTTCGGCGACGGGGCCCCCGACAATCACGTGGACGTGGGCGGCTGACCCGGCCGCCCTCCCCGGCGCCCCGGTTACGCCGTGAAGGCCGCCACCGTGTCCAGTCCGGCCTGCCGCAGCGTCCGGTGGACGGACGGGCGGGCACCGCGCACGGTGAGGGTGACCGGCTCCGGCGTCCGGGTCACCGTCCGCAGCAGCGCGTAGGCGCAGGCCAGGTCGATGTGGTCCAGGCCGTTCATGTCCAGGGTCCAGGCCCCCGGCTCCCGCAGCCGCGGGTCGAGCAGCAGCTCCTCCAGCACGCCCAGGGCGGCGGCGTCCAGATCCCCGGAAAAGGCCAGCACCGCGTGCCGACCGTCGGCCTCGGCGATCCTCACGGGTGCGTCCGTCACGACAGCCTCCTCGATGGCCCAGTGCGTGCCTGGCGTGCGTGGTCTCCATTGTCCCCCAACCGTGGCGGCGACGGCGCCCCGGAATAGATCCCGGCGGCGCGGCGCTGAGTCTTGAGCGGTACGAGAGTGCGGCGAAGGGCTGGTGGGCGTATGCGGTCAGGCCAGACGAACCCCGTGGTCAGGACGGTTCACGGCGCGGTACGCGGCAGGTACGAGCACGGTGTCGCCGTGTTCCGGGGGATCCCCTACGCGGCTCCGCCCTTCGGACCGAACCGTTTCCGCCCGCCCGTCCCGCCCGAGCCCTGGGACGGCGTCCGCGACGCGGGCTCCTTCGGCCCCACGGCCCCGAAACCCCCCTACTCCGAGGCCTTCGCCCGGTACCTCTCCGACCCGGCGATCCCCGGCGACGACTGCCTCAACCTCAACGTCTGGACCCCCGAACCGGGCCCCGGCGCCCGCCTGCCGGTCCTGGTCTGGCTGCACGGCGGCGCCCTGACCAGGGGATCCTCCGCCGTACCGGTCTACGACGGCCACACCTTCGCCCGCGACGGCGTGGTCTGCGTGTCGATCAACTACCGACTGGGTGTGGAGGGCTACGGACTGTTCCCGGACGCCCCCGCCAACGCGGGCCTGCGCGACCAGATCGCCGCCCTGCGGTGGGTACGGGACTCCATCACCGCCTTCGGCGGCGATCCCGACCGGGTCACCGTCGCCGGCCAGTCCGCGGGCGCCATCAGCACCGGCGCGCTCCTCGCCGCCCCCGGGGCCCGGGGCCTGTTCCGGCGGGCCGTGCTCCAGAGCGGCGCACCCGAGGCCGCCGACCGCGACAAGGTGCGGCGCATGGTCCGCCGCATGGCCTCCCGGCTGAAGATCCCCGCCACCGCCGAGGCCTTCGCCGCCGCCGACCGCGACCAGCTGCTACGGGTCCAGGCCGAGGTGGGACGCTTCAGCAGCCCCGTACTGGGCGGCCCCGGCTTCGGCCTCGTCGTCGACGGCGACGTGCTGCCCCGCGATCCGCTGGAGGCGCTCGTCGACGGCGACGCGGCACCGGGCGTCGACCTCATGATGGGCTGGACCCGCGACGAATACCGGCTCTGGCTGGTCCCCGGCGGGCTCGTCGAACGCGTCGACCGGCTGGGCGCCGTGGCCCTCGCGGGCGCCCGCGCCCGCTGCCACTGCGGCAACGAGGTGGTACGCGGTTACCGCGCGCTGCGCCCCGGCGCGGGAGCCGCCGAGACCGTGGGCCAGCTCGTCACCGACCACCTGCTGCGCATCCCGATGCACCGCCTGGCCGACGCGCGGCCCGCCTCCGCGCACGTCTACGAGTTCGCCTGGCCGTCCAACCTGCCCGACCTCGGCGCCTGCCACGCCCTGGAACTGGGCTTCGTCTTCGACTCCGGCGACGGCCCCGACGCGCGCAGGCTCGCGGGCGAGGGCGCTCCGCAGGAGTTGGCCGACGCGATGCACGGGGCGTGGGTCCGGTTCGTGGAGTCCGGCGACCCCGGCTGGGCGCCCTGGGACGCCACGCACCCCGTCCGGGTCTTCGGCGACGGCGACCCGCACACGGTCCACGGCCCGCTCGACGCCGAGTACGACCTGTGGAAGGCCGACGTCAGCGAGCCCCGAACGCCCCGAGGAACGCGGCCCAGGCGCCTGGTCCGACGGTGACGTGTCCCTGCGGGGCTTTGGAGTCGCGGATGTGGATGGCGGTGGGTTCTTGGGCGACCTCTACGCACTGGCCGCCTTCGCTGCCGCTGTAGGTCGACTTGTGCCACTCGTGAGCTACTTCCACGCAGTTGCCGCCCTCGCTGCCGCTGTAGCTCGACTTGAACCACCGAAGTGCGGTGCTGCTCATTGCTCTCCCAGGAGACGGTCCAGCAGATCCCTCGTGTCCTCGGGGGTGAGGGCCTGAGACCGCAGCATCGCACATTTCTGCGTGAGGATCGCCACCTCATCGGGGTCGGCGATGAGTTGACTGCCGCGCTGGTTCTCCGTGTAGGCAAGCCGCTGGTGTTCTGGGGTTTCGAGCAGGACGAACGGGCCGTCCAGGGACGCGTGACTGGCGCGGTCCAAGGGCAGCACCTGGAGCATGAGCCCCGGCAGTTCCGAGCACGCGCGCAGGTGCCGCAGCTGCTCGCGCCACACGGTCCGTCCGCCGATCGGTGCCCGAACGACGGGCTCCCAGACCACGAAGCACGTGATCGGCGGCTCCTTGCCCTGGAGGATCCCCTGCCGCTCGATGCGTGCCGCCGCCAGTCGGGCGATCGTGTCCTCGTCGTAGAAGGGCACGCGACTGCGGAACACCGCCCACGCGTACGCCTCCGTCTGAAGCAGACCCGGCAGCACCTGGTTCTCGTACGAGGAGATGGCGATGGCCTCCCGCTCCCGGTCCAGGAACTCCTCCGCCCACAACGGGACCAGATCCACCTCCGGCATCTTGCTCAGCGCGATCGACAACGCCCCCTTGGTGCCGAGGAGTTCGTCGAGCTGCTCGGCGAGGTCCGGTTTCAGTGGCCGTCGGCCCTGTTCGATCGAGGCGATCTGCTGCTCGCCGATGACGAAGCGCTCGCCCAGGGACCGCTGGGTGTGTCCCGCCGCCTGCCGGTAGAGGGCGAGCAGCGCGCCCACCATCTTCATCGCGGAGGCGTTCCTCCGTGTCGTCGTGGCCATGAGGTCGAACTCCCCACCCATGCGCGTACGTTCACCAACGCGCACCCGTACAGACCGGCTGTACGGCCATGCGCACTGTCCCATCATGACCACGGAGCGTGACCCTCGTCACGTGAACAACGAAACTCCACCCCCGTCCCCACGTGAGCGTTTCTACCGCCGCGAGCGCCGGTCCGTCCCCGCCGCGCGGGCGTTCGCGAGGGAGGCGCTCGACGACTGGGGACTGCGCGCACGCGCGGACGACGTGGTGCTGTGCGTCAGCGAACTGGCGACCAACGCCCTGCTGCACGGCGTACCGCCCGGCCGGGGCTTCCTGCTGAAACTCGGGCTGCTGCCCGGCCGGGACGGCGTACGCGTCGAGGTCCACGACAGCGGGGACGGTGTGCCGGCCGTGCCCCTGGAGTCCCACGGGTCGGACGAGGGCGGGCGCGGGCTGCTGCTGGTGTCGGAGCTGGCGGACAAGTGGGGCGTGACGGAGCGGGGACCCGGCAAGGTCGTGTGGTTCGAGTGCGTCGTCCCGGCGGACTGACGGGGCACACCCGTCTGCCCTCGGGGGCCTTCACCAGATCTCCACGCCCCGTCACGTGCGACGCGTCAGGCCCAGCAGCCGTTCACGGTCGCGGCGAGGCCGTCCATGGCGTCCTTGATGTCGCTCGGGTCGGCCGTCGAGTTGTTCTCGATGAAGGAGAAGATGCGCCAGTCGCCGTCGTCGGTCTGCGTGACCCCGCTCAGGGCGATGGCACCGGTGAGCGTGCCGGTCTTCGCGTGCACCTTGCCGACGGCGCACTGGGAGTTGGGGTCGTCGAAGCGGCCCCACTCCGGGCCGAGGCTGGCCCCTGCCTCGCCCGCGACCGGCAGCCCCTCCAGGATCGAGCCCAGGGCGGGGGACTCCGTGATCGCGTCGAGGAGCTGCGCGAGCGTCGCGGCCGGGATGCGGTCGGCGCGGGACAGGCCGCTGCCGTCGTGCATCTCGAAGTTGTCGAGGGAGATGCCGTACGAGCTGAGCACCTGGCGGACCAGCGCGGTGCCGCTCTCGAAGGTGCCCGGCTTGCCCAGCTCCACGGCGGTCATCCGCAGCAGGGTCTCGGCGATGTTGTTGTCGCTGGTCTTGAGCATCTTCTTGACGATGTCCGACAGCGGCGCCGACTTGTGCTGCGCCACCGGCACGTCGGACTGCTTCGCCGTCGTGCGGCCCACCTCGCCGGTGACGGTGATGCCCTGCGCGGCGAGCTGCTTCGCGAAGACCTTGCCCGCGTCGATCGACGTGTCCTGGACGGCGGCGCCGTCCACGACGAGGGAACGGACCGGGGCGACCTCGGTGGGGTAGTAGCCCTCGTTCCAGCCCTCGGCGAGGCTCGGTTCGGCGAACAGGCTGTCGTCGACCCGGACCTGGACGTCGGTGCGGCCCGCCGCCTTGAGTCCGTCGGCGGCGGTCTTGGCCAGCGCGGCGACGTCCTCGCTCGTGAGGGTGCGATCACCGCCGCCGACGAGGGTGAGGGTGCCCTCGCCGTACACGACCTTGGTGGTGAACTCGTGGTTCGCACCCAGCAGCGTCAGGGCGGTGGTGGCCGTGGCGAGCTTGGCGTTGGAGGCCGGCATGAGGGCGGTGGAGCCGTTGTGGTCCCACAGGGCGGTGTCCGAGTCGGCGTCCAGGACGACGCCGCTGACGTCGGTGCCCAGGCGCTCGTCGGCGAGGCGCTCGTTGAGGTTCTTGACCAGCTGCGCGTCGTCGGCGGCGAGGTCGTCGACCGAGATGCCCTGGGTCCGCGGGGCGCTGTCGTCGGCGGCGAAGGCGGACGTTCCGGCCAGCGTGGCGGAGGCCACGGGCACGGCCATCGCGAGCACGAGGGCCCGGCGGGCGCCGACGCGGCTCACTCTCGCCCTGCGGTGCCTGCGCCGTCCGCCCGGGGTGAAGGTGTGCGTGGGGGTTTCGTCTGGCGTACCAGTCATGAAGTGAAGTCCAAAGATCGGTTACTTCGGTCTGTGGGGGTGAAGCGCTGGGCACGCTACCAGCCGTCATATGAAGGGCTGGGACGAAAATTGACGGGGTGTGAACATCCTGCGACCGAATGCCGGAACGGCCGTCGGAGCGAGGCCGCGACCGGGGTGCCGCCGCCGTCGGACGGGCAGTCGCGTTGCCCTTCAGTCCCCCGGGGCCCGAGTCACCGGGGCATCGCCCCGCCACCGGGCGCGCAGCACCGTGCCCCCGGCCACCGCCAGACCGACCACCGCACCGGCGGCGATCACCCGGCCCAGTCCCGAGCCGGTCCCGGTCACCGGTACCGCCGCGGCGGCCGCCACCACACCCGCTCCCGCGCAGGCCGCGACCGCCTCGCCCCACACCCGGGCGGTGCCGCGGCCCCACCGCCACGGCCAGGTCTCACTGGTCACCAGATAGGCGACCAGCAGCACGACCACACCGGCGCCCTCCCACCACTCCCGGTCCTCGAAGGCCGCGATCACCACGACGCCCGACGCCAGCAGCGTCGTACGGTGGCGCAGCAGCCGGTAGGACCACCAGACGGCCTCCATCGACGGCCGCCGGTCCAGTGAGGGCGCCGCCCACAGCGCGAAGGCGACCGCGCAGCCGAAGGGCACCGCGTCCCCGGCCGTTTCCACCGTGGCCCACGGGCGCCACGCCATCACGACGGCCGCCACCGCGAGCACCCGCACCGGCACGGTGCCGATCCAGTAGCCGAGGTACTCCCGCAGGCCGACCCGCGTGTCCAGTGCCGTCATCGCGCGCGCCCCCTTCCGCCGACCCGCCCCGCCAGCAGCGGTGCCAGCGCCAGATCCAGTGACTCGCCCTCGGTGTGCCGCAGCACCGGCACGCCGCTGTCGCGCAGCGCGAACCGCATCGCCTCGCGCTCCGCGCGCCACAGCCGCAGTCCCAACTCGCCCGCCTCGTCCCCCGGTTCCACCACCGGGTCCCCGCTCGGAATCTCGACGACGACCGGGCGGCGCCCGCGCGCCTGCAGATCGCGCAGCACCTGAAGGATCCGGGCGTCGCTGAGCGGGGTGAACACGTACACCAGGGCACCTTCCGGCAGCGCGGGCGGCGGGACCCGCTCCAGGCCGTCGCCGCCGAAGGAGCGGTCCTTGCGGACGTCGAGGACGCTCTCCACGATGCGGTAGAACGCCGCGTCCCCGGTGCCCGGCGCCAGCCACCGGGTGGTGCCGCCGGTCGAGACGACGCCCACCCGGTCGTGGGTGCGCAGATAGGCCCGGGTGAGCCCGGCCGCCGCCCGCACCGTCTCGTCCAGCGAGGACAGTCCGGTCACCGGGTCGACGACGTCCCCGAACGCGTCGATCAGCATCACCGTGTCGGCGGCCCGCTCGGCCGCGAACCGGTGCAGCTGCACCGACCCGCGCCGGGTCGTCGACGGCCAGTGGATGCGCCGCTGCCGCTCCCCGGGGACCCAGGGACCCACCCCGATGACCTCGACGCCCTCGCCGGACTGCGGCGAGGCGTGCTCGCCGAGCCGCTGCGGCAGCCGTACCGGGATGGGCGTGAACCGGGCCTGGGTGGCGCGCGGGAAGACGGACACCTCGGCCGCCTCGACCCGCACGGTGCGGCGCACGGTGCCGCCGGGGTCGTACACGTCGACGTCCACCGGGCCGAGCGACCAGCGGCCCCAGTGCAGCGCCGTGTGGCGCAGCGTCACCGTGGACGGGCCGACGACGACCTCGTCCAGGCGCAGGCCCGGCCCGAGCGTGACCCCGGGGTCCAGACGCACGGCGTCGCCGTCGTGGGCCACCGCGATGCGGACGGTGACCGTGTCGCCCTCGAAGCAGCGCCCCGGCTCGACGGTCGCCGACGTCTCGATCCGGCGGGCGTGGGCGCGGGGCAGCGCGAGCGCGAGCAGCACCAGCGGCGCCGCCGCGAGCGCCAGCAGCCACGCCCGGCCGGTGAGCAGCGCGGCGGCCAGTGCCACCACGGCGACGGTCAGCAGCCGCAGCGTGCGCTCACCGGGGCGCGGGCCGCCGGGCGGCGGGGGCGGCGGCTGCGTCGGGGAGGTGCGCCCCTCCAGGGCCCGGACCACCGCCGCCCCAGGCCGGGGCGCGGGTGTGGGCGCGGCACCCGGAGCCGGATCCGGTGCCGGTGTGGGCGCGGCAGCCGGTGACGGTGCCGGTCGCGGTGCGGGCGCGGTCACGACGACACGGCGGCGGTACGCCGCGTCGTGGGCGTGCCGACGCCGTCGACGATCTCGCGCAGCACGTCGTCCGTCGACATCTCCCGCACCCACAACTCCGGCCGCAGTGAAACCCGGTGGGCCAGCGCGGGCACCGCGAGGTCCTTGACGTCCTCCGGGACGACGTAGTCGCGGCCGTCCAGCACGGCGCGGGCGCGGGCGAGCTGGACCAGGGCGAGCCCGCCGCGCGGCGAGGCGCCGATGCTGATCTGCGGGTGCTCGCGGGTCGCGGCGACGAGCGCGACGGCGTACTCCAGCAGGTCGTCGTCGATCTCCACCCGCTCCACGACCGCCCGCCACGCCACCACGTCCTGCGGTCCCGCGAGCCGTTCGAGCACGGCCTCGGGCGCGGCCCGGTCGATCCGGGCCCGCAGCATGGCCAGCTCCTCGCGGGCGGTCAGATAGCCCATCCGCACCCGCAGCTGGAACCGGTCGAGCTGGGCCTCGGGCAGCGAGTACGTGCCCTCGTACTCCACCGGGTTGGCCGTCGCGATCACCAGGAAGGGGTCGGCGAGCGGCCGGGTCTCGCCGTCCACGGTCACCTGCGACTCGGCCATCGCCTCCAGCAGCGCGGCCTGGGTCTTCGGCGGCGTCCGGTTGATCTCGTCGGCGAGCAGCAGGTGCGTGAAGACCGGACCGGGGTGGAACACCATCTCGCCGGTGCGCTGGTCGTACAGCGGCGTTCCGGTGACGTCGGAGGGCAGCAGGTCGGGGGTGAACTGGATCCGGCGGAAGTCCAGGCCGAGGGTGGTGGCGAAGGAGCGGGCGAGGAGCGTCTTGCCGAGCCCCGGCAGGTCCTCGACGAGGACGTGGCCGCCGGCCAGCACGCCCAGCATCACGAGTTCGAGGGCGTCCGGCTTGCCGACGACGGCACGGCCGATCTCGCGCAGTACGGCACCGGCCTGCTCGCCGACCTGCTCGGCGGTGCGGAGCTGGGGCGTGGAGTCAGTCGTCACGTCGCTTGGTCCTTACCGGTACGGGGGCTACGGGTGGTGCGGGAGCTGCGGGTACGAGGCGCGCCGAGTGATTCGAGCCGGTCGACGAGGCGGCGCAGCACCTCGGCGGGCACCTCGCCGTCGGGCCCGGTGCCCGGCGGTACGGGGCCGAGCCAGGGCCACAGCTCGGGGCCGACCAGCTCGGCGGCCCGTTCGGGCTGGTGCTCCAGGGAGACGTGGTGGTGCTCGGCGAGCGCGGCGGCGTACAGGTGGCGCAGCTCGGTGCGGAGCACGGCACGGTAGTAGAGGGCGCCGTCGGGTCCGGTGGAGGTGGCCACGTTCCGTCGCCACTCGCCCATGCCGGGCAGCCGGGTCCGCAGCAGGCGCACCTCGTCCCGGTAGGAGGAGTCCAGGGCGCCCGCCCCGGCGACGTACCGGGCGGCGAGCAGGGCGACGGCGGTGAGCAGGGCCACGAGGGCCCCGGCCGCCTCGGCGCCGTCGAGGAGCAGGACGAGCAGGACGCCCGAACCGGCGATGGCGCCGCCGAGCAGTCCGAGACGGCGCAGGGTGAGCATGTCCTCGCCGGAGCTTCCCGCCGTGGAAGGGGTCATCGCCGGGCCTCCGGGTTCGGGTCGCCCGGGTTCCTGTCGCGGTCGCTCTGGTTTCCGTCCCCGTCGCCCGGGTTCCGGTCCCCGTCGCTCGCGCGGGCGTCGAGCAGGGACGCGATCTCCTCCAGCGAGTCCGCCGCGGCCTGTCGGTGCGCGGCGTCCATCGGGTGCGAGGAGTAGCGGGCCTCGCGGAAGAGCGCGGTGAGCCGCGGTGCGGCGGGGCCCGGCGTGAAGCCCGCACCGGCGGCGCGGGCGAGCAGGTCGGCGGGGCTGTCGGAGGCGTGGCGCGGCACCCCGGACGCGACCAGGGCGTCCTCCATCGCGGCGTAGCAGGCGATGACGGCCGCCCGGGCGTCGTCCTCGGTGCCGGACAGGGCGCGGCGGCCCGACCGCACGGCGGACAGCAGCAGCCGCGCGTCGTCGTCCCCCGTCGCGGCGCCCGCGAGCCCCGGGCGCTGCGGCACCCTCAGCCCGAAGCGCCGCAGCCGCCGTACGACGGCCACCACGACGAGCACGACGGCGACCGCGGCCAGCAGCACGAGCACCAGGTACAGCGGCAGGGAGGAGTGGTCCGTCGAGCCGGGCCGCTCCTGGGGCGGGAGCGAGGCGAGGGTCGGCGTGGGCATCGGGTCCGTCGCCGGGGGCGGGGGCGGTCCCGACGTGCTGTCGCCGGTGGAGAACCGGTGCAGGACCAGGGCGAGGACGCCGACCACGCCCGCCGTGGCGAGCAGCAGGGGTGCGGCGGCCTCGCGCAGCCGCTCCTCACCCGGCGGCAGCGACAGGCGGTCGGCGCCGAAACGGTGGCGCAGGCGCTGGACGGCCGTCCACGCCCCGAACGTCCAGACGGCCGAGATCCCGATCGCCACGAAGCCCCAGTGGCCCAGCGGCCCCCGGCCGGAGTGCAGCAGCCCCTCCGCGGGGCGCAGCGCGAGCGCGGCGACGGCCAGCGCGGCGACCACCGCGGCGGCGAGCACCACCCCCGGCGCCGCCCGCTGTGGTGTCCGCTCCCCGTGCGCCATGCCGCCCCCCGCCGAACCCGTCGCCCCCCGAACGCCTGTTCACGGCAATCTTGGCACACGCCGCCCGGTCACTCCCGGGCCAGGGCCCGGGCGATCGACGCGATGGTCGGCGGGCCCACCCGGCAGCAGCCGCCGACCAGCCGGGCCCCGTGCTCCCGCCAGTCCCGCACCCGCCCGGCCGCGAACGACGAACGCCCCCGCCAGCAGCGGGACTTCGCGTCCCAGGCCTCTCCGCTGTTGGGGTAGGCGACGACCGGCTTGCCGGTGACGCGGGCGGCGGTCCGCACCGCGCCGGACACGTCCTCGGGGGCACAGCAGTTGACGCCCACCGCGACCACCTCCGCCGCGTCGGCGGCCAGGGCGAAGGCCTCCTCCAGCGGCTGACCGGCACGCGTGCGGTCCCCGGCCACCGTGTACGACAGCCAGGCGGGCACGCCCAGCCCGCGCACCGCCCGCAGCAGCGCCGCCGCCTCCCGCGTGTCCGGGACGGTCTCCAGCGCGAGGACGTCGGGCCGTGCCGCGGCCAGCGCCTCCAGGCGGGGCCGGTGGAACCGCTCCAGCTCGCCCGTGGTCAGGCCGTAGCGGCCCCGGTACTCCGAGCCGTCCGCGAGCATCGCCCCGTACGGGCCGGCCGACGCCGCCACCCACAGCCGGCGGTCCGGGCGGCCCGCCCGGGCCCGGCGGGCGGCCTCCCGCGCCGACTCGACGCCCAGGGCGAACAGCCCGGCGGCCCGCTCCGGTCCGATGCCGCGCCGGGCGAAGCCCTCGAAGGTGGCCTGATAGGTGGCGGTGATGGCCACGTCCGCGCCCGCCTCGAAGTAGGCGAGGTGGGCCCGGGTGAGCGCCTCGGGGTCCTCGGTGAGCAGCCGGGCCGACCACAGTGCGTCACCCAGGTCGTGCCCGGCCGCCTCCAGCTCGTTGGACAGCCCGCCGTCGAGCACGAGCGGGCCGGAGGCGAGGGCGTCGGCGAAGTCGCTGGTCATGCCTTTGAGGCTACGACTCCGCCGCCCGCGCTCCGGGGCCTTGTCCCCCGAGCGAGCTACGGGCAGGTGTCCACCGTGAGGTGACGATCCGCGGCCGCCGGATCCGTAGCGTCCGGTGCAGCAGCCGGGGCACCGAAGTCCCCGGCCCGACCGAGGAGTTCCCCGTGAGATTCGTCTGGCAGTTCCTGGCCGTGCTGGCGGCCTACGCCATCGGCGGTGCGGCCATCCAGGCGGTGCAGGACAACGACTGGCTCACCCTGGTCGTCGGCCTCACCGCGGCCGCGCTGGTGGTCTTCGTGTACGCCTGGGTGGTGCGGCGGACCGAGCGCCGGCAGGCCCTGGACGTGGCCCTGGAGGGCGCCGCGGCGAAGGCCGGCTGGGGGACGCTGATCGGCGTCGGCATGTTCTCCGCCGTCATCGTGAACCTCTACACCTCCGGGCACTACGAGGTCGACGGGCTCGGCTCGGTGCAGGGCGCGATCGGACTGGTCGGCTTCATGGCCGGGGCCGCCGCGACCGAGGAGGTCGTCTACCGAGGGGTGCTGTTCCGGATCATCGAGGAGCACATCGGCACCTACCTCGCGCTGGCCCTGACCGGCCTGGTGTTCGGGCTCTCGCACCTGCTCAACGAGGACGCCACCCTGTGGGGCGCCGTCGCCATCGCCATCGAGGCCGGGTTCATGCTCGCCGCCGCCTACGCCGCCACCCGCAACCTGTGGCTGACCATCGGCGTGCACTTCGGCTGGAACTTCGCCGCGGGCGGCGTCTTCAGCACCGTCGTGTCCGGCAACGGCGACAGCGAGGGCCTGCTGGACGCCACCATGTCGGGTCCGAAGCTGCTCACCGGCGGCGACTTCGGCCCGGAGGGCAGCGTCTACTCGGTGGGCTTCGGGGTGCTGCTGACCCTGGTGTTCCTGTGGCTGGCGCACCGGCGCGGGAACATCGTGCGGTTCGGTGCCCGGCGCCGTGCCGCGGGCGTCAACTCCGCCGCTACACTTCCCCGGTGATCGATCGCCGACGGGTCCTGGAACGGTGGCGCCGGCTGGACGTCACGGTCCGGGACCTTCCGTTCGGGGTGCTCCTCCTCGTCGCCTCGCTCCTGCCGCAGCTGCGCGGTCAGGGCACGGAGATCGGCGGCCTGCCGACCCGTCCCGCCGACGCGCTGGCCGGGGTGGCCGCCGTCCTGCAGTCCGTTCCGCTGGCCGTGCGCCGGCGGTGGACGCTCGTCTGCCTCGCCCTGGTCTCGCTCGGCTTCGCCCTCGACCAACTGCGCGGCTACCACCTGTTCGCGGGCGCCGCGCTGCCCATCGTGCTGATCAACGCGGGCAACCACCAGGAGAAGTACCGGCGGGCCACGCAGGTCGCCGCCACCCTGGCCTACGTGGCCATGGCCGTCGGGCTGAACGCGCGCGGCGGCGACGAAACGCTGGTCGAGTACCTGACGTTCTACCTGATCCTCGCCCTGGCCTGGGGCATCGGCGCCTGGATGCGCTCCGCGCGCGCCGCGGAGGCCGACCGCCGCGCCCGGGTCGCCGAGGACGCCCGCAACGCCGAACGCACCCGCATCGCCCGCGAGTTGCACGACGTCGTGACCCATCACGTGACGGCGATGGTCGTGCAGTCCGAGGCGGCCCGCTACCTGACCGCCGCACCCGACCGGCTCGACGAGACGCTGGCCGCCGTCAGCGACACCGGCCGCCGCGCCATCACCGACCTGCGGCACCTGCTCGACCTCCTCAACCCCGACCACGGCACCGCCGAGCCCAGGACGCCCCCCGTCGGCCGGGTGCTCACCCTGGTCGAGCAGACCCGCCGGGCCGGACAGCCGGTGGAGTTCACCGAGGAGGGCACCCCGGCGGCGGCGACCGGCAGCTCCGACCTCGTGGCCTACCGCGTGGTGCAGGAGGCCCTGACCAACGCCCTCAAGTACGACCACGGCGGCCGGACCTCGGTCCTGGTGCGCCACGGAGAACGGGAGATCACGGTGGAGGTGGGCACGGACGGCTCCGGCACGGCGGCCGCGTCCCCCGGCGGCAGCGGGCGGGGACTGGCCGGCCTGCGGGAGCGGGTCGACGTGCTGGGCGGCGAGTTCAGCGCGGACCGTGCCAAGGACGGCGGCTTCGTCGTCCGGGCCCGGATACCCGGGGGCAGCGGGATCAACGGGAGCGGCGGGAGCAGCGGGGGGAGCACGTCATGAGCGCGCCGGTCCGGGTCGTGATCTGCGACGACCAGGCACTGATCCGCACCGGTCTGACGACCATCGTCGACGCCCAGCCCGACCTGGAGGTGGTCGGCGAGTGCGGGGACGGGCGGACCGGGGTCGACCTGGCCCGCGAACTGCGCCCGGACGTCGTGGTGATGGACATCCGCATGCCGGTGCTCGACGGCCTGGAGGCCACCCGCCTGCTCGCCGGAGCCGGCGTCGAGCACCCCGTCAAGGTGCTCGTGGTGACCACCTTCAACCTCGACGAGTACGTCTACGAGGCGCTGCGCGCGGGCGCCAGCGGCTTCCTGCTCAAGGACGCGCCGCCGGACCGGCTGCTGCACGGCATCCGCACCGTGGCCATGGGCGCGGCCCTGCTCGACCCCGACGTGACGCGCCGCCTGGTCGGCCGGTACGCGGCCCGGATCCGCCCCGCCGAGGGCACCGCGCGGGACATCCCGCTCACCCCCAGGGAGCTGGAGGTCCTGCGCCTGATCGCCGACGGGCTGTCCAACAGCGAGATCGCCGCGGCCCTCGTGATCAGCCCCGAGACCGTCAAGACCTTCGTCTCCCGCATCCTCACCAAGCTCGACCTCCGCGACCGGGTCCAGGCGGTCGTCTTCGCCTACCGCCACGGGCTGGTGACCTGAGCCGCCGGAGGCCCGCTCAGCTCCGCAGCCGACCGCGCATCTGCGACAGACGCCGGTCGAAGCGGAGGTTGTACCAGGTCAGCCAGCCCATGAACACGACGGCCAGGCCGAGCATCGCGCTCCCGGCACCGACCGACCCCGAGGCGAACCACAGGGCCGACGTACCGAAGAAGATGAGCGCCAGCACCGGGAACGCCCACCAGCGGTTGCGGCGCAGCCGCTCCTGGCGGGAGTCGACCAGCGCCGCCATCGCCCGCCGCCGCTCGGGGTCCCGGGGCGCCGGTCCGCCCTTGAGGATCTGCCGCTCCATGCCGGGCACGTCCTGCGGTTCCGCGCCGACGGCTCCGGCGTCGCGCACGCGCCGGCGACGCACCCACCACACGATCCAGGCGGCCGCCGGCACCGCGCCCACCACGGCCGACGGCCACGCCGACGCGCCGTTCATGAGCAGTCGTACCCCGACGCCCACGACCAGCGCGGTCACACCGATGGCCCAGAGCCTGTCCCGCCGACGCGGCCGCGGCCGGTCGTCGCCTCTGTCTGCGCTCGCCATGTCACCTCTCCTGGAGAAGACGGGGAAGTCCCGTGCGCACCGGATACCCCCGAACCTCCGGAACACTTCGGCCGCGGCCGAAGCAACCGGGCCATAGCGTGCGGGACATGAGCGACACGAACACCGCCACCGCCACCGCGCCCGCCGACGCCGTCACCGGCATGGTCGACCACGTCCTGGCCCTGGCCGAGACCTGGACCCGCTGGGACGGGACACTCGCCCACGTCGACGGCCGCGTCTACACCCCGCACAAGGCAATCCGGCGGGTCGCCGACCACCTGGTCGACCACCTCGCGGAGCTGGAGGCCCGGCTGGCGGGCGAGCAGACGCAGCCCGACCACTGGCACGCCTCCCTGGTCACCACGGACGCCGACCGCGCCCGCTTCACCGCCGAGGACCTCGACGAGGCCCGCAGCCGCCTCACCCGGCTCGCCCGCATCTGGGCCAACCGCCTCGACGCGCTCACCGACGAACAGCTCGACCACTCGCCCGGCGAGGGCTGGAGCTTCCGCGAACTCGCCGCACACCTCGCCGAGTCGGTGTACTACGCCGACGCGGTGGGTGACCTCGCGTGACCGCCTTCGCCGCCCTGCACCGCGCCGGTGCACCCCTGCTGCTGCCCTGCGCCTGGGACCACGCCTCGGCGCTCGCCCTCGCGGGCCAGGGCTTCGGTGCCGTCGGCACGACCAGCCTCGGCGTCGCGGCGGCGGCCGGACTGCCCGACGGGGCGTCGGCGACCCGCGACGAGACCCTGCGGCTGGCCCTCACCCTCGGCTCGGCCCCCTTCCTGCTCTCCGTCGACGCGGAGGACGGCTTCAGTGACGATCCGGACGAGGTGGGGGAGTTCGTCCGGGAGCTGGCGGCGGTCGGCGCCGTCGGGATCAACCTGGAGGACGCTCTGGGACCGGCGGACCGGCACGCCGCGAAGATCGCCGCGGTCCGCTCGGCCGCGCCCGGCCTGTTCGTCAACGCCCGTACGGACACCTACTGGTCGGGCGACGGCGACCCGGCGGAGACGGTGCGGCGCCTTTCGGCCTACCGCGAGGCCGGTGCCGACGGGGTCTTCGTCCCCGGGCTCACCGACCCGGCCCGCATCGCGTTCCTCGCCGCCCGTTTCGACGTGCCCCTCAACGTCCTGTACTCGCCCGCCGGGCCCACCCTCGCCCACCTGGCCGACCTCGGCGTCCGCCGGGTCAGCCTCGGCTCGCTGCTCTACCGGCGCGCGCTGGGCGCCGCCCTGGAGACGGCCGCCGGCATCCGGGCGGGCCGGGCCCCGGACGGTGCGACGCCCGCGTACGACGAGGTGCGGGCGATGAGCCGGCCCGCACCCGGCACCCCCTAGGCGCGCGGCCAGTTCTCCAGGGCCACGTGCAGCGCCTCGACCACCTTGTCCCAGGACGCCTGCACGTCGCGCGGGGCGCCGAAGCCGCCGGAGGCCTCCAGCGCGCAGTACCCGTGGAAGGTGCTGCGCAGCAGGCGCACCGCGTCGGTGAGGTCGGGCTCGGTCAGGCCGTAGGCGCGCAGCATGCCGTGGGTGATCTCGGCGGTGCGGCGCAGGGTGGGGGAGTCGGCGGCCAGGGACTGGTCGATACGGATCTGGGTGGCGGCGTAGCGGCCCGGGTGGCGCAGGGCGTACGCCCGGTAGGCGCCCGCGAAGGCGGCCAGCGCCTCCTTCCCGGCCCGGCCGGCCACCGCGTCGGCGATCTCCTCGATCAGCTCGCCGCCGGCCAGCAGCGCGATCCGCACCCGCAGGTCCTGGAGGTTGCGCACGTGCGTGTACAGGCTGGCGTCCTTGACCCCGAAGTGCCGGGCGAGCGCCGAGACGGTGACCGCCTCGAACCCGGACGCGTCGGCGAGGTCGGCGGCCGCGGCGACCACACGGTCCGTGGTAAGACCCACTCGGGGCATGGGCCACCTTCCTGAAACCTAGGAGTCCTAGGTTTCATGCTAGGTCAGGAAGCGCGGCAGCCGCGGATCACCCATGAGTCGTTCAACGTTCACCTTCCACGCCGATTCTCCTCGGAGCCGCGCACGGCGGCGGTCTTCGGGAGGAACACTCATGGGGCACGGACACGGACACGGACACACCCACGGCCACCACCACGGTCACCCGCACGGCCACGACCACGAGCACGACACCGCGCCGGCCCTGCCCGCCGCCTTCGACACCAGCGTCCCCGACGAGGCCCTGAGCCCCGAACAGCAGTCGCGCCGCGGCCTGCTGCGCCGCGCGGGCCTGCTCGGCGCCGGACTGGCCGCCGGCACCGTCCTCGCCCAGACCGCCACCGCCGCCCCCGCGCGGGCCGCGGGCAACGGCCGCCGCGGCAAGGGCTTCCTCTGGCTCGCGGGCGATCACCACATCCACACCCAGTACAGCAGCGACGGCAAGTACCGCGTCGTCGACCAGGTGCGCCAGGGTGCCCGGCACGGCATGGACTGGCTGGTCATCACCGACCACGGCGGCGGCACCCACGCCAGGATCGGGGTGGACAAGGTCAACCCGGACATCCGGGAGGCGCGGTCCGCGTACGAGGACACCCTCGTCTTCCAGGGCCTGGAGTGGAACATCCCGGCCGCCGAGCACGGCACCGTCTTCGTCCACCCCGGCAAGCACGAGGTCTCCGTCCTCAAGCAGTTCGAGACCGACTACGACGGCAGTGTGAAGGGTGCCACCGACTCCACGCCCGCCAACGAGGCCCTCGCCATCGCCGGTCTCTCCTTCCTCGCCGACCAGGTCAAGCGGCGCAAGGTCAAGGACGCCCTGATGCTCGCCAACCACCCGGCGCGCAAGGGCATCGACTCCCCGCACGAGATCCGCGCCTGGCGTGACGCCACCTCCCGCGGCCACCAGATCGCCGTCGGCTTCGAGGGCGCCCCGGGCCACCAGGCGGGCGGTCTGCCCAAGCCCCTCGGCCCGGGCGGCGCCCGCGGCATCTACGACGGCAGCCCGAGCGCCAACTCCTTCGCCGGCTACCCGCTGGAGAGCTACCGCACCTGGGGCGGCTTCGACTGGATGACCGCCACCGTCGGCGGCCTGTGGGACAGCCTCCTCGCCGAGGGCCGCCCCTGGTGGATCACCGCCAACTCCGACTCCCACCAGGTCTACGCCGACACCGGCGCCCGCGGCGGCGGCGACTTCAACGCCAACGGCCGCTACGACGACCCCGTCTACGGCGGGCAGATCGACATCACCCAGAACGACTTCTGGCCCGGCCAGTACAGCCGCACCCACGTCGGCTCCGACGGCTTCTCCTACGCCGCCGTCATGGACGGCATCCGGGCCGGCCGCATCTGGGTCGACCACGGCCAGCTCATCAGCGGCCTCGACGTCCGCGTCTCGGGCGGCGGCCGCTGGGCCACCCTCGGCGGCGCCCTGCACGTCCGCAAGGGCACCCGGGTCACCCTGTCCGTCGAGGTCGCCCTGGCCGGCGGCCCCAACTGGGCGGGCTTCGTCCCCGAACTGGCCCGCGTGGACGTCATCCAGGGCGACGTGACCGGCCCGGCCGCCGACAAGGACGCGTTCACCGCGCCGACCGCCCGGGTCGTCAAGTCGTACGAGGTGAACAAGGACAGCGGCACCGTCCGCCTCACGTACGACCTCGGCCGCGTCGACCGCCCCGTCTACCTCCGCACCCGCGGCACGGACGGCAACCGGTCCGCCGTCGGTTCGCTGGGCGCCAAGGTCGACCCGGCGGGCCCCGCCATCGACGTCGTGGGCGACGCCGACCCGTGGCGGGACCTGTGGTTCTACTCCAACCCCGTCTGGGTGCTGCCGTCGTGACCCCGGCCGCCGCGCCGTACGTCCTCGGCATCGACACCGACGCGACCACCCTGCGCGAGGCCGATCACCTGCTCCGGGCGCTGGCGGCCGAACTCTCCCTACCCGAGGGCGTGTTCGGCTGCACGCACCTGGTGCGGGACGGCCGCCCGCGGGTCGCCCTGTCGCTGGCCGCCGAGGCCGAGCCGGTCCTGCGCACCGCCCGGGACCGGCTCACCGCCCGGGGGTACGCGGTCCGCGACGGCGCCTGGGACGAGACCGGCCGCGCCGTGCTCTACCCGGGCGCGGCCGCCCTCACCGGCACCCTCACGCTCGCCGAGCTGCTCGCCCGCTCCGCGATCGACCGGGTGACCGTCCTGGGCACGGCGGACCAACCCGCCCCGGACACCCGGCTGGTCACCCGGGAGCACGTCCGCCCGCACTGGCAGGACGGCCGTCTGGTGCTGGCCGCCATGCCCGCGGCGGGCGGCACCCTGGTGCCGTTCGAGGACCCCGACCCGACACCCTGCTGCGCCGATCACTGACCCAGCCCGGACCCGGCGGCGCGGGGTGCTCAGCCCGCGAGCACCCCGCGCACGAAGGCGTTGGTGAACTTCCCCGCCGGGTCCAGCGCCGCCACCAGCGCCCGGAAGTCGCCCAGCCGCGGGTACAGCGCGCGCAACTGGTCCGCCGGGGTCGTGAACACCTTCCCCCAGTGCGGACGGGCCGCGAACGGGGCCAGCGCCTCCTCCAGCCGCCCCACCACCGGCAGCACCGCCGCCGTGTCCTCGACCCAGGTGAAGTGCGCCGCCACGGTGTCCCGGCCGTAGGACGGGCTCAGCCACTGCTCGTCGGCGGCGACCGTGCGGATCTCGCAGGTCTGCAGCACCGGCGCGAGCGTCTGCCGTATCGCGTCCATCGCGTGCAGCGCGGCCAGCGCGTGCTCCCGGGGCATCAGGTACTCCGACTGCAGCTCGGCGCCGCTGCTGGGGGTGAACTCGGCCCGGAAGTGCGGCAGCCGCTCGTGCCAGGGCCCCGGCACCCCGAACTGCTCCGTGCAGTTGACCGCGGGCATGCCCGGCACCGGGTGCATCTTCTCGACGGCCGCGGGGGCGTGCGGGAAGCCGTCCAGCGGCTGGTCGGTGCGCCGCTTCAGCCACACCTGCCGGAAACCGGGCGCCCGCCAGTCGGTGAACAGGCTCACGCTGTACGCCGCCGCCATCACCGTCCCCAGCGCCGCCGGGTCCAGCCCGGCCAGCGGCAGCTCGGTGAAGACGTGCTGCTCCACCTCGTAGGCCGGCTCCAGGTCGAGCGTGAGCGAGGTCACCACGCCCAGCGCGCCGAGCGAGGTCACCGCACCGCCGAACCGCTCGTCGCCCCGCGCGATCACCGCGGTCGAACCGTCCGCCAGGACCAGTTCCACCTCGCGCACCACCGACGCCAGCGGCCCGTTGCCCACCCCGGAGCCGTGCGTGCCGGTCGCCACCGACCCGGCGACCGAGATGTGCGGCAGCGAGGCCATGTTCGCCAGCGCCAGCCCCCGCGCGTGCACCGCCCGGGCCAGCTCCGCGTACCGCACCCCGCCGCCGACCCGCACCGTACGGGCCGCCGTGTCCACGTCCACCTCGGCCGGCAGGTCCGCCAGCGACAGCAGGACGCCGCCGTCGCCCGGCTCGGCGATCTCGTTGAAGGAGTGCCCGCTGCCCAGCACCCGCACCCGGGCGGCGTCCGCCACCAGGGCCCGCAGCGCGTCCAGGGAGCGCGGCCGCAGCAGCTCCTTGGCGGTGTACGTGATGTTTCCGGCCCAGTTGGTCACCGTGATGTCGCTCATAGCGCGGAAACCTACCCGGCGCGCCCGGAGGGGGACCCGGGAGGGAAGCCGCCACCGCGGGGGCATACCGTGAGAAGTCGAACGCCGGAGCTGGGAGGAGACACGGGATGGACAGCCGTACCGCGCTGGTCGAGGATCTGATGGAGCGGTTCCCGAACGTACCGCGCGAGGCCGTCTTCAAGGAGGACCTGCTGCGCGGCGGCGTCGCCTTCGACCCCTCCGCCCTCAGCGACAACGAGTCCGGCGAGGTCAAGCCGAAGTCGTACTTCATCTTCTCCTTCGACCACGGCACCCTGCCCGAGCTGGGCGAGGCCGCCCTGCGCCGCCCGCCCGAGGAGATCATCCTCACCGGCGGCCCCTACGACCTGCGCCGCACCGTCGTCTCGGTCCGCGTGAACCCGTCCTCGCCCTACCGCGTGGCGGCCGACGAGCACGACCAGCTCGGCCTCTACCTCGACGGCAAGCGCATCGCCGACGTCGGCGTACCGCCCATGCCCGAGTACTACCGGCACAAGCTCTCCAACGGGAAGTCGGTCATGGAGGTGGCCCCGACCATCCAGTGGGGCTACCTGATCTACCTGACCGCCTTCCGCGTCTGCCAGTACTTCGGCGCCAAGGAGGAGTGCCAGTACTGCGACATCAACCACAACTGGCGCCAGCACAAGGCCGCCGGGCGGCCGTACACCGGCGTGAAGGACGTCGACGAGGTCCTGGAAGCGCTGGAGATCATCAACAAGTACGACACCGCGAAGATCTCCACCGCGTACACGCTCACCGGCGGCGCGATCACGTCGAAGGTCCAGGGCCTGGACGAGGCCGACTTCTACGGGCGGTACGCCAAGGCCATCGAGGAGCACTTCCCCGGCCGCTGGATCGGCAAGGTCGTCGCCCAGGCCCTGCCCAAGCCGGACGTCCAGCGCTTCAAGGACTACGGCGTGCAGATCTACCACCCCAACTTCGAGGTGTGGGACGAGTACCTGTTCAAGATGTACTGCCCCGGCAAGGAGCGGTACGTCGGCCGCGACGAGTGGCACCGGCGCATCCTGGACTCCGCGGACGTCTTCGGCGCCCGCAACGTCATCCCCAACTTCGTCGCGGGCGTCGAGATGGCCGAGCCCTTCGGCTTCAAGACCGTCGACGAGGCCATCGACTCCACCACCGAGGGCCTGCGCTTCTTCATGTCGCACGGCATCACCCCGCGCTTCACCACCTGGTGCCCCGAACCCACCACCCCGCTCGGCAAGACCAACCCCGACGGCGCCCCGCTGGAGTACCACATCCGGCTCCTGCAGGCCTACCGCCAGACCATGGAGGACTTCGGGCTCTCCTCGCCCCCCGGCTACGGCCCGCCCGGCGCCGGCAACGCGGTCTTCTCGGTCAGCTCCTTCATGGACAGCCTGCCGGCGGACGCGCCCGTGGAGGTCTGAGCCGGAGGGTTCGTGGTTATTCGGTGGCGCGGCCCTCGGCCGCGCGGCTAAGGTGACCGATGTTCGAGCGGCGGCCCAACGGGGCCGCCGACAGGGATCTTGCCGAGGAGGTGTCGACCATGGCTGTCACTGTGACGGGCGCTGCCCGCATCCAGGAGTCCATCGAGTCCACCTCCGCGGCCGCCGGCTGATCTCAGCCGCTCCCTGAGCCCTCGCGCCGGGGCCGCACCCTGAAGGGTCACCCCTTGACTTCCACGTCTTCCACCTCGTCCGCTTCCTCCGCCTCCACCCACTCCGCCCTGTCCGCGTACGGCTGGGACGACTCCTGGGCCGACGCGTTCGCGCCGTACGCCGCCGAAGGGCTGCTGCCCGGACGGGTCGTGCGGGTCGACCGCGGGCAGTGCGACGTCGTCACCGCGCACGGTGTGCTGCGCGCCGACACCGCGTTCGTCACGCCCCACGACCCGCTGCGCGTCGTGTGCACCGGCGACTGGGTCGCCGTCGAACCGGACGGCAACCCGCGCTACGTACGGACGTGTCTGCCCCGCCGTACGGCCTTCGTGCGCTCCACCTCCTCCAAGCGGTCCGAGGGGCAGATCCTCGCGGCCAACGTCGACCACGCGATCGTCGCCGTGTCGCTCGCCGTCGAGCTGGACCTCGCCCGGATCGAACGGTTCCTCGCCCTCGGCTGGGAATCCGGGGCCCAGCCCCTGGTCGTCCTCACCAAGGCCGACCTCGTGCCCGACCCGGTGACCCTGGCGTACCTCGTCCAGGACGTAGAGACCACCGCGCCCGGGGTGCCGGTGCTGCCGGTCAGCGCCGAGCAGGGCGAGGGGCTCGACGTGCTCGCCGCCGTCGTCTCCCAGGGCACCGCCGTGCTGCTCGGGCAGTCCGGCGCCGGCAAGTCCACCCTCGCCAACGCGCTGCTCGGCGAGGACGTCATGGGGGTCCAGGCCATCCGCGACGTCGACGGCAAGGGCCGGCACACCACCACCACCCGCAACCTCCTCGCCCTGCCCGGCGGGGGAGTGCTGATCGACACCCCCGGGCTGCGGGGCGTCGGGCTCTTCGACGCGGGCAGCGGGGTGGACCAGGTGTTCGCCGAGATCGCGGAGCTGGCCGAGGACTGCCGGTTCCACGACTGCGCCCACGACAGCGAGCCGGGCTGCGCCGTCCTCGCCGCCATCGACAGCGGTGCGCTGCCCGAGCGGCGGCTGGAGAGCTACCGCAAGCTGATGCGGGAGAACCAGCGCATCGTCGCCAAGACCGACGCCCGGGTGCGGGCCGAGATGCGCAAGGAGTTCAAGCGCCGGGGCGCCATCGGCAAGGCCGCCATGGAGGCCAAGCGGGGCGGCCTGCGGTAGCCCGGCCGCCGCGCCGACGCGATGTCCGATTTCCGCCAGCCCGGTCCGCCGGGCCGGCGGAGACTGGACTGCGTGACACCACAGACAGTGCGGACAACGGAGCACGCGGACGCGCCCGAGGACGTCCGGTACGAGGCCGTGCGGAGCCGGGACGCCCGGTTCGACGGCGCGTTCTTCTTCGCCGTCGAGACCACCGGCATCTACTGCCGGCCCAGCTGCCCCGCGGTCACACCGAAGCGGCGCAACGTGCGGTTCTTCGCGACGGCCGCCGCCGCGCAGGGCTCGGGCTTCCGGGCCTGCCGGCGGTGCCGTCCCGACGCCGTGCCGGGCTCCGCGGACTGGAACGTCCGCGCCGACGTCGTCGGCCGGGCCATGCGGCTGATCGGCGACGGCGTCGTCGACCGCGAGGGCGTCGCCGGACTCGCCGTCCGGCTCGGCTACAGCGCCCGCCAGGTGCAGCGGCAGCTCACCGCCGAGGTGGGCGCCGGGCCCGTGGCCCTGGCCCGCGCGCAGCGGGCGCACACCGCACGCGTCCTGCTGCAGACCACCGGCCTGCCGGTCACCGAGATCGCCTTCGCCTCGGGTTTCGCCAGCGTGCGGCAGTTCAACGACACCATCCGGGCCGTGTACGCGGCCACCCCCAGCGAGCTGCGCGCCGCCGCCCCGGCCCGCGACCGGGCCGCCCGGCGCGCGGCCACCCCCTCGGCCGGTGTGCCGCTGCGGCTCGCCCACCGCGGGCCCTACCAGCACGGGTCCGTCTTCGACCTGCTCCAGCGGGAGGCCGTCGCGGGCGTCGAGGAGGTGAGCGGCGAGAGGGGCCGCCGCGTCTACCGGCGCACCCTGCGCCTGCCGTACGGCACCGGGATCGTCGCCGTCCAGGAGCGACCGGGGCGGCCGGGAGGGCCCGGCGGGCCGGGCACCGGCGGCGGGGGCTGGCTGGAGGCCCGCCTCCACCTGACCGACCTGCGCGACCTGACCACCTCCGTGCAGCGGCTGCGGCGGCTGTTCGACCTCGACGCCGACCCGTACGCCGTCGACGAGCGGCTCGGCGCCGATCCCCGGCTCGCCCCGCTGGTCGCCGCCCGCCCCGGGCTGCGCTCACCGGGCACCGCCGACCCCGGCGAACTGGCGGTGCGGGCCCTGGTGGGGCGCGCGGAGGCGGAGCGGTTCGTCCAGCGGTACGGCAAGGCGCTCGACGCGCCCTGCGGCACCCTCACCCATCTCTTCCCCGAACCGGCCGTCCTGGCCGAGGCAGTGCCGGAGGGCACCCCGGGCGCGCTCGCCGCCGCCCTCGCCGACGGCACCGTCCGCCTGGACCCGGGCGCCGACCGGGACGAGGCCGAGCGCGCCCTGCTCGCCGTACCCGGGCTGGACGCCCGTACCGTCGCCGTCGTGCGCACCCGCGCCCTCGGCGACCCCGACGTCGCCCCGCCGGGCGCCGCCGTCCCCGACACCTGGCGCCCCTGGCGCTCGTACGCAATGAACCACCTGCGCGCAGCAGGAGAGTGGGAGAACGACCGATGACCACCACGACGGACATGACGTACTGGTACGAGGTGGACAGCCCCGTCGGGCGGCTGCTCCTCACCGCCGCCTTTGACGGCACCCTCACCTCCCTCTCGGTACCCGGGCAGAAGGGCGGCCGGAGCGTCCGGGACGGGTGGCGGCACGACGCCGGGCCCTTCCGGGCGGCCGAGGAGCAGCTCGGCGCCTACTTCGCCGGGGAGCTGACGGAGTTCCGGCTGCCGCTGCGCGCCGAGGGCACCGCCTTCCGGGAGCGGGTGTGGGCCGCCCTGGACGACGTGCCCTACGGCGCGACGACGACGTACGGCGAGATCGCCGCGCGCATCGGGGCCTCGCGACCGGCGGTACGCGCCGTCGGGGGCGCGATCGGCGCGAATCCGCTGCTGATCCTGCGCCCCTGCCACCGGGTGATCGGCGCCGACGGCTCCCTGACCGGGTACGCGGGCGGACTGGAGCGCAAGACGCGGCTGCTGGCGCTGGAGGGCGCGCCGGTCAGCCGGCCAGCACCGCTCCCAGCCACGCCCCGGTGATCAGCAGGCAGGCGAACAGCTCGGTCAGCAGATCGGCGCCGCCGTGGCGCATCGCCGTCCGCAGCGACGCCATCGCCTCGCCGTGCCGCCCCAGCCGCAGCCGCTCGGCGAGGTAGATGCCGCCCATGAACCCGGGGATCGCGCCGAGCACGGGGACGAGGACGAAGCCGAGCACGGCGCCGGCGCCCGCGTAGGCCGTCAGCCTGCGCATCGCCTCGTCGCGGCGTCTCCTGCGGGTCGGCAGCGCCCAGCGCACCGCCCGGGACAGCAGCAGCACGACGGTGGAGCCGACCAGGACCGCCCACGCGAGCGGCTGCGGATCCTTCAGCGCCCACCACAGGACCCCGGCCCACACCAGCCACGACCCGGGCACGCCGGGCAGCAGGACGCCGCACAGCCCGAGCAGAATGACCAGGCCGGTCAGCAGGAGGTCCCACGCTCCCATCTGTCCAGGGTGCAGGAGTCGGGCCCGGTCCGCAGAAGTCCGGTGCGGCCGGTGGCCGGGGCGGGGCCCCGGTCAGTGCTTTCTGGCCACCCAGTCCCTTTCGTACGCGTGCCAGCCCAGCTGGAGCCGGGTGGTGACCCCGGTCAGCTCCATCAGGCGCTTCACCCGCCGCTGCACCGTGCGCAGGCCCAGGTCGAGCTGCTTGGCGACGCTCGCGTCGGTCAGTCCGGCGAGCAGCAGGGAGAGGATCTCCAGGTCGGTGCCGTCCGGGGCGTCCGGGCCGTGCTCGGTCACGCCGGAGGCGCCCAGCCGCAGCGGGAGGGCGTCCCGCCACACCGCCTCGAACAGCCCGGACAGCAGTTCCAGCAGGCCGCTGGCGTGCACCACCAGCGCGGCGGGCTCCGAGGAGTGCGCGGTCAGCGGCACCAGGGCGAGGGAGCGGTCGGCGACGACCAGCTTGGTCGGCACCCGGTCCACGACCCTGACCTGTTCGTCCCGGCCCAGCGCGGCGGTCAGCTCGGTGATGCCGGTCGGCAGGTCGAGGACCGACCGCT
This sequence comes from Streptomyces hyderabadensis, assembly GCF_020404845.1. Taxonomy (GTDB): domain Bacteria; phylum Actinomycetota; class Actinomycetes; order Streptomycetales; family Streptomycetaceae; genus Streptomyces; species Streptomyces hyderabadensis. Next base: position 33,228 of record NZ_JAIOJZ010000005.1, on the reverse strand, counting down.
CGACCACCACGCGGTAGCGGACCCCGCGCCCGGTGGCCTGCTCCTCCGCGTCGTTCTCCATGCCGGTCACCGCGACCGGCTTGTCGGTGACCAGTGCGCACACCTCTTCGGTCGCGCCGAGCTGGAGCTGGAGGAAGCGCTGGGCGACGGCCGCGGCGCCGGTCACCACCTCCACCAGGTCGTGCACCGCGGGCTCGGCCGCCGCCGCGCGGTACTCCTCCGCGAGCAGCGCCGCGGCCAGCTCCGCCCGCTCCAGCTCGTGCCGCTGCTGGGTGAGCAGGGCGCCCAGCGCGACGCCCGGCGGGGCCGCGACCCAGCGACCCGGGCGGGCCGAGGACTGGGCGGCGAGTCCGTTCTGCTCCAGGCGGCGCAGCGCGCGCTCGGTGTCCCGCTCGCCGAGTGCCAGCCGCCGCGCCAGATCGGGCACGTCGGCCGCGCCCACCGCCACCAGCGCCCGGTAGGCCGCCTCGTGCGTGTCCTCCAGCCCCAGCACTCCCAGCATCAGGCGTCGCCCCTCCCCGAGAACCATGATCATCACCAGCGGGCCAGGACGTCCATGGCGGAAAACGGCCACGGCGTAAACCCGCCTCCGGACATCATCGCCGTACCGCCGGTCACTCTGCCAAGGTGGCGTCGCCGAGCGGTCCTCCCGTGGGGGGTGGGGCCGCTCGGCCACCCCACCTCGGAGAACCGTTCGACGCGTCCCCCGACACGCCGCCCGGCGCGCGCCGGACCGCCCGAATTTTCCGATGCCCCGTTTTCATCCGGCTCCGTCGGTGGACAATCAGGAGCATGAGTCAGCAGGGGGGAAGGCCCACCGGTCCCGCCGGTCCCACCGGTCCTGAGGACGACTGGTGGGGGCAGCTGTACGACGACTCCGCCGACGACACCGGCCCCACGGCCGCACCCGATTCCCTGGACGACCGCTTCGCCTCGGCGTCGGGCACGGTGTCCCGCCCACCGGCCCCCGGCGCTGCGACGACCCCGCCCCCGCCGGACCGGGGCCCGGGCGCCGCGCCGAACCCGCCCCCGCCGGATTCCGCCGCCCCGCCCGAACCGGGACGGCCCTGGTGGTCGAGGACCGCACCCCCAGCCGTCCCCGGCCCCCGCACCCCGCCCGGCGACGCCTCAGCGGAGCCCGCGGACCCACCGAGGAGCGGTGACTACGGCCCGCCGGGCAGCGACCCCTCGACCCCCGAGCCACCCTCCGCCCCCGAAGCCTCCTCGCGCACCGACGACACCCCGCCCGGGAGTGCCCCCTCCGGCCCCCCGGCCCCACCACCCGCCGAGGACGACACCCCGCCCCGCAACAGCCCGCCGCGTCCTGCGGGTCCGCCCGCGCCGAGGGCTCCTTGGGAGCCGCCGTCCGCGACACCGACCGGTCCGGTGAGCTTCCCGGCGGGGTCCGGGGAGGCGTCGTCGGGGGGTCCGCGGGGGGTGACCACCTCGGGGACCGGGGCCGCGGACCTCAGTGAGCCGCCCGAAGCGGGACCGCCGCCACGCACCTTGGTCGACCTGCCCCCGCTCCCGCCGCAGTTCCTCCCCACGCCGGACGGCGACGACCGCGGCTACGTCGGCAGCGGACCGCCCACCTACGACGCCGAGCCGACCGCGCTGCCGCCCGCCGACCCCGACGGCCTCGACGGGCTGGTCCCGGACACCGTGCTGGAGGGCGCCCGGTACGGGACCTGCACGCTGCGCGCCGTCTCCGTGCGCGGGGACTCCGCGCGCTACCGGGGCGAGCCGCGGCGCGACGCGCTGCTCGTCGCCCGCTTCGGCGCCGGTGAGCACGCCCTGGTCCTGGTGGCCATGGCGACCGGCGCCCGCGCCACCGCCGGGGCGCACCGGGCGGCGGCCGAGGTGTGCCGGTGGATCGGGCGGGCCGTGGGCCGCAGCCACGCCCGGCTCGCCGAGGACCTGCGGGCCGCTCGCCGCGGCGACCTGAAGTCCGGCCTGCACCGCCTCACCGACCGCAGCCTCGGCCGGCTCCGGGCCGGTGCCGCCGAACAGGGTCTCGCCCCGGACGAGTACGCGGCCACCCTGCGCTGCCTGCTGCTGCCCGCCGACCCCGAGTGCCGAACCCGGGTGTTCTTCGGCGTCGGCGCGGGCGGGCTGCTCCGGCTGCGCGACGGCACCTGGCAGGACATGGAGCCGGACGCCGGTGAGGTCACCGGCGCTCCGGTCCTCGGCTTCGGCTCCGCGCCCAACGACGCGCCGGCCGAGACGCCCGACGGCGACCGGCTCACCATGGACCTCGGCATCACCACGCCGCCGGGCCCGTACGACGGCCCGCCCGCCGAGCCGCCCCGCGAGCCCTTCCGCTTCCGGGCCTCCGTAGCCCGCCCGGGTGACGTGCTCCTGATGTGCACCGCGGGCCTCGCCGAGCCGCTGCTGAGCGAGCCCGAGCTGGGCGAACTCCTCGCGCGGCGATGGACGGGCCGCCCGGCGCCCGGGCTGGGGGAGTTCCTCGCCGACAGCGGCGTACGGGTCAAGGGATACGCGGACGACCGTACGGCCGCCGCCGTTTGGGAGGCGTGAGACCGCTCGCTGTGGCATAGCTGGAGCCATGGCCAAACAGAACGTCGCGGAACAGTTCGTCGACATCCTCACCCGCGCCGGGGTCGAGCGCCTCTACGGAGTCGTCGGGGACAGCCTCAACCCGATCGTGGACGCCGTGCGCCGCCACTCCGGCATCGAATGGGTGCACGTCCGGCACGAGGAGACCGCCGCCTTCGCCGCCGGCGCGGAGGCGCAGATCACCGGGAAGCTGGCCGCGTGCGCCGGCTCCTGCGGCCCCGGCAACCTCCACCTCATCAACGGGCTCTACGACGCCCACCGCTCCATGGCCCCCGTCCTCGCCCTCGCCTCCCAGATCCCGTCCAGCGAGATCGGCCTCGGCTTCTTCCAGGAGACCCACCCCGACCAGCTGTTCCGCGAGTGCAGCCACTACAGCGAGCTGATCTCCAGCCCGAAGCAGATGCCCCGGCTGCTGCAGACCGCCATCCAGCACGCCGTCGGCCAGGGCGGCGTCAGCGTCGTCTCGCTGCCCGGCGACATCGCGGACGAGCCCGCCCCGCAGGGGGCCGCCGAGACGGCCCTCGTCACCTCCCGGCCCACCGTCCGCCCCGGCGACGAGGAGATCGACCGGCTGGTGCGGATGATCGACGACGCCGACAAGGTCACCCTGTTCTGCGGCAGCGGCACCGCGGGCGCGCACGCCGAGGTCATGGAGTTCGCCGGGAAGCTCAAGGCACCGGTGGGGCACGCCCTGCGGGGCAAGGAGTTCATCCAGTACGACAACCCCTACGACGTCGGCATGAGCGGGCTGCTCGGCTACGGCGCCGCCTACGAGGCCACCCACGAGTGCGACCTGCTGCTCCTGATCGGCACCGACTTCCCGTACAACGCCTTCCTGCCGAACGACGTGAAGATCGCCCAGATCGACGTCCGGCCCGAGCACCTGGGCCGGCGTTCCAAGCTCGACCTCGCGGTGTGGGGCGACGCGCGGGAGACGCTGCGCTGCCTGATCCCGCGGGTGAAGGAGAAGAAGAGCCGCCGCTTCCTCGACCGGATGCTGAAGAAGCACGCGGACGCGCTGGAGGGCGTCGTCAAGGCGTACACCCGCAAGGTCGACAAGCACGTCCCGATCCATCCCGAGTACGTGGCCGCCATGCTGGACGAGATGGCCGACGACGACGCGGTGTTCACCGTCGACACCGGGATGTGCAACGTCTGGGCGGCCCGCTACATCTCGCCCAACGGCCGCCGCCGCATCATCGGTTCCTTCTCGCACGGCTCGATGGCGAACGCGCTGCCGATGGCGATCGGCGCCCAGTTCACCGACCGGCGCCGGCAGGTCGTGTCGATGTCCGGCGACGGCGGGTTCACCATGCTGATGGGCGACTTCCTCACCCTCGTGCAGCACGACCTGCCGGTGAAGGTCGTCCTCTTCAACAACTCCTCGCTGGGCATGGTGGAGTTGGAGATGCTCGTCGCGGGACTGCCCTCGCACGGCGTGGCCAACAAGAACCCCGACTTCGCCGCCGTCGCCGAGGCCTGCGGTGTCTTCGGCGTACGGGTGGAGAAGCCCAAGGACCTGGCCGGGGCGCTGAAGGCGGCGTTCAAGCACAAGGGGCCCGCCCTCGTCGACGTCGTCACCGACCCCAACGCCCTGTCCATCCCGCCGAAGATCAGCGCCGACATGGTCACCGGCTTCGCCCTGTCCGCCTCGAAGATCGTCCTGGACGGCGGCGTCGGGCGCATGGTGCAGATGGCCCGTTCCAACCTGCGCAACGTCCCCCGGCCGTGACCGCTCCGGCAGCCGGTCCGAAACCGGATGACTGCCGGGGGCCCGAACGGGCAAGGCTTTCTCCGTGAAGATGTTCGACCGGAGCGGGACAGACGGGGGGAGCCGACATCAGCGCGCCGACGGGGGACATGAAGGAGCAGACGGTGCCACAGCTCAGGCGGCGGCTCGGCCGGGCGGATCTGCGGGCGGTGCCCGAGGCCCGGCGGGCGCTGCGTGAGCTGCTGAGCCACTGGGGCGGGCCCGGGCAGTCGGAGGTCGCCGAACTGCTCACCAGCGAGCTGGTCACCAACGCGCTCGTGCACACCGAGGAGGGCGCCGTCCTGACCGCGACGGTCGGGCCGCGGGCCCTGCGGGTGGAGGTACGGGACTTCGCGGGCCGCGGACCGCGGCCCCGGCCGCGCCCACCGCAGGGGGAGGAGAGCACCAACGGCAGAGGGCTGGTCCTGGTCGAGTCGCTCGCCGACGACTGGGGCGTCCGGCCCTGCGGGGCGGGCAAGTCGGTCTGGTTCGAACTGGGCGTGGCAGCGGATGCGGATGCCGACGCGGAAGCGGCCTGAGGCGCCGGGGGCACCGGCGCCTCAGCTCATCCGTTCTCCGGGTTCGGCGCGTTCACCGCGCTCAGCGCGTTCTTCCTAGCCGAACTGCTGCTCCAGGTCCTTGAGCTTGCGCTCCAGGGAGTCCAGACGGGGCAGCGCCTGGGTGTCGTCCTCCGCGGTGAGGTCCACGGTCTCCACGGTCAGCTGCTCAGACCCGCTCCGCACGGGCTGCAGCGAGGGGCGCCGGGTTCCTGCGGGCAGTTGCTCCGGGGCCGATATGGCAGGCTCCGCGGTGGCGCGTTCCGAGCCCCGCTCGACCTGCTGCACCTCGACCTCGACCTGGCGCCCGCCGCGGCCCGGGAAGCCGCGGTGGCCGTGGCCCCGGCTGATCGCCTTGAGCTGCGCCCGCTCCAGCCGCTCCTGCTCGCGGCGCCGCAGCTTCTTCTCCTCCTTCTGGCGCCGGTCGTCGCGCACCTCCTCGACCGCCTCGTCCAGGCTGCGCACGCCCTCCAGGAGCATCAGCGACCAGGCGCGGTACGTCTCCCGGGGCGCGCGCAGCCAGCGGACCATGCGGATCTGCGGCAGCGGACGCGGCACCAGGCCCTGCTCGCGCAGCGCGGCCCGGCGGGTCTGCTTCAGGGCGCGGTCGAACAGCACCGCGGCCGACAGGGACATGCCCGCGAAGAAGTGCGGGGCGCCCGCGTGACCCAGACCGCGCGGCGCGTGCACCCAGTTGAACCAGGCCGCGGCGAAGGCGAAGGCCCACACGAGTATCCGCGAGCCGAGCGCCGCGTCGCCGTGGCTGGCCTCGCGCACCGCGAGGACGGAGCAGAACATCGCCGCGCCGTCGAGCCCGAACGGCACCAGGTACTGCCAGCCGCCGCTCAGGCCGAGGTTCTGCTCGCCGAAGCCGACCAGACCGTGGAAGGAGAGCGCCGCGGCGACCGCCGCACAGCAGAAGAGCAGGACGTAGGAGAAGGTGCCGTAGAGGGCCTCCTTGCGCCGGCGGCGCTCCTCCATCCGCTCCCAGGAGTCGTCCGCGCCCGCGTCCTTCCCCGAGGAACGCTTGCCGCGCGCGAGCACCGCCACCGCCGCCAGCATGCCCAGGAGCAGCACGGCGCCCGGAAGCAGCCAGTTCAGCGATATGTCGGTCAATCTCATCAGGGGTCCCTTGCAGTGGGATAGGGCGTAACGCCCGCCATGGTGGCCCAAACCCAGCGGCCCTCAGGGGGTTTCGGGGCAAGAGGCCGCCAAGGGATGCAGAGGGGGTGCCCAGGACGGCGATCTGCTCGAACTGCCGCTTGAGGGGCGGGAGTTGAGTTCGAATAAGACTACCCGTACGAGTGGTTCCACGGAAAGTTCCCGCGAAGTGTGCGGGAGTTGTGGAACGACGCCGGTGATCTTAGCCGACGGTCAGTCAGCCCGCCGCGGCGAGCAGCTTGCCGACGCGGTCCGCGTCGCAGGTCCGCGGGCAGGTGGCACAGGTGTCCTCGGGGCGCAGGGTGTAGAACATGCAGCAGCTCGCCCGGTCCCGGGTGTGCAGCGGTCGGCCGTCCGGCCCCTTCAGCTCGCGGAACGCGGCGTCGCCGACGTACGGCTTGGTCGCGCCCGGCAGCAGCAGCTCCAGCTCGTGCCGCGCCCGCTCCTGCTCGTCGAGCAGATGGGCGACGTACCACAGGCCCTCGACGACCTCGTCGGTCGCCATGCCCCACAGGGCGCGTCCGCGGCGCCGCATCCGGGGGCCGAATCCGGCCAGCACCGGCTCCAGGTGCTCGGCGACCGCGGCCCGCACCTCGGCGCGCAGCGCCTCCTCGTCGGCGACCACCCGGGCGCCGGGCAGACCGGCGGCGGGGTCGCCGGGGAGGCAGGCGAACGAGGCGGCACGCACGGCCATCCGGCCCAGCGGGAGCCCGGCGGCCGTGCGGTCGTAGGCCACGTGGGCCGCGGGGTGGCGGGGCACCCGGCGGTGCAGGAACCACGGCACGGTGATCAGCAGGCAGGCGGGCCAGGCGTACCGGTGCAGGCCGAAGCTCGCGATCACGTCCGGCCGGGCCCGCTGTCCGTAGTCCCGCAGCACCTGGGCCTCGTCCCAGGCGAGGAACGCCGCCAGCTCGGTCCCGCCCGCGGCGAGCGCGGCGGCCGTGACCCAGCCGTCGCCGCTCGGCACCTCGTCGGCCCCGGTCAGCTCGGTGACGCCCAGCCCGGGGAGGACCTCGGACAGGCGCGTGTAGGCGTCCGTGAGGGCCGTAGGGGCGACAGGCATGGCGGGACCACCGATCCGCGTCGGGACAACGGGCTGCTTAAAGGTAAGCCTTACCTTACCCGGGATCCTTGGGATTTGAACTGACGGCCCCTGCGCTTATGGTGCTTGACGGACAGGTGACAACCCGCCGTAATGACCCCAAGTACCGACACGTCCCGCAGGAGGACCCGTGAAGCACAGCGCGCAGGGCGCCGCAGGAACGGGTGCGGGTGCGGGTGCGCATGCCGGTGCCGGGCGGGTCCGTACCGCCGGCCCGGTGCGGATCCCGGTGCAGCCGGGAGCGGCGGACCGGGCGCGGGACCGGGCGCCCGGCGGCGGGGAGCCGGACGGCGCGGCGCGCGGCGAGCACACCCACGGCGAACCGCCGGTGCCCCGCCCGCGGACCCTCGTCCGGCGTTCCTCCGTGCGCGGGCAGATCCTCGACGCCCTGCGTTCCGCGCTGGCCAGCGGTGAGCTGCGGCCCGGCGGGGTCTACTCGGCGCCGGTGCTCGGCGAGCGGTTCGGCGTCTCGGCCACTCCGGTACGGGAGGCGATGCAGCAGCTCGCCCTGGAGGGCGCCGTCGAGGTCGTTCCCAACCGGGGCTTCCGCGTCGTCGAGCGCGGCGACCGCGAGCTGGCCGAGCTGGCCGAGGTCCGGGCCCTGATCGAGGCCCCGGTGTGGATCCGGCTGAGCCGCACGGTGCCCGCGGAGCGCTGGGCGGAGCTGCGCCCCCTCGCCGAGGCCACCGTCCGGGCCGCGTCCTCCGGCTGCCCGGCCACCTACGCCGAGGCCGACCGCGCCTTCCACCGCGCGGTGCTCGCGCTGGCCGGCAACGAACAGCTCGTCCGGATCGCCGGTGACGTGCACCGCCGCGCCCAGTGGCCGCCGGCCGGCTCGCCCTCGGTGCGCGGGCGCGCCGACCTGGTCGCCGACGCCCACGAGCACACGGCCCTCCTGGACGCGCTGATCGCCGGCGACGCGGACGCGGTCCGGACCCTGATCGACGACCACTTCACGGCCGGTCACTGAAGGTCCTGGCCGCGGGCACCCCGTCCGGTTGGGGCGCCCGCGGCACGGGGTTTCGGGCGTTCGGGCGCTACGGGACCTCCTGCCGTTCCGTGCGGGGCGCGGGCGGCTGCTTGCCGGGCTCCGCCGGGCCGCGCCTCCCGCCGTCCCCGCGGCGTGCGGGGCGGGGCCCGGTGCCGCGGTGGTGCAGCTCGATGGCCAGCGGGGAGGCGGTGAAGACCGAGGAGTACGTGCCGACGCCGACGCCGATCAGCAGCGCCAGCGCGAAGTCGGTCAGGGAGTCGTCGGCCAGGACCGCCAGCGAGGCGAGGATGAGCACCGCGCCCATGCCCGTGTTGACCGTGCGCGGCAGGGTCTGCAGGATCGCGTCGTTGGTGAGCCGGTCGAACGGCGTCTTGCGCTCCTTGCCCAGCAGTTCCCGCACGCGGTCGAAGAGGACCACCGAGTCGTTGACCGAGTAGCCGATCACGGTCAGCAGCGCCGCCAGGAACACCCCGTCGATCGGCTTGCCCAGCCAGGCGAACACCCCCACCAGGATGACCACGTCGTGGGCGAGCGCACCGACCGCGGCGGTGCCGAACAGCGGGCGGAACCGGACCGCCAGGTACGCCAGCTGGGCGGCCAGGGCCAGGCCCAGGGCGATCAGGGCGTCCCGGCGCAGCTCCTCGCCGAGGCTCGGGCCGATCAGCTCGTCGCGGACCTTCTCCGTCTCGCCGCCCAGCTCGGCGACCGCCTCCGTGACGGTCGCCGCCTCCGCGTCGGTCAGCTCCTCCGTGCGCACCGTGAGGTCGCCGTCGCCCGAGGACTGGACCACGGCACGCGGGAAGCCCGCGTCGGCGAGGGCGTCCCGGGCCCGGTCGGGATCGACCTGCGTGGCGGTGGAGTACTCGATCAGCCGGCCGCCGGTGAACTCGATGCCGAAGTTCAGACCGCGCACCAGGATCCCGGAGCCCGCCACCACCAGCACGACCAGCGAGGCCGCCAGCCAGCGGCGCGGCCGGCGCATCAGGAACGGGTTGCGGCGCAGCAGGGCGTCACGGACCGGGCCGGTGGAGGAGATGCCGGTGATGCGCGGGCGGCGGAAGACCGCCGGGCGGCTCGCGGCGAACTCGGCGAGCACCCGCGTGATCACCAGGGCGCTGACCATCGACGCCAGCACACCGATGCCGAGGGTGACGCCGAAGCCCTTCACCGGGCCCGAGGCCAGGAAGAACAGCAGGGCGGCCGCGATCAGCGTGGTGATGTTGGAGTCGGCGATCGCGCTGAACGCGCTGCGGAAACCGGCGGTCAGCGCCGACCGCGTGCTCGGCCGGGTACGGGCCGCCTGTTCCTCGCGGGCCCGTTCGAAGACGAGGACGTTGGCGTCCACCGCCATGCCGATGGCCAGGACGAAACCGGCGAGGCCCGGCAGCGTCAGGGTCGCGCCGACCGCGGCCAGGGCGGCGTAGGAGATCAGGCCGTAGCAGAGCAGGGCGACGGTCGCCAGGGCGCCCATCAGCCGGTAGACGACGATGATGAACAGCGCGGTCAGCGCGGTGCCGATGACGGCGGCCCAGGCACCGGCCGAGATGGCCTCGTCGCCCAGGGTGGCGCCGATGGTGCGCTGCTCGATCGTCTCGACCGGCACCGGCAGGGCGCCGCCCTTGATGAGCAGGGCCAGTTCGCGGGCCTCGGCGTCGTCGAAGGAACCGGTGATCTGCGTGGAGCCACCGGTGATGCCCGCCCCGCAGGACACCGAGGGGTCGACCTGCGGCGAGGAGATGACCTTGTTGTCGAGCACGATGGCGACCCGGCGCTGGGGATCGCCCGCCGGGTGGCAGGCCGCCTCGCCGGTCACCCGGGCCCAGCGGTCGCTGCCCTCGTCCTTGAAGTCCACGGTGACGTGCCAGCCCGCGCCGCCCTGCTGGTCGAAGCGGGCGTCGGCGCCCTTGACGTCCTGCCCGGTCAGCGTGGCGTCCTTCAGCCGCAGCGACTGCCCGGACTCGTCCGGCAGGACCCGCTCGCCGTCCGCGCCGGACGCCTTCTCGTCCTTGCCCCCGGCCCCGTCACCGGCGTTCTCCGCCGGGCCGAGCACCGAGTGGACGCTGAGCTGCGCGGTGCGGCCCAGCACGTCGGCGGCCTTCTCCGGGTCCTGTACGCCGGGCAGCTCGACGACGACGCGGTTCTCGCCGGAGCGGACGATGGTCGGCTCGGCGACCCCGAGGGCGTCGATGCGGCCGCGCAGCACCTCCACGGTGCGGTCGGTGGCCTCCCGGTCGGCCTTGGTGGTGTCGGTGGACTTGGTCTCCAGCACGATCTGGGTGCCGCGGCGCAGGTCGAGCCCGAGGCGGACCGGCATGGTCAGGGCGATGGCCACGGACACGGCCAGCACGGCGAGCGCGACGAGCGCACGGACGTTCAGGGAGCGGGAACGCGTGCGGGAACCGGACCGCGAACGGGCGCGGGCCGCGGGACGGGTAGGGGCAGGGGGACGGGAGCGTTTCAACACGGGCCTCCGGCGGGCATGCCGCGGCGACGGCCGGCGCGGCCGCGGCGGAAGAAGGTGACGGGTGGTCGGGCGTGCGTCTCAGGTGCCGGAGGAGACGGGCGGCGCCCGGCCGCTGTCGTGCCGCGTGCGGCCGGGGGAGACCGGTACCGGACCGGCCGCGGCCGAGGTCCGTGCGTGCGCGCCGGGTGCGGTGCCCGCGGGGTGCGCGAGGGTGGCGCCGTGGTGGTCGGGTGCGGCCGGGCGCTCGTCCAGCTGGTCGTGGCGGGCCCGGGGCTGGGCGGCGCAGACCGGAGTGCAGCCGTCGTCCGCGTGGAGGTCGAGCGCCGGGTGGGGAACGGCGGTGGCGGCGGCCGCCGCGAGGGGACCGCCGGGACCCACCCGGGCCCCGGCCGCGGGCCAGGCCGGGACCAGCGGCAGCAGAACGGTCAGCAGCACCGTGAGCACCGTCGCGAGGCGGTGGCGCATGCGCCGTTCCCTTCCGTGGTGGGTGAGCGGGCCGGGGGAGCCCGTGGCTTCGGCCGGGGAGTGGGCGGCCGCAGCCACGGGCGGTTCGAGGGGCCGTCAGGGCTCGATGAGCCCGGCGCGGATGGCGTACCGGGTCAGCTCCAGGCGGTCGCGCAGGCCGAGCTTCTGCAGCAGGTTCGCCCGGTGCCGCTGGACGGTCTTGATGCTGATGAAGAGGATCTCGGCGATCTCCTTCGAGGAGTGGCCCTCGGCGACCAGCTTGAGCACCTCCTCCTCGCGCGGGGTGAGGATGTGGTCGGAGGTCTCCTCGCCGTGCCGCACCCGGTCGAGGTAGTTGCGGATCAGCGCCGTCACCGCGCCCGGATAGAGGAAGGGCTCGTCGCGCATCGCGGCCCGGCAGGCGGCCACCAGGTCCCGGTCGGCGACCGACTTGAGCACGTATCCGCAGGCGCCCGACTTCAGCGCCTGGAACAGGTACTGCTCGTTGTCGTGCATCGTCAGCATCAGGATGCGCAGCCCCGGTTTCAGCGCGGCCAGCTCGCGGGCCGCCTGGAGACCGGTGAGGCGGGGCATCGCGATGTCCAGCACCGCCAGGTCGGCCTCGTGGGCCCGCGCCATGTCGATGGCCTCCGCGCCGTCCCCGGCCTCCGCGACCACCTCCAGGTCCGGTTCCCGGTCGAGGATGAGGCGCACCCCGCGGCGCACCAGCGCGTGGTCGTCGGCCAGCAGGATGCGGATCTTCGAGGCGGCTGGCGCGGCGGACGCGAAGGACGCGGACGGCTCGGCGGACACGGAGGGGGCGGAGGACGCGGAGGAGGCGGCGGGCACGGAGGACCGGGACGGCTCGCGCGGCTCGTACTGGGACGACGGGTCGGACATGGTCGGGGCTACTTCCTGGGGAGGGGTGCGGTGAGCCGGATGCGGGTGCCGGCGCCGGGCGCCGACGTGATGTCGAGGGCGGCCCCGACGAGCAGGGCCCGCTCCCGCATGCCGCGGATGCCGGCGCCCTCGTGCGCCGCCTCGATGCCGCGGCCGTCGTCGGCGACGGTGAGCGTCACCGCGCCGTCGGCGTGGGACAGGCCCACCTCCAGGCGCTCGGCGTCCGCGTGGCGGGCGGCGTTGGTCAGGCTCTCCTGCGCCACCCGGTAGAGGACCAGTTCGGTCTCGTGGTCCAAGGCCGGCAGGTCGGCGTCGAAACGGCGCACCACCCGCAGACCGGTGTGGGTGGCGAAGTCGTGCGTCAGCGAGGACAGCGCGCTGATCAGGCCGAGGTCGTCCAGGACGCCGGGCCGCAGCCGGCGCACCAGGCGGCGGACCTCGTCCAGGCTCTCCCGGGTGATCTCCTGCGCCTGGTGCAGCTCGTCGCGCAGCGGCTCGTCGGCGTCGTCCGCCGCCCGCCCCAGGACCAGCAGGATCGCGGTCATGCTCTGCCCGACCTCGTCGTGCAGCTCCTGGGCGATACGGCGCCGCTCCGCCTCCTGGGCGAGCAGGACCCGGGCGCTGCTCGTGGCCCGCTCGTTCTCCAGGCGGTCCAGCATCGCGTTGAACGTGCGGATCAGCTCCGGGACCTCGCCGCCGCCGGACACCGGCAGCCGCTGGCCGGGGCGCAGCAGGTCGACGGTGGTCATCAGCCGGGTCAGCCGCTCCAGCGGTGCCAGCCCCCAGCGCAGCAGCGCGCCGTTGGCCACCAGCATGACGCCCATGCCGACCACGAGGACGACGGCCTCGGTCAGCAGGATCGGCACGGAGACGGTCACCGGGGCCCACAGCAGCAGCGCCGTGGCGAAGCCCAGCACCACCGCGTTGAGCCCGAAGATCCGCCAGAACAGGGACACCGGGGGTACGCCTCCTTCGGCGACGTGTCGACTTGGTACGCCTCTACTGTCGGTCATCGCGCACCCTCGGTGGGAGCTGCGGCCCAGGTAGCGACCGAGCAAGCGACCAGCGTCCCCCTCCGGGACCCGTCCGGTCGATGGGGCCCGACCCCCATTTCCGGCTCGCGGCACACCCATACGGCCGCCCCGGCGCACCGCGCAGTGGACTCCGCGTCCCCGGGCAAATGGGTCCTGCGCCCGATGGGTTTCCCGGAGCCGCGCGGCCAGGCTTGAGGACGACCGGGCCCGATCGGCCCGGCGCTCGGCATACCCGCAGAACCTTCCGAGAAAAGGACCACTCACCGTGTCGCTCGACGCCTCCCGCATCGAACCCCGCCCCGAGCGGCTGACCGCTCACGAGGCGCGCCAGCGCCTCGAACACGCCCGCAACACCCGCGTCACCCAACTGCAGGCCCTCGCCGAGAGCGGCCAGGCGGACGACCAGCTGATGTCCGCGCAGAAGGCCGCGATCGAGCGGGTGCTCAAGGAGATCGACGAGGCCTTCGCCCGGGTCGAGGACGGCACGTACGGCGCCTGCCTGGGCTGCGGCAAGCCCGTCCCGGGGGAGCGCCTGGAGATCCTTCCCTACACCCGGTACTGCGTCGCCTGCCAGCGCCGCGCCGCCGCCTGACCGCGCTCTTCCGTCACTCCTGCGTCCTTACTCGTCCCTCCCGCCCTGCCCAAGGGGTGAAGTGGTGAACAACCAGATCGTCCGCGACCGCGACACGTGTCCGTCGCCCCTGTCGCCCGAGGACCTCGCCGTGCTCCGGGACAACCTGCGCGAGCAGCGGCTGTTCCGCCAGGACCAGCTGCGGCAGATCGCGGGGGCCCCGGCCCGCCCCGACGAGCCGGCCGAGCGGCGGTGCGCCGCGCAGACCGAGGTCCGGGTCAAGCTGGCGGCCTCGGCGCGCATGGTGCTCGCCGACGTGGAAGCGGCGCTCGACCGCATCGCCGAGGGCCGGTACGGCCGTTGCCATCTGTGCCGGCGCGCCATCGACCGCGACCGACTGATGATCGTGCCGCAGGCCCGCTACTGCGCCCGCTGCCAGCAGGTGCGGGAGGCCGGACGATGACCCTGCTGCGACGGCCCCGCGCCGCCCTGTCCCGGCACCGGCCCTGGCCGCTGTGCCGGCAGTGCAGCGGCGTCGCCCTCGACATGGGCAGCGCCCGTACCCGCGCCTGGGTCGCCGGGCGGGGGATGATCCTCGACGTGCCGACGGTGACCTTCCCCGGCGCGGGCGCGGTGTACCCCATCCAGCGCGGGACGATCGTCGACACCCAGGGCACCGCCCGGATGCTCGACCGGCTGCTGGGCCACCGGCTGCCCCGCTTCGCCCGCCCGGTGGTCGTGGTCACCGCGCCGGTGCTGGACGGCCCGGCCTACCGGACCCGGGCCCGTGCGGCCGTGGAGGTGCTGCGCCCGCGCAGTGTGCTGACCGTTCCCCACGCGCGGGCGGTGGCCCTGGCGGCGGGCGCCGACCTGTCCCGGCCGCTGCTGGTGATGGACAGCGGTGCCCATCTCACGGAGGTGGTGCTCCTGGTGGACGGCGACGTCTTCGACGCCCGCCGCACCGCGCTGGGCACGGCGGACCTCGACGACGCGACCCCGGCCGCGCGGATCGGCGAGGCGCTGGCCGACATGACGACCTCGATGCTGCGGCAGGACAGCACGTCCCTCACGGTCGACGCGCTCACCCGGGGGCCGCTGCTGGCGGGCGGGGGCGCGCTGCGCCCCGAGGTCACCTGCCGGCTCGCCGACCGCCTGCACGTGCCGCTGCGCGCGGTGCCCGCACCGCACACGGCGGCCGTACGGGGCGCCGCCAAGCTCCTGGAGGCCGCGCACACCCACCCGTCCCCCACGGGCACGGACCCACCGGACGACCACCCGCACTGACCCGGCCCGCCCCCGGCACGCCGGAACCCGCCCCCACCCCGCTCGTACGGCCGACGCCCGCCCCCGGCGTCGGTCGTACACCCGCGCCCGCAGAGAGCCCCGTCCCCGCAGAGCCCGTCCCGCCGGAAGGAGGCAGGTCGTGTCCAGCGAGAGTCCGCAGGCCCAGCCGCCGTCCGCCGTTCCCGGGGCCGCCCCCGTACGGCATCCGTATCTCCTGCTGTGGCGGTGGCGGCGCAACCCGTTGCGGCGGCCGAGTGACCGGCTGGGGGCGTGGGTCTCGCTCGGGCTGGTGCTCGCCGTGCTGGTGGCCGCGCCGGCGGCGATGTGGGGGGTCGGCGACAGTGCCTACCGGCACTACCGGAGCACCGCCGAGCACGAAGCCCGCAGCCGGGACCACCGTCCCGCGGTGCTGACCCACGACGCCCCGCGCCATCCCGAACCGGGGTCGGACGAGGCGAAGAAGGCCCGCTACCCGGTCCCGGTCCGCTACACCGGCCCCGACGGGGTGAGCAGGACCGGGACCACCGAGGTCCGGCCGGGACTGGCGGCCGACAGCACCGTCCTGGTCTGGGTCGACGCGCAGGGCCGGCTCACCGAACCGCCGCTGACCGCGGAGCAGATCCGCAGCCGCACCATGGGCTGGGCCATCCTCGCCTTCCTGGGCGTGGTCCTCGCCGGCCTCGCGGCGCACGCCGCGACGGGTCTCGTGCTGCGCCGGCGCAACCTCGCCGGGTGGGACGCGGCCTGGGCCGACACGGCCCCGCGCTGGAGCCGGTACCCGTGACGCCCGCCCGGGCGCGGATGCCTCAGGCGGTCGCCGCGCCCGCCGCGGGCGGCGGCGTCAACTGCCGCGCCAGCCACGTCGGTACGCCCCCCAGCAGCCGGAACAGCCGCCGCGCCTCCTCCCGCAGCCGGGACGCCTCCGGCTCCGACTCGGCGTCCGCGAGCGAGGCCAGCGCCGGGGCCGTACCGACGAGGTAACCCAGCTCCTCTCGGATGCGCAGCGACTCGGCGAACCCGTGCCGCGCCTCGGCCAGTTCCCCCTCCCGCAGGGCGAGTCCGGCCAGATGCCGCCAGGTGAAGGAGAGCAGCAGCGGCTCGCCGTGCGCCGTCGCACCGGCGTGCGCCCGCCGGTACGCGGCGCGCGCGGCCTGCGGAGAGCGGGTCAGGTTCTCCGCGAGCAGCCCGCGCCGGAAGTCCAGCAGCGCCCGCGCCGCGGCCCCCGGCGCGATCAGCGCCGCCGCCCGGCCCAGCGCGGCCCGCGCCTCGTCGGCCCGGTCGCGCACCCCGTGCACCGTCGCGGCGTAGGCGAGCTGCCCCCGTTCGCAGGCGGCGGCCCCGCGCTCGTCGTCGCTGTGCGCCAGCGCCTCCGCGGTGCGCAGCGCGTCCTCGGCATCGGCCCAGCCCTGCTCCGTGTACAGGCACCGCTCCACCAGCAGCGCGGTCCGCTGCAAGGCGGTGTCCGCGGTGACCGGCTCCAGCAGGGCGGCCGCGTCGGCCCAGCAGCCGCGCGAGCGCAACCGCCATACCGCGGTCTGGAGCGGATCGTCACCTTCGGTCGTTCCCCAGCCAGAACCAGCCATGGCGGAATGCGCCACGTCGCCCTCCCCTTAGCACGCCATCGAGCTCTCGAGTGGTGGCCGCATCTCAGCACGGATCCGGCGGCCCGGCCAAGGGGATGGGTGAAACTTTTCACAAAGTCGTGGACTTCGTGCCGTGGAGGTTTGAAAGCGCCACGCGCCTCAGCTCATCCGCAGGGCCAGGAAGAAGTCGAGCTTGTCCTCCAGGCGCGACAGGTCACGCCCCGTCAACTGCTCGATCCGCCCGACGCGGTAGCGCAGCGTGTTGACGTGCAGGTGCAGCCGGTTGGCGCAGCGCGTCCAGGAACCGTCGCTGTCGAGGAACGCCTCCAGCGTCGGGATCAGCTCGGCGCGGTGGCGGCGGTCGTAGTCCCGCAGCGGGTCCAGGAGCCGGGCGGTGAAGGCGCGGCGGACGTCGTCGGGGACGAAGGGGAGCAGCAGCACGTGCGAGGCCAGCTCCTGGTGCCCGGCCGCGCAGACCCGGCCGGGCCGTGCCGCGGCCACCCGGCGGGCGTGCCTGGCCTCCTCCAGCGCCCCGCGCAGTCCCTCCGCCGAGTGCACGGCCGCGCTGACGCCGAGCGTGACCCGCCCGTCGCCGTCCAGCCCCGCCGACAGCGGCTCCCGCACGGACTCGAGGAGCGTTTCCGCGAGGACCCCGGCCTCGGAACCGTCGTGCTCGCTGGAGACCGCCGGCAGCGGCACGAGGGCGACCGCCTCCTCGCCGGTGTGCGCCACGGCGATGCGGTCCGACTGCTCGGGACCGGTGGCGTGCGGGTCGACCAGCATCTCCTCCAACAGGGTCTGCGCGACCCGGCCGGTCTGCTCGTCGCCGTCCGCCCACTCCACCCGGGCCACCACGACCTGCCAGTGCGGGGCCGCGCCGAGGCCCGGCAGCAGCACCGGCGCCGCCACCCGGAGCCGGGCCGCGATCTCGGCCGGCGCGGCGCCCGTCTGCACCAGTTCCAGGACCTCCTGCGCCAGCCGGCGCCGCACCGTGCGCGCCGCGTCCCGCCGGTCCCGCTCGACCGCGATCAGCTGGGTGACGCCGTACAGCAGGTCGAGGCGCTCCTCGGCCCAGTCCCCGGCGTCCGCCTCCACCGCCAGCAGCCAGTCGGACAGCACCGTCTCGCGCGCGTCCCGGCCGGCGCCCGCGCCCTGGAGGGCCCGCGCCCCCTGGGGCGGCACCGGCGACTGTCCCCGGCCGCGCACCGGGAAGAGGCTGTACGTCGTGGCGCCCACGGCCACCCGGTGCGGCGCGCGCCGGCCCGTGCGGGTGGCCGCGAGGTGCTCGGCCGCCAGCTTGGCGCGGACCTCGGCGGTCAGCCCGGGCTCCGCGTCCTTCGGCCCGGCGACCTGCCGTCCGGTGGGGGAGAGCACCCAGGCCCGCAGGTCGAGGTCGGAGCCGAGCAGGTCGAGGACCACGTCGGGGCCGCCGCCCGCCGGTCCCGAGGTCATCATCCGGCGGTGCCGGTCCACCACCGCCGCCAGGTCTCCCGCCCGCTCCCCGGAGACCTGGCGCACGACGTGCTCGGTGATCGTCGCGAAGGCCACCGACTCGTGCACCGCGAACAGCGGCAGCCGGTGCCGCGCGCACGCCACCACCAGGTCCTCCGGCACGCTCCCCAGCTCCGCCTCACCGGCGGCCAGCGCGGCCACCTGGGCCTGCACCAGGATGCGGACGAAAGGTTCGGAGTCGGCGGCGTCCCGGCGCCAGGCCAGGCCGGTGAGCACCAGCTCGCCGCCCGAGAGATAGCGGCTGGGGTCCCGCAGGTCGGTGGTCATCACGCCGCGGACCGTGCGGTCCAGCTCGCCCTCGCCGCCGAGCAGCTTGAGGCCCAGCGCGTCGGTGTCCAGCAGTGCGCGCAGCCGCATTCTCGTCGCCGCCGTTCTTTGTCTCGAAGTGTTCCAGGTCACGCGGCTGTGTCGCCCGATTCCAGAGGAGAACAGGGAGGCTACCGAGCACCTCCGTTCATACGAATCTACAAGATGCCCGCCCTGGCCAGCCAACTCCTTCATGGTTTCTGCGACTGACCTTGGCGGAGCACACAACGGTGTACTGAGGCCGTTCCGCGTGAACGGCACATGAACGAGCCGGGCCTTCCGTACCGCGTGTGGCTCGATCCGTACGCCCCCGATCAGACGAGGAAGAGAGCAGGCATGGACTTCCTTCGCCCTGGCGGCCGGGAGGAGGCGCTCGCCGCCGAGGCCGAGCACCTCACCGCGGTTCCGATCGCGGGCGGGAAGCACGTCACCGCTTCCCCGGCCGGCTCCGACCGGCACCCCCAAGACCCTCCGGGCGGCGCACGGAACGTCACACCCTCCGCGCCGCCCGGAGCACAGCCCAAGTCCCGCTCCGCTCGCGGTACTTGAAGTACCACCAGTACCAACCCGAACCACCAGTACCAACCCGAACCACCAGTACCACCACACATGCTTTCGTCTCGGGCCGTCCCCCGGGTCGTGCATATCCCAAATCCCGCGGCCGCCCCAGCGGCCGGCCGGGTGCCCCTATGAACCTTGGGAGACGGCCCCATGACCCAGCAGTCCGTGGAGCCCAAGACCACCGCCGAGGACGCGGGCGCGGGTTCCCGCGTCCCCTCCGGCCGGTCTTGGCTCGACCGGTACTTCCACATAACCCACCGGGGATCGACGGTCGCGCGTGAGGTGCGCGGCGGCATCACCACCTTCATGGCGATGGCGTACATCGTCCTGCTCAACCCCGTCCTGCTCGGCGGCGAGGACGTCGCGGGCGACACCCTCAGCCAGAAGGCCGTGATCACCGCGACGGCGCTCGCCGCGGCGGTCACCACGCTCCTCATGGGCTTCATCGGCAAGGTGCCGCTCGCCCTGGCCGCCGGGCTCTCGGTGTCCGGAGTGCTCGCCGGGCAGGTCGTCCCCCAGATGACCTGGCCGCAGGCCATGGCCATGTGCGTGATGTACGGCGTGGTCATCATGCTGCTCGTGGTCACCGGGCTGCGCGAGATGATCATGAACGCGATCCCGCTGGCGCTCAAGCACGGCATCACCATGGGCATCGGCCTGTTCATCGCCATCATCGGCTTGGTGAAGGGAGGGTTCGTCCACGGCGGCAAGGCCACCCCGCTCCAGCTCGGCCCCGCCGGTGAACTCGCGGGCTGGCCCGTGCTGCTCTTCGCGGGCACCCTGCTGCTGATCTTCATGCTCCAGGCGCGCAACACCCCCGGCGCCATCCTGATCGGCATCGTCACCGGCACGATCGTGGCGGCGATCCTCAACGCCACCGGGGTGATCGACCCCAAGCAGTGGGCCAACGGCGCACCCGAACTGCACGGCAGCGCGGTCTCCATGCCGGACTTCTCGCTCCTCGGCGACCTGGAGTTCGGCGGCTGGGGCGAGGTCGGCGCGATGACGGTCGGCATGATCGTCTTCACGCTGGTGCTCGCCGGGTTCTTCGACGCGATGGCCACCATCATCGGCGTCGGCACCGAGGCGAAGCTCGCCGACGACAAGGGCCGCATGCCGGGCCTGTCCAAGGCGCTGTTCATCGACGGCGCCGGCGGTGCCATCGGCGGCGTGGCGGGCGGCTCCGGCCAGACCGTCTTCGTCGAGTCCGCGACCGGCGTCGGCGAGGGCGCCCGCACCGGGCTCGCCTCGGTCGTCACCGGTCTGTTCTTCGCGGCCTGCCTCTTCTTCACGCCGATCACCGCGATCGTGCCGCAGGAGGTCGCCTCGGCGGCCCTGGTGGTCATCGGCGCCATGATGATGATGAACGCCCGGCACGTGGACTGGGCCGACCGGGCCACCGCGATCCCGGTCTTCCTGACCGTGGTCCTGATGCCGTTCACGTACTCGATCACGGCCGGTGTGGCCGCCGGCGTCATCTCCTACGTCGCCATCAAGGTCGCGCAGGGCAAGGCGCGGGAGATCGGCGCGTTCATGTGGGCCCTGACGCTGATCTTCGTCGTCTACTTCGCCCTCAACCCGATCGAGAGCTGGATGGGCGTGCACTAGGCGCCAGGACGGGAACCCTTCAGGTGCCCTCCGTCCCCGTCCGCCCGAGGAGGACCGGAAGATGCTGGACATCGCCGCAGAGCTGCACCGGTGGGTCGAGCAGGGACGCGACTTCGCCGTGGCCACCGTGGTGGCCGTCGGCGGCAGCGCGCCCCGCCTGCCCGGCGCCGCCCTGGCGGTGGACGCCGGGGGCACGGTGGTCGGCTCGGTCTCCGGCGGCTGCGTGGAGGGCGCCCTGTACGAGCGGTGCCGGGACGCGCTCCGGGACGGGGAAACCGTCCTGGAGCGCTTCGGGTACGGCGACGAGGACGCCTTCGCCGTGGGGCTGACCTGCGGCGGGGTCATCGACGTCCTCGTCGCCCCGGTACGGGCGGCCGATCCGGTCCGCCCGGCCCTGGCCGCGGTCCTCGCCGCAGCCGCACGCGGGGAGACGGCCGCCCTGGCCCGGATCGCGGGCGGACCGGACCGGCTGCTGGGCCGCGCGCTCGTCGTCGGCCCGGACGGCTCCCGCACCGGCGGCTTCGGCGGCCACCCCGAGCTGGACCGCACGGCGGCCGCCGAGGCCGGGGCGTTCCTGGCCGCCGGACGCACCGGCACGCTGGAGATCGGTGCGCGGGGCTCACGCTGCGGAGCACCGCTCACCCTGCTGATCGAGTCCGCGGCCCCCGCGCCCCGCATGATCGTCTTCGGCGCGATCGACTTCGCCTCGGCGCTGGTCCGGGTCGGCAAGTTCCTCGGCCACCACGTGACGGTGTGCGACGCCCGCCCCGTCTTCGCCACCCCGGCCCGCTTCCCGGAGGCGGACGAGGTCGTCACCGAGTGGCCCCACGAGTACCTGGCCCGTACCGCCGTGGACGCCCGCACGGTGCTGTGCGTCCTGACCCACGACGCCAAGTTCGACATCCCGCTGCTCCGGCTGGCGCTGCGCCTGCCGGTGGCGTACGTCGGCGCGATGGGCTCCCGCCGCACCCACCTGGACCGCGAGGCCCGCCTGCGCGAGGCCGGGGTGAGCGACCTGGAGCTGGCCCGGCTCAGGTCACCCATCGGCCTGGACCTCGGCGCCCGCACCCCCGAGGAGACGGCGCTGTCCATCGCCGCCGAGATCGTCGCGACCCGCCACGCCGGCACGGGCGCCGCCCTGACCGGCGCCCGCACCCCGATCCACCACGACGGCCCGGCGGCACCGGCGGCGCGCATCGATTCGGTGGCGTAGGGCCCCGGCCCCGTGCACGGCGTCGGCCCGCGGCTCGCGCGGACCGTCGGGCTCACTCCCGGCCGTGGGTCCTCCTCGCCAGGGACACCTCCGCGACCACCGGCCGGTGGTCCGAGGCCGTGGGCTCCTCGGGGACCGCGACGTCGTGCACCCGTACGCCCCCGCCCACGGCCACGTAGTCGATCCGCTTCACCGGGGCCTCGGCCGGATACGTGTGGGGCGTCCCCGCACCCGCGTCGCTCAGCTCCTTCCACAGCGGCGCCAGCTCGGGTGCCGAGGGTTCGGCGTTGAAGTCGCCCAGCAGGAACTGGCGCGCGCCCGGCAGCCGGTCCCGCTCCCGGGCCATGATCCGCCGGGTGTCGGCGACCTGGGCCTCGCGCACCGCCGGGTCCGCCCGGTAGTCGAGGTGGGTCACGAAGACCTGCACCGGCACCCCGCGCACCTTGAGCGTCACCTCGCCGAACCCGGGCGCGGGGGCCGGTACCGGGTTCTCGTCCTGCGTGGACAGGCGCGTGATCTCGTGGTTCGTCGCGGAACGGACCGGGAAGCGGGACAGCAGCGCCACGCCGTACTCGCGCCGGGGTTCCCCCGCGGTCACGGGATCGAGGCTGTAGATCGGGGCGAAGGACACCCGCATGCCGAGCCGCCGGGCCAGTTCCCCGGCCACGTCGAGCCCCTGGCTGCGGGCTCCCCAGTGCACGTCGACCTCCTGGAGGCCGATCACGTCCGCGTCGAGGGCGCGCAGCGCGGCGGCCTGCCGGTCGAGGTCGAAGACGCCGTCCGAGCCCGTCCCGGCGTGGATGTTGTAAGTGGCGATGCGCAGCGGGACCGCGTGTCCCTGACCGGCGGAGGCGGGCGGTGCCGCCACGGCCAGGGTGAACAAGGCGCCAGCGAGGGTCAGTTGGGTGAAGGTGCGCGCTCTGGCAGACATGCGGGCACGGTACGCGGGAAACGGCGTCCGCGAGGCGCGCGGCGCGATCTCGTCCGCGACCCGTCCCCCGGCCGCAACCCCGGGTTCACGCCCGGCGCAGCAGGTGGTCGACCGTGCGGCCGAAGACGAGGCGCCCCGAGCGGGCCAGCAGGCCGTCGAGGAAGGCCGGGACGAGCCGGACGTCCAGCTCCTCGCGCCACACCACCCGCGTCCGGCCGTCCGGTCCCGTACCGACCTCGATCTCCGCCCAGCCCCGGACCACCCGGCCGCGCTTGTCCATCCGGCACCGCCCGGCCAGGTCCGCTCGCGGCGGCTGCCAGACCGTCACCTCCATGGGGTCGGCGAAGGTGAGCACCCCGGCGCCGGTGCGGGCCACGACCACCGTGCCGCGGCGGGTGGGGCCGGGCGGGCCGGCGGTCACCCGCGTCAGCGGCACGGTGTCGCCGTGCCGCTCCCAGCGGGTGAGCCGGCGCCAGGCCTCGTCGGGCGGGAGCGGGGTGGTGCGTTCGAGCGAGAAGGTGGCCACGGGGCGATCGTGGCACGTCCGTCAGCGGTAGACCTTGCCCGGCTCGGCCTTGCCGGGGGCCATCAGCTGGGGAACCGTCACGAAGACGTAGCCCCGCTTCTTGAGCGCGTCGATGATCCCGGGCACGGCGGGCACGGTGCCGTCGTAGATGTCGTGCAGCAGGATGATGCCGTCCCGGGACGACTGGTCCAGGACCCGCTCGGTGATCAGGTCGGAGTCGGTGGTCTTGTAGTCCTTGGCGGTCACGCTCCACAGCACCTCCGCGAGTCCCAGCTCACGGCAGATGTCGTGCACCGTGTCGTCCGTGCGGCCCTGCGGCGGGCGCATCAGGGTGGGGCGCTTGCCCGTCAGGCGCTCTATCTCCTTGTTCGGACGCTCCAGCTCCTCGCGTATCTCGTCCGGCTTCGCGTCCGTGAGGATCTTGTGGGTCCAGGTGTGGCTGGCCACCTCGTGGCCCTCGTCGGCCATGCGCCTGACAAGCTCGGGATAGGTGTCGATGTGCCGTTTGCCGAGCAGGAAGAAGGTCGCCGGGACCTGCTTCTCCTTGAGGATGTCGAGCAGCCGGGCGGAGTTCTCGCTCGGTCCGGCGTCGAAGGTCAGCGCGATGCACTTGGCGTGCGCGCAGTCCACCGTGCCGAGCCCGCCCGCCCGGGCCTGGGCGCCGGACGCCCCGGCCTTGCCGTCGGCCTGGCTGTCGGCGTCGGCGGCGTTGCGGACGGAGCTGGGGGAGTGTGTCTCCAGCTTGGTGCAGCCGCTCAGCGCGAGGGTGAGCGAGGCGGCGGCCGCGAAGGTCGCGAGTGCACGCAACCTGGTCCCCGTTTTGTTCATCTTCCTGGTCAGCGAAGGCATACGAGGACTATACGCGCCGTGTATATACGCAGTTTATAGCACCCCCTCGAATGTCCGTTCGGGGTAGTGGTGGTCGTCACCGGGTTACTCAGCCGACACACACGTGACGGTGAGAGTGAGGAGGACCCCGTGAGCGAGACCCCCGTGACCGAGAGCCCCGGGAGCGGACGCGCCTGGCGGCGGGCCCTGGTGACCGGCGGAGCCGGGTTCGTGGGATCCCACCTGTGCGGCCGCCTGCTCGGCGCCGGCACCGACGTCGTCTGCCTCGACAACCTGGCCACCGGCTCCCGCGCCAACGTGGCCGACCTGGAGCGGCGGCGCGGATTCCGGTTCGTCCGGGCCGATGCCACCGACCCGCGGGCGCTGCGCGGCCTGCCCGGCCGGTTCGACCTGGTCCTGCACTTCGCCTGCCCCGCCTCGCCCGCCGACTACCTCCGGCTGCCGCTGGAGACCCTGGACGTCGGCAGCACCGGCACCCGCAACGCCCTGGAACGGGCGCACGCCGACGGCGCCCGCTTCCTGCTCGCCTCCACCTCCGAGGTCTACGGCGACCCGCTGGAGCACCCGCAGCGCGAGACGTACTGGGGCAATGTCAACCCGATCGGCCCGCGCAGCGTCTACGACGAGTCCAAGCGCTTCGCCGAGGCCCTGGTCACCGCCCACCGCCAGGTGCACGGCACCGACACCGCCATCGTCCGGATCTTCAACACCTACGGGCCCCGGATGCGCACCGGCGACGGTCGGGCCGTGCCCACCTTCATCGCGCAGGCGCTGGACGGCATGCCGCTCACCGTCGCCGGTGACGGCGGTCAGACCAGGTCCCTGTGCTACGTCGACGACACCGTGGCGGGCGTCCTGGCCCTCGCCGCCTCGGGGGAGACCGGGCCGATGAACATCGGCGGCGCCGACGAGATCACCATGCTGGAACTGGCCCGCCGGATCGTCGACCTCACCGGCTCCGGCTCCCGCATCCGCTTCGTCGACCGCCCCGTCGACGACCCGGGCCGGCGCAGGCCGGACACCACCCTGGCCCGGGAACGGCTGGGCTGGCGGCCGAGCGTCAGCTGGCACGAGGGCCTGGAGCGGACCATCGGCTGGTTCGCGCACGCCGTCGCCGCCTGAGGCGGGCCCGAGACGGTCACTTACAGTGACAAATCCGCTTTTCTCCGGAAGTGACCTGTCTCCAAGTGTTTGAGGCAACTGCCCCGCGGCACCCGCGACGCCGAGAGAGGAGCCCACCCCATGCGCATCCTTGGTATCAACGCCCTGTTCCACGACCCGGCTGCCGCGCTCGTCGTCGACGGCCGGACCGTCGCGGCCGCCGAGGAGGAGCGGTTCAGCAGGCGCAAGCACGGCAAGCGCCCGGTGCCCTTCTCCGCCTGGGAGGTCCCGGAGCTGTCGGCGCGGTGGTGCCTGGAGCACGCCGGGGTGCGGCCGGGGGACCTCGACGCCGTCGCCTACTCCTTCGACCCCAAGCTCGCCCGGCCCGCCCGCGACCTGGGCCTGGACGACCCCTGGGACCCGCTGCGGCTCGAATACGCCCGCCGGGCCCCCGAGTTCCTCGCCGAGGCGCTGCCCGGGCTCGACCCCGACCAGGTCGTCTTCGTCCCGCACCACGTGGCGCACGCCGCCTCCGCGGGACCGGCCTCGCCGCACCCCGACAACGACGTCCTGGTCCTCGACGGCCGCGGCGAGTCCGCCTCCCACCTGGCCGGCCGCTACCGCGACGGCAAGCTCGACGTCCTCGCCACCCAGGCGCTGCCGCACTCGCTCGGCCTGGTCTACGAGGAGCTGACCGAGCACCTCGGCTTCCTGCGCAGCAGCGACGAGTACAAGGTGATGGCCCTCGCCTCCTACGGCACCCCCCGCCACCTCGACCGGCTCCGTGAGCAGGTCCACGCCACCGGCGACGGCGGCTTCCGCGCCCACGGCGTCGACTGGGCGGCCCTCGCCCCGCCGCGCGCCAAGGGCGAGGACTGGACGAAGGACCACGCGGACCTGGCCGCGAGCACCCAGGCCGTCCTGGAGGAACTCCTCCTCGAACTCGTCCACTGGCTGCACGGCGAGGCCGGGGGCGAGGCCCTGACCATGGCGGGCGGCGTCGCGCTCAACTGCGTCGCCAACTCGAAGATCGCCGCGCGCGGCCCCTACCGGCACGTGTGGGTGCAGCCCGCCGCCGGTGACGCCGGCACGGCCCTCGGCGGCGCCCTGCACGTGGCCGCCGCCCAGGAGGGTGCCGCGCCCGAGCCGATGCCCGGCGCCGACCTCGGCCGCGGCTGGCGCGACGAGGAGATCCGCGCCTGGCTTCAGACCGCCGCGATCCCCTACGAGGAGCCGGACGACATCGCCGAGACGGTCGCCGAGGAACTCGCCCGGGACGGGATCGTCGCCTGGTTCCAGGGCCGCAGCGAGTTCGGGCCGCGCGCCCTCGGACACCGCTCCCTGATGGCCCACCCCGGCCGCGCCGAGAACCTCGAACGCCTCAACCACGTCAAGGGCCGCGAGGAGTTCCGCCCCGTCGCGCCCATGGTGCTCGCCGACCGCGCCGCCGACATCTTCACCGGGCCGGTCCCCAGCCCGTACATGCTCTTCGTGCACGACGTCGCCCCCGCCTGGCGGGACCGCATCCCGGCCGTCGTCCACGTCGACGGCACCGCCCGCATCCAGACCGTCGAGGAGCGCCGCGAGCCGCTCGTCGCACGGATGCTGGCCGCCTTCGAACGGCGCACCGGGCTGCCGGTCGTCGTCAACACCAGCCTCAACACCGCCGGACGGCCCATGGTCGACGACCCGCGCGACGCCCTGGAGTGCTTTGGCTCGGCACCCGTGGACCTGCTGGCCATCGGCCCCTTCGCGGTGCGCCGGGGACGGGCGTTCGCATGAGCACCGCCCCCAAGGCCGGCGGCCCGCGCACCGGCTACGCCGTCGTCGTCCCCACCCTGGTGCGCGACACGCTGGCCGACTGCCTGGCCGCGCTGGTCGCCGCGCACGGGCCGGACCCCGACGAGATCGTCCTCGTCGACGACCGGCCCGGCCCCGACGCCGACCCGGGCGCGCTGGAACACGCCCTGACCGTCCTCGGCGACCTGCGCGAGCGCACGGTGGTGCTGCGCAGCGGCGGGCGCGGTCCCGCCGCCGCCCGCAACACGGGCTGCCGCGCGGTCACCTCCCCCTGGACCGCCTTCCTCGACGACGACGTCCAGGTCGGCCCGCACTGGTGCGACCAGCTGATCCAGGACCTCGCTGAGGCGGCCCCCGACACCGGCGCCGTGCAGGGCGTGATCGCCGTGCCGCTGCCCGGCGAGCGCCGCCCCACCGACTGGGAGCGCGGCACCGCCGGTCTCGCCCAGGCCCGGTGGATCACCGCCGACATGGCCTACCGCACCGACGTGCTCAAACAGGTCGGCGGCTTCGACGAACGCTTCACCCGCGCCTTCCGCGAGGACGCCGACCTCGCGCTGCGCGTCCTCGACGCGGGCTGGCGCATCCGGCGCGGCCGCCGCACCACCCGCCACCCCGTGCGCCCCGCCGGGCGCTGGGTCTCCCTCAAGCAGCAGCGCGGCAACGCCGACGACGCCCTGATGCGGCGGCTGCACGGCCCCGACTGGTGGGCCAAGGCGGTCGCGCCCCGGGGCCGGATCCGGCGCCACGCGGCGATCACCGCCGCCGGCGTGGCCGCCCTCGCCCTCGCGGCGGCCGGACGTCCCCGGGCCGCCGCCGTCGCCGGGGCCGGCTGGGCCGCGGGCACCGCCGAGTTCGCCTGGGCCCGCATCGCGCCCGGACCACGCACCCGGTACGAGGTCACGACGATGCTGGTCACCAGCGCGCTCATCCCGCCCGCCGCGACCTGGCACCGGCTCAGCGGGCTCTGGCGCCACCGCGCCGCCCCCGCCTGGCGGGAGGTGGCCGCATGAGCCCCGCGGACAACGCCGTGAAGGCCGTCCTCTTCGACCGCGACGGCACCCTCGTCCACGACGTCCCCTACAACGGCGACCCGGACCGGGTCCGCCCCGTCGACGGCGCCCGCGAGGCGGTGGCACTGCTGCGCGCCCACGGCATCCGCGTCGGCGTCGTCACCAACCAGTCCGGCGTGGCCCGCGGCCTGATCACCGACGGCGACGTCCGGCGCGTCAACCGCCGCATCGACGACCTGATCGGCCCGTTCGACGTCTGGGCCGTCTGCCCGCACGGCCCAGACGACGGCTGCCACTGCCGCAAACCGCGGCCCGGCCTGGTCCAGTGGGCGGCGGGCCGCCTCTGCGCCGCGCCCGCCGACTGCGTCGTCGTCGGCGACATCGGCGCCGACACGGAGGCCGCCGAACGCGCCGGCGCCCGGGGCATCCTCGTCCCCAACGACCGCACCCGCCCCGAGGAGACGGCCGCGGCGGCCCACGTCGCCCCGGACCTCCTCACCGCCGTACGGACCCTCGTCACCGGCCCGGCCACGGGCCGTACCCCGGCGAACGGGCGGACCGCCGAGCCGGCCGCCGGGCCGGACCCGGCGAGCACCGCCCCGCGGACCGTCACCGCCCGCGGCGCCGACCGACCCGGCCACCCGGAGACCGCCGCCACCCCGGCCACCGGCCGAGGCGCCCTCCGCCCCGGCGACGGGAGGCCGTCGTGAAGGCGATCGTGACGCGGCTCGACAGCTTCGGCGACGTGCTGCTCGCCGGGCCCGCCGTGCGCGCCGTCGCCGCGCGGGCCGACCACGTGACCCTGCTGTGCGGGCCGCGCGGCGCGCCCGCCGCGCGGCTGCTGCCCGGCGTCGACGAGGTGCTGGTCTGGGAGGCGCCCTGGGGCGGCTTCGAGCCGCCCGAGGTGCGGCGGGACGACATCGACGCGCTCGTGGACCGGATCGACGCCGACACCGCGCTGGTCCTCACCTCCTTCCACCAGTCCCCGCTGCCCACCGCCCTGGTGCTGCGCCTGGCCGGCGTGCGGTACATCGCCGCCGACAGCGAGGACTACCCCGGCTCCCTCCTGGACCTGCGCCACCGGCGCGCCCCGCACGACCACGAGGCCGAGGCCGCGCTGCACCTCGCCGAGGCGGCCGGGTTCCCCGCGCCCGACGACGGACGGCTGCGCGTGCACACGCCGCCGCCCGCCGACACCCTCACCGGGCCCGGGCCCTACGTCGTCCTGCACCCCGGCGCCAGCGTCCCCGCCCGCGCCTGGAGCCCCGAGCGCGCCGCCGAGGCGGTCCGCGAACTGGCCGCCGCCGGACACCGCGTGCTGGTCACCGGCGGCCCCGACGAGCGCGCCCTCACCGCCCACGTCGCCGGCCGGCACGGCACCGACCTCGGCGGCCGCACCGACGCCCCCGAACTGGCCGGCGTCCTCGCGGGCGCGAGTGCCGTCGTCACCGGCAACACCGCGCCCGCCCACCTCGCCGCGGCCGTCGGCACCCCCGTCGTCTCCCTGTTCGCCCCCGTCGTACCCGCCGAGCGCTGGCGGCCGTACGGCGTGCCCTACGTGCTGCTGGGCGACCAGGACGCGCCCTGCGCCGACAGCAGGGCCCGCAACTGCCCCGTCCCCGGCCACCCCTGCCTGAACACCGTCACCGCCACCGACGTGGCCGCCGCCGTCGAGAAACTGCTGGGGGAGACATGAGGATCCTCATCTGGCACGTGCACGGGTCGTGGACCACGGCCTTCGTGCAGGGCCCGCACACCTACCTCGTCCCCGTCACCCCCGACCGCGGCCCCGACGGCCTCGGCCGCGCCCGCACCTGGGACTGGCCCGACTCCGTCGTGGAAGTACCGCCCGAGCGGCTGCGCGACGAGGAGATCGACCTCGTGGTCCTCCAGCGCCCGCACGAACTCGACCTGGTCGACCGCTGGCTGGGCCGCCGTCCGCCGCTGGTCTACCTGGAGCACAACGCCCCCGACGGCGACGTGCCCCGCACCCGCCACCCGGCCGCGGACATCCCGGGCGTCACCCTCGTCCACGTCACCCACTTCAACCGGCTGATGTGGGACGCGGGTGCCACGCCGACCACCGTCGTCGAGCACGGCATCGTCGACCCCGGCCACCGCTGGACCGGTGAGCTGGAGCGCGCCGCCGTCGTCGTCAACGAGCCGGTCCGGCGCGGGCGTACGACCGGGACCGACCTGCTCCCCGACTTCGCCCGCGCCGCCCCGCTCGACGTGTTCGGCATGCGCACCGAAGGACTCGCCGAGCACCTCGGCGTCGACCCCGGCCGCTGCCGCACCCAGGACGTCCCCCAGGACCGCCTGCACACCGAGCTGGCCCGCCGCCGCGTCTACGTCCACCCCGTCCGCTGGACCTCCCTCGGCCTGTCCCTGCTGGAGGCCATGCACCTGGGCATGCCCGTGGTCGCCCTCGCCACCACCGAGGTCACCGAGGCCGTGCCGCCGGGCGCCGGGGTGGTGTCCAACCGCATCGACGTACTGACCGACGCCGTACGCGACTTCCTCGCCGACCCGCTGCACGCCCGGGCGGTCGGCGAGGCGGCCCGTGCGGCGGCCCTGGCCCACTACGGGCTGCCCCGCTTCCTGGACGACTGGGAGCGGCTGCTCAAGGAGGTGACCCGATGAGGATCGCCATGGTGTCCGAGCACGCGAGCCCGCTCGCCGCGCTCGGCGGCGTGGACGCCGGCGGACAGAACGTCTACGTGGCCCGGCTCGCCGAGGAGTTGGCGGGGCGCGGGCACGACGTCACGGTCTACACCCGCCGGGACGCCACCGACCTGCCCGACCGCGTGTCGCTGCCCGGCGGCGCGGTCGTCGAACACGTGCCGGCCGGGCCACCGGTGGCCGTCCCCAAGGACGAACTGTTCCCGCACATGCCCGCCTTCGGCGCCCACCTGGCCCGCGCCTGGGCCCGGGAACGGCCCGACGTGGTGCACGCCCACTTCTGGATGTCCGGCATGGCCTCGCAGCTCGGCGCCGCCCCGCACGGCATCCCCCTCGTCCAGACCTTCCACGCCCTGGGCACCGTCAAGCGGCGCCACCAGGGCATGCGGGACACCAGCCCCTACGAGCGCATCGGCATCGAACGGCAGCTCGGCCGCACCTGCGAACGGGTCCTGGCCACCTGCACCGACGAGGTCGTCGAACTCGGCGACATGGGCGTCCCGCCCCGGCAGGTCTCCGTGGTGCCCTGCGGGGTGGACGCCGAGCACTTCCACCCCGCCGCCGACACCGGCCGCACCCCCGAACGACGCCTGCGGCACCGGCTGCTCGCCTGCGGCCGGCTCGTCCCGCGCAAGGGCTACGACCAGGCCATCCGCGCCCTGGCCCGCATACCCGACGCCGAACTCCTCATCGCCGGCGGCCCGCCGGCCGGCGCCGTGGAGGCCGAACCCGAGGCGCAGCGCCTGACCGGCGTCGCCCGCCGGGCCGGCGTCGCCGACCGGGTCCGGCTGCTCGGCGCGGTCGACCCGGACGACATGCCCGCCCTGCTCCGCAGCTCCGACCTGGTGCTGTGCACCCCGGTGTACGAGCCGTTCGGCATCGTGCCGCTGGAGGCCATGGCGTGCGGCGTACCCGTCCTCGCCACCGACGTCGGCGGCCACCGCGACTCCGTCGCCGACGGCGTCACCGGCCGCCTGGTCGCCCCGCAGGACCCCGAGGCCGTGGCCGACGCCGCCCGCGAACTCCTCGCCGACGAGCGGCTGCGCCGCCAGTACGGCAGGAACGGCCGCGAACGCGTCCTGCGGCACTACACCTGGGCGCGCGTCGCCGACGGCGCCGAACAGGTGTACCGCCTGACCCGCTCCGAGCACGCCCTGTCGACGGAGGTGGCGTCATGACCGTGCACCCGCCCGTCGTCGGACACTGCGACGAACTCCTGCACGCGCTCGGGGCGTTCCGCGCCTCCGCGCACGTCACCCAGCGCTGGGGCGACCGGCTCGCGGCGGTACTCGGCGGCGGCGGCCGGCTGCTCGCCGCGGGCAACGGCGGCAGCGCCGCCCAGGCCCAGCACCTGACCGCCGAGATCGTCGGCCGCTACCGCGACGACCGCCCGCCGTTCTCCGCGATTGCGCTGCACGCCGACACCTCGTCCACCACCGCCATCGCCAACGACTACGGCGTCGACGAGGTGTTCGCCCGCCAGGTGCGCGCCCACGGCCGCGAGGGCGACGTCCTGATGCTGCTGTCCACGTCCGGCGCCAGCGCCAACCTGCTCTCCGCGGCCGACGCGGCCCGCGCGGCCGGGCTGCGGGTGTGGGCGCTCACCGGCTGCGCCCCCAACCCGCTGATGGCGGGCAGCGACGAGTCCCTGTGCGTCGAGGCGCCCTCGACCGCCACCGTCCAGGAGATCCACCTGGTCGCCGTCCACATGATCTGCGCGGCCTTCGACGCGGCCCTGGAGCGCGGCGCGCGCGGCGCACGGGCCGCGGGGCGCGCGGCCCAGCGGAAGCGGAGGTGACGTGACCCATGGCTGCCATGACTGACCGGACCCCGCTGGTCGTGGTCGGCGACGCGCTGCTCGACCGCGACCTCACCGGATCCGCCGACCGGCTCGCCCCGGACGCGCCGGTCCCGGTGGTCTCGGAGTGCGCCGAGCGGATCCGCCCGGGCGGTGCCGCCCTCGCCGCGTACCTCGCCGCCCGCGACGGCCGCGAGGTCACGCTGATCGCGGGGGTGGGCGACGACCCGGCCGGCCGCGCCCTGCGCGAACTGCTCGAACCCTGGCTGACCCTCGTCCCCCTGCCGCTGACCGGCACCGTGCCGGAGAAGACCCGCGTCCTGGCCCAGGACCGTCCCGTCGTCCGGCTCGACCGGGGCGGCGGCCGGGTGCGCGAGGCCACCGACGAGGCCCGCGACGCGCTGCGCTCCGCCCGCGCCGTCCTGGTCTCCGACTACGGCCGGGGCGCGGCCGACGCCCTGCGCGACGTACTCGCCGCGCGTCCGCCGCTGGTCTGGGACCCGCACCCGCGCGGGGGGCCGCCGGTGGCCGGCACCCGCCTGGTGACGCCCGCCGAGAAGGAGGCCCACGCCTTCGCACCGGACCGGGACCACCCGGGCGGCGGCCTGCGCGCCGCCGCCCTCGCCGCCGCGGCCCTGGTACGGGACTGGCGGGCGGCCGCGGTGGCGGTGACCCTCGGTCCGCGCGGCGCCCTCCTGTCCTACGGCGAGCACCCCCTGCTGGTCCCCGCGCCCGCCGCCCACCACGGCGACGCCTGCGGCGCGGGGGACCGGTTCGCGGCCACCGCGGCCGGACTGCTCGCCGACGGCGCGCTGGTGGGGGAGGCCGTCGAGGGCGCGGTGAGCGCCGCCACCGCCTTCGTCGCGGCGGGCGGCGCGGCCGCCGCGCCCCCGGCCCGCTCCCACCGGGC
>NZ_JAIOJZ010000049.1 GCF_020404845.1 Streptomyces hyderabadensis | reverse complement strand
GACCACCCTGTATTCGTGGAGGATATGGCGCGGGAGGTCAGCCACGTCTGCCGCGAGCGGGGTCTTCGTCACTCGGTGAAGGTCCGCAACCTAGAAAGCATCCATAGCCACGACGCCATCGCATACGTCGCTGGCTGAGCCCCGCACCCGATCCAGGGGCATGCCGTACGGTCTACTCCGGTCGGCTTCCCTCGACGGAACCGTGAGTAATAATGTGGCTGACCTGCACCTTCGCGTGCTGGCCGCAAGGGTAAGTCCAGTCAACGGTCCGTGTTGAAACAGGGCGGTGCCCCGGCAGATCCAGGATGAGGGGTGCCGTCCCCGTGCGCCTCGTCTGGGAAGGCTCTCGGGGGACTGCCAGGGGACACGCAGGGGACGGAAGGACCCGGAAAGATCAGGAAGGTCGGCGCAGAGCCCGAACGGCAAAACGCCTCTGACCTGCGGTTATAGGAAAGACGGGGTAAGAGCCGGGACGGATCGGAAGATCAGAAAGGACTCATTTCCGTCGGCCGTGGGTTCGAGTCCCACCCGCCCCACTCGTGCGCCTCGCCGCAGGAACGTTCTCACCTGCGCCGGGGTCTGAAACCTCGTCGGGCCGGGCATCCTCCGGCCGTCGCAGCGGCCGTGCCCGCCTCCGGGGGACGGAGACGGGCACGGGGTTCCTCGGCGGCGGGGTGTCCCGCGTGGTCAGACTGCCGTCGGGTCCTTCTCGTGGGTCCGCTCCGGTGCCGGGGCCGGCTCGTGGCCGCCCTCGCTGAGGCCGAAGCGGTCGTGCGCCCGGCGCAGGAACGGCGGGGCGTACCAGGCCGAACGGCCGAGCAGGCGCATCGCGGCGGGCACCAGCACGCCCCGGACGGCGACGGCGTCGATCAGGATGGCCAGTCCGCTGCCCAGGCCGAACATCTGCATGTAGCTGATGCCGGCCGTGCCGAAGGCGAAGAAGCTCACCGCCAGCAGGCAGGCCGCCGCGCTGACGATGCGTCCCGTGTGGCCGAGGCCGTCGACCACCGCGCTCTCGTGGTCCGCGCCCCGGTCGTGCAGCTCCTTGATCCGGCTGGTGACGAACACCTCGTAGTCCATCGAGAGGCCGAAGGCGATGCAGAACATCAGCAGCGTCATCGACACCTCCATCGGCTGCGGCGTGAAGCCGAACAGGTCCGAGAAGTGGCCGTCCTGGAACATCCAGGTCATGACGCCGAGGGCCGCGCCCAGGCTGGCGACGTTGAGCACCAGTGCCCGCAGCGGCTGGACCACGCTGCCGGTGAACAGGAACAGCAGGACGAAGGTGGTGAGCGCGATCAGGCCGCCGGCGAGCGGGACCAGGCCGGTGATGGAGTCCTTGGAGTCGACCAGCGCGGCGTCCCGCCCGCCCACCAGGGGGTCGGTCCCTTCGGGCGCCGCGACCGCCCGTACGTCCTCGACCAGGTCCTGGGCCGCGTCGGACATCGGGGCCAGGTCGCTCACCACGTTGATCCGCTGCGCCTCGGGGCGGCCCAGCACGGCGTTGCGCGGACCGGGCGCGGTGGCCTGCCCGTCGGTGTAGGTCCCGGTGGACGCCTCGACACGGACGACGCCGTCGAGCCGCGACAGCTCGCCCGCGTACGAGCCCAGCGGTGCCGTGCCCACCGACTCGTCCATGACCACGTGGATCGCCGCCGCGTCGCTGCCGTTGAAGTTCTCCGCCAGCTGGGCCGAGACCCGGCGGCTGCCCGCGTCCTCGGGCAGCGAGCGCTCGTCCGCGATGCCGATGGAGATGCCCAGCAGCGGACTCGCCGCCAGCAGCAGCACCGCGAGCACCGGCAGCGCGGTGAGAGCGGGCCGGCGCATGGCGGTGCGGGCCAGCCGTCCCCAGAAGGGCACCCGGGAGCCGTCCCGCCGCTCGGCCTTGCCCGCCCACGGCAGCCTGCCCTTGTTGACCCGGTGCCCCAGGACGTGGAGCAGGGCCGGCATCACGAACAGGGTGCTGACGGCGGCGATGGCGACCACGCCGACGCCGGCGTACCCGAACGAGCGCAGGAAGTACTGCGGGAAGACCAGGAGCGCCGCGAGCGCGACCGCCACCGTGGCGGCGGAGAAGGCGACGGTACGGCCCGCGGTGTGCACGGTGTGCCGGACGGCGTCGTCCACGCTCGCGCCCTTCGCGAGCTGTTCGCGGAACCGGCTGACCATCAGCAGCGCGTAGTCGATGCCGAGGCCGAGCCCCAGGGCGGTGGTCAGGTTGGTGGCGGTCACGGAGATGCTGGTGACGCTGCCGAGGAGGAAGAGTTCCGCGAACGTGCCCGCGATCGCGATGAGTCCGACGGCCAGCGGCAGCAGGGCCGAGACCACGCTGCCGAAGACGAACAGGAGCAGCAGCAGGGTCAGGGGCAGGGCGATGGTCTCGGCGAGGACGAGGTCCTCGGAGGAGTAGGTCCCCATGTCGTCGCCCACGGCCGCGCTGCCGCCGGCCTCGACGGTGAGCCCGCCGTCCTCGGTGCCGGCGTACTCGTCGATGATCTCCGCGGCGTTCTCCCGCTCCTTGGTGTCACCGCCCTTCACATGGGCGAGCACCATCGCCTGACTGCCGTCCGCGGAACGGAGGTCCGGGTTGCCCGTGTCCCAGTACGAGATCACGTTGGCGACCGTCTCCTCCTTCTTGAGGCCGGCCGTCAGCGCCTCGCCCTGCTGCCTGGCCTCCGCGCCGTCGACGCCGCCCTCGGGGGCACGGACCAGCAGGACCAGGTTCGACTCCCCGCCGAACTTCTCGGTGATGACCGCCTTGGCCCTGCTGGACTGCGAGGACGGGTCGTCGAAGCCACCGGGCAGGAGCTTGCCGAACGCGCCGGCGCCCAGGACTCCCATGAGGACCACGGTCACGGCTGCGACGACGAGTACCAGCCGGGACCGGCGGATCGCCAGTTCGGCCATGCGTTCAAACACGCACTGTCTCCTTGCGTTCTCACGGCGTGCACCCATGGCCCGCGCTGGTGTGGGGATGCGGCGGAGCCGCTGCCCCGTCGCCGGCCATGACGCTATCCACGCGGCAAGCAGCTTTGGCAGTGCGAGATTTTCCTGACACCGTCAGGGAGACGTGTCACCGGGCTCCCGGCTCCTCCTCGGTGCTCTCGACTTCGTCCTCGCGTTCGCCCTCCGCCTGGGAGGGAGTGGTGTGGGGCACGTCCGGCGTGTCCGGTTCGTCGTCGCGTTCGCCCTCGGCCTGGGACGGGGTCGGCTCGCTCATCGTGGTACCTCCTCCTGCCGGGCGGTCCCCGGCCGGGTACCCCGCCTGCGAGGCCGGCACCACCCGACCGGGCCGCCTGCCCGGCCCCGTCCGGCCCCGTCCGGCTCTGTCCGGCCTCAGAGCGGCGCCCACCACGTGACCGTCGTCCCCCGCGTCCCGTCCTCGCCCTCGCCGTCGTCGAAGACGCTCAGCCGCACCCCTCCCCGGCCCTGCGGCAGGGGGGCGGGCGTCTCCACGGTGACCTCGACGCGGGATACGCCCGGGCGGGCGGCCGCGTCGGCCAGGGCGTCGCGGAGGGCGGTCACGAGGCGGTCGGCGACCCGGTCGGGCACCCGGGTGTCCACGGCGCCGCGGAAATGCGTGGACGGTGTGACGCCGAGCCGGGCGGCGGCGGACGCGGTCTCGCGCAGCACCCGGCCGCGCAGTCCGGTCGGCGGGTCCGCCGGGGGCTGCTGGAGCGCGAAGATGGTGGTGCGGACCTCACCGACCGTCGAGCGCAGCTCGTCCACCGCACGGCCGAGGATGTCGCGGACGTCCTCGGCACCCGGGCGGCGCCGCGTGGACTCCAGCATCATGCCGGTGGCGAACAGCCGCTGCACCACCAGGTCGTGCAGGTCGCGTGCGATGCGGTCGCGGTCCTCGTAGACCGCCAGCCGCTCCCGGCCGCGCCGGGCGTCGGCCAGCACGAGGGCGAGCGCCGCCTGCGAGGCGAACTGCGTCGCGAGCAGCCGTTCCAGCTCCGTGTACGGGCGCCCGCCGCGCCGGCGGGGCAGGGCGAGGGTGCCGATGAGCCGGCCGTCGGCCTGCAGGGGCAGCATCATGCTGGGCCCGAACCGGTGCCGTACGTGGGTCGTCATACGGGGATCGGTCGCCGAGTCCTCGATGAACACCGGCTCGCCGCCCAGGAGCTGTTCCAGCACGGGACTGCCCGGCGCGATGGTCGCGCCGACCATGCCGTCCGGGTCGTCCGGCGAGGAGGCCGTCACGATCTCCATGCCGCCCTCGGCGGTCGGGTGCAGGATGACGCCCGCGGAGGCGCCGGCGAGCAGCCGGGCCCGTTCGGCCACCGTGGTCAGCGCGTCGTCGGCGCCCTCCTCGGTGAGCAGCGCGGTGGTGACGGCCGCCGCGCCCTCGATCCAGCGCTCGCGCTGCCGGGCCGTCTCGTACAGCCGGGCGTTGCCGATCGAGACACCGGCCTGCGTGGCCAGGACCCGCAGCAGCTGCTCGTCCTCGACGGTGAACGGTGCCGCCCCGGGCCGTCCGGCCAGCCGCAGCTCGCCGAACTCCTCGTCCCGCACCTGGACGGGCACCCGCAGCACGGGCCCCGTCCCCGGCACCGGACCGGGGCCCGGGGTGCGGATCCCGGCCAGGCCGCCCTCGCCGGGGTCCGTGACGACCAGGGCCGCGCCCGCGGCGCCGGTCAGTTCGGCGGCGCCGTCCACGATGCGCTGCAGGACACCGCGCAGATCCAGGCCGGTGCCGACGCCCAGGAGGGCTTCGAGGAGCCGGGTCAGCCGGGGCGGCGCGGGCTGCCCGGTCATGCGCCCGGCCTCCTCGGGACCCCGGTGGCCGATCAGTCGGAGTCGGCGGTCGTCGGGTGCAGGACCAGCGGCTCGACCCGGCCCTCCAGCATGCTGCCGAGGCCCTGGACCGCGCACACGTCCGGCCGTTCCGCGATGTGCACCGGCATGCCGGTGGCCTGACGCAGCATCTGGTCGAAGCCGGGCAGCAGCGCGCTCCCGCCGACCATCATGATCCCGCGGTCGGCGAGGTCCGCGACCAGGTCGGGCGGGCAGTCCCGCAGCACCTTGCCGATGCCGTCGAGCACCGCAGTCAGCGGCGTCTGGATGGCGTTGCGCACCGTGGCGGTGTCGACCCGCACACTGCGGGCCAGACCGGTCGCCACGTCCCGGCCGTGGATCTCGGTGGACGCCGGTCCCTGCGGGGTCAGCCCGTTGCCGGACAGGGCGAGCTGCAGCGGGCGCACCGACTGGCTGGGCAGCACCAGCTCGTGCTGGTGGCGCAGCAGCTGCACGATCGCGTGGTCCACGGCCTCGCCGCCCACCGGGATGCGCTCGGCGGTCACGATCGAACCGAGCGAGAGCACCGCGACCTGCGTGGCGTGCGCCCCGCACACCATGATCATGGTCGCCTCGGGCTGCTCCACGGGCAGTCCGCAGCCGACCGCCGCCGCGATGAGCGTGTCGACCAGTTCCACCCGGCGCGCCCCGAGCCCGACCAGCGTCTCGATCGCCGCGCGCTGGGACAGCGGGTCCGCGTCGTGCGGGGTGCAGACGGCGGCCCGCAGCCGGGGCTTGCGGCGCAGGGCGCGCCGGATCCGGTCGCCGAGCAGGTGGCGCAGCATGCGCTGGGCCATCTCGATGTCGACCACCGTGCCGCCGGAGACGGGCCGCACGACGCGGATGTAGCCGGGGGTGCGGCCGGTCATCTTCTCCGCGAACTCGCCGACCGCGATGAGGGCGCCCGTGCGGGTGTTGACCGCCGCGGCGGACGGCTGGTCGACGACGAGCCCGGCACCCTTCACATAGACGCGGGTCCGCGCCGCGCCCAGGTCGACGGCGAAGTGGCAGCGGCGCAGCGCCTCCAGACTGGCGGTATTGGCAGTACTGGCGGTCATGGCGAATCCTCCCGAGAGCGCGGACCGTGCGGGGCCGCCCGGTGGACGGCCTCCAGGCTCCGATCGTGCGCGGCGGCGCGGGCGGGCGCCCGCTGGAGGGGGCCGGGCGGGGGGCCGCTGAACGGGGGGCGCGCAGCGTTCAGCGGTTCCCGGCGGCCGTGCGCGCCGCCGCGGGCCCGGCGCTCCCGACCAGGTGGTACCAGCCGGTGTCGCCGGGCAGCGACCGGAAGAGGTCCGGCGGGAAGGCGGGACCGTCCTGACCCTCCTCGCGCACCTCGTCGTAGTAGAGGGAGTCGGAGAGGGCGACCACCGCACGCGCGGGGGAGGCGTCCAGGACCGCGCCGACCGCCCCGGCGTCGGCGCGGCCCAGCGACTGCTCCCCGGTCCCGTCCAGCCGGAACTCCACCTGCCAGAACTCCACCCGCAGCCGCGGGCCGCCCAGGCGGGGCAGCAGCCCGGGCAGACCGGCCACGGTCGCCCTCAGCAGCGGCGCGGCCTCCGCACGCGGCGCCAACAGCACCAGCAGGCCGCCGCGGTCGTCCAGGAGTTCGTACGAGGCGCCGTCCATGCCGCTGTCCGCCAGCAGGTCCGCGACCACGCCGTGCAGGGCCGCGCGGGCGTCGGGGGCCACCGGGTGGGCCGGGGGCCCGGTCCGCGGGCCGTCGGCGTAGGCGTAGCGGGCGCAGCAGCGGAAGTCGGTGTCGAGGCCGAGGTCCGGCTGCTGCGGATCCGGTTCCTCCGCCTCGGCCCATGCCGGTTCCTCGTCCGGTTCCAGTTCCGGTTCCGGTTCCAGCCCCTCGTCCCGCATCGCCTCGCGCAGCGCGGCCCGGTCCGCCTCCCGTTCCTCCCGTTCCTCGCGCGCGGCCCGGTCCGCCGGGGACCGTGCCGTGTCGTGCCCCGCGTCGTCGTCGAGCAGGGGCGTCCAGAGGTCGTCCTCGGTCGGGAAGGGGCCCTCCGGCAGCTCGTCCGGGGCGGACACGACGGACTCGGTGCCGTCCGGGTCGTGCGGGCGCTGCCCGTACTCCGACCACGGCGCCTCGTCCGCCGGCGCGGCGTGCTCCTCGCGCAGCTCCCGGCCCAGTGCCGTCAGGGCCGGGCTGCGTCCGCCGGACAGCTCGTACTCCTCGTACACCTCCAGCGCCTCCTCGCCCCGGCCCTGGCGGCGCAGCGCGATCAGGTACAGGCGGCGGAAGTCCTCTCGGTGCGGGTGGGCCCGCAGCAGGCCGGCCAGGTCGGTCGAGGCCCGGTCGTACTCGCCGAGGGCCAGGTCCAGCTCGGCGCGCCTGGTGTGCAGGGCGAGCCGCAGCCGCAGCAGGCGGGTGCGGGCGGTGCGGGCGGCGGGGCCGGGCACGTCCGCCAGGGGCCCGGCGTCGCCCCACAGCGCCAGCGCCTCGGTGACCAGACCGTGGGCCTCGGTGAGCGCGTCCCGCAGCCCGGCCGCCTCGGCACGCCGCACCAGCTCGTCGCAGCGCACCAGGTCCAGGTCGTCGGCGCTGGTGTGCAGGCCGTAGCCGTGGGCGGACTTCGCGAGAACGCCCGGGCCCAGGACGTCCGCCAGCCGCGCCGCCAGCCGGGTCACCTCGGCCCGCGGGTTGCGGGGCTCGTCGCCCGGGTCCCACAGCCCCCACCGCAGCTCCTCGTGCGTCACCGTGCGGCCGTGCTTGAGCAGCAGCATCGCCAGCAGCGCGTGCACCTCGGGTGCGGGGCGGGACGAGCCGTCCGGGACGTCGACCCGCAG
Source organism: Streptomyces hyderabadensis (assembly GCF_020404845.1). Taxonomy (GTDB): domain Bacteria; phylum Actinomycetota; class Actinomycetes; order Streptomycetales; family Streptomycetaceae; genus Streptomyces; species Streptomyces hyderabadensis. Next base: position 51,454 of record NZ_JAIOJZ010000049.1, on the reverse strand, counting down.
CGGACCCAGGGCGCGGTAGCGGCGCGGCGCGTACGCCTCCTTCGCCCGGGTGAGCAGCTGCGGGTCGGCGAGCAGTTCCAGACCGCGGGCCTGGGTCGCCGACGAGGGCGACATCAGCTGGTCGAAGGCGTGCGCGTAGTGGATGCGCAGGGATCGGGGCAGCCGGTCCAGGCGGCGGGAGTCGACCGGGACGGCCGGCTGCGGGGCCCCCGACGTCAGCCGCAGCAGGAGGTCGCACAGGGCGCGCAGGTCCGCGGAGCGTCCCGCCGGGCCCGCGGCCCGCCCCGGTTCGAAGAGGCTGAGCCGGACCGTGCCGTCCGGCAGCAGCACCACCCGGGACGCCTTGAGGCCGCCGTGCGCCACACCCGCCCGGTGCAGGGCGGTGAGCGCCCGGGCCAGCTGCGCCCCCACCGACACCGTCAGCGGCACCGGCAGCCGCGGGTCGTCGGACCGGGTGAGGGCGCTCAGCGCTATGCCGTCGAGGTGCTCCATGACCACGTACGGGACGTCGTCCTCGACACCGGCGTCGAGGACGGTCACCAGGTTCGGGTGGGACAGCCGCGTCAGCCGCCGCGCGTCCCGCAGGAAGGCGCGGTGCGAGGCCGGGTCGGAGTCCGTGCGGTGCAGCCGGATCGCCACCGTCCGGTTGGCCGCCGTCGGGCCGGGCGCCGCCTGCTGCGGACCGGTGTCCTCGGCCAGCCAGATCCTCCCGCTCGGGGTGAGCCGGCGCGTGGGCCGGTAGCGGGCGCCGAGGGCGGCCGGGAACGGCGACCGCGCGGGGGGCCGCTCCCGCACCGTCAGCTGCCGCGCGCTCTCCTCGCTGATCGCCGCGAACGACTCGCTCCCGTCGGCCCGCTCGGTACCCTCCCGGGACGGCACCAGCGCCCGGAACTCCCCGGGCGAGCGCCCCGCCCGTTCGTCGATCAGGCCGCCGGTGCGCAGCAGCAGCTCGTGGGTGCGGTTGCGGGCGGTGCGCGGCAGCCCGCGCAGGAGCAGCTCGCGCACGCCGGGGCGGAAGGCGTAGGAGCCGGGCGGTCCGGGGACCGCGGTGAGCAGTCCGCCGAGGATGACCTCGGCCAGGTGCTGGGGCCGCGGGTCCGGCTCGACCGCGGCCTGCACCAGCCGCATCACCGGCAGGTCGGGGCGGCCCAGCGCGAGGTGCCCGGCCAGCCGGTAGGCCTGCGGGGAGGCGCCGGCGCGAAAACGCAGGACGACCTCCTCGGCCGACAGCCCCGCGAGGTCCGTCCGGTCGTCGGCGTCGGCCGGCAGCGGGCGGTGCAGCGCGGCGGCCGCGCCCGGGTACGGGGTGCCGCCCGGACTCGCCACCAGCGCGGCCCAGTTCGCCAGCCACTCGGGGCCCGGCTCCAGCACGGGGACGTACGGAGCGCCCTCGGGGGCCCGGGGCGCGGCCTCGTCGTACGGGGTGAAGGCGAGCGAGGCGCTGGGCGCGGCCCGGTGCGGGGCCAGGAGCCGGCCCGGGACCGGCGGCAGGGCGGTGTCCCGCCACAACTGCTCGGGCAGCGGCTGGAGAACGGCCAGCGGAGTGCGGCGCGCCCAGCCGCGCAGGGTGCCGAACCACCGGGTGCCGGCCGGGCCCTCGCGCCACTGCGGGCCCATGCAGTCGCTGATCAGCAGCATGACCGTACGGCCGTCGGCGGGGATCTGGGCACCGTCCCCGCGGACGGTGCCGTCGGCCTCCGCGCGGTGCAGGGTGACGGTGCGGAAGACGCCCGACTGGGCGAGCGCGGTGTGCAGTTCGCGGACGAGGGGCTGCCAGACGGGCATCGTGGGGCCCGCGTCGTGCACCAGGTGCAGACGCAGCCACCGCTCCCGTACCGGGCGCAGTACGGGCAGCCACCACTCGGGCGCGGCGCCGAGGCGCGCGATGCGGTCGGCGGTCGCGGACTCGTCCACCTCGTGGCCGACGGGCGCGTCGCTGCGGCGCTTGAGCGGGCGCAGGGCGCGTTGCAGCGCCAGCGTGTGGCGCAGCATCGGCGGTGCGGGCGCGAGCAGGGCGCTGTGCGGCTGGGCCGCCGAGGTGCCGGGCGCGGGGGCCGGGGACGGCAGCCGCAGCGGAGTGCGCGGGGCTCCGGGCGGGGGCGCGGTGCCCGCCGCCCGGTCGTCCCGGGTCCGGCGCCCGTGCCGGTCCTGCCCCCTTCCGCCGGCCCGGTCCCGCTCCCGTTCCCCGGCCCGGTCCCCCTCTCCCTCCCCGTCTTGGTCCCGGTGCCGGTCCGGGGCGTCCGCGGTGGCCGGGGGCGGGTCCGCGGGCCGGGTCCCGGACGCGGGGGCGTCCGCCGGGTCCGGTGCCGCGGGCTCCATGTGCCCGGCCAGCCAGAGGAGTTCGGCCAGCTCCAGCGGGGTCGGGCGGGCACCGGTGCCCGCCCCCCGGCCGAGGACGTCGGCGAGGCGGGGCAGGGGCGGCGGGTCCGGTGCGCCGGGCCGGTCGGTGGGCATCAGAAGGCGTCGGGCCGCGCGGACCGGCCGAGGTACGGCATCAGCCGCTCGGCCAGCTCGTCCAGGGAGTCGGCGCCAAGACCGGAGGAACGGGCCAGGTAGATGGCGTTGAGCAGCTGGTCCGTGGCCAGTTCGCCGCTGCCCACCCGGGACAGGAACCGGTGGATCAGCTGTCGCGCGTACGCGTCGGGCTCGCCCAGGTGGGCCCGGACGATCTCGGCGAGGTGGTCGTCGTCGGGCTGCCGCAGCCGCAGCGAGACGCAGCGGCGCAGGAAGGCGGGCGGGAACTCGCGCTCGCCGTTGCTGGTGAGCACGACGAACGGGAAGGCCTTGCAGCGGACCCGGCCGCGCGCCACCGGTACCCGCAGGTCGGCGCCGTCGATCAGGACCTCGGCATGACCGCCCGGGGTGTCCCGGGAGGCCCGGACGAGTTCGGGGATCTCGTACTGGCCCTCCTCCAGGACGTGCAGCAGGTCGTTGGGCAGGTCCAGGTCGCTCTTGTCGATCTCGTCGACGAGCAGGGCGCGCGGCCGTGCGTAGGGCAGCAGGGCGGTGCCGAGCGGGCCCAGGCGCAGATGGTCCTCGACACCCGTGGCGGGGGCGTGGGCGGGGGAGTCGGCGTCGGACGGCTGTGCGGGCCGGCGTGCCGCGTACAGGCGGGAGAGCGGGTCGTAGGTGTAGAGGCCGTCGCCCAGCGTGCTGCGGCTGGTGATGTTCCACCTGAGCACCGGGCCGAGCCGCAGCTCACGGGCGACCGCGTAGGCGAGGGACGACTTGCCGGTGCCGGGCGGCCCGGTGACCAGCAGCGGGCGCCGCAGGTACAGGGCCGCGTTGACCAGTTGCACCGTGTCCTCGGTGGCCTGGTAGGTCGCGGCCCGGTGGGCGCGGTCGGGCGAGGCGGCCGCCGGGTCGCCGTCCGCGTCGGGCGGATCGAGCACGGGGCCGCCGTCGAAGTCCCGCCAGGGCGGGGGCGGCGGCAGCCGGGTGATGCCGTCGTGCGGGTCAGGCGCGCCGGTGTAGACGGGCCACAGGGGCATGGGTTCTTCTCTCCGGGCGGTCGGTCGGCGGTCGGTACGGCGGTGGACATGGCGGTGAGTACGTCGGCCGGGTCAGCCGACCGGGGAGTGGAGCAGGGCGGGCGGCTCGGCGAAGCAGCGGGGGTCGTCCCACAGCAGCTGGACGTCGCGCGCCCAGTGCTCGTCCGGGGTGTCCGAGGCGTCCGCGGTCTCGCGCAGCTCCATGACCAGCCGGGGGAGTTCGGCCGGCGGCACGCCCGTCACGGACGCCGCCAGCTCGTCGAGGAACGCGGTGCCGGCGCAGCGGCCGTCGGGCCCCGCGTCGCCGGGGCAGTCCCGGCGCGACCAGAGCAGCACGGGGACCGGGAGGTTGAGGCCGACCTCGAAGTACTCCGGCGCCGCCGAGGGCGGGGTGGCGAAACCGGCCAGCTCCGCCTCGTCCCGCAGGCGTTTGCGCAGTCCGGCCGGCCGCTCCCGGGTGTCGCAGTCCACGCGGTGCAGCGTGCCGCCCGGGCGGGCCCCGAGCCGGTGCCACTTCTTGCGCAGCTGGTGGCGGAGGCGGCCGCTGCGGTGGCGGTACCGGTCGGTCACCACCAGCGGGTAGGCGCAGCCCAGCGGCGTGGAGTCGTCCGCCCCGCACTCCCAGTGCGCCACCGGTTCGTTCAGCCACTCGCGCGGGAGCACGAAGGCGAGCAGTTCGTCGGCGCCGGGATCGAGCTGGGTGAACGCCTCGTCGATGCGTTCCTGGACGTAGGCGCGCACCGCGCCGCGGGCCAGCCGGCGCGAGCCCACCGGGCGGCGCTGCCCGTCCCGGTAGGCGGACACCTCGACGGTGACCTGGTCGGCACCGGCGCCGCTGCGGTCCATCTCCACGACGATGGGCGACCAGGTCGCGGGGCGCGGCGGCGGGGCGTGCAGCAGCTCGGCCAGCCGGTCGGCGAACCGGGCCACCGCCGCCGGGTCCGGCACCTCCCACTGCACATAGGCGGCGGCCTGGCGCAGGGAGGCGAAACCGCCTTCCGGCAGCGGTGGGTCGAAGGCGTCCATGGCGGAGACGTACAGCCGGTTGGGGTCGCAGTCCGGGCCGTTCTGCTCCGCCCGGCGCACCAGCGCGTACAGCCGTCTGCGGGCGTCCGCCCGGTGGCCGGGGGTGGGCACCAGCTCGCCCAGCTCCGGCCAGTAGCGCGCCATCACCTCGAGCGGCAGCATCCGGCCGACGCGCACGTCCCGGGCCCCGGCGACGGCGGAGACCATGCCGACGACCGTGCCGTCGGCCAGCGTCAGCGCCGCGCCGCTGAACCCGGCGGCCAGCGGCTGCCCGTGCGCCGTGAGCGCCTCCAACTGCACCCACTCGTCGGAGATGAGCGGTCCCGGCAGGGCGCGGTAGGAGGCGAGCATGCCCTCGTCGTACCCCTTGGGGAAGCCGTAGGCGATCAGCTCGGGGACGGGCGCGGTCCGTTCGGTGCCGGGCGGGGCGAAGACGGCCGGGGCGAGCGGCACCTCCCGGTCCAGCTCCAGCACGGCCAGGTCGCCGAGGTCGGCGGCGCCGTCCCGCCAGCCGCCGTGCACGGCGACCGTGCCGGACAGCTCGCCCAGCCCGCGGCGGCCCGGGAAGGTCACCGTGACCGGTGCCCGGTCGGCCCACCTCACGACATGGGCGCAGGTGAGCAACCGGCGGGCGGAGACCAGGAATCCGGCGCCGACCTCCTTGCCGCACTCGACGCGGGCGTGCCACGCGGCACCGCTCATGACAGCGCGGCGGCGTCCGGGGTCTCGGGACGCGCCGGGGCGGGACCGGATTCGGGGCGGCTGCCGGAGGGCCGCGGCTCCGGGAGGGCCGGGGAGGGCTCCGGCGACCAGCTCAGCCGCACCACCAGATGGCCCTCCGCCGAGCCCTTCGCGATGACCGCGCCGGCCTCCGCGGTCAGCTTGACGCCGAACTCCAGCTCCACCGCGTCGGGTCTGAGCGAGCCGTCCCGGAAGACCCGCAGCGCGGATGCGGCCGCCGCCCGCACCCCGTCCAGGGAGTCCTCGAAGGTGCGGGCCGCGCGGGCCGGGCCGTCGCCGCGCGAGACCAGCCGCGCGCCGTCCTCGTCCTCGACGCCCTCGACGGTCACCCGCACGCCGTCCTCGGTCCTGAACTCGACCAACCCGTCCATGACGCCGCTCGCTCCCCGTGTGCCGTACGTGTCCGTGCGCAGCACCATTGTGACGGACGGTACTCGGCCGTGTCCCGTCCCGGCCCGCCCGGCCGTTCGGCCGCTGGCGGAAACCCGCCAAGGCGACTAACCGCCGCCTCCGGTCAACTCCCTTGCCCCACGGGCCCCCTGAGACTGCTCACAGCACTCGTCACAGCACTCTACGACGACACGAAGAGAGACGTGGATGAGCACAGGACCAGTCAGACGTGGGGCGACCCTCCTGTCGGCGGGGCTCGTGATCGCGCTGCTGCCGGCCGGGACGGCGGCGGCGCAGGACCCGCCCCCCGACCCGGCGCAGGCCCGAACGGCGGCCGCCCGCACGGCCCAAGCGGCCGGCGCGTCCCGCACCGTCACCCTCGTCACCGGCGACCGGGTGACCGTCGCCGACCTCGGCGGCGGCCGGAAGACCGTCACGGTCGAGCGGCCCGAGGGCGCCACCGGGGCCGTGCGCACCAGCAGCTCGGGCGGCCGGACCACCGTCGTACCGGACGAGGCGCTGCCGTACCTGCGCGACGGGAGCCTCGACCCGCGGCTGTTCGACGTCGGTGAGCTGCTGGAGCAGGGGCTCGCCGACAGCGAGAGGGGCGAGCTGCCGCTGATCGTGACCTACGACGAGAAGGCGCGGGCCGCCGCCACCCCGCGGGGCGCCGAGCGGACCCGGTCGCTGCCCAGCGTGCGCGGGGCCGCCGTCGAGGCCGACAAGGGGCGGGAATTCTGGCGGGAATTCACCCGTGGCGGCGCCGGTGTCGACGGGGTGTGGCTCGACGGGCGGGTCACCGCGGCCATGGCCGAGTCCAACACGCAGATCGGCACGCCCGAGGCCTGGGAGGCCGGGCTGACCGGCAAGGGCGTCACCGTGGCCGTGCTGGACAGCGGAGTGGACGCCGGGCACCCCGACCTCGCGGGGCGGATCGCGCAGAGCAAGAGCTTCATCCCGGGCGAGGAGGTCGCCGACCGGCACGGTCACGGCACCCACGTCACCTCCACCGTGGGCGGCAGCGGCGCGGCCTCCGACGGCAAGGAGAAGGGCGTCGCGCCCGGCGCCACGCTCGCGGTCGGCAAGGTCCTCGACGACGGGGGCTCCGGCAGCGAGTCGGAGATCATCGCGGGCATGGAGTGGGCCGCCCGGGACGTGGACGCCGACATCGTCTCCATGAGCCTCGGCTCCACCGAACCCAGCGACGGCACCGACCCGATGGCCGAGGCCGTCAACACCCTGTCCCGCGAGACCGGCGCCCTGTTCGTGATCGCGGCCGGGAACACCGGCGCCCCGTCCTCCATAGGCTCGCCCGGCGCGGCCGACGCCGCCCTCACGGTGGGCGCCGTCGACTCCGCCGACCAGGCCGCCTGGTTCACCAGCGCCGGACCCCGGTACGGGGACAACGCCCTCAAGCCCGACCTGTCGGCCCCGGGCGTCGGCATCCTCGCCGCCCGCTCCCGGCTCGCCGAGGGCAGCGGCGACTACACCAGCATGGACGGCACGTCGATGGCGACGCCGCACATCGCCGGGGTGGCCGCCCTGCTCGCCGAGAAGCACCCCGACTGGAGCGGCGCGCGGCTCAAGGACGCGCTGATGTCCACCTCGAAGGAACTGGACGCCCCCGTCCATCAGTTGGGCGCCGGCCGGGTCAGCGTGCCCGGCGCGGTCGACGCCGACGTCACCGCCACCGGCAGCGCCGACCTGGGCTTCTACTCCTGGCCGTACGCCGCCGACGAGCCCGTCACCAGGACGGTCACGTACACCAACGACTCCGACGCGCCCGTCGAGCTGAAGCTGTCGGTGCGCGGCGCCCCCGAGGGCGTCGCCACCCTCGCCGACTCCACCCTCACCGTGCCCGCGCACGGCACCGCCGCCACCACCGTCACCGGCGACGGGTCCAAGGCGCCGGTCGGCACCACGAGCGGTCAGATCGTGGCGGCCGACGCGAGCGGGAAGACCCTCGCGCACACCGCGTTCGGGCTGGTCAAGGAGGACGAGCGGTACACGCTCACCGTCCACGTCAAGGACCGCTCCGGCGCCGCGGCCCCGGCCGACCTGACCGTCCAGCAGCTCACCGAGGGCGTCGACCCCTTCCCGGCGCACGTCGGCGACTCGGGCACCCTGGAGCTGCGGCTCCCGCGCGGGACGTACAGCCTGTCGTCCTTCCTCGACGTGCGCGGCAGCCACGGCGCCGACTCCCTCGGCCTCGGCTTCCTCGCCGCGCCGGAGGTCGTCGTCGACCGGGACCGCGAGATCACCCTGGACGGCCGGAAGCTGCGTGAGATCAGCGCCGACGTCGGCAAGCGCACCGAGACCCGGCAACTGCTCATGGAGTACGACCGCAGCGCGAACGGCTCCGACCTGTTCGGCGCCGTCCAGGTGCCGCTGACGTACGACAGCGTCTTCGCCGCGCCCACCGAGAAGGTCACCCGGGGCGGCTTCGAGTACCGCACCGTGTGGCGGCTCGGCAAGCCGCTCCTGGAGGTCAAGGGGATCGGCGAGGCGGCCGTCCAGTCCGGCGGCACCTTGACCGAGGGCCGCACCCGGCTGCCCCTGGTCGACGTCGGGGACGCCGGCGCCGGGCCCTTCCCGGACGGCGTACGGGGCAAGGCGGTCCTGGCCCGGCTCACCGAGGGGACCGAACCGGCCGCGCTCGCCCAGGCGGCGCAGGACGCGGGCGTGAAGGCGCTGTTCGTCACCGACGACGCCCCCGGACGGCTGATGGCCTGGTGGGGCACCGACGACAACGCCGACCGGCCGCTGCAGATCGCCACCGTCTCCGCGGCCGACGCCCAGCGGCTCCGGCGGTCCGGACGGGTCGACATGACCGGCACCCGCAACACGCCCTACGTGTACGACCTGTCCGAGGGACACCCCGGCGCCGTGCCCGACCGCGACCTCACCTTCGAGCCCCGGCACCGCGACCTCGCCGAGGTGCGGGCCGAGTACCACGGCGACGAGCCGTCCAGCGGCGGCGAGTTCCGGTACTCGATCACCGACACCTTCCCGATCGGCCTCGGCTTCCGGGAGCGGATCGACTACCCCGCCGAACGCACCGAGTACGTGTCCACCGGTCCCGGCCAGTTGTGGCACGAGACGGTGACGAGCGCGGGCGAGGCGCTGGAGGAGCGTGGCGGAGTGGTCGCCTACCGGGGCGGCTCGCGCACCGAGCTGAACTGGTTCAAGCCGGTGTGGCACCCCTACCTCGGCACCGGGCTCGGCTGGGGACAGCAGCGCGCCGGGAACCGGCTCCAGTTCAACGCGCCCGGCTGGGGCGACTCCGGGCCCGACCACACCGGCTTCGGCGACGTGTGGACCGAGGGCAGCGGCATGTCGCAGACCACGTCGGTGTACCTGGACGGCGAACTGGTCGACCAGGGGCCGAGTTCCGCCGCGTACGTGTGGGACGCCCCGGCCGACGAGCACACCTACAAGCTCGTCACCGACACCGCGCTGGACGCGGCACGCTGGCCGACGGCGACGAAGGGCCACGCGGAGTGGACCTTCCGGTCGGCCGCGACGCCGGACGACCGGTGGACCTTCCTGCCGCTGATCAACCTCTCCTTCGACGTCGGCACCGACCTCGCGGGGAAGGTGCGGGGCGGCAAGAAGCTGCGGGTCGGGCTCGGCGCCGAGCACGTGGCGGGCGCCCCGGACACCGGCGAGATCGGCGGCGGCAAGCTGGAGGTCTCCTACGACGACGGGAAGACCTGGCGGCAGGTCGGGCTGCGCGGCGGTGACGGGAAGGCGTCCTGGCACGGGACGCTGAGCGTGCCGCGGGACGCTCAGCACGTCTCGCTGCGGGCCTCGGCGCGCGACGACCGGGGCGGCTCGGTCACCCAGGAGATCGTGCGGGCGGTGGCCGTGCGGTAGGCCCCCGCCGCTCGCCGCACGCGGACGGCGCCGCCTCCCTGGGACGGGGAGGCGGCGCCGTCGGTTTCTCGGACCGTCAGACCAGCCAGCCGACGAAGTGGACGAGGCCGGCGAGGATGTCGGTGAGAAGGTTCATGATCGTGCAGCTCCTTGCGCTGTTCAGGTGCGGGCCTCTGGGACCGAGACCCGCGGGACTACTCGGGACATGTGCGTCGACTACGGTCTGCAGCCCGTCGCTCGCACTCCGTAAGTATCGTTGGTCCCTGCAGTCACATGCGCCCTTCAGAGCGACGATCACCTGTTCCAGGGAACAACTGCTCGCTTGTTCGGATCACGCCAAGCTGGGCCAAGTCCTGCGGGCGCAGCCGCAGTTGACCGGCCGTCGCCTCCGCCTCCTGGGGCGGGCGCTTGAGGATCGCCGCCGCGTGCTCCGGCGCGATGACGGAGAAGTAGCTGTCCGGGGTCGCCCAGGTGCTGCCGGGCGCCGCCAGGGCCAGCGCCCCGCCCGAGCCGCCCTCGCCGATCACCAGCGTGGTGACCGGCGTGCGCACCGAGGCCACGGCGCCGAACAGGTCCGCGATCGCCGGACCCACCCCCGCCCGCTCCGCCGCCGCGTCGTTGGCCGCGCCCGGCGTGTCCACCAGCGTCAGCACCGGGATGCCGAGCCGGTCCGCGAGGCGGATCAGCCGGGTCGCGGTGCGGTATCCGGCGGGCCGGGTCGCCGCGCCCGTCTGGGCGGCGTAGGCGACCGTCCGCCCCGCGTGCGTGCCGAAGCCGCACAGCATGCCCTCGACGTCCCGGCCGCCGCAGCGGTCGCCGGACAGGGCGACGCGCTCGGTGAAGTAGGCGTCCAGATACGCACCGGCACGCGGGCGTCCCGGGTCGCGGGCCCGCCGTACCGCCTCCCAGCCGCCGGCCGGCAGGTCCCGCGCGCCCAGCGGCTCCGGCACCGGCGCCGGGTCCCCGGACGGCGCCGTCAGCAGCCGCAGCCACCGGCCCAGCGTCGCGCGCAGCTCCCCGGGCGGCACGACCGCGTCCGCGCTGCCCGCCGCCAGCTGCGCCTCGGCCGTGTACGCCGCCGGGTCGGCGTCCGGCGGCCGGACCCGCGAGCCCGCGAAGCCGACCTGGGCGCCGGGCAGGGCGAGCACCACGTCGGCGCCCGCGCCCAGCGTCGCCCAGCCGCCGCCGGTCGCCGGGTCCCGCACCACCGCGACCTGGGCGAGACCGGCCGCCCGGGTGAGCGCCGACTGCCGGGCCACCCGCTGCAGCTGGGTCAGCGCGAGCATCCCCTCCTGCATCCGGCTGCCGCCGGTGGCGACCAACGGCACCACCGGCAAGCGGTGTTCGCGGGCGTACGCGTACGCGGCCGCCAGACGGTCGCCGGTGCGGTGGCCCAGCGAGCCGCCCAGGTAGCCGAACTCGAAGGCGATGAGCACGGCCCGGGTGCCCTCGACGCGGCCGGTGCCGCAGACGACGGACTCCGTCTCGCCGGTGCGTTCGGCGGCGCGGGCCCGCGAGGCGTCGTAGCCGGGCCAGCCGAGGGGTCCGTCGGGCCGCCACGGGCCGTCCCGGTGGGGCAGTTCGGTGAAGGTGGAGTCGTCGGCGACCAGGGCGAGGAACTCCCGCGCCGACAGCCGCTCAGGCACGGTCCAGCGCCCGCTTCATGATCTTCCCCATGTCGTTGCGGGGCAGCCGGTCGAGGTAGCGGACGGCGCGGGGCCGCTTGTGCGGGGCGAGCCGGTCCGCGACATGGTCGGCCAGCGCGGCGAGGGCGGGCGGCGCGGCGGGGTCGGCCGGCACGATCCAGGCCACGATCCGCTCCCCGAGGTCGGGGTCGGGCTCCCCGGTGACCGCGGCCTCCCGCACCTGCGGGTGTTCGAGCAGCGCGTTCTCGATCTCCCCGGCCCCGATCTTGTAACCCCCGCTCTTGATCAGATCGGTGGCCTTGCGGCCCACGATGCGGACGTAGCCGTCGGGGTCGCGCACCGCCATGTCGCCGGTGCGGAAGAAGCCGTCCGCGGTGAAGGCGGCGGCGGTGGCGTCGGGGCGGTTGAGGTACTCGGTGAACAGGTTCGGGCCGCGCACCTGGATCTCGCCGACGCTCTCCCCGTCCAGCGCCGCGATCGGGGTGCCGTCCTCCTCCACCAGCCGCAGCTCCACGCCGGGCAGCGGCACGCCCACCGTCCCGGCGCGCGGCTCGCCGTCGGCGCGCACGCTGGTGTTCATCAGCGTCTCCGTCATGCCGTACCGCTCGATCACCCGGCGGCCGGTGGCCGCGGCGATCCGCTCGTGGTCGTGCACCGGCAGCGCGGCCGACCCCGACACCAGCAGCCGGGCCCCGGCGAGCGCCTTCGCCAGCTCCGGGTCGCCGGGGAGCGCCTCGGCGATCCGGTGGTACATCGTCGGCACGCCGAACAGCATGGTCGCGCCGTCGTTCAGCTCCCGCGCCGCGCCCTCGGTGGAGAACCTGCCCAGGTGCCGCACGGACCCGCCCCGGCGCAGCGGGCCGAGGATGCCGAGGACCAGCCCGTGCACGTGGAACAGCGGCAGCCCCTGCACCAGCACGTCGTCGCCGGTCCACTGCCAGGCGTCGGCGAGCGCGTCCAGGGTCGTGGCGAGCGCCCGCCGGGGGATCACGGCGCCCTTGGGCGGCCCGGTGGTGCCGGAGGTGTAGACGACGAGCGCGGGGTCGCCGTCGGCGGCGCGGTCCTCGGGCACGCCCGCGCGGGCCGTCACGTCGACGTCGACGCGCTCCAGGGCGCCCAGGGCGGCGGGGAGTTCGGCGCCCGGGGGCGCCAGGACGAGGGAGGGCGCGCTGTCGGTGAGGATGTGCGCGAGTTCCTTGTCGCCGGACTTCGGGTTGAGCGGCACGGCCGCGACCCCGGCCAGCAGGGCCGCCACCACGGCGACGGCGGTCTCCAGCGCCGGGGTGGCCCAGACCGCGACCCGGCCGGCGCCGCCGACCCTCCCGGCCGTGGCGCCCGCCGCGGCGGCGAGTTCCGCGTACGTCAGGGAGCGCTCGCCGAACCGCAGGGCGGGCCGGTCGGCCGGAGCGCCGGCCGGGGCCGGGGAGAGGGCCGGGAAGAGAGAGGACACGCGAAGTACTCCTTAGCTGTTGCCCGAGAGCTGTTGTCCGAGAGGCGTTGCCTCAGGTGTGTTGCTCGAGAGCTGTCGTTCAAGGCTGCCGGATCGCGCCGGATCCGCGAGACGGACCTACCCGAATCCGGGCACCACCAGCACCAGCCAGGCCAGCGCCGGCACGGCCGCCACCACGATCCCGCCGTAGACCATCAGCTGCCGGAAGAAGCGGTCCCGGTCCACGTCCGGGGCCGCGGCCAGCACCAGCGCGCCGTTGGTCGAGAACGGGCTGACGTCCACCACCGTCGCCGACACCGCGAGCGCCGCCACCATGCCGACCGCCCCGATCTCGCCCTGCGCGAGGAAGGGCACCGCCAGCGGGATCAGCGCGCCCATGATGCCCACGGAGGAGGCGAAGGCCGACACGATCGCGCCGATGTAGCAGAGCAGTACCGCGGCCAGCAGCGGGACGCCGATGCCGCCGACGCCCTCACCGGCCCAGGTGATGGTGCCCATCTCCTCCAGTACGCCGACGTAGGTGAGGACACCGCAGATCAGCAGCACCGTGGACCAGGCGATCTCGCCGACCGCACGGCGGCTGTCGTCCGGCCAGGCGGTGCTCAGCACGACGGCCAGGGTGACCGCGGTCAGTCCCGCGTCCAGGTCGAAGCCGAGGACGGCCACGACCAGGGCGACCAGAGCGGTGAGGGTGGCGATGCGGGCGGGGTCGAGGCGGAGGCCGGTGCCTTCGGTGCCGCCGGTGTCCTGGCCGGGGCGGACCGCCACGGCGGCGGGGGCGGTGCCGCCGCCGGCCGGGCCCGTGCCCGTACCGGTGCCGGCGCCCGTACCGGTGCCGGCGGCGGGGCCCGTGCCGGCGCGTTCCGTGCCCTCGCCGGGGGTGGTGCCGTCCTCCTCCGGGGCCACCGCCCCGCGCGCCCACAGCTTCCGCCCGCCGAGCACCGCGAACAGCACGGCCGCGATGAGGAGGTTGGCGACCAGCGAGGCCAGGAACAGGCCGACCTCGCTGCCGGGGAGCTTCTCCCGCTCCACGATGCCGTTGACGATCGAGCCGTAGATGCTGATCGGCGAGAACCCGCCGGCCTGCGCGCCGTGCACCACCATCGTGCCCATGAGCAGCGGGCTGATCGAGTACCGGGTGGCGAAGCTCAGGGCGATCGGCGCGACGATCGCGACCGCGGCCGGACTGACCGCGCCGATCGCGGTGAGCGCACCGGTGAGCGCGAACATCACCCACGGGATCAGCGCGACCCGGCCCCGCACCAGCCGGACGGCCGCGTGCACCAGCCAGTCGGTGGTGCCGTTGGCCCGGGCGATGGCGAACAGGTAGGTGACGCCGACGAGGACGACGAACAGGTCGCCGGGGAAGCCGGCGAAGATGCCGTCCGCGTCGAGGTCGGCGACGAGCGTGCCCACCCCGAACGCGGCGGCGAAGGCGAGCGCGCCCATGTTGACGGAGCGGGTGGTGGCGATGACGAAGACCACGACGAGGACGAGGATCGAGATGAGTTCGGGGGACATGCGGGGGCTCCCGAGTGATGACCTGACTGCTGCTGACCTGGCTGCTGCTGATCCGACTTCCGGGCGGAATGGCTGAGTGGCTGAGCCACTTTGACGGTGCGGCTGGCTGGTCAGCGTGGGCCCGGCCCGGGGCCCCGTCAAGGGGTCGCGCAATAATTGGCTCAGCCACTCGGCCACCGGGCCGCCGTCGGCCCCGGTGCTACGCTCCCGGCGGGAGGGGGGACCCCATGACCGACGCCCTGCGGCCCATGACCAGGCAGCGCCTGTACGAACAGGTGCTGGAGCGGCTGCGCCAGTACGTCACCGACGGCGGCCTGCGGGCCGGCGACCGGCTCCCGCCCGAGCGGGACCTCGCCCAGCGCCTCGGCGTCAGCCGCGCCTCGGTGAAGCAGGCCATCGTGGTCCTGGAGGTCCAGGGCCTGGTGGAGGCGCGGCACGGCGGCGGGACCTATCTGGTCCGGGACAGCCTCGACGTCGAACCCGTCGAGCGGATGGTCGAACGGCGCCGACGCCTCCCGGACGTCCTGGAGGCCCGCGAGGCCCTGGAGACCAAGCTCGCCGAACTGGCCGCCGAGCGCCGCACCGAGGACGACCTCGCCGCGATGCGCTCCGCGCTGGCCGTGATGGCCGAGGAGATCGACGCGGGCGGGCACGGCGTCGAGGGGGACCGGCTGTTCCACGCGGCGGTGACGGCGGCGGCGCACAGCGGCCTGCTCGCCGAGTTCATGCGTTCCATCGCCCAGCAGATCGCCGAGAGCCGCACCGAGTCCCTGCGCCAGCCCGGCCGCCCCGGCCGCTCCCTGGCCCAGCACCGGGCGATCCTGGACGCCGTGGCCGCCCGGCAGCCCCGGCAGGCCGCCGCCGCGATGCGCCGCCACGTCCGCACGGTCGCCAAGGTCCGCCTGCTGGACTGGGACCCGGAGGACGAACGCTGACCGTCCCGCGCGGGACTCGCCTCACCCGCCGGTCGCGGTGCGCTGCAGCAGCCCCCATGTGAACTCCGCGACCACCTCGTGCCGTACGCCGTCCCGGTCCGGGGCGGCGAAGGCCAGCCCCCACCGGGTCGGCGCCGAGCCCTGGAGCGGCCGGGCGGGGGCGAAGGCGCGGGCCGCCTCGTCCACCGTGCACGACCAGGGCGTCAGATCGTCCAGGGTGCGCAGCTCGGGCCCGCTGGCGCCGGGGGCGCGCACCAGCCACTCGTTCCAGACGACGCCCCGGTCCGCGACCAGCACCTCGAAGCGCAGGTCCGGCCACAGGGGCAGCGCCCACTGCCGGGCCTCGCACTCCAGATCGCCGATCCGGCGCGGCGCCACCGACTCCGGCTCGCCCAGCACGGAGCGGTACCGCGAGGCGGCCGGGCGGGACCGGGGGGAGTGCAGCATCGCCTGCCAGCGCCGGTTGGCCTCGCGCATGTCCGCGGCCGAGGCGCCCAGTTCGCGGCGGGCGTCCTCGACCCGGCCGGGGTTGTGGTCGGCCATGCGGCGCAGCAGGACGAGCTGGAAGTCGCGCGCGGTGAACGGGCCTGCGGGCTGCTTTCCGGTCGGCATGGCCACCATCATCGGGGACGACGAGGAGCAGGGGCGAGGGCTCGCCCATTGCCCGGGCAAACGCGATATGAGTAGCCTGTGTTCGTCATTCCGATCGTCTGTTGAAATCTCGAACACACTAGGGAGGGGGCTGGACATGGGACGTCTCGTGCCGGCCGTGACCCGGGCTCTCGACATACTGGAGCTCTTCCTCGACGGGGACGGCACGCTCTCCGCCCCCGACATCGTGCGCAGGCTCCAGCTGCCGCGCACCACCGTGCACGAGCTGGTCACCACGCTCGCCGCCCGCAAGTACATCGTCCCCGTGCCCGGGCAGTCCGGACGGTACCGGCTCGGCGTGCGTCCGTACCAGCTCGGCGCCCGCTACGCCGAGCAGCTCGACCTCGCCGCCGAGGGCCAGCAGGTGGCCCGGAGCGTCGCCGAGACCTGCGACGAGACGGTGCACGTGGCGATCCTGGAGGACACCGACGTCATCTACATCGCCAAGGTCGACTCCACGCACGCGGTGCGCATGGTCTCCGCGGCCGGACGCCGGCTGCCCGCGCACTGCACGTCCGTCGGCAAGATGCTGCTGGCCTCGCTGCCCGAGCCGGAGGTCGCCGCGCGCTTCCCGGACGGCGCCGAGCTGACCGCGATGACGCCGAACAGCATCACCGACCCGGCCGCGCTGCGTGAGGCGCTGGCCGCGATCCGGGAGCGCGGCACCGCCGTGGAGAGCCGGGAGTCCAACCCGGACGTGTCCTGCGTCGCCGCCCCGGTGCGCGACCGCACCGGCCGCGTCGTCGCCGCGCTGTCGATCTCGGTGCCCATGATCCGCTGGAGCGAGGAACGCCGCGCCGAACTGGAGCAGCTGGCCGTCAAGGGCGCCGCCGACCTCTCCGAGCGGCTCGGCCACAGGAGTGCGGCATGACGGCGACCGGCACGGCCTTCGAGGTGGCCGTCCACGCGGAGGCGACCCTCGGCGAGGGCCCCACCTGGGACCCGGCGACCGGCCGCCTGCTGTGGCTGGACATCCTCAACTCCCGCGTCCACACCTACGACCCGGCCACCGGCCGGCGCACCCTGCGCCGCACCGAGCAGCACGTGGGCGCCGCCAAGCCCCGCGCGGGCGGCGGCCTGGTCCTCAACCTGCGGGACGGGATCGGCCTGCTCGACCCCGACGACACCTTCCGCTGGCTGCACCGCGAGCCCGTCCCCGGCCGCCGCGGCAACGACGCCGCCGTCGCCCCCGACGGCAGCCTGTGGGCGGGCACCATGCGCTACGACGAGGCGCCAGGCGGGGGCACCCTGACCCGGTTCACCGGCGACGGCACCGCCGAGACCGTCCTCGACGACGTGACGGTGAGCAACGGCACCGGCTGGAGCCCCGACGGCACGCTGATGTACTACGCCGACACCCCGACCCGCCGCATCGACGTCTTCGACGTCACCGCGGACGGCCGGGTGGCGGGCCGCCGCCCGCTGGCCGTGATCGAGGACGGCGCGGGCTTCCCCGACGGCCTGTGCGTCGACGCCGACGGCTGCGTGTGGACCGCCCTGTGGGACGGCGGCGCGGTACGCCGCTACACCCCGGCCGGCGACCTGGACCGGGTGATCCCCCTCCCCGTCCCCCGCGTCACGGCCTGTGCCTTCGGCGGCCCGGACCTCACCGACCTGTACGTCACCACGGCCCGCGTCGGCCTGCCGGACCCGCACCCCCTGGCGGGCTCGCTGCTGGTGGTGCCGGGGGCGGGGCGGGGGGTGGCGCAGCCGGCGTTCGCGGGGTGAGGAGCCCGGCCCGTTCGCTCACGCCCCCGTGCGGTCGAGCCCGGCGAGCACCGCGCGCTCGCCGGGGGTCAGCGGCGGCCCGGTCAACAGGGGGAGCGGCGGGCCCGCGAGGGCGGCCAGGACCGCGTCGGGGCGGAACATGCGGGTCGGCGGGGTGCGCATGCTGGTGACGTCCCAGATCGCCGAGGCCGCCGCGAAGGAGCCGGTCGCCGCCCGCGTCATGCGCCGCGTGTACGCCGTCACCGCCCGGTCGGCGAGCCCCGGCCGTCCGCCGCCGCGCGTGGCGGGGTAGAGGACGTCCTGCCCGACGGCCATCGCCCAGGCGGCGTCCACCGGGCGGGCCGCGCCCCGCAGCACCCGTCGGGCCAGGCCGGGCGCGTCCGGAGCGCCGGCCCGGGCCAGCTCCCGGCCCAGGACGCGGGCGCCGAAGGCGGCCACCGACATGCCCTGCCCGTAGGCCGGGTTGAAGGTGCCGAGCGCGTCGCCGAGGACCACCAGGCCCTCCGGCCAGTTGGGCACCTTGTCCAGGTAGTGCCGCACATTGCTGGTGGACCGGCTCAGGTGCACGTCGGTGAGCGGTTCGGCGCCGGAGACCAGCCGGCCGACGATCGGGTCCGGCAGGTCGAGCGTGTAGCGCAGGAAGCCCTCGGGATCGGCGGGCGGCTCACCCCCGCGGGTGCCGCCGCAGCTGACCAGCCAGCGGTCCCCCTCGACCGGCATCACCATGGCGCTGCGGCCCGGCCGGGACACGTACGGGTCGGCCTGCACGATCGTCAGCGGGAACCGCTCCGCCCCGGCCGGTATCCGGTACAGGCGCGAGGCGTTGACCAGCCCCGAGTCCACGGTCCGGGTGCGGACGCCGGACAGTCCGAGCCCGTCCAGCCAGGTGACGATCCGGGTACCGCGCCCGCTCGCGTCGACGACCAGGTCGGCCTCCAGGTCCGTCTCCCCGTCGGGCCCCGAGACCCGCACGCCCCGCACCCGCCCCGCGGACCCGGTCAGTCCGGCCACGGCCGCCCGGCGCACCTCGACCCGCGGGTCCTCCAGCACCGCGGCCCGTACCGTCCAGTCCACCAGCGCCCGGGTGCAGGTGAGCATGTCCGGCCCCGCCCGCCGCCAGCGGCGCAGCCAGCCCTCGGGGGTGCGGGCCAGCATCCCCGAGCTGAGGGACACCTCGTGGGCCCCGGCGGCGAGCAGCCGCTTGCGCAGGCTCACACCGGGCACGATCTCCTCCATCGCGCTCAGCCCGCCCGTCATGAGCAGGTGGGCGTGGCGCCCCTGGGGCAGCCCGCGGCGCTGACGGGGGCCGTCGGGCAGCTCGTCGCGGTCCAGCACGACGACCTCCGGCACGCCGGCGTCGGCCAGTACGGCCGCGGCCAGCATCCCGGCGAGTCCGGCACCGACGACGACAGCTCTACGCGACATGGGGCTCCTCGGGTTCGGTCAGGGTTCCGGTCGGGGACGACGGGTTCGCGCCGCCCGGGGCGGCGGCACGGCCGGGCTCGCGGTGCAGCGCCTGGGAGAGTTCCACCAGCCCGCTCGGGCCGGGCACCTCGGTGGCGTGCAACCGGTAGGAACCGGCGGCCTCGGGCGGTTCCTCGTGCGCGGCGGCCCGGCGCGCGGCGTCGGTGAGCATCGCCGCCTCCGCCGCCAGCCGGGCCTCGTGGGGGGAGCGTCCCGCGCCCAGGGCGGCGTCCCGCGCCCGTTCGCGGACCCGGTGGTCGAAGTACGGCGCGAGGGTGAGCAGGGCGTCGTGGATGGAGACCTCGCGCCACTGGAGGCGGGCCCGGGGAAGCTGCCACCAGGCGGACGGCTGCCCGGGAGCCGTGGACACCGACTTCACCAGCGACCACAGCGGACCCAGTCGCCGGTAGTCGTCCAGGCCCCGCCAGTGGGCGAGCACGGACGGCAGCAGCCTGGGCAGCGCGAACCCCACGGAACACACCAGCGCCGCCAGCGAGGCCATCGGCGGGGCCACCGTGGTGGACAGGAAGTCGAGGTCGTGACCGGCCCACCGCGCCGCCACCGCCGTGTACTTGGTGAGCTGGAACCCCACCAGGTCCAGCAGCGCGCCGAGCAGGATGAGCCGCAGTCCCACGCGCAGCAGACCGCCCACCTCGCGGCTCCACTTGACGCAGACGGCGCACATCACCAGCATCGCCGCACTGTGCCCGAGGAGGTAGAGCAGGATCATCTCCCGCATGAACGGGGTGCCCGCGTAGTACGTGTCGAGGTCGGTCAGCCGCTCGGTGTCCGCGTCGGCGAGCAGGAACAGCACGACGATGGCGGCCACCAGCAGGCCGTAGGCGGCCATGCTGCGGATCACCGCGCGCCGCACCACCGGCCGGGGCCCGCCCCGCCAGTTGATCAGCAGCACCAGCACGGCGCAGCTGTACGCACAGAGCATGCCGTAGGTCAGCGGGGCCCCGAAGTTGGGGACACCGGTGAGTGCGTTGACGGTGCCGAGGGTGGCCGGGGCGGCGCACACGAAGACCAGGGCGCCGAGGACGATCGCCGCGCAGGTGGACAGGGTCAGCGGGTCGCGGACCGCGGTGCGCGGACGGCGGAACAGCAGTACCGAGGTCATGCCGAACACCAGGGCCGCCAGATAGACGACGAGACTCACGTCCGACCACTCCTCACCTGCGGCACCTGTCCGCCGCGTACGCCCGTCACACCGCCTGGGCCCGTCACGCCGCGTACGCCCGTCACGCGGCGCCCGCCGTCGTCCTGCCGCGCGGCACGGCGGACGCGGCCGGGGCCCGCCCGGCGCCGGCGAACACGTCGGCGATCCTCGCGAGGGTCGCGGGGTCCGGGGACGGGGCCGGCGGACGGCCGGCTCCCGGGGGCGGCGCCTCCCCGGGGCCGGCCTCCCGCCGCAGCGCGTCGAGGATCACCGCGGCCCAGGCCCGCGCCCGGGCCAGTTCGGGGTCCCCGGTCGCCGCCAGCGTGTCGGCGCGGGTCCGGTCGTACAGGCCCCGGTCGCAGTACGCGTCCAGGCGGCCGAGCGCGTTGTGGATGCTGGTCCGGCGCCACATCAGGAGGGTGGCGGGCGAGGCGGGACGCGGGCGCGGCAGCCGCAGCGCCCGGCGGTCGAGCAGGTCGTCCAGGGCCCGCTCCAGCGGGCCGAGCCGGGCGTACGCGTGTGACGCGCGCCGCCACTCGGCCACCCGCGGCGTCACCAGCGGCACCAGCACCCCGACGACGATCAGCAGGGCCCCGAGACCGGCGGCGACCGGGGAGACGGCGGTGTCCAGCGCCGACCAGTCGCGCCCGGACCAGCGGGCACTGACCGCGACGAGCTTGGCCAGGCTGTAACCGGCACCGCACAGCGCGCCCGCCCCGAGCAGCGTCAGCCCCGCCCGCAGCCCGCCGCGCACCTGCCGGGCCCAGCGCAGCGCCGACACCGTCGTGACGGTCACCGCGGTCAGGTGCGCGACCAGGTACAGCACGATCATCTCGGCGATGAACGGGGTCGTCGCGTAGTAGGTGTCCAGATCGGTGCGGCGCTCCACGGGCGCGTCGCCGAGGGCGAAGGTCACCGCGATGCCGAGGACCACGGCGGCGTAGGCGAGCGTCCACCGGCGTGCGGTGCGGTGCACCCGGGGCCCGCCGCGCCAGTGGACGACCAGGACCTGGGAGGCGGCGCAGTACCCGGTGATCGCCGCGTAGGTGAGCGGCGCCGCGAGGTTGGGCACACCGCTGAGCCGGTTGACGGCTCCGACCGTCGGAGGCGCCCCGAGCAGGAAGCAGAGCCCGGCCAGTCCCAGCACCGCGCAGATGGCCCGCAGATACGGATCGTGCCGGTGCCGCAGCAGGTCGGGGGCCTTCACCGCGAGGCCGAGCCAGAGCGCTCCGCAACTCAGGTAGTTGATCAGGCTGTTCACCGGGCCGTCCCCCGGTAGTTGAGCGCGGCCCCGATACGGCCGGCGAGGCTCTGCGGGCTGGCCGGGCCGCCGCTCTCCGCGGCGAACACCGAGTCGGTCGAGGCGTCCAGCCAGGCGCGCAGCCGGCTGCCCATCAGCATGCCGAAGCGGTCCGCCTCCTGCTCCTCGGCCAGCGAGAAGTCGGTGCGCGCGGCCACCGGCCGGGGCCGGTCGCCGGTACCGTCCTCCGCCCCCTCGGCCCGACGGCGGCTCATGTGCCACACCTCGTGGCACAGGATCACGATCTGGTGCCAGACGGCCGCGCGTTCGTCCACCACCACGTCGTCGTGGCTCTCCCGCTCCAGCCACAGTCCGCTCGCGGTGTGCGGCGGGAAGGCCGCCCGGTGCACCACCACCTCCCGGCCCCGCCACGCGCTGACGGAGGCGACGAGTGCCTCGAACAGCACCTCGGGATCGGCCGGCACGGGCACCCGGATGGGGTCGATGAGGGCGTCAGCGAGACGACGCATCTCCTTCCTGGTACGCACCGCTGTCTCCTCGTCCCCCCGGCCGTCCTCCGCTCACCCCTGCAATATGCCAAGAGGCATGCCCCGGGGGCCAGTTCCACGGCAGGTCCGGGGCCGTCTCCGCGCCCCCGGGAAAAGTCCTGCCCGGGATCCTGCCCGAACCATTGACGTGCAAGCGCTTCCCACCTACGTTTCCCGTTCGAAGTTACGAGCGACATTCGGTATTTCGAACATAGATGGGGCAGGGCATGGGACGACCTGGCCTGAATCGCAGGCACTTTCTGGCCACGGCCGGCGGTCTGACGGTCGCGGGCAGCTTCGGCTTCGCGGCGCTCGGCACCGGCGCCGACGCGCTCGCCTCCGGGGCGGACACCCGGGTCCGCTACTGGAACCTCTTCAGCGGCGGCGACGGCTACAACATGATCGCGATGCTGGACTCCTTCCGCAGGGACAACCCCGGCATCGACGTGAAGGACTCCACCCTCCAGTGGGGCAGCCCGTTCTACACCAAGCTCGCCATGGCCGCCGCCGGCAACCGCGCCCCCGACCTGGGCGTCATGCACCTCGGCCGGGTCACCGGCTTCTCGCCCGGCCGCCTCCTCGACCCCTGGGACCCCGCCCTGCTCGCCGAGTACGGCGTGAAGGAGGAGGACTTCAACCCCGAGCTGTGGAAGCGCGCCGTCATCGACGGCAAGCTCTACGCGCTGCCGCTCGACATCCACGTCCAGCTCTGCTTCTACCGCAAGGACGTGCTGAAGAAGGCCGGACTGCTCGGCGACGACGGCCGGATGGTCCCCGTCACCTCCACCGACGAGTGGTTCGGCGTGCTCAAGGAGGCCAGGAAGGCCACCGCCAGGGGGCTGCAGACCATCGGGCTGTGGCACAACGACCAGAACTTCCAGTGGTGGTTCTTCGTCGCCTTCTACACCCAGCTCGGCGGCACCTGGTTCGACGACGCCGACACCGAGGTCACCTTCGACACCGACAAGGCCGTGCGGGTCCTGGAGTTCCTGCGCAAGCACGTCGCCGACGGGTACGCCAACCCCTCCTTCGGCGGCGGGGCCGGTGCCGAGCAGTTCGTCAACGGCTCGCCCTTCTGCTGGGAGGGCAACTGGTCCGTGCCGGTCTTCGACGCCGCGAAGCTCGACTACGGCGCCACCCCGCTGCCGCCCGTCTTCGGCAGGCGGGCCACCCACGCCGAGTCCCACTCCTTCGTCCTGCCGCACCAGGCCGACCGCGGCGGCGCCGCCAACGAGGGCGCACACCGGCTCGCCGCCTACGTCGTCAAACACGCCCGGCAGTGGGCGGCCGGCGGGCACATCCCGGCCTACACGCCGACCCTGTCCACCGCCGCGTACCGCAGGCTGCAACCGCAGAACGAGTACGTCTCCGCCATGGACCACCAGGCCACCGAGCCCAAGGTGTGGTTCGCCGGGTCCACCGGCATCCTCGCCCAGCGGGTCGGCCCGATCGTGGTCTCCTCGACGACGGGCTCCGCGAAGCCCGAGGCCGCCGCCCGCCGGATGAAGAGCACGCTCACCGAACTGCTCGCCATGAAGAACCCCATGGACGGCCGCACCGCCGCACAGGGAAGGGCCGGCGCATGACCACCACCAGCGCTGAAACGATCATCCGCCCGGCGCGTGCCCGGACCGCCGCCGACAGTGCCGGCGTCCGCCACGGGCAGGGCTTCCAGCACGGCGGCTGGTTCGTCGCCCCGTTCCTCGCGCTCTTCGCCCTGTTCGTGATCTGGCCACTGCTGCGCGGCCTCTACCTCAGCTTCACCGACGCCAACATCTCGGGCGACAGCGCGAGCTTCGTCGGCCTCGACAACTACCGCGAGGCCCTCCAGGACCCCCTGATGTGGGACGCGCTCGGCCACAGCGCCTACTTCACGCTGCTGGTCGTGCCCTGCATCACCGTCCTCGCCCTGCTGCTCGCGCTGCTGGCCCACCACATCGAGCGCGGCAAGTGGCTGTGGCGGCTCTGCTTCTTCCTGCCGTTCCTGCTGCCGTCCACCGTCGCCGCCAACCTGTGGCAGTGGCTGTTCAACCCCGGCACCGGCATGGTCAACCACGTCTTCGGCCTCGAAACACCGTGGCTCACCGACAAGTCGTACGCCATGCTCGCGGTCGTCATCACCACCCTGTGGTGGACCGTCGGCTTCAGCTTCCTGCTCTACCTCGCCGCACTCCAGGGCATCCCCGCCCACCTCTACGAGGCCGCCAAGCTGGACGGCGCGAACGCCTGGCACCGCACGGTCCACATCACGCTGCCGATGCTCCGCAACATCACCGGCCTCGTCATCGCGCTGCAGATCCTCGCCTCCCTCCAGGTCTTCGACCAGGCCGTCGTGATGCAGGACTTCGGTCCCGGCCCGGAGGACTCGACCCGCACCTTCGTGCAGTACACGCTCGAACAGGGCTTCACCAGCTACCGCGTGGGCTACGCCTCCGCGATCTCCATCATCTTCTTCGTGCTCATCGCGGCCGTCGCCCTCGCCCGGATGTGGCTGCTGCGCAACCGTGAGGAGGGCGGCCGATGACCACCGCCGCAGCGCCGGCCCGCACCCGCACCCGCCCCCGCCGGGGCTGGACCCCGGGCCAGATCGTGCTCACCCTGCTCGGCACCGCCGTCGCCGCGGTGTTCCTCGCCCCGCTCGCCTGGGCCCTGTTCACCTCGCTCAAGTCGGAGACCGAGGCGGTCGAGGTGCCCACGCACTGGCTGCCGCACGACTGGACCGGCCAGGCCTGGACGGCCCTCTTCGAGACCGGCAACATCACCGACTGGTTCGTCAACTCGCTGGTCGTGTCCGTCTGCGTGACCGCGATCGTGCTGCTGGTCGCCGCGCTCGCCGGATACGGCTTCGCCCGCACCGAGTTCCGCGGCAAGGGCGTCCTGATGGGCGTGGTGATGACGGGCCTGATGGTCTCCCCGGCCGTGCTCGGCGTCCCGCTGTTCACCACCGTCCAGCAGATGGGGATGGTCGACACCTACTGGGGCATGATCCTGCCGCAGTGCGCGCCCGCCGCAATGGTCTACATCCTCTACAAGTTCTTCCAGGGCATCCCGCGCGAGCTGGAGGAGGCCGCCTTCATCGACGGCGCGGGCCGCTGGCGCGTCTTCTTCACGATCATCGTGCCGCTGTCCCGCCCCTCGCTCGCGGCGGTCGGCATCTTCACCTTCATCAGCTCCTGGAACAACTTCCTGTGGCCCTACATGGTCACCAACAACCCCGACCTGATGACCATGCCGAACGGCATCGCGACCGTCATGAACTCCTACGGCATCCAGTGGGCCCAGCTCATGGCCGGCGGCCTGATGGCGGGCCTGCCGCTGATCGTCGTCTTCGTCTTCTTCCAGCGCCAGATCGTGGCGGGCGTCGCCCATACCGGACTCGCCGGTCAGTGACGCGCCCCTGTGAGGGGCGCGGGGAACTGCGCGACCAGCCCCCACGCACCCGCAGACAAAACACAACCCCCGAAAGGAAAAGATGCGCCCCGCCCGCTTCACCCTCGACCCCGCCTTCACCGTCGGCGCCGTCAACCCCCGTCTGTTCGGCTCCTTCGTCGAACACCTCGGCCGCTGCGTGTACACCGGCGTCTTCGAACCGGGCCACCCCACCGCGGACGCCGAGGGCCTGCGCCAGGACGTGCTGGAGCTGGTCCGGGAACTCGGCGTCACCGCCGTGCGCTACCCCGGCGGCAACTTCGTCTCCGGCTACAAGTGGGAGGACTCGGTCGGCCCGGTGGCCGACCGCCCGCGCCGCCTCGACCTGGCCTGGCGCTCCACCGAGACCAACCGCTTCGGCCTCTCCGAGTACATCGCCTTCCTGAAGAAGATCGGCCCCGAGGCCGAACCCATGATGGCCGTCAACCTCGGCACCCGGGGCGTGGCGGAGGCCCTGGAACTCCAGGAGTACGCCAACCACCCCGCCGGCACGGCGCTGTCCGACCTGCGCGCCGAGCACGGCGACAAGGACCCCTTCGGCATCCGGCTGTGGTGCCTGGGCAACGAGATGGACGGCCCCTGGCAGACCGGCCACAAGACCGCCGAGGAGTACGGCCGTCTCGCCGCCGAGACCGCCCGCGCCATGCGCCAGATCGACCCGGACGTCGAACTCGTCGCCTGCGGGTCGTCGAGCCAGGCGATGGAGACCTTCGCCGCCTGGGAGGCGACGGTACTGAAGGAGACCTACGACCTGGTCGACCACATCTCCCTGCACGCCTACTACGAACCGCACGACGGGGACGTCGACTCCTTCCTCGCCTCCGCCGTGGACATGGAGTCCTTCATCGAGAACGTCGTCGCCACCTGCGACCACGTCGGCGCCCGCCTCAAGTCCAAGAAGAGGATCAACCTCTCCTTCGACGAGTGGAACGTCTGGTACATGAGCCGGACCGAGGCCCAGGTAAGCGCCCTCGACTGGCCCGAGGCGCCGCGCCTGCTGGAGGACAACTACAGCGTCCTGGACGCGGTCGTCTTCGGCTCGCTCCTGATCGCCCTGCTGCGGCACGCCGACCGGGTCACCGTCGCCTGCCTCGCCCAGCTCGTCAACGTCATCGCCCCGATCATGACCGAGCCGGGCGGCCCGGCCTGGCGCCAGACCACCTTCTTCCCCTTCTCCCAGGCCTCGAAGTACGGCCGCGGCGAGGTCCTTGACGTCCGCGTGGACTCCCCGACGTACGACACCGCGAAGTACGGCGAGGCCGACCTCCTGCACGCCACCGCGGTGCGCGCCGGGGACGGCTCGGTCACCGTCTTCGCGGTCAACCGCTCCCGCACCGAGGCCCTCCCGCTGGAGGTCGCCCTCAGCGGCCTGGACCTCACACGGGTCGTCGAGCACAGCGCCCTCGCGGACGCCGACCCCGACGCCCGCAACACCCTCGCCGAACCCGAGCGCGTCGTCCCGCACCGGGTGGACGGCACGACCCTGGCCGACGGCAGGCTCACCGCCGCCCTGGAGCCGCTGTCCTGGAACGTGATCCGGCTGCGCTGAGCCGGCCCCGGGGCCTGCTGCCGGGTCAGCCGCGCCGGCCGGGGGAGGCGACCGGCTTCACCGGTACCCCGCCGGCCGCGCTGCCCAGCAGCTCCAGCCGGACCGGGCCGGGCCCCGGCGCCGTGCCGCCGTCGGACAGCACCGCGAGGGCCAGGGTGTTGGCGGCGGCGCGGGTGCGCAGGATGCCGTTCGGCAGGACGAAGGTGTGCGGGGCGGCCTCCCGGTCGCCCACGTACTCGCCCATGTTCCAGCCGTTCAGGAAGACCTGGGCGCGCACGCCGCGGGCCCGGGCGTCGCCGACGACCAGACCGACCGAGGCGTCCGTCTCCGGCGGGACGTCCAGCCGGAACGTGGTCCGGAACCAGGTCACACCCTGGCGCCGGACCTCGTCCCGCGCATCCGCCGGGGACCCCGGCTCCCAGCCGCCGTCGTCGTACCCGGGCAGGTGCCAGCCGTGGCGCTCCCCGTACAGCCCGCCGTGGTTGAGCGGCCCGCGCACCGGGTCGGGGGCGGCCGCGCCCATGATCCGCCAGCGCACGTCGGGCGAGGCACCCTCGAAGCGGGCCGAGGTCAGGCCGCGGGCCGCCCGGTACGCGTCCTGGCCGTGCTGGGTGCGCCGGACCAGGACGGAGAGCACGGCGGGTCCGCCGTCCGCGCCGTGCCGCGCGCGCAGGGACGCGCGCAGGTCCCGCGGCAGCCGGAAGTCCGCCGTGGCCGTCCACGTGCCCTTCCCGTCGCCCGGCCCGCCCGGCCGGTGGGTGCCCAGCGGCTCCCCGTCCAGCCAGGCCATCAGCAGCCCGTGCGCGCCCGTGCTGTACGACAGCGACACCGACTCCAGGTCCGGGGCGCCGGTGAGCCGGGCGCGGTACCAGACGTCGCCGTAGTGGAAGCCGTAGTCGTCGGCGAAGAGCACCGGCTGCCCGTCGGGGACCGGCGTCGTGCTGTGCGAGGTGCGCCGGTCGGCGACCGTCCAGCCCTCGTCGCCGTAGCCGGGCTCGCGCTCGAAGTCCTCCGTGCGCCGCCGCCAGCCGTCGAGGGCGGGCAGGACCAGCTCGGGCACGCCCGGCAGCGGCCACACCGTCATCAGGCTCAGGGCGCGGCCGAGGCCCGACTGCACCCGCTCGCCGTTCCAGGTGACGTCGGTGATGCCGGGCGGCGTCCACACCTCCAGCTCGCGCTCGCCGACCGTGTCACCGGTCAGATGGATGGTGGCACCGTCCAGGGCGGCCTCGCGCAGCAGCTCGGGGCCGCGCACCAGGACCCGGCCCGACGGGGTCTCGTAGGGCCACAGCCGCAGCGAGGCGGCGTCGTCGGCGAAGAGCAGGAGCAGCGTGCGGTCGGTCTCGCCGCTGCGTACCCGCACCCGGGTCAGCCGGTCCTCCTCGAGCGGCACCATCACGTGCAGCTCGCCGTGGTCGAAGGTCCAGGCGGCCTCCTCGTCCAGCCGGGTCGGCCACGGCTCGTCCGGGCAGTCCAGGACCAGGTGCGCCGTCTCGCCCGCCCGCCCGACGAACGCGGCGATGTCCAGCTTCCCGACGCTCAGCGACAGCATGGGCTGCACCGTGGCGTAGGCGAGCCTGCGCCCGGCGCCCAGGTGGAGCCCGGTGGCGAGCAGCTTGGCGTCCCGGGCCGGGACGGTGACCTCCACGTCGGTGCCGCCCATCGGCAGCTTCGAGGTGACGTCGGCGGCGGAGTCGTTGCGCAGCACGTAGGCGTGCGCGCCGGTGTCCGGGTTGGCCAGGTGCCGCACCCGGATCCGGCGGTCCGTGGCCCGCACCGCCGGGGCCTCGGTCATCCGGGCGAAGTCCGGCACGTGGCGCAGGAGCTGGCCGAGCTGGTGGAGCGGAGCGAGCTTCTGCGTGGGCCGCCGCGCCTCGTCGATCGCGGCGGCGGGGTCGTACGTCGGGGAGGGCGCCGACGGGGCGGGCAGCCAGCCCCACGAGGTGCCGCCGAAGGCCATCCGGACGTTGTGCAGCGTGCTCCCGTGCGCCAGCCGGTCGAAGTGCACCCGCCGCGCCTCGGCGGCGTCCCGGACCGGCCCGGGCTCCTGCCAGGTGAGCGGGGAGCCGGCGTGCAGCAGCGGCACCTCGACGCCGTCGGCGCTCAGCCGCTCGCGCAGGTGGTCCAGGTCGGCCCGCCCGGGGGTGTCGGCCCGGTAGAGCAGCACGGTGCCGGTGCCCCGGGTGAACTGGTGGCGGGCGGCGATCGCGTTGACCCGGCTCAGCCACTCGTCGGCGTGGCGCAGGTAGGCCGGGTCGGTGGTCCTGGCCCGGGCCCCCGCCGCCGTCAGCCAGCCCGGCAGGCCCCCGGCGTCCACGTCGGCGCCGATGTACGGGCCGGGGTGCAGGACGACGTACAGGTGGCACTCGGCGGCCGTGCGCAGGAACAGGTCGAGGTCGCGCACGCCGGTGAAGTCGTACCTGCCGGGCGCCGGGGAGTGCTGGTTCCAGGCGAGGCGGACGCTGACCGCGTTGTGGCCGTACGCCCGCAGCTTCTGCAGCACGTCCCGCCACAGGGACGGGCTCGGCAGCCGGAAGGGGTGCAGTTCGCCGGACCACAGGGCCAGCCGCCTGCCGTCCACCAGCAGGGAGTACCGGTCCAGGGCGACCCGGTGGCGCGTCCCGTCGGCGCCGGGCGGGCCGGGCGGCGGCCCGGTGGGCACGGGGCCGGGACCGGCGGAGTAGGGCAGTGCCGCGCTGCTCACGCTGCCGCCGAGCGCGAGACCGAGGACGGTGGTGCCCGCGAGGGCGCTGAACGCTCGTCTGCCGAGTCTGTTGGGCCTGCTGAGCTCCAAGGGAGCCTCTCCTGTTGCGCGCGGTACCTCTGGTCCCGTCGGCTGCCCGGGACGCCTGTGCCGGGCCATTGTCCCAGCGGACGCCCCGGGGGTCGGTACGAGGATCGCGGTGGTGCGGACCGCACACATTTCTGGAGGGGTGACCCGTCCGGCGCCGGCCCCGACGCGGCCCGGGCCCCGGGCGCGGACGCCCGCGCGCACGGTGGGAACCGGCCGGTGTGAATGGCCGGGGGAGTACCTGTCCGCCCCCGGCGGGGCTCCCTACCATGCGACCGTTCCGTGAATGTCATGTGCGCACCAGGTGTAGATGGCGGACGCATTCAACCACATCCACCCCCCACCGAACGGGATGGGAGACCCATGGCCACCGGCCTGCTCCTGAGCGGCACGATCGCCGCGCTCCTCACCTCCGTGCTGCCCGCGCAGCACCAGTCCTCCGGCGGGTTCGAGGACCCGCCGCCGGACAAGATCGTCATCAAGGTCGCCACGGTGAACGGCTCCGGCTGTCCGCAGGGCACGGCGGCGGTCGCCGTCTCCGAGGACAACACCGCCTTCACCGTCACCTACAGCGACTACCTCGCCCAGGCGGGCGGCGCCTCCGCGCCCACCGACTTCCGCAAGAACTGCCAGCTCAACCTGCTCGTCCACGTCCCGCAGGGCTTCACCTACGCCGTCGCCAGCGCGGACTACCGCGGCTTCGCCGCCCTCCAGCCCGGCGCGAAGGGCACCCAGCGGGCCTCGTACTACTTCCAGGGCTCACCGAACACGGAGTACCGCAGCCACCCCTTCGACGGCCCGTACGACGACAACTGGCAGGCCACCGACAGCACCGACTGGGCGCAGCTGGTCTGGGCGCCCTGCGGGGTGCAGCGCAACTTCAACATCAACACCGAGCTGCGGGTGAGCACCGGCACGTCCGACCCCGGCGCGGTGAGCTTCATGACCATGGACTCGACGGACGGCGACATCAGCACCGTGTACCACCTGGCGTGGAAGGAGTGCCCCCAGTCCTGAGCGGACCGCCGGCGCCCGCCGCGGTCACCTCGCGGCGGGCGCGCCGTCCGGCCGGCACAGCAGCGGCTTGTCCAGCTCGGCGCAGGGGCGGTGACCCTTCGAGCGGACGATGTCCTTGCCGACCTCGTCGGCGAGGTAGCGCAGGAAGCCCGCCGCGATGGAGTCGGCCGGCGGTTCGCCGTAGGTGTAGGCGATCTCCGTCTGCCAGTACGGGTAGGCGCCCTCGTCGGCGCCCTCCAGGGTGGCCGGGTAGCCGTCGATGCGGATCTGCCGCACGTCGTCGCGCGCGGCGGCGGCGCCGACCTCGCTGTGCCCGAGGGCCCCCGGGGTCGAGGCCACCGTGTCCAGCAGCGTCCCGGTGCCGCCCACCTCGCAGCGGCCCGGCCGGCCGCGGTCGAGGCCCGCGCAGTCGGGCGTGGTGACCGCGGGGAGCGGACGGCCGCCCAGGACCTGCTGTTCCAGCGTGGTGCGGGTGCCCGAGCCGGGGTTCCGGCTGACCAGGTGAACGGGCACGTCGTTGCCCTTGACCTGGCTCCAGTTGGTGACGCGCCCGGCGTAGATGTCCCGTACCTGCTTCAGGGACAGGTCCTCGACCCCGGCGTCCTCGTGCACGACCAGCGTGAACAGGGACAGCGCGACGGGCCTGGGCAGCAGCCGCGGGCGGCCGTCGGACTTCGGTCCGTCGCTGAACGCCAGCCGGTCGCCCAGGCCCCGGCCGTCCGGCGGCCGGGTGTCCGCACCGGCCGCGGCGAGCGTGTCGAGCCCGTCGACGCTGCCCTTGAAGGAGGTGGCGGTCAGCGGGATGCGGGCGTCGGGGCAGGTCCGCTCGTACTGCCGTGCGGCCTCCCGCAGCACCGGCGCGAAGGCCGTGGAGCCCGACAGGTGCAGGGTCCCGGCGGCGCAGTCCAGCGGCGCGGCCGCGTCCTCGCTCCCGGCCAGGGTGAAGGCGGACTGGGTGGCGCTCACCAGGATGAGCGAGGCGAGCAG
Source organism: Streptomyces hyderabadensis (assembly GCF_020404845.1). GTDB lineage: Bacteria > Actinomycetota > Actinomycetes > Streptomycetales > Streptomycetaceae > Streptomyces > Streptomyces hyderabadensis. The sequence goes on along the minus strand of NZ_JAIOJZ010000049.1, from coordinate 19,812 downwards.
CCAGCGGACCTGGCGCGAGGCGAAGGGGTAGTACGCGGTCTTCTTGATGTTCCCGCCGCGCACCCCGCCGACGATCCCCGCGGTCACCTCCGGCTCGGGGAACTCGGGCTCGGTGAAGCCCTCTTCGCGGTCCAGGACGGCCAGGACCTTGTAGTGCGCCCGGCGGTTGAGGATCACCTTGGGCAGCTTGATCTCCCGGCCGGTGGTCTCGAACCCCTCGGCCCCCGGCACGAAGAAGGTGGGCGGCACCTGGGGGCTGCGCTCGGTGACGGCCATGCCGACCACGCGGCGGCCGGGGAAGGCGATGCGTATGCCCACGGGGTCGCTGGCGGGAGCGACGTAGTCGCCGGCCACCACGGGGCTCCAGCCCGCGTTCTCGATCCGCAGCAGCACGACCGACGGGTCGCGCAGGTTCGTGCCGTCCCACTGCATGCGCTGCAGCACCGTGGTGTCGGGCCCCGAGGCGGCCGAGTCCCGGATCGTGGTGTCCAACTGGACGCGGTAGCCGAGCCGTTTGCGGCCCGCCAGCACGAACTCCCACAGCGCGGCCGCGACCGGCACGGCCAGACCCAGCACGGCGGCCACGGAACCCCAGGACAGACTCACGCCCGGCTCCCCCTCAGGACGGTGACATGGGAGGCCATGGTGACGGGGGCGGGGCCGCGGCGGGCCTGGCCGCGGTGACTGTCCGGTTCGAATTCACGCGCCGGTCAACTCGGGCACCCGCCGTTTCCCGGACGGCAACCGCCGCTGCCGCGGGCGTCACTGAGTCTCGTCGTGCCCCCGCAGGTGCAGCGAGCGCAGGGCCACCTCGATGGCGAAGCGGTGGTCGGGGTCGGCGAGCCGGTCGCCCAGCAGGGTGTCCAGCGTCCGCAGCCGGTAGCGGACGGTCTGCGCGTGCACGCCCAGCATCTCGCCGACCTGCTCCGCGGGCGCCCGGGTGGACACGTGCACGCGCAGGGTCTCCACGAGCCGGTCGCGCCGCCTGGCGGGCAACTCGTCGAGCGGGGCCAGTTCACGGGCCGCGATCCGGTCGACCAGGGCGGGGTCGGACAGCAGCCACAGGGTCGTCAGGTGGTCCTCGCAGCGGACCAGCGGGGCGTCGGGTATGACATCGTCGTCAACGAGCTGCAGCACCCGGCGGGCCCAGCGCACGGAGTCGGCGGCCTGGGTGATCGGCACGGTCAGGCCCACCGCCGCGCGGGTCCCGGCCAGGGCGGTGCGGAGCATGTCCAGGCGGGCGGGGGTGAGGTCGCCGGGCACGAGCAGGTGCGGCTGCGGGATGTCCAGGTCGGCGAGGACGTCCCGGTCGAGTCCCGCCTGGATGTGCTCCGGCGCCGGGGACTGCAGGGCGACCAGGAAGCACGAGCGGGGCAGTTCCCAGGCGGCGGTCTTGCACAGTTCGGAGACGGCCGTCCGGGGCAGCGGCGAGGCGGCCAGCAGGAAGTGCAGTAACTGTCTTCGTAACGCCGACTCCTCGGAGGCGGCCCGCTCCCGCACCTCCGCGTACCCCTCGCGGGTGATCGCCTCCAGTTCCTCGACGTACGCGAAGAGGGCGTCGGCGAAGGCGAGGATCAGCGCGGGGGAGAGGCTGTACTGGCGTCCCAGGGTCTTGGCCCGGCGCAGCGCGATGCGGGCGCCCAGCCGGTAGGCGCCCTGCAGGACTTCGAGGTCGCGGCCCTCGTAGGCCTCCACCCGGCCGAACCTGCGCAGCAGTTCGTCCCGCAGCTCGGAACTGCTGGTGGGGTCGGCCACCCGGTCCACGAAGGCGGTGAGGGCCTGTTCGACGCCCTGGCGGATCGCGTCCCCGTCCGGGCCGTTGAGCAGCCTGCCGTACACCGGATAGCTGCGGGTGACCTCGGTGCGTATCTCGTTCAGCAGGCCCGGGAGCAGGGGGCGCATGAAGGCCGCGAACTTCTTGGGGAGGGGGTCGAGCGGTTCACCGAGCACCGTGGGACGCGCGATTGCGGGCATGAGTGATCCCTTGCCGTCGACATGTCCGGTGGGGTGGGCCGACCGGGCCCCGCCCGCGGCGGGCGGAGCCTGGACCGGTCCACGTGGCGTTCACCGGTCTGGCAAGCAGACGGTAAATCAACTTCCGTGTGATGTACATCTCTTGAGGAGGAAACGTGCCCCCGTTGTGGGGGAACGTGGCTGTTACTTGACGGCGGAGTGCCAGTTCTCGGCCAGGACCTTGCCGGCGTCGGGGACGACGGTGCCGGGTGCGTTGAGTCCGGTGAGATGGGTCTGCGTGTCGTTGAGCGTGACGCTGTTGCTCCCGGCGGGGGAGGGCAGCCCGGTCTTCGCGTTCACCGCGGCGTTGATCAGGCCGACGTTCAGGCCGCAGCCGGTGGCGCCGGGCACCGCGAAGCCGCTGTCGTTCTGGGTGGCGCCGGTGAGGTTGATCCGGCTCATCTCGCCGGCCGGGTCCTCGGTGCCGTCGCCCTGGTAGAAGGTCATGCCGAAGTCGGGGAGGTTGCGGTTCTCCGGGCGCAGCACGATCGGGTTGGCGGCCGTCCCGATGTAGCACTTGTCGCCCAGCAGCGGGTTCTCCAGATGGATGCGGACCGGCAGGGCGACGATGGGCAGGTCGGTGAGGACGCCCGCGGTCTGGTCGAAGGCGTACGGCGCGCCGACCGACTCCATGGTCGCGGTGATCTTGTTGAGGCTGGAGTTCTCCAGCGACTCGCAGATGCCCGTGATCACGAAGATGTCGCTGGGACACATCAGGCCGAGCAGTCCGCCGGGCACGGTGGCGGGCTCGGCGACCAGCGCGCCGGAGGCGGGGGCCACCACGCTGCTGGTGCCGTCCGCGTTCTGGACGACGCCGATCTGGAGGTTGGTCCTGCCGGTCGTCACGGTGGTGTCGCCCAGCTTGATGGTGCCGCTCGCCGAGGTGGACACCACGCACTGCGGGGTCTTGTCGATGCCGTCGGCGGCCAGCATCGCCGGGGCGTCCACGGGGCAGCGGGTGAAGGGCGCCCACTCGCCGTTCAGCGCGGGGTCGGCCGCGGTGGCCGTGCCCAGCGAGGCGAAGGCGCCGAGGGCGGTCAGCGCGGAGACGGTGGCGAGCCGGGTGCGGGTGGAGATCCGGGGCATGGTGGTGGCCTTCCGTGGAGGTGGGAGACGGGGATCAGCGCTCGGCGACCGGGATCTCGTAGGGCTGGAGGTCCTCGGTGCACTGGCCTTCGTTCTCAGGGCTCGGGAAGACGGGGGCGGCGATCGCGCACGTCTGGCCCTGGACCTGCTTGATGTAGTTGCCCGGACCCGAGACGGAGGCGGTGAGCAGGCGGTCGAGGTCCTCACCGTCGCTGCCGCAGCCGGTGAAGGCGGGGATGGTCACCTCGCCGGACAGCGCGCCGCCGCTCAGGAGCAGGTAGCCGGTGGCCGGCAGGCCGACGATCTGCTCGCCCCGGCCGTACAGCACCAGGTGGTCACCGGGGAAGTTCGCGGGGTCCGGGTCCGCGGAGGTGAGGGACGTCTCGGTCCGGCACCCGGAACCGACGTCCAGGGGCGTTCCGTTGACCTCGAGGTCCAGCACGTGCAGGACCAGCGGGGCCCGGACGTAGGTGTCGGTGATCGTGGTGAAGTCGGACAGCCGTATCTTCATGCGCGAGTCGATCCGCATGGGGCCCGTCTGCTCCAGCACCATGGTGGCCTTCACCGGGGCGAAGTCGAAGGACAGGAAGGTCGCTTCGAAGGGCGGTGTCTGCTTGCGCTCCCGGTAGTGGAAGTTCGCGTACGACACGGTGTCGAAGATCAGGTACTCCGGGTCGGGCGGACCCGGCACGGGCAGCCCCTGCTCGATCAGCACGCAGGACGGCGGGAGGTACGCGGCGCCCTTCATCTTCTTCACGTTGGCGTAGCCGGTGATGTAGGCGTTGAGCGAGACGTCCGTGGGCGGGTGCTGCTCGTCGTAGCGGCACGGCGGGACGTCGTCGCGGTCCGCGGCGGCGCCCGGGGTGTTCTCCAGCACCTTCGGCGAGCGCTCGGACTGCCGCTCCGGCCGCCGGTCTCCCGGTGCGTCCGGCGCTCCGTCGCCTTCCGGCGCCCCGGAGGACTCGGCCGGCCCCGGCGAGGACGGCGAACCGCTCGGTGCCTGCTCGTCCGTGCCGACCGGTACGGTGGCCAGCAGCCCCTGGCCGGGTGCGTCCTCGGCGAGGGCGCAGTCGACGGTCAGCGAGCCGGGGTCCGTGGTGGCCGGGCCGGCCGCCCCGAGCGCCAGGTCGATCGCGAGGGCGCCCGCGGAGAAGGTCAGGTCGCCGTCGCTCCGGCCGGCCACCGAGGGCACCTCGCCCCGCGCGACCAGCGTCAGCGGCCCCGACCCGGGCAGCGCGACCGGCTCGGACTCGCCCCGCCAGGTCGCCGTGGCGGTGGCCGAGTTCTGGGCGACGCCGACGGTGAGCCGGGTGGCCGCCCGTACCTCGGCCGCGTCGCGCGCGGTGAGGTCCGCGACCGCCTCCGCCGGGAGTTCCACGGTGGTGGTGACGTCGGACGGCGTGAACGCCTCGCCCGCCCCGGCCCGCTCCGGGAAGTCCGCCGAGACCCGGACCGTCGCGGGCAGTTGCCCCGAGGGGAGGGTGCAGACGTAGGGGAGCTCGGCCTCGACCTCCTGGGTGCCCGAGGCGGTGGCCGTGGTCGGGACCAGGGCGGCGAGCACGACGAACGCGGCGATCGACGTGGTGCGGGCACGGGCCCGGGACGGCCGCGGGGCGGCGGCTGGCGTGGCTTTCATACGACTCCGCTCGGATGGCTCGGACAGGGCGCCGGTCTGCTCGGGCGCGGGGCACGGGGCCTGCGAACGCCCGGCCGGGGTGCCGGCCGGGCGGACGGGACCGGTCGGCGGCCTACGGGTTGGAGCCGACGATGGTGGGGATGGCGCCGGTGCTCGCCACCGTGACCGCGTAGTTGCCCTTGAAGGTGGGCTTGGTGGCGGTCGTGACGACCGCACCGCAGTTGACGGGGTTGGTGACCGTCAGTTCACCGGCGGTGCTGTTGATCGCCAGGATGCCGGTGGAGTTGGTGTACGTGCCGGAGGCCTGGCCCGTCACCGTGAACTTGCACGCGCCGGCGGTCACGTTGGCCTTGACGTTGCCGACGTAGCCCTTGGTGACACCGGTGGAGGCGGTGTAGTCCACCGCGATGACGTCCCACGGCGTGATCGACGTGGTGGTGACGTTGCCCAGGACGCTGGTGCACGGCGAGCCGGACGCGCCGAAGTTCATGGTGGTGATGTCGGCGACGTCCCCGGGGTTGCCGGTGGTGCTCGCCATGGTCCCGGCCGCGGTCGAGGTCGTGCACGTCATGGGGATGGTGGCGGTGAGCACGATGTTGCCGACGTTCACGGCCTTGAAGGCGGCCGGCGAGGGGCTGACCGTCCACACCGTGGAGGGCACCGCCGAGGAGGGGACGGCGGCGAGGCCGAGCGCCGACGCGGCCGCACACACCACGAGGGCCGACCTTCTGATGCTCTTCTTCATGACTCGGTCTCCTTGAGGGTTGACCTGCATTGCGCCGTGACGTTACTCGCCGGAAACATAGCCGAACAATGCGGAGGTCCATGATTCTTTTAAAACTGGAACAAGCTGTTTCCGGGGTGAGTGAATCGCGATTCGGCTTAGTCACCTGCTGCCAAGTCCGAAACGTCCGCGCCGTGCCGCTGCCGCCCTGTGAATGTCGCACGCGCCGGGGTTCAGGTGCTCACCCGATGACAAGTTTCCGAGTGGTTTTTGTGTCCTGCCTGACAGGTTCCGGATGGCCGCAGCCGGTATCCCGGAAATCTCCGATTCCGGTGTTGCCCGCCGAGGTTACTCGGCCGTAACGTGCCGGTGCGGTGCTCGGTTCCAGGTCGGTGGCCCCCGTCGGCCGGAGCCGTGGCGGACACGTTCCGGCCCGTCCTCCCGTCGGGAGAGGGTGTCCGCCGGCGGGGTCCCGCGGGATCCACACCCCCCGGAACCGCGAGACCCTGCCCTGTCTCCCCGGAGACAAGTACGAGCCGGGCGGGTTGTCAGCGCGGTGACAAGTTCCGCGAGGGCGCCGGTGATCCGTGCCGCACCCGTTGTCAGTGCGCTCCGGGCCGACTTAACGTGCGGGCCCGCAGCGCGTATCCGATCGGCTTCCGCTGGAGGTGATATGGGAATCGAAGTAGTGGTCGAGGGCCTGACCAAGTCCTTCGGTAAGCAGAGCATCTGGCGGGACGTGTCACTCACTCTTCCGGCCGGTGAGGTCAGCGTGATGCTGGGCCCGTCCGGAACCGGAAAGACCGTTTTCCTGAAGTCGCTCATAGGGCTGCTCAAGCCCGAGAAGGGCCGTGTCCTCATCAACGGGGTGGACATGGTGAACAGCCCGGAAAGGGACATCTACGAAACCCGTAAACTCTTCGGTCTGATGTTCCAGGACGGTGCCCTCTTCGGTTCCATGTCCCTTTTCGACAACATCGCCTTCCCGCTGCGCGAACACACCCGCAAGAAGGAGTCCGAGATCCGCCGCATCGTCATGGAGCGGATCGAGGTCGTCGGGCTGCTGGGCGCGGAGGGAAAGCTGCCCGGAGAGATCAGCGGAGGTATGCGCAAGCGGGCGGGACTGGCCCGCGCGCTCGTCCTCGACCCGCAGATCATCCTGTGCGACGAACCGGACTCCGGGCTCGACCCGGTCCGCACCGCCTACATCTCCCAGCTGCTGATCGACCTGAACGCGCAGCTCGACGCGACGATGCTGATCGTCACCCACAACCTCGACATCGCCGCCACCGTGCCCGACAACATGGGGATGCTGTTCCTGCGCGAACTGGTCACCTTCGGCCCGCGCGAGGTGCTGCTCACCAGCGACGAGCCGGTCGTGGCCCAGTTCCTCGGCGGCCGGCGCGAGGGGCCCATCGGGATGTCCGAGGAGAAGGACGCGGCCACCCTCGCCGCCGAGGCGGACGCCGCCCCCGCGGCCCCCGCCGCGCCCCGGGTGATCGTCCCGCAGCTGGAGCCGTCGCCGGGCCTGCCGCCCCGGCAGGCCGTGGCCCGCCGGCGCGAGCGTGTCATGCGCATGATCGACACGCTGCCGCCCGCCGCCCGCGCCGCCATCCGGGACACCTACGCGAAGGGCTCCGAGGCGGCCACCCTGCCGATGCCCGCCGCCGGGAGCGGCGCGTGATCACCGGCGCGCTGCGGCAGACCGGGCGGCTGTTCGCACTCGCCGCCGAAGTCGTCCGGGCCGTCTTCCGAAGACCCTTCCAGTTCCGCGAGTTCGTCGAGCAGTTCTGGTTCGTCGCGAGCGTGACCATCCTGCCCGCCGCCCTGGTCTCGATCCCCTTCGGCGCCGTCATCGCCCTCCAGGTCGGCTCGCTGACCGAGCAGCTGGGCGCCCAGTCCTTCACCGGCGGCGCCAGCGTCCTCGCCGTCGTGCAGCAGGCCAGCCCGCTCATCGTCGCGCTGCTCATCGCCGGCGCCGGCGGCTCGGCGATCTGCGCCGACCTCGGCTCCCGCAAGATCCGCGAGGAACTCGACGCCATGGAGGTCATGGGCGTCTCGCCGGTGCAGCGCCTGGTGGTGCCCCGGGTCCTGGCCGCCATGGGCGTCGCGGTCCTGCTCAACGGCCTGGTCTCGGTCGTCGGCATCCTCGGCGGCTACTTCTTCAACGTCATCATGCAGGGCGGCACCCCCGGCGCCTACCTCTCCAGCTTCTCCGCCCTCGCCCAGCTGCCCGACCTCTACATCAGCGAACTCAAGGCGCTCGTCTTCGGGTTCATCGCGGGCATCGTCGCCGCCTACCGGGGGCTCAACCCGCGCGGCGGCCCCAAGGGCGTCGGCGACGCCGTCAACCAGTCCGTCGTCATCACCTTCCTGCTGCTCTTCTTCGTCAACATGGTGATGACGGCCGTCTACCTCCAGATCGTCCCGCCGAAGGGAGGCTGAGGTCCGATGGCCTCCCCGCTCGTCTGGCTCGACCGCTCCGGCGACCAACTCCTCTTCTACGTCCGGGCCCTGCTCTGGGTCCCGCGGACCCTGCGCCGCTACCTCAAGGAGGTGCAGCGCCTGCTCGCCGAGGTGGCCTTCGGCTCCGGCGGCCTCGGCGTCATCGGCGGCACCATCGGCGTGATGATCGCGATGACCCTCTTCACCGGGACCGTCGTCGGACTCCAGGGATACGCGGCCCTGGACCAGATCGGCACCGCCGCGTTCACCGGATTTGTCTCCGCCTACTTCAACACCCGCGAGATCGCCCCCCTGGTCGCCGGGCTCGCCCTCTCCGCGACCGTCGGGGCCGGCTTCACCGCCCAGCTCGGCGCCATGCGCATCAACGAGGAGGTCGACGCCCTCGAAGGCATGGGCATCCGCTCCATGCCCTACCTCGTCACCACCCGCATCATCGCCGGCGTCGTCGCCATCATCCCGCTCTACGCCATCGGGCTGCTCTCCTCCTTCCTCGCCTCCCGCTACGTGACCGTCCTGTTCAACGGCCAGTCCCGGGGGACGTACGACCACTACTTCAACCTCTTCCTGTCCCCGACGGACGTGCTGCTCTCCGTCCTGAAGGTGCTGATCTTCAGCGTGATGGTGATCGTCGCCCACTGCTACTACGGCTACCGCGCCTCCGGCGGCCCGGCCGGCGTCGGCGTCGCCGTCGGCCGGTCCGTGCGCAACGCCATCGTGCTGATCAGCGTCACCGACTTCTTCCTGTCGCTGGCCCTGTGGGGCGCGACCACGACCGTGAAGGTGGCGGGGTGAGATGAGCACACGCCTGGGTCCCCGGGGACAGAAGCTGCGCCGCCGCAGCGCCGGAGTGGTGTTCGTGCTGGTGCCCGCCCTGCTGATCTGGCTGGCCGTCGCCGTCTACGACAAGGAGTTCACCGACTCCGACCCCGTGGTCGTCGAGACCGGCAGCGTCGGCAACCAGATGCACCCCGGCGCCGAGGTGAAGCTGCGCGGCGTCGTCGTCGGCGAGGTCCGCGCCATCGACGCCACCGGCGACGGCGCCCGGCTCACCCTCGCCATGAAGCCCGGCGCGCTGGACCACGTACCGGCCGACGTCCGCGCGCAGATGCTGCCCACCACCCTGTTCGGCGAGCGGTTCGTGGCCCTGGTACCGCCCGCGGACCCCTCGCCCGAACCGCTGGCCGCCGGGGCCGTCGTCCCCCAGGACCGGTCCGCGAACGCCATCGAACTCCAGCAGGTGCTCGACGACGTGCTGCCGATGCTCACCGCCGTCCAGCCGCAGAAGCTCTCCGCCACCCTGTCCGCCGTCTCGCAGGCCCTCGAAGGGCGCGGGGACCGGCTCGGCGACACGCTCACCCTGCTGGACGAGCACCTGGCCGAGTTCAACCCCAGCCTGCCCGCCCTCAACCGCGACCTCAAGGAACTCGTGAAGGTCAGCCATGTCTACGCGGACGCGGCGCCCGACATCGTCACGGCGCTCACCGACTTCACCACCACCAGCGGCACCCTCGCCGAGCAGGAGGCGGAACTCGCCGCCACCCTCGGCGCCACCACCCGGACGGCCGAGGACGTGACGGCCTTCCTGCGCAAGAACAAGGACAACATCATCCAGCTCGGCGACACCAGCCGCCCCACCCTGGAGCTGCTCGCCGAGTACTCCTCGGCCTTCCCCTGCACCCTGCGCACCCTCGCCGACTTCGTGCCGGCCATGGACAAGGCGCTCGGCAAGGGCACCGACCGGCCCGGCATCCAGGTCGACCTGACCACCGTCGCCTCCCGCGGCGCCTACCGCCCCGGACGCGACACCCCGGTGTACGACTCCGGCGGCGGGCCCCGCTGCCCGTCCGTGCCCTACCTCGGCACCCTGCCCCGGCCCGCCGCGCCCACCGCCACCCCGGCGGCCGAGCAGGACCTCGGGCCCGCCAACTCCCCGCAGGAGAACGACCTCGTCAACGAACTGATCGCCCCGGCCGCCGGGAAGAGCCCCGGCGACCTGCCCGACTGGAGCAGCCTGCTCGTCGGCCCCGTCTACCGCGGTACGGAGGTGACCCTCGGATGACCGGCGCCGACCACGCGCACACCCGGCGCCGCCCGCTGACCGGACCGCTGGTCAAGTCCCTCGTCTTCGTGGTGGTCACCGCCCTCGCCACCACCGTGCTGGGCCTGAGCGTCGCCGGCACCAGTGTCGACTCCGGTACCGGCACCAGCACCTACAAGGCCCTGTTCACCGACGTCACCGGGCTCGTCGACGGCGACAGCGTGCGGATCTCCGGGGTGACGGTCGGCGAGGTGACCGACGTACGCGTCGTCGACCGGCGCACCGCCCAGGTCACCTTCACCGTCCGCGACGACCGCAGGCTGCCCCGCTCCACCACCGCCGCCGTGAAGTACCTGAACATGGTCGGCCAGCGCTACGTCTCCCTCGGCCGCGGCAGCGGCGACGTCGCCGGCACCCTCCCGGAGGGCGGCACCGTCCCGCTGGACCGCACCACGCCCGCGCTCGACCTGACCCTGCTCTTCAACGGCTTCAAGCCGCTGTTCGAGGGCCTGTCCCCGAAGGACGTCAACGAACTCGCCGGATCGATCGTGCAGGTGCTCCAGGGCGAGGGCACCACCGTCGACAGCCTGATCCGCCACGTCGGCTCGCTCGGTACGACGGTCGCCGCCAAGGACAAGGTGATCGGCCAGGTCGTCGAGAACCTCACCACCGTGCTGGACACCCTCAACGACCGCGAGGACAGCTTCGACGACCTCGTCGTCACCCTCCAGAAGCTCGTCACCGGCTTCAACCAGGACCGCAAACCCCTCGGCGAGGCCGTCGCCGCCATGGGCGACCTGACCGACGTCACCGCCGGACTCCTCAAGGACGGACGGGCGCCCCTCAAGAAGGACGTCCGGGAACTGGGCCGGCTCGCCACGAACCTCGGTGAGCACACCCCGCAGATCGAGGACTTCCTGGCGAAGAGCCCCGCCAAGATGACCGCCCTGGCCCGGCTGTCCTCCTACGGCTCGTGGTTCAACCTCTACCTCTGCGAGGCGCAGGTGAGCGGAGTGACCACCTCCGACGGCTCGAAGCCGCCGACCGGGATCGCGATCACCGAATCGAGGTGCCGCGGATGACGGGCCCGCGCAGGAAGCCGCGCATCAAGCCGGTCAAGGAACGCAACCCCGTCGCCGTCGGCGTCGCCGGGCTGCTGGTCCTCACTCTCCTCGCCCTCCTCGCCTACCACGTCGACCGGCTGCCGTTCGGCGGCGGCACCACCTACAGCGCCGACTTCTCCGAGGCCGCCGGCCTGGACGAGGGCGACGAGGTGCGCATCGCCGGCGTCAAGGTCGGCCGGGTCACCGCAGTCGCGCTCGACGGCGCCAAGGTCAAGGTCACCTTCGAGGTCGAGGACGCCTGGCTCGGCGACCGGACCACCGCCGCCATCGCCATCAAGACCGTCCTGGGCGACAAGTACCTGGCGCTCGACCCGCTCGGCTCCTCCCGCCAGGACCCCGGCTCCCGCATCCCGCTCGCCCGCACCACCTCCCCCTACGACGTGACCCAGGCCTTCCAGGACCTCAGCGGCACCGTCGACGACATCGACACCGGGAAGCTCGCCGAGAGCTTCGAGACCATCTCCGACACCTTCAAGGACTCCCCGCCGCACGTGCGCAAGGCGGCCACCGGACTGTCCGACCTGTCCAAGTCGATCTCGAAGCGGGACGCGAAACTCGCCGAACTCCTCAAGGGCAGCTCCGAGTTCACCAAGACGCTGGAGAACAACAAGTCCAGTTTCGAGACCCTCATCGAGGACGGCGGCCCGCTGCTCGGCGAACTCCGCGACCGCCGCACCGCCATCAGCGCCCTGCTCAAGGGCAGTCAGGACCTCGGCACCGAACTCGGCGGCCTGGTCAAGGACAACGAGAAGCAGCTCGGCCCCACCCTCAAGGCACTCGGCCGCGTCACCAGCGTCCTGGAGAAGAACAACACCCAGCTCGGCGAGACCCTCGCCCTGGTCGGCCCCTACTACCGCCTGGTCGGCAACACCCTGGGCAACGGCCGCTGGTTCGACAGCTACCTGTGCGGGGTCGTGCCCCGCGACTACCTGCCCGCGACCTCCCAGCCCGAGACCGGATGCCGGCCGCCGCAACAGCCGGCGGCGGCCCAGGGGAGCGGTGAGTGATGACCCGACGCCGAAAGATCCTCACCGGAGTGCTCGCCCTCGTGGTGCTCGCCGCGGGCGGCCTGGTCGCCGCCCGGGTCCTCGACGCCGAAGGCACCCGCCTCACCGCCTACTTCGACCGCACCATCGGCGTCTACGCCGGGTCCGACCTGCGCATCCTCGGCGTACGGGTCGGCGAGGTGGAGTCGGTGGACCCCGAGGGAACCCGGGTCCGCGTCGGCCTCCGGCTGGACGAGGGGATCAAGGTCCCCAAGGACGCGAGGGCCGTCGTCGTCGCACCCAGCGTCGTCGCCGACCGCTATGTGCAGCTCACCCCCGCCTACCGCGAGGGGCCCGCCCTCGCCGACGGCGCCGTCCTGCCCGCCTCCCGCAACCGCGTTCCCGTCGAGATCGACCAGATCTACGACTCGATCACCGAACTCGGCGACGCCCTCGGCCCGGACGGCGCCAACGCCGACGGTGCCCTGTCCGACCTGCTCAGGACCGGCGCCGACAACCTCGACGGCAACGGCGAGGCGATCGGCGACAGCGTCGAGGAGTTCGGCAAGGCGGCCAAGACCCTCGACGGCAGCAGCGGCGACCTGTTCAAGACGCTCTCCAGCCTGCAGACCTTCACCACCATGCTGAAGAACAAGGACACCGACGTGCGCACCGCGCAGGAACGCCTCGACGACGTCGTCAGCTTCTTCGCCGACAACAAGGACGACCTCACCGGCGCGCTGGAGGAACTCGGCAAGGCCCTCGGCCAGGTCAAGACCTTCATCGAGGACAACCGGGGCGAGCTGAAGAAGAACGTCGACCGGCTCGTCCCCATCACCCGCACCCTGGTCGAGCAACGCGCCTCGCTGGCCGAGGCGCTGGACGTGGCACCGCTGGCCGCGGGCAACGTCGTGAACGCCTACAACCCCGACACCCGCACCCTCGACGGCCGCGGCAACCTCAACGAGATCAGCATGGGCGGCCCCCTGCTGCCGCTGCCCGTGGCCGGTGCGACCGACCCGGCGTCCGACGGCGCGTCCGGCGGTGCGTCCGACGGAGTGTCCGACCAGGAGAAGGGCGACGGGCGATGAGGCGCGGCAGGATCGGCGCGGGCCGGGCCGCGGGCCTCACCGCCGGCGGACTGGTCGCCGTCGGTCTCGCCCTCGCCCTGACCCTCGGCGGACTCACCGTGGTGCCGAGCGGCTTCGACGGCATCGAGGACCTGCCGCTGCCCGGCGGCGCCGACCTCGGCGACCACCCCTACACCGTCACCGCCGAACTCCAGGACGTGCTCAGCCTCGTCCCGCACGCCGCGGTCCGGGTCAACGACGTCGCCGTCGGCCGGATCACCGGCATCGAACTCGGCGAGGACGACTGGTCGGCCCGCGTCACCATGGAGATCAACGGCGACGTACGGCTGCCCGCCGACGCCACCGCCCGGCTCGAACAGTCCAGCCTGCTCGGCGAGAAGTACGTCCAGCTGGTCGCGCCCGCCAAGGAGACCGGCACCGGCCGGCTGACCGACGGCAGCGTCATCCCGCTGGCCCGCACCAGCCGCAACACCGAGGTCGAGGAGGTGTTCGGCGCGCTGTCCCTGCTCCTCAACGGCGGCGGCGTCAACCAGCTCAAGACCATCACCCGGGAACTCAACGCCGCCCTCGGCGGCCGCGAACCCGAGGTGCGCTCCATGCTGAAACGCGTCAACACCCTGGTGGGCGACCTCGACGACCACCGCGAGGACATCACCGACGCCCTCGACGCCGTCAACCGGCTCTCCTCGACCCTCGCCACCCGCAAGGACGACGTCGACACCGTCCTCACCGACCTCTCGCCCGGACTGAAGACGCTGGAGCAGCAGCGCGGCTCCCTGCTGACCATGCTGCGCTCCCTGGACACCCTCTCCGGCGTCGCCGTCTCCACCATCGACGCGAGCAAGGACGACATGATCGCCGACCTCAAGGCCCTGGCGCCGACGCTGAAGGCGCTGGCCGACGCGGGCACCGACCTGCCCGACTCGCTCCAGGTGCTGCTGACCTACCCGTTCACCGACGAGGTGCTGCGCGGGGTGAAGGGCGACTACCTCAACGCCTACCTCGGCATCGTCGCCCAGCCCGGCACCCAGGTGATCCCGCCGCTGGTGCCCGAGGGCACACCCGCGAAGAAGCGGTCCTCCTCGCCGCTGCCGCTGCCCTCCGTGTCCGCGTCCGGAGGTGACCGCGGGTGATCACCCTGGCCGTACGGCTGAAGAACCTGGCCTTCCTCGTCATCGCCGTCCTCGCCCTCGCCTTCCCCGGCATCCGCTACGCCGACCTCGGCCGCTACGTGGGGGTCGCCGACTACTACACGGTGGACGTGCAACTACCCCGAACCGGTGGCCTGTTCACCCACTCCGACGTCACCTACCGGGGCGTCTCGGTGGGCCGGGTCGGGCCGATCGACCTCACCGCCGAGGGCGTCGTCGCCGAACTGCGCATCAAGAAGTCCGCGCCCCGGATCCCCGCCGACACCAAGGCGGTGGTCGCCGGGCTCTCCGCCGTCGGCGAGCAGTACATCGACCTGCGGCCCGAGAGCGACGGCTCCCCCTACCTCGCCGACGGCACCCGCATCGAACAGGCCGACACCGAGGTGCCCGCGCCGGTCACCGACGTCCTCGCCAGCGTGGACGACCTCGTCAGCTCCGTCCCGCTGGACGATCTGCGTACGGTCGTCGACGAGTTCGGCAAGGCCTTCGAAGGACACGGCGACGACCTCCAGGTGCTGGTCGACAGCGGCAGCGACTTCGTCGAGGCCGCCGACCGCGCCCTGCCGTCCACCACCCTGCTCATCCACGACGGCGAGACCGTCCTGCGCACCCAGGCCGAGGAGGCCCAGGCCATCCGGGACTTCGCCGTCGGCGCGAAGGACCTGGCCGCCGCGCTCAAGGGCTCCGACGCCGACCTGCGCCGCCTGCTCGCGGTCACCCCGGAGGCCGCCACCCAGGTCAGCGGCCTGCTGCGGGACCTCGACCCCAGCCTCGGCGTCGTTCTGGCCAACCTCCTCACCACCTCCGAGGTCGCCGTCACCCGGCAGCGCGGCATCGAGGAACTGCTGGTGAAGTACCCGGCCGCCGTCTCCGCGGGCGCCAGTGCCGTCGACGGGGGCAAACTGAACCTCGGTCTCGCCGTCACCTTCTTCAGCCCCCTGCCCTGCACCGACGGCTACGGCGGAACGCGCTACCGCAACGGCCTCGACCTCGGCACCGCCCCCGCCCTCAACACCGACGCAGCTTGCACGGCCCCGGCGTCGAGCGGGAAGAACGTGCGCGGCTCGGCCAACGCCCCGAAGGGCGGCGCGGTGCCCGACCCGGCCAGACCCGGCTCCCTGCCCTCCGGCGGCAGCGGGACCACCCGGGCCGGGCACGGCACCCCGGCCGAGGACGGCACCGTCGCCCTCCCCGGCGCGCTCGCGCTGCCCGGACAGCGCGGCGAGGCACCGGCCGGCCTGACCGGTCTCCTCGCCCCGGACACCGGGGGCACACGATGAGGCGGGCCGGGATCCTCACCTCGGCGGGACTCGTGCTCGCCCTCGGCGTCTGCGGCACCGGCGCCTGGTCCTACGCGCAGGCCCGCACCGACGACGCGCTCGCCTACGGCCGGCAGCGCGACGCGGCGCTCGCCGACGGGCGGGAGGGCATCGCCGTACTCACCACCCTCGACGCGTCCACCCGGCAGCGTGCGGAGCGGAGCATCCGGGACTGGCGTGCCGTCTCCACCGGGCCGCTGCGCGAGGAACTCGGCGACACCGAGGCGGCGGCCGGGACCTCGGCGCGCGGCACGGTCACCGACGCCGCCGTCACCGCGCTCGACCCGCGGTCCGGCACGGCCAAGCTCATCGCCACCGTACGCGTCGAGGTCACCCCCGCCGGGACGAAGAAGGCGTCCACCGACCGCAAACGCCTGGAGGCGGTCCTGGCCCGCACCGGCGAGGGGGAGTGGAAGGTGCGGGCACTGAGCGCCGTACCGGTGGCGGAAGGAGAGGGCGAGGAGTGATGACACCGACTTGGCTGCTGCGCAGGCCCGCCCCGCCGGAGCCCGGCACGGACCCGGCCCAGGACCCCGCGGACCCGTCCGAGCAGGACACGCCCGAGCAGGACACGCCCGAGCAGGACGCGGGCGATCGGGACGCGCCCGACGGGGACACCGGGGACGCACCCGACGCGCCCGACGGGGACGCGCCCGTCGACAAGGCCGTGGCGCACGGGCGCCTGCGGAGGGCGGCCCTGGCCGGGACCGCCGCGGCCCTCGTCCTGGGCGGCTGCGCATTCTTCTACGCGGCCCACCAGTTGCGGTCGGCCGCACCCGCCCGGAACCACGCGCTCACCGACGCCGAGGCGACCGCACGCGTCGCGGGCGACGTCGGCGACGCCCTCGCCCGGATCTTCTCCTACACACCGGACGGCACCGCCGCCGCCGAGCGCTCCGCGAGCACCGTCCTCGACGGCCGCGCGGCCCGCCAGTACGAGACCCTCTTCGCCCGGGTCCGCGACGACCTCACCGAGCAGCGCGTCACCCTGAGCACCCGGGCCGTCCGCACCGGAGTGGTCGAACTCGACGGCGACCGGGCCCGCCTGCTGGTCTTCCTCGACCAGACCTCCCACCGGGACAAGGGCAAGGCCACCACCGCCGCGGCCCAACTCACCGTCACGGCACGACTCGACGACGACCGGTGGCGGATCGTCGACATCAAGGCCCGCTGACCATGCGCGGGAGACTGGAGCACCCCATGACACGCGCGGCCCGCCTCCTGCGCCTCGGCGGCTCCCGGCCGCTGCCGGCCCTGGCCCTCGCCCTCACCCTCGTCGCGGGCGGCTTCGCCGCCTGGGCCGGTCAGGACTGGTACCGCGCGGCCCACGACGAGCAGGCCGCGTACGCCGTCCAGCGGGACGCGGCACTCTCCGCCGGTGAACAGGCCGTGCAGAACCTGAACACGCTCGACCACCGCGAGCTGAAGCGCGGCCTGGACCTGTGGGAGTCGTCGACCACCGGCGAACTGCACGAGCAACTGGCCTCCGGTCGCGACGAGTTCGCCGCACAGGTGAAGGAGGCGAAGACGGTGAGCACCGCCCGGGTGCTGTCCGGCGCCGTCACCGAACTCGACGACCGCGCCGGACGCGCCCGGGTGCTGGTCGCCCTGCGCGTCACCGTCCAGGCGGCCGACGGCGCGAAGAGCGACAAGGACAGCCGCATGCTCGGCGAACTCACCCGGACCGACGGCCGGTGGAAGCTGAGCGCCCTGGGACAGGCACCCGTCGGCGGCACATCGACCGGCTGACCCGGTTCCGTACCGCGAAGCCGGCCGCAGCGAGGAGGACACCGCACCATGTCGACGACCCGTCACCACATCAACCGCCAGCGGCGCCGCCAGGCCCGCGAGACCCGGCCCGCCGCCCCCGCGGGACGCCCGGAAGGCACGGAGCGCGCCGAGCGCACGCCGGTCCCAACCGGCAGGCGCGGCGCCACCGCCGTCCTGGAGCCCGCTCCGGCCGCCACCGGCGACTCGCCCGCGTCCGAGGCCCCGAAGGCCGCCGGGCGTCGGCCGCGCCGCCGTCCGCCGGTCCTCGTCCTGCTCTGCGCGCTCACCGTGCTGCTCGGCGGTTTCGCGGGCTGGGCGCACGCGAAGGCCGACGGGCTGAGGTCCGAGCCCGCGCGGAGCAACACCGCGCTGACCGACCTCGCCCGCACCAGCGAGATCAAAGGGCAGGTGACCAAGGCCGTCGACCGCCTCTTCTCCTACGACCACACCGACCCCGGTGCCCTCGACAAGGCGGCGAAGGACCTCCTGACCGGCAAGGCCGTCGACCAGCACCGGGAACTGCTCGCCGACGTCCGGGACCGGGCCGACGTGCAGAAGGCCGTGATCACCACGACCGTCACCGAGAGCGCGGTCGAACGGATCGACGGCGACCGGGCGCGGGTCCTCGTCTACGCCGACCAGAGCAGCGTCGCCACCAGCGGCAAGAAGGGCACGGCCGGCGAGGACGCCGCCCAGGACGACGGCGTGTACGCGGCGGCCATGCTCGCCGTCGACGTCGTGCACCGCGACGGACGCTGGCTGATCTCCGCCCTCGACACCTTCGGCCGCTGAGCCGCACGCCCGACGGCACGCCCGACCGAACCCCCTGCCCGCCCTGCGCCCGCACCTCCGACGGATCCGACAGGAGTGACGACCATGCCCGTACGCCGTGCCCGACGCCTGTACCGCGGGCGGGCCCGCAAGGGACTGCGCACGACCGCCCTCGCGGTGGCGGCCATGGCGGCCCTCACCGCGTCCCAGGCCCCCGGCCTCACCGGCGATCCCGAGGACACCCACGCCGGAACGGCGGCCGACGACCTGAACGCGCCCACGACGGGCGGCCCCTTCGCCGAACTCGCCCCGCCCGGCGACGGCTCGTACCACACCGAGATCCCGCCCCTGACGACCCGGGACGGCGGATCGGCGGCCACCGGCGCACTCGAGCCGCAGATCCGCGCCCAGTCGGGCATCCCGGCCACCGTGCTGCGCGCCTACCGCGCCGCCGAGACCGCCGTCGGCAGGACGGACCCGGGCTGCCGGCTGCCCTGGGAACTGCTCGCGGCGATCGGCAAGGTCGAGTCCGGCCAGGCACGCGGCGGCGCCGTCGACCGGAACGGCACGACCCTCGGCCGCATCACCGGACCGCCCCTCAACGGCCGCGGCTTCGCCCTGATCCGGGACACCGACGGCGGCGTCCACGACGGCGACACGGTCTACGACCGGGCGGTGGGCCCGATGCAGTTCCTGCCGTCCACCTGGGCCCGCTGGGGCGCGGACGGCAACGGGGACGGCCGTGCCGACCCCAACAACATCTTCGACGCCGCACTGGCGGCCGGGCACTACCTGTGCGCCGGGGACCGGGACCTGGCCCGGGCGGCGGACCTGGACCGGGCGATCCTCAGCTACAACAACTCCCGCACCTACCTCGGACTGGTCAGGCACTGGCTGGAGTTCTACCGCCGGGGAGTCCACACCGTCCCCGACGGCGAGGGCGTCGTCCCGAAGAGCCCCGGCGCGGGCGGCGACACCCCGGCGACCGAGCCCGTCGACGGCGAGAGCGGCGGCAGCGGCGGCGGGCCCGGGGGCGGGAAGGGCGGTGGTGGCGGCGGGGACGACGGCATCGACATCGGTCCCGACCCGGGCACCACACCGGACAGTCCCGGGCCGTCCCCGTCCCGCCCCGTGCCGTCCACGTCCCCGGACCCGTCCTCCCCGACGGCGCTCCCGACGGACCCGGGCACGTCCGAGCCGCCCACCGAGACCCCGGACCCCTCGCCGGACCCGACCGACCCGAGCCCTTCGCCGACCCCGACGGACGACTGCTCCACGGACTCGGGGTCCTCCCCGTCCGCCTCGCCCGATCCCACGGACGCCCCGACGGGCTCCCCCTGCCCGACGCCGTCGGACACTCCGGCCTCCCCGGCCGCCTCGGCCGGATAGGGACGCCCGGCGGGATCAGCCCGCCTGGCCCATCCCGGCCGTGTGCGGCCAGCCCGTCGCCGGCACCGACTCCAGACCGTTGGTGCCCCTGACCTGGGCGGCGGTGAGACCGCCGCGGGCCGGGACGCCGGGCGGGGTGGGGCCGACGGGCGGTGGATACCCGGCGGCTGCGGCGGGCGCCGGCACCGGGGCGGGCGCGGGCTGCGGGGCCGGTGCCGGGTGGGGGACCGGCACCGGCCCGGGATACG
>NZ_JAIOJZ010000048.1 GCF_020404845.1 Streptomyces hyderabadensis | reverse complement strand
CCCGCACCGCGGCGAGCGCGTCCCCCTCGCTGAGCCCGAGCCGCCGGGCCCGCTCGGCATACCCCTGGGCCGCGCCGGCCACCTCCCGCTCCGCCGCCGAGCCCGCGGCGGCGACGAACGTTCCGTTGCGCCCCCGCGTCTCGATCACCCCGTCCGCCTCCAGCGCCCGGTAGGCCTTGGCGACCGTGTTCGCGGCGAGCCCCAGGGACTCGGCCAGTCCGCGCACGGTGGGCAGCCGGTGGCCGACCGGCAGCGCCCCGGACCGCGCCTGTTCGGAGATCTGCGCGCGCACCTGCTCGTAGGGCGGCGTGCCGTCGTCGATACGGATCTTCAAGGTCACCCGGCGATTGTCCCGTATCCCCGGGAAAATGAGAGGCACCCGACCAGCCGGCCGCCGTAGCGTGCGCCACCATGACCGTTCTCGCACGCGACCTGCGTTCCGACGACCCGGCCGACGTGGCGGCCTTCGCCCGGGTCCGCCATCGGGCCCTGCCGTTCATCCTGTGGACGCCGGAGGCCGTCGTGCACCGGCTCGCGCACACCCACCCGGACGCCCGGAGCCGGTCCCTGGTCGCGGAGGAGGACGGGGAGGTGATCGGCACGGCCCAGATCGGGCTGGTGCACGACAGCCCGGAGCCCGGTCAGGCGTACCTGAACATCTACGTCGATCCGGAACGGTTCCGGCGCGGCGCCGGCGGCCTGCTGGTGCGTACCGCCGAGGAGTACCTGACCGGCGAGGGCGCGACGAAGCTGTACTCCTGGGTCCTGGACGAACCCGCCCACCTGGCCTTCGCCGAACGGCACGGCTACCGACGGCGGCGTGCCTCGCACTTCCTCCGGCTGGACCTGGCGAACGCCACGCTCCCGCCCCCCTCGTCCCCTCCCCCGGGTGTCGAGCTGCGCACCGCCGCCGACTACGCGGACGACCCCCGGCCCATGTTCGAGCTGGACGCGGAGACGGTCGCGGACGAACCGAGTGACGTGGACGTCGAGTTCACGGACTACGAGGCCTGGCTCGCGGAGACCTGGCGGCACCCGCTGCTCGACCGGGAACTGACCACGGTCGTGGTCGTCGACGGCCGCCCGGCCGCGTTCAGCGTCGCCTACACCGACGGCACCCGGTACGCGACCGCGATGACCGGCACGGTCCGCGCACAGCGCGGCCGGGGCCTGGCCAAGCTCGCCAAGACCGACTCCCTGCGCCGGGCCCGCGCGGCCGGGTACACGGAGGCGCTCACCGGCAACGACACCGACAACGGCCCGATGCTCGCCATCAACAAGTGGCTCGGGTACGAGATCCGCGCGACGGAGGTGCGCCATGTCCGCGAACTCGGCTGAACCGGCGACCGAGGTGAGCGTCGCACTGGTCAAGGCGGGCCGGACGAAGATCCGGTACGCGGCCACGCTGCTGCACGACGACGGCACCCGCCTCGCCGTCCGCGCCCCCTGGGCCGGTGACGGCGTGCGCGACTTCGGCTTCGTGCGCTTCGAGGCGGGGGACGTCTTCACCGAGTACTACTGGCGCGACCGCTGGTACGCGGTGAAGGAGGTGCGGAGCGCGGCCGGTGCGCTGAAGGGCTGGTACTGCGACGTCACCCGCCCCGCCGTCCTGGCCGGCACCGAGCTGGTCGTCGAGGATCTCGACCTGGACCTGTGGCGCTCCGCCGACGGCACGGACGTCCGGCGCCTGGACGAGGACGAGTTCGCCGAGAGCGGGCTGGCGGACCGGGACCCCGGGGCCGCCGACGCCGCGGTGGCCGCGCTGGACGAACTGGAGCGGCTGGCCCGCGGGGACGGCTTCACCGGCCTGCTGGAGTGACTGCTTCACCGGGCCCGTAGACGCAGTCAAGAGCACAACCGATAGACACAACCCATAGGCACCGCCCGCCGGCACGGCGTGCCGCGCGGCTCACCCGTACGTCGCCACCACCGCGTACCGCTCGTCGCTCACCTCCCTGCCCCACAGCGAGGGGTCGTCCGACAGCCGCTGCACGCGCACCTGTCCGGCGAGCGGGGCGAGCAGGGCGGTGAGCCGGTCGGCGGGTATGCCGACCGGGGCGACGCTCCCCCACACGCCCTCGACCAGGACCAGCCGCCCTCCGGGGCGCAGCAACTGCCGCCAGTGGCGCAGGGCACGGCCGGGATCGGGCAGCGTCCACAGGACGTGCCGGACCAGCACGGCGTCGAAGCGCTGCTCGCCCACGGGCGGTGCCGCCGCGTCACCGGTGAGGAACACCGCGTCACGACCGGCCAGTTTGGCCCTGGCCCGCTCCACCATGGCCGGGGAGAGGTCGACGCCGGTGACGCGGTGGCCCTGCTCGGCGGCGAGGAGTGACAGGCTGCCGGTGCCGCAGCCCAGGTCGAGGACGTCGCCGGGCCGCTCGGGCAGCCAGGAGGCCAGCCGGGCGGCCCAGGCCCGGCGCACCTCCGCGTCGCGCAGGCCGTGGTCCGGTTCGTCGTCGAAGGAGGCCGCCAGCGCGTCCCAGTCGACACCCGGTGCGGTCACTTCGTCACTGTTCCCACTCATGCGCCCAGGGTGACACCCGCCACTGACAACGGAGTCGGGGACCGGGAACGTGACAACCGCCACTGACAGGCATGCATCGATGAGTGAGTCTCGGGGAAAGGGTCTACCTCCGTGAGAACGCGGAACCCGGTGGATCCGTAAGGAGGCAGCCATGCGCCGTCTGACCGTGCAGAAGCCCCTGAAGAAGACCGACGCCCGCCGAGTCCGCGAGGAGATCGACGAGCGCCCCTCCGGGCGCCCGGAGGTCCGCAAGGACATCGCGCGCACCTGGTGGCCGGAGAGCTGACCGGCAGGTCGGCCATGAGACGCCTCAGACCAGCCGCTTGCGGTAGTGGACGCGGTCGTAGGGCCCGTCCACCCGGCGTGCCACGACTTCGTACCCGTACCTCGGGTAGATCTCCTGGTTCTCCCACATCATCGCGTTCGTGTAGAGCCTGACCTCGGGCAGGCCCAGCGTCCGCGCGTGCGCCTCCACGAACCGCAGCAGCCGCCGCCCCACGCCCCTGCCGTGTGCGTCAGGGTGGACGGCGATGCTGTCGAGGAACAGGTGGTCGGCGTGCGCCTCCAGGACGACGAGTCCCACGGGTCCCGCGGGGCCCGAGCCGGGCTCCTCGGTGACGAACACCTTCCCGGCCGCCACATTCGCCGCGTGGTCCGCCTCCATGGGCTGCGGCACCACTCCGATGCGCTCGATGTAGGGGCGGTAGGCGGCGTCGGTGACGGCCTTCACCGCCGGTACGTCCGCGGTGACCGCCTGCCGGATCTGCTCTCGTTCCATGCCGTGAACGGTAGCTACCTCAGCCCAGCCTGAGCACTCCCTTAACGCGACCATAAGGATCTCCGTCACCCGCCTCCAGCAGGCGATTTCACGGTTTCTTGGGGCTAGCTTGCTGATCAACCCCACGGGTTCCGGCCCGAGTTCCGCAATCCCCAGTGACCGTTTCGAGGAGTTCCCCATGCCCGCACCGTCCGCGCCCCGCAGGGTCGCCGCCGTCGCCGTCGCCGGTCTCGCCCCGCTCGCCCTGACCACGTTGGCCGCCGCCCCCGCCGCGGCGCACGGTTCGATGGGCGACCCGGTCAGCCGGGTGTCGCAGTGCCACGCCGAGGGACCCGAGAACCCGAAGTCGGCCGCGTGCAAGGCGGCGGTCGCGGCGGGCGGCACCCAGGCGCTCTACGACTGGAACGGCATCCGCATCGGCAACGCCGCGGGCAAGCACCAGGAACTGATCCCGGACGGCAAGCTGTGCAGCGCCAACGACCCGGCGTTCAAGGGCCTGGACCTGGCCCGCGCCGACTGGCCCGCGACCGGCGTGAGCAGCGGCTCGTACACCTTCAAGTACCGTGTGACGGCCCCGCACAAGGGCACCTTCAAGGTGTACATCACCAAGCCCGGCTACGACCCGTCCAAGCCGCTGGGCTGGGGTGACCTGGACCTGTCCGCGCCGGTGGCGACCTCCACCGACCCGGTGGCCTCGGGCGGTTTCTACACCTTCTCCGGCACGCTGCCCGAGCGGTCCGGCAAGCACCTGCTGTACGCGGTGTGGCAGCGCTCGGACAGCCCGGAGGCGTTCTACTCCTGCTCGGACGTCACCTTCGGCGGCACCGGTGGCAGCGGCAGCAGCAGCAGCGACAACGGCACGGCGGCCGACGGCTCCGCGGGCGCCGCCGCTCCGGCCCCCGAGGCGTCCGTTCCGTCCGAGGAGCAGATCGCGGCCGCCGCCGAGAAGTCGACCATCGAGCACCACGGCCACGGTGACCAGGACGCCGAGACGACGACCGACCCGGCCGACCCGGCCGCTCCGGCTTCCGGGGCCGCCGCGGCCGGTGCGTCCGACGGGGAGCCCAACCAGGTCAAGGCCGCCGGCGGGGGCGCCCAGAACCTCGCCGAGACCGGCGGGGACAGCACCACGCCCTACCTCGCGGTCGGCGGCGCCGCCGCTCTGGCGCTCGGCGCGGCCGTGCTGTTCGCGTCGGTGCGCCGTCGGGCCACCGGAGGCAGGCACAGCGGCTGACCCGGACCCGGGGGACACGGGGAACGCGGGGGCTCGTCCGGCGGCTCAGGCCGGACGAGCCCCCGCGTGGCGTGAGCCGGAGTGCCGGGGCGCCCGTCAGCCGAAGACCGAGGCGCAGGTGGTGGGCGTGGCGTGCGCCGGGTCCAGGGCGTTGGTCACCTCGTGGAAGGCGATCCGGTCGAACAGCCCGATCGCCAGGTGCTCGGAGAGGTCGAGCGGACACAGGTCCTGCAGCAGGACGTTGCGCACGCCGGGGCCGTCGAGGAACTGGCTGCGGTACGGCGTGACCACCTCGTCGTACTTCGTGGCGAGGACGGCGCTGACCAACGCCGTCGGCGTCGCAGGTGACAAGGGGCGGGGATCACCAGGCGGGCCGGATCGGCCCGCCCGGCGCCACCCGCAGCAGACCGTCGGCCAGCACCCGCACCCCGTCCTCGCCGAGCACGTCGGCCCAGGAGCCCACGGCCTCCGCCGCCGCCTCCTCCGCGGCCTGGGTACAGGCGCGCCCCGCCTCCGTCAGCACGACGAGCCGGGCGCGCGCGTCGGCGGGATGCGGCCGGCGCTCGACGTACCCCTTGCCGACCAGTTCGTCGACGAGCTGACTGGCGGCCTGCTTGGTCACGCCCAGGTGCACCGCCAGGTCGGTGACCGTCGCGCCGTCCGGGGCGAGCCGGGCGAAGGCGAAACCGTGCGCGGGCCGCACACCCTCGAAGCCGCGGGCGACGACACCCTCGTGGATGCGTTGCGTGAGCCCGCCGGCCGCGGCGAGCAGGGCGGCGGTGAGGGCCATGGCGTCGGAGTTCTGCACGGGGGCATTGAAGCACCCTTGACACATTGGTCAAGCAGCTTGACCATAAGGGGCGCAGAGGTAGTCAAGCTACTTGACCATAAGTCCCAGAGGAGCCCGTCATGCCCGTCGTCCGCTCGTCCGAAGGCACCACCCACGAGATCCACGGCACCCGCTTCGTCTCGTACGCGAGCCCCCGCACCGGCGGCAAGGAGCTGTGCGCCTGGCGGGGCGAGATCCCGGCGGGGACGAAGGCGCCCGCGCACACGGTCAGCCGGGAGGAGATCTTCCACCTGCTCACCGGCGAGCTGCTGATCACCCTCGACGGCCGCACCGAGCGCGTCACCGCGGGGGACACGGTGATCATCAACGCCGGCGCCGTCTTCGCCGTCGAGAACCCCGCCGGCCGGACCGCGACCTCCTGGGTCACCACCTCCGTCGGCCTGACGGCGGAGCTGGCCGACGGCACCCGGATCACTCCCCCGTGGGCCAACTGACCCGCGGGGGCCTCACGCCGCCAACGACCCCGGCATCACCGCCTTCGGCCCGAACTTCGCCCGCGCGCGGTCCGCGACCTCCTCGATCCGGCGGACCTTCTCGTCCACGGGGTCGAAGGTGAGCTGGTGGGAGGCCTGTTCGGCGGGGGCCAGGCCCTCGGCGCGCAGGGCGATCGAGCGGACCCGGGCGCGCTGGAGGCCGAGCGCCTCGTACAGGTCGTAGGCGGTCCGGGTCAGGGCCGCCGAGTGCGCGGTCGGCTCCTTCAGGGTGCGGCTGCGGGTGGTGGCCGACCGGTCGGCGTAGCGCACGGTGAGGGTCAGGGTGCGGCAGACCTTGTGCACGGCGCGCAGCCGGGCGCCCAGTTCCCCGGCGGCCGAGAGCAGGGCGCGGCGGTGGCGGCCGGGGTCGAGTTCGTCGCGGTCGAAGGAGCGGTCGGCGGCCAGCGAGCGGGAGACTCCGTTGGGCACGACCCGGCCGCGGTCGACGCCGTTCGCCTTCTCGTGCAGCTCCCGGCCGGACCTCGCGCCGACCAGGCGCTGGAGCGTGGACAGCGGCGCGGCGGCGACCCGGCCGAGGGTGTCGAGGCCGTACTCGCACAGGGTGCGGGCGGTCGCGGTGCCGACGCCGGGCAGCGCGGCGACGGGCTTGCCCGCGAGGAAGTCCCGCTCCTCGCCGCCGGGGACCGCGCGGGTCAGTCCGGGCCGGGCGTCGCGCAGCGCCATGCGGGCCAGCATCGGGCCGGGCCCGGCGCCGATCACGCAGTCCACGCCGTACAGCGCGAGGGCGCGGACCCGGATCACCGAGGCCAGTTCCACGGCGTCGCGCCCGAAGTACCGCTCGGCGCCGCGCAGGTCGGCCAGCGCGCCGTCCGGCGGCAGCGCCTCGACGACCGGCGTGAACTCCTCCAGGAGCCCGAGCAGTTCGGGCAGGGCCGCCTCGTACATCGGCGGCAGCTGGAAACGTACGCAGAGAATCGTCATCCCGCACTCCCCGGACTCTGGTGCCACAACTTCCTTCCGACCGCGGGCCCTTCGCCCGCGGGGCGCAGATCGGCCCAGGGGTGCATCTCGTACCCGGTGGACATGCGGATCCTCCGCTGCTCCACCGGGTCCTGGGCCGCGGAGCCGGCCGGCGCGGGCTGCCCGTCCGAACCGGCGAGGCGGCGGCGCGCCGGGCCGCCCTCGGGATCGTCGCCCCCCTGGCCTCCGCCCGTTCCGGCCAGCCGGGCGGCGACGCCCTCCAGCCCTTCCTCCCGGCGCACTTCCAGCAGGTCGGCGAGGTTCCACGCCGCCGAGCCGACCACGCTGAGGCTGCGCGGGCCGCGCCGCTGCACCACCCCGCGCACCAGCAGCAGCCAGGAGTGGAAGACGGTGTGCGCGCAGGCGTCGTGGGAGTCGTCGAAGAAGGCGAGGTCGACCAGTCCGGAGCCGTCGTCCAGGGTGGAGAAGATGACCCGGCGCCCGGAGCGGATCGGCGGGGTCTGGGTGGCCGCCTTGGCGCCCGCGACCAGCACCGTCTCCCCGTGCCGTGCCTCGCGCAGCCGCTTGGCCGACACCACGCCCAGCTCGCGCAGGAAGGTGCGGTGGTCGTCCATCAGGTTGCGCGAGGCGTCCATGGAGAGCACGCCCAGTTCGGCGCTGAGCCTCTCCGCCGAGGTGAGGTCGGGCAGTCCGGCGGAGGCGGTCTTGCGGCCGCCGGCGAGCGGGAGCTGGTCGCCGCGTCCGCCCCGGGCGCCGCGGTGCAGTTCGGTCAGGTGCAGTTGCAGGTCGCGGCGGTTGGCGCCGAACGCGTCCAGCGCGCCGACCTGGGCGAGCCGTCCGGCCAGCGGCCTGCTGGGACGGGCCCGTTCCCAGAAGTCGAGCAGGGAGGCGTAGGGCTGCCCTGCGGCGGTCCGCTCCGCCTCGGCCTCGCTGATGCCGTGCACGTCGGAGAGGGCGAGACGCAGGCCCCACACCTTCTTCCGGCGGGACGACGAATCAGACACCAGTTCGATCCGGTGTGCGACCCCCGACTTGTTCACGTCCAAGGGCAGGATCGGCACCCCGCGCCGCCGCGCGTCCGCCAGCAGCAGCCGCTTGGGGTACATGCCGGGGTCGTGGGTGAGCAGGCCGGCGTAGAAGGCGGCCGGGTGGTGGGCCTTCAGCCACGCCGACTGGTAGGTCGGCACGGCGAAGGCGACGGCGTGCGCCTTGCAGAAGCCGTAGCTGCCGAAGGCCTCGACGATCTCCCAGGTCCGCTGGATCGTTTCCGCGTCATAGCCGTTCGCCGTCGCGTGCTGGGCGAACCACACCTTGATCCGCCCCTGCGACTCCGGGTCGGACAGACCGCGTCGCACCCGGTCCGCCTCGCCGCGCCCGCAGCCGGTCATGATGTCGACGATGTCGATGATCTGCTCGTGGAAGACGACCACCCCGTACGTCCCCGCCAGCGGCTCCGCCAGGTCCTCGTGCGGGTAGCGCACCGGCGCCCGTCCGTGCCGGGCCTCGATGAACGGCCGCACCATGTCGGCGGCGACCGGACCCGGCCGGAAGAGCGAGATGTCGACCACGAGGTCGTGGAAGGTCGACGGCTGGAGCCGCCCCACCAGGTCCCGCTGGCCCGGCGACTCGATCTGGAAGCAGCCCAGCGTCTCGGCGGACCGGATCATCCGGTACGTCGCCGGGTCGCCCTCCGGCACGGCGTCCAGGTCGACCTCGGTGCCGGTCGCCCGCTTCACCTCGGCGACCGCGTGCGCCATCGCCGACTGCATCCGCACCCCGAGCACGTCCAGCTTGAGCAGCCCCAGGTCCTCCACGTCGTCCTTGTCGAACTGAGCCATCGGGAAGCCCTCGCCGCTGGTCGGCATGACCGGCGTACGGGAGAGCAGGGAGGCGTCGGAGAGCAGGACGCCGCAGGGGTGCATGGCGACGCCGCGCGGGAGGGCGTCGAGGCCCTCGACCAGCTCCCAGAGCTTGCCGTACCGCTCCTGCTCCCCCGCCAGCTCCTTCAGCTCGGGCAGCTCCTCCAGCGCCGCACGGGCGTCGCGGGCGCGGATGTGCGGGAAGGACTTGGCGACCCGGTCGATCTCGGCCGGGTCCATGGACAGGGCGGCGCCCACGTCGCGGATGGCATGGCGCACCCGGTACGTCTCCGGCATGGCGACGGTGGCGACCCGCTCGGTGCCGAAGCGGCCGATGATCGCGCGGTAGACCTCCAGGCGGCGCGCGGACTCCACGTCGATGTCGATGTCGGGCAGCACCACCCGCTCCTTGGACAGGAACCGCTCCATCAGCAGCCCGTGCTCGACCGGGTCGGCGTGCGCGATGCCGAGCAGGTGGTTGACGAGCGAGCCCGCGCCGGAGCCGCGCGCGGCGACCCGGATGCCCATGTGCCGTACGTCGTCCACGACCTGGGCGACGGTGAGGAAGTACGAGGCGAAGCCGTGGTGGGCGATGATGTCCAGCTCGTGGTGCATTCGCTCCCAGTACTCCCGGTGGTCCCGGCGCCGGTCGTAGCCGCGCCGCACCATGCCCGCCGCCGCCCGGGAGGCGAGCGCCCGCTGGGCGGTGCGGCGGCCGGCGCCCACGAGGTGCGGTTCGGGGAAGTGGACGGCGCCCATGCCGAGGTCGTCCTCGGGGTCGACCAGGCACTCGGCGGCCGTGGCCCGGGTCTGCTCCAGCAGGCGGTGGGCGGTCTCGCGCCTGAAGCCCGCGGACTCGACGATCCGCTCGGCGGCGCGCCCCATGGCACCGGCGTCCTTGAGCCAGGCCTCGCCGGAGTCCAGTTCCCCGGTGGCGTCGATGGGGACCAGGCGGCGGGCGGCGTCCAGGACGTCGGCGACCTGGCCCTGGCCGGGATCGGCGTAGCGGACGGCGTTGGAGAGCACCGGCCGCACGCCCTGCTCGGCGGCGAAGCCGACGGTGCGGGAGGCCAGCCGCAGGGAGCCGGGGCCGGTGCCCTCGCGGCCGTGCCAGACGGCCTCCAGGCGCAGGGCGTCGCCGTAGACCTCCCGCCAGGGGGCGAGGAGCCGCGCCGCGCGGTCGGGACGCCCGGCGGCGAGGGCGCGGCCGACGTCGGAGTCGGGGCCGAGCAGGACGGTCAGGCCGTCGGCGTGGTTGTCGGGCCAGGGCAGCAGCGGGGTGCCCTCCGCCGTGTGGGCGGCGGAGACCAGGCGGCACAGGTCGGCCCAGCCGCGGGCGCCGTCGCGGGCGAGGAAGGTCACCCGCGGGGCCGACTCGTCGACGAAGGCGCCGCCGCGCACGGGCACGCGGCGCCGGTCCCGGCGTACGGAGGTCTCCGTGCGGTCGGTTTCGGGCTCGGGGGCCGCCACCGCCAGCTCCGCGCCGAACAGGGGGCGGACGCCCGCCCTCGCGCAGGCCTTGGCGAAGCGGACGGTGCCCGCGAGGGTGTCGCGGTCGGTGAGGGCGAGGGCGTCCATGCCCCGCTCGACGGCACGCTCGGCCAGCCGCTCCGGGTGGGAGGCGCCGTAGCGGGCGGAGAACCCGGAGACGGTGTGCAGATGCGTGAAACCCGGCATCACGCACCTCCCGACTCATGAACCGACGCATGACCACGTATGCCCGAACGCCATTATCGAACGCCTGTTCCCAGCTACTCACCCACCATACCCCCAACCTCGAATGCGTGTACGACATCCGTTCGGCCCCGCCCCACCTGCGCAAACGCCCCCCGACCAGGACTGTGGGGACATGTCACACACACCGGGCCCCGGCACGCGAAGCGGCTCCTTCCTCGGTGAGGTGAAGGACGCCGTCACCCCGCGGGCCACCCTGCTGGTGCTCGGCGTGATCGCGCTCCAGCTGCTGTTCATCGCCTCCTACGTGGGGGCGCTGCACGACCCGAGGCCGAAGGACGTGCCCTTCGGGGTGGTCGCCCCCGGGGCGGCGGCCGAGCGGACGGTCGACCGGCTGGAACGGCTGCCCGGCTCCCCGCTGGACCCGCGCACGGTGACCGACGAGGCGGCCGCCCGGCGGCAGATCATGAACCGGGAGATCGACGGCGCCCTGGTCGTGAACCCCGAGGGCGGGCGGGACACCCTGCTGGTCGCCTCCGGCGGCGGCACCGTCCTCGCCACCACCCTGGAGGGCATCGTCGGCAAGGCGGAGCAGGCCGAGCGGCGCACGGTGCGGGTGGTCGACACGGCCCCGGCCTCGCCCCACGACTTCGACGGGCTGTCGTCCTTCTACCTGGTCGTGGGCTGGTGCGTCGGCGGCTATCTGTGCGCCTCGATCCTGGCGATCAGCACCGGTGCCCGGCCGGCCAACCCGCGCCGGGCGGCGATCCGGCTGATCGTGATGGCCCTGGTCGCGATCGTCGGCGGGCTCGGCGGCGCGGTGATCATCGGGCCGATCCTGGGCGCGCTGCCCGGCAGCGTGGTGGATCTGTGGGGACTCGGCGCGCTGATCACCTTCGCGGTGGGCGCCGCCACGCTCGCCCTCCAGGGCGTCTTCGGGATCGTCGGCATCGGTCTGGCGATCCTGCTGGTGGTGATCGCGGGCAACCCGAGCGCGGGCGGCGCCTTCCCGCTGCCGATGCTGCCGCCGTTCTGGAAGGCGATCGGCCCGTGGCTGCCGCCCGGCGCGGGCACCTGGACGGCCCGCTCGATCGCCTACTTCAGGGGCAACGACGTGACCGTCTCCCTGCTGGTGCTGTGGGCGTGGGCGGTCGCGGGCACGGTGATCACGATGCTGGCGGCCGTGCTGCCGCGCCCGGGGCGGCAGGAGGAGCTGCCGCCCACGCCGGCCACACCGCCCACGCCGCCCACTTCGGCCGGCTGACCGCCGTACGCGCACGGGCCCCCGGGCGGACTCCCGGAAGCCCACGCGGACACGCGGACACGCGGACACGCGGAAGTCCCGCCCCTCGCGCGCGGGACGGGACTTCACAGGGGTGCGGGTGCCGCTCAGCCGATCTGCGTACCGGTGGCCGACAGGGCCTCCGTCACCGGCTGGAAGAAGGTCTCGCCGCCCGAGGTGCAGTCGCCGCTGCCGCCGGAGGTGAGGCCGATGGCCTGGTCGCCCGAGAAGAGCGAGCCGCCGCTGTCGCCCGGCTCGGCGCAGACGTCGGTCTGGATCAGGCCGTTGACGATGTCGCCGTTGCCGTAGTTCACGGTGGCGTCCAGGCCGGTCACCGTCCCGTCGTGCACCTGGGTGGTGGAGCCGCTGCGGGTCACCTGCATGCCGACGGTGGCCTCGGCGGCGCCCGAGATGGCCTGCGAGGAACCGTTGTAGAGGTTCACCTCGCTCGGGTGGTCCACGTCGGCGGTGTACTTGACCAGGCCGTAGTCGTTGTCCGGGAAGCTGGACGCCGCGTTCTCGCCGATGACGTTCCCGGAGGAGTCCGACCAGGTCGAGATGGACTCGGTGCAGTGGCCCGCGGTGATGAAGTACGGCTCGCCGCCCTTGGTCACGTTGAAGCCGAGCGAGCAGCGCCCGCCGCCTCCGGTGATGGCGTCGCCGCCCGCGACGAAGGGCTTGTACTCGCCCTTGGTCCGCTTCAGCTCGGCCTTGGCGCCCAGCCCGTCGACCACCTTGGTCAGCTTGGCCAGTTCGGCCTCGGAGACCGTGCGGTCGGCGGTGACGACGACCTTGTTGGTGGTCGGGTCGGTCGCCCAGGACGTGCCCGGGATGGTCGCGTCCTCGGTGAGGGTGGTGCGCGCGCTCTTCAGGTCGGCGAGCGAGTTCTCGACGACTCTCGCCTTGGCGCCGGCCTCCTCGACGGTCTGCGCGGCGTTCTCGTCGAGCACGTTGACGATCAGGTTCTTGGCCTGCGCGTCGTAGTACGTGCCCGCCGCGTCGGTGCCGAGGTCACCGATCAGCGTGGAAGCGAGCTTTCCGGCCGCCGTGACCGACAGGGTCTCGGGCGCCGCGGCCGTGGGGGCCTCGCTGGCGTTCGCGGTCTGGAAGGTGACCCCGGCCGCGACCAGTGCGGTGATGCCCGCACCTACCACGGCGACCCGCCGCCTGGGTATGCGTCGGTGCTTCAACTCACGTCCTCCTGTGGGGGGTCGGTCCACGAGGTTGTGGGGACCCCGTGAACCGGAAGGCTGGTTGACGATCGTTAACTCTTCCGATTCCACAGGCCGCACACAAGGTCGCCATCAGGACGTGCGCACGACAACTCCAGTGTGGTCACAGGGCCTTCACCATTCATGTCGCCTTCCGCAGGATTCGCGCGACGGCCGCACCGGCGGACACCACCGCGAACACCGCAGGCACCGCGCACCCCCGCGGCCACCGCTGGCACGCGAGAGCCCCCGCACACCGTCGCCGCGGTGTGCGGGGGCTCGGGACAGACCGACTCAGTAGACGCTGACGCCGTAGGCGCTCAGGGCCTCCGTCACCGGCTGGAAGAACGTCGTACCGCCGGAGGAGCAGTTGCCGCTGCCGCCGGAGGTCAGACCGTACGCGGTGCCGTTGCTGCCGTAGAGCGAACCGCCGGAGTCGCCGGGCTCGGCGCAGACCGTGGTCTGGATCAGGCCCGAGACGATGTCGCCGCCGCCGTAGTTGACGGTGGCGTTCAGGGCGGTGACCCGGCCGCTGTGGGTGCCGGTGGTGGAGCCGTCACGGATGACGGTGGTGCCCACGCTCGGGGTGGCGGCGCGGGTGATGTCCACGCCGTTGGCGGTGCCGGGCCGGGAGACGGAGCCCGTGTACTGCACGATGCCGTAGTCGTTGCCCGGGAAGCTGGAGCCCGCCGTCTGTCCGATGACGGTGCCTCCGGAGCTGGCGCGCCAGGCCCCGGCGCCGTCGGTGCAGTGACCGGCGGTCAGGAAGTACTCGGTGCCGTTGCTGGCCCGGACGTTGAAGCCGAGTGAGCAGCGCCAGCTGCTCGCGTAGATGGCGTCGCCGCCCTGGATGAGCTTGTTGAACGTGCCGGGGGTGCGCTTGATCGTGAACGCGCCGGCCTTGTCGCCGGCCTGCTCCTTGATCTTCGCTATCTCGGCCTGGGAGACGGTGCTGTCGACGGTGAGCAGCACCCGGCCGGACTTGCTGTCGACGGCCCAGGCGGTGCCCGGGACGTCGGCCTTGAGCACCGCGCTGCCGGCGCTGCTCAGCTCGGCGGCGCTGAAGGTGGCCGGGGTGGATGCCGCGTTCGCGCTGGGGATCGCGACGGCGGCCGCGGCCACGAGGCCGGTGGATACGGCGATCAGCCGAGTCCGTCTCGTGATGCCGCTGCGGGGGGTGGTGCGCTTGATCCTCACTTTTCGTTCCTCCACAGGGGAAGTCGGGGGCCCCTCTTGTGGGGTCGGGGGCCCGTGAGGCGCAGCCAGGGGCGGACCTCCGGGTTCCGGATACGTCGTGCTCCTGACAAGCGCTGAGGTTGGAGTATTCGGCCGAACGACCGGTCGGCGCAAGAGTGCCTTTCGGCCGTCAAGCTTTGAACGACTTTTACCCGACTCTCCGTCACCGACCGTTGACCTTCGGTGCAGTTCACCCCGCCTCGCCTCGGCGGGGATGTCCGGAAGTCGCCCCTCCGGATGACCGGTCCGGCGGGGGCTGACGGGGACTGACGGGGACTGACGGGACTTCAGCAGCTGCAGCCGCAGTCGCAGCCGTCGCAGCCGCAGTCGCACCCGTCGTCGCCGCAGCAGTTGCTGCAGCAGTCACAGCAGTCGCAGCAGTTGCCGCAGTCGCAGTTGGAGCAGAGCCCTTCCCTGCGCTGCCGGCTCCAGGGGTCCTCGAAGGTGCCGCAGCACATCTGGCACGTGCAGGCCAGCCCGAGCCACACGGCGCAGCCCGCGAGCAGCCCGCGCCGGTCGCGGCGGGGCGGCTCCGGGGGCATCGGACCACCGGGGCCGCCGGGTGCACCGGGGGCGCCCGGGGTGCTGCCGGGAGGGGCGTACGGATGGCTGCCGTGGGCGCACGAGACGGTGCCGAACGCGCGGTCCACGGAATTGCCCAGCTCGTGCACGAGCAGCCGGTGCACCAGCCGCCCGTCGGTGAACTCGGCCTCCCGCAGGGCCAGCCGCACCCCGTGCACGGCGTCGTCGGCGAGCCGCCGGGCCTCGGTGAGCGGCGTCCCGGTGGCGGTGAGCGGGTTCCAGGCGCCGGACGCGGCGTCGGCCTCCCGGTCCTCCACGGCGTCCAGGAGGTGGGCGAGCCTGCCGAAGAGCCGTCCGGCCTCGGCGAGCGGCGCGGCGTTGTGCGGCCGCCCGGCGAGGTGCGCGGTGTGCGCGAAGGCGGCGGCGGTCGCGGTCTCGGTCGGCTCGGTCACGGTGAGCAGCGGCGTCCCGGGCCCGGCGAGCGCCTCGATGCCGCCCTGCCGGTCCACGGCGTCGACCAGTACGGCGGTGTCGAAGCCGACGGCACTGCCGCCGCGCGCCCCGGCCGCGTCCCAGCCGGTGGCGATCCGGCGGGCGGCGAGTGCCACCGGGCGGCGGGCCAGCAGGCCGTCGCCGTCGGCGACGTGGTCGCGGACCTTGGCCGAGGCCAGCACCAGGGAGACGGCCGCCGCGAGCCGGGCCCCCTCGCCGTGCGCGACGGACGCGGTGCGCATCCCGCGCAGCGGGCAGGGCCCGGCGGTGCGCCGCCCGGCACCCGCGCCGCCCCGCTCGGCCTGAGCCTCCGTCAAAACCGATATGAGAAGCCCGTCATAGTTCGTCACTATTCGAGCGAACTGCCCGTGGTCCTTGCGCAGTGCGAGGCACAACCCGCACAAATGAGCCATCCACTGGCTCGTGAGGCTCTCTCCGAGCCGGTGCCGGCACGGTCTGACGATTCCGAACACGACGCTCCCCCGTGGTTGGTACGACGCTGAGCTGCGGCATCGTACCGACCGCCGCCATCACCCGTACGCACCCTCTCTCACCCGTGTGCCGTGAAGAATCATATTTCACTCACAGTCAGCAGCCGTTTGGGAAACGACCCTTGGGACACAAGGACTCTCGACGTATCCGCTGTGCACCAGTACCGTCACAAACCCCCCGCGCGGCGTCTATCCACTTGGCGCGACGTCCGCATCATGGATGACCATAGGGATGCGGAAGCACGAAAGACCGCTGTGAGAGGAGGCGTCCATGGGATCGGTACGCAAGGCGAGTGCGTGGCTCGGCCTCGTCGACGACAACGATGACGAGCGTTACTACGACGACGACTACTCCGAGGGAAACGAGACCGGCGACGCCTGGGTCACGGACCCGCGGGTCAAGGTGGCCTCGGACGTGGCCGAGGAGAAGGGCCGCCGCATCGCGACGGTCACCCCGGACAGCTTCCGGGACGCACGGGCCATCGGTGAGCTGTTCCGGGACGGGGTGCCGGTCATCGTGAACCTGACGGCCATGGAGGGCACCGACGCCAAGCGCGTGGTCGACTTCGCGGCCGGGCTCATCTTCGGCCTGCGCGGTTCGATCGAGCGGGTGTCCACCCGGGTGTTCCTGCTGAGCCCGGCCGACACCCAGGTCATCAGCGGCGAGCCCGCCGCGCACCGTTCCGACGGTTTCTTCAACCAGAGCTGAGGCGGGGCCGCGCACCACGGCCCCGCCCCACCCCGGCCTTTCACCGGAAGGCGTCGAGTCCGGTGAGTGCCTTGCCCAGCACCAGCTGGTGCATCTCGACGGTGCCCTCGTAGGTGAGCACCGATTCCAGGTTCGTCGCGTGCCGCATCACGGGGTATTCGAGGGAGATCCCGTTGGCACCGAGGATCGTCCGTGCCGTCCGGCAGATGTCGATGGCCTCGCGCACGTTGTTGAGCTTGCCGAAGCTGACCTGCTCGGGACGCAGGCGGCCGGCGTCCATGCGCCGCCCGAGGTGGTGGGCGAGCAGGATCCCCTTGTGCAGTTCGACCGCCATGTCGGCGAGCTTGGCCTGGGTCAGCTGGAAGCCGCCGATGGGCCGCCCGAACTGCTCCCGCGACCTCGCGTACTCCAGGGCCGCCTCGAAGGAGCTGCGCGCCGCCCCCATCGAGCCCCAGACGATTCCGTAACGGGCGTGCGAGAGACAGCTCAGCGGCCCGCGCAGCCCGGTCACCTCCGGCAGTACGGCGTCAGCGGGCAGCCGTACGTCGTCCATGACCAGCTCGCTGGTGACGCTGGCCCGCAGGGACCACTTGTGCTTGATCTCGGGCGCGGAGAAACCGGGGCTGTCCGTCGGCACGACGAAGCCGCGGATGCCCTCCTCGGTCTGCGCCCAGACGACCGCGACACCGGCCACCGAACCGTTGGTGATCCACATCTTGCGCCCGCCCAGCACCCAGTCCCCGCCGGCGTCCCGCTTGGCACGGGTGCGCATGGCGGCCGGGTCGGACCCGTGGTCGGGCTCGGTGAGCCCGAAGCACCCGATGACCTCACCGGCGGCCATGCGCGGCAGCCACTGCTGCTTCTGCTCCTCGCTCCCGAAGCGGTGAATGGCATACATGGCGAGGGAGCCCTGCACGGAGACCAGGGAGCGGATGCCGGAGTCGGCCGCCTCCAGCTCCAGACAGGCCAGCCCGTACTGGACGGCGCTCGCCCCGGCGCAGCCGTACCCCTCCAGGGACATCCCGAGCGCGCCGATGGAGCCGAGCTCGCGCGCCAGCTCCCTGATCCCGGGCAGCTCGCCCTTCTCGTACCACTCCGCGACGTGCGGCAGCACGCGGTCCGCGGCCCAGCCGCGCACGGTGTCCCGGACCGCCAGGTCCTCCGGTTCGAGCAGGTCGTCGAGGCCGAGGGGGTCGGCGGGGTCGAACGCGGGCAACTTGGGGGACGCGGCCATGGGACACCCTCCGGGCTGTTAAAAACTAGCGCCGCTAGTCACGGCTCTCGCTGCCGACGTTACGATGCGGCGCCCCGCACGTCCACCATGCTCCGGCCGGGCGATCCCCTCCGGCCCACGAGCCGCAGCCGCCGACGGCGGACAGCCCCCCACGGGAAACGTCCACCCTCGGCCGGCGGCGAACGGGTGGTGCGTGGGTGGGAGACCATTCGAAGACGGCCCGCAGCGGCCGACGCTCCTCAGCCACCCACGCCCGGCCGCCGCCCCGGCTCACACCGAGACGCGCGACTGGGACTCCACGGCCCCCCGAGGCGCCGGCACCGGCACCTCCTCGCACTGCATCACCCGCGGCAACCGCAGCGCCATCACCGCCCCCAGCAGCAGCAACCCCGCACTCACCACCAACGTCACGTGCAGCCCGTGCACGAACGCGTCCCCGGCGGCCCGCCGCAGCGCCACCCCCGCGGGCCCGCCGAGCCGCGCGGCGACCTCGTACGCCTCCCCCAGCGAATGCCCCGCCGCCACCGACGCCGACGCGGGCACCCCGGGCACCCCGCCCGTCAGCCCGGGCGCGTACGCCGCGTTCATCACGCTGCCCAGCAGGGCGATCCCGATCCCGGCGCCCAGCTGGTACGAGGTCTCGCCGATCGCCGCCGCCCCGCCCGACTGGTCCTGCGGCGCCTCGCTCAGCATCGACTCGTACGCCCCGAACAGCGTCGTCTCCAGACCGAAGCCGAGCAGCACGAACCCGGTCAGCAGCAGCGCGCAGTTGTCGGCCCGCCCCATCGCCGTCAGCAGTACCACCGCGAACGCCGTCAGGCAGAACCCCGCGCACACCATCCGCCGCGGCCCGAAGCGCCGCAGCATGCGCGCACCCGCAAGACCCGCCGCCATCGCCGCGAAGGTGAGCGGCAGCAGCCGCAGCCCGGTCTCCAGCGGGGAAAGACCGAGCACCAGTTGCAGGTACTGCGCCGCGATCAGCTCAAGACCCACCAGCGCCAGCATCGCGAGCACGATGCACCCCACCGACGTGCTGAACGCCGGCCGCCGGAACATCGCGAGGTCCACCAGCGGATACGTACGCCGTCGCTGCCGCCGTACGAACCCCGCCAGCAGCGCCGCGCCCAGCACCAGCGGCAGCACGGTGAGCGGGCTCACCACCGGCTCCCCGCCGCCGAGCCGCTTCACGCCCAGGACGACCCCGAACAGGCCGCCCGCCGCCATCAGCGCGCCGACCACGTCCCAGGGTCCGCGGCCGTCGCCCTTCGACTCGGGCAGCAGCAGCCGCCCCACCGGCAGGCTGACCAGCATCAGCGGGATGTTGACGAGGAAGACCGAGCCCCACCAGAAGTGTTCCAGCAGGAAGCCGCCGAGCAGCGGTCCGACCGCCGCGCCGACCGCGGCCACGGCGCTCCAGATGCCGATGGCCAGCGCCCGTTCCCGCCGGTCGGGGAAGACCTGCCGCAGGATCGACAGCGTCGCCGGCATGATCATGGCGCCGCCGACGCCGAGCAGCGCGCGGGCCGCGATCAGCACCTGGGCGCTGTCCGCGAGCGCCGCCAGCGCGGAGGCGATGCCGAAGAGGGCGTAGCCGAGCAGCAGGATCCGTCTGCGGCCCACCCGGTCGCCCAGCGTGCCGAAGAGGATCAGCAGCGAGGCGCAGACGAGCGGATAGACGTCGACGATCCAGAGCAGTTCGATGGCGCCGGGCCTGAGGTCCTCGGTGACGGCGGGGACCGCCACGTGCAGCACGGTCGCGTCGACGGCGACGAGCAGCAGGCTGACGCAGAGGACGACCAGGACCACCCAGCGGTTGGCACCGGCCCCGGCCGCCCGACGGCGCGGCGCGACGGCAGCCGTGGTCGTCCCGGACATGTACGTACCTCCAAGATGTTCCCTCGCGTCCGGCGGGCCGCGGGGTGGGGACTCCCCGGCGGCTCGGCCGGAGAGGAGCGGGGGCTCCGGGCCGTGCAGCGGAACGCGAGTGACTCGCCAGCGTACGCGAGACCCGCCACCGCACACGTGGCGGGCCTCACACATCCCGCGTCACTCGTGTGGCGTGCGCCACTGCCGCCACCGTCCCGGCCGCCCCGGCGGAACGGCGGCCCTCCCGACCGGCAGATAATCGAGCCCGTGACCGATCTTGAAACGCGCACCGCGGGCCGCACCGGCGCCCCGGGTCCGTCCGGCGCCCTGCGCCGGGCCGCCCCGGCGCTGCTCGGCTACGCGGCCGTGCGCGCCCTGGGCCTGCTCGCCCTGGCCCTGTGGAGCGCGGCGCGCGACAAGAGCGCGTACCCGCTGCTGACCGCCCGCTGGGACTCCCTCTGGTACACCAGGGTCGCCGAGCTGGGATACGGCTACGAGGTGCAGCTGCCGAACGGCGACGTGCACTCCAACCTCGCCTTCTTCCCGCTGCTGCCCTGGCTGGAGCGGCTGGGCGCCGCCGTCTCCCCGCTGTCGTACGCGGACGCGGGTTTCGTCGTGAGCCTGCTGGCCTCGCTCGCCGCGGCCTGGGGGATCTTCGCGGTGGCGGACCACGTGTACGGCGCCCGGGCGGGCGTGTGCGCGGCGCTGCTGTGGGCCGTGCTGCCGGTCGGGATCGTGCAGTCGATGGCGTACAGCGAGTCCCTGTTCACGGCGCTGGCCGCCTGGTCGCTGTACGCGGTGCTGACCGGGCGCTGGGTGACGGCCGGGACCCTGGCGGCGCTGGCCGGGCTGACCCGGCCGGTCGGGCTCGCGGTGACGGCGGCGGTGTGGGTGGCCGTGCTCACGGCGTTCGTGCGCAGCAGGAGCGGCGGTGACCCGGACGGCGCGCCCGGCGCGCGGCACCTGCTCGGCATGCTGCTCGCGCCCCTGGGCGCCGCCGGTTACGTCCTGTGGGTCGGCCACCGCACCGGCAAGGGCCCGCTCGGCTATCTCGACGTGCAGGCCGGCTGGCGCAACGGCTTCGACGGGGGTGCGGCCTTCGCCCGCTTCGTCGCCGGGAAGTTCACGTCGTTCCCGGGTGCCCTGGCGGGCGTCGGACTGGTGATCGGGGTCGCGCTGCTGGTCTGGCTGTACGTGGTGTGCGTACGGCAGCGCCAGCCGCCGCCGCTGCTGGTGTACGCGGGGCTCGTCACCGTGCTCGCCCTGTGCGCGTCGAGCTACTTCGGCTCCAAGCCCCGGCTGCTGCTGCCCGCGTTCCCGCTGCTGTTCCCCCTGGCCCTGGGCCTGGCCCGGCTGCGCACCGCCCGGGCGACGCTGCTGGTGTGCGCCGTCGCGGCCGCGTCGGCGGTCTACGGGGCGTTCTGGCTCAACGGCTCCGGCCCGCCCTGACCCGCGGGGGGCCGCCCGGTGACCGCCGGGACAATTCCGGACCAGCATTCGGTGAACGAATTCATAAGCACGATAAAACCGCCGACCGGGCAGATCAAAAGAATTGAAGTCCGCAGCCGGACGGGATTGCGGATTAGCCGGAAACAATGCGTCGCCTGAGAGGAATCCCACATCACATCGTCATCACAAAGCCGTTGATTCGGCCGGGATCACTCCTCACTCGCTGTAACGTCGATTGGGTGCGTACCGAACGGAAGCCCACCCGTCTGGACCGGGTGTTCGCGAGACTGGACCGGGAGCCGGAACGACCGGAGCTCC
Organism: Streptomyces hyderabadensis; assembly: GCF_020404845.1. Taxonomy (GTDB): domain Bacteria; phylum Actinomycetota; class Actinomycetes; order Streptomycetales; family Streptomycetaceae; genus Streptomyces; species Streptomyces hyderabadensis. Next base: position 41,041 of record NZ_JAIOJZ010000048.1, on the reverse strand, counting down.
TGGACGCGCCGGAGATGTCCCGGCACAGGTTCGCGCTGTTCGCCGGGACCCTCGCGTTCTACATCGCGATCGTGTGGGCCGTGGTGATCACCTCGTGGCTGGTCCGCCTCGACTGGCAGGTCATGTTCTTCAGGCCCTACCAGCAGTGGCCGGAGATCCACGCGTTCGTCGACTACTACGTGGTGCTCGGCCAGCGCGGTCCCACCGCCGTGATGGTCGCGGCCTGGCTCGGCTGGCGCTCCTGGCGGCAGCACACCCTGCGCCCGCTGCTGGCGCTCGGCGTCTCCCTGCTCCTGCTGAACGTCACGGTCGGCGCCGCCAAGTACGGCATGGGGCGCCTCGGACCGCACTACGCGACCACGATCGGCGCCAACGAGATGTGGCTCGGCGGCGATATATTTCCGAGCGGTCACACCGCGAACGCCGTCGTGACCTGGGGCATCCTCGCCTACCTGGCCTCGACGCACCGGGCCCGGCGCTGGCTGTCCGCGCTGTCCGCGGTCACCTCGCTCGGGGTCGGCATGTCCACCGTCTACCTCGGTACGCACTGGCTCAGCGACGTGCTCCTCGGCTGGGCGGCGGGGCTGCTGATCCTGCTGGCACTCCCCTGGTTCGAACCGCTGATCACCCGCGCGGAGGCCTGGATCCTGGGGCTGCGCGACCGCTGGTCCGCGCGGCGCGGCCGCGAGCGGGCGGGGAAGCGCCCGGCTGGCCGGCCCGTACCCGTCACCCCGGCAGGCTCCGGCCGGCCGGGCGCACCGGCCCGCGAGCCGGTCTCCGCGCCGCGCACCGCCCGGGCGGTGTACCTGGCTCCGGGGCCGCACACGGCCCGCTCGGACCGTACGCCGGTGACCCCGGCCGGCAGCCGCCGGCCGCCGCACGCCGACCGCCACCCGCGCAACACGGCCTCGGCCGCACGCCCCCTGTCGGGCGGCTGAGCGCGCCCTGGGGGGCCTCCCGGACCCGTCCTAGCCCTTCCAGGCCCGGGACACGCGGCCGTCCTTCACCTCGAAGTTGAGGCGGCCCACGCGGTACTCCATGGTGATGACCGTGCCGGGCGCCAGGGACCGCACCGTCGACCAGCCCCGCTCCCGCGCCAGCCGCTCGGCCGCGTCGGAATCGAGGCCGACGTAGGTGTCCGGACTGTCCTGGGGCTCGGCCGGGGGTGTCGGAATCGGTGCCATGCCGCCACGCTATGCCCTGCCGCGGGAGCGGGGAAGCCCGAGCCGGTAACACGGGTCACAGATGCACCTGGGGTCACATTTCTGTCACAGGATCATGAGGCGCGTTTTGCTGGAACCCGTTCACACGGACGGACGGATTCGGGTGCGTTCCGCGGACGGCCGAGGTGAATTTCCGCGTGTCGCGGTACTCCGTCGAATAAGCGGACGGAAAAGGCGTTCGGGGCGACCGGGCGAGGCCCCGCATTCCACGCCCGAACACTCCCGAACGGACGTGCGCGTACCCCTGGGGAAGGGCCCCGGATCACTTACACGAATCGAACATCGGACATACGGTCAGGCCGCCAGCGGGACGACGGCGAGCGACAGGTCGTTGTCCCGGGTGTAGTACGGCCCGGCCTCCACGGGGCCGTGGGCCGTCCGCACACGCGCGCGGGGGAAGGTGAGGACCGGGTTCTTCTCGGCGACGTCGTCCAGCAGCCGCGCCAGGCGCACCGCAGGACCGGCGTCACCGGCGGGCCGCAGCCACAGGTCCCACAGCCCCGGAGCCAGGCCGTCGTAGGGCACGGTGAAGGCGAACTCCGTCCGCTCGGCGGCGACGTCCACCCGGCGCACCCCGGCGCCGTCCTCGCCGCCCGCTCCGCCGCCGGGCCGGGCGCGCAGCTCGGCGTCCGCCCCGGGCGCCAGCTGGGTGCCGTACACGCGTCCGCGTACGGTCAGGCCGCCGCCGGTCAGGCGCAGGTCCACCGCCTCCGCGTGCGGGGCGCGCAGCCAGCTGCGGACGGTGAGGTTGCCCTGCCGGGTGGCGTACGGGATGCGGACGGCGACGTGGCCGAGCAGTCCGCTGGGGGTGCGCTCGGCCAGGGAGCGCAGGTCGGTGACGCCGGGCACCAGGCGCCGCGGCCGGCCGTCGGACAGGCGGGCGTAGGCGTCCCAGCGGCCCTCGGGCAGGGAGACGCTGCTGGGCAGCGCGGCGCGCAGCCGGCCCTCCGCCGCCGGGGCCAGCGGCAGGCTGACCGTGTCCGCGGCGGCGTCGACGGCGTCGGTGGCGCGGCGGCGCAGGACGAGCAGGGCCGCCCCGGTGTCCCCGCGCGCGGCGACGTCGAAGGTCAGACCGCCCGCGGAGTCGCCGATGCAGTCGGCGCGCAGCGGGGCGGCCGGTGGGGCCGGCGGCGTCATTGCGGTGCGGTTCCTCCGATGGGCGTCTCGTCGTCCGGTTAGACCCGGAACCCCGCCTTCTGGTTGTCCGTGTCCGATTGCGATGTGGTCACGACGGGGACGGGCGCCCGATGACATCCATTTCCAGTCACGCAGTTCATTCGCTGATTTCATGATTTGTCGACTCGCGGCTGACCCGGCCCGACCCTGCTCCGGCGCCCCAACCTCGTTCGCCCGCAGCTCACTTGGGCGTACGGCGACGCCCGCGCCCGGCGGACGATCGGGTGCGTCGCATGGTTCGATTCCGTTGGCCATGGGGCGTGACTCCCGCCACTGATCCCCCGTTGTCCTTGCATGAGCCGGGGACCCGCCCGGACCACGGCCCGGGAGCCACCCGGTCCGGCCACGCACCGCATCCCGAGGGAGCCACCCGTGCCGCGCATGCTCGACGTCAGCGACGACGTACGCGCCGAGATCGGCGACGAAGAAGCCGACCGCCTCCTGGCCGGGGAGTCCGCCCCGGGCAGCTACGACTGCACGTCCTGCCGCACCCCGGGCGACTGTGAGCAGGAGCGCACCAGCACCGTCCTGTTCATCGGGGACGAGACCGCCGTGCTCGCCTTCGCCCACGCGGGCTGCCTGCCCTCGCAGGTGGTCAAGGTCACCGAGGAGCAGCTCCAGGGCGCGGTGCGGTCCATCAGCGCCGACCAGGCCCGTTCCGAGCCCGCGCCCGCCGCCCCTCAGAAGGCCGCCCCCGAGCAGGCCGTGCTCGGGGTGACCAGCGGGCTGATCCTGATCGCCGGGGAGCTGCACCCGGCCCTGGTGGTGGAGCCGACCGCCCCCATCGCCCGGCCCGGCACGGCCGGCGCCGGCGACGACTTCCTGCCGCTGCTGATCGAGCAGGGCTTCATGCCGGTCACCGAGCTGGCGTCCACGCCTGCCGTGCTGCACGGCTGGTCGGTCCTGCTGGCGATGGGCCAGCTGCACGCGGTGCTCCAGCCGGGGACGAACGGCGGACGGCCGGTGGCCTGGTGGCAGGCGCACCAGCCGCTCCAGGTCACCGAGGGCTGGCGCACGGCGGCCAACAAGCACCAGCAGGTGCTGATGTTCGCGGCGCCCGTCGGCTCGATCGGCCGCCAGCCGCGCGAGGACCTGCTGCGGGACGCGCTGGACAAGGCGGCGGCCAACGGCCAGCTGGTCGCGGCGGCGCTGCCGCTGGCGGGAACCTGAGCCCGTTCACGCGGCTGCCGGACGGCAGCCGCCCGGCCCGCATCCCTTCCCGCGCGGGGTCGTTTGGACATACGTGTACGCATACGACGCCTTCCACCGCCACGGCGGCCCCTCGGCCACGCCGATCTACGACGCGCTCTACGCCGAGTACGTCAGGTCCTTCCGATCGCTCCCGGGCGATCGCAGCGGTGAGGAGGAGCTGGGATTCACGGCCTTCAGGAGCATCCCGCGCGGCAGAGGCGGCTACAGCGCCTACAGCGCGGGGGCCCAGAGCGCCCGGGTCGGCCAGCAGTCGGTGTGGCAGCGCGTCGGCGGCACGCACCACGTCCCGGCGGCGCTGCCGCCGGCCCCGCGGTCCGGCAGCTGACCGCCGGACGACCGACGTGTGAGGGGCGCCCCCCGGCCGGGGGGCGCCCCCTCACACATGGCCCGGGTGCTACTTCTTCTTCGCGCCGCGCTTCTCGCGCACCCGCACGGAGATGTGGATCGGCGTCCCCTCGAAGCCGAACTCCTCGCGCAGCCGCCGCTCGACGAAGCGCCGGTAGCCCGCCTCGATGAAGCCGGAGGCGAAGAGCACGAACCGCGGCGGCTTGGTGCCCGCCTGGGTGCCGAACAGGATCCGCGGCTGCTTGCCGCCCCGCACCGGGTGCGGGTGGGCGGCGACCAGCTCGCCGAGGAAGGCGTTCAGCCGGCCCGTCGGGACCCGGGTCTCCCAGCCCGCCAGGGCCGTCTCGATGGCCGGGACCAGCTTCTCCATGTGCCGGCCGGTCTGCGCCGAGACGTTGACCCGCGGCGCCCACGCCACCTGGCCCAGCTCGGTCTCGATCTCCCGCTCCAGGTAGTAGCGGCGCTCCTCGTCGAGGGTGTCCCACTTGTTGTAGGCGACGACGATCGCGCGGCCCGCCTCGACGGCCATGGTGACGATCCGCTGGTCCTGGACCGAGATGGACTCGGAGGCGTCGATGAGGACGACGGCCACCTCCGCCTTCTCGACGGCGGCGGCGGTGCGCAGCGAGGCGTAGTAGTCGGCGCCCTGCTGGAGGTGGACGCGCTTGCGGATGCCCGCCGTGTCGACGAACTTCCAGGTGACGCCGCCCAGTTCGATCAGTTCGTCGACCGGGTCGCGGGTGGTGCCGGCCAGTTCGTTGACGACGACCCGCTCCTCGCCCGCGACCTTGTTCAGCAGCGAGGACTTGCCGACGTTGGGCCGCCCGATCAGGGCGATGCGGCGCGGGCCGCCGAGCGCGGTGCCGAAGGTCTGGGCCGGGGCCTCGGGCAGCGCCTCCAGGACCTTGTCCAGCATGTCGCCGGTGCCGCGGCCGTGCAGCGCGGAGACCGGGTGCGGCTCGCCGAGGCCCAGCGACCACAGGTAGGCGGCGTCCGCCTCGCCGCTCGGGCCGTCGACCTTGTTGGCGCACAGCACGACGGGCTTGCCGGCCTTGCGCAGCAGCCGGACGACCGCCTCGTCGGTGTCGGTCGCGCCGACCTTGGCGTCCACCACGAAGACGACCGCGTCGGCGGCCTCGATCGCGTACTCGGCCTGCGCGGCCACGGAGGCGTCGATGCCGAGGACGTCCTGCTCCCAGCCGCCGGTGTCGACGACCTTGAAGCGGCGGCCCGCCCACTCGGCCTCGTAGGTGACACGGTCGCGGGTGACGCCGGGCTTGTCCTCGACGACGGCCTCGCGGCGGCCGATGATGCGGTTCACGAGGGTCGACTTGCCGACGTTGGGGCGGCCGACGACGGCGAGGACGGGCAGCGGGCCGTGCCCGGCCTCCTCGATCGCGCCCTCGACCTCCTCGATGTCGAAGCCCTCTTCGGCGGCCAGCTCCATGAACTGCGCGTACTCGGCGTCGCCGAGCGCCCCGTGGTCGTGCTCCTCGCCCGAGCCCTCGGGGTGGATGTGGTCGTTCATGAAGTCCGTACCTCGTTCATCGTGGTGATCGGTGGAACACCCCTGTACCGGGTGATCCACTACTCAAGTGTCACTCAGCGCCCGGTGAGGCGCCTGGCGTTTTCCAGGTGCGCGGTGAGCTGCTTCTGGATGCGCTCAGTGGCCTCGTCCAGCGCCTTGCGGGTGCGCCGCCCGCTGCCGTCGCCCGCCTCGAAGGGGTCGCCGAAGACGACGTCCACGCGGGAGCGCAGCGGGGGCAGCGCCTTTATCAACCGTCCGGGACGGTCCGTGCTTCCCAGTACGGCGACCGGGACGATCGGGGCGCCGCTGCGCACCGCGAAGTAGGCCAGCCCGGCGCGCAGCGAGGCGAAGTCGCCGTCACCCCTGGTGCCCTCCGGGAAGATGCCGAGCACGCCGCCTTCGGCCAGCACACCGAGCGCCTGCCCTATCGCCGTGCGGTCGGTGGAGTGGCGGTCCACCTTCAGCTGGCCGATGCCGGTCAGGAACCGCCCGAGCGGGCCGACGAACGCCTCCTTCTTGATCAGGAAGTGCGTCGGCCGGGGCGCCACGCCCATGACCATCGGGCCGTCGATGTTGTGCGAGTGGTTGACGGCGTAGATCACCGGGCCGGTGGCGGGCACCCGCCAGGCGCCGAGCACGCGCGGCTTCCACAGCCCGTACATCAGGCCGACGCCGATGCGCCGGCCGACCTCGGCGCCCTTCTCCGAGGGGAGGGGCGCTGCGGAGGACGCGGTCACTTCGCCGCCCGCTTCTCCTCGACGAGGGTGACGACGCACTCGACGACCTGCGGCAGGGTGAGGGCGGTGGTGTCCACCTCGACCGCGTCGCCGGCCTTGGCCAGCGGGGCGGTCTTGCGGCTGGAGTCGGCCGCGTCCCGCTTGATCAGGGCCTCGCGGGTGGCGTTGACGTCGGCGCCCTTCAGCTCGCCGCTGCGGCGGGCGGCGCGGGCCTCCGCGGAGGCGGTGAGGAAGATCTTCAGGTCGGCGTCGGGCAGCACGACGGTGCCGATGTCGCGGCCCTCGACGACGATGCCGAGCGGCGCGGCGGCCGCGATGGAGCGCTGCAGCTCGGTGATCCGGGCGCGGATCTCCGGGACCGCGCTGACCGCGCTGACCTTGGAGGTGACCTCCTGGGTGCGGATCGGGCCGGCCACGTCCACGCCGTCGACCGTGATGGTCGGGCCGGCCGGGTCGGTGCCGGAGACGATCTCGGGCTTGCCGGCCGCGGCGGCGACGGCGTGCGGGTCGTCGGTGTCGATGCCGTTGGTCACCATCCACCAGGTGATCGCCCGGTACTGGGCGCCGGTGTCCAGGTAGCTGAGGCCGAGCTGGGCGGCGACGGCCTTCGACGTGCTCGACTTGCCCGTGCCGGAGGGGCCGTCGATGGCGACAATCACGGCCGGGGCGGTCGGGGCGGCGCCGTTTTCCACGAGGGGACACCTTCCTGGTGCGGTGCGGTGGGTGGTGTGCGGGACGCGAACGCGTCCCGCACAAGGTTACCGGGCCCGCGGGACCCCTCTGACAGCCGTACGAACCCGGGAACGGCCCGGTGGGCCCGCGCTCACTGCCGGATCGCCCAGCCCCGCTCCTTGAGGGCGGCCGTGAGGACGGCGGCGGCCTTCGGCTCCACCATGAGCTGCACCAGGCCCGCCTGCTGCCCGGTCGCGTGCTCGATCCGTACGTCCTCGATGTTGACCCCGGCCCGTCCCGCGTCCGCGAAGATGCGGGCCAGCTGGCCGGGCTGGTCGTCGATGAGGACGGCCACCGTCTCGTAGGCGCGCGGGGCCGAGCCGTGCTTGCCGGGGACGCGGACCTGCCCGGCGTTGCCGCGCCGCAGCACCTCGGCGATGCCGGTGCCGCCCTCGCGCCGTTTGTCCGCGTCGGAGGACTGCAGCGCGCGCAGGGCCCGCACCGTCTCCTCCAGGTCGGCGGCGACGTCGGTGAGCAGGTCGGCGACCGGCCCCGGGTTGGCGGAGAGGATGTCGATCCACATCCGGGGGTCGGAGGCGGCGATCCGGGTCACGTCGCGGATGCCCTGCCCGCACAGCCGTACGGCGGCCTCCTCGGCGTGCTCCAGGCGCGCGGCGACCATGCTGGAGACCAGGTGGGGCATGTGCGAGACGAGGGCGACGGCACGGTCGTGGGCGTCCGCGTCCATCACCACGGGCACCGCGCGGCAGTGCGAGACCAGCTCCAGGGCGAGGTTCAGCACCTCGGTGTCGGTGTCCCGGGTCGGGGTCAGCACCCAGGGGCGGCCCTCGAAGAGGTCGGCGGTGGCGGCCAGCGGGCCGGACTTCTCCCGGCCGGACATGGGGTGGGTGCCGAGGTAGGCCGACAGGTCGAGCCCGCGCGCCTCGAGCTCCCGGCGGGGGCCGCCCTTGACGCTGGCCACGTCGAGGTAGCCGCGGGCGGCGCCGCGGGCCATGGCGTCGGCGAGCACGTCGGCCACCAGGGCCGGCGGGGCGGCGACGATCGCGAGGTCGACCGGTCCGTCGGGGGCCTCGTCGGTGCCGGCGCCGAGCGCGGCGGCGGTGCGGGCCTGCTCGGGGTCGTGGTCGGCGAGGTGGACGGTGACGCCCCGCGCGGTGAGGGCGAGGGCGGCGGAGGTGCCGATGAGGCCGGTACCGATGACGAGAGCGGTTCTCACTGGGCGATGTCCTTGCGCAGGGCCGCGGCGGCGCCGAGGTAGACGTGGGCGATCTCGGCGCGGGGCCGGTCGGACTCGATGTGGGCCAGGACACGCACGACGCGCGGCATCGCGCCCTCGACGTCCAGCTCCTGGGCGCAGATCAGCGGCACGTCGGTGATGCCGAGCCCGCGGGCCGCGGCGGCCGGGAAGTCGCTGTGCAGATCGGGGGTGGCGGTGAACCACAGGCTGATCAGGTCGTCGGTGGTCAGGCCGTTGCGCTCCATGAGGGCGGTCAGCAGGGCCGCGACCTGCTCGTCCATGTGCCCCGCCTCGTCCCGTTCCAGTTGGACGGCGCCCCGGACCGCTCGTACCGCCACGGCGTTGCTCCTTGCTGATGTAGCCGACGTTGCCGATGTTGCTGACGCGTGTATCGGTTCTTGGTCCGTCCAGCCTAGTCAGCCCGCCGCGTACCGGCCCGGGACGCCCGTCTCCTGAGACGCTGGCGGCGGCCCGAACCTCCCCCCTCCCCCGGAGCTGCGACATGACCGAGACCCCGACCCGCCGTACGGTCCTCCGCTGCGCCGGCGCGGGCGCCGCGGCGCTCTGCGCGGGCTGCGGCGGCGGAGGCGACGACTCCGCCGCCTCACCGGGGCAGGAACTGGCGCGGACGGGTGACATCCCGATCGCCGGCGGCAAGGTCCTGGCCGACGAGAAGATCGTGGTGACCCAGCCGAAGAAGGGCGAGTTCAAGGCCTTCTCGGCGGTCTGCACCCACCAGGGCTGCATCGTGTCGGACGTGCGGGACGGCACCATCGACTGCGCCTGCCACGGCAGCAGGTTCGCCGTCGCCGACGGCTCGGTGGTGCGGGGGCCGGCCACGGAGCCGCTGCCCGGTAAGCGGATCACGGTGGAGGGAAATTCGGTCCGCCTGGCGTGAGCCGCCCGCGTACGCTCCGGCCATGCGCCCCGAGACCGTCGCCCCCGGGATCCTGGTCCGCGACCACACCGTCTACGCCTGTGTCATGGGCTCGCGCGCCTTCGGTCTGGCGACGGCGGACAGCGACACGGACCGCCGGGGCGTCTTCCTCGCGCCGACCGCGCTGTACTGGCGCTTCGAGAAGCCGCCGACGCATGTGGAGGGCCCCGGGGAGGAGCAGTTCAGCTGGGAGCTGGAGCGCTTCTGCGAGCTGGCCCTGCGGGCGAACCCGAACATCCTGGAGTGCCTGCACTCCCCGCTGGTGGAGCGGGTGGACGACACCGGCCGCGAACTCCTCGCCCTCCGCGAGGCGTTCCTCTCCCGCCGGGCCTACGAGACCTTCACCCGCTACGCGCACGGCCAGCGCCACAAGCTGGACGCCGACGTACGCACCCACGGCGCCCCGCGCTGGAAGCACGCGATGCACCTGCTGCGGCTCCTGACCAGCGCCCGCGACCTGCTGCGCACCGGCGTCCTGACGATCGACGTCGGCGACGAGCGGGAGCCGCTGCTCGCCGTGAAGCGCGGCGAGGTGCCCTGGCCGGAGGTGGAGGCGCGGATGAACCGCCTGGCGCGGGAGGGCGAGGAGGCGGCCCGGCACAGCCCGCTCCCCGAGGAGCCGGACCGGCGCCGCGTGGAGGACTTCCTGGTCCGCACCCGCCGCGCCTCAGCGCTCCAGCCGGGTCCGTACGACGAAGTCGTGCAGGGCGTCGTACCCGGTCGGGGCGTCGGGGAGGGCTGAGGCGGCCTGGGCCTCGTCCAGGACGGCGTGCAGCCGCTCCACGTCGGCCGCCACGAGCGCGTGGTCGACGCCGGCGTCCCCGTGCTCGCGCTCGGCCTTGGCCGCGATCAGCTCGGGCAGGTAGGCGGGGGCGGCGTCCACCGCTGCGGTGAGGGTGGGCAGGTGGGGCTGCACCTCTGCGGCGCGCATCAGGTGGATGCCGGTGAGCAGCACCCGGAAGGTGTACAGGAGCGGCTTCAGCTCGCCGGTCTTCTCGAACAGCCGCCACTGGGTCCCCGCGAACCCCCGGTAGTGGTGGGCGTGGTGGCTGGTGAGCACCTCCGGCGCCAGGGCTGCCAGCTCCCGGTGCGCCTCGGTGGTGTGCACCACCAGCGGGGAGAGCAGCTGCTCCAGCACATAGCCGTTGCGGCGCAGCATCAGCCGCACGAACTTGCGCAGGTCGTGCGTGACCAGGTCCATCTCGACGCCGTCCCGGTCCCACATCCGCGACCGGGTCTCCTCCGGCTCGCGCAGCCCGACCAGGTCGGCGGCGGGCAGCAGGTGCACGCCGCGCAGGTCCACGTCGGAGTCGCGGGAGGGGAAGCCGTAGAGGTGGGCGCCGGAGACGGTGGCGAACAGCACCGGGAAGGGCTGTTCGGCCACCACCGGGGCCAGGTCGATGTCGAGGGCGTCGATCATGCGCTCAAGCGTCCCAGAGCGCTCCCAGGGTGAGCAGGTCGCCCCGGTACTCGATGCGGTCCGCCCAGTCGGCGGGCCAGGCGTCGGCCCCCAGGTGCGCGCCCGCGAAGGCGCCCGCGAGGCAGGCGATCGAGTCGGAGTCACCGGAGGTGCAGGCGCCGCGGCGCAGGGCGGTGAGCGGCTCGTCGACGAAGAGCAGGAAGCAGAGCAGCCCGGCCGCCATGGCCTCCTCGGCGATCCAGCCCTCGCCGACGGCCAGGCAGGGGTCGGTCTCGGGCGAGACGGTGCGCACCGCCTCCTGGAGCCGGTCGAGTATCGCCAGGCACTCGTCCCAGCCGCGCGCGATGAAGTGCTCGGGCGTCGGGTCCTGGGCGCGGGTCCACAGGTCGCCGAGCCAGCGCTCGTGGTACCGGGTGCGGTTGTCGTAGGCGTACGAGCGCAGCCGCCCGACCAGGCCGGTCGGCTCGGCGCCCTCGGCGAGCAGCCGTACGGCGTGCGCGGTGAGGTCCGAGGCGGCGAGCGCGGTGGGGTGTCCGTGGGTGAGCGCGGACTGCAACTGGGCGGCGCCCGCGCGCTGTTCGTCGCTCAGGCCCGGGACAAGCCCGACCGGTGCGACGCGCATGTCGGCGCCGCAGCCCTTGGAGTGGATCTGGCTGGCGTCCTGCCAGGGGCGGTCGGTCCGCTCCAGGAGGTCGCAGGCCCGGAGGCAGGTGTTGCCCGGGGCCCGGTTGTTGTCGGGCGAGCGGTTCCAGGCGATGAACTCCTGCCGTACCGGCTCGGTCATTCCCTCGGGCGACAGGACTCCCCGGTCCATGGCGGTCCGCAGCCCCTTGCCCAGCGCCAGCGTCATCTGGGTGTCGTCGGTGACGATCGCGGGCCGGGGCAGCGCCATCTCCCGCCAGGGGCCGCACTTGGCGAGGATGGACGGGACGTCGTTGAACTCGGTGGGGAAGCCCAGCGCGTCGCCGAGGGCGAGGCCGGTGAGCGCTCCGGTGGCGGCGCGCTTGGTGCCGGTGGTCGGGGTCATGCGGGGCGTCCTTCCCGAGGGGTGCGGAGCAGGGGCGGGTGCAGGGTGGTGGCCGGACCGGCCCGGTAGACGGCGGCGGGCTTGCCGCGGCCGCCGGTGAGGCGGGCGGCGCCGGGGACCGCCTCGACGAAACCCGGGGTGGCGAGGACCTTGCGGCGGAAGTTGGGCCGGTCCAGGGCCGTGCCCCACACCGTCTCGTAGACCTGCTGCAGCTCGCCGAGGGTGAACTCGGCCGGGCAGAAGGCGGTGGCCAGGCAGGTGTACTCCAGCTTGGCGCCGACGCGGGTGCGGGCGTCGGCCAGGATCCGGTCGTGGTCGAAGGCGAGGCCCCGGGCCTCGTCGTACGGTGTCCAGCGGGCCTCGGCCGCGTCACCGCCGCCGTGCGGCTCGGGAGGGTCCGGCAGCAGCGCGGCGAAGGCCACGGACACGACCCGCATGCGGGGGTCGCGGCCGGGTTCGCTGTAGGTCCGCAGCTGCTCCAGGTGCAGCCCGGTCACGTCCGCGAGGCCGGTCTCCTCGGCCAGCTCGCGCCTGGCCGCCTCCTCCGCCGACTCCTCGGGGAGCAGGAAGCCGCCGGGGAGCGCCCAGCGGCCGGCGTACGGCTCCTGGCCCCGCTCGACGAGCAGCACGTGCAGCGCGCCCGCGCGGAGCGTGAGGACGGCGAGGTCGACGGTGACGGCGAAGGGTTCAAAAGCGCGCTTGTCGTAACCGCGCACGAGCACCCACCCCCTTTATGGTCACTGCGACTATAAAGGGGGTGGGTGCTCGGAACAAGCCCGGGAGACCGGGGAGACCGGGCAGACCTAGAGGTCGACCTCCGACATCAGCATCCCGACCTCCGTGTTGGACAGCCGGCGCAGCCAGCCCGACTTCTGGTCGCCCAGCGTGATCGGGCCGAAGGCGGTGCGCACCAGCTTGTCGACGGGGAAGCCCGCCTCCGCCAGCATCCGGCGCACGATGTGCTTGCGGCCCTCGTGCAGGGTGACCTCGACCAGGTAGTTCTTGCCGGTCTGCTCGACGACCCGGAAGTGGTCCGCGCGCGCGTACCCGTCCTCCAGCTGGATGCCGTCCTTGAGGCGCTTGCCGAGGTCGCGCGGGATCGGGCCCACGATGTGCGCGAGGTAGGTCTTCTTCACGCCGTACCGCGGGTGGGTCAGGCGGTGCGCCAGCTCGCCGTGGTTGGTGAGCAGGATGACGCCCTCGGTCTCGGTGTCGAGCCGGCCGACGTGGAAGAGACGGGTCTCACGGTTGGTGACGTAGTCCCCGAGGCACTGGCGGCCCTCCGGGTCCTCCATGGTGGAGACGACACCGGCGGGCTTGTTCAGCGAGAAGAACTGGTACGACTGCGTGGCGACGGTCAGGCCGTCGACCTTGACCTCGTCCTTCTCCGGGTCGACGCGGCGGCCCTGCTCCAGCACGATCTCGCCGTTGATCTCGACCCTGGCCTGCTCGATCAGCTCCTCGCAGGCCCGCCGGGAGCCGTAGCCCGCGCGCGCGAGGACCTTCTGCAGCCGCTCGCCCTCCTGCTCGGCGCCCGGGAAGGTCTTGGGCAGCTTGACGTCCTTCTTGCCCGCGTACCGCTCGCGGTTGCGCTCCTCGGCCCGCGTCTCGTACTCCCGGGACGTGGCCGGGGCGCTGCGGCCGCGCTGCTGGGGCCGCTTCGGGCCGCCCTTGGCGCCGCCGCGGGCCGAGCTGCCGCGCCCGGACTTGGGGCCGTCCTTGGTGGCGCCGGGGCCCACGTCGTAGCGCCGCTCCTCCGGACGCGGCTTCCTCGGACGGCCGCCCTGCTTGTCGTCGCGGTTGTTCCCGGCGCCGCGGTAGTTCCCGCGGCCGCCGCCACTCCCGCCGCGGCCGCCGCTGTTGCCACCACGGCTCCCGCCGTTGTTTCCGCTGCTGTTCCTGCCGCTGCTGCTTCGCATCAAAATTCCGTCTTGTCGTCTGCGTCCCCGGACGGATCCGGGGCGTCCGGGTCGAACGACGGGACCCCTTCCAGCGTGTCGGCCTCGATCGCCTCCGCCTCCGGGAGGAAGGGCGCGAGCTCCGGGAGCTCGTCCAGACCGCGCAGGCCCATCCGCTCCAGGAAGTAGTTCGTCGTCACGTACAGGATCGCACCTGTTTCGGCTTCCGTGCCCGCCTCCTCGACCAGACCCCGCTGCAGGAGGGTGCGCATCACGCCGTCGCAGTTCACGCCGCGCACCGCGGAGACCCGGCTGCGGCTGACCGGCTGGCGGTAGGCGACCACGGCGAGGGTCTCGAGCGCGGCCTGGGTGAGGCGGGCGTGCTGGCCGTCCAGGACGAAGCCCTCGACGGCCGCGGCGTACTCGGGCCGGCTGTAGAAGCGCCAGCCGCCCGCGACCAGGCGCAGCTCGAAGCCGCGGCCCTGGACGGCGTACTCGTCGGCCAGCTCGCGCAGGGCGTCCGCGATCCGCCGCCGGGGCCGCTGCAGTATCTTCGCCAGCTGTTCCTCGGTCGCGGGCTCGTCGACGACCATGAGGACGGCTTCGAGCGCGGGCTTGAGGTCGAGGGCGGCGACGCCCTCCGGGCCGCCCGGAGCCTCGGTGCTTGCTTCACTCACGCCTTCTGCTCCTCCTTCGGCGCCTCGGGCGGCCGGTCGAACTCGTCGGTCACCACCGGCTGGGTCTGACCGTCACCGCCGGTCCAGCGCACCAGCAGGTCACCGAGGGCGGTCTCCTGGTCCAGCTCGACGGCTTTCTCCCGGTACAGCTCCAGCAGGGCCAGGAAGCGGGCGACGACGGTCAGGGTGTCCTCGGTGTCCTGGACCAGCACGCGGAAGCTGGCCTCGCCCAGCTCTCTCAGGCGGGCGACGACGATCCCGGCCTGCTCCTGCACGCTGACCAGCGGCGCGTGGATGTGCTCGACGTACACCTGCGGCTTGGGCTTGGGCTGCATCGCCTTCACGGCGAGCTTGGCGAAGCCCTCGGGGCCGATGCTGATGACGACCTCGGGCAGCAGCTCGGCGTGGTGGGGCTCCAGGCCGACGGTACGGGGGTAGCGGCGGGCCTCCGCCTCCAGCCGCTCGTTGAAGATCTCCGCGATCTGCTTGTACGCGCGGTACTGGAGCAGGCGGGCGAAGAGCAGGTCGCGGGCTTCGAGCAGGGCCAGGTCCGCCTCGTCCTCGACCTCGGCGGCGGGCAGCAGCCGGGCCGCCTTCAGGTCGAGCAGGGTGGCCGCGACCACCAGGAACTCGGTGGTCTGGTCGAGGTCCCAGTCCGGCCCCATCGCCCGGATGTGGGCCATGAACTCGTCGGTCACCTTCGACAGCGCGACCTCGGTGACGTCCATCTTGTGCTTGGAGATCAGCTGGAGGAGCAGGTCGAACGGCCCCTCGAAGTTGGCGAGCCGCACCTTGAAAACACCGCCACCGCCCGCCTCGCCACCAACGTCGGCCGCACCGGCCGGCGCGTCCGCCGTCCCGTCCCCCGCCGCTTCGCCGGGCTCGCGCCGCCCGGGACGCCCGGCCTCCGTGGAGGAAGCGGGGGTGCCGGGCAGTCCGGAGCCTCCCTCGCCGCGCGTTCCGGAGGCCTCCTCACCGCCGCCGTCCCGGGGGGAGTCCCCCGGCCCGGCGGCCTCGGAGGCACCTGCGCGCGTGGGTGCCCCGGTCGCGTCGGCCGGAGCGGTGGTCCCGGTCGCCGCGCTCGGCCGCTGGACCGGCTCGGGACCCTCGCGGTCCGCTTCCCCGGGAGCCAGTTCCGGTGCCTCGGCGTCCGTGCCGGTCGGGTCCGTCACCGAGCGCACTCCGGGATCCGGCGCATCCGGTCCCGCCCCGGACGGTGCCCCAGGCATCCCCGGCGTCGTTCGGTATCGCCCCCGACCGCCGACGCCCGCGGCCGGTGTCCCGGACGGCGCGGGGGCCGGTCCGGCCCAGAGGTCCTGCTCGGCGGCCTCCGCACCCAAGGTGCCGGTACCGGGAGGCGTCCCCTCGGAAGGCGGCGGAGCCGCCGGCCCCCTGCCCAGCGCGCGCCGGCGGCCGGGGCGTGGGCCGCGGTCGGGGCGGGGGGCGTCGTTCGAGGTCATGGCCCCCGCAGGCTACCGCTACCGCCCGCGCAGCCGTCGTACGAGGATGCTGGCGTCCCCGCGGGTCTCCAGGTCGGCCAGGACCACGGCGACCGCCTCGCGGACGATGCGGCCGCGGTCCACGGCCAGGCCGTGCTCGCCCCGGAGCACCAGGCGGGCGTGCTCCAGGTCCATCAGCTCCTCGGCGGAGACGTACACGGTGATCTTCTCGTCGTGGCGCTCACGCCCACTGGGGCGCCGCGCTGCGGCCCGGCCGCGCTTGCGGGGCCGGTCGGCGCCGGCGGCGGCAGAACCTTCCTGCGCGCCCGTGCCGGACCCGGAGGCCCGGGCGGAGCGCTCCGTGCCCCGGGTGTGCGACTCGCCGGCGGCGCCGGGCTCCGCGTCCGCCGCGGCGTGCTCGGCGCCCTCGCCGTCCCCGCCCTGCGCGGGGACCGACTGCGGTGCGTCCTCGGCCGCGGTCGGGTCGCTCTCCCCCGCCGGGGCCGGCACCCGGGCCTCGCCGCCCGCCGGTCGCCGCGGGGTGGACGCCTGGAGCGCCATTCCCCCTGTCGTACGGAAGAGTTCGTCGGCCCCCGGCAGACTCACTCGGCGTGACACCGGGCGAGCACCTCCCTGGCGAGCTGGCGGTAGGCGGCGGCACCGACGGAGTTGGACGCGTACGTGGTGATCGGCTCACCGGCGACCGTGGTCTCCGGGAAGCGGACCGTGCGTCCGATGACCGTGTGGTAGACGTGGTCGTCGAACGCCTCGACGACCCGCGCGAGCACCTCACGGCTGTGCACCGTGCGCGAGTCGTACATCGTGGCGAGGATGCCGTCCAGCTCCAGGTCGGGGTTGAGCCGCTCCTGGACCTTCTCGATCGTCTCGGTCAGCAGCGCCACACCGCGCAGCGCGAAGAACTCGCACTCCAGCGGCACGATCACCTTGTGCGCGGCGGTCAGCGCGTTGACCGTGAGCAGGCCGAGCGAGGGCTGGCAGTCGATCACGATGTAGTCGTAGTCGTCCATCAGCGGCTTGAGCGCCCGCTGGAGGGTGGACTCGCGCGCGACCTCGCTCACCAGCTGCACCTCGGCCGCCGACAGGTCGATGTTGCTGGGCAGCAGGTCCATGTTGGGGACCGCGGTCTTCAGCAGCACCTCGTCGGCCGCCATGCCCCGCTCCATGAGCAGGTTGTAGACGGTGAGGTCCAGCTCCATCGGGTTGACGCCGAGTCCGACCGACAGCGCGCCCTGCGGGTCGAAGTCGACGAGCAGCACCCGGCGCCCGTACTCGGCGAGCGCGGCACCCAGGTTGATGGTCGACGTGGTCTTGCCCACGCCGCCCTTCTGGTTGCACATCGCGATGATCTTGGCGGGGCCGTGCTCGGTCAGCGGTCCCGGGATCGGGAAGTACGGCAGCGGGCGTCCGGTCGGACCGATGCGCTCACGGCGCTGTCGGGCCGCGTCGGGCGCGAGCGTGGCGGCGTACTCGGGATCCGGCTCGTACTCCGCGTCCGGGTCGTAGAAGTGCCCCTCGGGCAGTTCGTCGTAGTCGGCGAAGTGGTTGCGGGGCGCGCCACTTCCGTCGCCGGCCATGGCGTTCACGTGTTGGCCATCCATACTCATGTGTGCTGTCCGAGTCGCCTGCGGACTGTGGTGGTCGGCTGCGGAGGTGCGTACGGCTACGGAGCCGACCGCCTCAAGACGCCCGGGACCGTGCGTCCGTGCCGGCATTCCTGGTTGACCACCCCCGGGAGTAAATGTCGACTCATTCACAAGTCGTCTTACCTCCTTGGTGACCAGGGAACTTCTAGACAGGTCAGCGTGGCACCATGCCGACGTTCGGCGACTCTATGGCGTGTCGGCCGTCCGCAGCAACACAATCCGCCGGACCCGGCCCGATGTGTCGGCAATGAAACATCCCTCTGTCAAGGGCGTACGGCCGTCGCACAGCAGGTTTCACCGGTGCGCGAATCGGTTGAAGCGTTACGTTCGAGGCGAGTTGACCGAGAATCGCAAAGTGACCATACACACACTCGGCCGGACCTTGTCGGGCAAGGTCCGGCCGGGTGTGCGGGGTTGACGACGACTGTTGACGTATCGCCTTTGCCGTTTGCTGACTTAGGCGAGCAGAGTCGCCGGGTCGACATACTCCAGGCCGTGCGCCTCGGCGACCTCGCGGTAGACCACCTTGCCGTCATGGGTGTTGAGGCCCTTGGCCAGCGCGGGGTCGCGGCGCAGCGCCTCGACCCAGCCGCGGTCGGCCAGCTCGACGATGTAGGGCAGCGTGGCGTTGGTGAGCGCGTTGGTGGAGGTGTTGGGCACCGCGCCCGGCATGTTGGCGACGCAGTAGAAGACCGAGTTGTGCACCTTGAAGGTCGGCTCGGCGTGCGTGGTCGGGTGCGAGTCCTCGAAGCAGCCGCCCTGGTCGATCGCGATGTCGACAAGGACACTGCCCGGCTTCATGCGGGAGACCAGCTCGTTGGTGACCAGCTTCGGGGCCTTGGCGCCCGGGATGAGCACCGCGCCGATGACCAGGTCGGCGTCGAGGACGGCCTTCTCCAGCTCGAAGGAGTTGGACATGACGGCCTTGACCTTGGTGCCGAAGATCTTGTCGGCCTCGCGCAGCTTGTTGATGTCCCGGTCGAGCAGGGTCACGTCGAAGCCCATGCCGACGGCGATCTGCGTGGCGTTCCAGCCGGAGACGCCGCCGCCGATGACGACGGCCTTGGCGGGGGTCACGCCGGGCACGCCGCCGGGCAGCACGCCGCGCCCGCCGTTGGGGGCCATCAGGTGGTAGGCGCCGACCTGCGGGGCGATCCGGCCCGCGACCTCGGACATCGGGGCCAGCAGCGGCAACGCGCGGTTGGGCAGCTCGACCGTCTCGTAGGCGATGGCGGTGGTGCCGGACTCGACGAGCGCGTCCGTGCACTCCTTGGAGGCGGCCAGGTGCAGGTAGGTGAAGAGGGTCTGGTCCTTGCGCAGGCGGTGGTACTCCTCCGCGATCGGCTCCTTGACCTTCAGGAGCAGGTCCGCGGTGGCCCAGACCTCGTCGGCGGTGTCGAGTATCCGCGCACCGGCCGCGACGTACTCCTCGTCGGGGATGGAGGAGCCGACGCCGGCGTCGTGCTCGACGACGACCTGATGACCGTGGCGCACCAGCTCGTGCACGCCGGCGGGGGTGATGGCCACCCGGAACTCGTTGTTCTTGACCTCGCGGGGGATGCCGACCTTCACGTGGATCACGGTCCTTGGCTCAGAGGATGGGCTATTACAAGGCATACCCGCTCATGCGCGGGCACACCGGGTCAGACCGCAGGAGAACGTGCGGCAGAGCCAGTTTAATGAAGGTGTTCCCTCTGTCTAGCCTTTCAAAGCATTAATCTTCCGACGATGCGCTGCGGATTTCGCAGGCGTCCGCGGGATCTTCCCTCAACATCCGCTCGGCCGCGCTCCGCTCCAGCCCGGCCGCCGTGGGGTCGCCGAGCCGGTCGAGCGTGTCGGCGAGCCGCAGGTGCAGGGCGGCCTGGAGCCGGTCGTCCTCGGCCCGGCGGGCCCAGTCGACGGCCTCCCGGCAGGTGCGCAGCGACTCCTCGGGCCGCCCGGCGTACTCCTGGACCCGCGCCAGCTCGGCCAGCGCCCGCGCGTGCGCGGCCACGTCGCCGGCCTTGCGGTACCCGGCGGCGGCCGCGCGCCAGGACCGCACCGCCTCGCCGTAGCGACCGGCGTAGGTGTGGGCGGTGGCGAGCCGGCCGTAGACCCGGGCGGCGTCGGCGCGCTCGTCACGGGCGAGGCGCTGGGCGAGGGCCCGGCCGAACCAGTCGGCGGCGCGGTCGTAGTCGCCCAGCTCCAGGTGGGCGCCGCCGACGGATTCCATCGCGCGTCCGGTCGCGTACGGGTCGTTCGCCTCGCGCCCGGCGTCCAGTGCCGCCCGGTAGCGCACCAGGGCCTCGGCGGTGCGGCCGGTGCGGGCGTCCAGGTCGGCCAGGTTCAGCAGGGCCGCCGCCCGCTCCCGGGGCAGCTCGCGGCGCTCGGCCACGTCGAGGACGAGCCGGTGGATGCCGTACAGGTCGGGTGCCGCGGCCCGGGTGCCGAAGTGGGCCACCATGGCCCGCACCAGCTGGGACATGAGTCTGCGGGCGAGGGTGTCCAGCTCGCCGTCGGCGACCGCGAGGCGGGCCGCGGCCAGCAGGGCGGGGCGCCGGGCGCGCAGCCAGTCGGCGGCGGCCCTCGGGTGCGGGAAGCGCAGGTCGCGCGGCGTGGCGAGGAGCTTCTCGCGGGACTGCGGGCTGTCGGTCTCGGTGACCGCCCGGCAGGACTGGAGCAGCCGCACCGTGCGCTCCAGCATGCGGGCGCGGGCCAGCTGCAGCTCGGCGGGCCGGTCGTGCTTGCGGGCCAGGGCGCTCAGCCGGGCGTGCAGGCACCCGGGGACCGCGTACTCGGGCAGCGGCGAGTCGACGGCGCGCAGCAGTCCGTGGGCGACGAAGTCGTCCAGGGTGGTGCGGGCGCCGCTCACCGAGCAGCCGGCGAGCGCGGAGGCGGTGTGCGGGTCCACCAGGCCCGCCGGGGCGAGGGAGAGCAGCCGCAGCATCCGGGCGGCGGTGCTGGGCAGGGAGGCGTACACGAGGCCGAAGACGCGGCCGAGCGGGCCCTCCTCGTGGCTCTCCGCGTGCACGTGCTTGGCGAGGTCGGCGACGGCCGCCTGGGGGCGGGCCGCGAGCCAGCCGCCGGCCAGGGTCAGCGCGGCGGGCTGGGCCTGGCACAGCTCGACCAGCCGTTCGGCCGCCCGGGGGTCGACGGTGATGCGGACCGAGCCGGTGTGGCGGGACAGCAGCTCCACGGCCGACTTGGTGTCCAGGCCGCCCAGCGTGCACGGGCGGACGTCCGCGATGCCGGTCAGCGGGCCCTCGGCCACGGCGACGGCCAAGCAGTGAGGGGTGTCCGGCAGCAGCGCGTCGACCTGCTCGGCGTCGGCGACGGAGTCGAGCAGGAGCAGCACCCTGCGGTCGGCGAGCGCGGTGCGCAGCGCCTCGGTGAGGTCGTCCTCGTCGGCGCCGGGCGGGGCGGTGCGGTCCAGTTCGGTGAGCAGATCCCGGGCGAGGCGCTCGACGGGGACGCGGGTGCCGTCCGGCTCGCTCAGCCGGGCCCGCAGCACGCCGTCGGGGTAGTCGTCCGCGACCCGCGCGGCCAGCTCCTCCGCGAGCGCGGTGCGCCCCGAGCCGGGCCGGCCCGCGATGAGCAGCACGCGCGCCCGGGGTGCCTTGCGGCCGGAGAGGGTGTCGAGGCCGGCGCGCTCGATGTCCGCGCGCAGCTCCTTCAGCTCCCGGGTGCGGCCCAGGAATCCACTGTCCGCAGCAGGGTCCCGGGACAGTCGTACGCCGTCCGTGTCCACCGCCTGATCCGTCACGGGCCACACTCCCGATCCCACCGCACGCCGGTGCCCGCCGGAAGCCCGGTTCGGGCGTTTGAGAGCCTAGTTCACGCTCTGCGACGTTCCCGGTGGAGCGTGGCGGGCACATCCCCCGATCGGATCAGCCGATGGTCACACCAATGCGCCTGAAGGCGTCCTCAGGCCTCGAAGGGCCGCGCCGGCCACGGCGCCTGGGCCGGACGGAGCGCGTCGAGTCCGTCGCCCTGCTCGGCGGCGACCAGCGAGAGGACGCCCACGACCAGGCAGTTGTTGTGCAGCTCGCCCGCGAGCACCCCCCGGACCAGGTCGGCGACGGGCACCCGCGCCAGCTCCATGTCGGCCTCCTCGTCCTCGACCTCGAAGCGCTCGCCGGCGGCCTCGGACAGGTCCCGGGCGAGGAAGATCCGCACGGCCTCGTCGCAGCCTCCCGGCGTGGTGTAGACGTCGGTCAGCACCCGCCAGTCCTCGGCCTTGACGTGCGCCTCCTCGTACAGCTCGCGCTGGGCGGCGTGCAGCGGGTTCTCGCCGGGGACGTCGAGCAGCCCGGCCGGGATCTCCCACAGCTTCTCGCGGACGGGGTGCCGGTACTGCCGGATGACCAGCACCCGGCCCTCCCCGTCCAGGGCGAGGACGGCGACCGAGCCGGGGTGGACCTGGTAGTCGCGGGACACCACGGAGCCGTCGGGCATGACCACGTCGTCCGTGCGGACCGAGGTCTTCTTGCCCCGGAAGGGGGTCTGGCTGCCCCGGATCTCCCACTCCTCGGGAGTGTCCTTGATCGTGCTGCCCGTCATTGCCTGACCTGCCCTTCCAGACGTACGCGAAAGCCGGGGCCCGCGCCGTTGAATGCGCGCGCCCCGGCCACCGTACAACTGGTGTGTTACTTCGACGTCTTCCGCTCGACCGCGGCCTTGACCAGCCCGGCGAACAGCGGGTGCGGACGGGTCGGGCGCGAGCGCAGCTCCGGGTGGGCCTGCGTGGCGACCAGGTAGGGGTGCACGTCGCGCGGGTACTCGACGTACTCGACGAGCTTGCCGTCCGGGGAGGTGCCCGAGAAGACGATGCCCGCCTTCTTCTCCAGCTCCGCGCGGTAGGCGTTGTTCACCTCGTAGCGGTGGCGGTGCCGCTCCTCGACGTACTCCTTGCCGTCGTAGACCTCGCGGACGATGGAGCCCTCGGCCAGCTTGGCCGGGTACATGCCGAGCCGCATGGTGCCGCCCATGTCGCCCTCGCCGGCCACGATGTCCAGCTGCTCGGCCATGGTGGAGATGACCGGGTGGGCGGTGGCCGGGTCGAACTCGGTGGAGTTGGCGTCCGAGATGCCGGCCAGGTTGCGCGCGGCCTCCACGACGATGCACTGCAGGCCCAGGCAGAGGCCGAGCAGCGGGATCCGGTTCTCGCGGGCGTACTTGATCGCGCCGACCTTGCCGAGCACCCCGCGGTCGCCGAAGCCGCCGGGGATGCAGATCGCGTCGACGTCGCCGAGCTGGGCCTTGGCGCCGGCCGGGGTCTTGCAGTCGTCGGAGGTGACCCACTTGATCTTCACGCGGGCCTTGTTGGCGAAGCCGCCCGCGCGCAGCGCCTCGGTGACCGAGAGGTAGGCGTCGGGCAGGTCGATGTACTTGCCGACGAGCGCCATGGTGATCTCGTGCTCGGGCTTGTGCACCCGGTCGAGCAGGTCGTCCCAGGTCGTCCAGTCCACGTCGCGGAACGGCAGGTCCAGCTTGCGGACGACGTAGGCGTCCAGGCCCTCGGTGTGCACGACCTTGGGGATGTCGTAGATGGAGCGGGCGTCGGGGCAGGCCACCACGGCCGCCTCGTCGACGTCGCACATCAGGGAGATCTTGCGCTTGATCGCGGTCGGGACCTCGCGGTCGCAGCGCAGCACGATCGCGTCCGGCTGGATGCCGATGTTGCGCAGGGCGGCGACGCTGTGCTGGGTCGGCTTGGTCTTCAGCTCACCCGAAGGGCCGATGTAGGGCAGGAGCGAGATGTGGACGACGAACACGTTGTCGCGGCCGACCTCGTGCCGGACCTGGCGGACGGTCTCCAGGAACGGCAGCGACTCGATGTCGCCGACCGTGCCGCCGACCTCGGTGATCACGACGTCGACCTCGTCCGTCGCCATGCGCCGGATGCGGTGCTTGATCTCGTTGGTGATGTGCGGGATGACCTGGACGGTGTCGCCCAGGTACTCGCCGCGCCGCTCCTTGGCGATCACCGTGGAGTACACCTGGCCGGTGGTCACGTTGGCCGAGCCGTCGAGGTCGCGGTCGAGGAAGCGCTCGTAGTGGCCGATGTCCAGGTCGGTCTCGGCGCCGTCGTTGGTGACGAACACCTCACCGTGCTGGAAGGGGTTCATCGTGCCGGGGTCGACGTTCAGGTACGGGTCGAGCTTCTGCATCACGACGCGCAGGCCCCGGGCCTTGAGCAGCATGCCGAGGCTGGAGGCGGTGAGCCCCTTGCCGAGCGAGGAGGCGACACCCCCGGTGACGAAGATGTGCTTGGTCGTCGAGGATTTGGGCGGCATGGCCAAGAGGGGGCTCCCGTGGTCGCGGTCTGGGGTGCGGTGCGTTCGTCCTCCGCCCCGGTCGTCCCGGGTGTCGTCGGCGGCGCCGTCGCTGCGGTTCCGGGGTTCTTCTCCCACCGGTCCACGGGCTACCAGCGTATCAGCGCCTCGGGGCGATGGCTTCCGGCCACCCTCCGCGCACGTCCGGACACGCAGACGGGACCGTCACCGTTTCCTCACCCGGTGGTCACCCGTTCGGCGGACCCGGGTTGCCCGGAGCGGCACACAGATCATCTACGTGCGTCGTATCCTGCTCGGACGTTCGCTGCCGAGCCCGCCCGGCGACACGGCACCACCCCTCGCCCGTCAGCACCGGAACAACGAGAGCTCGTCAGTTCGTTGAGAAACAATTGTCCTTCGAGGCACTCCGTTTGGCCGCACGGCCGGTCGGCTGCTTTGCTTCATGGCTCAACGAGGCATGGCGCGCAGGACAGACGCCTCGACACACAATCCCTGACACACACCCCTGACCCCACCCTTGACCGCTGACCGCACTAGCGACCGCCCCCATGCGGGGTGACGTGGCCGTTCGACTGGAGTTGCACGTGGCCGGGCGCATCGAAGACTACGCACTCATCGGAGACATGCAGACCGCTGCCCTGGTCTGCCGGGACGGCACAGTCGACTGGCTGTGCCTGCCCCGCTTCGACTCGCATGCCATCTTCGCCGGCCTGCTGGGTACCGGGGAGCACGGTTTCTGGCGGCTCGGCCCCGCCTACGCTCCCGGCGCCGAACCGCCCACCTCGGCCCGGCGGACCTACCGCGGCGACTCGCTGATCCTGGAGTCCGAGTGGGACACCCCGCGCGGCACCGTCCGGGTGATCGATTTCATGCCGCCGCGCGACGGCGCCCCGCAGCTGATCCGGATCGTGGAGGGCGTCTCCGGCCGGGTGCCGATGCGCTCGGAGCTGCGGATGCGGTTCAGCTACGGCCGGGTGGTCCCCTGGGTGCACAAGCAGGAGGGGCGCACGGTGGCCGTCGCGGGCCCGGACTCCGTGTGGTTCGACACGGAGGCGGAGACCTACGGCAAGGCGCTGACCACGTACGCGGACTTCACGGTGGCGCCGGGTGACCGGGTGGCGTTCACGATCTCCTGGGAGCCCTCGCACAAGGAGGCGCCGGCGCTGCCGGAGCCCGAGCAGTCGCTGGTGGCCACCGAGGACTTCTGGCGCGACTGGGTCGGGCACTGTACGTACCACGGCCCCTACCGGGAGGCCGTGGTCCGCTCCCTGATCACGCTGAAGGCGCTGACGTACGCCCCCACCGGCGGCATCGTCGCCGCGCCCACCACCTCCCTGCCGGAGGACATCGGCGGCGTGCGCAACTGGGACTACCGCTACACCTGGCTGCGCGACGCCGCGATCACCCTGTCCTCGCTGCTGCGCACCGGCTACCGCGAGGAGGCCCGGGCCTGGCGCGAGTGGCTGCTGCGCGCGGTCGCCGGCGACCCCGAGAACCTGCAGATCATGTACGGCATCGCCGGCGAGCGGGAGCTGGGCGAGGCGGAGCTGGACTGGCTGCCGGGCTACGAGAACTCGACGCCGGTCCGGGTCGGCAACGGCGCGGCGCACCAGCTCCAGCTAGACGTCTACGGCGAGGTGACCGAGGCCCTGCACCTGGGCCACATGACCGGCCTGGCCCGCAACGACTACGCCTCGGTGCTCCAGCTGAAGCTGATCCGCTACCTGGAGGACCACTGGCACGAGCCGGACGAGGGCATCTGGGAGGTGCGCGGCCCGCGCCGCCACTTCGTGCACTCCAAGGTGATGGCCTGGGTCGCGGTCGACCGCACCATCAAGCTGAT
This sequence comes from Streptomyces hyderabadensis, assembly GCF_020404845.1. Lineage (GTDB taxonomy): Bacteria > Actinomycetota > Actinomycetes > Streptomycetales > Streptomycetaceae > Streptomyces > Streptomyces hyderabadensis. Next base: position 15,710 of record NZ_JAIOJZ010000048.1, on the reverse strand, counting down.
CGAGTCCGGCGACGCGGACGGCCCGCTGGAGCGCTGGAAGCAACTGCGCGACGACATCCACCGGGACGTGTGCGAGAAGGGCTACGACAAGGAACGCAACACCTTCACGCAGTCCTACGGCTCCCAGGAGCTGGACGCCTCCCTGCTGCTGATCCCGCAGATGGGCTTCCTGCCGCCGGACGACAAGCGGGTCATCGGCACCATCGAGGCGATCCAGCGCGAGCTGTCCACCTCGGACGGCTTCATCCTGCGCTACCCGACGGACGGCAAGGACGAGGGCGTCGACGGTCTGCCCGGTGACGAGGGCGCCTTCCTCGCCTGTTCCTTCTGGATGGCCGACGACCTGGCGATGATCGGCCGCGTCGACGAGGCCCGGAAGCTCTTCGAGAAGCTGCTCTCGCTGCGCAACGACCTCGGCCTCCTCGCCGAGGAGTGGGACCCCCGCCTGCAGCGCCAGGTCGGCAACTTCCCGCAGGCCTTCAGCCACGTGCCGCTGATCGACACGGCCCTGAGGCTGACGGCGAGCGGCGCGTACGGCGGCTGACAGGACACCGGCCCCGCCGCCGGGAGTCCGTGCCGTCGCGGGGAGTCCGGTGCCCGCACCGGGAGCCCGTGCCGGCGGCTGCCCGTGCTCGTGGTCCGCTCAGGGCGCCAGTGCGGTCAGGGTCCGTTCGCCGCCCGGGTCGCCGGCCGTCGCCGGGACCAGGGCGATCTCGTCCAGGCCCGCCTGCGCGTAGGCGTCCATCCGGGCCCGTACGGCGGCGACGTCGCCGATCAGTCCGACGGTGGCCGCGGCCTCTTCCGGCAGCGCACGCAGGAGGGTGTCCGCGTCGGCTCCCGTGCGCGCCAGCGCGACCGCGTCGCCGAAGCCGGACTCCTCGAACACCTCGCGGTAGCCGGGCACCGTGAGGTAGCCCACGACGCTGCGCTTGACCTGGGCGAGCGAGGCGGGGTCCGGGTCGACGGCGGCGGGCACCCACGCGGCCAGCGCCGGCGGGGTGCGCCCGGCCGCACCGGCCGCGGCGAGCAGCTTGGCGCGCAGGGCGCGGACCTGCCCGGGCGAGACCACGTCGAGGAGCATGCGGTCGGCGTACCGGGCGGCGACGGAGATCGCGCGGTCGCCGAAGGCCGCCACCGTGAGCGGACCGCCCGGCGGCCGGTGGCGGCGCGGGAAGGCGCTGCCGGGCACGACGGGCTCGCCCGGCGCCCCGCGGAGGAGGTCCCGGACCGCCGCGGCGGTCGCCTCCAGCACGGCCGCCGGACGCTCCCGGGCCCGGCCGTGCACGCCCTCGACGACCCGTTTGCTGGACGTGCCCAGCGCCACGCCGACCGGGCGTCCGGTGACCGCGGCCACCGAGGCGGCACCCCGCGCGATGCCGTGCGGGTCGCGCACCGACACGGCGACCGGCCCGGCGGTGAGCGCGATCCGCCGCGTGCCCGCCCCGGCGGCCGCGGCCAGGACGAAGGCGTCCCAGGTCGGCCCCTCCCCCAGCCACACCTCGGGGTATCCCAGCCGGTCGGCCTGTTGCGCCACCCGCAGGGGCTCGTCGAGGGGGCTGGCGTCCTCACGTGCGGCGGCCACGACGGTGATGTCCATGCCCGGTGCCCTACCCAGCGGGCGCCCGCCGACCCGGCGGAGGCCGGGCGGATGTCCCGGAGGGGGCCGCGCCGGGTAGCGTCCGGCTCATGGACAGCGGCACGAACAGCGGATTCGACACGCAGGGCGCCGGGATCACCGTCCGCCGGGCCCTGGAGCTGCCCGGCCTGCGCAGCGGACTGCCGGAGATCCTCGCGGGCGCCGACCGCATGCAGCGCACGGTGCGCTGGGTGCACGCGGGTGAGGTGCCCAACATCGCCTCGCTCCTCAAGGGCGGCGAACTGCTGCTGACCACCGGGTACGGCCTCGGCACCCGTCCCGCCGAGCAGCGGGCGTTCGTGCGCACGCTGGCCGAGCGCGGCATCGCGGCGCTCGTCGTGGAGCTGGGCCCGCGCTTCACCCGGCTCCCGGCGGCCCTGGTCGACACGGCCCGCACGGCCGGGCTGCCGCTGGTGCAGCTGCACCGCGAGGTGCCGTTCGTGACGGTCACCGAGGAGATCCACACCGAGATCGTCAACGGCCACTACGCGCTGCTCCAGCGGGCCGAGGAGGTGCACCGCCGCTGCACCGAGGCCCTGCTGGGCGGCGGCGGTGTCCCCCAGGTCCTCGCCATCCTGGCCGACTTCGCCGGCAACCCGGTCTTCCTGGAGACCACCGACGGCCGCCTGCTGTACGCCGCCGGCTCCGGTCCCGAGGGCGCCGACCCCCTCCAGGTCTGGGAGGGGCTGCGGGGCCCGCACAAGGACGCGCCGCCCCCGGCGGGCTCGGTCCTCGTGGACGTGCCCGGCGGCGGCCCCGGCACCGGGTCGGTCCGGGCCCGCCTCGTCCTGCTGCCGGTACGGTCCGCGCCGGCGCCGGTGCACCGGATGGCGGCGGAGCGGGCGGCGGGCATCCTCGCCGTGGTGCTGATGCAGGCACGGCAGGAGGAGGAGCTGGCGGCGCGCGGGCGGGGCGACTTCCTCACCGACCTGGCCGAGGGCCGGATCAGCGCGGAGGACGCCCCGGCGCAGGCCCGGGTCCTGGGCTTCAAACCGGGTTCGGGACCACTGCTGCCGGTGGTGATGCGGCTCGGCGACGCCCTGTCCCCCGCGGGCGGCGGCTGGGCGGTGCTGGCGCGCGCGGTCGCCGAGGAGCTGGCCTCGGTGGGGGTGCCGGTCCTGCTGGGCGTGCGGCCGGTGGAGGGCCGGGTCCCGCTGCTGCTGGGGCTGCGCTCGGAGACGGAACGGACGGCGGTCGCCGACCGGGTCGCCGCGGCGCTGCGGGCGGGCGTGGAACGGGCCGGGATGCAGCGCCCGGGAGCGCAGCCGCCGGTCGTGGTCGTCGGGGTGTCCGGCGGCTGGGCGGCGGCCTCGGCCGGCCTCAGGCACGCGGCCGAGACGGCGGCCGCGGCGCAGGGCCTCACCGACCGGCCCTGGTACGACGCGCGGCGCCTGGACATCGACCTGCTGCTGTGGCGGCTGCGGGACCACCCGGACCTCGCGGCGTTCGTGGACCGGGCGATCGGCCCGCTGCGCGACCACGACGACCGCTCGAAACCGCCCCTGCTGCCCACCCTCCAGACGTATCTGGCCCACGCCGGCCGCAAGGCGGAGACGGCGCGCGAACTCCACCTCAACCGGCAGACCCTCTACAACAGGCTGGCCAGGATCGGGGAGTTGCTGGGCACGGACCTCGACGACCCGCAGACCGTACTGGCGTTGAGCCTCGCCCTGCGGGCCCGCCGGCACGTGCCGTAGCGGACGCTCCCGGGCGGGCGGGGCCCGGAGGCGGATGCCTAGAGCAACGGCGTGGGCTGCGTCAACTCGTCGTAGATGCTCAGCACCTGGGCGACGGTCTCGTCCTCGGTCGGCCAGGTGGCCGCCTGCCGTGCGCCCCGCTCCCGCAGCTCCTCCCGCCGCGCCGGGTCGGCGAGCAGGCGGACCACGGCCTCGGCGAGGGCCCGCGCGTCCCCCGGCTCCACCAGTTCGGCGGCGTCGCCGACCAGCTCGGGGATGCCGCCGACGGCACCGGCGACGAGCGGCACGCGTGCGTGCAGTGCCTCCTGGGCGAGGACCGATCGCCCCGGCTCCCGGCGGCTCGGCAGCAGCGCCAGGTCGGCCGCCGCCAGCAGGTCGGGCACGTCGTCGCGACTGCCGGCGAGCACCACCGGCAGTGCCTCGCCCTCGATCCGCCCCTGCAACTCCCCGCGCAGCGGCCCCTCCCCGGCGACCACGACCAGCGGCGCGGGGTCGAGGCGGCGCCAGACGCGCGCGGCGTCGAGCAGTACGTCGTACCCCCGGTGCGGCTCCAGGGAGCCGACGGCGACCAGCAACGGGCGGTCGATGGCGCCCAGTTCGGCCCGAACCTTGGGCCGCAGCCGGTCGGGGTCCTCGTCCCCGGCCTGCCGTGCGGGCCGGGCGGGGAGCGCGACGGGGCCGAGGCGGGCGTCCCGCGCACCCGTCCGCCGCGCCCCGTCGACCAGCTCCGAGGTGGCGCCGAGCACGACGGCGGCGGCCTTCATCACCCGCCGCTCCAGCACGCGCAGCAGTTGGCCGCGGGCCCCTTCGGCGTGCACCCGGTCGTGCCAGGTGACGACGAGCGGGGTGCGCACGCGCCGCCCGCCGAGCGCCAGGGCGGCCCGGAAGGAGGCGTGCAGTCCGTGCGCGTGCACCAGGTCGGCCTGCGCGCACACCGTCCGCAGCGCGGCCACCGAGACGGGGTCGCTGCTGCGCGGCACGTGCACGTGGTCGGCCCCGGCGCCGGTGAAGTCGTAGGTGCGCTCCGCATCGAAGGGGGCGCACACCGTCACCTTCACGCCCCTCGCGACGAGCCCCGCGGCCAGTGAGCGCACGTGCGCGCTGCTGCCGGCGTTGCCGCCGCCCAGCACCTGCACGGTGCGCAGCGGCGCCTGGCCGTGCGGTGGGTGGCTGCTCACGGGGGTCACCTGGCCGCGGCTCCTGGTTTCGGCGGGGGACGGTCACGAAGAACGTACAGAAGGATGGTGCGGACGGGGCGCGCCGGGCGGATTCCGGTGCGCCGCTCCGTCAAGGATGCCAGGCCGCACGGGTGTTCCGGGAACGACGACCGCCACGACCGGACGCCCGACGGGACAACGACACGGAACCACCTCACCCGTACGAGTGAAGGTCACGCCGTCGCCCCCGGCTCTTCCGCGGCGTACGGCCGAAAACTGGCGACGCGCGCCCGCCCGAACGCCGGAGTCCTACCGGTCGGCCCGGGCCGTCTCCAGCAGTTCCTCCGCGTGGGCGCGGGCCGTCTCCGAGTCCTCCTGGCCGGCGAGCATCCGGGAGAGTTCCCGGACGCGTTCCTCGCCCTCCAGGACCTTCACCCCGGAGCGGGTGACCGAGCCGTCGTTCGTCTTCTCCACCAGCAGCTGCCGGTCGGCGAACGCGGCCACCTGAGGCAGATGCGTGACGACCACGACCTGCGCGCTCTTCGCCAGCCGCGCCAGCCGCCGCCCGATCTCGACCGCCGCCTTGCCGCCGACCCCGGCGTCGACCTCGTCGAAGAGGTACGTCGGCACGGGATCGGTGCCCGCGAAGACGACCTCCACGGCCAGCATCACGCGGGACAGCTCACCGCCGGACGCGCCCTTGGCGATCGGCCGCGGCGGCGCGCCGGGGTGCGGGGCGAGCAGCAGCTCCACCTCGTCGGCGCCCGACGGCCCGTAGGCGACCGTCCGCCCGCCGACCTCGACGCCCTCCGGGTCCTCGGTCTGCCGGATCGCGAAGGACACGCGCGCGTGGGGCATGGCGAGCGACGCCAGCTCGGCGGTCACCGCGGCGGCGAACCGCTCGGCGGCCTCGGTCCGCGCGTCGGTCAGCGCCTGGGCGAGCCCGCCCAGTTCCGCCCGGAGCGCGTCCCGCTCGGCGGTCAGCTCACCGATCCGCTCGTCGTCCCCGTCCAGCTCCGTCAGCCGCGCCGCACTCTGCTCGGCCCAGCTCAGCACGGCGGCGATGTCCTCGCCGTACTTCCGCGTCAGCGCGGTCAGCGCGGCCCGCCGCTCCTCGACCGCCGCGAGGCGCAGCGGGTCGGCGTCCAGGTCGTCGGCGTACCCGGCGAGTTCCCCGGCCACGTCGCGCAGCAGGATGCCCACCTCGCCGATCCGCTCGGCGAGCGCGGCCAGCGCCGGGTCGTGGGACCGTACGGCGTCCAGGGCCCGCTGCGCGCCCGCGACGAGCGTGGCGCCGTCCACGCCCTCGGGGTCCTCCGGGTTGCCCGCCAGGGCGGCGTGGGCGGCCGTGGCGGCCGACGCCAGCGCCTCGGCGTGTCCCAGCCGCTCCGCCTCCTCCGCCAGCTCCACGTCCTCACCGGCGCGCGGCTCGACGGCCGCGATCTCGTCGAGGCCGTAACGCAGGAGATCGGCCTCCTGGGCGCGCTCACGCGCGCGCGTGGTGATCTCCTCCAGCTCACGGGTGACGGCCCGCAGCCGCCGGTAGGCCTCCGCGTACTTGGCGAGCGGCCCGGCGACCGCGTCGCCCGCGTACCGGTCCAGTGCCTGCCGCTGCCGGTTCAGCTTCAGCAGCCCCTGCTGGTCGGTCTGCCCGTGCACGGCCACCAGCTCGTCGGCCAGCTCGGCGAGCATCCCGACCGGCACCGACCGCCCGCCCAGATGCGCGCGCGAGCGCCCCTCGGCGGACACGGTACGGCTGATCAGCAGCGCCCCGTCGTCCAGCTCGGCCCCGGCCTCCTCGGCCCGGACGGCGGCCGCGGCGTCGCCGGGCACGGCGATGCGCCCCTCGACGACCGCGTTCTTCGCCCCGATCCGCACGAGCGCCGCGTCCGCGCGTCCGCCCAGCAGCAGGCCCAGGCTGGTGACCACCATGGTCTTGCCGGCACCCGTCTCACCGGTGACAGCGGTGAACCCGGGCGACAGCTCGACCACGGCGTCGTCGATGACCCCGAGCGACCGTATCCGCATCTCCTCAAGCACGGACACGACCTTACGAGGTCCGAGCCCGGGAGTGCGACCGGCCCGCCCTTGTCACCCAGGGGAGTGGACGCGCCCCTTCAGGGGCGCGGGGAACTGCGCGACCAGCCACGGACCACCCGCAGCCGGGCCACAACAGAACCACCCCTTCGAGACCGCTAATGCGGCGCCCCGCGCCACCCGGACACCGGCAACGCGAACTTCGCCACCAACCGGTCCGTGAACGACGCATGGTGCAACCGAGCCAACCGCACCGGCACCGCCCCCCGCCGCACCTCCACCCGCGCCCCCGGCGGCAGCTCCACCGTCCGCCGCCCGTCGCACCACAGCACCCCCGGAGGGACGTGCGGCAGCACCTCCACCGCGAGCACCGAGTCCGGCGAGGTCACCAGCGGCTTCGCGAACAGCGCGTGCGCGCTGATCGGCACCATCAGCAGCGCCTCCACCTCGGGCCACACCACGGGGCCCCCGGCCGAGAAGGCGTACGCCGTCGACCCGGTCGGCGTCGACAGCACGATCCCGTCGCAGCCGAACCCGGTGACCGGCCGGCCGTCGATCTCCAGCACGACCTCCAGCAGCTTCTCCGCGCCGGCCTTCTGCACGGCCGCCTCGTTGAGCGCCCAGTCGGTGTGCACGATGTCGCCGTTGCGGTGCACGACGACGTCGACGGTCATCCGCTCCTCGACCTCGTAGGCCCGGCTCACCACCCGGTCGACCACCTTGTCCAGGTCGTCGCGCTCGGCCTCCGCGAGGAAGCCGACCCGCCCGAGGTTGACGCCGAGCATCGGCACCCCGGAGGCGCGGGCGAACTCGGCGCCGCGCAGCAGCGTGCCGTCACCGCCCAGCACGATCAGCAGCTCGCACCCGTCCAGGCACTGCGGAGTGGCCTCGCCGACCAGCTCCACCTCGCCCGGCAGCGGCAGGTCGCGGGCCTCGGCCTCCAGGACCCGCACTCCGAGCCCGGCGTTCAGCAGCCCCTTGACCACCAGCTCGGCGCTGCGGACGGCCGCGGGCCGCCCGGTGTGGGCGAGCAGGAAAACAGTACGCGCTCGGTTCTGTGTCAACGCGGCCCCTCCGCCACTGCACGGTCAACGTCGGCCGGGTCCAGTTCTCCGGCCCCGGCCCGCAGCCACAGAAAGTACTCGACGTTCCCGGAGGGACCCGGCAGCGGACTGGCGGTGACCCCCTTCACCCCGAGCCCCAGCTCCCAGGCCCGGTGTGCGACGCCGCGCACGGCCTCGGCCCGCAACTGCGCGCTGCGTACCACTCCCCCGCTGCCGAGCCGTTCCTTCCCGACCTCGAACTGCGGCTTCACCATCATCACCAGGTCGGCGTCCGGCCGGGTGCACCGCACCAGCGCGGGCAGTACCAGCCCGAGCGGGATGAAGGACAGATCCCCCACGACAAGGTCCACCAGCTCCCCATCGATCGCTTCCGGCGTCAACTCGCGTACGTTCGTACGGTCCTTGACGGTGACGCGTTCATCCTGCTGGAGACTCCAGGCGAGTTGTCCGTATCCGACGTCCACCGCGACGACGTGCGCGGCACCCGCCCGCAGCAGTACGTCGGTGAAGCCGCCGGTGGAGGCACCGGCGTCCAGGGCCCGCCGGCCCTCGACGACCAGGCCCCGCGGCACGAACGCCGACAGCGCCCCGGCGAGCTTGTGGCCGCCGCGGGAGACGTAGTCGGGGTCGCTGTCGTCGGCGGTCACCACGATCGCCGCCGCGGTCTCGACCTGCGTGGCGGATTTGGTCGCGACGGTCTTGCCGACGGTGACCCGCCCGGCGGCGATCAGCTGGCTCGCGTGCTCGCGCGAGCGCGCCAGCTTGCGGCGCACCAGCTCCGCGTCGAGACGGCGGCGTGCGACTCCTGCCACGTTCGGTTCAGCTCCTGCGGTCGTACGGTGATGGCGGCGGGGGCGCCGGAGGTCCCGGGCGGGCGTCGAGCGCGGTCAGCGCGTCGCGCAGCCCCCGGTGTACATCCTCGTACACCTCGACATGTCCGTCCGTGGTCAGGTGGTCGGCGTCAGCCAGCCGGGACAGCCGGGCGTCCACCTCGGCGTTCCCGGTGGGGGTGCGCGGTACATCAAGGGGGGCGGGGGCGGCGGGGTCGCGCTCCGGTGCGTGCGCCTCGGCCGCCTCCCCGTCGGTCTCCCGTGCCTCCGGCTCCGGTACTGCGTCGCTCATGCCCCGACGCTACCGCGTGGCGCTGGGGTACGGTCGGTCCCGATGGCGACGACTGAGGAGTGCCGTGCCGCACTCGACAAGCTCTCTGACAACATGCGCGGTGCCGAGGGGGACGTGCGGTCGGCCACGGAGCTGGACCGCTCGGTGAGCTGCCACATCACCGACCTGGACGTCACCTTCGCCGGTCGCATGGCGGACGGCCGCATCGAGGTGCGCGAGACCCTCGCGGGGCCACCGCGCGAGAAGGCCGAGATCAGGCTGGCGATGACCGGCGACGACCTGGTGGCCCTGGTCGCGGGCGAACTGAACTTCGCCAGGGCCTGGGGCTCGGGCCGGGTGAAGCTGGAGGCTGGCCTGCGCGATCTGTTCCGGCTCAGGAAGCTCCTGTAACGGCCGCGTCCACCGGCTTGGTACGCCCCTTGCGGGCGGCCGGCACCACCAGCGGCGTACCCGTCTCCGGGTCGTCGATGACCTGGCAGCGCAGCCCGAAGACCCGCTCGACCAGGTCGGCGGTGACGATGTCCTTCGGCGCGCCCTCGGCGATGACCTGCCCGTCGCGCAGGGCGATGAGGTGGGTGGCGTAGCGGGCGGCGTGGTTGAGGTCGTGCAGCACGGCCACGAGGGTGCGGCCCTGCTCCTCGTGGAGTTCCGCGCACAGGTCGAGGACGTCGATCTGGTGCTGGATGTCCAGGTACGTCGTCGGCTCGTCGAGGAGCAGCAGCGGGGTCTGCTGGGCGAGCGCCATGGCGATCCACACGCGCTGGCGCTGTCCGCCGGAGAGTTCGTCGACGTAGCGGTCGGCCAGCTCGGCGATGCCCGTCTGGGCCATCGACTCCTGCACGACCCGCTCGTCCTCGGTCGACCACTGGCGCAGGATGCCCTGGTGCGGGTAGCGGCCGCGGCCGACGAGGTCGCCGACCGTGATGCCGTCCGGCGCGATGGAGGACTGCGGGAGCAGGCCGAGGGTCCTGGCGACCTGCTTGGCGGGCATCGACTGGATGACCGATCCGTCGAGCAGCACCCGGCCCTGGCTCGGCTTGAGCATCCGCGACAGGGCGCGCAGCAGGGTGGACTTGCCGCACGCGTTCGGGCCGACGATCACGGTGAAGGAGTTGTCGGGTATCTCCACCGACAGCTTCTCCGCGATGACCCGCTGGTCGTAGGCGAGGGTGACGTTCTCGGCGGTCAGGCGGTTCACGTTGCTGTTGCTCCTTTGGTTGTCCGACCCGCTGCGGTGGCCGGTGCGGGCGCTCATATCCGGCCCGCCTTGCGCTCGGTGACCAGCAGCCACAGCAGGTAGACGCCGCCGAGGACGCCGGTGACGACGCCCACGGGCAGCTGGTCGGCGCCGAAGACCCGCTGCGAGATCCAGTCGGCGCTGACCAGGAGGGCGGCGCCCATGCACAGGGACGGCAGCAGGTTGGGCCCGGGCGAGCGGGTCAGGCGCCGGGCGAGCTGCGGCGCGGTGAGCGCCACGAAGCTGACCGGTCCGGCGGCGGCGGTGGCCGCGGCGGTGAGCAGCACGGCGGCCACCATCAGCAGGGCCCGCACCCGTTCGACGCGCACCCCGAGGGCGTACGAGACGTCGTCGCCCATCTCCATCATCCGCAGTGCCCGTCCGTTGGTGAGCACAAGCGGCACGAGCACGGCGCACAGCGCGAGCAGGGGCCAGACCTGGTCCCAGTCGCGGCCGTTGAGCGAGCCGGTCATCCAGACGACGGCGCGGGAGGCGTCGACGATGTCGGCGCGGGTGAGCAGGTAGCCGTTGACCGCCGTGACGATCGCGGACACGCCGATGCCGACCAGGACCAGCCGGTATCCGTGCACACCCCGCTTCCAGGCGAGCAGGTAGATGGCGAGACCGGTGACCAGGCCGCCGACGAGCGCGCCGACCGTGACCTGCGCCGAGCTGCCGGAGAACAGGACGATCATGACGAGCGCCCCGGCCGTCGCCCCCTGCCCGAGGCCCAGTACGTCCGGGCTGCCGAGCGGGTTGCGGGAGATGGCCTGGAAGAGCGCCCCGCCGACCCCGAGCGCGGCGCCGACCAGCAGTCCGACCAGGACCCGCGGCAGCCGCAGCTCGTTGACGATGAACTCCTGCCCGGCGTTGCCCTGGCCCACCAGGGTCTTCAGCACGTCGGCGGCCGGTATGTCGAAGTCGCCGGTGCCGATCAGCAGCACGCTCGCGGCGAGCGCGAGGAGCAGCAGCAGGACGACGACGACCACGGCACGGACGTCGAGGCGCAACGACAGCCCGCCCGGGCTGCGCACGGCTCGGTTGCTCTTCAGAATCCTCACGGCCTTCCCGGTCTCGCCGGTCTTCGCGGTCTCGCCGGTCTTCGCGGTCTTCCCGGACTTCACAGCTGGGCCGTCCTCCGCCGTCGTACGAGAAAGATGAAGACCGGCCCGCCGAGAACGGCGGTGACGATGCCGACCTGGAGTTCCGAGGGCCGCGCGACGATCCGGCCGAGGACGTCCGCGCCCAGCAGCAGCACCGGGGACAGGATCGCCGCGTAGGGCAGGATCCACCGCATGTCGGGGCCGGTGAAGGAACGGACGATGTGCGGGATCATCAGACCGACGAAGACGATCGGCCCGCAGGCCGCGGTCGCGGCCCCGCACAGGACGGTCGCGGCCAGCATGGACAGCGCCCGGGTGCGGTTCAGGTTGGCGCCGAGGGCCTTGGCGGTGTCGTCTCCCATCTCCATCGCGTTCAGCGGCCGGGCGAGCGCGAGGGCGAGGACCGTGCCCACCACGAAGAAGGGCAGCACCTCCCTGATGGTCCCGGACGTCGCCGAGGCGAGCGAACCCACCGTCCAGAAGCGCATCCTGCCCAGCGCCGCGTCGTCCATGATCATCACGGCCTGGAGGTAGCCGAAGAGCGCCGCGCTGATCGCGGTACCGGCCAGCACCAGCCGCACCGGCGTGGCCCCCCGGCTGCCGCCCAGGAACCAGACCAGCGCGCCGACACCGGCCGCACCCGCGAAGGCGAACCAGACGTACCCCGTCAGCGAGGTGACGCCGAAGAAGGTGATGCCCGTGACGACGGCCGCCGAGGCGCCCGCGTTGATGCCGAGCAGTCCGGGATCGGCCAGCGGATTGCGGGTCAGTGCCTGCAGTACGGCTCCCGCGAGGCCGAGGGCGGCGCCGGCCAGCAGGCCGAGGACGGTGCGCGACAGCCGTTCGCCGACCACGACGTCGCCGTAGGTGCCCGAGTCGTGGAAGAGACCGTGCCACACCTGCGCCAGGGACAGGTCCTTCGCGCCGACGGCGATACTCGCCAGCACGATCAGCACCAGGACCGCCACGGAGACGGGCAGCCCCGCGGCACGCAGGACACGGCGCTTGGCGGGCGGCGCGGGAGCGGTCTCCGCGCGCTGTTCGGGAGGACTGTCGACCAACACGCAGTTAGGTTAGCCTACCCTGCCATTTGCTCACGATTCCCGAGCCTTCCCGAGGCGGCCCCCGGCCCGGCACACACCGGCCCGCGACCGGGGGCCTTCCCGGAATCCCGCCTCACAATCCCAGCCGCGCCAGCGCCTTCCCCGAGTCCAGCCCGCAGCCCCGCTCCCCGCCCGCCGTCCAGGCCGCCGCGCACAGCGCCCGCAGCCCGTCCAGCGCCGTGCCCTCGCCGTCCAGGTCCAGCCGCTCCCCGCCGGCCGTCGCGGTCCAGCCCCCGCAGCGGAAGCCGCCCTCCGCGTCACCGGTGACCTCGGGCTGCCCGGTGAGGAGCCCGCGCAGATCGGCGTCGACGTACGTCGGCCGGTGCCGCGGCGGCGCCGCCAGCAACTGCGCCCCGTCGGTCACGCCGGTCAGGACGAGCAGCGAGTCGACCTCCCCGTTGAACGCCCCCTCGATGTCCGTGTCCAGCCGGTCACCCACCACCAGCGGGCGCCGGGCGCCGGTCCGCAGGATCGTCTCCCGGTGCATGGGCGGCAACGGCTTCCCCGCGACCTGCGGCTCGGCACCGGTCGCGATCCGCACCACCTCCACCGCCGCGCCGTTGCCCGGGGCGATCCCCCGGGCGCCCGGGATGGTCAGGTCGGTGTTGGAGGCGTACCAGGGGACGCCTCGCGCGATCGCGTAGCAGGCCTCCGCGAACCGGCCCCACGGCAGCTCCGGGCCGCCGAACCCCTGCACCACGGCCGCCGGATCGTCCTCGGCCGACTCCACGGGCACCAGACCCCGCTCACGCAGCGCCACGCGCAGCCCTTCACCGCCGATCACCAGCACCCGCGCCCCCGGGGCCAGCTGCTCGGCGATCAGCCGGGCCACCGCCTGCGCGGAGGTGATGACGTCCTCGGCCCCCGTCGGTATGCCCAGCTCGGTCAGGTGCGCGGCCACCGTGTCCGGTGTCCGGAGCGCGTTGTTGGTCACGTACGCCAGCCGCATGCCGCCGTCGCGGGCCGCGGCGAGGGAGTCGACGGCGTGAGCGATCGCGTTCCCCCCGGCGTACACCACGCCGTCCAGGTCGAGCAGCGCCGTGTCGTAGGCCTCACTCAGGCCCCGCCCACTGCCCTCGGGCCTCGTCCTGACGCTCCGGCTCATTCCGCATCGCTCCTCGTTCGTCGCCTTTCCCCCGATCATCCCCCATGCCACTGACACACGTACGATGCCGGGATGAACTCTGCAGGTCACCCGGAAGCAACGGCGCGCCGGGGCCTGGAACTCACCCCGTTCCGAGGCCTCCGCTACGACCCCGACCGGGTCGGCAGCCTGGCCGCCGTGACCTCTCCCCCCTACGACGTCGTGGTCCGCCCCGACGGCCTGCTCCACCTCGAGTCCGCCGACCCCCACAACATCGTCCGGCTGATCCTGCCGCAGGCCGCCACGCCCGAGGCGCGCAACGAGCAGGCCGCCCGCACCCTGCGGCGCTGGACGACGGAGGGCGTCCTGACCCCCGACCCCCTGCCGGGCCTGTACGTCTACGAACAGCGCGACCGTGAAGGCATGCTGCAGCGCGGCATCATCGGCGCCGTGCGCGTGTCCGACCCCGCCGAGCAGGTGGTCCTGCCGCACGAGGACGTCATGCCCCACGTGGTCGCCGACCGCGCGGCCCTCATGCGGGCCACCCGGGCCAACCTCGAACCGCTGCTGCTGACCTACCGCGGCGACGGCGCGGCGCCCGCCACCACCGCCCTCGTGGAACACACCGCCGAACAGCCGCCGCTCCTGTCCACGACGACGGAGGACGGCTACTGCCACCGCCTGTGGTCGGTCACCGACCCGGACACCCTGGCCCGCGTCCGGGCCGAACTCTCCCGGCACCAGGCCCTCATCGCCGACGGCCACCACCGCTGGGCCACCTACCGCACCCTCCGCGCCGAACACCCTTCGCCCAGCCCGTGGGACCACGGCCTGGTCCTCCTGGTCGACACGGCCCGCTACCCGCTCCGCGTCCGCGCCATCCACCGGCTGCTGCACGGCGTCCCGGTGCACGACGCCCTCGCCGCCCTGGACGGCCACTTCCGTGTCCGCCGCCTCGACACGCCCCGGGACGGCTCGCTGGAAACCCTGGCCAAGGCCGCCGACGCGGGCAACGCCTTCCTCCTCGCCGGCGACGGCGCCTTCCACCTCGTCGACCTGCCGGACCCCGGCCTGCTGGCCCGCACGGTCCCCACCGACCGCCCCGAGGCCTGGCGCACCCTGGACGCCACCGTCCTGCACGCCACGCTCCTCGCCCACGTCTGGCACGTCCCCGACGACTCGGCGGCCCACATCTCCTACATCCACGACACGGCGGCCACCGTCGAGAAGGCCGAACGCGACGGCGGTACGGCGGTGCTGATGCACCCGGTCCGCGAGGAGGTCGTCCGCGAACTGGCCCGGCAGGGCGTCACGATGCCCCGCAAGTCGACGTCCTTCGGCCCGAAACCGGCCTCGGGCCTGGTGCTGCGCACCCTCGACGCCTGACCGGACCGGCCACACGCCGAAAGGGGCGGGCCCGTGAACCGGGTCCCGCCCCCTTCGACACGCCGTCAGGCGCCGTCAGTCCTTCTCGCCGTCCTCGGCGGAACGGCTGCTCTCCCCGGCGCCCTCCGGCTCACTCTCGTCCAGGGCGTCCATGAACTCGACGCCGTCCAGCTCGGCGAGCCGGTCCGAGGCGTCCGTGCTGCCGTCCCGGTCCGACTCCACGGCCTTCGCGAACCACTCCCGCGCCTCCCGCTCCCGGCCGGCCGCCAGCAGCGCGTCGGCGTAGGCGTACCGCAGCCGCGCGGTCCACGGCTGCACGGAGTTGGAGGCCAGCTCGGGGCTCTGCAGCGTCACGATGGCCGCGTCCAGCTGCCCCATGTCCCGCCGGGCACCGGCCGCCACGAGGCGCATCTCGACCTGACCGGCCTTGTCGAGCTTGTGCACCTCGGGGGCACCGGCCATGTCCAGCGCCTTCTCCGGCCGGCCGAGCCCACGCTCGCAGTCGGCCATGACCGGCCACAGCTCCACCGACCCGGTCATCCGCCGCGCGGCCCGGAACTCGGCCAGCGCCTCGCCGTACTTCTGGTTGGCGTACGCGGCGAACCCGGCCGCCTCCCGCACGGCGGCGACCCGGGACGCCAGACGCAGGGCCACCCTGGAGTAGCCGTACGCGGCCTCCGGGTCCTCGTCCAGCAGCCGCGCCACCATCACCAGGTTCCGGGCGACGTCCTCCGCGAGCGTCTTGGGCAGACTCTGCAGCTCCTGCCGCACGTCCTTGTCGATCTCGTCGCCCGTGACCTCCTCGGGGATCGGCAGCCGCTTGATCGGCTCGCGGTCCCGGTCACGGTCCCGCTCCTCACGGAACCGGCCACCGCCGCCACCGTGCCGGTCGTCCCGTCCCCGGTAGCCGCCGGGCCGCCCGCCGCGGTCGTCACGACGGGGCCCACGGCCACCGCGGTCGTCACGCCCGCGGAACCCACCGCGCTCGCCACGGTTGTCGTCCCGCCGGAAACCACCGCGGTCGTCGCGGCGATCGTCGCGGCGGTCATCACGCCGGTCGTCCCGGCGGAACGAAGAAGGATCC
>NZ_JAIOJZ010000047.1 GCF_020404845.1 Streptomyces hyderabadensis | reverse complement strand
CGATGGTACTGCAGGGGGGACCCTGTGGGAGAGTAGGACGCCGCCGAACTCCTTTTAGAGCTCTGGCTCTTGGGCATGCAGCCCGAGAGCCAGAGCTTTTTTGTGTTGAGGTAAGGTCAGTGAGCATCATTGGCTCGTTTCCCCCAGGAGGCCCCCGCGTGGAGGTCCAGGAGACCCGCGTGCAGACCGACCGGGTCCTCACCATCCCGAACATCCTCAGCATGGCGCGCCTGCTCGGCGTGCCCCTGTTCCTGTGGCTCATCCTGCGGCCCGAGTTCGGCGGTCCGCAGAGCGACGGCTGGGCGCTGTTGGTGCTGGCCCTGAGCGGGGTCAGCGACTACCTGGACGGAAAGCTCGCGCGGCGTTGGAACCAGATCAGCAGCCTCGGCCGGCTGCTGGACCCCGCGGCCGACCGGCTCTATATCCTCTCGACCCTGGTGGGTCTCACCTGGCGGGAGATTCTCCCACTCTGGTTGACCGTTGTACTGCTGGCCCGGGAGGCGATGCTGCTGGTGATGGTGGCCATCCTCCGGCGTCACGGCTATCCGCCGCCGCAGGTGAACTTCCTGGGCAAGGCCGCCACCTTCAACCTCATGTACGCCTTCCCGCTGCTTCTGCTGAGTGACGGAAGCGGATGGATCGCGTCACTCGCCGCAGTTTTCGGATGGGCGTTCGCCGGATGGGGTACAACCCTGTATTGGTGGGCAGGTGTTCTCTACGTGGTGCAGGTCCGCCGTCTGGTACGTGCGGACGCCGCAGCCGATTGAACTCGCTGATTGTGCGGTCCCGGTGGCCGGATGGCCCCCGCTGGAAAAGTGCGGGACCCTGGACGGGTGAAGTCGGCTAAACCGTCGTCTCTCAGAGGAGGACGCTTCCGACATGAAGGCCGTCGTGATGGCTGGAGGCGAAGGCACACGCCTTCGTCCCATGACCTCGAGCATGCCCAAGCCGCTCCTGCCGGTGGTCAACCGGCCGATCATGGAGCACGTTCTTCGGCTGCTCAAAAGGCATGGGCTCACTGAGACCGTCGTGACCGTCCAGTTCCTGGCCTCGCTGGTCAAGAACTATTTCGGTGACGGCGAAGAGCTCGGAATGGAGCTCACCTATGCCAACGAGGAGAAGCCACTCGGTACCGCCGGAAGCGTCAAGAACGCCGAGGAGGCGTTGAAGGACGATGCCTTCCTCGTCATTTCCGGCGATGCCCTGACCGACTTCGATCTCACCGATCTGATCAATTTCCACAAGGAAAAGGGCTCGCTCGTCACGGTCTGTCTGACGCGCGTGCCCAACCCGCTGGAATTCGGCATCACCATCGTCGACGAAGAGGGCAAGGTCGAGCGCTTCCTGGAGAAGCCGACCTGGGGCCAGGTCTTCTCGGACACCGTGAACACCGGGATCTACGTCATGGAGCCCGAGGTCTTCGACTACGTCGACCCCGATGTGCCCGTGGACTGGTCCGGTGACGTCTTCCCGCAGCTGATGAAGGAAGGCAAGCCCATCTACGGCTATGTCGCCGAGGGCTACTGGGAAGACGTCGGCACCCACGAAAGCTATGTGAAGGCCCAGGCCGACGTCCTGGAACGCAAGGTCGACGTCGACATCGACGGCTTCGAGATCTCGCCCGGGGTCTGGGTCGCCGAGGGGGCCGAGGTGCATCCCGACGCCGTGCTGCGCGGGCCCCTGTACGTCGGCGACTACGCCAAGGTCGAGGCCGGCGCCGAGATCCGCGAGCACACGGTCGTCGGGTCCAACGTCGTCGTCAAGAGCGGCGCGTTCCTGCACAAGGCCGTGGTCGCCGACAACGTGTACGTCGGACCGCACAGCAATCTGCGGGGCTGTGTGGTCGGCAAGAACACCGACATCATGCGTGCCGCGCGGATCGAGGACGGCGCGGTCATCGGTGACGAGTGCCTGGTCGGTGAAGAATCGATCGTCCAGGGGAATGTGCGGGTCTACCCGTTCAAGACCATCGAGGCCGGTGCCTTCGTCAACACCTCGGTGATCTGGGAGTCCCGCGGGCAGGCGCATCTCTTCGGCGCCCGCGGCGTTTCCGGCATCCTGAACGTCGAGATCACACCCGAGCTGGCCGTTCGGCTCGCGGGGGCGTACGCGACGACCCTGAAGAAGGGGTCCACCGTCACCACGGCCCGCGACCACTCCCGCGGTGCCCGTGCGCTGAAGCGGGCGGTGATCTCCGCGCTGCAGGCCAGTGCCATCGACGTACGCGACCTGGAGAACGTACCGCTGCCGGTGGCGCGGCAGCAGACCGCGCGGGGCAGCGCCGGCGGGATCATGATCCGGACCACCCTGGGTGTGCCGGACTCCGTCGACATCATGTTCTTCGACGGACAGGGCGCCGACCTGTCGCAGGGCAGCCAGCGGAAGCTGGACCGGGTGTTCGCGCGGCAGGAGTACCGGCGGGCGTTCCCCGGTGAGATCGGGGACCTGCACTTCCCGTCGAGCGTGTACGACTCCTACACCGGATCGCTCCTGCGCAATGTCGACATCACCGGGATCGCCGAGTCCGGGCTCAAGGTGGTCGTCGACGCCTCCAACGGCAGTGCGGGGCTGGTGCTGCCCAGCCTGCTCGGCAAGCTGGGTGTCGACTCGCTGACCATCAACCCCGGTCTCGACGAGGCCAGGCCCACCGAGTCGGCCGACATGCGGCGGTCCGGTCTGGTGCGCCTCGGGGAGATCGTGGCGTCCTCGCGGGCCGCGTTCGGGGTGCGGTTCGACCCGGTCGGCGAGCGGCTGTCGCTCGTCGACGAGAAGGGCCGCATCATCGAGGACGACCGGGCGCTGCTGGTGATGCTGGACCTGATCGCGGCCGAGCGGCGCAGCGGCCGGGTCGCGCTCCCCGTGACGACCACCAGGATCGCCGAGCAGGTCGCCGCGTACCACGGCACACAGGTCGAGTGGACGACCACCTCACCGGACGACCTGACGCGGGTGGGCGGCGAGGAAGGCGCGATCTTCGGCGGGGACGGCAAGGGCGGCTTCATCGTTCCGGAGTTCAGCAGCGTCTACGACGGTACGGCCGCCTTCGTCCGGCTGATCGGGCTGGTGGCGCGGACGCAGCTCACGCTGAGCCAGATCGACGCGCGGATCCCGCGGGCGCACGTCCTGAAGCGTGACCTGGCGACGCCGTGGGCGGTGAAGGGCCTGGTGATGCGGCGGGTCGTCGAGGCGGCCGGGGACCGGTTCGTGGACACCACGGACGGGGTGCGGGTGGTCGAGACCGACGGACGCTGGGTGATGGTGCTGCCCGACCCCGCGGAAGCGGTCACCCACCTGTGGGCCGAGGGCCCGGACGACGCCTCCGCGCAGGCGCTGCTGGACGAGTGGGCCGCGGTGGTGGACAGCGCGGGCCGCTGAAAACGCGCCGCACGCGTGCGTGCCGGACAAGTGTCCCCAAGGGGGCCTGTCCGGCACGCCGGTGGGGCCGTTCGGAGGTAGTGGCGGTGGCGTGCGACGATGTGCGGCATGCCGCAGCCACCCCCCGTTCGGAGCACATCCACGCGGCCCGCGCGCCCGGACGCGTCCATGTCGCTGCTCACCAACGTCATGGACCACAGCCTCGACGACGGATACGCCGAGGCCGCCGCGCGGAAGAAGGCCGACGGCAGCGGCGGCATGCCCAAGACGCTACGCGCCAAGCTGGGTCTGGCGGCCGGCCTGGTCCTCGCGGCCCTGGTCGTGACGGTCGGCGCGGCCCAGGCCCGGGTCGCCGCTCCCGTCGTCGCCAAGGAGCGTGAAGAGCTGGTCGACCGCATAGAGGCGGAGACCTCGGCGGCCGACGAGCTGGAGAAGAACGTCGACGAGCTGCGCGACGACGTGAACACGCGTCGGCGCGAGGCGCTGGCGAAGAGCGGCGACGGCGACCGGTCCGACCTGGTGGGGATCCTGTCGGGCGCGGTGGAGGTGCACGGCCCCGGCGTGAAGCTCGTGGTGAACGACGCCAAGGACGTCAGCGGCACGGGCGCCGACGGGCAGCCGCGCGGCACCTCCGGGTTCTCCGACACGGGCCGGGTGCGGGACCGGGACATGCAGCGCGTGGTCAACGGGCTGTGGGAGTCCGGCGCCGAGGCGATCTCGATCAACGGCCAGCGTCTGACGGCGCTGTCGGCGATCAGGGCCGCCGGTGACGCGATACTGGTCGACAACAGGCCGCTGGTGCCGCCGTACACGGTGCTGGCGGTGGGGGACGGTGAGCGGCTGAGCAGGGGGTTCCAGGACAGTGCCGACGGGCTGTACCTGCATGCCCTGCAGGAGAGCTACGGCATCCGGACCGCCCTCTCCGTCGCGGACGAGCTCAAGCTGCCGGCCGCACCGAGTGTGATCGTACGTACAGCACAGCCGATAACCGAGAAGGGCACATCGTGATCGCCGTACTGGGCCTCGTCGTGGGAGTCGTGGTCGGATTGCTGGTCCGGCCCGAGGTGCCGGCGGCCGTGGAGCCGTATCTGCCGATCGCCGTCGTGGCGGCGCTGGACGCCGTCTTCGGTGGTCTGCGGGCCATGCTCGACGGCATCTTCGACGACAAGGTCTTCGTGGTGTCGTTCCTGTCGAACGTGGTCGTGGCCGCGCTGATCGTGTTCCTGGGCGACAAGTTGGGCGTCGGTGCCCAGCTGTCCACCGGTGTCGTGGTGGTCCTCGGCATCCGCATCTTCTCCAACGCCGCGGCGATCCGACGCCACGTCTTCAGGGCGTGAGGCGGATGAGCGACCACGAGGAGCAGCCCGCGAACAGGCTGCGCAAGGAGCTGCCCGCCGAAGTGCCGCCTTCCCCGTCCGCGTCGGGGGACGGCGACCCGGGGGAGGCGCGGCCGGAGCGGAGCGGGCTGACCGGCCGGCAGCGGCTCCTGAAAGGGCTGTGGCCGCCGCGTCTCACGCGGGCGCAACTCATCGTCGCCCTGCTCCTGTTCGGGCTCGGTTTCGGCCTCGCGGTCCAGGTGGCGTCCAACAGTGACAGCGACAGCGCGCTGCGTGGCGCCCGCCAGGAGGATCTGGTCCGCATCCTCGATGAACTGGACGACCGTACTCAGCGTCTTGAAGACGAGAAGCAGGGCCTCGAGAAGCAGCGCGACGAGCTGGAGAACAGCTCCGACCAGGCGGAGGAGGCCCGCAAGCAGACGCTCGAGAAGGAGCGGCAACTGGGCATTCTCGCGGGCACCGTGGCCGCGCAGGGGCCCGGCATCACGGTGACCATCGAGGACACGAAGGGGACGGTCGAGGCGGACATGCTGCTCGACGCCATCCAGGAGCTGCGTGCGGCGGGTGCGGAGGCGATCCAGGTGAACGGCGTACGGGTCGTCGCCGGCACGTATCTCGCGGACGCCGACAACTCCGTCAGCGTCGACGGGAACAAGATCAACGCGCCCTATCGTTTCCAGGTCATCGGCGAACCGCAGGACCTCGAACCGGCTCTCAACATTCCTGGAGGAGTGGTGCAGACTCTGGAGAAGGAACAGGCCACCGTTACTGTTGAGCGGTCGAGCAAGATCGTCGTGGACGCCTTGCGAGCGGCGGAGCGGCCTGACTACGCTCGGTCGTCCTCCCAGTGAACCGACGGTGCATGGGGGGCGTCCGGCGAGGGCATGAGGTTGCGGGGGGTCGGCGCACCGATTGGGTGGTGCGTGGTGGAAACTGTCTGGTGGAGACGGACGTTGTGAAGGTGTCCGGGTCGGCCAGTGCGTTCAGTAAGGGTTCGTCCTGCCCCACGGGCGGGTCTGTTTCGGTCAAGGGGAATCGCCCGTGAAGTTGTTTGCGAAGTTGTTCGGCAAGAGCGCGCGAGAGGGCAGCGGCGACAACGCGACCGCCCGCCATCGCGCACAGCCCGACGCGGAGGGCCGGCGCCCGATGTACCGGGACCAGGTGGGTGGTCCGGGCGCGCCGTCTGTTGACCCTGCTCAGTCCGGCGGCATAGGTTTCGGCCAGCCCTCGGCCTCAGGTACCGGTGGAGGGTTCAACCCCGACCCGTACGCGTCGAACGCCCCGGCGGGGCAGCCGCGGCAGGAGGATCCGTCCATGTCGGCCCTGGTGTGTACGAGGTGCGGCAACCGCAACGCGGAGAACAGCCGCTTCTGCTCCAACTGCGGCGCTCCGCTGCGGCCGGGCGCGGTCCCGGAGCGTGCGTCGGAGACGACCTCCACGATCTCCATCTCCGGGCTGGAGGCCTACGACTCCGAGGTCACCGGCCAGACGGCGATCCCGGCGCTCTCTCCCGAGGCGCAGGCGGCCGTGGACGCGCTGCCGCTGGGCTCCGCGCTCCTGGTCGTGCGCCGCGGTCCGAACTCGGGCAGCCGCTTCCTGCTCGACGGCGAGCTGACCACCGCGGGTCGGCACCCGCAGAGCGACATCTTCCTGGACGACGTGACGGTCTCGCGGCGGCACGTGGAGTTCCGCCGCAGTCCGGACGGTTCGTTCACGGTCGCCGACGTCGGCAGCCTGAACGGCACCTACGTCAACCGGGAGCGCATCGACCAGGTCGCCCTGTCGAACGGCGACGAGGTGCAGATCGGCAAGTACCGGCTGGTGTTCTACGCGAGCCAGCGGGGTTACTGACCCGCCCCCGGGCCGCCCGCCCGGGGAACCTCCAGGGAAGGTCCATGTTTCAAACACCGAGCGGCGGTGCCGGGCACGGCGCCGCCGCCACGGACAGTGGGCTGATGAGCATCGGCGCGGTGCTGAACGCACTGCGTGACGAGTTCCCCGACATCACCATCTCCAAGATCCGTTTCCTGGAGTCGGAGGGCCTCGTCGAGCCGCGGCGGACCCCGGCCGGGTACCGCAAGTTCAGCGCGCACGACGTCGAGCGCCTCGGTCAGGTGCTGCGCATGCAGCGGGACCACTATCTGCCGCTCAAGGTGATCCGCGAGCACCTGGACGCCGTGGAGCGGGGCGAGGCGGTGTCCCTGCCGCGGGTCGGCCGTCAGCGGGACGGTGAGGCGGCCGCACCGGAGCCCGTCGAGAGCCCGACGGTGACCAGGATCGGCCGGGACGAGCTGCTCGCCACGGCGGGGATCGGCGACCAGGAGCTGACCGAGTGGGAGTCGTACGGGCTCCTCGCCCCGCTGCCCGACGGGGCGTACGACGCCGAGGCGGTCACCGTGGCGTCGCTGGTGGTGCAGCTGGGGCGGTTCGGGATCGAGCCGCGGCACCTGCGGGTGATGAAGGCGGCCGCGGACCGGGAGGCCGGGCTGGTGGACCAGGTGGTGGCCCCGCTGAAGCGGCACCGCAACCCCCAGACCAGGGCACACGCGGAAGCCCGCACCAAGGAGCTGGCAGGGCTGGCGGTGAGGCTGCACGCCGCGTTGGTGCAGACCGCCCTGGGGGTCCGGCTGCCCTGAGACGGGCGAGATCGCGGGTCAGGCCGTCCACCCGGCCCCGGCCCGGGTCGCGCACCCGCCTCCGGCCCGATTGCGGGCCTGATCCAGACCCGGATCGCCCACCCGAACCCGGCCCGACTACCCAAACGTCCCGGGCACGGCCTAGGGTTGCTGTGTGAACGAGCTCGATGTCGTAGGTGTCCGGGTCGAGATGCCCTCCAACCAGCCGATCGTGCTGCTGCGCGAGGTGGGCGGCGACCGTTACCTTCCCATCTGGATCGGACCTGGGGAGGCGACGGCGATCGCCTTCGCCCAGCAGGGCATGGCGCCCGCACGGCCACTGACCCACGACCTGTTCAAGGACGTGCTGGAGGCCGTCGGCCAGGAGCTCACGGAAGTGCGCATCACCGACCTGCGCGACGGGGTCTTCTACGCCGAGCTGGTCTTCGCGAGCGGGGTCGAGGTCAGTGCCAGGCCGTCCGACGCCATAGCGCTGGCGCTGCGCACCGGTACGCCGATCTACGGCAGCGACACGGTCCTCGACGACGCCGGAATCGCCATTCCGGACGAGCAGGAGGACGAGGTGGAGAAGTTCCGCGAGTTCCTCGACCAGATCTCGCCCGAGGACTTCGGGACCAGCAATCAGTGAGACGCGGCCCCGTCCGCGCACATCCGGCTAGCCTTTCCCGGGACAGGGCACGGGAAACCACTCGTAGGGTGATTATCACTCGGCGTGCCGAGTGTGGCGATCGTTGACGCACCCTTGGTGACTGCCTACCTTCGAGGAGGCAGGTCAAGGACGGAGGTCGGCGTGAGAATCAGCGGCGACGGTACGGTTGGGGGTGGCCCCGGGCACAGCCTCGGGGCAGGCGGTCCGTACCCGCCCCCGGGCTCCCGGCTTCGCGCGAGCGCGGGCCACGCCCAGCACGGCGGCGCGGCCGATCCCGGTCCGCAGCGACCGGCAGCGGTGCCGACCAGCGGAGGGGCGACGTCCATGGCGTCCGAGCAGATCGGCTATCGCGGCCCGACGGCCTGCGCGGCCGCCGGCATCACCTACCGGCAGCTCGACTACTGGGCCCGCACGGGCCTCGTCGAGCCCAGTGTGCGGCCCGCGCACGGATCCGGAACGCAGCGCCTGTACAGCTTCCGCGACGTGGTCGTGCTGAAGATCGTCAAGCGCTTCCTCGACACCGGTGTGTCCCTGCAGAACATCCGCACCGCCGTCCAGCACCTCAGGGAGCGCGGCTTCCGGGACCTGGAGCGGATGACGCTGATGAGCGACGGCGCCACCGTCTACGAGTGCACCTCGCCGGACGAGGTGCACGCCCTCCTCCAGGGCGGCCAGGGCATCTTCGGGATCGCCGTCGGCGTGGTGTGGCGGGACGTGGAGGGCGCGCTGTCCCAGCTGCACGGGGAGCGCATCGACACCGGGGAGACACTGGTCGGGCACAATCCGGCCGACGAGCTGGCCCGGCGGCGGAACAACCGGGCGGTCTGAACCGCCGCGCCCGCGGCCGTCCCACGGCGGCATTGTCAGTGGCGTAGGGCAGCATCGGAGATGTGAGAACCGCGCCCACGATCCTGCATCTCGACATGGATGCCTTCTTCGCCTCGGTGGAGCAGGCGTCCAAGCCGAGCCTGCGCGGGAAGGCCGTGGTGGTGGGCGGCCTCGGACCGCGCGGCGTGGTCGCGACCTGTTCGTACGAGGCGCGGGTGTTCGGCGTGCACTCGGCGATGCCGATGGGCCAGGCCCGCCGGCTCGCACCGCACGCCGCCTACCTCGTGCCGCGCTTCGAGCTCTACCGGTCGATCAGCGAGCAGGTGATGCGGCTGCTGCGGGAGCTGTCGCCGCTGGTGGAGCCGCTGAGCCTGGACGAGGCCTTCGTGGACCTGGAGGCCGGCGGGGCGGCCTGGGACGCCGAATCGGCGCGCCTGGCCGGGGCGAAGCTGCGCGGGGACATCCGCACCGTCACCGGCCTCACCGGATCAGTGGGTCTGGCCGCCTCCAAGATGCTCGCCAAGATCGCCTCGGAGGAGGCCAAGCCCGACGGACTGGTGCTCATCCCGCCGGGGACGGAGCGGGCCATGCTGGAGCCGATGACGGTGCGGACGCTGCCCGGGGTGGGACCGGCCACGGGAGACCATCTGCGGCGGGCCGGGATCACCACGGTCGGCGAGATCGCCGAGGCGGGCGAGGACGAGCTGGTGCGGCTGCTGGGCAAGGCGCACGGCCACGCCCTGTACGCCATGGCGCTGGCGCGGGACGAGCGGCCGGTGGTGGCCGAGCGGGAGACCAAGTCGGTGTCGGTCGAGGACACCTACGACGTGGACATCCACGACCGGGTGCGGGTCGGCGTCGAGGTGGGACGGCTGGCGGACCGCTGTGTGCGGCGGCTGCGCGCCTCCGGTCTGTCCGGGCGGACCATCGTGCTCAAGGTGCGCAGATACGACTTCTCCACGCTGACCCGCTCCGAGACCCTGCGCGGCCCCACCGACGACCCCGCGGTGGTGCGGGAGGCGGCCGCCCGGCTGCTGGACTCGGTGGACACCACGGGCGGCGTACGGCTGCTGGGGGTCGGGGTCAGCGGGCTCGCCGACTACACGCAGGAGGACCTGTTCGCGCAGGCGGCGGGTGAGGGCGCCGAGGAACCGGCCGAGGAGCCGGAGACCGCGTCCGCCGAGGAGCACACCCCTTCGCTCGCCGAGCGCCGGTGGCCGGCGGGGCACGACGTGCGGCACACGGAGCTGGGGCACGGCTGGGTGCAGGGCAGTGGTCTCGGGCGGGTGACCGTGCGGTTCGAGACGCCGTACTCGGAGGTCGGGCGGGTGCGCACCTTCCCGGTGGACGACCCGGAGCTGACCCCGGCGGACCCCCTGCCGCTGGTCGCGGGCGCGGCGGACGGCGAGGACGACGAGGCCGGTCAGCCCTCGTCCTTGCCGGCCAGCTTGCCGAAGTCGTGGTCCGGCGGCGGGGGAGCGGCCGCCACGTCCAGCCCGTAGTGGTGGTAGAGCTGGAGTTCCTGTTCCGGCGAGAGATGGCGGCCGACGCCGAAGTCGGGCGC
The DNA here is from genome assembly GCF_020404845.1 of Streptomyces hyderabadensis. Lineage (GTDB taxonomy): Bacteria > Actinomycetota > Actinomycetes > Streptomycetales > Streptomycetaceae > Streptomyces > Streptomyces hyderabadensis. Next base: position 54,381 of record NZ_JAIOJZ010000047.1, on the reverse strand, counting down.
CTCCTTGATCAGTGACCGGTCGAAAGGCACGCGCAGGGCGCCGTCGACCAGCTCGCTGGGCTCCAGGGGGACGAAGGCGTCCCTGCTGAACAGACCGGTTCGTATCGCCGCCCATTCGGGGACGCCGGTGGCATCGTCGAGGTAGACCTCGTCCACGGTGCCGATCCTGGTCCCGTCGCGGTCGAACGCCTTGCGGCCGATCAGGTTCCGCGGATCGATGTCAGTACGCACGGGTCCCTCCACTTGATCGCACCACTGGGCCGCGCTGGGGTCGCACACCAGCCGCCTAATCATCCGTAAGTACTACAAAAGAGCACAAGTGGCCGGTCGGCCACTCGAAGTCCGTGCGGCGGCCTCGCTGGTACGCTGGCAAACGGCTGCTGACCCCGTGCGGGAGAGTCCTCCGGACACCACCGGAGGCGCCGAAGGAGCAAATCCTCCCCGGAATCTCTCAGGCTCACGTACCGCACGGACGAGGTCACTCTGGAAAGCAGGGCGGGTGTCGACGGCTTCCGCTCTCACCGACGGTGAAAGCCGGGAGAGCCCCAGGGCTCGCCCGGTGAAGCTCTCAGGTCGAGATGACAGAGGGGGAGGCCGTCCGGGTACCCGCGCCGTGGTGCCCCTCGAAGGTCGTCAGACCAGGAGGCCTCCGCAATGACCGCCCACCGCACTCCGCTCTCCGAACTCGAACGGGCCATGCCCTTCGAGCAGCGCCACATCGGCCCCGACCACGAGGCCAGGGCCAAGATGCTCGCGCAGGTCGGTTACGGTTCGCTCGACGAACTGACGGCCGCCGCGGTGCCGGATGTGATCAAGAACGCCGACGCGCTCGACCTGCCGGGCGCGCGCTCCGAGGCCGAGGTGCTCGCCGAGCTGCGTTCCCTGGCCGATCGCAACCAGGTCCTCGACTCCATGATCGGGCTGGGCTACTACGGCACCTTCACCCCGCCGGTCATCCTGCGCAACGTCATGGAGAACCCGTCCTGGTACACCGCGTACACGCCGTACCAGCCGGAGATCTCCCAGGGCCGCCTGGAGGCCCTGCTGAACTTCCAGACCATGGTGGCCGAGCTGACCGGCCTGCCGACCTCCGGCGCCTCGCTGCTGGACGAGGGCACCGCGGCCGCCGAGGCGATGGCCCTCTCGCGGCGCATGGGCAAGAACAAGAAGGGCCTGTTCCTCGTCGACGCGGACGCGCTGCCGCAGACCGTCGCCGTGATACAGACCCGGGCCGAGCCGACCGGCGTCGAGGTCGTCGTCGCCGACCTGAGCGAGGGCATCCCGGCCGAGATCGCCGAGCGGGAGATCAACGGCGTCCTCATCCAGTACCCGGGCGCCTCCGGGGCCGTCCGTGACATCAAGCCGGTGATCGACCGGGCGCACGAGCTGGGCGCGCTCGTCACCGTCGCCGCCGACCTGCTCGCCCTCACGCTGCTCACCTCGCCCGGCGAGCTGGGCGCGGACATCGCGGTGGGCACCACCCAGCGCTTCGGCGTGCCGATGGGCTTCGGCGGACCGCACGCGGGCTACATGGCGGTGCACGAGAAGTTCGCCCGCAGCCTGCCCGGCCGCCTGGTCGGCGTCTCCGTGGACGCCGACGGCAACAAGGCCTACCGCCTCGCCCTGCAGACCCGCGAGCAGCACATCCGCCGCGAGAAGGCCACCAGCAACATCTGCACCGCGCAGGTGCTGCTCGCCGTCATGGCCGGCATGTACGCCGTCTACCACGGTCCCGAGGGCCTGCGGGCCATCGCCCGCCGCACCCACCGGTACGCCGCGATCACCGCCGCCGGTCTCGCCGCGGGCGGCGTCGAGATCGTCCACGGCGCCTACTTCGACACCGTCACCGCGCGGGTGCCCGGCCGGGCCGACGCGATCGTGCACGCCGCCCGCGAGAACGGCATCAACCTGCGGCTCGTCGACGCCGACCACGTGTCGTTCGCCTGCGACGAGACCACCACGCGGGCCCAGGTGGGCGGCGTGTGGAACGCGTTCGGCGTCGAGGGCGACGTCGAGGCGCTGGACGCGGAGGCCGGGGACACGCTGCCCGAGGCACTGCTGCGCACCGACGACTTCCTGACCCACCCCGTCTTCCACCAGCACCGCTCCGAGACCGCGATGCTGCGCTACCTGCGCCGCCTCGCCGACCGGGACTACGCGCTGGACCGCGGCATGATCCCGCTGGGCTCCTGCACCATGAAGCTCAACGCGACCACCGAGATGGAGCCGGTCACCTGGCCCGAGTTCGGCGCGCTGCACCCCTTCGCGCCCGCCGAGCAGGCGCAGGGCTACCTGACCCTCATCCGCGAGCTGGAGGAGCGGCTCGCCGAGGTCACCGGGTACGACAAGGTCTCGCTGCAGCCCAACGCCGGCTCCCAGGGCGAGTTCGCCGGCCTGCTCGCGGTACGCGGCTACCACCGGGCCAACGGCGACGACCAGCGCACCGTCTGCCTCATCCCGTCCTCCGCGCACGGCACCAACGCCGCCAGCGCCGTGATGGCCGGCATGAAGGTCGTCGTCGTCAAGACCGCCGAGGACGGCGAGATCGACGTCGAGGACCTGCGCGCCAAGATCGAGAAGCACCGCGACGAGCTGGCCGTGCTCATGATCACCTACCCGTCCACGCACGGCGTGTTCGAGGAGCACGTCGCCGACATCTGCGCCCAGGTGCACGACGCGGGCGGCCAGGTCTACGTGGACGGCGCCAACCTCAACGCCCTGGTCGGCCTCGCCAAGCCCGGCCACTTCGGCGGCGACGTCTCCCACCTGAACCTGCACAAGACCTTCTGCATCCCGCACGGCGGCGGCGGCCCCGGCGTCGGGCCCGTGGGCGTACGGTCCCACCTGGCGCCGTACCTGCCCAACCACCCGCTGCAGCCCGCGGCCGGTCCGCAGACCGGTGTCGGCCCGATCTCGGCGGCGCCCTGGGGCTCGGCCGGCATCCTGCCGATCTCCTGGTCGTACGTCCGCCTGATGGGCGGCGAGGGACTCAAGCGCGCCACCCAGGTGGCCGTGCTGTCCGCCAACTACATCGCCAAGCGCCTGGAGCCGCACTTCCCGGTGCTGTACACCGGCCCCGGCGGGCTGGTCGCGCACGAGTGCATCATCGACCTGCGCCCGCTGACCAAGGCGACCGGCGTGAGCGTCGACGACGTCGCCAAGCGGCTGATCGACTACGGCTTCCACGCGCCGACGATGTCCTTCCCGGTGGCCGGCACGCTGATGATCGAGCCGACCGAGTCCGAGGACCTGGCCGAGCTGGACCGGTTCTGCGAGGCGATGATCGCCATCCGCGCGGAGATCGAGAAGGTCGGCTCCGGCGCCTGGCCCGCCGACGACAACCCGCTGCGCGGCGCCCCGCACACCGCGGGCACGCTCGGCGGCGAGTGGGACCACGCGTACACCCGCGAGGAGGCCGTCTTCCCGGCCGGAGTCTTTGCCGCCGACAAGTACTGGCCGCCGGTGCGCCGCATCGACCAGGCCTACGGCGACCGGAACCTGGTCTGCTCCTGCCCGCCGCTGGACGCGTACGAGGACTGAGCGGTCCGTGCCGAAGCCCCGCCCGCTCCCCGGGGGCGGGGCTTCGCCGTTGGCGGGCCGGCTATGGCGTGGCGAGCGCGACCTCGGTGGACTTGACGAGGGCGATGACGTCCGAACCCACGAAGAGGCCCAGCTCCTCGGCCGCTTCCTTGGTGATCACGGCGGTGAGCTGGGCGTCCGACACGGCGATGTGCGCGACCGCCATGACGTCGCCGAGCACGAGCCGGGTGACCGTGCCGGGCAGCCGGTTGCGGATCGAGAGGCCGTCGGCCCTGCCGGTGGCGAGGGAGATCTCCGTCGACTTCACCAGGCCGCGGACGGCCGTTCCGGGGCTCAGACCGAGATCGTCGGCGGCCTCCCGGGTGATGGCCGCGGTGAGGTCCTGGCCCCCGGACAGGCGGACCCTGACCGTCGCCATGGCCTCGCCCGTGGTGACGGCGGTGACGGTGCCGGGGAGCTGGTTGCGGATGCTCAGGCTCATGGGGGCACCGTAGCCCGGCGGAACCGCTATGCCGGGTATGCGTGGGTCTGCGTCGCCTTGACCGTCGCCCACACCGGTGCGCCGGGGTGGAGGCCCAGCTCGGCCGCGGCGACCGTGGTGAGGTCGGCGACGAGTGGGAGTTCGCCGGTGAGGTCCACCCGGATCTGGTCGCCGTGACTCTCCAGGCCCGCCACCTCGCAGCGCCACAGGTTGCGGGCGCTGGAGCCGGCGGGACGCGCGTCGTACAGAGTCACGGCGCTCGGCGGGAAGGCGACGAAGGCCGGGCCCGCGAGATCCTCCGTGGTGGTGACGGCGGGGCCCGTGTCGAGGCGCACGGTGTGGCCCTCCGCCCGGCCCCGGTAGAGGTTCAGGCCGACCAGCTGGGCGATGTAGTCCGTGCGGGGCCGGCGGGCGATGTCGGCGGGCCCGCCCTCCTGGACGACCGCGCCGTCCTCGACCACGACCAGCCGGTCGGCCAGCACCATGGCGTCCAGCGGGTCGTGCGTGACCAGTACGGCGACGGCCTCGAACTCGGCGAGATGGCGGCGGAGCTGGGCCCGCACCTCCAGCCGGGTCCGGGCGTCCAGGGCCGCGAGGGGCTCGTCCAGGAGCAGCAGCCGCGGGTGGGTGGCCAGCGCGCGGGCCAGGGCGACACGCTGGGCCTGGCCACCGGAGAGGCGGCGGGGCTTGGCACCCGCGTGGTCGGCCAGTCCCATGCGGTCCAGCCACGCCGCGGCCTGCGCCCGTGCCTGCGCCCTGCCCGCGCCCCGGCAGCGGGGCCCGAACGCCACGTTGTCGAGGGCGGTCAGGTGCGGGAAGAGCAGATAGTCCTGGAAGACGACGCCGACCGGGCGGGACTCCGGCGGCGTGCGCTCCAGCGCGGCGCCGTCCAGACGCAGGTGACCGTCGCTGAGGGGGACCAGGCCGGCGAGCGCGCGCAGGGCGGTGGTCTTGCCCGCGCCGTTGGGCCCGAGCAGCGCCACGACCTCGCCGGGCGCGGCGGTGAGCGCGACGTCCAGGCGGAAGGAGCCGCGGTCCACGACCAGGCGGGCGTCGAGGCCGTCGGCCGGCAGGTGGCCGTCTTGGTCGGGGCCGGGGGAGTCCATGGCGGCGTTCCGTTCGGCGGATTCGGTCATGACGCGCTCATCCAGCGGTCCCGCAGACCCGCCAGGACGGCGACGGAGACGGCCAGCAGCACCAGGCTCAGGGCGATCGCCGCCGCCGGATCGTTCTGCAGGGCGAGGTAGACGGCCAGCGGCATGGTCTGGGTCCGCCCGGGGAAGTTGCCCGCGAACGTGATCGTCGCCCCGAACTCGCCCAGCGCCCGCGCCCAGGCCAGTACGGCGCCCGCCGCGATGCCCGGTGCGATCAGCGGGAGCGTCACCCGGCGGAACGCGGTGAAGCGGGAGGCGCCCAGGGTGGTGGCGGCCTCCTCGTAGCGCGGGTCGGCGGCGCGCAGGGTGCCCTCCACGCTGACGACCAGGAACGGCATCGCCACGAACGTCTCCGCGAGGACGACACCCGTCGTCGTGAACGGCAGGGTGATCCCGAACCAGGACTCCAGCCACTGCCCGACGACGCCGTTGCGCCCGAACGCCAGCAGGAGCGCGACGCCGCCCACCACCGGCGGCAGCACCAGCGGCAGCGTCACCAGCGCGCGGACGAGCCCCCGGCCGGGGAAGTCGGTACGGGCCAGCAGCCAGGCCAGGGGCACGCCGACGAGCAGGCTCAGCGCGGTCGCCGAGGTCGCGCACAGCAGCGACAGCCGCAGCGCCTGCCACACCTCGGGGCTGGACAGCTGCTCCGGCAGGCCGCTCCACGGCGCGCGTATCACCAGTGCGAGCAGGGGCAGCAGCAGGAACGCCAGGCCGACCAGGGCGGGCACCAGCAGGGGCACCGGCACCGTGCGCCCCCGGCGGCGGGCACGGCGCGGCCCGGCGGTCACCGGGTCGGCTCCGGCCGGTGCGGGCGTCTTCGCGGCGGGCTCGGTCACGGCGTGCGGAACCCGGCCCCGGTGAGCACCCGCTGCCCCTCGGCGGACCGCACCAGCTCGATGAACGCCTTGGCCGCGTCGGTGTTGGGGGCGTCCTTGAGGAGGGTGATCGGGTAGTCGTTGACCGCCTCGGCCGACTCCGGGAAGTCGACGCCCGACACCTTGTCGCCGGCCGCCTTCACATCGGTCTTGTAGACGACCGCGGCGTCCGCCTCCTTCAGTTCGACCTTGGTGAGGGCGGCCTTGACGTCCTGCTCGTAGGAGACCGGGGTGAGTTCGAGACCGCTGGCGTCCAGGGCCTTCTGGGCCGCGGCCCCGCACGGCACGGTCTTGTCGCACAGCACGACCTTGAGGCCGGAGTCGGTGAGGTCCTTCAGGGAGGAGACGTGACCGGGGTTGCCGGGCAGGGTGGCGATCTCCAGCTGGTTGCGCACGAAGGTGACGGGGGTGCCGGCCGCGGCTCCGGCGTCGGTGACGGTGGCCATCGTCTTGGGGCTGGCCGAGGCGAACACGTCCGCCGGGGCGCCGCCGGTGATGCTGGCGGCGAGGGTGTCACTGCCGGCGAAGTTGAAGGTGACCTCGGTGCCCGGGTGCTGCTTCTCGAAGGTCTCGCCGAGCGTCGTGAAGCTCTCCTTGAGCGAGGCGGCGGCGAAGACGGTGACCTGGCCGGAGAGCTTCGCGGAGGACGACGGGGCGCCCGCGGAGTCCGCGTCCGCATCCGTGTCCGAGGACGACGAGCACGCGCTCAGGGCCAGCAGCGCGGCGGCCCCCGCGCCGGCCACCCGCGCGGTACGGCGGATGCGGTGGGTCCTGTGCACGGAACGGGTCATCACGGGCCACTCCCTCGGCGTTCTGGGCAGGGGCCGACGGCTCGGCGGCCGAGCGAACGGTGCCCCCCATTGCGCCGATCATACTTCCGCATGTGCGAGGGGTATGTCTCCTGTCGCATCGCATGAGCAAGCCGCAGGTGAGAAAAGGCTGGCATGTGCGTTCGCACGGTCGCGGCGGTGCGGGTGGAGTGGTGGGAGCGGTGCGGTCGTACGGCCGCCGGTCGGCCGCTCAGGCCCTGTCGACATGGACATTCGTCGACTTCACCCGGGCCGTGGCCTCCATGCCGACCTCCAGGCCGAGTTCCTCCACCGCCTCCCTGGTCAGCAGGGAGACGAGCCGGTGCGGGCCGGCCTGGATCTCGACCTGGGCGGCGACGTCCCCGAGCTTGATCGCGGTCACGATCCCGGGAAACGCGTTGCGGACCGAGGTGTACGGCGTCTCCTCGTCGGTGCCGTCCGAGCGGGCGAGTTCGACCGAGAACGCGGCCAGGTCGCGCCCGTCGACGACGCGCCGTCCGGCCTCGTCGCGGCGGGTGGCGATCCGGCCCGCGTCGGCCCAGCGGCGGGCGGTGTCCGGGCTGACGCCGAGCAGCCGCGCCGCCTGGCCGATCGTGTAGGACTGCATGCCGGTCACGATAGGCCGCGCGAGCAGGACGGTGGACGCGGGGCCGGCCGACGGTGCGGCGCCCGCCGCTCCGGGCCTCGCAGGCGGACCGGGACCGCCGACGTGAAGACACCGCGGGTCGTCCACGCCGTGGTGCCCGGCTCGCGTCGGTGAGCCCGGACGTGCGTGAGGGCCGGTGCGCAGTCGTGGCTGCGGGCCGGCCCCTTGGTGCGCCGGGCGCGATGGCAGCGCCCGGCGGGTTGTCAGGCGGCGGTCGTCAGACCCGCGCCGACCGGGCGGTGCGGGGCGATGGCCTGACCGTCCGGCAGTAGCTCACCGGTGTCCTCGAAGAGGACGACACCGTTGCACAGCAGGCTCCAGCCCTGCTCCGGGTGGTGCGCCACGAGACGGGCGGACTCCCGGTCGGCGGAGACGGCTGAGGGGCACGGTGGCTGGTGCTGACACATGAGTGGGGTCTCTCGGTCTGTGGTGATGGGTGAGTTCGTGGTCTTGTCTGTCCCGCGGCGTGAAGCCTCGTTCATGGCCGCCCCCCGTTGTGTGAGTCGTTCGGAACCCAGTGTTGCCCCACGGGCGTCGATCCGCAGGTATTTCGCAGCACCGCTTCTCACAGGTTGATGACGCGTCACCCGCGCGGACGGTTCAGCTCAACTGCACTGTCACTTCGGATGGTTCGGCATGGCCGAAAGGGGCTAGTCCGCGCGGGTGGGTGCGGGGCGGCAGAGCGTCGGGGCAGGTCAGGCGGGAGAACCCAGCAACCGCGTCCGTGTCATCCGGTCCGTGAGGACCGGCAGCAGTTCGGCCACCCGGTGCGGCCGGTGCGCCGCGATGCCGGGCGGGGCCGGCGCCAGCGGCACCAGCAGGTCGGCGGCCGCGAGGTGCCCGGAGGTGGCGTCCGCGGAGCAGTCGCCGTGCAGCCACAGGGTGAGCATGTACAGCTCGGGAACCGACAGCAGCCGCGGCTGGTAGGGCTGGGCCACCGACTCGGCCTGCCGCAGCGCGCGCTCGGTCGAGGCGACGTAAGGGCCCTCGAAGAAGTGCGAGAAGGCCCAGCCGTCGGGGGTCAGCATCGTCTCCGCCGCCGCCACCGACCGCTCGCCGCACCTGATGTGGAACCGCCACCCGGCCAGCCGCGTCGCCGTCACGCCCTCCGCCGTGATCCGGTCGAGCACGTGCACGGGAAGCGGCAGTTCGGGTGTGGCGGGTCCCTGGGCGCCGAGCAGCGCGGGAGTCCGGGCCTCGCGGACCGCGGTGGGCGAGGAGAGGGCGGTGAGGACGGAGCGCAGGGCGGGCGCGGGGGCCTGGGGGGCACGCAGGGGCATGGTGGGTCGCCTCTCATTCGAAGGCACGGTGGCGCGAGGGCGGAGCTGGGCGGACGACGCTGTCGGCTCACAGGGCGGGGAAGGCAGGGGCCGGGGCCGGGAACCGAGCTGCGGGAGAGGACTGCCGCGCGTCAGCTCGACGGCGGGATCCTTCGACGGTGGGCGCCGATCCGCTGCCTTGTCCGCGGAGTTTATACGACATGTGTTCAGACTGTGTTTCCGCTAGCCGATTCCGGCAACCCGTACAAGGTTGAATTCGGCCGCCGATATGCGGGAATCCTCCGGATTTCGGAGCGGGTGCACCGCGATGACCTCGGGGAATGTTCGCCGAGCGGTCGGCCAATTGTCGTCGGCATTTTTCACGAGTTGTCGGCCCGGGAAACTGCTCGACGTGCCATGCCCGGTGAATGTGCCACCGATCACACCGGCACAGCGTAGCGGCTGCCGGGCCGGCGCGGGGACGTTATCGATCGCTTCGGCTGGGCATCATCCCACCTGACCGGCCAGCGGCCACGGGACACCGGGCACGGGCGGCCGGATCTTCCACTCATCGCTCCGAGAAGGGACTCTTCCATGGGGGAGAAGGTCGAGGCAGGTCGGTTCGACCTGTCCGATCGCCAGCGCTACCGCGAGAAGCTCCAGCGGTGCCTGACGGGCCTGGAGCGACTTCTGGCGGAGAAGCGGTTCGACCGCCCGAAGAACCTGATGGGGCTGGAGATCGAATTGAATCTCGTCGGTGCGGACGGGATGCCCAAAATGTTGAATGCGCAAGTCCTGGAGCGCATCGCGAGCCGGGACTTCCAGACAGAACTCGCCATGTTCAACCTGGAAGTCAACATAGCTCCGCACCGCCTGGGCGGCCGGGTATTCGACCGGCTCGCCGAGGAGATCCGCACGTCCCTGGCATATGCGGACCGCAAGGCGGGCGAGGTGGACGCGGGAATCGCGATGATCGGTATTCTGCCGACGCTGGACCGGGACGACCTGGTCTCGTCCAATCTCTCCGCCGTCGACCGCTATGCCTTGCTCAACGAACAGATCGTGGCCGCCCGCGGCGAGGACTTCACCCTCGACATCGACGGCGTCGAGCGCCTGACCTGCACCTCCAAGTCGATCGCCCCCGAGGCCGCCTGCACCTCCGTACAACTCCACCTCCAGGTCACCCCGGACCGCTTCGCCGACGTGTGGAACGCGGCCCAGGCCGTCACCGCCGCCCAGATCGCCCTCGGCGCCAACGCGCCCTTCCTCTTCGGCCGTGAGCTGTGGCGCGAGTCGCGGCCCCCGCTGTTCCAGCAGTCCACCGACACCCGCCCGCCCGAACTGCAGGCCCAGGGCGTGCGGCCGCGCACCTGGTTCGGGGAGCGGTGGGTGACCTCCGCGTACGACCTGTTCGAGGAGAACCGGCGCTACTTCCCGGCACTGCTGCCGATCTGCGACGACGAGGACCCCCTCGACGTCCTCGACGCGGGCGGGGTGCCCTCGCTCTCGGAACTCGTCCTGCACAACGGCACCGTCTACCGCTGGAACCGCCCGGTCTACGACATCGCCGACGGCGTCCCGCACCTGCGCGTCGAGAACCGCGTCCTGCCCGCCGGACCCACCGTGACCGACGTCATCGCCAACGCCGCCTTCTACTACGGGGTCGTGCGCGCGCTCGCCGAGGAGCCCCGGCCGGTCTGGCACCGGCTGCCCTTCGAGGCCGCCGCCGCCAACTTCGAGGCCGCGTGCCGCCACGGCATCGACGCCCGCTTCGAGTGGCCCCGGCGCGGCCGACTCGGCGGCACCACCGAGGTCGACGCCGCCGTCCTGGTGCGCGACGAGCTGCTGCCGCTCGCCGAGGCCGGTCTCGACGCGTGGGGCGTGGAGCCCGCCGACCGCGACCTCTACCTCGGCGTGATCGAGGAGCGGTGCCGACGCCGGGTCAACGGGGCGTCCTGGCAGGCGGCCACGTTCCACCGGGCGCTGGAGGCGGGACTGTCCCGGGAGGCCGCGCTGGCCGCCACGACCCGCCGCTACGTCGAGCTGATGCGCGAGGGAGAGCCCGTACACCTGTGGCCGGTGGGCCTGCCGGAGCCGGTGCCGCTCAGCTGACCACCCGCCCGACCCGCCCCCGCCGCGCGCCGCCCCATACTGATCGGGCAAGCTGTGACGTCCCAGCTGGAGGCAGGTGTGCATGGCGGAGGCGGGCCCGGTGGACGATGCGTTCCCTCACAAGCGACTCGGCGAACAGCCCTTGACCGAGGAGCGGCCCTCACGGCGGATCCTGCGTGACGAGACGCTGCTCGTCCTCGCGCTGTCGCTCGGTGCGAGCGGGGTGTCCGCGCTCATCAGCTTCATCGGCTCGGTCACCCGGCCGGGCGGACTCAAGGACCAGGCGGCCACCCTCAACGCCTCCGCCGCGCCCGGCCGCCCCTGGCTTGATCTGGCCTGGCAGCTCTTCGGGATCACCACGGCACTCGTCCCGGTCGCCCTCGTCGCGCACTTCCTGCTGCGCGAGGGTCGCAGCCTGCGCACCCTCGGCTTCGACCGCACCCGGCCATGGCCGGACCTCGGCCGCGGCGCCGCCGTCGCCGCCGTCATCGGCAGCACCGGCATCGCCTTCTACCTCGCCGCCCGTGGCCTCGGCTTCAACCTCACCGTGGTGCCCGAGGCCCTGCCCGACGTGTGGTGGAAGTACCCCGTCCTGATCCTCTCGGCGGTGCAGAACTCCGTCCTGGAGGAGGTCATCGTCGTCGGCTACCTGCTGCGCCGGCTCGACCAGCTCGGCTGGGGAGCCGGCGCCTCACTGGCGGCCAGTTCGGTGCTGCGCGGGTCGTACCACCTCTACCAGGGGATCGGCGGGTTCGTCGGCAACATGGTGATGGGCGTCGTGTTCGTCTACCTCTACCGCCGCTGGGGCCGCGTGGGCCCCCTGGTGGTGGCGCACTCACTGCTCGACATCGGGGCCTTCGTCGGGTACGGGCTGCTCGCCGGGAAGGTGGACTGGCTGCCCACCGCGTGACCGTACGGGCCCGAGCCCCGTCGCGAGGTCAGGCCAGCAGCTCGCCGTCGATCACCGTCACCGCGTGCCCGCTGAGCAGCGTGCGCTCGCCGCGCAGTCGGGTGCGCACCCGGCCGGAGCGGGACGACGCCTGGAGGCCGGTGAGGTCGGGACGGCCGAGGCGCTCGGCCCAGAAGGGCGCCAGCGCCGTGTGGGCGCTGCCGGTGACCGGGTCCTCGTCGATGCCGACGTTGGGGAAGAAGCAGCGGGAGACGTAGTCGTAGCCGCGGGCCGGGTCCTCGGCGCGGGCGGTGGCGATGACGCCGCGCTCGGAGTGGGAGGCCAGTGCCACGAGGTCCGGCGCCAGGGCGCGGACCGTCTTCTCGTCGGCGACCTCCACCAGCAGGTCCCCGATGTTCGGCCCGGTGTCCAGGACGGTGCGGGGCTCGGCGCCCAGGGCCTCGGCGACACCCGCCGGGGACGCGACCGGGGTGAGGGGCGCCGTCGGGAAGTCCAGGGTGATCGAGCCGTCCTCGCGGGGTGTCGAGGTCAGGACGCCGCTGCGGGTGGCGAACCGCACCGGTCCTGCGTGGGCGCCGGTGGTGTGCAGGACGTGGGCCGTGGCGAGCGTCGCGTGGCCGCACATCGCCACCTCGGTGGCCGGTGTGAACCAGCGCAGCGCCCAGTCGGCCTCGCCGCCCGCGGGCAGCCGGTGCGCGAAGGCCGTTTCGGAGTGGTTGACCTCGAGGGCGATCCGCTGGAGCCGGTCGTCGTCGGGGAAGGCGTCGAGGAGCAGGACTCCGGCGGGGTTGCCCGCGAAGGGGCGGTCGGTGAAGGCGTCGACGATTCGGATGCGCATGCCCCGACGCTAGGGCCGTCCGCAGCGGCGGACCAAGGCCAATTCCGTACGACTGGACCGTTTTCGGCGGCGGCCCCGGGTCTTCTCTGCTGCCCGGTCAGGCGGGGCGGCGTCCGCACCGGCTCTCCGGCGGCCGGCGTCAGCGCCTCGCCCTCGCCCGGGCCTAGATGAACGAACCCGCCGTCCTCCTGGTCGACGAACCCACCAGTGCCCTCGACCACGAACGCGGGGCCGCGGTCATCGACCTGACCGCGCGTCTCACCCGCCGGCAGGCGAGCGCCACGGTGCTGGTCACCCACGACCGCACCCACCTCTCGGCCGCCGAGCGGATCGCCGATGTCCACGGCGGCCGCCTCCGTCCGTCGGCAGGGGCTTGCCCCGCGACTCATTCCGATATATCGTTGAGGCATCGCGACAGATCAACGACTGAATGGAGTGATTGCGATGCGTAACCACGGATACGAGCGTGGACACGGTGGACACGGAGCCGGCCGCGGAGCGGGCGGCGCGTTCGGGCCCTTCGGGCCGGGCGGCTTCGACGGGCGGCGCGCGGCGTTCGGCCCCTTCGGACCGGGTGGTCCCGGCGGCCCCGGCGGTCCCTTCGGACCGGGCTTCGGTCACGGGGGCCCCTGGGGCGGCCGAGGACGCGGCGGGCCCAGGGGAAGGGCACGTCGGGGCGACGTGCGAGCGTCGATCCTGGCCCTCCTGAAGGACCGGCCGATGCACGGCTACGAGATGATCCAGGAGATCGCCGAGCGCAGCGGCGGGGCGTGGAAGCCCAGCCCCGGCTCGGTGTACCCCACCCTCCAGCTGCTGGAGGACGAGGGGCTGATCGCCAGTGAGAGCGAGGGCGGCAAGAAGCTCTTCGCGCTCACCGAGGCGGGCCGCACCGCGGCCGAGGAGGGTCCGGAGGCGCCCTGGGAGGAGGCCTCGCGGGGCGTCGACTGGGAGGCCCTCAACGACATCCGTCAGGCCGGGTTCGGGCTGATGGAGGCCTTCGGGCAGGTCTGGAAGACCGGGAGCAAGGAGCAGCGGGAGAAGGCGCTCGCCGTCATCGGCGAGGCCCGCAAGAAGCTGTACCTGATCCTCGCCGACGAGGACTGACGGCGGCCGGCCCGGCGAGGGCCGGCGCCGCCCGGAGAGGTGCCCCGCGGATCCGCTCCGCGGGGCACCCGCATGTGCGGGAGCGGTCAGTCGACCCGCCGTATCACCGCCGCGTCGAAGACGTCCCACGCGCGCGGGAAGGTGCTCTCGTCGTGGCAGTGCCAGGCCTCCCAGAACAGGTCGGCGGGCAGCGCCTCCGCGGGGGCGTCCACCCGGTACACGTACTGCCTGCCGTCCACGGCGGGCAGTGCCACGAGCCAGCACCTGCTCCTCATGCCCCTGTCCGACCCGTGAGGAAGCCTTTCGGTTGCCCCGGGGGGCGTACGGCAAGGCGGCGCGCGCCCGGGCGGCCTCACGGCCTGATCTCATCCGCAAGGAGGAGATTCCGCCCCGCCGGGTCCACTCTGTGTGGGACGGCGAAATGCTTCCCCTCGGGGATGACCGGGCCCCGCGGGACTGATGAGCTGGGAGATGTGCAACCCCGTATCCCCCGGCAGTCGGCCGGCGAGCAAGGCGGCCGGTGGCCGGACGGCACCGACCTCGACGACCGGTTCAGCGCCGAACTGGCCTCGGCGGTCTCCGGTGCCCGCCGCCGGGCGGTGCGCGACGGGGACCGGCAGATCGACACGGCCCATCTGCTGCACTCGCTGCTGGAGTGCGACGCGCAGGCCCGTGAGCTGCTCGGGGACGGGCCCCGGATCGCCCGCGTCCTCGGCTACCTGGTGCAGCGCAGCATCGGGTACGGCCTGCGCTGGCAGAGCTCCGTCGAGGACTCCGGTGCCGTGCCCGTGGTGACCGGCGCCGCCGGGTTCTCCCCGCCGGCCGCGGCGGCCCTGGAGGACGCCTGCGCCCGGGCGGCCCGGCGCGGGGCCGACCGGGCCCAGGGCCCGGACCTGCTCGCCGCGCTGGTCGCGGACCCGCGGACGCGCGCCGTCGAGGTGCTGGCCCGTGCCGCGGTCGAACCGCACACCGTGCTCGCCCGCGTGGAGGGTCGGGTCGAGCCGACACCCTGACCGGGTCGAGCTGACCCCCTGACGAAGTCGAGCCGACACCCTGGCCCCGCACCCGTCGCTCCCGTCACGGGCGCTCCTCCGCCGTCCAGTCGGTGAGACAGGTGTCATTGGGGGTGACGGTCATGTCGACCCCTGTCATCATGTGCCGGTGCATACGTCTGACAGCGCCCGCGGCAACCGCGGCAAGGGCACCGGGCTCGGCCTGGCACTGGCCTCCGCGGTCGCCTTCGGCGGCTCCGGAGTCGCGGCCAAACCGCTGATCGAGGCCGGACTCGATCCGCTCCACGTGGTCTGGCTGCGGGTGGCCGGCGCGGCCCTGGTGATGCTGCCGCTCGCCGTCCGGCACCGCGCGCTGCTGCGCCGCCGGCCCGCGCTGGTCGCCGGGTACGGCCTGCTCGCCGTGGCCGGTGTGCAGGCCTGCTACTTCGCCGCCATCTCCCGCATCCCGGTGGGCGTCGCGCTGCTCGTCGAGTACCTGGCCCCCGCCCTGGTCCTCGGCTGGGTGCGGTTCGTGCAGCGGCGGCCGGTCACCCGGGCCGCCGCGCTCGGCGTGGTCCTGGCGGTCGGCGGCCTCGCCTGCGTGGTCGAGGTCTGGTCGGGGCTGGGCTTCGACGCCCTCGGACTGCTGCTCGCGCTCGGCGCCGCCTGCTGCCAGGTCGGCTACTTCGTCCTGTCCGACCAGGGCAGCGACGCGGGGGAGGAGGCGCCCGACCCGCTGGGCGTCATCGCCTACGGCCTGCTCGTCGGCGCCGCCGTGCTCACCCTCGTGGCCCGGCCCTGGTCCATGGACTGGTCGGTCCTCGGCGGCACCGCCTCCATGGACGGCACCTCCGTCGCGGCCGCCCTGCTGCTGGCCTGGATCGTGCTCATCGCCACGGTGCTCGCCTACGTCACCGGCATCGTCGCCGTGCGCCGGCTGTCGCCGCAGGTCGCCGGGGTCGTGGCCTGCCTCGAAGCGGTCATCGCGACCGTGCTGGCCTGGGTGCTGCTCGGCGAGCACCTCTCCGCCCCGCAGATCGTCGGCGGCTTCGTGGTGCTGGCCGGCGCCTTCATCGCCCAGTCCTCGACCCCCGCCAAGGGCTCCGCGGACCCGGTGGCCAGGGGCGGGCCCGAAAGGGAGTTGTCGAGCCGGGGGACGGCGACCTAGGCTGCGGATCATGCATTCCGACGCACTCGTCCTCCCGCCCCCGGCCGCCTGAGGCGGGCCCCTGTGACGAGCCCGGCGCGCCGTCGCCGGGCCGGACGGTGCTGCCCGCAGACGAAGTCCCCGCGTCCCGGTTCCTTCCGGGCCGCTCCGAACTTCCGCGCCTCGTGCGCGTCTGCGGAGAGAACTCGTGTCGAATGCCGTCTCCGGCCTGCCCGTCGGGCGTGGCCTCCTCTATCTGATCGTCGCCGGTGTCGCCTGGGGCACCGCCGGTGCCGCCGCCTCGCTGGTCTACCGTGCCAGCGACATGGGCCCCGTCGCCCTGTCGTTCTGGCGCTGCGCGGCGGGGCTCGTCCTGCTGCTCGCCGCCCGCCCGCTGCGCCGGCGGGTGCGCCCGGCCGTCCGTGAACCGTTCGCCCGCAAGGCGCTGCGGGCCGTCGTGACCGGTCTCGGGCTCGCGGTGTTCCAGACCGCCTACTTCGCCGCCGTGCAGTCCACCGGGCTCGCCGTGGCCACGGTCGTCACCCTCGGCGCGGGGCCCGTGCTGATCGCCCTCGGCGCGCGCCTCGCGCTCGGTGAACACCTGGGCGCGGGCGGCGCCGCGGCGGTGGCCGGCGCGCTCGCCGGGCTCGTGGTCCTCGTCCTCGGCGGCGGGGGTACGACCGTCCGCCTGCCGGGTGTGCTCCTCGCGCTGCTGTCGGCCGCCGGGTACTCGGTGATGACGCTGCTCACCCGCTGGTGGGGCCGGGCCGGCGGGGCGGACGGCGCCGGCACGTCCGTGGGGGCGTTCGCCGTCACCAGCCTGTGCCTGCTGCCGCTCGCCCTCGCCGAGGGCCTGGTGCCGCACACCGCCGAACCGGTCCGGCTGCTGTGGCTGCTCGCGTACGTCGCCGCCGTCCCGACCGCGCTCGCCTACGGCCTCTACTTCGCCGGCGCCGCCGTCGTCCGGTCCGCGACCGTCTCCGTGATCATGCTCCTGGAGCCGGTCAGCGCCGCGGCGCTCGCCGTCCTGCTGCTCGGCGAGCACCTCACGGCGGCGACCCTGGCGGGCACGCTGCTGATGCTCGGCTCGGTCGCGGGGCTCGCGGTGGCCGAGACCCGGGCGGCGCGGGAGGGGCGGACCCGACCCGCACCGGCCTGACGCCGGGGCTCCCGAGGGCCCGCGCCGTCCGCGACGGCGGGTGTCACCCGGCCGACAGGTAGTCGGGCAGCGCGGTGCCCGGGGCCAGGGCGGGATCGGCGACCGGAGCCTCGTACCCCTTGCGCAGCGGGACGAGACCGGCCCAGTGCGCAAGGGCGAGGTCCTCCGGCTCGTCGTTCACCCCGCCGGTGCGGAGCTTGGCGGAGACCTCGGTCAGGTCGAGACGGATCACGGCGGTGGCGGCCAGCTCCTTCTTGTTGGCCGGCCGGGAGTCGCGGGAGCGGCCCGGGACCACGTGGTCGACCAGGGCGTCCAGGGCCGTGCGCCGCTCCTCGGGGTCCGTCACCTCGTACGCCGTGCCGTGCACCACCACCGACCGGTAGTTGATCGAGTGGTGGAAGGCCGAGCGGGCCAGCACCAGCGCGTCCACGTGCGTCACCGTCAGGCAGACCGGCAGCCCCGGGTCGGCCGCGCCCGTCATCCGCATCGGGCGCGAGCCCGTCGAACCGTGCACGTAGAGCCGCTCGCCCACCCGGCCGTACAGCGTCGGCAGGACCACCGGGGCGCCGTCGCGGACGAAGCCGAGATGGCAGACGTAACCCTCGTCGAGTATCGCGTGCACCAGCTCCTTGTCGTAGGACGCCCGCTCCGGGGCGCGGGTGGGGACGGTGCGGTCGGTGGGCGGGTAGGTCTCGGTGGGCTGCGACGGTGTCCCCGTGGTCCCCTGCATGGCGCTCTCCATTGCACTAGTGCATAATTGGCTTTGTGCTAGGAGAGTATCGGATCACAGGGCGGGGCGCAGCGGAGATTTCCGCGAGTGTCGAGCGTGCGGTGGGCTCGGGAGAGCTGCAGCCGGGGCAACCACTGCCGCCGATGCGGGAGTTGGCGCAACGGCTCGGGGTGAATCCGAACACCGTCGCCGCCGCCTACCGCACCCTGCGCGAACGCGGGGTCATCGAGACCGCCGGGCGGCGGGGCAGCCGGGTGCGCGCGAAGCCGGCCACCACCGGACGGGAGTTCATCCGCGTCGAGGTCCCCCCGGGGGTGCGCGACGTGTCCGCCGGGAACCCGGACCCGGCGCTGCTGCCCGCGCTGGGCCCGGTGTTCGCGGCGGCCGCCGCGCAGGGCGACCGGGAACCGGTGCTGTACGGGGACGCGCCCGTGGACCCGGAGCTGGCCCGCGTCGCCCGGGCCGAACTGGACGCCGACGGTGTGCCGGACGGGCCGGTGGCGGTGACGTCCGGGTCGCTGGACGCGATGGAGCGGGTGCTCGCCGCCCACCTCAAGGCCGGGGACGCCGTCGCCGTCGAGGACCCGGGCTGGGGCAGCCTCCTGGACCTGGTGCCCGCGCTCGGCCTGCGCACGCTCCCCGTCGCGGTCGACGACCAGGGACCGCTGCCCGAGGAGGTGCGCCGGGTCCTCGCGGCCGGCGCCCGCGCCCTGGTGGTCACGGACCGCGCGCAGAACCCGACGGGTGCCGCGCTGGGCCCGGCACGCGCGCGTGCCCTGCGGTCCGTCCTGCGCGAGCACCCCGGGACGCTGCTCATCGAGGACGACCACGGCCACGGCATCGTCGACCTCCCGCTGCACCCCCTCGCCGGTACGACCCGCAGCTGGGCCTTCGTCCGCTCCGCCGCCAAGGCCTGCGGCCCCGACCTGCGGCTCGCCGTGCTCACCGGGGACCCCGTCACGCTCGACCGGGTGCGCGGGCGGCAGCGGCTCGGCCCCGGCTGGGTCAGCCGCATCACCCAGCGGGCCGTGGCCCGGCTGTGGACCGACGACGCGGTGGACGCCCGCGCGGTGGCGGGGGTGTACGGGCGGCGCCGGGACGCGCTCCTCGGCGCCCTCGCCGAACACGGGGTCACCGGGCAGGGGCGCAGCGGCCTGAACGTGTGGATCCCGGTGCCGGACGAGACCGGTGCCGTCGCCCGGCTCCTGCACGCCGGCTGGGCCGTGGCCCCCGGGGCCCGCTTCCGGCTGGCCGCGCCGCCCGGCATCCGGATCACCGTGTCGACGCTGGGGGAGGAGGAGGCGGGGCCCCTGGCGGCGGCGGTCGCGGCGGCGGCGGGGCCGGGTGCGGGACCGCCCCGTAGCTACGTCTGAGCGGCTCGGCTCCTCAGACCCCCGATCTTTCGCGCGCTCGGCGGGCCCGCGACGGCGGCGCCTGGGGTGCCGCCGCGGGCGCACTTCCGCCGCGGTCGCTCCGGGGGCGGGACTGGGTCAGCGCCGCCCCGGCCAGGACGACGGCCGCGCCGACCGGTGTCGACCAGGACAGCGACTCGCCGAGCAGCGCGACGCCCGCGGCGGTGGCGATGACCGGGGTGAAGTAGGTGACCATCTGCGCGGTCGTCGGGCCGATCTCGGCGACCAGGTCGTACTGGATCAGGAAGGCGAGCCCGGTGCCGAGGACGCCCAGGGCCGCGACCGCCAGCACGGGGAGCACCGGGAAGCCGGTCGGCATCGAGGTGAACAGCGGTGTCACGACCGCCAGTTGCAGCGTGGCCAGGCCCAGCTGGGCGCCGGTCAGCGACAGGTGGGAGTGGCTGGAGCCCGCCAGGGTGCGGCGGACGTAGATCCAGCCGACCGGGTAGCTGAACGAGGCCAGCAGGGCCAGCGCCGTGCCCGTGACGTCGAGGCCGTGGAAGCCCTGCCAGACGCCCAGCACCGTCAGGACGCCGAGGAAGCCGATGCCGAGACCGGCCACCCGGCGCCGCGTTGGGCGGTCCTCGGACAGGGCGACCAGCGACAGGGCCATGCCCCACAGCGGTGAGGTCGCGTTGCAGATGCCCGCGAGCGACGACGGGATGGTCAGCTCCGAGAAGGCGAACAGCGAGAACGGCAGCGCGTTGAGCAGGAACCCGGCGACCGCCAGGTGCGCCCAGGTCCGCACCCCGCGCGGGAGCCGCTCCCGCTTCACCGCCATCGCCGCGGCGACCACCGCCGTGCCGAACGCCAGCCGTCCGAGCGTGACCTGGAACGGGGCGAAGCTCTCGGTGCCCACCTTCATGAAGAGGAAACTGAAACCCCAGACGAGGGAGAGGAACCCGAAGCGGAGCCGCCAGTCGAGGACGCGGCGGGCCGGGGAGGGGGTGGACGGGGACGCGGCGCTGCTGCTCATGCAGGCAACGATGGGGCAGCAGACCTCGTAGCACAATCGAGATTTCGCACGGAATACCTCGTAGTATCGCTTACATGTTGAACCTGGAGCGCCTGCGGACCCTCGACGCCCTCGCCCGGCACGGATCGGTCAGCGGCGCCGCGGCCGGACTGCACATCACCACCTCGGCCGTCTCGCAGCAGATGGCCAAGCTGGAACGCGAGGCCGGGCAGCGGCTCCTCGCCAAGAACGGGCGGGGCGTGCGCCTCACGGACGCCGGGCGGCTGCTCGCCGAGCACGCGGCCCGCATCCTCTCCCAGGTCGAGCTGGCCCAGGCCGACCTGGAGGCGCAGCGCGGCCAGGTGGCCGGTGAACTGCGGCTGTCGGCGTTCCCGACGGCCGCCCGCGGACTCTTCCCCGGCGCGCTGGCCGCCCTGCGCGCCGAGCACCCGGCGCTGCGCATCCGCTCCTCGGAGCTGGAGCCGGAGCGCGGCATCAACGGCGTGGTGCGCGGAGACCTGGACCTGGCCGTCGTGCTCGACTGGTACAACAAGCCGATGCCGCTGCCCGACGGCCTGGTCAAGGCCCCGCTCCTGGACGACCCCGCCGACGTCGCCCTGCCCGTCGGCCACCGGCTCGCGGGCCGGGAGGAAGTGGACCTCGCCGAGTTCGCCGAGGACGAGTGGATCACGTGGGGCGAGGGCGAGTTCTGCCACGAGTGGCTGATGTTCACGCTGCGGTCGAAGGGCATCGAGCCGATCGTCGGCCACCGCGCCGCCGAGACCCACACCCAGCTCGGGCTGGTCGCCGCGGGGCTCGGCGTGTGCATCGCCCCGCTGCTCGGACGCCACCCGATGCCGGCCGCGGTGGTCACCGTGCCGCTGAAGCAGCGGGTGCGCCGGCACGTGTACGTGGTCTGGCGCGCGGACGCCGACCGCCGCCCGTCGATCCGGGCGGCGGTCGACGCGCTGCGTGCGACGGCACGGCAGGTGGGCGAGGCCGGGTGAGCGACCCGGCGGCGGCGCCGCCGGGCTCGCCTCCCGGAGCGGGTGCCGCCGGGCCAGCGGGGTCAGCCGGGTCAGCCGGGCGTCAGTTTGCGGAAGTCCCAGGAGACGGTCTTCTCCGGTGTCAGTCGCAGCCAGGCGTGCCTGCCGTCGTGCGGCATCTCCTGGAGGCCGAAGTGCTTGCGGGCGAACAGCGTTTCCGGGAAGTCGAGTTCGGCGCACAGCTGACCGGTGCGCGGCGCCTCGCCCACGAACTCCACCCGGCCGGACAGCTCCGCGCCCCGCAACTCGTCGTACTCCTCACCGGTGTCGACGACGACCGCCACCCGCGGATCGCGCCGCAGGTCCGTCCAGCGCCGGCTGCGCACGACCGAGTACAGCCACATCGAGGCACCGTCCCAGACGAACCAGAGCGTGCTCACGTGCGGGGCGCCGTCCGCCGAGACGGTGGCGACCCGGCAGGTGCGCTGGGTGGTGAGGAACGCCTCCAGCTCACCGGGGGTCATCATGATCCTGCGCCCCCGGCGCTGCGCCACGGTCATCCGGCCAGCCGGATCGAGTCCCCGCTGACCGTGATCTGCACGGCGGGCAGCGGCTTGGGCGCCGGACCGCCCTGCACGCTGCCGTCGGTGATCGAGAAACTGCTGTTGTGGCACGGGCAGTTGATGAGACCGTCGGCCACGCTCTTCACGGCGCAGCCCTGATGGGTGCAGGTGGCGGAGAACGCCTTGAAGTCGCCCGCCGCGGGCTGGGTCACCACCACCTTCTGGTCGGGGAAGACCTTCCCGCCGCCCTCGGGGATGTCGGCCGTCGCCGCGAGGGCGGCCCCGGCCCCCGCGTTCTCGCCGCCGCCCGAACCGCCGCCCGCCTCCTGGGAGGGGCTGCCGGAGGGAGCGGTGCCGGTGTCGCCGGACGCGTCGTCGTCCGAGCCTGAGCAGGCGGCCAGCACGGCGCCGAGGGACGCCGCTCCGGCCGCCGCCACGACGGTACGACGGGCCGGTCCCGTTGCGGGATGAAACGATGCGCTGGTCATGCTGGGTCCCTTCCGGGGTGGATGCGTGATGATCTGCCGAGTGGTACGGCCCCGCGACACGCGATGTTCAGCGCCGGCGGCCGTCCACCGCCGACAGGCCCCGGGCGATTCCGCCCCGGGCTCCGCGCGTCGTACCGGCGCCGCAATTACTTGCGTGTCCGTGCCGGCCGCGCCCGGATAGGCGCGCGCCGGGCCGGTGCCTAGGTTCCCTTCCACGAGACACCGTCGCACCGATCCGCGCCCCGGGAGGCGTGGTTGGCGCGGAAGGCGGCTCGAACCATGGCTGGCCGTGCACTGGCTTGTCATGCGCACCACATGCCTGCGGTGCATCCCTGCGCGCTGCATCCCTTCGCACCACATCCCCACCGCATCCCCACGGAGACGCCCATGAAGCTCATGAAGTCCGACGTCCGCGCCCTGCGGGGGCTGCTCGCCGCCGGGGCCGCGTCCGCCCTGCTCGTGGGCGCCGCGGCCACCAGCGGAGCGGCGGCCCCCGTACCGCCCGACGACGGCGCCCGCATCGTCGGTGCCGGCCGGCCCGGAGCCGTCGAGGGCTCCTACCTCGTCACGCTCAAGGACAGCGTCGCCAGAGCCGACATACCCGCCTCGGCCAAGGCGCTGACCAAGCGTCACGGGGGCAGCCTGCGCTACACCTACACCACCGCACTGCGCGGCTTCGCGGTACAGATGACGGAGCAGCGGGCCGAGGAACTCGCCGCCGACCCGTCGGTCGCCCGGGTGGAGGCCGACGCCGTGGCCTACGCGGTCGGCACCCAGCCCAACCCGCCCTCCTGGGGCCTGGACCGCATCGACCAGCGCGATCTGCCGGTCGACCGCTCCTACACCTACCCGGGCGGTGCCCCGGACGTCACCGCCTACGTGGTCGACACCGGAGTCCGCCTCAGCCACCGCGACTTCGGCGGCCGCGCGGTCAGCGGCCACGACTTCATCGACGACGACTCCGACGCCTCCGACTGCCAGGGCCACGGCACCCATGTGGCCGGCACCGTCGGCGGCGCCGCCCACGGCGTCGCCAAGGACGTCCGGCTGGTCAGCGTCCGGGTGCTCAACTGCCAGGGCACCTCGGGCAACACCTGGGCGCCGGTCCTCGCGGGCATCGACTGGGTCACCAGGAACGCCGAGGGGCCCTCGGTGGCCAACATGAGCATCGGCGGCGGCAGGACGCAGTCCGTCAACGACGCCGTCGACGCCTCCATCGCCTCGGGCGTCACCTGGGTGGTCGCGGCCGGCAACAACAACGCCGACGCCTGCTCGTACTCGCCCTCGTCCACCCCGGCGGCCATCACCGTCGGCGCCACCGACAGCCGCGACGCCCGCGCCGACGGCTGGTCGAACGGACAGGGCTCCAACTACGGCTCCTGCCTGGACATCTTCGCCCCCGGCGACGACATCGTCTCCGCCTCCAACGCGGGTGACTCCGCCTCCCGCACCGACAGCGGCACCTCGATGGCCTCCCCGCACGTCGCCGGTGCCGCCGCCCTGCTGCTGTCGGCCCACCCGGACTGGTCCCCCGCCCAGGTCCGCGAGCGACTGGTCGCCGACGCCACGTCCGGCAAGGTCACCGACCCCCGCACCGGGTCACCCAACCGCCTGCTGTTCACCGGCACCGGCGGTGACACCCCGCCGCCCTCCGACGGCGAGCGGTTCGAGAACACCGACGACTACCCGATCCGGGACGGGGCCACCGTCGAGTCGCCCCTCACGGTCACCGGCATCGACGGCAACGCCCCGGCCGACCTCTCCGTCACCGTCGACATCCGCCACACCTACCGCGGCGACGTCAGGGCCGAACTGGTCGCCCCCGACGGCGAGGTCTTCCTGCTGAAGGACTACGGCGCCTACGACAGCGCGGACGACGTCCGGGGCACGGTCGCCGTCGACGCCTCCGGCGCCCCCGCGAACGGCACCTGGAAGCTCCGGGTGACCGACAACTGGGTCAACGACACCGGCTACGTCAACGCCTGGTCGCTCCAGTTCTGAGCCGCCCGGTCCCCGGCGGCCGGGCCGGGACATCCGGCCCGGCCCTGGCCGCCCGCGTGACCGCGCGGGCGGCCCCGGCGCGTCCGGGACGGGCTCACAGCCAGCCCGCGCGCTGCGCCTGCAGGGCCAGCTGGAAGCGGTTCGCCGCGCCCAGGCGGGCCATGAGGGTCTGCAGGCGCCGGAACAACGTGCGCCGGCTGATGCCCAGCTCGCGGGCGACGACCTCGTCGGTCGCGCCGCCGGCCAGGAGCCGCAGCAGACGCCGGTCGGCCGGCGGGAGCCCGGCGGGGCGGGCCGCGACACCGTGCAGCGGGACGGCGTCGCGCCAGGTCTGCTCGAACAGGGCCGTCAGCGCCGAGAGCAGTCCGCAGGGCTGCACCACCAGCATGGTGTTGTGCACGTCGACGTCCTTGATCGACAACGACACCAGTGCGTACGCCTCGTCGATGATCAGCAGCTTGACCGGCACCGAGGGCAGCACCCTGGCCTGCTCGCCCGCCTCGACGCAGGGCTCGACGACGTGCTCCAGCTGGCCGGGCCGCTCCAGCGACTCGCGCGCGTAGACGACGCGCTGCGTCACCCCGCGGGCCAGCGTCGCGAGCGCGTCGTCCCGCGCGCCCGGCAGGTGGACGTAGGGCGGGGACTCGAACTGCCGGATCTGCTCGCGGGCACTGGCCCACGCCTGACGCATCCGCGGGCCGATGGCCTCCCCGGTGACGACCTCGACGAGGTTGTCGTTGTAGGCGGCGAGCCGCCGGCGCCGGAACGACTCGAACGCGCCCCCGACCGCGATCCGCGACTCCTCCAGCTCGGCCGCCCGGTGCCGGGCGAGCACCTCCAGGCCCGCCGCGGGCGGGACCGGAGCCACCACGTCCGCGTCCCCGGCCGCGGCACTGGCCAGACCGGTGTCCGCCAGGGCGGCGTACGCCGCGCCGAGCCGGGCCCCGCTCAGGCCGGTCGCCGCGCCGATCGCCTCCAGCGGTGCGGGGGACAGCTCCAGCAGGGCCAGATAGACCCGGCAGGCCGTGGGGTCGAGCCCCAGCACGCGGAGGGACTCGCCGAGCTTCTCGTTCGCCATGGTGCGATTATCGGCCCCGCCGCCCCGGGGTGGCCGATCGGTGCCACTGGCACTCACGTGCCCCACGGCCCGCCCCGCTGCGGTACCGTCCGGGCCGCCGCGGGGCACGGACCCGCGGCGACGGGGGCCTCGTACCGGAGCCCCGGCAGCCCAACGGAAGAAGGTGCACGACGTGGCGAACCGTCGGAAGAACAGCCTGTACCCGAAGCTCTCGGCGGAGCTGTCCGCCCTGATGCGCACCGGCTGGGCGGACACGGAGCGGCACGACCTCCAGCCCGCCGAACAGGCCCCGTACGCGGCCCGCCGCCGTGCGGCGCTCTCCGCGCGGTTCCCCGGCGAACGGCTGGTGGTCCCCTCGGGCAACCTCAAGGTCCGCTCGAACGACGACACCTACCCGTTCCGGGCGTACTCGGGCTATGTGCACATGACCGGCGACCAGGCCAGGGACGGGGCCCTGGTCCTGGAGCCCCGCCCGGAGGGCGGACACGACGCCTACTGCTTCCAGCTGCCCCGGGACAGCCGCGACGACGACGAGTTCTGGACCGGCGCCCACGCCGAACTGTGGACCGGCCGCCGCCGCTCGCTGGCCGAGTCGGAGCGGGTGCTCGGCCTGCCGTGCCGGGACGTGCGCACCGCGGCCGCCGACCTGGCCGCCGTCTCCGGGGTGCGGACCCGCATCGTGCGCGGCATCGACCCCGCCCTGGAGGCCGCCGTCACCACCGAGGCCGAGGCGGACGCCGAGCTGGAGGACGCGCTCAGCGACCTGCGCCTGGTCAAGGACGCCTGGGAGCTGGGGGAGCTGCGCAAGGCGGTGGACTCCACGGTGCGCGGCTTCACCGATGTCGTGGGCGAGCTGTCCCGGGCGGTCGCCTCATCGGAGCGCTGGCTGGAGGGCACCTTCTTCCGCCGGGCGCGCCTGGAGGGCAACGCCGTGGGATACGGCACGATCTGCGCCGCCGGCGAGCACGCCACGATCATGCACTGGACGGACAACGACGGCCCGGTCCGCCCGGGCGACCTGCTGCTCCTGGACGCCGGTGTGGAGACGCGCTCCCTCTACACCGCCGACGTCACCCGCACCCTGCCGATCAGCGGCACCTTCACCCCCCTGCAGCGCCAGGTCTACGACGCGGTGTACGAGGCCCAGGAGGCCGGGATGGCGACGGTCAAGCCCGGCGCCGCCTACCGGGACTTCCACGAGGCCGCCCAGCGCCACCTGACGGCGCGGCTGGTGGAGTGGGGCTTCATCGAGGGCCCCGCCGAGCGGGCGTACGAGCTGGGTCTGCAGCGCCGCTTCACCATGGCCGGCACCGGTCACATGCTGGGCCTGGACGTCCACGACTGCGCGCGGGCCCGCACGGAGGAGTACGTGGAGGGCCTGCTGGAGCCGGGCATGTGCCTGACCGTCGAGCCCGGCCTGTACTTCCAGGCGGACGACCTGACCGTGCCCGAGGAGTGGCGGGGCATCGGTGTCCGGATCGAGGACGACCTGGTCGTCACCGAGGACGGCCACGAGAACCTGTCGGCGGGCCTGCCCCGCAGCGCGGACGAGGTCGAGGCCTGGATGGCCCGTTTCGCAGGCTGAGCCCGCCGCGCGCACGGACCGCGCGGACGGACGAACCGGGCGGACCTCAGGGGGCCGCGCGCAGGAGGTCACGGCGGGACAGGGCGCCCGTCTTGCGCAGGGCACGGGCGACATGCTGTTCCACCGTCCGGGGCGAGAGGTGCAGCACCACGGCGATCTCACGGTTCATCAGGCCGCGCGCCGCGAGTTCGGCCACCTCGCGCTCCCTGGGGGAGAGCCGGTCGTCGAACGCGGGGCGGCCCGGCCGGCGGACCTCCGGGGGCTGGTGGGAGCGGAGCAGGGTGCGGGCCCTGGCGGCGTCGTAGACCGCGCCGAGTTCCGTGTACTGCTCGACGCAGCGTCGCAACGACGCGACGGCGTGCGCCCGCCCGCCGTCCTCCCCGTCGGCGCCGTCCTCGGCGTCGGCGCTGTCCTTGCCGTCCTCGCTGTCGTTGCCGTTCTCGCCGGGGGCGCCGTCCGCGCCGCCCCGCGCAGCCCCGTCGGACGCCCCGTCGTGCGCCCCGGAGTGCTCGGCGCCGTCGGCGAGCGAGCAGCGTGCCGCGCCCTCCGTCGTCAGGGCCCAGGCGTAGGGGCGGGCCAGCTCCCGGTAGGCGGCCGCGGCCCGCAGGTACGACCCGGCCGCCTCCGGGCCGCGTCCCTCGTACTCCTCCAGCACGGCCCGGCTCCAGGCGACGGCGGCCCGGGCGGACGGCGCGTCCTGTCCCGCCAGCCCCCGTACGAACTCCGCGGCCATCCGACGAGCGGCTGCGGGGTCCCCCGCCCGGGCCACCGCCTCGACCGCCCAGGGGGCCAGCTCCGCCGCCCACGCCCAGATGCCCTTCTCCGCCACGGCCGTCCAGGCCGCCCGGGCCTGTTCCGCCGCGGCCGGCAGGTCGTCGCGGACCAGGGCGAGCCGGATCAGCGCGCCCGCCGTGGCCGCGGCCAGCGGCATGCGGGTGCACTCCGGTGCGGGCGCCCCCTGCGCGGTCAGCCAGTGCACCGCCTGCGTCCAGTCCCCCTGGACGAAGGCCAGCATCCCCCGCACCAGGTGGGCGTCCGCCGCCACCACGGGCATGCCGGCCGTCTCCGCGACGAACCGCTCGCACCGCTCACCCAGTCCGGCCCACCGCCCCGCCCACCAGTCCAGCAGCAGCCGGGTGCCCTGGGCGGTCTGCTCGGTGTACGAGGCACCGATCCGGGCCGAGAGGTCCAGTCCCGCCGACAGCAGCTCCTCGCTCCACCGGTACGAACCCCGCCAGAGCGCGGCGTCCGCGGCGTTGCACAGACCCCGCGCCGCGTGCTCCCGGCAGCCGGCCGGGGGACCGTCGACGGGCAGGGCCGCGACCAGCTCGCGGGCCTGCGGGTCCCCGCAGGCGACGGCCAGCGAGGCGTGGTTGGCGGCGACGGCGGCCCGCGCCACCTCGCTGTCGCCGGCCCGGGCGAGCCCGGCGGCCCTGCGCAGCCACTCCCGGTGCCCCGCCAGCGTCCCCGTCGGCCACTCCGGCATGGCCAGCGCCACCATCGCCCGTGAGGTGAGCGCCGGACGCACCTCGCCCAGCTCCTCGACCGCCGCCTCCAGCTCGCGCATCCCGGCGGCGAGGTCCCCGACCTGGTTGGCCAGCATCAGGCCCAGGTCCAGGCGGAGCTGACCCCGGACGTCCACCGGCAGGCCGGGGTCGCGGACGGCCTGGGTGAGCACCTCCACCGTCTGGTCAGAGCGGAGCCCGATGACGGCGCTGCGGGCCAGCAGCGGCGCCAGCCGGGCCCGGTGGCGCGCCGGTACCTCGCGCACCGCGAGCGTCCGTTCCAGGAGACCGATCGCCTCCTGGTGACGTCCCTCCTCCACCGCCGCCAGGGCGGCCTTCTCCACCGCCTTGAGCCAGCCCTTGCGCCGGCCCGCGCCCCCGCGGTGCCGGGCCACCTCCGCCCACGGGACCGGCCGACGGCGGGCGAGCACCCGCGCCGCCCGCCCGTGCACCTCCTCGCGGACCGGCCCGGGCACCCGCTCGCGCACGGCCGTCGCGGCCAGCGGCACGGCGAATCCGTAGCGTCCCGGCGACACCTCCGACAGCACCGCCCCGGCCAGGGCGGCGAGCAGGGCCGCACGGCCGCGTGCGCCGTCCATGCCCGCCACGGACAGCAGTTCGTCCCGGCCGGCCGGTTCGCCCAGCACCGCGGCCGCCCACACGACGGGCCGGTCGGCCGCGGCCAGCGCGTCGGTGCGGCTCAGCACCAGTTCGGCCAGTCTGACCGGTACGCCGGCCGCGTCCACGTCGGCGGCCGTGCACCGGGAGCCCGTACCCGCGTCCAGCGCGCGCAGCAGGTCGGCCACCACCTGCGGCACGCCGCCGGAACACGCGTGCAGCCGGACGACGGCCTCGTGCGTCGCACGCTCGCCCAGGACCTCCGCGGCGGCCCGGCGCACCCGGTCCGCACTCCAGGGACGCAGCCGGTGCCGGAAGACGGCGAGGCCGGGCGGATAGGAGACGGCCGGCGCGCCCAACGGCAGCCCCTCCGTAACCAACTCCTCCGGGCGGTAGGCCACCACGGCCGCCAGTCCCTCCCACGGCCGCTCCAGGAGCCCGCGCAGCCACTCCCGCTCCTGCGGCGTGGCCCGGTGCGCGTCGTCCACCAGCAGGAGGGCGGGACCCCCTCCCGTCTCCGGCCGCTCCTGCGCCGCACCGCACCGCCACGGGATCCGCCTGGCCTCGGCGGCCTCCGGCAGGCCGCTCAGGCCGTGCAGCACACGAGTCTTGCCCAGGCCCGCGCAACCCTCCACCAGAACGAGGACCGAGCCGCTCCCGCCGAGCGCCAGACGCAGGGGAGCCGGCCAGGGGGAGCGTCGCACAGCGGCCATGTCGTCGACCATCGCTTTCCGTCGGCCCGCGCGGCGGGGCGTGCCCTAGGCGAACGGGACGTTCTCCTTCCCCATCCTGACCATGCGGCTCCCCGCCGCGGCAAGGGCCGCTCCCGCGGGCTCCACCACCCAGCGTGTGCTGCCCAGGCGCTCCCCGTCCGACGACGGGCCCGGCGACGCCCCGGCGGGCAGCGTGAGGACGGCCCAACTCCGGGGTCCGGCAGGGGTGTCCTCGGTGCCGTGCGCCGTGCAGTGGGCGCCGACCAGGGCGTGACCCCAGCCGTCCTCGCGGTCCTCGTCGGGGGCGTCAGGGGGTTCGGCACGGACCCGGACGGGCGGCGTGCCGCCGCCGGGTACTTCGCGCACGTCGACGATGAGCTGGTCGCCGTCCACGTCGACGCCCACCGCGAGCCGCCCGGCCGGACCGGCCAGGCCGGGCGGACCGCCGGCCGTACCACCGGCCGCCGCCCGTCGTACCGCGCGGGCGAGCAGCTCGCCGCAGACCACGGTGAGCGACCAGGAGGAGTCGGCGTCCAGAGCGAGGCCCCAGGAGAGCAGCGTCGCGCCGACCCGGCGGCGGCCCTCGCGGACGGCCGAGGGCACCGCGGGAAGGAGGAAGGACGCCGTCCGCGACGAGGCGGGACACGGATCGAAGACCGAGTGGGCCAAGGCAGACTCCTGGTGCGGTGAACGGCGGGAAGGGCACACGCGCTCAGGCGTGGCCGGCCGATGTCGGCAACCTAGGGACCGCGCCCACCACGCGTACATCCGGGCACGGGCGCTACGGATACGTAAGAAAAGCCTCCGGTGGGAAAAGCTTCCGGAGGGTGCGGTTCCGGGCCCGTCTCGCCGTCCGTCACCCGCGGTCACTATGCTCACTCCAGGCCCAGGGGAGTCTCCCCGCGGGGACGGCAAGGCTGAAGAGACGGGTGGCCCGCACAAGTGTTGAAAGAGGTCCTGGCGACCCGCTACATCACGCCGTTGCGCGAGGGCGGCTCGCTGCCGGGACTCGTCGAGGCCGACGACCTCGGGACCTACGTCCTGAAGTTCACCGGCGCGGGCCAGGGCCGCAAGACGCTGGTCGCCGAGGTGGTCTGCGGCGAGCTCGCCCGGCGGCTGGGTTTCCGGGTGCCGCGGCTGGTGACCGTCGACCTCGACCCGGTGCTCGGACTCGGCGAGCCCGACCAGCAGGTGCAGGAACTGCTCAAGTCCAGCGGCGGCACCAACCTCGGCATGGACTTCCTCTCCGGTGCCCTCGGCTTCGACCCGCTCGCCTTCGAGGTGAGCGCGGCGGAGGCCGGCCGCATCGTCTGGTTCGACGCGCTGGTCAACAACGTCGACCGTTCCTGGCGCAACCCCAACCTGCTGCGCCTGCACGGCGAGACCTGGCTCATCGACCACGGCGCCACCATGATC
Organism: Streptomyces hyderabadensis; assembly: GCF_020404845.1. Lineage (GTDB taxonomy): Bacteria > Actinomycetota > Actinomycetes > Streptomycetales > Streptomycetaceae > Streptomyces > Streptomyces hyderabadensis. Next base: position 23,302 of record NZ_JAIOJZ010000047.1, on the reverse strand, counting down.
TGGCACCACAACTGGCCCGGGGCCGAGGCCTCCGCCGCCCGCCCCTACGACGCCGCCGACCACGCCCTCGCCCGCTTCTCGCCGGACGTCCGCTCGGCCGCCGCCGCCCTCGCGCCGCTGGTCACCGAGGAGCTGCTCGCCGAGGTCACCGCCGAGATCCCGGAAGTCTGGCTGCGGGACGAACCCGGCTTCGCCACACCGGACGACCTCCGCAGGGCCTACGCCGGGCCGCTGCTCGCGAGGGCCGCCACGATCCACGAACGCGTCAAGGGGGTGCGGTGAGCGACCGCCACGTCTTCGAGTACGCGCTGCTGCGCGTCGTGCCGCGCGTCGAGCGCGGGGAGTGCGTCAACGCCGGCGTGCTCGTCTACTGCCGCGCCAGGTCCTACGTCGGGGCCCGGACCCACCTCGACGAGAACCGGCTGCTGGCCCTGGACCCGCGGGTGGACCTGCCCGGGGTGCGCGCGGCACTGCGCGCCGTGGAGGGCGTGTGCGCCGGAGGGGACGCGGCGGGCCAGGCGGCCGGGGACGACCCCGGCCGCCGGTTCCGCTGGCTGATCGCGCCCCGGTCGACCATCGTCCAGCCGGGCCCCGTCCACACCGGCCTCACGGCCGATCCGGCGGCCGAGACGGAACGGCTCCTCGACCTGCTGGTGCGGTAGGGGCGGGGCCCGTCCGGACGACGGGGCGCGTGCCTCAGGCGCGTCGGCGGCGCCTGATCACGTACCCCGCCGCGAGCACGGCGCCGGTGACGAAGCTCAGGCCGATGCCGATGTCCCAGTCGCTGGGTCCGGTGCCCGAGGCGCCGCCCAGGCCGCCCTGCGTGCCGAGCGTCGGCGTCACGGCCGGGGAGGCCACCGGCGCCGGTGTGGGCACGGCCGGGGCCGTGGTGGCCGGTCGTGGCGCGGAGGTGGCGGAGATCGTCGGGGCACCCCGGCCCGGACGTGCCGCGCCGCCCGCGCCGTCGTCCTCCCGGACCTCGCGGATCCCGCCCTGGTCGAACGAACCCTGGCCGGTGGAGTGGGACTGCCCGGGCCGCTGCTGGTCCGTCCGGCCCTGGTCGGCCCCGTCCCCGCCGGGCCGGTCCTGGCCGAGTCCGCCGCCGTCGGCGCCGCCGCCGTCCGGCCGGACCTGGCCCGCTCCGCCCCCGTCGGGCAGGCCCCCGTCGAGCCGCCCGTCGTCGACTCCGCCCCCGTCGACCCCGCCCCCGTCGAGCCGGCCGTCGTCTGGCCGGGTCTCCTCCAAGGGGGCTTCGTCGGACGGGTCTTCGTACACTTCCTCCGGGCACGACGGGTCCGGGTTGCCCGGATCCCCGTTCAGCCCGATCGGTACCGCTTCCTGGTAGGTGAAGCTCCGGCAGTCCGGCTCCAGGTTCCGGTCGAGGTCCTGGGCGGGTGCGGGGTTGGCCAGCGGCACGATCGCGGCGATCGCGACGGCTATGCCTGCTGCACCGGTGCGACGGCGCATGGACGCCTCCTTTCCGGCCACGAGTGGCTCGCGCTTCGACGCTAGGGGCCCGGCGGCCGGGCGGCCCGCAGCGCTGGTCCGATCGGGCGACCGGGACGCCGCGGCGCACCCGGCGGACCGGGTGATGGATCACACCGGACCGGTGTCCCGTTGACACCGGGTGCCAGGGCTTCTAGCGTCACGTCTGCGGAAGGTACTAAGCGGTCGCTCACCCAAGGGCGCACGCTCCGCACGGGCCGCATCCCCAGGACGAGGAGAAGCAGCGAATGTCCACCACTGAGCAGCGGGTCGCCGTAGTCACCGGAGCCGCGCGCGGCATCGGTGCCGCCACCGCCGTACGCCTGGCCGCCGAGGGCCGTGCCGTCGCCGTGATCGACCTCGACGAGGCCGCCTGCAAGGACACCGTGGAGAAGATCACCGCGGCCGGCGGCAAGGCGATCGCGGTCGGCTGCGACGTCTCCGACGAGGCGCAGGTCGAGGCGGCCGTCGCCCGGGTCGCCGAGGAGCTGGGCGCACCCACGATCCTGGTCAACAACGCGGGGGTGCTGCGCGACAACCTGCTGTTCAAGATGAGCGCCTCCGACTGGGACACCGTCATGAACGTGCACCTGCGCGGCGCCTTCCTGATGTCGAAGGCCTGCCAGAAGCACATGGTGGACGCCAAGTTCGGCCGCATCGTCAACCTGTCCTCCTCCTCCGCCCTCGGCAACCGCGGCCAGGTCAACTACTCCGCCGCCAAGGCGGGTCTGCAGGGCTTCACCAAGACCCTCGCCAAGGAACTGGGCAAGTTCGGCGTCACCGCCAACGCCGTCGCCCCCGGCTTCATCGCCACCGAGATGACCAAGGCCACCGCGGACCGCGTCGGCATGGGCTTCGAGGACTTCAAGGCCGCCGCCGCCACCCAGATCCCGGTCGCCCGCGTCGGCGAGCCCGACGACATCGCCAACGCCATCGCCTTCTTCACCGGCGAGGCCGCCGGCTTCGTCTCCGGCCAGGTGCTGTACGTCGCCGGCGGACCGCTCGACTAGGGCCTCGGAGACACGGAAACACTGGGACTGGGGAACACTGACATGACTGAACTGCCCGGACTCTCCGGCAAGGTCGCACTCGTCACCGGCGCCAGCCGCGGCATCGGCTACGGCGTCGCCGAGGCGCTGGTCGCGCGCGGCGACCGGGTCTGCATCACCGGCCGCAACGAGGACGCGCTGAAGGAGGCCGTCGACAGGCTCGGCTCCGACCGGGTCATCGGCGTCGCCGGCAAGGCGCACGACGAGGCCCACCAGGCCGTCGCCGTCGAGCGCGTGATGGAGGCCTTCGGCCGCGTCGACTTCCTGGTCAACAACGCCGGTACCAACCCGGTGTTCGGGCCGATCGCCGACCTGGACCTGAACGTCGCGCGCAAGGTCTTCGAGACCAACGTGATCTCGGCGCTCGGCTTCGCCCAGCGCACCTGGCACGCCTGGCAGAAGGACAACGGCGGGGCGATCGTCAACATCGCCTCGGTCGCGGGCCTGTCGCCCTCGCCCTTCATCGCCGCGTACGGCGTCAGCAAGGCCGCGCTGATCAATCTCACCGCGCAACTGGCGCACGAGTTCGCGCCCAGGGTACGGGTCAACGCGATCGCCCCGGCGGTGGTGAAGACCAAGTTCGCCGCCGCCCTGTACGAGGGCCGTGAGGAGGAGGCCGCCTCGGGCTACCCGCTGGGCCGGCTCGGCGTGCCCTCCGACATCGGGGGCGCCGCCGCGTTCCTCACCTCGGAGCAGTCGGCCTGGGTCACCGGACAGACGCTCGTCGTCGACGGCGGCATCTTCCTGAACGCGGGCGTGGCCTGATCTCGCCCTTGAGGGCCCCTCACGATTGATCCCGGACACGGGCGCCGTCGACGAGTGACGGCGCCCGTGTCCGGCTATCGGAACCCCGTGCACGATGACAACGTAGTCATCCTCAAATGATCAAAACCCCTGTTCAGAGGGGGGTTCAGGGGGCGTGGCGCTGCGGTATGGTCTGCCGACCCTTGGTACGGCGGATCGAGGAGCGTGCGCGTGTTCAACCGGCAGCGAGGCCTGCGGCGGGTCGCGGCCGTCGTGTCCATATCGTCACTGGTCGCCGGATGCGGCATCCTGTCGTCCGACAGTTCGCAGGACGAGGAGCCGATCGTCGTGGGGACGACGAGCGCCCCCAGCACGCTCGACCCGGCCGCCTCCTGGGACGGCTCCTGGGAGCTGTTCCGGAACATCTACCAGACGCTGCTCAGTTACCCCAGCGGGGCCACCGCACCCCAGCCCGACGCCGCCGAGCGGTGCTCGTTCACCGACGGCACGAACCAGGTCTACCGCTGCGAGCTGCGCGAGGGCCTGACCTTCTCCAACGGCGACCCCCTCGACGCCCGGGCCGTCAAGCACTCGATCGACCGGATCAAGGACATCAACGTCAACGGCGGTCCGGCCGGGCTGCTCGGCAGCCTCGAACGGGTCCAGGCGCCGAGCGAACGCGAGGTGGTCTTCCACCTCAACAAGCCCGACGCCACCTTCCCGTTCGTCCTCGCCACCCCCGCCATGTCGATCGTCGCCCCCGGCGACTACCCCGCGGACGCCCTGCGCGAGAGCAGCGGCGTCGTGGGCTCGGGCCCGTACACGCTCCAGTCGTACGAGGACGGCGAACGGGCCGAACTCGTGCGCAACGACCGCTACGAGGGCTTCGCCGAACGGCACAACAAGGCGGTGACCATCCGCTACTTCAAGGACTCCGCCGGCATGGTGAAGGCGCTGCGCGACGGAGACATCCAGGTGACCTACCGCGGCCTCGCCGCCGACGACGTCATCACGCTCCAGGGCAAGGAGGGCAAGGAGGAGAACCTGCAACTGGTCGAGGGCAGCGGTACGGAGATCAGCTACCTCGTCTTCAACCCCGAGGACCCCTGGGCGGGACGCAAGGAAGTGCGCCAGGCCGTCGCCCAGGTGATCGACCGGACGGTGCTCGCCCACAAGATCTACCAGGACACCGTCGACCCGCTGTACTCGATGGTCCCCAAGGGCCTCACCGGACACACCACGGGCTTCTTCGACGACTACGGCGACCCCAGCGTCCCCAAGGCCCGCGATCTGCTGGAGGACGCCGGCATCACCGACCCGGTCCCGCTCACCCTCTGGTACACCACCGACCGCTACGGCTCCGAGACGGCGCTGGAGTTCAAGGAGATCAAGCGGCAGCTCGACGCCTCCGGACTGTTCGAGGTCACCCTCGAGAGCCGTCCCTGGAAGACCTACGTCGCCGGCTACCAGAAGGGCGAGTACCCGGTCTTCGGACGCGGCTGGTCCCCGGACTTCCCGGACGCGGAGAACTTCATCGCCCCCTTCGTCGGGGAGCAGAACGCGCTCGGCACGCCCTACCTCACCCCGAAGATCACCGGCGAGCTGCTGCCGCGCTCGCGCCGGGAGAGCGACCGCGCCAACGTGGAGCGGGAGTTCGAGCAGGCACAGCAGATCATGGTGGACGACGCGCGGCTGCTGCCGCTGTGGCAGGGCAAGCAGTACGTGGCCGCCAGCTCGGACATCTCGGGCGCGGAGCAGGCCCTGGACCCGTCGACGATCATGATGATGTGGCAGTTCGAACGGAAGACGAGCTGGTAGGCGGTCCCGTTGTCAGTGGTCGGCGGTAGGTTCTTGGGCTGTGGAAGCGACCGCACAGCGTAAGGAAGTTGACGTGACCGACATCGCCATGCTGCCCGAGTCCTGGCGCGAGGTGCTGGGCGGCGAGCTGCAGCAGCCCTACTTCAAGGAGCTGATGGAGTTCGTCGAGGAGGAGCGGGCGAACGGCCCCGTCTACCCGCCGCGCGAGGAGGTCTTCGCCGCGCTGGAGGCCACGCCGTTCGACGCGGTGAAGGTGCTGGTCCTCGGCCAGGACCCGTACCACGGCGAGGGCCAGGGACACGGGCTGTGCTTCTCGGTCCGGCCGGGGGTGAAGGTCCCGCCGTCCCTGCGCAACATCTACAAGGAGATGCACGCGGAGCTGGACATCCCGATCCCGGACAACGGCTATCTGATGCCGTGGGCGAAGCAGGGCGTCCTGCTGCTCAACGCGGTCCTCACGGTCCGGGCCGGTGAGGCGAACTCGCACAAGTCCCGCGGCTGGGAGCTGTTCACCGACGCGGTGATCCGCGCGGTGGCCGACCGGACCGACCCGGCGGTGTTCGTGCTGTGGGGGAATTACGCGCAGAAGAAGCTGCCGCTGATCGACGAGTCGCGGCACGTAGTGGTCAAGGGGGCGCACCCCTCCCCGCTGTCGGCGAAGAAGTTCTTCGGCTCCCGCCCCTTCACGCAGATCAACGAGGCGGTCGCCGGGCAGGGCCACGAGCCGATCGACTGGACCATCCCGAACCTGGGCTGAGCCGCCCGATCCAGGGCCGGTCCGCCACCGGCCGGCCCGCGCAGCCCCGGCGCCGCCTGACGGGCCGAGCGGGCGCGTGCGGTTAGCGTCGTCGGGACAGCCGACGAGGGCACGGAGGACGCGGTGGCGAAGGGACAGGAGCAGGCGGCGCCGGATGCCGTGCTGACGCGGATCGGCCAGGTCGCCATGCTGCACCACGCGGGCGACCGCGAGGAGGCCCGGCACCGCTTCCTCGGCCTGTGGGCGGAGATCGGCGAGCACGGCGACCCGCTGCACCGCTGCACGCTGGCCCACTATCTGGCCGACACCCAGGACGACCCCGAGGAGGAGCTGGCCTGGGACCTGCGGGCGCTGTCCGCCGCCGAGGAGCTGACGGGGGAGGGCCACGCGTCCGCCGATCCGCACGCCGGCACGCTTGCCGCCCGCGCCCTCTACCCCTCGCTCCACCTGAACCTGGCCGCGGACTACGACCGGCTGGGCCACCGCGAGGCCGCCCGGCTGCACCTGCGGCACGCCCGCACCGCGGCCCGGTCCCTCGCCCCCGGCCGCTACGGAGAGGGCGTACGCGCCTCGATCGACCGGCTGGCGCTGCGCCTGGACCGCGCCGACCGGGACCAGGACGGCCCCGACCGCCCCGAGCCGTGGGGCCGGCCGCCGCGGCAGCGGCCCTAGCCCGACCCGTCCCGGTACGTCCCGGGCCGGGCTCAGCGGCCGTACGCGTGCTCGCAGATGCGGGCCTCGGGGCTGCCCGGCCGCCAGCCGCCGTACTGCTTGCCGAGGGAGCACACGTCCGCCTTGCCGCCGGTGCCGCCACCGGACAGGCCGGGCAGCTCCGGCACCCGGGGCCGGGAGGCGGCGGGCGCACGGGTCGGTTCCGGTGCCGCCGGGCGGGCGGGCCGCTGCTCGGGGGCGCGGTCGACCGGTGCGCGGTGCGGCGCGGACGGGGCCGCCGGGGGCTTCGTGCGGCTCGGTTCCCCGCCGGGGCGCTCGGGAGCCGGGGAGGGGCCGATCATCTCCAGCGCCTCCCGGGCCGGGGCCTGTACGACCCGGGGCTCGGCCGGGCCGTCCGGGCGCGGCGCGGACGAGCGGGCCCCGGCCGCCGACGGGTCGGCCGCGGCCGGGCCCCGGACCGTCGTACAGCCGGCCAGGGCCGAGACAGCCACGGTCACCAGGAGCGTTGCGGTGGTCGTCGTTCGATGCACCCGCGCCACTCTGCTGGTTCGGGCCCCGCGACCGGCGCCGGACAAGCGGAGGTTGCCCCGCACGGGTGATCTCCGGCCCCGTACGGAGGGCCCGGGGCGAGCGGAGGTGACGTCAGTCGCCGGTGGCTCCGTCCAGGCGCTCGCGGATCAGGTCCGCGTGCCCGTTGTGACGCGCGTACTCCTCGATCATGTGGGTGTGGATCCAGCGCAGGGTGTAGCGCTCGCCGGTGCGCAGATGCCTGCCCCGGGTCGGTTCGCCCAGCGGGACGCCGGCCGCGTTGCGCCGGGCCGCCTCGATCTCGGCCTGCCAGGTGGCACGGGCCTCGGCGAAGGTGTCCGACTCGGTGAGCCGGAACTCGCCGTCCGGGTCCTCGTCGGAGTAGTAGATCGGGCCCGCGTCCTCGGCCGCCAGCACCCTGCGGTACCAGCTGCGCTCCACCTCCGCCATGTGCCGGACGAGTCCCATCAGGGACAGCGTCGACGGTGCCACGGCGGCCGTCCGCAGCTGCTCGTCGGTAAGGCCCTCGCACTTCCAGGCGAGGGTCTGCCGGTGGTAGTCGAGCCAGCCCTCCAGCATGGTGCGTTCGTCGGAGTCGGTCGCGGGTTCGCGGCGTGCGGTCGTCATCCCGGCATCCTCGCCCAGGCGCGCCGGTGCCACCAGGGGTTTTCAGCCGGACGGCAGGCCGCCCAGCATGCCGTCCAGGAGCTCCCGCAGCCCCGACCGCACCTCCTCCAGGCCCGGCACCTCGGCGTGGAAGGTGCCGGCCACGCAGCTGAACATCAGGCCGTCCGCCCAGGCGACCAGCGAGAGCACGTGCCGGGCCGGGTCGGTCGAGCCCATCGCGGTGACGAGGGAGCCCAGTTGCTCCCGGAAGCGGGCGCCCGCCGCGTCGAAGTGCGCCCGCAGCTCGGGGCGGCGGGTGGCCTCCAACGCCAGTTCGTACCGGGCCAGCGTCAGCGCCCGGTTGCGGGTCAGCGCGCGGTGCGTCGCCAGCGTCAGCGCGTCCACCAGGGCGGTGAGGCCGGCGCGCGGATCCGGCATCTCGTGCAGCGCCAGCACTCGGGACTCCCGGTCGGCAAGCCGCCGTACCGCCAGTTCCAGCAGCGCCTGCCGGGTCCGCGCGACGTTGGACGTGGAGCCCTGGGGGAGTCCGGCCGCCTCGTCGACCGCCCGGTGGGTGAGCCCGCGCATCCCGCGCTCGGCGAGCAGGGCCAGGGCGGCGTCGGCGACCAGATCGGCGCGGGAGGCGCCCGCCGGGGGACCCGGGGACGCGGTGTGTGCGGACATGGAGATCAACCTACCCGCCTCACTACGGCTGTAGTACAGTCGGCGGCAGGTGCTACTACATCTGTAGTGAGCCCTGCGTCGAGGAGAGCGGCGAGGAGAGCCATGACACCCACGAAGAGCGCCGTCGTGATCGGCGGCGGCATCGGCGGTCTGACCGCGGCGGCCGCCCTGCACCAGAGCGGCCTGCGGGTCACCGTCCTGGAACGCGCCCCCTCGCTCCGCCCGATCGGCGCGGCCATCTCCCTGTCGCCCAACGCGCTGCGCGCCCTGGACGTGATCGGCCTCGGCGAGGAGATCCGCGACCTCGCCGCCTGGCAGGGCGACGGAGGACTGCGCACCCCCGGCGGGCGCTGGCTCTCCCGGTCCAGCGCCGAGGCGGCCGCGGCCCGCTTCGGCGGTCCGCTGGTGCTGCTGCACCGGTCCACCCTCATCGAGCGCCTCGCCGCGCTGCTGGAGCCGGACGCCGTCCGCACGGCCGCCGACGCGACCATCGCCGACCCCGGGGACCGCGACCGTCCGGCCATCGTCCGCACCCCGGGCGGCGAACTGGAGGCCGACCTGGTCGTCGCGGCCGACGGCATCCACTCGGTGGTGCGCCGCGCGCTCTTCCCGGACCACCCGGGTCCCGTCTACTCCGGCTTCACCACCTGGCGGATCGTGATCCCCGTCCCCGGCGCCGAGTTCGCCTCCCACGAGACCTGGGGCCGGGGCCGCATCTGGGGCACGCACCCGCTCAAGGACGGCCGGGTCTACGCCTACGCCGCCGCCGTCACCCCGGCCGGCGGACACGCGGCCGACGAGAGGGCCGAGCTGCTGCACCGCTACGGCGACTGGCACGACCCCATCCCCGCCGTCCTCGCCGCCGCCCGCCCCGAGGACGTACTGCGCCACGACGTGCACCACATCGCCGAGCCGCTGCCGGCCTACCACCGGGGCCGGGTCGCCCTCCTCGGGGACGCCGCGCACGCCATGCCGCCAAACCTCGGCCAGGGCGGCAACCAGGCCATCGAGGACGCGGTCGTGCTCGCCCACCACAGCCGGGACCTCGCCGCCTACACCGCCGCCCGGCTGCCCCGCACCACCGCGATCGCCCGGCAGGCCGTCAAGGTGGCCCGCCTCAACCTGATGGGCAACCGCGCCGGGATCGCGGTCCGCGACGTCGCGATCGCCGCCCTGTCCAAGGCCGGACCGGCCCTCTTCCTGCGCGGCTTCGACGGCATCGCCGACTGGCGGCCCCCGCAGCCCCCGTATGCTTCCCGGCGGACCCAGGTCGGCGAGCGTTACGAGCGTTAGAGGAGCACATCCCGTGAAGGTCGGCTGCATCGGACTCGGCGACATCGCGCAGAAGGCCTACCTGCCGGTGCTCGCCGCCCTCCCCGGGATCGAACTGCACCTGCAGACCCGCACCCCCGCCACCCTCACCCGGGTCGGGGACAAGCTGCGCATCCCGCCCGCGCAGCGCCACGCCGACCTCGACGCGCTCCTCGCCCAGGGCCTGGACGCCGCCTTCGTGCACGCGCCGACCGCCGCCCACCCCGAGATCGTGACCCGGCTGCTGGAGGCCGGCGTCGCCACCTACGTCGACAAGCCCCTCGCCTACGAACTCGCCGACTCCGAACGCCTGGTGACCCTCGCCGAGGAGCGCGGCACCAGCCTCGCCGTCGGCTTCAACCGGCGCCACGCCCCCGGGTACGCCCAGTGCGCCGAGCACCCGCGCGAGCTGATCCTCATGCAGAAGAACCGCACCGGACTGCCCGAGGATCCGCGCACGATGATCCTCGACGACTTCATCCACGTCGTCGACACGCTGCGGTTCCTGGTGCCGGGACCGGTCGACGACGTGACCGTGCGCGCCCGTGCCGAGGACGGCCTGCTCCACCACGTGGTGCTCCAGCTCGCCGGGGACGGCTTCACCGCGCTCGGCGTGATGAACCGGCTCAGCGGCTCGGCGGAGGAGATCCTGGAGGTCTCGGGCCAGGACACCAAGCGCCAGGTGGTCAACCTCGCCGAGGTGATCGACCACAAGGGCCAGCCGACCGTGCGACGGCGCGGCGACTGGGTCCCGGTGGCCCGCCAGCGCGGCATCGAGCAGGCGGTGCTCGCCTTCCTCGACGCGGTCCGCGCCGGCCGGGTGCTCAGCGCCCGGGACGCGCTGGAGACCCATGAGCTGTGCGAGCGGGTGGTGCGGGCCGTGCTCGACCGCTCCGCCTGAGCCGCACCGTCCGTACGCCCGCCACGGCGCCCCAGGCCGCGAGGGTCCCCAGCGCCGCGTACACCGTCCAGTCGCCGTAGCGCACGTACGGCGTGGTGCCGTGGGTCAGGGGGATCTCGTACACCCGCGAGGTGCTCGCGTCGGTGCCGAGCCAGGAGCCGATCCGGGCGCCGTTCGCGTCGTAGACGGCGGAGACGCCGGTCAGCGTCGCGTGCACCATCGGCCGGCCGGTCTCGGCGGCGCGCAGCGCGGCGAGCGAGGCGTGCTGCTCGGGGGCCCAGGTGTGCTGGAAGGTCGAGGTCGAGGACTGGGCGACCAGCACCTTGGCACCGTCGGCGACGAGGCTGCGACTCATGTCGGGGAACGCGCTCTCGAAGCAGACCATCGGCCCGATCCGCAGACCGTCACCCACGTCCATCACCACCTGCTCGGTGCCCTGCCTGCGGTCCTCGCCGGCCGCCTTGCCCACGGAGGTGGCCCAGCCGAGCACCGAGCGGAACGGCACGTACTCCCCGAAGGGGACCAGCCGCATCTTGTCGTACCGGTCGCCGGTCGGGCCCTCGGGGCCGACGAGCACCGAACTCTTGTAGATGCCGGGTTTGTCGGAGCGCCGGGCGTCCACGTTGACCAGGATGTCCGCGCCGGTCTCCCGCGACAGCGCGGCCAGCCGCCGGGCAAGGTCCGGCCGGTCGTCCAGGTCGAAGCCGACGCTGCTCTCGCCCCAGACGATCAGGTCGAGGTCCCGGTCCGCGAGCCGCCGGGTCAGCTGCTCCTCGCGGTCGAACCGCCGGTCGGCGCTGTCCGCCCCGGCGACGACGCCCGGCTGCACCACGGCGATCGCGGCCCGCTCGTCGGGGTCGGGGCGCGGTGACCAGACCCAGGCCGCCGAGGTGGCCGCGGCGGTGGCGACCAGCCCGGCCAGGGCCGGCACCCGCGCCCGGCGGACGGCGACGAGGACGGCCAGGGCGACGTTGACGGCCACCACCAGGAAGCTGAGCAGCCACACCCCGCCCACCGAGGCCAGCCGCAGCGCCGGGGACACCTGCCACTGACTGGCGCCGAGCATCCCCCAGGGGCCGCCCAGCCCCTGCCAGGAGCGGACCAGCTCCGCCAGCAGCCAGCCCGACGGCAGCACCACCAGGGCCGCCGCGACCCGGCCGGCCGACGGTGCCCCGCCCAGCGTCCGGTGCACCAGCCAGCCCCACGGGACCCACAGCGCGCCGAGCAGCGCGGCGATGACGAACGTGAACACGTGCAGGTTGGGCAGCAGCCAGTGGTGCATGGCCAGCACGAACCCGAACCCGCCGCACCACCCGTCGTACGCCGCCCGCCTGCCGCCCGGCGCGGTCCGGGCCAGCAGGATCCAGGGGACCAGCGCGAACCAGGCCCACCACCACAGCGCCGGGCCCGGGAAGGCGAGCACGGGCAGGGCCCCGACGAGCACGGCGACGGCCGAGCGGCGCCACGGGGAGGCGAGCCAGTGTTCGAGCGTCTTCATGGACTCCTCCCTACCGATGATCCCTACCCGTTGGTTCCCCCGGTGTGCGCATGTGACGAGGGCGAATTCAGTTGATCACACCGAGACTCGTCGCACCGTGGCGGAGGCCCGTCCGGCGCACGGCAACCTCCTCTAAAGTGATCGATGATCGATCAAATCGAGATCCGGAGGTACTCATGACGCGACCCATCACCGTCGTCACCGGCGGCAGCCGGGGGATCGGCGCGGCGACCTGTCTGCGCCTCGCGGCGGACGGGCACGACGTGGTCGTGGGCTACGCCCGCGACGCCGCGGCCGCGGAGACGGTCGCGGCAGGGGTGCGCGACGCGGGCGGCCGCGGGATCGCGGTGCGGGCGGACACGTCCGTCGAGGCCGACGTCGAGCGCCTCTTCGACGTGGCGGAGGAGCGGCTGGGCCCGGTGACGGGGCTGGTGAACAACGCGGCCGTGACCGGCCCCCTGGGACGGCTCGCCGACCTCGGCACCGCGGACCTGCGCCGGGTCCTCGACGTCAACCTGCTCGGCGTGCTGCTCTGCGCCCGGCGGGCCGCGCGGCTGATGACACCGCGGGGGAGCGGGGCGATCGTGAACGTGTCGTCGGGCGCCGCGACCCTGGGCAGCCCGGGGGAGTACGTGCACTACGCGGCGAGCAAGGCCGGTGTCGACGCGCTGACGCTGGGTCTGGCCAAGGAACTCGGTCCGGACGGCATCCGGGTCAACGCCGTCGCGCCCGGGGTGATCGACACCGAGATGCACGCGGCGGCGGGCGACGCCGGCCGGGCGGCGCGGATGGGGGCGGCGGTGCCGATGGGGCGCGCGGGCCGGCCGGAGGAGATCGCCGCCGCGATCTCCTGGTTGCTCTCGCCCGAGGCGTCGTACGCGACGGGGACGGTGCTCCGGGTGGCGGGCGGCCGCTGAACGAAGCCCCCGGGCGGGGCCGCCTGCCTGGTGCGGCGGCCGCCGCGGCTCAGGCCGCCTCGATGACCTCGCCGCGGATCGCGGTCGCCCACTCGACCACCAGCAGCTCGTACTCCACGCGCTCCTGCGCGGACAGGGTCCCGCCCGCGCGCCGCCACAGCGCGCGGATCTCATCGTTCAGTTCCGCGGCGGACCGCACGGAACCAGGCGTCACGTAATCGGGGGACATGCCGCCAAGCCTAGGGGCAAGCACTGACACTGCGCTACCGAACGGCTACACAAGCACTTCGGCTCAGCCGGCGGACTCCGCGGCGTGCGGACTGAGGGCACCCGCCGCGACCAGGGCGGTGATGACGACACCGAGCGCGATGCGGTACCAGACGAACGGCAGACCCACGTCGAGCGGCAGCCGCCGTCGCGACGCTGCACGATCTGCACGGTGATGCCCGTGGCCCGGGAGAAGAGGACTGCGGCGCTACTCGTTGATGAATGACAACGACCACTCAGCCGGCCAGCGCGTTCAACTCCGCGATCTGAGCCGGATCCAGCCGTACCGTCGCCGCCGCGATGTTCTCCTCGAGGTGGGGCATGGACGCCGTGCCGGGAATCGGCACCATGTTCTCGGCGCGGGCGAGCAGCCAGGCGAGTGCGATCTGGGCCGGGGTGGTGCCGGTTTGCGCGGCGAGGCCGCTGAGCGGGCTGTCCGGCCGGGCCAGGGCGCCGATGTCGAGGGGGAACCAGGAGATGAACGGCAGTCCCTCGCGCGTGCAGTGGTCGAGTACGTCCTCGTGCTTGCGTTGCGTGATGCTGTACTGGTTCTGGACGGAGGCGATGTCGACGATCTCCCGGGCGGCGGTGATTTGGTCCACCGTCACCTCGTTGAGGCCGATCGCGCCGATCTTCCCCTCGTCCTTCAGCGACTTGAGCTCGCCGATCTGGTCCTCGAACGGCACCGCGGGGTCGACCTGGTGCAACTGGTAGAGATCGATGTGGTGGACGCCCAGCCGGCGCATGCTCAGCACACACTCCTGGCGCAGGTACTCCGGACGCCCGAGGGCGGCGTAGGAGCCCGGACCCGACTGCGTCTGACCGCCCTTGGTCGTGATCAGCACATGCTCCGGGTAGGGGTGCAGAGCCTCGCGGATGATCTCCTCGCTGATGTGCGGTCCGTAGACGCTCGCAGTGTCGATGAAGTCGACACCCAACTCGACTGCGCGTCGCAAGAGTTGCACCGAGGCGTCACGACTGGTCGGTTCCCCCCAGACCCCGGGCCCGACCAGTCGCATGGCCCCGAATCCGAGCCTGTGGACGGTCTTTCCGGCGATCTCGATCGTCCCGGACGCGTGATTGACGCGGTTCCTGAGAGGTTGTTCCTCGGCCATGTGTACTCCTTGTCAGGCCCTTCGACAGGCAGACGACTTGCTTGTGGATCACGTAGGGATGGCGTACGAGTGGCGTAGGGGCGGCGGAGCGGTACGGCCTGCCCGATCGGACATCCGCGCCACGCGCGTGGGACCGACGCGTCGGCAGAACCGGGGCAGGGGCCGGGGCACACGGATGTCCTGTCCACTTTCCTTGTCGGGCCGGAGGGTCAGCCGCCCGCCAGCGATCCGGACCGGACCGCTGCCGCTGCCCGCTTGCGCCGCCTGCGCAGCAGCACGACGACGAGCGCGAAGACCTGGAGCAGGGGGTCCAGACCCGGCAGGTCGGCAGTCGCCTCGGTGCGGAGGTGACCGGTGCGGCGGATCGTGCCGACCGGCTCACCGGTGTCGCCGAGCATCGTGTACTCCCGGCCCGCCGCCGCGGTCTGCCGGAACGGGACGATCCGCCCGGAGGACGTCAGGTTCCAGCTGCGGCTCACCCGGTCCGTGGTCGCGACGGCGGTCCCGTCGGCGTCGAGCAGTTCGTAGACACCGCTGAAACGGTGCGTGCGGACGAGGTGGTCGGCCCCGTGCAGGGTGAACCGTGCGCCGACGCGGCCTCGGCGCAAGGAGAACGTCGTCAGCGCCCGGCCGTCCTCGACGATCTCGTACTCCTGGGCCGGCAGACCGATCCTCTTCGCGTGCAACATGTCTTCACTACAGCATCCGGTCGCCGGACGTACCCATGCCATTTGTCATGCATGACCGGGTGACAACCCGGACGGGGCGCGGGTCCCGGTCGGGCGACACTTGGCTGCATGACTTGTGCCTCACGCACCGGGCCGCCGTTCGGGCGCCTCCTCGACAGCCGGGCATAGCATGATCGACATGGGCGTACGCGATCCGGACGAATTCTCCGCCTACCGGTGGCCGGACTGGAGTTTCTGGAAGGACCAGCCGGGCCGTCACGGCGCGTACGACCGGGGCCGTGTGGTCGTCGCCGTGGCCATGGCGCTGGCCTCCCTCACCTTGATCGTGCAGGCCGTGGACATCGCGCACGGCACCAGATCTGCGCCGCTCACCTCGCTCGCGATCGGTCTTGTCGCCTGCTACGGCGTCGGCTGCCTGCTGGCACCCTGGTACGGGCCGATGGCGCTGCGACGCGGGCGCGTCGCCATCGTGGCCGTGATGTTCCTGCTCGGGGCAGCCCCGGCCGTCCTGCTGGGGAAGTCGGCCTATCTGACCGATCTGACCTACACCCTCTCGATCGGCCTCATGCTGCTGCCGCTGCGCTACGCCTTGCTGCTCGGCCTCGGTACGGTGCTGGGGCAGGTCGTCTGGATGCGGCTCGCCCAGGGCGAGGTGGCCTGGGCACAGGTGGCCACCCTCGCCGGGGTGACCGCGGCGCTCGGCACTGTCTTCGCGCTCAACTTCACCATCGGTCACCTGCGTGCCACCCGCGAGCAGGTCAGGCGACTGGCTGTGAACGAGGAGCGGGAGCGGGTCGCCCGGGACATGCACGACGTCCTCGGCCACAGCCTCTCGACGATAACCGTCAAACTGGGTCTGACCCGGCGGGTCCTGGAGTCCTCAGGGGACGTGGCCGTCGCCGTCGGCCAGGTCACCGAGCTGGAGAACATGGCGCGCACGGCGCTGTCCGATGTGCGCGCGACCATCTCGGGCTACCGCACCCTGTCGCTGGACAGCGAGCTGGCCGGTGCCCGTATGGCTCTGGGCGCCGCCGGCGTACGGGCCGATCTGCCCGCCTCGACCGACGTCGTGCACCCCGAGCTGCGCGAGGTGTTCGGCTACGTCGTGCGGGAGGCGGTCACCAACGTGCTGCGGCACTCCGACGCCGAACTGTGCACTGTCCGCATGGGGCCCGACTGGGTCGAGGTCTCCGACAACGGCAGTTCCACGAGCGGGCCGGGTGCCGGGAACGGGCTGACCGGTCTCACCGAACGGCTGTCTGCGGTGTCTGGCACCCTCGAACACCGGTATGCCCCCGGCGGCGGGTTCCACGTCATCGCCCGCGGGCCCGCCCAGGCGATCCCTCCCACTCCTGCGCAGCCTTGGCGACCTGCACGGGCGACCGAGCCACCGGGAACCGAGCGCCCGGGAACCGAATGAACCGAGCCGCAAGGGAACCGAACCGACATGATCCGTGTCCTGCTGGCCGACGACCAGGCACTCGTACGCGGGGCCCTCGCCGCCGTGCTCCGACTCGAGCCCGATCTCGACGTGGTCGCCGAGGTCGGCACCGGCACCGAGGCGCTGGCCGCCGCGCAGCGGACCGCGCCCGACATCGCGCTGCTCGACGTGCAGATGCCCGGCCGGGACGGCCTGGCCGTCGCCGCCGACCTCCAGCGGGCGCTGCCCGGCTGCCGCACCATCATCTGCACGACCTTCAGTCGGCCCGGCTACCTCTCGCGGGCGATGTCCGCGGGCGCATCCGGATACGTCGTGAAGGACTCCCCACCCGAACAACTGGTCGACGCGATCCGCCGGGTCCACTCCGGCCTGCGCTTCGTGGATCCGGCCCTGGCCGCGGAAGCGCTGGCCGGCGGTGCGAGCCCGCTGACCGGGCGCGAGGCGGACGTACTGCGCGCCGCCGCCGAGGGTGGCACCGTGGCCGACATCGCCAGGACGCTCCGGCTGTCCCAGGGCACTGTGCGCAACCATCTGTCGTCGGCGATCGGCAAGACACAGGCCCGTACCCGCGCCGAGGCGGCCCGGCTCGCGGAGGACAACGGCTGGCTGTGACCGCCGCGCCGGTGGAGTGAGTCATGCAGGGGCCCCAGGCGCAGCAAGAGCCTGGGCGCCCCGAACTCCGGGGGCAGCCTGAATCGCCGGTCCGGCCCGCGCGGCCCTGGTTCAGCCGCCGGATTCGCCCGCGTGCGGGCTCAGCACCCCCATGCTGACCAGCGCAATCACCACCACACCGAGTGCGATGCGGTACCAGACGAACGGCATGAAGCTCTTGGTGGAGATGAACTTCATGAACCAGGCGATGACCGCGTACCCGGTGGCGAAGGCGATGACCGTGGCGAAGAGCGTCGGTCCCCAGGAGACGTGGTCGCTCTCCATCGCGTCCTTCAGCTCGAACACGCCGGAGGCGAGCACCGCGGGGATGGCGAGCAGGAACGAGTACCGGGCGGCCGCCTCGCGCCGGTAGCCCATGAAGAGTCCGCCGCTGATGGTCGCGCCGGAGCGCGAGACGCCGGGGATGAGGGCCGCCGCCTGGCAGAGGCCGTAGATCAGACCGTCCCGCACGCCCAGGTTCTCCAGCTCCTTGCGCTGCTGCGGTGCTCGGTGCCGGCCGCCCTTCTCGTCCCGGGCGGCCATGCGGTCGGCGATGCCGATGATCACGCCGACCACGATCAGCATCGTCGCGGTGATCCGCAGGTCGCGGAACGGGCCCTCGATCTGGTCCTTCAGCGTCAGGCCGAGCACACCGATCGGGATCGAGCCGACGATCACCAGCCAGCCCATGCGGGCGTCGGGGTTGTGGCGCATGGACTTGTCGGTGAGCGAGCGCGCCCACGCCGAGATGATCCGCCCGATGTCCTTGCGGAAGTAGATGAGCACCGCGGCCTCGGTGCCGATCTGCGTGATCGCCGTGAAGGCCGCGCCCGGGTCGTGCCAGCCGGAGAAGGCCGCGGTCAGCCGCAGGTGCGCGCTGGAGGACACGGGGAGGAACTCGGTCAGCCCCTGGACGAGTCCGAGGACGAGGGATTCAAACCAAGACATGGAGTTACGTCAGTCCAAGCGGCGATCGAGGAACGGCGAGAAACGGTCGGCGGACACGCCGAACCGTCGCGTGCGGTGATCGGGACCTGGCGTGCCGAGGGGCAGCGTAGCGCCCCGAAATGAACCCCGGACGACGGGGGGTGAGCAGCCCCCTACGCCACCGCGGGGCCCGCCACCGTCCAGCCCGCGGCCTGCGGATGGGCGGTCAGGTCCTCGTGCCGGACGGTGTCGCCGCAGGCGGGGCAGATGACCTGCGGGACCAGTTCGTGGCCGCAGGCGTGCTCGATCACCATCGGGCGGTCGTCGTCCGCGTGCAGATGCCGGTCCCCCCACGCCATGAGGGTCATCAGGACCGGCTCCAGCTCCAGGCCCGCCCGGGTGGGCCGGTACTCGAAGCGCGGCGGGCGCTCGCTGTACGGCCGCCGGTCCAGGATCCCCGCGTCGACCAGCCGCCGCAGCCGGGTGGTGAGGATGTCGCGCGGGGCGCCGGTGTTGCGCACCAGTTGGTCGAAGCGGCCGTTGCCGAGGCAGACCTCGCGCAGGACGAGCAGGGAGTACTTCTCGCCGACGAGCGCCAGGGTGTCGGCGATGGAGCAGGGGCGCGGGTTCTTGGGAGCGGCGGCCATGCCGGCCAGTCTAGGCGAGGAGCAGGAGAGGGTTTGATTTTCCAACTCACCGGGCTATGGTGAGTCCAGATTTCCTACTCACTGGTAGTCCCCGTTCCTCACTCACCGGCAGTCCGCCGACCACCGAGCACCGGAGGCCCGCACCATGCGTGACGCAGTCGTCGTGGAAGCCGTACGCACCCC
Organism: Streptomyces hyderabadensis; assembly: GCF_020404845.1. Lineage (GTDB taxonomy): Bacteria > Actinomycetota > Actinomycetes > Streptomycetales > Streptomycetaceae > Streptomyces > Streptomyces hyderabadensis. The sequence goes on along the minus strand of NZ_JAIOJZ010000047.1, from coordinate 4,412 downwards.
GATGGGCAAGGGCAGACCGAACGGCGCCCTCGCCCACGTCCACCCCGTGGAACTCCTCGCCCACACCCTGCGCACCCTCGTCGAGCGGTCCGGGGTCGACCCGGCGCTGATCGACGACGTCATCGGCGGCACCGTGGACCAGGTCGGCGAGCAGGCCATGAACACCACCCGCTACGCCCTGCTCTCGGCGGGCTTCCCCGAGTCCGTCCCCGCGACCACCGTGGACCGGCAGTGCGGCTCCTCCCAGCAGGCCGTCCACTTCGCCGCGCAGGGCGTCCTCGCCGGGGCGTACGACCTGGTCGTCGCCTGCGGGGTCGAGTCCATGAGCCGGGTGCCGATGTGGTCGAACGTGCCGCCCGACGCCGACCCCTTCGGTCCCGGCATCGCCGCCCGCTACCCGGATGGGCTCGTCCCGCAGGGCATCAGCGCCGAGCTGATCGCCGCCGAGTGGTCGCTCACCCGGGAGCGCATGGACGCCTTCGCCGTCTCCTCGCACCACAAGGCCGCGGCCGCCTGGGACGCCGGCCGCTTCGACGCCGAGATCGCGCCCCTGGACGGGGTGTCGCGCGACGAGTGCGTGCGTCCGGCCACCGGCGTCGAGGTCCTGGCCGGCCTGCGGCCCGCCTACCACGACCCGGCCTTCGCCGAACGGTTCCCGCAGATCGAGTGGAACGTCACCGCCGGAAACGCCAGCCCGGTCAACGACGGTGCCTCCGCCGTGCTGATCACGTCGAGCGAGACCGCGGCCCGACTCGGCCTGCGCCCCCTCGCCCGGCTGCACAGCTTCGCCGTCACCGGCTCCGACCCGCTGCTGATGCTCACCGGCGTCGTCCCGGCCACCGAGAAGGTGCTGCGCCGGGCGTCGCTCTCGCTCGGCGACATCGACCTCTTCGAGGTCAACGAGGCCTTCGCGAGCGTCGTGCTGGCCTGGCAGCAGGAGACCGGCGCCGACCTCGACAAGGTCAACGTGCACGGCGGCGCCATCGCGCTCGGTCATCCCCTCGGCGCCAGCGGCACCCGCCTGACCACGACCCTCGTCCACGCCCTGCACCAGCGCGGCGCCCGCTACGGCCTGCAGACCATGTGCGAGGCGGGCGGCCTCGCCAACGCCATGATCCTGGAAGCCGTGTAACGCCCCGTCAGCGCCGGTGCAGCGCCCGTTCAGCGCCCGCGCAGCCGGTGCCGCTTGCGCCAGGCCACCACCGCGCCCGCGAGCCCCGGCAGGGCGATGCAGGCCAGCGCGATCAGGAAGGCGGGAGACGTCGGCGTCGAGGCCCGGGCACCCGCGACGACGTAGGCGGCCGTGTTGGGGATCGAACCGAGCGCCGTCGCCAGCAGGAAGGGCAGCAGGCCCATGCGGGACACGGCGGCGCAGTAGTTGGCCGCGGCGAACGGCACCCCGGGGAAGAGCCGCGCCGCCAGCATCGAGCGGAAGCCGTGCCTGCTGAGCTGCCCGTCCGCGGCCTTCAGCCACTTGCCCCGCAGCAGCGGACGCAGCGCCTCCTGGCCGAGCACCCGGCCCAGACAGAAGGCGATCCCGGCGCCGAGCACCGTGCCCGCCAGCGCCGAGGCCAGCCCCAACTGCGAGCCGAACAGCGCGCCGGCCGCCAGGTTCAGCAGCGGGCGCGGCACGAAGGCCACCGTGCACAGCCCGTACGCCACCGCGTACGCGAGCGCCGCCGCGGCACCCCCGAGCTGCGGCGGCCAGCCGTTCGTCAGCAACTGCTGCGGCTGGAACAGCACCACCGCCGTCGCGGCCGAGGCCAGCAGGGCGACCAGCAGGGAGAGCCGCGACCACGGCGACAGCAGCACTCTCGTCACACGCGCGGCGAAGCCGGTCGGCGCGACCGGTCCGGCGGCGGTGGCGACGGCGAGTTCGGTGGCGGCGGTCCGGGGAGAGACCGTGGCGGTGCCCCCAGAGCGGGTGGTGGCATCGAGCATCCGGTGACACTAACCGACAAATGTGTGTGATCGCCGTATGGTGCGTCTCATGAGCGTCACAGCCCGGTGGATTCCGGACGCGCCGCACAGCTCCCTGGCCGACACGGTACTGGAGCGGCTCACCGGTGAGTACGCCGCCGCGGCCGACGCCGAGCGGGCCGCCGGGATGCGGGCGTACATGAAGGACGCGGCCCCCTTCCTGGGCCTGACCTCGCCCGTTCGCCGCTCCCTGACCCGCGTCGTGCTGGCGGGCCTGCCCCGGCCGGACGAGTCGGACTGCACCGCGGTCGCGCTGCGCTGCTGGCGGCTGCCCGAGCGCGAGTACCACTACTTCGCCGTCGACTACCTGCGCCGCCATGTGACGCACTGCTCGTCCGGTTTCCTGCCCGTGGTCCGGCACCTGCTCACCACGGTCCCCTGGTGGGACACCGTCGACCTGCTCGCCGCGCACGTCGTCGGGGGCCTGGTCGCCGCCGACCGCGGCCTCGCGCGGGACATGGACGCCTGGATCGAGGACGAGGACCTGTGGCTGGTCCGCGCGGCGCTCCTGCACCAGCTGCGCTACAAGGAACACACCGACACCGACCGCCTGTTCGGCTACTGCCTGCACCAGGCGGGCCACGGCGACTTCTTCGTCCGCAAGGCCGTCGGCTGGTGCCTGCGCGAGTACGCCAAGACCGACCCGGACGCCGTGCGCGCCTTCGTGGCCGAGCACCGGACCCGCCTGGCACCGCTGTCCGTCCGGGAGGCGCTGCGGACCGTCGGCCCCTAGCCGGTCCCCGGCGCGCGGGACGGCGGTGGCGTCGAACTCCCGTTCCCGTAAAAACCATTCGACGTGCGACGAGGCGTCGGCGATGATCGGCGTCATGTTCCGGTACGCCTTCCACCTCGCAGCATCCGCGGTCGCGGATGCCCCGAAGGCTGCCGTCGCCCACTTCACCGCCGCAGTCGACGGCGCCCGAAGCTGACCCTCCCCGGATCGTCCGGCGGACCCCGCAGGGGGAGGGTCGGCCGGCCCCAGGGGTCCCCACCACCGCCACGAGGCTTCGAGGTACCGCCATGTCCAAGACGGCGTACGTCCGCACCAAACCGCATCTGAACATCGGCACGATGGGCCATGTCGACCACGGCAAGACCACCCTGACCGCCGCCATCACCAAGGTCCTCGCCGAGCGCGGGGCCGGCAGCACCACCCAGTACGTTTCGTTCGACCGCATCGACCGCGCCCCGGAGGAGGCGGCGCGCGGCATCACCATCAACATCGCGCACGTCGAGTACGAGACCGACACCCGGCACTACGCGCACGTCGACATGCCCGGCCACGCCGACTACGTCAAGAACATGGTCACCGGAGCCGCGCAGCTCGACGGGGCGATCCTCGTCGTCTCCGCCCTCGACGGGATCATGCCGCAGACCGCCGAACACGTGCTGCTCGCCCGGCAGGTGGGCGTGGACCACATCGTGGTCGCGCTCAACAAGGCCGACGCGGGTGACGAGGAACTGACCGACCTCGTCGAGCTGGAGGTGCGCGAACTGCTCACCGCGCAGGGCTACGGCGGCGACTCCGTGCCCGTCGTACGGGTCTCGGGGCTGAAGGCACTGGAGGGCGACCCGAGGTGGACGGCGTCCGTCGAGGCGCTGCTCGACGCCGTGGACACCTACGTGCCCATGCCCGAGCGGTACCTGGACGCGCCGTTCCTGCTGCCGGTGGAGAACGTGCTCACCATCACCGGCCGCGGCACCGTCGTCACCGGCGCCGTCGAGCGCGGCACCGTACGCGTCGGCGACCGGGTCGAGGTGCTCGGGGCGTCCGTCGAGACGGTCGTCACCGGCCTGGAGACCTTCGGCAAGCCGATGGCGGAGGCGCAGGCCGGGGACAACGTGGCGCTGCTGCTGCGCGGGGTCGCCCGCGACACGGTGCGCCGGGGGCACATCGTCGCAGCGCCCGGCAGTGTCGTGCCGGCGCGGCGCTTCACCGCTCAGGTGTACGTGCTGTCGACGCGCGAGGGCGGCCGCTCCACGCCGCTGACCACCGGCTACCGGCCGCAGTTCTACATCCGGACCGCGGACGTGGTCGGCGACGTGGACCTCGGCGAGGCGGCGCTCGCCCGGCCCGGGGACACCGTCACCATGACGGTCGAACTGGGGCGGGAGGTGCCGCTGGAGACGGGGCTCGGCTTCGCCATCCGCGAGGGCGGCCGCACGGTCGGCGCGGGGACGGTGACCGCGGTGCAGTGAGCGCCCGCCGGGCACCGGCACCCGCCGGGCACCGGCACAATGGGCAGGTGAACGAAGCCGTACCGGTCAGCCGGGTCACCGACCACGGCACCGCCAAGCTGATGCCCGACGTCGACCGGGCCCGGGCCTGGCTGCTCACCGTCGACGGGGCACCGCAGTCGTACGTCGACCTGGACGAGCCGGCGCACCTGGAGTTCGAGTACACGCGCCGGCTCGGCCACGTCCTGGACACG
>NZ_JAIOJZ010000046.1 GCF_020404845.1 Streptomyces hyderabadensis | reverse complement strand
CGTCGGCCTCCTCCAGGCCGCCCGGCGGCTCGGCGACTGCCTGGTCGTCTGCGTCAACTCCGACGCCTCCGTCCGGCGCCGCAAGGGCGGCGGACGCCCCGTCAACCCCCTCGCCGACCGGGTCCGCGTGCTGCGCGCCCTCGCCTGCGTCGACGCGGTCGCCGTCTTCGACGAGGACACCCCCGAACGCCTCCTGGGCGACCTGCGCCCCGACGTCTGGGTCAAGGGCGGCGACTACGCCGGCGCCGACCTCCCCGAGGCCGCGCTCCTCCAGGAGTGGGGCGGCCAGGCGGTCCTCCTGCCCTACCTCGACGGCCGCTCCTCCACCGCCCTGCTGGCCCGCGCGGCGGAGGCCCCCCGATGAGCCCCGGACCCCCGGACCGCCCCCGCACCCACCCCCTCGCCGGCGCCGCGCCGGGCACCCCACCGCCCGCGGCCCCCGGCGGATCCGGGATCCCCGGGTCGGCCGGTGGGCCGGTGACCGGGGATCCCGTCCACCCGCCGGCCGCCGGGGCGGTGCGGGGCGGACCGCACCCGGTCGGCGGCGACGGCAGTGGCATCCCCCGGGTGCTGGTGCTGCGCGCCCTGGGGCTCGGGGACCTGCTGGCCGGGGTGCCCGCCCTGCGGGCGCTGCGGCGGGCGTACCCCGGGCACGAGCTGGTGCTGGCCGCCCCCGCCGAACTGGCCCCCGTGGCCGCCGCCACCGGCGCCGTCGACCGGCTGCTGCCCGCGGCCGAACCCGGCCGGGCCGTCCCGCGCACCCTCGACTGGACCGGGCCGCCCCCCGACGTCGCCGTCGACCTGCACGGCAACGGGCCACCCAGCCACCGCCTGCTGACCCGGCTGCGCCCGCGCAGACTGCTGGCGTTCGCGCACCCCGGGACGCCCGAGGTGGACGGCCCGCCCTGGTACGCCGAGGAGCACGAGCGCGAGCGCTGGTGCCGGCTGCTGCGTGCCTACGGCATCGACGCCGACCCCGCCGACCTGCGGCTGCCGCACCCGCAGGCGCCGTCCCCGGCCCCCGGCGCCGTCGTGCTGCACCCCGGCGCCGGTGCACCCTCCCGCTGCTGGCCCGTGGAACGGTACGCGGCCGTCGCCGAGGGGCTGCGCGCCCGTGGCCGCCGGACCGTCGTCACCGGGGGAGCGGACGAGGCGGACCTGGTGGCCCGGCTGGCCAAGCTCGCCGACCTGCCCGACACGGACGTGTTCGGCGGCGGCCTGCCCTACGACCGGCTCTCCGCCCTGGTCGCCGGCGCCCGCGCCGTGGTCAGCGGCGACACCGGCATCGCCCACCTCGCCGTCGCCCACGCCACGCCCTCCGTGACCCTCTTCGGCCCGGTCCCGCCCAGCCGCTGGGGTCCGCCGCCCCATCCCCGCCACCGCGCCCTGTGGCACCCCGGCCCGGACGGCGACCCGCACGGCCGCCGCACCGACCCCGCGCTGCTGCGGATCACCCCCGACGCCGTACTCGGAGCACTCGACGCCCTCGACGCCCCGGAAGAGGCACCATGAACCACCCCGCGCACCACGGTCCGACGGCCACCCGCGAACGGGCCCGCCCCCACCCCACGGAGCCCGCCCCCGTCGGCATCGTCATCGCCACCCGGAACCGCCGCGCGAGCCTCGCCGTCACCGTGCGGAACCTGCTCGCCCTGCCCGAGCGCCCCGAGGTCCTGGTCGTCGACAACGCCTCCACCGACGGCACCCGCGCCATGCTGGCCCGCAACTTCCCCCAGGTCCGCGTCCTCGCCCTGCCCGTCAACCGCGGCGCCCTCGCCCGCACCCACGGGGTCCGCGCCCTGGACACCCCCTACGTCGCGTTCAGCGACGACGACTCCTGGTGGGCGCCCGGCGCCCTGCGCAACGCCGCCCGGCACTTCGACCGGCACCCCCGGCTCGGCCTGCTCTCCGCCCGCACCCTCGTCGGCCCCGCCGACGCCGCGGACCCCCTCAACGACCTGCTCGCCGACTCCCCGCTCGGCACCGCCACCGACCTGCCCGGCACCCAGGTGCTCGGCTTCCTCGGCTGCGCCGCCGTCGCCCGCCGCACCGCCTACCTCGACGCGGGCGGCTACCACCCGCTGCTGTTCTTCGGCGCCGAGGAGACCCTGCTCGCCTACGACCTGGCGGCCCGCGGCTGGGGCGTCACGCACTGCCCCGACGTGGTCGCCCACCACCACCCGGACCCCCGCCCGCGCACCGGCCGCCCGGCCGTCGTACGCCGCAACGAACTCCTCACCGCCTGGCTGCGCCGCCCGCTCCCGCACGCCCTGGCCCGCACCCGCGCCCTCGCCGCCGACGCCCGCCGCGACCCGCACGCCCGGCACGCGCTGCGCGAGACGCTCACCCGCCTGCCCGCCGCGCTGCGCGCCCGCAGGCCGCTGCCCCCGCACGTGGAACGGGCCGCCCGCCTCCTCGACGAAGGCGAGGGAGCGGCCTCATGACGGACCCCCGGACCACCGTCGTCGTCATCACCCACAACCGGTGCCCCGAACTCCTGCGCACCCTGGACCGGCTCGCCGAACTCCCCGAAGCACCCGCGGTGATCGTCACCGACAACGGCTCCACCGACGGCACCGCCACCGCCGTCGCCCGCCACCACCCCGGCGTACGGCTCCTGCGGCCCGGCCGCAACCTGGGCGCCGTCGGCCGCAACCTGGCCGTCCGCCAGGTCACCACGCCCTACGTGGCCTTCTGCGACGACGACTCCTGGTGGGCGCCAGGCTCCCTGGCCGGGGCCGCGGACCTGCTCGACCGGTACCCGGCGGTCGGCTCGGTCACCGCCCGCATCCTGGTCGAACCGGACGGCACCGAGGACCCGATCGTCGCGGAGCTGCGCGACTCGCCCGTGCCCCGCCCCGACTGGCTCCCCGGACCGGCGCTGGGCTCCTTCCTGGCCGCCGCGACCGTCCTGCGCACCGACGCCTTCCGGGCCGCGGGCGGCTTCCACCCCCGGCTGTGGCTGGGCGGCGAGGAGGAGCTGCTCGCCGCCGACCTCGCCGCGAACGGCTGGTGGCTGACGTACGCCGACCACCTGGCGATCCATCACCAGCCCTCCGCCGTGCGCGACTCGACCGTGCGCCGGGCGCAGGGCATCCGCAACACCCTCTGGTTCACCTGGCTGCGCCGTCCGGTCGGCCCCGCCCTGCGCCGCACCGTCCACCTGGCCCGCACCGTCCCCCGCGACACGGCGTCCCTGCGCGCTTTCGCCGAGGCGACCGCCGCCCTGCCGTGGGTGCTGCGCGAACGCCGGGTGCTGCCGCCGGAGGTCGAGGCGCGACTGCGCTCCCTGGAACCCGCCCAGCGCGACTCGACGGCCCGCAGCTACACCGGCTGACACCAGCGGAACCAGGGAAGGGGGCGGCTAACCCTCCGTCCACCGGCACAGCAGCCGGAACACCGCGAACAGGGTCAGGGGCCACACGCCCGCGAAGGCCCAGATCACGCCGGGCGCGGAGGTGACGATGCCGGCGACCATCAGCGTCACCGACACGGCGAGCAGCAGGAACACGGTCATGGCCCGCGGCCGGTACGCCGCCAGGCGGGCGGGATCGGGCAGGCGGCGCAGCCGCAGCGTGCGCAGCCGCCTCTCGAGGCGGCGGTCGCGGCGCAGCGCCCGTTCGACCTCGTCGAGTATGCGTTGTTCGTGATCGGGGAGCCGGCCGATGGACACGATGTCTCCTCCCGGGGGGCGGACCGACCCCCGCCGAGTGCCCGTCCCGCCCCGCGGCTAATCGTCCGGCGGCGCCGGCCCCGCCCCGTCGCCGCCGCCCGATGCGGCCCGCAACTCGGCCACCAGGCCGTCCGCCGGGTCCGGGACCGGATCGGCCGCCCGGAACCCCGCGCCGATCCGCGCCGCCACCGCCCGCCCGTCGGTCAGGCACCAGTGCCACCAGCGCTCCAGCACCCGGTCGGCCGACGCCCCGGCCAGCCGTTCCGCGGCCACCAGCGCCGGCCAGCCGCAGGCGCGGGCCTGCGCCGACACCTTCGCCCCGCCCTCGACCGGATCCACCGCCAGCACCGGGACACCGGCGCGCAGCGCCAGCACCAGCCCGTGCAGCCGGTCGGTGACGACCAGGTCGAGGCGGGCCAGTACGGCCTCCAGCTGGGCCGGGGTGCCGCACAGCCGCCAGTCGTGCGCGTCGAGCCGGGTCTCCAGCTCCAGCCGGGCACAGTCCCGTCCGGCCAGCCACCGGGTCAGCACGGCGGCGACCTCCGCGTGCCGCCGTCGGCCGCCGTACTCCTGCTGCCCGTGGGTGAGCACCACCCCGACGACGGGCACCTCGCCGAGCGCCGGAGCGCGGGCCGCGAGGTCCACGCCCGGACCGGTCCCGGCGCCGTCCCGGGCCAGCACCCGGTCGAAGCCGGTGACGGCGGGGGAGTCCGGGTCGACCACGGAGACCCCGACCGCGATCCGCACACAGTGCGCGAACCGCCGGTGCAACTCCTCCACCTGCGGCCCGTGCACCGGCCCGCACACGAACACCAGCCGCGAGTACGCCGCCGGGTCCACGTCGTCGAAGTGCGTGCCGTCGGCGCGGAACCCGGGGCTCCACACGACGTCGTACGCCAGCCCCGCGTCCCGCAGCACCCGCTCCACCCGCGCCAGCGCCAGCACGTCCCCGGCCGTCGCCTCCCCGTGCAGGAAGCTGAACCAGCCGGTCACCAGGATTGCGTCCCGTCGGTGCACAGTGCCCCCGGGTGCCCCGCCGGCGGCCCGGCAACCCCCGCGGCGACCGGCCCCGCCACGGCGACCCCGCGACGGCGGCCGGGCGGGGCCGGTCAGCGCCCGACCACCGGCCCGAAGGCCTCGCGCACGTCCCCGTTCGAGGGCGTGACGGCCATCCGCGACGGCAGCGCGCCGAAGTACCGCAGGACGCCGGGGCAGCTCTCGCCGCCCAGCTGCACCGTGCGGTCGACGACCAGCTTCCCGGTCCGCAGCGCGTAGCCCTTGACCCGGACCGCCAGCTTGTTGAAGCGCACACTGCCGATGCGGCCGTTGTGGTCCCGGTACTGGCAGGTCTCCACCACGTCCCCGGCCTCCGCCTCACCGGTGCACACCACCAGGGAGGCGTGCGCCGTGTCGGTCCGCCACTCCTCGGGCAGCTTGTCCGTGTACTCGGTGTCGCCGACGAACACGGCACTGGTCCGGCCCTTGCGATAGGCGGGGGCCTGGGAGTACTTCGCCGGTTTCCGGCAATAGCCGGAGCCCATGGAGTCCGCCGCGGTGATCAGCTCGCTGATCCGGTCCAGCTCGATCGCCAGCCCGGCCTTCCTGACCCCCTTGCGGGCGGCGTCCGCGTGGGTGTCGTCCGGGTACTCGTCCAGCAGTCGCTGGTAGCGCTCGCGCGCGTCGGCCCAGTCCTCGGTGAACATGAAACCGTCGGCGCAGTCCATCAGCGCCTGGGGGGCCGTCCGGGCCGCGGTGGCGGAGGCGGGCCCGGTCAGGCCGCGGGGCCCGGGCGCGTGCTCCCGCAGCCAGTCCGCGATGCTGACGGTCAGACAGCCGTCGTCGGTGGGCAGCCGGCCGAGGAAGCGGTCCAGCGCGGCCCGCACGGTCCGCTCGTTGCCGGACTCGCCGAGCACCGCGCCGAGCCGCCGGAAGCCGGTCTCCAGCGAGTCCAGGTCACCGGTCAGCCCGGCGCTGAGATAGCCCCCGGCCGTGTCCAGCCGCTCGCACGCGTCGACCACCGCGTCGCCCCGGGCCGCCGCGGGCGCGGCGACCAGCCGGTGCCGGAACGCCACCCCGTCCTGAGCGGCCACCGCGGCCCCGCAGTCCCCGTCCGCCCGTGCCTCGGCGACGTCGTCCGCGATCCCCTGGGCGTCGGACCGCACCCACCCGGCGGCCGCGAGGACCGGCACGGTGAGGGTGAGCGCGAGCAGCCGCTGCCGCCGCCGGGGCCCGGCCGCCTGCCGCCGGCGCGCGAGCCACCAGCCGTGCCCGACGGCCGCCGCCCACCACAGCACCACGAGCAGCTCGCACCACGTCTCCGCCCTCGTGTACGTCAGCCACAGCAGCGACACCGTGACCACCGCGGCGGCCCAGAACAGCGCCCGGCGCCCCAGCACCAGGTAACCCACCCCGAGCAGCGAGGCGTTGCCGACGGCCACGGCGAGCGGATCGGCAACACCCGGCTCCCGGGACGCCACCCGCCCGTACTCCGGCCCGGGACCCCAGACCTCGCCGGGGTCGGGCTGCGGGTACCTGGCCTTGTCGGGGTCGGGCTGCGGGTGTCCGGCCTCGTCAGGGTCGGGCCCCGGGTGCCCGGCCTTGTCGGCGTTGGGCTGCGAGTACCTGGCCTCGTCGGGGTCGGGCTGCGGGTGTCCGGCCTCGTCGGGGTCGGGCCCCGGGTACCTGGCCCCGTCCGGGCCTGGCCCCGGGTGCCCGGCCTTGGGCCGGTCCGGTGCTCCGTGCGGCGGCTCGGTCATCCCGCGAACTCCTCGTCGCTCTCCCCGCTGCGCACCCGCACGTACGCCTCGGCGGCCGGCCGGTACAGCAGGACCAGGCCCGGGACCGCGAGCACCGCGGCGAGCAGCAGCGTGGTGCCGCCGTACAGCGCATCGTCGAGGGCGAACGGCGCGGCGACGACGAGGATCACCGCGGTCAGCGCGCTCACCGCGGTCCGGGCGCCGCGCCGGCCGCGGCCCGCCCGGACCGCGCACCAGAAGCTGGCCGCCAGCAGCAGGAGCACCAGGGCCGCCGCCTGCTGCGGGCCGGTCGCCGTGGTCGCCGCGACCAGGTTTCCGAGCATCACCAGCACCACCGCCAGCGTGACGCTCCGCGGCCGACGGGTCGCCTCGGTGGTCATCGGATCACTTCCTTCACGGTCCTTCTTCCGGCACGGGCGGGTGTCGTCCCCGACGGGGGACCCGGTGCGGGGTGGCGCGGCCGTGCCGGACCCGGCGGCCGTGCCGCCCCGCACTCCCCCGGCCACCGATTCCACCGCGGAACACCGTTGTTCAGCAGCCCGCACCCGGCACTGAACAATGCGGCGCACCCCGCGCGGCGGTCCGGACGCCTGCGGACCCCGCGTGAAGACACCGTGAACTCCCCGTGCGCCACCCCCCGACGAGCAGCCCGGCGCTTGCCGCCCGCTCCCACGCCTCCCTACCGTGGGCGCCCGGACGGGGACCGAGAGCGACGACGGCGGGGCGGGGCACACGTGGGCGGAAACGGAGTGGGGCGCCGGGAACGACGGCTCGATCCCGCGGCCGGACCGGTGCAGCGGTTCGCCGCCGAACTGCGCGCCCTGCGCGACTCGGTGGGACGGCCGACGTACCGGACGATGGCCGACAAGGTGCCGTTCTCGGTGACCGCCCTGTCGCAGGCGGCCGCCGGACGGCAACTGCCCACCCTGGCGGTGACCCTCGCCTACGTCGACGTCTGCGGCGGCGACCCGCAGGAGTGGGAGCGGCGCTGGCGGGCGGCGAGCGCCGAGGCCGCCGCGCTCGCCGCCGCCGACGAGGAGGCGCGCCCGCCCTACCGGGGCCTGACCCGCTACGAACCGGACGACGCCGCCCTGTTCTTCGGCCGCGGCCGGCTGGTCGACCGGCTGGACCGGCTGACCCGCCGGCACCGCTTCACCGCCGTCTTCGGACCCTCGGGCAGCGGCAAGTCCTCCCTGCTGCGGGCCGGTCTGATCCCCCGCCTGCGCACGCCGGCAACCGGCGCCGACGCCCCCGCCGCCCCCGCGGCCGTACGCGTCCTCACCCCCGGCGCGACGCCGGAGACCACCCACGCCGGCCGGCTCGACCCCGTGCCGGACACGGACGCCGACACCTGGCTCATCGTCGACCAGTTCGAGGAGCTGTACACCCTCTGCGCCGACCCGGCCGAGCGCGCCGCCTTCGTCGCCCGGCTGCTGGCCGCCGCCGACCCCGGCAGCCGGCTGCGCGTGGTGGTCGCGGTACGCGCCGACTTCCTCGGACGGTGCGCCGAACACCCCGGCCTCACCGCCGCGTTGCAGGACGCCACCCTGCTGGCCGGCCCGATGAGCCGGGAGGAGTTGCGGGAGGCCGTCGTCCGGCCGGCCGCCGCGGCCTCGCTGGTCGTCGAACGCGCCCTGACCACCCGGCTGCTCGACGAGGTCGAGGACGCGCCGGGCGGACTGCCGCTGATGTCGCACGCGCTGCTGGAGACCTGGCGGCACCGCACCGGCCGGACCCTGACCGTGGCCGGCTACGAGGCGGCCGGCGGACTGCGCGGCGCCGTCGTCCGCACCGCCGAGGAGGTGTACGGCGACCTCACCGGGGACCAGGCCGACCTCGCCCGCCGGATCCTGCTGCGGCTCGTCGCCCCGGGCGACGGCACCCCCGACACCCGGCGCCCCGCCGAACACGCCGAACTCGACCTCGGCGACCCCGAGGACACCCGCGCCGTGCTGGACCGGCTGGTCGCGGCCCGGCTGCTCACCCTCGACCACGGCACCGTCGAACTCGCCCACGAGGCCCTCATCACCGCGTGGCCCCGGCTGCGCGGCTGGATCGACGCCGAACGCGACCGGCTCCGCGTCCACCGCGCGCTCTCCGAGGCCGCCCGCACCTGGCTGGCCCTCGGCCGGGAGAACGCCGCGCTCTACGCGGGCTCACGACTGGCCGCCGCCCGCGAGGCCTTCGTCCACGACGGCCGGAGCGGGGTACCGTCACCGGGAGAACTGACCCCGGTGGAGCGCGAGTTCCTGGCCGCCTCGCTCCACCGGCGGCGACGCGCGGTGTGGCTCAGACGGGGACTGTCGGCCGTCCTCGCCCTGCTGGTCCTGGTCGCCTCGGGCACCGCCGTCGTCGCGCTGAGGGCCCGGGCCACCGCCCAGGCCGAGCGGGACGAGGCCGTCTTCGGCCGGATCACCGCCGAGGCCGACCGGCTGCGCGAGACCAACGCGGCCCTCTCCGCCCGCCTCGACGTCGCCGCGCTCGGCATGCGCACCACGCCCGAACTGCGCACCGCGCTCACCACGGACGCGGGCCGGGTGCTGTCCACCCGGCTGCCCGGACACGACGACATCGGCAGCGCCGTGGCCTTCGCCCCGGACGGCCGCACCCTAGCCAGCGGCGGCCACGACGGCACCGTACGGCTGTGGGACACGGCCGGGTCCGGCAGACGGCTCGGCGAGCCGCTGCGGATCGCCGGCGATCCGGTGGGCGCCGTGGCGTACTCCCCGGACGGCACCGTGCTGGTGGCGGCCGGACACGGCGGCGGCATCCGGCTGTGGGACACCCGGGACCGCGCCCGGCCCCGGCCCCTGGGCCGTCCCCTGGTCAGCCACGCGGGGAAGTCCGTCACCTCCGTCGCCTTCGCCCCCGACGGCCGCACCCTCGCCACCGTCGGCGACGACGGCACCCTGCGCCTGTGGGACCTCGGCGACCCGGCCCGGCCCGCACCCGTCGGCGACCCGGCCCGCGCCGACGCGCGCAGCGCCCGGGACGTCGCCTTCGCCCCGGACGGCCGCACCCTGGCCACCGCCGGGCACACCGGGACGGTACGGCTGTGGCGCGCGGACGGCGCCGACGGGCCGGTCCCGCTCGGCGAGCCCCGGCACGCGCACGACGCGGCCGTCTGGTCGGTGGCCTTCTCCCCGGACGGCGACACCCTCGCCAGCGCCGGTTACGACGACACGGTGCGCCTGTGGGAGGTGCCGGACACGGACGGCACGGGCCCCGACGGGGCCGCCGGCGGCCCGCGCCCGCTGGGCGAGCCGCTGACCGCGCACACCGCCGCCGTGTGGTCGGTGGAGTTCAGCCCGGACGGACACACGCTGGCCAGCGCCGCCCAGGACGACACCGTCATCCTGTGGAACGTGGCCAACCCCGCCTACCCGCACCGGATCGGTGAACCGCTGACCGGGCACACCGAGGGCCTGTGGGACCTGGCCTACGGCCCCGACGGCCGGACCCTCGCCACCACCGGCGCCGACCACAGCGTCCGCGTGTGGCACCTGCCGGACAGCGTCCTGACCGGCTTCACCAACCCGCTCAGCGCCGTGGCCTACGACCCCACGGGCAGGCTGCTCGCCGCCGCGGGCACCGACGACGCCCTGGTCCGGCTCTGGGACGTCGGACGGTCCGGGCCTCCGCGCCCGCTGCCGCGCCCGCTCGCCGGATCCGGGGCCCCCGTCCTGACCGCGGCCTTCGCACCGGACGGCCGCACCGTCGCCTCCGGCGCCGAGGACGGCACCCTGCGGCTGTGGGACGTCTCCGACCCGGCCCGGCCCCGCCCCGCCGGCACCGTCCCGGACGCCCACCCCGGCGGTGTCCTCACCGTGGCCTTCGCTCCCGACGGCCGCACCCTCGCCACCGGCGGGGTCGACGAGCGGGTCCGCCTGTGGGACGTGCGCGACCCGGACGACGTACGCCCCGTGGGCACACCCCTGACCGGCCACACCGACTGGGTCGGCTCCGTGGCGTTCGCGCCGGACGGGCACACCCTGGCCACCGGCAGCCAGGACAAGACGGCCCGGCTGTGGGACGTGCGCGACCGCGACGACGCACGCCCCCTGGGCACGCCCCTGACCGCCCACGGGGACTGGGTCAACGCGGTCGCCTTCGCGCCGCAGGGGCACGTCCTCGCCACCGGCGGCCGGGACCGCACGGTCCGGCTCTGGGACGTCACCGACCCCGCCCGGGCCCGGCCCCTGGGCGGTGAGCTGACCGGCCACCGCGGCGGCGTCACCTCGGTCTCCTTCGCCCCGGACGGCCGCACCCTCGCCAGCGGCGGCGAGGACCACGCGGTCCGGCTGTGGGACGTGTCCGACCCCGCCCGCGCCGACGCCTTCGGCACCGCGCTCACCGGCCACCTGGACACCGTCACCTCGGTCGCCTTCGCGCCCGGCGGCGACACCCTGGCCTCGGCGGGCAACGACCTGACCGCCCGGATCTGGACCCTGGACACGGACCGGGCGCTGAGCCGGGTCTGCGCCCGCACCGGCGGCGACCTCACCCCCGCCCGCTGGGCGGAACTCCTGCCCCGCCTGCCCTACCGGCCCACCTGCTGACCGGGCCGGCCGCTCACACCGCGTTGGTCACGGTCACCGTCACCTGGGCGCCGGGTGCCGTCGCGGACAGTGCGGTGGTGACCGCGTCGCGCACCGTCCGGGCGACGGTCAGGGCATGCCGGTCGCGGTGGACGACGATCTGGACGTCCACCTCCCACGGCCCCGTCGCCGAGGCCCGGCTCACCCGCACGCCGGCGGGTGCGCGCCCGGCGGCGGCCCGCGGCGGTCCGGTCCGGGCGGAGGGCCGGAACAGGTCCGCGAGGCCCGGCCGCAGGAAGGCGACGCCGGGCACGTCGGCGGCGGCCCGCGCGACGGTGCCGGCGAGTGCGTCCCGCTCGGTGGCGGCAGTGGTCACGGCTGGTTCCCTTCTTCCGCACCGACCCCGCCCGGGTCCGCCCCGGCCGGGTCGGTCACGTCGGTGATGTGCACGTCCACGTGGTCCACGGGCAGCCCCAGGGCGTCGTCCGCCGCCCCGCGCACCCGCCGCCTGACCTCCTCCGCGAGGTCGCGAAGGCGCGGCGTGAGCGGTACGACGACCTCGAGACGCACCCGGACGGGGCCCCGCGACGGCGAGCCGCCCGACTCGGCGGGCCGGATCCGGCACGATCCGGCCCGCACCCCCGGCACGGTCTCGGCGGCGGCCCGCAACGCCTTGGCGGCCATCGCCTCCCGCACCCACAGGTCCTCCTCGCGCTCCCCGAGCGGCAGCGGCCGGCCGGGCCGCAGCTCCAGCCGTACGACGTCCATCACCCGCTCGGTCAGCGCCCCCGCGTCCCACTCGGGCTCCCGGCCGCCGCCCGCCTCGCGCACCGCCGCGCCGAGCAGGTCCAGCTGCCGTACCGCCGCCGAGCAGTGCGGACAGGCACGCAGGTGCGGATCCCGGGCCGGATCGTCCGCGCCGTCCTCCCAGGCCTCCCACACCTCGGACAGCATCCGCCCGCAGGCCAGCCGTTCGTCCTCGGCGGGTACGTCCGCGCCGCCGGATCCGGGACCGGTGCCGGACCCGGGCAGCTCCGCGCCGCTGTTCATCGCCATGCGGTCATCGCCTCCGTCAGGCAGCGTCGTGCGCGGAACACCCGGCCGCGGGCAGCCTCGGCGCTGATCCCGACCGTCTCCGCGATCGTCTCGTACGACTGGCCCTCCAGCTCTCTGAGCACCCAGCACACCCGCTGCTCCGGGGACAGCTCGGACAGCGACCGGCCCAGCGCCACCGCGGCGGCGTGCGACTCGGCGGCCCGGACGGGGGAGACGGAGTGGTCCGGCGCCGCCGGTTCGGGCACGCTGTCGAGATCGGTCACGGGACGCCGGGACCGCAGCATGTTCAGGCACCGGTTGACGACGATGCGGTGCATCCAGGTGGCGAAGGCCGACTGCCCGCGGAACTCGGGGAGTCTGCGCCACGCGCTGACGAACGCGTCCTGCACCGCGTCCTCCGCCTCCGCGGGGCTGCCCAGCATGCTCGCCGCGAGCCGCAGCAGCCCGGGCGCGTGCCGCCGCACGAGCGCCTCGAAGGCGTCCTCGTCGCCCTCGGCGGCCCGCACCGCGAGCAGTCCGTCGTCCCCCGGCACCCGTGCTCCTTCCCGCTCCGCCGTTCCCGTCCTTGGACACACCGACTGCCCGCGGCGTTACGCGAGCACACGGAAAAAAGAAATCTCCGCGTCGGCGTAACGCCCAACGCCCGTCCGGGTCCAACGTCCAGAGCAGGCAACGACCACGGTTGACGGAGGACACCATGACGACGGCACCGCAGACGGCCGGCATCGAGACGAAGCCCCAGCGGCCCGAGAAGGAGAAGAACGGGCGCACCGTGCAGGGCGGCGCCACGACCGTGAGCGGCGGCTCCACCGGCACCGCCGAACCTGCCGCGACCCGGGGCCGCACTTCCATCGCCGACGTCGTGGTGGTCAAGATCGCGGGCATGGCGGCGCGCGAGATCCCCGGCGTGTACGACATGGGCGGCGGCCTGTCCCGCACCATCGGCGCGGTCCGCGACCGGGTGCCCGGCGGGCGGCCGAACGTCGGCCGCGGCGTCAAGGTCGAGGTCGGCGAGCGGCAGACCGCGATCGACCTGGACCTCGTCGTCGAGTACGGCGTGCCCATCGCCGACCTCGCCCGGGACGTACGGGAGAACGTCGTCGACGCGGTCGAGCGGATCTCCGGCCTGGAGGTCGTCGAGGTCAACATCACGGTCAACGACGTCCACCTGCCGGACGACGAGGACCCGGAGCGCCCGGCGGAGGCGCGCGTGGAGTGACGGCGGGGACGACGGACGGGACGACCGACGGGGTGACCGACGGGATGCGGAGCGGGTTTCGAGGCGGAGGTGCGTGATGAGCAGAGCGGTGATCGGCATGCTGGCGGGCATGGCGCTGGCCTTCGCCGGGTGGTTCGGCGGCTTCGGTGCCTTCCTGCTGGTGGCCGCGCTGGGCGCGGTCGGCGCGGTGCTGGGGCGCCTGGCGGACAACGGCACGGACTGGCGCGAGTTCCTGGCGCCCGGAGACCGGAGGACCCGGTGACGGGCAGGCCGGCCGCCCGGGGACCCGCCCGCACGGCACCGGCCGAACGCGGTAGGACCGTCGTCGCCGACCGCGCCGTGCGGCGCATCGCGGAACGGGCCGCCGCCGAGACCGACATCGCCGGACGGCACGTCCGGGTGACCCATGGCACCGCGACGGTGCGCGGACACCGCGCCGACGTCTCGGTCGACGTGCGGCTCCCGTACCCGGCGGTGCTCGCGGAAGCCGGGGAACGGGTGCGGGACCGGACGGCGGACCGGGTGGCCGAGCTGAGCGGGCTCACGGTGCGGGCGGCGACCGTCCGCGTCCGGTCCCTGGCCGCGGACCGGACGGCCCCGCGGTCGTCCCCGGCCCGGGAGGGCGGCCCGCCGCGCGGCCGGGCCCGGCGCCCCTGGTCGGCGCGCCGGATCCCCGCCGCGCTGGTGGCCCTGGCCGCGGCGGCAGCGTGCGCGGCCCTCCTGTACGACGTCCTGTCGGTGCACCTCGCCGGCCGGCGTCCGGCGGGCCTGCGCACCGAGGCGGTCGGCTGGGCGGCGACCCACGGCCCCGGGGACACCGCCGTCGTCGCGGGCGGCGCCGTCGCCGCGGCCCTGGGCGCCTGGCTCCTCTGCCTCGCGCTCACCCCGGGTCTGCGCGGCGTGCTGCCCATGTCACCCGTGCCGGGGCGGCACGGCCAACGGGCGGTGCTGGACCGCGCCGCCGCGGCGGAGCTGGTGCGGGACGCCGCGTCGGCGGTGCCCGGCGTGACCCACGTCCGGGTGCGCTGCGGGCGGCGCCGCGTACGCGTGCGGGCCCGGCTCTCCTTCGGCGACCGCAAAGCGACCCGGACCGCACTGGGCACCACGACCGGGGCCGCCCTCGCCACCCTGGGCCTGTCCCGGCCCCTCAGGCCACGCATCACCCTCCGCCCCACCCCACACTGGCACCCAGCCGACAGGCCCCCCACGCACACGCCCCCACCGGCCGCCCGGCCCGCGTCGGCCCAGGCCCCCGTGCCGGGAGAACCGGTGCCCGACCGGCCCGTGCCGTTCGGTGGGAGCGGGACGGGAGCCGGGGTGCGTCCGGCCGAGGGGGCCGCGCTGGAGGAGGACGACTCGTGAACACTTTGCGCAACGCGGTCAACCGCACGCTGCTCGCGCTGGCCGGGGCGGCCCTGCTGGCCGGCGGCGGATGGCTGGCCCTCACCCCGGACGGGGTCGCCGGGCGACTGCCCGGGTGGTGGCCCGCCCCGGACCCGGAGGCGGGGACGGTCCTGCTCGACCGCGACGGCCTCGTCGGCCTGCGCGTGCACGGCTGGTGGATACCGGCCGTCGTCGCGGGCGCGGCCTGCATGCTGCTGCTGTGCCTCGCCTGGCTCCTCGCCCAGTTCCGCGGCGGTGGACGCCGGTTGCCGCTGGCCGGCCCCTCCCTCACCCTGCGTTCCCGGGCACTGGCCGACGCCGTCGCCCGGCGCGCGGAGGCGACCGAGGGCGTCGAACGCGCCCAAGTGCACCTGCGCGCCGGCAAGAAGCGCTCCCGGGCCCGCGTACGGGTGCTGCTGGAACCGGGTACCGAGCCCGGACCGGTCCTGGCCCGGCTCACCAGCGGCCCGCTCGACGAGGCCCGCGCCTCCCTCGCGCCGCACCCGCTGACCACCCACCTCCGTCTGGGCGTACGGTCCACCCGCGAACGGCGTGCCCGCTGACGGCGTCCCCGAGACGTGCCCGGCGCCCGTTCCGCGGTGGAACCGAGCCGGGGCGGCGACCGAGCGGCCGCGGCACCCGAAACCGGGGCGCCGCGCGCGGAACGCGGACAGGGGCCGTCCTCGATGCCCGCTACCGTGCACGGCATGACGACCAAGGCAGGAACGACCGCCCCCGTCCTCGGCATCCGGGCCCTCAACCGTGCCACCCTGGCCCGCCAGTTGCTGCTGCGCCGCGCGGTGATGTCCGCCGAGGCCGCCGTCGCGCACCTCGTCGGGCTCCAGGCCCAGAACGTGAAGCCCCCGTACTACGCGCTCGCCGCCCGCCTCGACGGCTTCACGCCCGAGGACCTGTCCGCCCCGATGGCGGACCGCCGCGTCGCCCGGCTCGTCACCCTGCGCTCGACCATCCACACCCACACCGCCGACGACTGCCTCACCCTGCGGCCCCTGGTGCAGGCCGCCAGGGAAAGGGAGTTGCGGGCGTTCCGCAAGGGCCTGACCGGCGTCGACCTGGACCGGCTCGCCCGCCTCGCCCGGGAACTGGTCGAGGCCGAGCCGCGTACCCCGGGGCAGTTGCGCGAGGCCCTGGGCGCCGAGTGGCCCGACGCGGACCCGCAGGCCCTGTCCGTCGCCGCCCGCTGCCGGCTCCCGCTCGTCCAGGTGACGCCGCGCGGACTGTGGGGCCGCAGCGGCCAGGTCACGCTCACCACCGCCGAGCACTGGTTCGGACGCCCCGCGAGTCCGGCGCCCGCACCCGACGACACCGTGCTGCGCTACCTGGCCGCGTTCGGACCCGCCTCGGTGCAGGACATGCAGACCTGGGCCGGACTGACCCGGCTCCGGGACGCCTTCGAACGGCTCCATCCCCGCCTCGTCACCTTCCGGGGCCCGGGCGGCACCGAACTCTTCGACCTTCCCGACGCGCCCCGCCCCGACCCGGACACCCCGGCCCCGCCGCGCTTCCTGCCCGAGTTCGACAACCTGCTCCTCTCCCACGCCGACCGCGCCCGCGTCGTCCCGCCCGAGCACAAGGGCCGCACCTGGAAGAAGAACCAGTCCTACCGCGTCCTGCTCGTCGACGGCTTCGTGGCCGGACTGTGGAAGCCGGAGGAGGACGCCCTGGTCGTCGAACTCTTCGACCGCGCCCCGAAGGCGCGGCGGGACGAGATCGTGGCCGAGGGCGGCCGGATGCTCGCGACGATGCACGCCGGCACGGGGTACGACATCCGCTTCGGGACCGTACGGGACTGACACACGAGCCCGCCGGGGCGGCAGGCATGGAGAGGGGGCGTTGCGGGCCGCTCGTGGAGGCCCGCAACGCCCCCCGGTCTTGCGCCTGAGGGGTACTCAGGGGGTCAAACGGCGGCCGGTCTGGAGCGGGCGGGCCCGGACATGAGTCTCCTCAGGTGGTTGCCGGTGGGGGGTCGCACGGGCGTGGGGGGTTGCACGGGGGTCTCGGGACAGATCCCCGTGTGCCCGGGCGAGCGGCACATGCTCACGCTAGAACCGGTGGTCCGGGCCACCCAATGAGGGAAGCCCCTAACGGCACCGGGCAGGGAAAACCCTCGGTTTACCGCCGGTAAACCCGACGGTTGCGGGCGGGCCCCCGCCGCCCGGCCGTGCTCAGTCGGGGCGCCGGCCCGCCGCCAGCCGGACGATGTCGACCCGGGACCGGATCCCCAGTTTGCGGTAGACCCGGGTCAGGGTCGCCTCGACGGTCTTGACGCTGACGAACAGCCGGGCGGCGATCTCCCGGTTGGTCGCGCCCTCCATCACCAGCGCGGCCACCTGACGCTCCATCGCGGCCAGCCCCGCCAGACCGTCCGGCTCGGCGACCGGCGCCGGGGGCGGTCCGGCCGCCCGCGCCGCGACGGCCGCCTCCACCCGCCGCAGCCAGGGCAGCGCCCGGCACCGCCGGAACAGCCGCGCCGCCTCGTCGTACGACGCCGACTCCGGGGCCCGGCCCGGCCGTTCGGCGTGCAGCTCGGCCAGCGCGAAGACCGCCCGGGCCTCCTCCAGGCCGAAGCCCAGCCCGGCGAGCCGCTCCCGCGCCGCCGTCAACCGCGCCACGGCCGCCCGGTGTTCGCCCCGCGCCGCCCGCACCAGGGCCTCGGAGCGGTCGAGGACGGCGAGCACGCTCTGCCGCCCCAGCCGCAGCGCGTGCGCCCGGGCGACCTCGATGACGTCCATGGCCTCGGCCGGCTCCCCGGTGCGCACCAGCGCCTCCGCGAGGTCGCCCTGCCACCGGCCGCGCGCCGGGTCGGTGATCCCCGCGCCGGCCTCCAGCTCCCGCACCCGGCGCAGCACCCGGACGGCCGCCGCAGCGTCGCCCGCCGCCAGGTGCGCGTGACCGAGCGCGGCCAGCGCCCGCGACAGGTACACGGCGTCGCCGTCCCCCTCCGCCCGCCGTACCGCCTCCCGCGCCAGCTCCAGGGCCCGGCCGGGGTCGCCGCCCGCGGCCTCGGCGAGCGCGGCCTGCATCGCGCCCGCGCCCTCCCCGATGCCCGCGTCGCGGGCCAGGGTCAGGCTCTCCCGGGACAGTTCCAGGGCCCGGCCGCAGTGCCCGGAGTGCAGTTCGGTCTCCGCGAGGAACCGCAAATAGTGGACCTCGCTCTCGGCCATCCCGCGCCGGCGCACCTCGCGCAGCAGCGCGGTGACGGTGGCCCGCGCCTCGGCCAGCCGGTCGCTCATCACCAGCCACCGGAACCGGGAGGAGCCCGCCCCGTTGTGGTGGCAGGCCACCCGCGGGTCCTGCGGCTCCGCAAGCGCCCGCTGGATGGTCGCCGGGGCGTCCGGGTGGCCCATCAGCGTCTCCGACTGCGCCTGGAAGGCGAGCGCCAGCAGCTCGGTGCGCCGGTCCCCGGCCCGCTCCGCCAGCCGGGCCGCGTGCGCGGCCTCCTGACGGCCCTGGGCGAAGTCGCCCTGCACCACCAGGGAGCGCCAGGCCAGCTGGTAGTGGACCTGGGCGAGCAGCCGCGGATCGTCGCCCGCGTCGGCCAGCGCCTGCGGGAAGACGGCGTCGACCTCGCCGATGGCCTGACCGGCCGCCTCGATCACCGCCATCCAGGCCCGCACCCGCTCGCCGGGCGCGGTGGCCCGGGTCAGCACCTCGCGGGCCACGTCCCGCGCCAGGTCCGGCTCGCCCGCGGTGATCGCGTCCTCGGCGGCCGCAAGCCGGCGTTCGTCCGGGCCCGGGACGCTGTCCGCCGGGGTGTGCCGGGCGGCGAGCAGCCCCAGCGAGGCGGCCACCGACGGTGCCCCGCGGTCCCGGGCCAGCGCCGCGGCCTGAGCCAGCCGGGCCGCCACCCGGGGATCGGTGCCGGTGGTGGCCAGCGCCAGGTGCCGGGCACGCTCGATCGGGTCGGAGGCGGCCGTGGACAGCGCCGCGTGCGCGGCCCGCCGCTCCGGTGCGGGGGCCTCGGCGTACAGCGCGGCCGAGATCAGCGGGTGCGCGAACCGTACGGTCGGACCCTCCGGGTCGGGCGCCAGCAGTCCGAGCGCCGCGGCCTGCGCGGTCTCCGCCTCGGCGTTCTCCCGGCCGGCCGCGTGCAGCAGCGCGGGGGTGGGGCGGGCGCCGGCGCTGGCCACCAGGAGGGTGCGGCGCGCCTCGTCCGACAGCATGTCCAGGCGGGACAGGACCAGCGCGCGCAGCGAGGTCGGCACCGGCAGCGGCTCGCCCGGGCGGGGCGCCGCGGGGCTCTCGGCCAGGGCCCGGCCCAGCTCCAGGGCGAACAGCGGATTGCCGCCGCTGGTGCGGTGGATGTCGCGGACCGTGGAGCGGTGCAGGCCCGAGTAGCCGCGTTCCTCCAGCAGCGCCGACACCTGGGCGCGGGTCAGCGGCCCCAGGCGCACCGCGCGGGTCCCCGGCGGGGCGGCGCGCAGATGGCGGTCGTACTCCGCGTCCTCCGTCTCGGGCCCCTCGGTGCGCACCGCGCACAGCAGCCGGACCGGGGTGTCGCCCAGGCGGCGGGCGGCGAAGCCGAGGAGTTCCGTGCTGGCCGGATCGAGCCACTGGAGGTCGTCGGCGACGACGAGGACCGGCCCCGCCGCGGCCAGGGCCCGCAGCGCGGACAGTACGGCCAGGCGCAGCGCGAGGCCGTCGCGCTGCAGGGTGGACTCGCCGCGGCCGGTCAGCGCGGACTCCAGTGCGGTGCGCTGGGCGGCGGGCAGCGCGGGGGAGACCTCGTCGAGGACCTGGCCGAGCAGGTCGGCCAGAGCGAGGAAGGGGAGGTGGGATTCGGACTCGGTGGCCGAACAGCGCAGCACGGTGTGCGCCGTGCGGGCGTATTCCGCGGCCAGGGTGCGCAGGACCGTCGACTTTCCGATTCCCGCGGGACCGTGCAGCAGCACACTGCCGCCCCGGGTGAGCTGCTCACGCGCCGCGCCGAACGACTCCTCCCGCCCGATGACCAGGTCGGAGCGGATTCCGGCAGCGTCCGCGAAGTCCCGTGGCACGGTGACCGCTCCCCTCCGTATGTCGTGTCCGGGGCAATATTAGGCAACGGCGCATTGCCTTACGGGGCACGGCGAGGTGACCCCAACAACAAACCCCGGCCCGCGGAAAACGAACGCACCCCGAAATCCCGACCCGCCCCGCACCCGCCGGCCACCGATACGACGGGACCGCCTGCCCCGGCCACCTATGAGGCGGGGCTGTCCGCGGCGGCCACCGGTGGGCGGGGCTGTCTGCGTCGGCCACCCGGTGCGGTGACCCGCCTGCGCCGCCACCTGTGCGGTGGGGCTGTGCGGGGCGGTCACCCTGGTGTGGTGGGACTTGTCCGCGGTGGCCACTCCGGTGCGGTGGGGCTGTCCGCGGCGGCCACCGGTGGGTGGGGCCGTCTGCGTCGGCCACCCGGTGCGGTGGCCCGCCTGCGCCGCCACGTGTGCGGTGGGGCTGTCCGGGGCGGTCGCCCTGGTGTGGTGGGGCTGTCCGCGGCGGCCACCGGTGGGTGGGGCCGTCTGCGCCGGCCACCCGGTGCGGTGACCCGCCTGCGCCGCCACGTGTGCTGTGGGGCTGTGCGGGGCGGTCACCCTGGTGTGGTGGGACTTGTCCGCGGTGGCCACCCCGGTGCGGTGGGGCTGTCCGCGGCGGCCACCGGTGGGTGGGGCCGTCTGCGCCGGCCCCCCGGTGCGGTGACCCGCCTGCGCCGCCACCTGTGCGGTGGGGCTGTGCGGGGCGGTCACCCCGGTGTGGCGGGACCGCCTACGGCAGCCACCCGGTGCGGCGGGCCGCCGCGACGGCCTGCGTGCGGGTGTGAGCGCCCAGTTTGCGCATGGCCGAGCGCAGATAGCTCTTGACGGTCTCGGTGCCCACCCCGAGCCGCTCGGCCGCCTCCCCGTTCGTCGCGCCCCCGGCCACGCAGGCCAGCACGTCCACCTCGCGCGGCGCCAGCCGGGGCCCCGGGACGGGGCCGTCCCCCGCCGCCAGCAGACCGCACGCGCGCAGCAGCTCGTCCCGCAGCGCCGGGTCCGCGATCCTCGGCGCCAGCGCCCGCAGCGCCGCGTGCGCCTCCCGCACCTGCTCCCAGGCCGCGCCGCCCGCCGGACCGGGCGCGGGCGCGGCCGCCGCCAGCAGCTCGTCCGCCTCCTCCCGCAGCACCAGCGCCTGCTCCGCGTCCCGGGCCGCCGCCACGGCCGCACCCAGCGTGCGGTCGCCCAGCGGCTGGGCGGTCCGCAGGGCGCCGTACAGCACGCCGCGCACCCGGCGCCGTACGACCACCGGCACGGCCAGCACCGAGCGCAGGCCCTCCGCGGCGACCGGCAGGTCGTACTCGTGGCTGATCTGCCGGGAGACGGAGTAGTCCGTCACCGCGCACGGCCGCGACAGTGCCACCGCCCGGCCGCCGAGCCCGTTGCCGGCCGTCACCGCCAGCGCGCTGAGCGCCGTCGTGGCGGTGCCGCTCAGCTCGCTGATGCGCACCTGGCGCCGTCCGGACTCCACCAGACCGCCGAAGGCGACGGGCAGCCCGGTGGTGCGCCGCAGCCGCACCAGCGCGCTGCGGATCTGCGCCGTGTCCGCCGCGTCCACCGCCACTCGTCCCGCCCTCCTCCGCGACCGCCGTCCTGGTCCTGGGACGCACACCCCCGTTCGGGGGTAGTGAGACCCACATCACGGATTAGACGATGGCACGGAGCCGCCCGGCAAGGTCCGGCACCTAGGAGGACAGATGACGACGGCCACGGAGCTGTTCCGCAGCGCACGGGACTTCCTGCTGGAACACCGCGAGGACTACACCGCCGCCTACGAGGGGTTCCGGTGGCCCCGCCCCGACGCCTTCAACTGGGCGCTGGACTGGTTCGACGTCATCGCCGACGGCAACGGCCGCACGGCGCTGCACATCGTCGAGGAGGACGGCCGCGAGGTCCGGGTCTCCTTCGCCGAGATGTCCGCCCGCTCCAACCGGGTCGCGAACCGCCTGCGCGAGTGGGGCGTCGGCCCCGAGGACCGCATCCTCGTGATGCTCGGCAACCAGGTGGAGCTGTGGGAGACCGCGCTGGCCGCGATGAAGCTGCGCGCGGTCGTCATCCCGGCGACCACTCTGCTGGGGCCCGCCGACCTCCGCGACCGGGTCGACCGCGGCCGGGTGGGGCATGTGATCGTGCGGGCCGAGGACTGCGGCAAGTTCGACGAGGTGCCCGGCGACTACACGCGCATCGCCGTGGGCGGCGGCACACCGGCCCCCGGCTGGCGGGCCTACGAGGACGTGTACACGGCCTCCGACGCCTTCGCCCCCAACGGCCCGACCGCCGCCGACGACCCGCTGATGCTGTACTTCACCTCCGGCACCACCGCCCGCCCCAAGCTGGTCGAGCACACCCACGTGTCCTACCCCGTGGGGCACCTGGCGACCATGTACTGGATCGGGCTGAAGCCCGGGGACGTGCACCTGAACATCTCCTCGCCGGGCTGGGCCAAGCACGCCTGGTCGAACCTGTTCGCGCCGTGGAACGCCGAGGCGACCGTCTTCCTGTACAACTACACCCGGTTCGACGCGACCCGGCTGATGGCCGAGATGGACCGGGCCCAGGTGACCACCTTCTGCGCCCCGCCGACCGTGTGGCGGATGCTCATCCAGGCCGACCTCTCCCGGCTCGCCACCCCGCCGCGCGAGGTCGTCGCCGCCGGTGAGCCGCTCAACCCCGAGGTGATCGAGCAGGTCCGCCGCCTGTGGGGGAGGACCATCAGGGACGGCTTCGGCCAGACCGAGACCGCCGTCCAGGTCTCCAACAGCCCCGGCCAGGTGCTGAAGACCGGCTCGATGGGCCGCCCCAGCCCCGGCTACCGCGTCGAGCTGCTCGACCCGGTGACCGGCGCGCCCGGCGCCGCCGAGGGCGAGATCGCCCTGGACCTGTCCGCGCGCCCCGTCGGCCTGATGACCGGCTACCACGGCGACCCCGACCGCACGGCCGAGGCGATGGCCGGCGGCTACTACCGCACCGGCGACATCGGCTCCCGCGACGCCGACGGCTACCTCACCTACGTGGGCCGGGCCGACGACGTGTTCAAGGCCTCCGACTACAAGATCAGCCCCTTCGAGCTGGAGAGCGCGCTGCTGGAGCACGAGGCGGTCGCCGAGGCCGCGGTCGTGCCCGCACCGGACGAACTGCGCCTGGCGGTACCGAAGGCGTACATCGTGCTCGCGGCCGGGTGGGAGCCGGGCCCCGACACCGCGAAGGTGCTCTTCGAGCACTCCCGGCAGACCCTCGCCCCCTACAAGCGGGTGCGCCGCCTGGAGTTCGGCGAGCTGCCCAAGACCGTCTCCGGCAAGATCCGCCGCATCGAACTGCGCGAGGCCACGGCGGCCGGCTCCGCCGACGAGTACCGCGAGGAGGACTTCCGGTGACCGAGCCACAGCGACTCTCCTACGCCCACGGCACCAGCACCACCCCGCTGCTCGGCGACACCATCGGCGCCAACCTCGACCGGGCGATCGCCGCCCACCCGGACCGCGAGGCCCTCGTCGACGTCCCCTCCGGACGCCGCTGGACCTACGCCGAGTTCGGGGCCGCCGTCGACGAGGTGGCGCGCGGACTGCTCGCCAAGGGCCTCACCAGGGGCGACCGGGTCGGCATCTGGGCGGTCAACTGCCCCGAGTGGGTCCTCGTCCAGTACGCCACCGCGCGCATCGGCGTCATCATGGTGAACGTCAACCCGGCCTACCGGGCGCACGAGCTGGAGTACGTGCTCCAGCAGTCCGGCATCACCCTGCTGGTCGCCTCGCTGGCCCACAAGAGCAGCGACTACCGGGCGATCGTGGACCAGGTCCGCGGCCGGTGCCCCGCGCTGCGCGAGACCGTCTACATCGGCGACCCGTCCTGGGACGCGCTCACCGCGGCCGCCGCCGCGGTGCCGCGGGAGCGGGCCGACGCGCTCGCCGCCGAGCTGAGCTGCGACGACCCGGTCAACATCCAGTACACCTCCGGCACGACGGGCTTCCCGAAGGGTGCCACCCTCTCCCACCACAACATCCTCAACAACGGCTACTGGGTGGGCCGCACGGTCGGCTACACGGAGCAGGACCGGGTCTGTCTGCCGGTGCCCTTCTACCACTGCTTCGGCATGGTGATGGGGAATCTCGGCGCCACCTCCCACGGCGCCTGCATCGTCATCCCCGCCCCGTCCTTCGAACCCGCGGCGACGCTGGAGGCGGTGCAGCTCGAGCGGTGCACGTCCCTTTACGGCGTCCCGACGATGTTCATCGCCGAGCTGAACCTGCCCGGCTTCGCCACCTACGACCTCACCTCGCTGCGCACCGGCATCATGGCGGGCTCGCCCTGCCCGGTCGAGGTCATGAAGCGGGTGGTCGCCGAGATGCACATGGAGCAGGTCTCCATCTGCTACGGCATGACCGAGACCTCCCCGGTCTCCCTGCAGACCCGCATGGACGACGACCTCGAACACCGCACCGGCACCGTCGGCCGGGTACTGCCCCACATCGAGGTGAAGGTCGTCGACCCGGTCACCGGCGTGACCCTGCCGCGCGGCGGCTCGGGCGAACTGCGCACCCGCGGCTACAGCGTGATGCTCGGCTACTGGGAGGAGCCCGAGAAGACCGCCGAGGCGATCGACCCGGGGCGCTGGATGCACACCGGGGACCTCGCGGTGATGCGCGAGGACGGGTACGTGGAGATCGTCGGCCGCATCAAGGACATGATCATCCGGGGCGGCGAGAACATCTACCCGCGCGAGGTCGAGGAGTTCCTGTACGCCCACCCGAAGATCGCGGACGTCCAGGTCGTCGGCGTGCCGCACGAGCGCTACGGCGAGGAGGTGCTGGCCTGCGTGGTCCCGCGCGACGCCGCCGACCCGCTCACCCTGGAGGAACTGCGCGCCTACTGCGAGGGGCAGCTCGCCCACTACAAGGTGCCCAGCCGCCTCCAGCTCCTCGACTCCTTCCCGATGACCGTCTCGGGGAAGGTGCGCAAGGTGGAGTTGCGGGAGCGGTACGGGACCCGCGCCTGAAGCACCGGCCGGTGCGGCGAGGCGCACCGGCCGGGGGAGGGGCCGGCGATGCTGATTCCCGGCCCCTACTTGGACGTCCTGATCTCCAGCAGCGCGAAGTCACGCCCCTCTTCGTCCGCGGTCTGTCCGACGGCCGTCCAGAGGTTCTTTTCGACGTCGAAGGTCTTCTCTTCGCCCTCGGTGGTCATATCGACTTCGGTGTTGAAGTCATTGCCCCGGATGCCGAAAACGGAGGGAATCTCCATCGTCAGCCATCCGGAGTTGCCGGAAACGTTGAAGCAGATCGCTTCGACCGACTCGTAGGACCAGACCTCGAGCTGATTGGTTCCGCTCTTGCACTCGGCCAGCACGATGTGGCCGTCGCCCCGCTTGAGCCGGATACCCTTCTCCGCCAGGATCTTGTCGGCCTGCGGGTAATTGAAGTCCTCCACCGCGTAACCCGGGGCCTCGTCGGCGGCCGGCACGGTGGCCTGAGCCGCCGCGTCCGGTGAGCCCCCCGAGCCGAAGACCAGGATCGAGGCGACTCCGGCCGCCACGCAGACGGGCAGGGTTCGCCGCAAGAGCGCTCTCCGCTTCGAACGCGACTCGTTCACACTGGTTGTGCTCATCACCACTCCCCCGACAGCCCGTTTTCCCGGCTATCCACTCTGAATTCGTCTTCGTGCGGCGACGAGGGAGGGCCGGTCCTGTCCGGAGATATGCCCAACGTGCAGGCCGCCCTTCTTGCCTACGAAGATCCACTGGCGGGCCCATTGAAGCCCAGCGTTTGAACTTTGTCCACCGCCGACGGTCGTCAAAATTCAGCCACGACGTCAACAGGTGGACGGTGCAAGGCAGTTGATGCAGTGTCGACCACTTTGGGAGCTGACGCACTGTTAGTACTCATTGCGGACGGACCATCCAGCGTGAATGCAGACTCGGTCGACTGTTTAATCGTGATCCTTGTCACGGATCGAAGACGATCAACTTCTGGTCAACTACATGCTTGCTCTTCTACGTTTCTCCCCGGATGTCATTCCATACGTGCGCGTCGCTTAGTTTCAGTGCGCACCGGTCCGGACAGAGAAATGCCCGGTCGGCATGCCCGGCGGTCGTCCGCCGCCCTGTGCTGCCGACCGGGCTTCATATCGAGGGGATTTCATGGACACCACCTACTGGAGCAGACGTCGCGTCCTCACTGTGCTCGGCGCAGCCACTGCGGCGACCGCAATCCCTCTCGCCGCCCCGTCCCGCGCTCTCGCCGCCACCAGCGCCTCGTCCGTGGACGACCTGCCGAAGCTTCCCGAACTGCCCGACACCGCCCGCGCCAGGGCCGTCACCGCCTGGAAGGTCGGTGGCCCCACGGTCAAGCTGACCGGAGCCCAGGCCCTCGCCGGTTCCGCCACGGACGTCGACGGCTTCCTGTCCCAGGGGCTGGCGAAGGCGACCGCCGAGGACAACCGCCGGGCCCTGCTCGGCGCCATGGCCCTCTCCGGCCGGGGCATGGCCACGGCCTCCGCCGCGGCACTGGAGGCCGGCGACGAGGCCGTCGCCGCCTTCCTGGACGGAGGGTTCAGGACCGCCGAGCTCCAGGACCTGCGTTTCAACACGCTGAGCATCCAGAACAGCGCCGGCAGGGGCCTCAAGAACGCCGCCCAGACGGCGCTCAACGACGGAAGCAGCGACGCCCTCTCGGTCTTCCTGCTCGACACCCAGTTCACCGCCCGGAACACGGACGAGCGGGTCGAGGTGTTCACCATCCTCGCCAACGCCTCCCCGGAGGTGGCGAAGTACGCACAGCGCGCCCTGGACGACGGCACCCCCTCGGCCATCCACTGGTTCCTCGCCATCGGTCAGTACATCGCGCGTGCCCGGGACGAGGAGACCGCCACCGTCGATCAGCTGGTGGCGATCGTGGAACGCGAGGGCAAGCGGGCCCAGGTCACCTCCGACCGCGCGGTCGCCGCCTCGGACAAGGCCAAGGAGGCGGCGGCCAAGGCGAAGGAGGCGGCGCTGACGGCCGCCGCGGAGGCGGCCGCGGCCCGTGAGGACGTCGCCAAGTCCGCCGCTGCGGCGCGCAAGGCCGCCAATGCCGCCCAGGGCGCGGCCTCCGCCGCCCGCACCGCCGTTCAGGCCTCCGCCGCGGCGCACAACGCCGCCCGCCGATCCTCGTTCGCCGCCACCGCTGCCGCCCAGGCGGCGGCCACGGCCGGCCGGGCCGCCTCCCTCGCCTACTCGGCAGCCGTGGCCGCGGCGCGGGACGCCTCCCAGACCAAGGCCGCCCGGCTGGCTGCCGAGGGAGCGCGCAACGCGGCCGCCAAGGCCCGTAAGGCGGCGCAGGCCCTGGCCGCCGCGCAGACCGCCACTCAGCAGGCGGCGGCGGCCGGCATCTCGGCTGCCGCCACCGCGCGGGACTCCGCGGCGGCGGCCCAGCAGGCCGCGGTGGCGGCCCAGGCCTCGGGCGTGGCCCAGTCGGAAGCCGCCGTGGCGAAGGCGGCGGCAGCCGAGGCCGACGCGCAGGCGGCCCGTGCCACCAAGGCCGCGAACCGGGCCCAGTCGTTGGCGAACACGGCGGCGAGCGCGGCGACGGCCGCCCGGAAGGCGGCCGACTCGGCGGCCGACCACGCCGAGAAGGCGGCCGCCGCGGCGGACGCGGCCGCGGATGCCGCCGGCCAGGCGGACGACTACGCCAACAAGGCGAAGGCCTGGGCCAGTGAGTCGGTCGCGGCCGCCGAGCTGGCGGCGAAGGCGGTCGAGGACGCCAGGGCCGTCGAGGCGGCCGCCCGCGAGGCGGAGGCGGAGAAGCTGGCGCACGACACCGAGCAGTCCCTGGCCGAGGCCCGGGAGATGGCGGCCGCCGAGGCCCAGGACCGGGAAGCGGCCCGCAACGCGGCGACGGAGGCCGACCGGCTGGACGCCGAGACCAAGGACCTCATCAGCCGGGCCGAGGAGGCGTACGCCGCCGGGGACACCGCCGCGGCCCTGGTCAACGGCCGCAAGGCCGCGGTGAACCTGATCTCCACCACCATAGGCACCTGGACGCGGGCCGCCGCCGAGTACGCCCTGGCGGGACAGGACGAGGACGTCCTCACCTGGGTCTCCACCGACCGGCAGATCGCGCAGCGCCAGGACGACAGCGAAACGGCCCTCGCCCTGGCGCAGGTGTCCACCGAGGCGGTCGCCAACGCCGCCGCGGACGCGATCGAGGACAGCGACCCGCAGTCCGTGCGGAACTTCCTGACCACCGGCATCCACGAGGCCGCCGCCCAGGACCGAAGGGTCGACATCCTCCGGATCCTGGGCGACAACCCGGGCAAGGCCGTCAAGGACGCGGCGCAGGCAGCCCTGGACGACGGCTCCCCCGCGGCACTGCACGCGTTCTTCACGGACCTCCCCGACAAGGCGGCCCTGGACGACCGGGCCACCATCCTCACCATCCTCAACGACGCGGGTCCCTACACCGCCGCGGCAGCCCAGGTGGCCCTTGAGGGGACCACCTGGATGCGCCGCGACTTCATCACCACGGTGCAGCACAGCGCCGCCCAGCTCGACTACGACAACGCCGCGCACATCGCGGCCATCCGCTCGACCATCGCCCGGGCCGCGAAGATCGCACAGGACGCGCAGAAGGACGCCTACGAGGCCTCCAAGGCCGCGGCCGAGGCCCGCGACGCGGCCGACGAGGCACAGACCTGGGCGGACAAGGCGAAGGCTTCGGCCGACAAGGCCAACACCTACGCCATCGAGGCCGACGGACACGCGGACGACGCCGAAGAGTCCGCGCAGGCCGCGCAGGAGTCGGCCAACAAGGCCAAGAGCGCGGCCGTTTCCGCCCGCCGCATGGCACGGCAGGCGAACTACTCCGCGAACCAGGCGATGGCCTCCGCCTCCGCCGCGGCACAGTACTCCGCGCAGGCCCAGGCCTCGGCCAACGCCGCCGCCCAGTCCGCGCTCGAGGCCGAGCAGGACAAGAACGCCGCCGCCCAGGCGGCCTCCGAGGCCCGCCAGATCTACACCGAGAAGAAGCGGCAGGAAGACGCCGCCGCCGCACGCGCCGCCGCCGAGCGTGCGAAGGCGCGCAAGGAGAGCGGCATCGACCCGGCCGACAACGCCGACAACGACGTCGTCAACTCCGCCCGCGGGTCCGAGGACTCGGACGACGGCGCCTCGGGCTGGCAGAAGACCGCCCAGGTGCTCAACGTCGTCAGCGGTGTCTCCGGAACCGTGGCCGCGTTCTCCCTGCTCATTCCGCCGCCCGCCGGTGAGGCGATCGCCGGCGTGGCCGGCACCGTCTCCTGGGTCACCGGCATCGGATCGGCCGTCATCACCGGCTTCACCGACGGGCCGGAGGCGTTCCTGCAGTCCGTCGGCGGCCTGGCCGTCGGCGCCATGTGCGGCGGCCTCAAGTTCGCCAAGCAGATCCCGTACCTGGGGAAGATCGACATCAAGGGCGTGTCCCAGATCCTCGAGGACGCGTCCCAGGGCCTCAAGAGCGGTGCCGTGACCGCCTCGCGGATCGGCCACGAACTCGTGGGGTCGGCGATCACCTTCGGCACCACCTCGTGGGACACGGTCGGCGACGTGGCGTCGGACATCGGGGGCGCGATCTCCGACGGCTGGAACTCCATCTTCTAGGCGCCCGGAACGTCTTCTTCCGTGACACCCGCACCCTCGTCGAGACCCCATCAGCGTCCCAGCTCACGGGGTCTCGGCGAGCGTCGTGCCGCTGAGCACCGGGGCCGTCCGGGCCGTGGGCACCGACACCCCGGACCGACCGCGGCCGGTCCCCGCCGGACGGGCCGGTCCGGCAATCCACCGAGCAAGGGCGAGCATCGCCACCTTGCGGCCGACGCCGTCGCCGCAGTTGAACCTGAGGAGCTGTTCGTGCACCGCACAAGACCCGTGGGTCACCCCCGATCCCTGCGCATGGCCGCACTCGCGATTTCCCTGACCGCGGGCTCCGCACTCATGACGGCGTCACCGGCGTCCGCCGTCACCGGCCCCGCCGTGGCCGACTCCGACACCACTCACGCGTACACCGCCCAACTGGTGATCGGCGACCACGACCGCGGCTGCTCCGGCGTCCTGGTCGACACCGAGTGGCTGCTCACCGCCGCCAGTTGCTTCGCCGACAGCCCCGCCGAGAGCCTCGCCGTGCCCCCGGGCAAGCCCGCCCTGGCCACCACCGCGACCATCGGCCGCGCCGACCTCGACGGCACGGGGGGCGCGGTCCGCACGGTCGTGGAGCTGGTGCCGCGCACCGACCGTGACGTGGTCCTGGCCCGGCTGAACCGCCCGGTCACCGATGTCACCCCGCTCGCCCTGGCCACCACCGCCCCCACCGCCGGTGAGCAGCTGACGCTCGCCGGGTACGGCCGCAGCGCGTCCGAGTGGGTGCCGTCGAAGCTGCACACCGGGTCCTTCTCGGTGGACGCCGCCGAGGCCACCACCGCGACGGTGACGGGCCAGGACGGCGCGGCCGCGTGCATGGGCGACACCGGCGGCCCGCTGGTGCGCACCGTGGACGGCACCCAGCGGCTGGCCGCCCTGAGCAGCCGCTCCTACCAAGGCGGTTGCTTCGGCATCGACGCCGCCGAGACCCGCACCGGCGGCGTGGTCGCCCGCGTCGACGACCTGGGCTCCTGGGTGGCGTCCGAGGCCGGAGCCAACCGGATCACCGACTTCAACTGCGACGGCGTGGAGGACGTCGCCGTCGGTGACCCGATGGCGGACGTCGACACGCACGCCAAGGCGGGCCTGGTGAGGGTCGTCTACGGCGGCGGCAAGGGCACCGCCGAGATCACCCAGGACCTCGACTGGGTCCCGGGCAGCTCCGAGGGCAACGACCAGTTCGGCACCTCGCTGGCCGTCGTCGACTACGACGAGGACGGCTGCAGCGACCTCGCGGTCGGCACTCCGCGCGAGAACCTGGGCGAGGCCGTCGACGCGGGCATGGTCGACATCCTGTACGGCGGCCGGGGCGGTCTCGGCACCTCGGCGACCAAGGCCACCCACTTCGAGCAGGGTGCCGGAGGCGGGACCATCGGCGCCTCCGCGTCGGAGACCGGCGACCTGATGGGCCAGGCGCTCGCGGCCGGCACCACCGCCGCCGGTGAGCCGTTCCTCGCCATCGGCGTGCCGGGCGAGAGCCTTGGCTCCGCCGCCAAGGCGGGCCAGGTCTACTACGTCCGGGGCGGCACCAACGTGGGCATCCACCAGGACCGGCTGGACGTGCCCGGGGCCGTCGAGGCGAACGACGGCTTCGGCGCCGTGCTCGCCGCCGACGCCAACCACCTCGCCATCGGAGCGCCCGACGAGGCCATCGGCGCGGATGCCGCCGCCGGCAACCTCGCGGTCTTCTCGCACACGCTGAACAGCGAGAAGCGGCCCACCCCGCTGTTCGGTCTCGACCAGGACCTGGACACCGTCTCCGGCGGTGCCGAGGCCGGCGACCGCTTCGGCGCCGCCCTGGCCCTCGCCCCGTACCGCCCGTCGGGCGCGGCGCGCGCCGACGAGTCGATCCTCGCGGTCGGTTCACCGGGCGAAGCCCTGGACGTGAACGGCGTCTCCAAGGCGGAGACGGGCAGCGTCCTCACCTTCCGGATCACCGCCGCGGGCGCCTACACCCAGCTCGACGGGTACTCCTCCGGCACCGCTGACGACGACGTCTCCGGCACCTCCGAGGCCGGTGACCACTTCGGCGCCACCCTGACGGCGATCAACACCGCGCCGCGCGCGGTGAGCACCGAGGCGACCATGAAGATGGCCGTCGGCATCCCGGACGAGGCGATCGGCTCGGCGGCCTCCTCCGGTGCCGTGCACGTCTTCTCGATGCTCGGTGCGCCCGGCGCCAACGACAAGTGGATCGAGTCCGGCGACGGCGACGGCATCCCCGGCGCGCCGGGCGCGGACCAGCGCCTGGGCTCCAGCATCCACTTCACCGGCACCCACCTCTACGTGGGCATGCCCTACGGTCCGACGGCCACCGGCGCGCTCTACGCCCTGCCGATGTCCAACGTGACCCTCGGCGAGCCCAACGCCGCGGTCACCGCCTACCAGCCGGGACAGGGCGGTCTGCCCGCCTCCGGCACCGACTTCGGGTACGTGGCGCGGTAGTCACCGCACATCTCTCCGTGGCGCGGTAGTCACCGCGCACCTCTCAGCCGGCCGTGGCGTCCAGCGCCACGGCCGGCGCGTTCACCGGGCGCGGCACGCCCGACGGGTCGAGCACGAACAGCGCGAGGTCCAGCAGGTCCGCACGGGCGCGGGCGTCCCCGGCGTATCCGGCGAGCGAGAAGTACACGCCCCGCGCCGACTCCGCCATGGCCGTCAGCCACAGGCACTCCACGTCCCGCACCGAGGCCGGGCCCGCCGTCGGATCCACCTGGACGACGATGCCGGGCGCGGCCAGCCCGATGCCGGCCAGGGGCCGCTGGTCGGCGCGGCGCACGTCCCGGTGGCCCAGGCCGCGCAGATACAGCACGGCGGCGGTGACCGCGTCGCGGGCGGTGCGGATCGGCACCGCCCGGTGCGCCGGGACCCGTGATCCCGGGGCCCGCCCGGACCGGCCGGCCGCGGCGGTGTCCACCGGCACGCACAGCACGGTCCCGCAGGGGCAGCCCAGCTCCGGCCGCGGCCACCGGCTCTCGGCCCCGCAGGCCGCACAGCGCACCCCG
The DNA here is from genome assembly GCF_020404845.1 of Streptomyces hyderabadensis. Classification (GTDB taxonomy): domain Bacteria; phylum Actinomycetota; class Actinomycetes; order Streptomycetales; family Streptomycetaceae; genus Streptomyces; species Streptomyces hyderabadensis. The sequence continues at coordinate 34,064 of NZ_JAIOJZ010000046.1, read as the reverse complement.
ATCCACTCCTCGTCCCACGCCCGGTGGGTGACCGCGGTCGCGGCCCCGCGCGGATCCAGCTCCGGGGCGACGGGCGCCCCGCAGGCACAGGGGTACGACGGTGCCGTGTAGCGGTGCCGGCGCCCGCAGGCGGTGCAGCACACCGAGATGGTCTCGGACATGACCCCCATGGTCCTCTCTTGACGGCCTCCGGCCGCCCACTTACATTACTTCCAGATCGTAGAAAACAAATTTCGCTATACGGAAGTTGCTACGGAAGAAGCTCACCGCGGGGCGCGACGGGAGTGCGAATCCGACAGCCGGATCAGGAGTACTCGATGGCTCGTATGACCGCTGCCCGAGCGGCAGTTGAGATCCTCAAGCGCGAGGGCGTCACCGACGCGTTCGGTGTGCCCGGTGCGGCGATCAACCCCTTCTACGCGGCGCTCAAGGCGTCCGGCGGCGTCCAGCACACCCTCGCCCGCCACGTCGAGGGCGCCTCGCACATGGCCGAGGGATACACCCGCACCCACCCCGGCAACATCGGCGTCTGCATCGGCACCTCGGGCCCGGCCGGCACCGACATGATCACCGGTCTGTACTCGGCGACCGGCGACTCGATCCCGATCCTGTGCATCACCGGCCAGGCGCCGACCGCGGTGATCCACAAGGAGGACTTCCAGGCCGTCGACATCGCCTCCATCGCCAAGCCGGTCACCAAGATGGCCGTCACCGTCCTGGAGGCCGCCCAGGTCCCCGGCGTCTTCCAGCAGGCGTTCCACCTGATGCGCTCCGGCCGGCCCGGCCCGGTCCTGATCGACCTGCCGATCGACGTCCAGACCACCGAGATCGAGTTCGACCCGGAGACCTACGAGCCGCTCCCGGTCTACCGGCCCACCGCCACCCGCGCCCAGATCGAGAAGGCCATCGGCCTGCTCAACGCCGCCGAGCGCCCGCTGATCGTGGCCGGCGGCGGCGTGATCAACGCCGACGCCGCCGACCTGCTCGTGGAGTTCGCCGAGCTGACCGGCACCCCGGTCGTGCCGACCCTGATGGGCTGGGGCATCCTGCCCGACGACCACGAGCTGAACGCCGGCATGGTCGGCCTGCAGACCTCGCACCGCTACGGCAACGCGACCTTCCTGGAGTCCGACTTCGTCCTCGGCATCGGCAACCGCTGGGCCAACCGCCACACCGGCAAGCTGGACGTCTACACGGCCGGCCGGAAGTTCGTCCACGTCGACGTCGAACCGACCCAGATCGGCAAGATCTTCGCCCCGGACTACGGCATCGCCTCCGACGCCAAGGCGGCCCTGGAGCTGTTCGTCGAGGTCGCGCGCGAGCTGAAGACGGCCGGGAAGCTGCCCGACCGCTCCGCCTGGGCCGCCTCCGCGCAGGAGCGCCGGGCCACCCTCCAGCGCCGTACCCACTTCGACGACATCCCGATCAAGCCGCAGCGCGTCTACGAGGAGATGAACAAGGCCTTCGGCCCGGAGACCCGGTACGTCTCCACCATCGGCCTCTCGCAGATCGCCGGCGCCCAGATGCTGCACGTCTACCGCCCGCGGCACTGGATCAACTGCGGCCAGGCGGGCCCGCTCGGCTGGACCGTGCCGGCCGCCCTCGGCGTCGCCAAGGCCGACCCGGACGCCCAGGTCGTGGCGCTCTCCGGCGACTACGACTTCCAGTTCATGCTGGAGGAACTGGCCGTCGGCGCGCAGCACAAGATCCCTTACGTGCACGTCCTGGTCAACAACTCCTACCTGGGCCTGATCCGCCAGGCGCAGCGGGCGTTCGACATCGACTTCCAGGTCAACCTGGAGTTCGAGAACATCAACTCGCCCGAGCTGGGCGTCTACGGCGTCGACCACGTCAAGGTCGCCGAGGGCCTGGGCTGCAAGGCGATCCGGGTGACCGACCCGAACGAACTGGGCGCCGCCCTGGAGCAGGCCAAGAAGCTGGCCGCCGAGCACCGGGTGCCGGTCGTCGTCGAGGCGATCCTGGAGCGCGTCACCAACATCTCCATGTCGGGCACCAACGACATCTCCAACGTGGTGGAGTTCGAGGAGGTGGCCACCGAGCCGGGGCACGCCCCGACCGCGGTCAGGACGCTGAAGGTCTGACGGACCCGGCGCCGAGTGCCGAGAACGGCCCGTTCCTCTCCTCGGGGGGACGGGCCGCTCTCATGTGTGTGCGGACCCCATGTGCGTGGGCGCGTGCGTGGGCCTCATGTGCGTCGGCCCCATGTGCCGGGGCCCCATGTGCGCGGACCCCATGTGTACGCGCTCAGTCCGAGCCGCCACCGCCCCCGCCCCCCGAGCCGCCACCGCCCGCGTGGTCCCCGGGGCCCGTGCCGTCCCGGTCGCCCGGGACCGAGTCCTCGTACTCGTCACGCCACCGCAGGAACCTGCCCCGGCCCAGGGAGAAGCGCACCCCTGCGGCCGGGGCGCCCGGGGCCGTCAGCCCGGTCCGCAGGGCGAAGCGCGGCAGGAGCAGGCGCAGGGCGGCATCGCCGTGCAGGGCGACCGCGAGCAGCGTGTCGTCGTCCGTCAGCCCGTGGCTGACCGACGGCAGCGGGTGCCGTTCCCGCCACAGCTCCAGACGCCGGCGGGCGCCGCGGGTCGGCCGGAGCCAGGGGTGCCCCAGCAGCCCGTCCTCCGCGAGCGGGATCCGCGTCAGCGCCACGGCGAGGCGTACGTCCGGGTGCCGGACCAGCTCACGGGCGGTGAGCGGCTCGTGCAGACAGTCCAGCAGCGTCCCCTCGAACGGTCCCAGCCCGTCCGGCTCCGGCCCCGCGGCGATCAGCGTCCGGCGCGGCCCGTTCTCCACGGCGCCCAGCAGGTGCAGGGCGACCAGCGCCACCGTGACCGCGGCCGGCGGCCCGCCGCCCAGCAGCGCGATCTGGTGCGGCTCCCACCCGATCTCCGTGACACCGTCCACGACCCCACCCCCGTGCGCCCCGTGTTGTGCCGGGGTTGTGCCCGCTGCCGGGGGCTCCTACGCCCGTTCTCAGCCACCGTGGTGCTCGTGCAGCCCGGGCCAGTCCTCCGGGCCGCCGCCCTGCCACTCGACCAGGTCGCTGTCCTCCACGTCGGTCACGTAGAGGTCGGCCAGCCGCAGCAGTTCGGCGACGTCGTCGATGTGCGAGGCGACGCCCAGCGTCTCCGCGCCGGAGGTGACCCGGCGGGAGCCGTCCAGGGCGGGGGAGTGGACGACGATGTGCGGACGCTCGGGTGGGTGTGCCGTAGCCATGCTTCCAGGCTGCTGCGCGGGAGGGGAATCCGCACCCGGTGAACGCCGAGCAGCGCCGGATGCGGGACCGTCCGCATCCGGCGCTGCTCAGCCGGTGAAGGTTCTTGGCGGGGAGTGCTCCCCGTGGTGCCGTTGGTGTCCGTCCGGCGGCGCGAGGCTGGGCGCGACAGGTCGTTCGCGCCGCCGGACGGGGTCGTGGGGCCTCTCGGCAGCGAGAGGCGGGTGGCTGGGACCGCGGCGGTTGCGACGGGCCGGAACGGCTCCTCCCCTCAGGTCGTAGGAGGAGCGTCCGTGCCCTTCACCACCGCACTGGCTCGCAGGCCGCCGCGGTCCTCGCCCTGCCCGCGCCGGCACCCGGCGGTCACCCCTCATCCGGGCCGCCTCGGTGCCTGCGCGGGCCGCGCACACGGCCCCGGCCTCCCCGCCGGGTTCCGTGCGCGAGCCGTCGGGTCAGTCCTCGCGCAGGGCGCGGACCGCCTCCTCGACGCGCTTGCCGTACTCGGGGTCGGCCGCGTGGAAGTGCGCGAGGTTCTTCTCCACCACGTCGTTGCGGGAGACCTGGGACAGACCGCCGGCGAGGTTCGCGACCAGCCGCTGCTTCTCGTCCTCGCTCATCAGCCGGTACAGCGCGCCCGCCTGCACGAAGTGGTCGTCCTTGGTGTGCAGCGGCGCCTCGTGGGTGCCGGTGTGGCCGGACACCGGGAGCGGCGCCGCCAGCGGGCGGCCGGTCTCGGCCGGGCCGTCGTAGGAGTTCGGCTCGTAGTTCTTGGCGTGCCGGCCCTGCGCGTTGGACGCCATCAGGCCGTCGCGGCCGTAGTTGGCGGCGCCGCCGGGCACGGCCTTCGGGGCGTTCACCGCGAGCTGGGTGTGGTTGACGCCCAGGCGGTAGCGGTGGGCGTCCGCGTAGGCGAACAGCCGGCCCTGGAGCATCTTGTCGGGCGAGGGGCCGATGCCCGGAACGAAGTTGTTCGGGGAGAACGCGGCCTGCTCCACCTCGGCGAAGACGTTGTCCGGGTTGCGGTCCAGGACCAGCCGGCCCACCCGCTTGAGCGGGTAGTCGGCGTGCGGCCACACCTTGGTCACGTCGAACGGGTTGAAGCGGTAGTTCGCCGCCTCGGCCACCGGCATCAGCTGCACGTGCAGGGTCCAGGACGGGTACACGCCCCGCTCGATCGCCTGCACCAGGTCCGTCTGGTGCGAGGTCGGGTCCTCGCCCGCGAGCTTGGCCGCCTCGTCGGCGGTCAGGCAGCGGATGCCCTGGTCGGTCTTGAAGTGGTACTTGACGAAGAAGGACTCGCCCTTGGCGTTCGTCCACTGGTAGGTGTGCGAGCCGAAGCCGTCCATGTGGCGGTACGACGCCGGGATGCCGCGGTCGCCCATCAGCCAGGTCACCTGGTGCGTGGCCTCGGGGGAGTGCGCCCAGAAGTCGAAGACGTTGTCCGGCTCCTGACGGCCGGTGAACGGGTCGCGCTTCTGCGAGTGGATGAAGTCGGGGAACTTGATCGGGTCCTTGATGAAGAACACCGGGGTGTTGTTGCCGACGAGGTCGTAGTTGCCCTCCTCGGTGTAGAACTTCACCGCGAAGCCGCGCGGGTCGCGGACCGCGTCCGCGCCGCCGAGGGAGTCGGCCACGGTGGAGAAGCGCAGGAAGACCTCGGTGCGCTTGCCGACCGTGCTCAGGAAGTCGGCGTGCGTGAAGCCGGTGACGTCGTCGGTCACCTCGAAGTGGCCGTAGGCGCCGGAGCCGCGGGCGTGCACCACGCGCTCCGGGATGCGCTCCCGGTTGAAGCGGGCGAGCTTCTCGATCAGGTGCTGGTCCTGGATCAGGAGCGGGCCGCCGATGCCGGCGGAAGCGGAGTTCTGGTTGTCGGCGACCGGGGCGCCGGACTCGGTGGTGAGCACGCGCTGCGACATCGTGGACCTTCCGTGGCCTTGCAGACGAGGGTTCAGCGGAAGCAGTTGGATGGAAACTGTTTTCCGCTTCGTGGAGCCTAGGATTGGGACAGTGGCACGTCAACAGTTTGTTGAAGTGGGTTCCGGGCGGCGCCGCCGCTCGGGCGCGACATGACAGGTGTCAGCGGCGGCGCCGCCCGGAGGTCTCGGGGCGGTCCGTCAGACCTGGGCGCCGGAGAGGCGCTCCACGGCCCGCAGCAGGGCCGAGTGGTCCAGGCCGCCGTCGCCCTGGGTGCGCAGCGACGCGACCAGCTGGGCCACCACGGCGCCCACCGGCAGGGCGGCGCCGACGTTGCGGGCGGCGTCGGTGACGATGCCCATGTCCTTGTGGTGCAGGTCGATGCGGAAGCCCGGCTTGAAGTCGCGGGCGAGGAAGTTGTCCTTCTTCCGCGTCAGCACGGTGGAGCCGGCCAGGCCGCCGTTCAGGACGTCCAGGGCGGCCTTCAGGTCCACGCCGGACTTCTCCAGGAAGACCACGGCCTCGGCGCACGCCTGGATGTTCACGGCGACGATCAGCTGGTTGGCGGCCTTCACGGTCTGGCCCGAGCCGTGCGGACCGCACAGCACGATGGTCTTGCCGAGCGCCTCCAGCAGCGGCTTGGCCGCGTCGAAGTCGGCCTGCTCACCGCCGACCATGATGGACAGCACGGCCTCGATCGCGCCGGCCTCGCCGCCGGAGACCGGGGCGTCCAGGACGCGGACGCCCTTGTCCTTCGCCGCCTTCGCGAGGTCCACCGAGGTCTGCGGGGTGATCGAGGACATGTCGATCAGCAGCGCGCCGGACTTCGCGTTCTCCAGGATGCCGTCGGGGCCGTAGGCGATGGCCTCGACCTGCGGCGACGCGGGCACCATGGTGACGATCACGTCGGCGTCGCGCACGGCCTCGGCGATCGAGCCGGCCGCGGTGCCGCCGGCGGCGGACAGGCGGTCCAGCTTCTCCTGCTCCAGCGTGAAGCCGGTGACCTGGTAACCCGCCTTGATCAGGTTCTCGGACATGGGCGAGCCCATGATGCCGAGACCGATCCAGGCGACCTTGGGGAGCGTGCTCATGATGGGTACCTCTCTGGCAATTCTCTGGAAAGTTCTGCGGACGGCGCTCAGCGGGCCGCGCGGGCCCCGGCCGGCAGCCAGGAGAAGGCCTGGGCGCTGGGGGCGTCGCCGGGCTTGTACTCCAGGCCGACCCAGCCGTCGTATCCGGCCTTCGCGAGGCGGTCGAGCAGGTCCTCCAGCGGGAGGGAGCCCGTGCCGGGGGCGCCGCGGCCCGGGTTGTCGGCGATCTGGACGTGACCGGTCTTCGCGGCGTAGGCGTCGATCACCTGCGGCAGGTCCTCGCCGTTCATGGACAGGTGGTAGAGGTCCATGAGGAACTTGGCGTTGCCGAGCCCGGTGGCCTCGTTGACCTTGTCCACGACCCCGATCGCGGCCGGTGCCGACACCAGCGGGTACTTCGGCGACTCGGGCTCGTTGAGCGCCTCGATCAGCAGGATCGCGCCGATCCGGTCGGCCGCGCGGGCCGCGAGGACCAGGTTCTCCAGCGCGAGCCGGTCCTGCTCGGCGGGGTCCACCCCCTCCACGCGGTTGCCGTACAGGGCGTTGAGCGCCGTGCAGCCCAGCGACTTCGCGAAGTCGGCGGCCACGTCGATGTTGGCGCGGAAGCGGTCCGACTCCTCGCCGGGGACCGACAGCGCGCCGCGGTCGGGGCCGGGCAGCTGTCCGGCGTAGAAGTTCAGCCCCGTGAGCCGGACGCCCGCGTCCTCGATGGCCGCCTTGAGGGCGTCCAGCTCGGACTGCTCGGGGGTGGGCGAGTCGATCCAGGGCCACCACAGCTCGACCGCGGTGAAGCCGGCCGCCGCGGCGGCCGCGGGGCGCTCCAGGAGCGGGAGTTCCGTGAAGAGGATCGACAGGTTGACGTTGAAGCGCTGGTCTGCGAATCCCATCGGGTGCCGCGCTCCCTTCCGTTTCGATCGATGTTCCGCATTACGGAAGTTCGTTTCTGCGTAATGGAAGATTGCCGGTGGAGCGCGGCCCTTGTCAAGAGGGGCGGCGCAAAGCGGTCACCCCCGCGTTAGGTTGACCGGGTGCGATTGAGAGTGGAGTTCACGACCGAACCCTTCGACCTGGACGAGGCGCCCGCCCACGCGGTGGTGGCCCGGGAGGTGGTCGAGGCCGCCGAACTGGACGCGGTGGACGTCGGCCCGTTCGGCAACACCGCCGAGGGCGGCGCCGACCAGGTGCTCGCCGCCGTGGACGCGCTGCTGCGCCGCTCCCTGGCGGCCGGCGCCACCCGGATCTCGCTCCAGGTCAACGTGGTCGCAGCGGGCGCCGAAGGGCAGGGCGAGCGGTGACCGGCCCGGCCGAGGAGCCGTTCATCGCGGCGGTCAAGCCCCTGGTCGACGCCATGGGCGGCGAGCTGCTGCCGCCGGACGAGGCCGGGCTGGAGGACGTCGTGCTCTCCTGGGAGGGCGCCGACGTGGTCGCCGTGCGCCTGCCCCAGCTCGCCGACTCCCTGGACCACATCCTGGCCGCCATGGAGCGCCGCCAGGGCAGGCCCCTGGCCGACCTGGACCGCAGGACCAAGCAGGAGGTCGTACGGACCCTGGAGGCGCGCGGCGCCTTCGCCGTGCGGCACGGCGTGGAGACCGTCGCGAGCGCCCTCGGCGTCAGCCGCTTCACCGTGTACAACTACCTCAACCGCGAGAAGGGCACCTGACCTGCACGGTTCCTCCGCGTTCGAAGCCGCCGTCCGGTAACCGGGCGGCGGCTTTCGTAACACCGAATTTTCAACAAAGTGTTGACGCGTTGTTTCCGAGGGCGTTAGCTATCGGCACGCCCGCTCAGCACAAGGCCACGGAGGCTCCCGTGACGTCCACTTCCGCGTCGGGCCTGGCCCGCTTCAACACGCTCGGGGAGTCCTCGGCACGCGCCGAACTCCACGAGGTGTGCGCCGCCACGGCGTGGGCCCGGCACCTGCTCGCCGCCCGCCCCTTCGCCACCGTCGAGGACCTGTACGCCGCAAGCGACGCCGCCATGGCCGAGCTGAGCGCCGAGGACCTCGCCGAGGCGATGGCCGGGCACCCGCCGATCGGCCGCCCCAAGCCGGGCGATCCGACCTCGTCCCGCGAACAGGCGGGCATGGCCGGCGCCGGCGAGGACCTCAAGGCGGAGATGCTCGAACTGAACCTGGCCTACCAGGAGAAGTTCGGCCACGTCTTCCTCATCTGCGCCACCGGCCGGACCGGCGAGCAGATGCGCGACGCCGTCAAGGAACGGATCGGCAACTCGCCCGAGCAGGAGCGGGAGATCGTCCGCACCGAACTGGGGAAGATCAACCGCATCCGCCTGACCCGACTCGTCGAACAGGACGCCTGACCATGAGCACCAGCACCACCGCCTCCGTGTCCACGCACATCCTGGACACCAGCGTCGGCCGCCCCGCCGAGGGCGTCGCCGTCCGGCTCGCCGCCCGCTCGGGGGCGGACGCGGACTGGCAGGCACTCGGCGGCTCCGCGACCGACGCCGACGGCCGGTGCAAGGACCTCCCGGCCCTGCCGGAGGGCACCACCCACGTACGGCTCGACTTCGACACCGAGACGTACTTCGCCAAGAAACAAGCCGCGGCCCAGCAGGACGCCCCCGCGCTCCGGGACAGCGAGAACGGCCGGCCGGTGTTCTTCCCCGAGGTCACCATCACCTTCGCGGTGGTGCCCGGCGAGCACTACCACGTTCCGCTGCTGCTCAACCCGTTCGGCTACTCCGTTTACCGAGGGAGCTGACCGACACCATGACCCGTTTCGTCCTGGGACAGAACCAGTACGGCAAGGCCGAGAACCGAGTCGTCAAGATCACGCGTGACGGCGACACGCACCACATCAAGGACCTGAACGTCTCCGTCGCCCTGTCCGGCGACATGGAGGAGGTCCACCGCAGCGGTTCCAACGCCAACGTCCTGCCGACCGACACCACCAAGAACACGGTGTTCGCCTTCGCCAAGGAGCACGGGATCGAGAGCGCCGAGGACCTCGGCGTCAAGCTCGCCCGCCACTTCGTGGACAACAACGAGCCGATTCACCGGGCCCGCATCCGCATCGAGGAGTACGGCTGGGAGCGGATCGAGACCTCCAAGGGCGGCGCCCGCTTCGTCGGCTCCGAGGAGATCGCCCACTCCTTCGTCCGCAAGGGCCAGGAGACCCGCGTCGCCCAGATCACCTACGACGGCCACGGCATCCAGGTGCTGTCCGGCTTCAAGGACCTCACCGTCCTGAACTCGACCAACTCCGAGTTCTTCGGCTACCTGAAGGACAAGTACACCACCCTCCAGGAGGACTACGACCGCATCCTGGCCACCACCGTCTCCACCTGGTGGCGGCACAACTGGGACGGCGTCGACTCGCACGCCCCGGACTGGGACCGCTCGTACAACGGGGTGCGCAAGCACGCGCTCCAGGCCTTCGCCGAGACCTACTCGTACTCGCTCCAGCAGACCCTCTTCGAGATGGGTGTGCGGGTACTGAACTCGCGCGACGAGGTCGACGAGATCCGCTTCTCGATGCCCAACAAGCACCACTTCCGCTCGGACCTGTCGCCCTTCGGGATCGACAACGAGGCCAAGGACGGCGCCGTCTACTACGCCGCCGACCGCCCCTACGGCCTGATCGAGGCCACCATCCTGCGCGACGGCGCCGAGCAACTGATCCCGGTCGACATGACCAACCTCTGACGCGGGACGCGCGCCGCCGGCCCGGCCGCCCGGGCCGGCGGCGCGTCACACCGGAGGGAACACCATGGCACAGCCTGCAACGGAGCCGGCGAAAGGCTCAAGTTCCACCCCGTCATCACCGGAGCACACCGAGGACGCCGTCACGTCCGTGCACCCGGTGGACGAGAAGCTCCACCCCTCGCGGCTCGTCCCCGCCGCGCTTCAGCACATCGCCGCCATGTACGCGGGCGTCGTCACACCTCCGCTCATCATCGGCCAGGCCTGCGGCCTCGACATCGAGGGCCGCACCCGGCTGATCGCGGCCTCGCTGCTGATCGCGGGCGTCGCCACGCTGCTCCAGACCCTCGGCGTCAAGGGCTTCGTCGGCAACCGCCTGCCCTTCGTCAACGCCGCCTCCTCGGCCGGTATCGCGCCCATCCTCGCCATCGTCGAGACCAACGCCAAGGGCAGCCAACTCCCCGCCGTCTACGGCGCGGTGATGGTCGCCGGCGTCTTCTGCCTCGCCGTCGGCCCGTTCTTCGGCCGACTGCTGCGCTTCTTCCCGCCCCTGGTCACGGGGGTCGTCATCACCCTCATCGGCGTCACGCTGATGCCGGTCCCGGTGGGCTGGGCCCAGGGCGGCGACAAGACCGCCGCCGACTTCGGCTCGATGCGCAACCTCGCGCTCGCCGCCTTCACCCTCGCGGTCATCCTCGTCGTCCAGCGCTTCGGCAAGGGCTTCGTCAAGCAGGTCGCCCTGCTCCTGGGACTGTTGGTCGGCACCCTGGTCGCCATCCCCTTCGGCATGGCCGACTTCAGCGCCCTCGACTCCGCGCCCGTCGCCGCGCTGCCCACCCCCTTCGCCTTCGGCGCCCCCGAGTTCCAGCCCGCGGCCATCCTGTCGCTGTGCATCGTGATGCTGGTCCTGATGACCGAGTCCAGCGCCGGCATGCTCGCCCTCGGCGAGATCTGCGACCGCCGCGCCGACGCCAAGGTCATCACCCGCGGCCTGCGCACCGACGGCCTCGCCACCCTGGTCGGACCCGTCTTCGGCGGCTTCCCCACCTCCGCCTTCGCGCAGAACGTCGGTGTCGTCTCGCTCACCCGGGTACGCAGCCGCTACGTCGTCGCCGTCGCCGGCGCCACCCTGCTCGTCCTCGGCGCCTTCCCGGTCCTCGGCGCGGTCGTCTCCCTGGTCCCGATGCCGGTCCTGGGCGGTGCGGGCATCGTGCTCTTCGGCTCCATCGCCGTCAGCGGCATCCGTACGCTCTCCGAGGCCGGACTCGACGACAGCTCCAACATCATCCTGGTCGCCGTGGCGCTCGGCGCGGGCATCATCCCGCTGGCGGCGCCGACCTTCTACGCCGAGTTCCCCGCCTGGGCCCAGACCGTGCTGGGCTCCGGCATCAGCGCCGGAGCGATCGTGGCGGTCGCCCTCAACCTGTTCTTCCACCACCTCGGCACCCGGAGCCGCCCACCGGTTCCGGCACTCAAATCCTCCTAGGGTCCTGCCGTGCCCTCCCCGTGGGTACTCCACTCCCCGCCCACGGGCCCCACCGAAAGGCAAGGAAGAAGCAGCATGGCAGCATCAGCGGCGACCGGACGCACGGTCATCGAGAACTGTGCGATCGCCACCGTGGACGCGGGCGACACCGAGTACGCCTCCGGGCACCTCGTGCTCGCCGGCCACCGCATCGAGTCCGTCGGCGCGGGCGGGGCACCCGAGGGCCTGGAGAACGTCGTGCGCCGGATCGACGCGACCGGACACCTGGCCACCCCCGGACTGGTCAACACCCACCACCACTTCTACCAGTGGCTCACCCGGGGCCTGGCCACCGACCACAAGCTGTTCGACTGGCTGGTCGCCCTCTACCCGACCTGGGCGCGCCTCGACGAGCCGATGGCGTACGCGGCGGCCCAGGGCTCCCTCGCCATGATGGCCCGCGGCGGCGTCACCACCGCCGCCGACCACCACTACATCCACCCGCGCGGCGCCGGCGACCTGTCCGGCGCGATCGTCCGCGCCGCGCGCGACATGGGCGTCCGCCTCACCCTCGCCCGCGGCTCCATGGACCGCGGAGAGTCCGACGGCGGGCTGCCGCCGGACTTCGCGGTGGAGAGCCTGGACGACGCGCTGGCCGCCACCGAGGCCACCGTCCGGGAGCACCACGACCCCGCCTTCGACGCGATGACCCAGGTCGCCGTCGCGCCCTGCTCACCCTTCTCCGTCTCCACCGAACTGATGCGGCACAGCGCCGACCTGGCCCGCCGGCTCGGGGTGCGGCTGCACACCCACGGCTCGGAGACCGTGGAGGAGGAGAAGTTCTGCCACGAGCTGTTCGGCATGGGGCCCACCGACTACTTCGAGTCCACCGGCTGGCTCGGCGAGGACGTGTGGATGGCGCACTGCGTCCACATGAACGACTCCGACATCGCCGCCTTCGCCCGCACCGGCACCGGCGTCGCCCACTGCCCGTCCTCCAACGCCCGCCTGGCCGCGGGCATCGCCCGGGTCCCCGACCTGCTCGCCGCCGGCGTCCCGGTCGGCCTCGGCGTCGACGGCACCGCCTCCAACGAGTCCGGCGAACTCCACACCGAACTGCGAGGCGCCCTGCTGATCAACCGCCTCGGCCCGCACCGCGAGGCCGCGCTGGACGCCCGCAAGGCACTGCGCCTGGGCACCCACGGCGGCGCCCGGGTCCTCGGCAGGTCCGCCGAGACCGGCTCCCTGGAGCCGGGCAAGCTCGCCGACCTGGTGCTGTGGCGCATGGACACCCTCGCCCACTCCTCGATCGCCGACCCGGTGACCGCCCTGGTGTTCGGCGCCCCCGCCCCGGTCACGGCGTCGTTCGTCAACGGACGGCAGATCGTCGAGGACGGCAGGCTGCTCACGGTCGACGAGGACGCCGTCGCCCGCTCCACCCGCAACCAGGCACGGCGCCTGGCACGGATCGCCGCCCAGGACTGAAGCCCGCGCAACACCCGTACAACAGAACACCACTTGATCTCCGGCCGGGAGGGACGGCTCCCGGCCGGTAACCGTGGACCCGAGCGGGGTCCACGGTGGCCCACTCCGGGGCGTGCGCCCCTGCGCGCACACCCCGGAGCGGTCGCCCGTTCCCCCGAACGGTCCGTCCCGGTCCCGCACGACCACCACCTGCACCACCTCCCTGACACCCACGTCAGAGCCGACGTGTAAACGACCGGAGGAACGCCGCCGTGGCCGACCACCCTGTTGACGAGAAACTCCCGCCACTGAAGATGGCGACGACCGGCCTGCAACACGTGGCCGCCATGTACGCCGGGGTCGTGGCCCCGCCCCTGATAGTCGGCGCGGCCATCGGCCTGAGCGCCGGCGAGCTGACCTTCCTCACCGGCGCCTGCCTGTTCACCGCGGGACTGGCGACCTTCCTCCAGACGCTGGGCTTCTGGAAGATCGGCGCCCGGCTGCCCTTCGTCAACGGCGTCACCTTCGCCGGTGTCGCCCCGATGACCGCGGTGGTCGCCTCCACCGACGACAAGTCCGACGCGCTGCCGATCATCTTCGGCGCGGTCATCGTCGCCGGACTGCTCGGCTTCGTCGCCGCCCCCTTCTTCAGCAAGGCGATCCGCTTCTTCCCGCCGGTCGTCACCGGCACCGTCATCACGCTGATAGGCATATCCCTGCTGCCGGTCGCCTTCGGCTGGGCACAGGGCCCGAGCCCCACGGCGGACGACTACGGCTCGGCGACCAACCTGGGCCTGGCCGCCATCACCCTCGTCATCGTCCTGCTGCTGCGCCGCTTCACCCGCGGCTTCGTCAAGCAGATCGCGGTGCTGCTCGGCCTGATCGCGGGCACCCTCGTCGCCATCCCCTTCGGCGTCACGGACTTCGGTCCGGTCGCGGACGCGGACGTCGTCGGCTTCCCGACCCCGTTCCACTTCGGCGCCCCGCAGTTCCAGATCGCCGCGATCATCTCCATGTGCGTGGTGATGGTGGTGTCGATGACCGAGTCCACGGCCGACATGCTCGCCCTCGGCGAGATCGTGGACCGCCCGGCGGACGAGAAGACCATCGCGGCCGGCCTGCGCGCCGACACCCTGGGCTCCGCCCTCAGCCCCGTCTTCAACGGCTTCATGTGCAGCGCCTTCGCCCAGAACATCGGCCTGGTCGCGATGACCAAGATCCGCAGCCGCTACGTCGTCGCGGTCGGCGGCGGCTTCCTGGTCCTGATGGGCCTGTGCCCGATGGCGGCCTCGCTCATCGCCGTCGTCCCGCGCCCGGTCCTGGGCGGGGCCGGCGTGGTCCTCTTCGGCTCGGTCGCGGCCAGCGGCATCCAGACCCTGGTCCGGGCGAGCCTGGACAAGGACAACAACGTCCTGATCGTGGCGGTCTCGCTGGCCGTCGGCATCATCCCGATCGCGGCCCCGGAGTTCTACCACTCGTTCCCGGAGAACGCGCGGATCATCCTCGACTCGGGCATCTCGACCGGCTGCGTGGCCGCCGTGCTGCTCAACCTGGTCTTCAACCACATCGGCGGCCGGGAACGGGACGCGGAGGACGTCACCCACCCGATGGAGGCGGGCGACGAGATCAGCGAGGCCTCCCGGGAGGCGGCGATGAAGTGACGCCGGGGACGGGGCGGCGGAACCGGGTCTACAGTCCGAACAGGCCCGGCTCCGCCGCCAGTTCCTTGAAGCGCCGCGCCGGGTCGGGCACCAGCCTGCGCTGCTTCAGGTCCATCAGCCCGCCGACGGCCTCGACCTCGGCGGCGACCGTGCCGTCCGTCTTGGTGACGAGCTGCCGGATCCGGAAGGTCTTGCCCTCGCCCCACTCGAACGCACAGGACACCGTGACCTCGTCCCCGGCGAGCAGCTCCCGGCGGAACCGGATGGTGGTCTCCAGGGCCACCGGCCCGACCCCGCGAGCGACCAGGTCCGCCTGCCGGATCCCGGCCGCCTGGAGCATCGACCAGCGGGCGTGCTCGGCGTAGTTGAGATACACGGACTGGTTCAGGTGGCCCTGGGTGTCGGTCTCGTACCCGCGGACGGTCACGGGGACGGAAAACGGCTCGCTCACCGCTGCTGCCTCTCTTCGCACATGGACGGACGGACCGATCCTGACATGCGGCTGTCACACCTTCCGCGGGGAGGCCAGCAGATAACGGACCCGGGTGCGCGGCTCGGTGTGCTCCCCGGCCTGCCAGCCCGCCCGCTCCAGCGTCGCCGCGCAGGCCCGCAACGCGGCGCCGTCGGGCTCGTACACCGCGACCGCCTCGGGCTGCGGGGTCGCGCGCACCCGGTATCCGTCGTCGCCGCCCGGTCCGGCCGGGCGGTGTCCGGCCGCCTCCAGGGCCAGCGCGGCGGCCCGCACGAGATGCGACCGCTCCCACGCGCACGGCCGGTCGGTGCTCCCGTCGGGATGCGTCATCCGGCGCAGTTCCAGGAGCCCCTGCCAGGCGCCGCGCACCTCCCGCAGTCGTGCGGGCCCTGTGTCGCCCGGGGCGGCCTCTTCCCCGCCCACCCGCGCGGCGAACACACCCCCGGTGTCCGGTGCGGCGCGCGCCTCGGGTGACCTCGTCACCGCTTCCGGGGCGTCGGCCGCCTCCCGTATCCGGTGCCCGGCCGGGGTGAGGAAGTGATCGTGCGGCGGGCGCGGATGCCGGAAGGCGAGCCCGCGCTTCACCAGCGCCGCGAGCTGGGCCGGCGTACCCTTCAGCCGCCCGGTGGCGGGATCGGCGGCGTCGATGACCCGCCGCTGTGCGGCGGTGGGCGACAGGGCCACGGCGCGCCCCCCTTCTCTCGTCGGCTCACCGGTGACGCCTTCGAAGACTACGACGGGGGTCTGACATTCCAGGCCGCGATCACCGGCCGCCCGTGCTCCGTGCCCAGCCGGCACAGCGTGCCCGTGCCCAGCTGGAACAGCGCCCCGTGCGACGCGGGGAGGCCTAGGTGCCGGGCGGTCAGCACGCGCAGGAAGTGTCCGTGCGCCACCAGCACCACACACCCCTCGGTGTTGGCGAACGCGGCCTCCACCGTGGCCAGCACCCGGTCGGCCCGCTCGCCCACCTGCTCGGGCGTCTCTCCGGGGTGGTCCGGCGGTCCGGGCGCCACCCCGTCCGTGAACAGGAACCAGTCCGGACGGGCCCGGTGGATCTCGACGGTCGTGATCCCCTCGTAGCCGCCGTAGTCCCACTCGTGCAGGTCCGGCTCGATGCGCACCTCGTGCAGGCCGATCAGCTCGGCCGTCTCCCGGGCCCGCTGGAAGGGGCTGACGAAGGCCGCCCCGATGCGGTGCGACCGGATCAACGGCACCAGACTCCGTGCCTGCTCCCGCCCCTTCTCGGTCAGCGGGACGTCCGTCAGCCCGGTGTGCCGCCCGGACCGCGACCACTCGGTCTCACCGTGCCGGACCAGAAAAAGATCACCCATGGGTTTCAGGTTACGGGCCACGTGCCCCCGGGCGGCGAGTCCGGCCTCCGACCTGCCGGTCAGGGTCGGGCGGTAGGGCTGGGCAGCGCGCTGGAAGAGCCCTTGCAGGGCGAGAGGGCACCGATGACGATCGCGCCCTGATCCGGAGCGTATGCCTCCTTGAGTTCCGGGGGCATGGGAGCCGCCCCCAGCGTGACGTCCCAGTCGCCGGACGTGACGCGGGTGAGGTTGCCGTCGTCCTCATTGTCGGACACCTGTTCGACCGGACCGTTCGGCGTCCAGCCGTGCGAGCGCAGCCGCGCGACGACCTCCGTCATCGCCGTGTTGCCGAGGACCTTCGCGGTCGGCACGGTGGCGTGCAGGGTGCAGGCGCCGGGCGGACGCTCCTGGACGTGCAGATCGCCGTGCGGAGCCGTGGCGAAGCGGAGGTCGCTCTCCACCTGCTTCAGCGACTTGCCGGCTGCCTCGCCCTGGTGGCCGGCCGGGGAGGCGGGGGCGGCCGACGCGCTGCTTGCGGCCGGCTTCGCGGCGGCGGCTCCCGTGTCGCCGTCGCTCCCGCCGCAACTCGCGATCGACAGCATCATGATCACGACGCACGCTGTCGTCAGGCTGGGTCTGGGCACTGCCACCTGCTGCCTCCATGGGGTACTACAGGATCGATCACTCCTGTCGGTCCGGGCAGTCTGCCACCGAGATCGAAAACGTGTGCGCCGTTTCGCGTGGTCCCGGCCGCCGCGTGTGCCGGGAGGCGTCCTTACTGCCGATAGCCGCTCAGGAAGCGTCCGATGCGGCCGATCGCCGCCTCCAGGTCCTCCGCGTGGGGCAGGGTCAGGATGCGGAAGTGGTCGGGGGAAGGCCAGTTGAAACCGGTCCCCTGCACCACCTGGATCTTCTCCCTGAGCAGCAGGTCGAGGACGAAGCGCTCGTCGTCGTGGATCTTGTGGACGGCCGGGTCGATGCGCGGGAAGGCGTACAGCGCGCCCTTGGGCTTCACGCACGAGACGCCGGGGATCTCGTTGAGCTTCTCCCAGGCCACGTCCCGCTGTTCGTGCAGCCGTCCGCCGGGGGCCGTCAGCTCGCGGATGGACTGGCGGCCGCCGAGCGCGGCCTGGATGGCGTACTGGGCGGGGGCGTTGGCGCACAGGCGCATGGAGGCCAGCATGGTCAGGCCCTCCAGGTAGTCCTTGGCGTGCTGCTTCGGCCCGGTGACCACCAGCCAGCCGGAGCGGAAGCCCGCCACTCGGTACGTCTTGGACAGGCCGCAGAAGGTCAGCACCACCAGGTCGGGGGCGAGGGACGCGGCCGAGTGGTGCACGGCGTCGTCGTACAGGATCTGGTCGTAGATCTCGTCGGCGAGGACCATCAGGCCGTGCCGGCGGGCGAGGTCGAGGATGCCCTCGACGATCTCCTTGGGGTAGACCGCGCCGGTGGGGTTGTTGGGGTTGATGATGACGACCGCCTTGGTGCGGTCGGTGATCTTCGCCTCCATGTCGGCCAGGTCCGGGTACCACTCCGCCTGCTCGTCGCAGAGGTAGTGCACCGCCCTGCCGCCCGCGAGGGTGGTCACCGCCGTCCAGAGGGGGAAGTCGGGGGCGGGGATCAGGACCTCGTCGCCGTCCTCCAGGAGGGCCTGCACGGCCATGGAGATCAGCTCGGACACTCCGTTGCCCAGGTAGACGTCGTCCACGTCCACCTCCAGGCCGAGGGCCTGGTAGCGCTGGGCGACGGCCCGGCGGGCGGAGAGGATGCCGCGCGAGTCCGTGTAGCCGTGCGCCCGCGGCAGCATGCGGATCATGTCCTGGACGATCTCCTCGGGCGCCTCGAAGCCGAAGAGGGCCGGGTTGCCGGTGTTGAGGCGCAGGACGCTGTGGCCCGCCTCCTCCAGCGCGTTGGCGTGCTCGATGACCGGGCCGCGGATCTCGTAACAGACCTCGCTGAGCTTGTTCGACTGCCGGAACTCCATGCGCGGCTTCCCCTCCGGAATCTGGTGTTGCTTGGTTTTACCAAGTAGCAGCTTGGAAAGTCCAACAACTTGTCTACACTGCGTCGCATGTCACCTCGTCCTCGCCGCAGCTACGACCAGTACTGTTCCGCCGCCCGCGCGCTCGACGCCGTCGGCGACCGCTGGACCCTGCTGATCGTCCGCGAGCTGCTCGCCGGTCCGCGGCGCTACACCGACCTGCACGCCGACCTGCCCGGCGTCAGCACGGACGTACTCGCCTCGCGGCTCAAGGACATGGAGCGCGACGGGCTGGCGACCAGGCGCCGGCTGCCCCCGCCGGGTGCGGCCTACGTCTACGAACTCACCGCGCGGGGACGCGGCCTGCTGCCCGTCCTGGAGGCGCTCGGCGCGTGGGGCGCCGGGGAGCTGGGCGAGCGGCGGCCCACGGACGCCGTACGGGCGCACTGGTTCGCGCTGCCGCTGCTGCGGGCCCTGCGGGAGGCCGGGGCGGCCCAGGGACTCGTGGAAGTCCGGCTGGAGGAGGGCGACTTCCACCTGCACGCCGACGCGGCGGCGGATTCGGCGGAGGGGCCCGTGTACGGCGAGGGGGCCGCGCCCGGGGAGCCCGACGCCCGGCTCGTGCTGGACGCCGCGACGTGCGTGGCCCTGGGCCGGGGCGAGATCGGCCTGCCGGAGGCGGTGCGGGGCGGCCGGGTCCGGGTGACCGGCGACGGCCCCGCGGCCAAGGCGCTGCGGGAGGGATGAGCCAAGGTGCTGCGGATGCCGCGGGAGGGACGAACGGGGGCCGAAACGACAGGAGGCCCGCCGGGGCGGGCCTCCTGATGGCGGGTCAGGCGCCGGGCGGCACCCGGGACGGCCGTCCCGAGCCGCGGGTCAGCGCGTAACCGCCGATGCCCGCGAGCGCGGCCAGCACGGCCCCGATCCCGCTCCACACCCAGCGGTCCGACCACCAGCCCGACGACCAGCCGTCCTCCGGCTCGATCGCGGACAGTACGGCGCTCTTGTCGTCCTCGTCGCCCTGGCCGGCACCGGACGTCACCGCGATGCCCGGCACCAGCGGCTCGGCCAGCGAACCGTCCACCGCCGCGGCGCCGCCGATGTCCTTGGAGTCCACCCGGACCTCGGCGGAGACCGGTACGCCGAGATCGGAGGTCGGCACGTTCACCGCCGTCAGCCGGACGTAGTAGGTGCCCGGCAGCGGGTCGTTGGCCCACGGCTCGGTCCAGGCGCGCACGGTGCGCAGGACGCAGGCCAGCTCCACGGCGGAGGTGCCCGCGTCGGCGGTGCGGGCCTGGGCGCCCCACTGGCACGCCTGGCGGCGGCGCAGTCCGTCGTACACGTCGACCCGCCAGGTCTGGGCTGCGTGCGTCTCGGGCAGCTTCACCGTGGCCTTCACGGTGGGACGCTGTTCGGCGTCGGCCGGGAACGACCAGTACAGGTAGTCGCCCGCGGCACCGTTGGCCGTGGCCACCTGCCCCTGCTCGAACTCGGTCGCCGTGCGGAAGGACGTGCCCGCCGTGGTCGGCGCGTCACCGTCCCCGGACGGGCTCGCGGAGGGTGAGGAGTCGGCCGCCGCGGGAGCCGCGGCGAGGCCGAGCAGCAGCACGGCCGCGCTCAACGCTCGGGTGAGTCGCATCAGTTGGTCCTCCAGATCGCGAACCGCCAGCGCGAGAGCCAGCCCCACAGCAGACCGGCGATGAAGCCGACCAGCACCAGCAGGCCGAGCAGCCACCAGCCGCGCCCGAGGCCGAAGGCCGCCACGTCGTCGGAGTCGCCCGGACCGTCCACGACGTCGACGGTCAGCTCCAGCGGCAGACCGGGCGTGGTCTTCACACCGGAGGCGACGGAGAAGGAGTTGGTCACCTGGAGGCACACGGCCTCGGCCGGGGCGTCGTCCTCGTCGCTGACCGCCTTCGGGTAGCGCAGGCCCGTCGAGAGCACGTCGGTACGGCCGTCGCCCGCCGCCTCGCCGCGCACGATCTCCCGGCCGTGCGCGGTCACCGCCCGCAGCAGCACCCCGTAGGAGGGGTTCACGGCCCGGTCGGCGCCCACGCTCACGGAGGCGCGCAGCTCCTGGCCGGGCGCCACGTCCACCCGGTACCAGCGCTGCTGACCGAACTCCTCGCGGTCGGTGTACAGCCCCGACTTGAGCGTCGGAGCCTTCGCGCACGCGTCCGCGCCCTCGGTGGCCACCGGCGTCACCACCGGGTCGGCCGCCCGGTCCACCAACTGGTTGACCTTGTCGGTCAGTTCGTCGGTGTGCTCGACGGAGGTGTAGGTGCCGCCGGTCGCCTCGGCGATGCAGCTGAGCTGCTGCCGCATCTTGGTGTTCGGGACCAGGCCCAGCGTGTCGATGGTCAGCCCGATGCCCTTGGCGGCGATCTCGCGGGCCACCTCGCACGGGTCCAGCGGGGCGCAGGTGTCCTCGCCGTCGCTGATCAGCACGATCCGCTTGGAGCCCGCGCCGCCGTCGAGGTCGTCGGCCGCCTTCAGCAGCGCGGGCCCGATCGGCGTCCAGCCGGTCGGCGAAAGGGTCGCCACCGCCGTCTTCGCCTCGGTGCGGTCCAGCGGGCCGACCGGGTAGAGCTGCGCGGTGTCCTTGCAGCCGGTCTTGCGGTCGTCGCCCGGGTAGTCCGCGCCGAGCGTCCGGATGCCCAGCTGCACCTCTTCCGGCGTCGCGTCGAGCACCTCGTTGAACGCCTGCTTCGCCGCGGCCATGCGCGTACCGCCGTCGATGTCCCGCGTCCGCATCGAACCGCTGACGTCGAGCACGAGGTCGACCTTCGGCGCGTCCTCACCCGTGGGTTCACCGGCGCTCGCCCCGGCCGGGAACGCCAACCCGGCCGCCAGCGCGGCGAGCAGGGCACAGGCACCCGCCGCCAGCCGTGTTCTTGTGATCATCGGCGGATCCTATTGATCAGTGCCGCCGGGCTCCAAAACGAGACCGCGCCGTTGCCCCGACTTCACCTCCACCGCAGCGGATTGGGCAGCTCCGTCCACAGATCACCCGTGCTCCCCGGTGAAGTCCGCATCACCGTCAGCGCCTTCACCGGCAGCGGCTCCTCGCACAGGGACACCGTGTCCGCCGTGCGGGGCAGTTCGGGCACCGCCGCCTCCAGGGCCGCGCGCAGCGCAGGGCCCGAACCGGCCGTCGCCGCCAGCGCGCCCCCCACCAGCGAACCGAACAACTTACGGCGCAGGGCGGCCGGTTCGTCGGTCAGGATCCGGGCGGGCAGGCCGGGGGCGGCGATCCCGTGCCGGGCCAGTCGGGCCGGGGAGACGCGGATGTCCGCCAAGTCGCGGTAGACCAGGCGCACCGGGTCGCCCGTCGGGGACAGCACGGCCAGCAGGTTCTGACCGTGGGCCTCCAGGGCCACGCCCAGCTCCAGCGCGCGCAGCCCGACGGTGAGCGCGAGCCGGGCGAAGGCGGCGAGCCACGCGGGCGAGCGCGGCAGTCCGGTGGTCGCCAGCGCGGCCACCGGCACGACGTGCTCGCCCGCCGAGGCGTAGACCCGGGGCGACTCGCGCAGCACGGCGGCCAGGTCGGAGGAGTGGGCGGTGGCCGCGCCCGGCGTGCGGGTCACGTGGAGCAGGCCGTCCAGGCGCGCCGCCAGCCGCTCCCCGAACGCGGACAGGTCCGCCGACGCGGCGACCGAGGCCACCGAGATGTCCCGCACCGAGGAGGTCAGCCGGGCGCTCAGCGCGGTCTTGACGTGCATCGAGCCGGGCACCGCGAGGGTCCGCAGGGACATCAGCGGACGCGCGGCCGGTCCGGCCTCGCACGACTGCTTGAGCACGTGCGCCGCCTGCCACGGATGCACCGGGACCAGCACCCGCGCCCCGTCCCGCAGCTCCCGCGGCCACACCCCCGCCACCAGGCACTCCGCCGCCGGGACCGGCATGAGCCCCAGCTCCACCACCGGCCCGTGCTCGGGCCCGTACGCCAGCTGCTCCGCCACCGAGAAACCCGGTCGCGCACGGCAGCCCGGGTGGTACGGATGCCCGTCGACCACCCGCCGTTCCCAGCCCCAGTCGCTGTCCGGCCACTCGTCCGGGTGATTCTCCGGCGCCCCCTCCCGCACCGCCGGGGGCTGCGTCGCGCGCGACAGCGCCAAGGACGCCGCGCTGTGCCCGAGTTCGGCGGCGAAGGAGGCCGCGTGCGGTACGGCGAGGTCGGTCATCAGCCGCTCCGGGTCGTCGTAGGCGACCTCGTCCAGCCGTACCACCGGGGCGTACGCGTCCGTGCGGTACGGGTCGGCGGCCGGACCGGTCAGCCGGCGGCCGTCCCGCAGCCGCAGGAGGAGTCCGTCCCCGGAGCGCTCCCGGCCCTCGATCCACGGCAGCGGTTCGAAGGCGAGGGCACGCCACAGGCGGGACAGCACGGCCGCACGGGCCCCGGGCCGCTCGGCCGTGAACCGGGCGGCCAGAGCGGGACGGACGGCCGCCACCTCGTCGGCGACCGCGGTCGCTGCGCTGGGGGGACGATGCACGATCTGGCTCCTCGGGTGCGGGCGGGCGGACGGGTACGGCGTCACGGCGAAGGGCCGACGAGGGCCACCACGAGAGACATACTGATCGTCTCCGTCCGCACCGCCATGGACCGACCGTAGGGAACGAGTGGAACGCGTGGATCTCCTGCCCCCGCCCACCGGCGCCGACTCCCGGGACGACGTGGCCCGCCGCGCCGACGCCCACGCGGCCGTACCGCTGCTGAACTGCCTGCTGCGCGAGGTGGCCGAACCGCTGCCGGGCCCCGGCGCCCGCCCCGTGTACCGGCTGCCCGGCGGCAGACTGCTGCGGGTGCGCCAGGGCCGCCGGCCCGCCGAACCTGAGGTCCGCACGGCGGACGGGTGGCACCGCGTCGACCACGCCGAACTGGTGAAGCTCGTCGCCGAGGCGCTGCGCCGGCACACCGGTGTGCCCAACCACGAACTGCCCACCGAGATGACCGACAGCCGGGACGCGGTGGCCGCGCTGCTGACGGCACGCGCGCGTGCCACCCCACCCGCGGACCCGTACCTGCGCTCCGAACAGGCCCTGCTCACCGGCCACACCCACCACCCCGCCCCCAAGGCGCGCGGCGGCGGCCCGCACGCCGGGTGGCTGCCGTACGCGCCCGAGGCGCACGCCCGCTTCCCGCTCACCCTGCTCGCCGTGCGCGAGGACACCGTCGTCGACGAGGGGGACACCGCCGCCCTGGACGCCCTCGGCAAGGCCCCGCCCGGCTACCGCCTGCTGCCCGCCCACCCCTGGCAGCTGGAGCTGACGGCACCGGCCCTGGCCCCCGCCTTCGCCGACGGCAGGCTCGTCCGGGTGGGCACGACCGGCTTCTTCGCCTGGCCCACGGCCGCGATCCGTACGGTGTACGCGCCCGAGTACCTGCCCGGACAGGACCTGTTCCTGAAGTTCAGCCTCGACGTGCGGGTCACCAACGACATCCGCCGCCTGTGGCGCCACGACCTGATGCGCCTGCGCCGCACCGACACCGCGGTCAGCGAGGCCTTCGCCTCCGTCGGGCCCCCCGCCGCCTGGCTCGGCGACCGCGGCCACCGCACCGCGGACTTCGCCTTCGAGGAGCTGGCCGTCGTCGTCCGCGACGGCCTGCGGGACCACCTGCTGCCGGGCGCGACCCCGCTGCTGGCCGCCGCGCTCGTGGAGGGCTTCCCGGGCAGCCCGCTGACCGCCACCGCGGACCCGGCGGCCTGGTGGGAGGCATACCTCGCCGCCGTCGTGCCGCCCGTCCTGACCGCCTTCGCCGACGACGGCGTCGTCCTGGAGGCGCACCTGCAGAACACCCTGATCGCCGTGGACGAGGCCGGCCTGCCGGTGCAGGCCCTCTTCCGGGACGCGGAGGGCGTCAAACTCCTGCCGGACACCCCGCGGGCGGCCGGCTGGGAGCGCCTGGTCTACTGCCTGGTCGTCAACCACCTGTACGAAATCGCCGCGGCCCTCACCGAACACCACCCGGGCCTCGCCCCCTGGCCCGCCGTCCGCCGCGAACTGTCCCGCCACGACCTCCCCGAGATCCCGGCCCTGCTCACCGCCCCCGCCCTCCCCGCCAAGACCAACCTCCTGCTGCGCTGGACCGGCGCGGACGGCGCCGACGCCCGCTACCGGCCGCTGCCCAACCCGCTGCGCGGGGCCTGAGCGGAAATCCCGTGCCGTGCCGCCCCGAGGTGGGGCACACTCACCGCATGGCGGACATGGACGCGTTCCGGGACGAGCTGGCCCGCTGGGCGGCGGCGGGCGGCGCCGGAGACACGGCGGCACAGCTGGCGGCGGACCTCGGCCTGCGGACGGCGGTGCTGCTGGAGGGCCCCAGCGACCTCGCCGCCGTCGAGGCCCTGGCGGCCCGCGAAGGCCGTGACCTGACCGCCGAGGGCGTGGCCGTGGTGTCGATGGGCGGCGCGATGAGCGTCGGCCGCTACGCCGGACTGCTCGGCCCGCCCGGCCTCGGCCTGCGCCTGACCGGCCTCTGCGACGCCCGCGAGGAGCCCTTCTACGACCGGGGCTGGCAGCGCGCGGGCGCCGTGCGCGACTTCCACGTCTGCGTGGCCGACCTGGAGGACGAGATGATCCGGGCGCTGGGCCCGGAGCGGGTCGAGGAGGTCATACGCTCCGAGGACGAACTCCGCCCCTGGCAGACCTTCCTGTCCCAGCCCGCCCAGCACGGCCGCACCCGTCAGCAGCAGCTGCGCCGCTTCCTCAGCACCAGGAAGGGCCGCAAGATCCGCTACGGCAGCCTCCTGGTGCAGGCGCTGGACGGCGCCCCGCCACCGGCCCCGCTGGCGGGACTCCTCGCGGGACTGTGACCGTTCAGTCCGTCAGCCAGCCGGGGCTGACCATGCGGTACTCGTAGGCCATGACCACGACCTGGGATCTGTCGCGGGCACCGAGCTTGGCCATGATCCGGCTGACGTGGGTCTTCGCGGTCAGTGGGGAGACCACCAGCCGGGCGGCGATTTCGCCATTGGTGTGGCCGGCGGCGATCAACCGCATGACCTCACGTTCGCGGTCGGTCAGGGCGTCGAGCCGCTGGTCGGGCGGACGGACGCGGTCCGGACGGTCGGCGAACTCGGCGATCAGCCGACGGGTGATCGAGGGGCTGATGAGCGCGTCACCGCGCGCGGCGACCCGGACCGCGTGCAGCAGTTCGGCCGGTTCGGTGTCCTTGACCAGGAAGCCCGAGGCGCCGAAGCGTAAGGCTCCGTACACGTACTCGTCGAGGTCGAAGGTGGTGAGCATCACCACCTTCACCGCTGCCAGGTGCTCGTCGGCGGTGATGCGGCGGGCGGCTTCGAGGCCGTCCATGCCGGGCATGCGGATGTCCATCAGCACCACGTCGGCCGCAGTTCGCGACACGCGGCGACGGCGGCGCGCCCGTCGGCGGCTTCGGCGACGACGTGCAGGTCGTCCTCGTCGTCGAGGATGCCGCGGATCCCCGCGCGCACGAGGCGCTGGTCATCCGCCAGCAGGATCCTGATCATGAGCTGCTCCGCCGATCGGCTCGTGGTGGTCCGGAAACGGTAGTCGGGCCCGGACGGTGAAACCGCCGGAGCGCCCGGGTTCGGCGCTCAGGGTGCCGCCAAGGGCGCGTGCCCGTTCGGCCATGCCCGCGATGCCGCTGCCGTGCCCCGCGCGGGCCGGTCCCGGCCCGTCGTCGGTGACCGAGAGGACCAGGGCCCGTCGGTCGTGGTGGAGGCCGACGACGACGTGCCGGGCGCCGCTGTGCCGGACGGCGTTGGTCAGTGACTCCTGCACGATGCGATAGGCGGCGAGGTCCACCGCGGCCGGCAGTGGGGCGTCGGCTCCCGCGCGTTCGAGGCGGACCTCCAGGCCGGCCCGCGCCGCCGTGGAGATCAGCTCGTCGATCCCGGACAACCCGGGTGCGGGCGTGGTGGGTGCCTCTTCGTCGACCTGGCGCAGCACGCCCAGCGTGGCGCGGAGTTCTCGCAGGCCGTCCTTGCTGCTCTGCTTGATCGCGGTCAGAGCTTCCTCGGCCAGCCCGGGGTTCTTCGGCAGCCGGTGCAGGGTGGCGGACGCCTGCACGTGGATCACCGACATGGTGTGGCCGACGACGTCGTGCAGTTCGCGGGCGATGCGCAGGCGCTCCTGGGTGGCGCGCCCCCTGGCCTGCGCCTCGGCGTAGGCGAGCCGGTCGTGGCGCATCGCGCCCAGCGCCACCACCGCCACCAGCCAGCCCGTCAGCATGAACACTGCCGTGCCGGTGACGTCCCCGGTGCCGACCAGCGCTCCCACGCCCACGCCGATCACCATGACCGCGGCCATGGCGACCGACGTCCGGATCCGTCCCCGGGCCGCCAGCGTGTACAGGGCCGCGATCGGGATGACCACGAGTGGGCCGTCGACGGTGCTCAGCAGGTAGTAGGCGCCGGTGCCGAGGACCGTGCACCAGCCGACCGCCGCCGGGTGGCGGCGGCGCAGCGGCAGTACCGCGCACACCGTCGCGGCCAGTGTCCAGGAGCCGATCACCGAAGGGCTCGCGGCCCAGTCCGCGCCGAGGCGCTGCCCCTCGGCCACGCCTGCCAGGGCCAGGACGACTCCGGCGAGCGCCAGGTCGGCACGCGGCCCGGTGGGCAGGCGGAGGCGGGAGACGTCGAGGTGCGGCACTGCTCCATACTGCCCGGAGCACGCCACGACCTGGTGGATTATGTTCCCTTTTGGGCTCGGGGTGCGTGCTGGAGGAGTACGCGCCGGCGGGGGACGTACACCAGCGGGAGTACGTCCCCCGCCATGGACTGTCAGCCGGGGGCCGACGCCCGCGGCCGGTGCGGCCAGCAGGATCGAAGGCATGTCGTCGTCCATCGCCCCCACCCGTTTCAGCGCCGCCGTCGTCGGTGCGCTCGTGGGTGCCGCGGCCGGAATCCTGCTGGTCACCGCTGCCGGAACGCTCTCGATCACGGTCACCGGTCTGTTCGCCGGACTCGTAGTCGGTGTACCCGCGCTCGCCGGAGCGGCGGTGGGCGCGGCGGTGACTCCAGGCAACACCCGCTCCGACCCGAGGTAGGTCCATGTCTTCCCCTCGCGGCTCCGCCGCGCCCCTCGCCCCGCCCCCGTCGGGAGCCGACACGTCCGCATCCCACGGCCGGTTCGGCGCCCTGGCCGGCTGGGCGCAGCGCCACCGCTGGGCGGCCCTCGTCCTGTGGGTGGCGGTCGTGGCCGCCATCACGCTGGGTTCGACCGCGGTCGGCTCCGCGTACAAGAACGACTTCACGCTGCCGGGCACGGACTCCCAGCGGGCCACCGACCTGTTCGAGCAGCACGGCAGTGACCAGGCGGGCGACAGCATCCAGATCGTCTTCAAGGACATCGCGGGCGTCCAGGGTGCCAAGGACCGCGTCGAGCCGATGCTGGCCGAGGTGAGGCAGATGGCCGGGGTCGCGGATGTGCGCAGCCCCTTCGCCGACGCTTCGGCGGTCTCCGAGGACGGCACGATCGCCTACGCCTCCGTCACCCTGGACGGCAAGGTCGAGGAGGTCCCCAAGGAGGACGTCGCCGAGATCCTCGACGTCGCCCAGCACATCGCTACCGACGACCTCCAGGTCGAGGTCGGCGGAGAGGCCGCGCGCAACGCCGAGGACCAGGCGCCCCCGACCGCGGAACTGACCGGGATCGTGGCCGCCCTGGTCATCCTGGTGCTGCTGTTCGGTTCGCTCCTGGCGGCATCGCTGCCTCTGATCACCGCGCTGTTCGCGGTCGGCGGCGCCATCGGCCTGATCGCCCTGGCCTCGCACATCTTCACCGTCGCCGACTTCACCCCGCCCATCCTCCTGCTCATCGGGCTCGGCGTCGGGGTCGACTACGCCCTCCTGATCTTCTACCGCTACCGCCACGAACTCCTGGCGGGAGCCGAGCCCGACGAGGCGGGCCGCAAGGCCCTGGGCTCCGCCGGGCGCACGGTCTTCTTCGCCGGCTGCACCGTCATCGTCGCCCTCCTCGGCCTGGTCGCCCTCGGGTTCGGCTCCCTGCAGGGCATCGCCCTTGCGGTGGCCGTCACCGTCCTGGTCACGATCGCCGCCTCCCTCGTCCTGCTGCCCGCCCTTCTCGCCCTGTTCGGCGACCGCATCCAGCGGCACGTCCTCAAACAGCGGGCCAGGGCCGCGAAGAAGGGCATGACCGAAGGCAACAGGTGGCGGGCCATGGCGGGTGCCGTGCAGCGCCGCCCGGTTCCGACCCTGCTGGTCGGTGTCATCGCACTCCTGGCCCTGTCCGCACCGGCCCTGGGCATGCGCCTGGGCTTCGCCGACTCCGGCAACGACGCGCAGGACACCACCTCCCGGCACGCCTACGACCTGCTCGCCGAAGGCTTCGGCCCCGGCTTCAACGGTCCGCTCATCGTCCTGGTCAAGGGCGACCAGCAAGCGGGCCAGGCCGTCCAGGCCCAGCTCGCCACCACCGACGGCGTCGCCGAGGCCAGCCCGGCGATGCCCTCCGAGGACGGCGCCCTGTCCACCGTATTCGTCTACCCGACGACCTCTCCGCAGTCCACCGGCACCGTGGACCTCGTCCACCACCTGCGCGACGACGTGGCCCCACCGCTGGAACACGCCACCGGCGCCGAGGTGCTGGTCGGTGGTGCCACCGCTGCCTCCCAGGACGTCTCCGAGACCCTCGCCGACCGGTTGCCGCTGTTCGTCGCCGTCGTCGTAGGTGTCTCCTCGATCCTGCTCCTGCTGGTCTTCCGGTCCATCTGGATCCCCGTCAAGGCCGCCGTCCTGAACCTGCTGTCCATCTCGGCCGCGCTGGGCGTGATCACCCTGGTGTTCCAGCACGGCTGGTTCGGTGCCCAGCCCGGCCCCGTCGAGGCGTTCATCCCCGCTCTGATCTTCGCGATCGTCTTCGGGCTCTCCATGGACTACGAGGTCTTCCTCGTCTCGCGCATCCACGAAGAATGGCTGCGTACCAAGGATCCCGCGCAATCCGTACGGGAAGGACTCGCTGCCACCGGCAAGGTCATCACCGCGGCCGCCGGCATCATGATGTTCGTCTTCGGGGCGTTCGTCCTGAGCCCCGATCGCATGCTCCAGCAGTTCGGGCTCGGCCTGGCCGTCGCGATCCTCCTCGACGCCGTGGTCATCCGCTGCCTGATCGTTCCCGCCGTGATGCAGATGCTCGGCAGGTGGGCATGGTGGCTGCCCGCACCACTGGCCCGAAAGCTGCCGAAGGTGTCCATCGAAGCCCCCGAGCCCCGCTGACCCGTGGCCCGGCGCGGCCCGGCCCGTCGCCGGGCCGCGCCCCTCGGCCGGTCCTCAGCCGTCGATGTCGAGTGCCGTGCCGTACAGGCGGTCCACCCTCAACCGAATGACCACCCGGCGCTCGGCGACCAGTTGCTCCAGGAACGCCGATTCGTCCTCCGGCTTCGCGGCTTGCGGGACCATCGCGAGCAGTTCCCGCCCGACGGCGTCACCGGGAGCGGTCGTGCTCTCGGACACCTCGGCCTCGCCTTCGGCGACGGCGAACGACCACACGTCGCCACCCTGCACATGCAGCGCCGCACGCGGGTTGCGCCGCAGATGCCCGATCTTGACCCGGTCGGCCGTCGTCGAGAACCGCACCGTACGGGCTTCGGAGTCCCAGCTGTACAGCATGGTGGTCAGGTGCGGGTGGCCACTGCGCTTGACGGTGGCGAGCGTGCCGAACTGCTGCTTGCCGAGCAGGGCGGAGAGGGCTTCGTCGGACAGGGGGCGAGGCGCTGGTCTTTGGGTCATGACCTGGCCAACGTCCACGGCTGCCCAGCCATTTCATGGACGCACGTGCTGCTGAGGAAACGGGCCCAGGCCACCGGGGAGACGGCGAGCTGGGCGCCCTGCCGCACCTTCGAGTCACGGACGTGGACGGTCTCGGGGCAGGAGGCCACCTCGACGCAGTCGCCGTCGCCTCCGCTGCTGTAACTGGACTTGTGCCAGGCCAGGGCCACCTCGACGCAGTCGCCGTCGCCGCTGCTGCTGTACGAGCTTTTGAACCAGGCCAGTTCCGTCGTGTTCATGAGGCTCCTCGCATCCGCTGCAACAGGCCCAGGGAGTCGTCGAGGGAGAGGGCCTGTGACCGCATCCTGGCATACCTCATCTGGAGGACGCTGACCTCTTTCCGTTCGGAGACGAACATGCCTCCCCGCTGCCCCTCGTTGTAGGCGAACCAGCGTGCCTCTGGTGTCTCCAGGAGCTGCATCGGGCCGGCCATCCCTGCGTGCGCGCTCCGCGCCACCGGCATCACCTGCACCTCCACGTTCCGTAGCTCCGTCAGCCCCAGCACGTGGTCGATCAACGCCCGGGTGGTCTGCGCCCCGCCTGTGCGCCGCAGGAACAGATGCTCCTCCAAGATGAAGCTGAACGCCGTGTTCGGTCGCTCCTTGAGCAGCCGTTGCCGTTCCGCCCGGGCCAACCAATGCGCCTCGATCTGGTCGTCACTCAGTGGCGGCAGTTGGTTCGTGAACAACGTGCGCGCGTACGCCTCCGTCTGCAACAGCCCCGGAATCAACCGGCATTCATACGTGTACAGACTCACCGCCTCCGCCTCGAACCGCGCCCACTGCCGGAACCAGCTCGCCAGCCCCGGTTGCCGCGACAGATGCCGTGCCGCGCCTCGAAGCGCCCCGAAGGCGTCAAGCACTTCCTCCGCGCGTTCCACGAAGTCCACCGGAGGGAACCGTCGCCCCTGCTCGATGGACGCCACCGTCGGCACCGAGTACCGCACTTGTGGCGCGAACTCCTCCTGGGTCAGCCCCGCCCGTTTGCGGAACGCCTTGACGACCTCGCCGAACGCCTTGAGGCTGTCCGACGCCTCCGGTTCACCCGCGCCGCACGTACCGTCCGTCATCCGGGACACCTCCCACCCGTCACGCCCACTCAACGGGCCCATGGTCACGGACGGTTACTCCTACTGTCCACCGTCCGCACCCGTACGCTCACCGTGCGTACCGGTCGCTGATCTGGTGGAACGGCGTCTCCGCAGGTGGGATGGGCGGCATGAGACCAGCTTCCGCCCCCCGACTCCCGGTCACCGCGCGTGTGTTCGCCCAGCGGTTCAGCTCCACTCCGCGCGGCGCACGACTGGCCCGCCACCTCGTCCTGCACCGGCTGGACGCCTGGGGCATCCCGTACGGCTCGCCGGTGTCCGACACGGCCGCGCTGCTCGTCGCCGAGCTGGCGGCGAACGCCGTGACGCACGGGCGGGTGCCGGGGCGGGACATCGAGGTGCTGCTGCGGCTGGACGCGTACACGCTGCGGATCGACGTGTCCGACAGCCGGGGGGAGCGCCGCCCCACGGTCACGGCGGCCCCGGATGCCGAGCACGGGCGCGGGCTGCTGCTCGTGGACGCGCTGGCGGACCGATGGTGCGTGTTCGACCGCGTACCCGTCGGCAAGACGGTCCGCGCGGAGCTGGACCTGCTGCCGCGGGCCGTCCCTCAAGCCCCCTTCAGTATCTGACGCGCCCACGCCACCCGGCGGGTCCCGGCCGGGTACGGGAGGGCCGCCGCGAGGGAGTCGGCCCGGCGCAGTTCCGCGTCGCCCTGCGGTGCGCGGCCGAGGCGGCACAAGCAGGCTCCGAGGGCGGTCCGGGCCTCCACCTCGGCGAGGCGTTCGCCCGTGCGGCGGCTCCGCGCCACCTCCGCGCGGGCGAGACGCAGCGCGGCGGAGCGGTTCCCGGAGAGGAGTTCGGCCCAGGTCGCCAGTACGGGGGCGTCGGCGAAGTGGCCGTCCAGGGCGCGCAGCGCGTCCCCGGGCCGGCCGGTGTGCAGGGCGAGTTCCGCGCGGGCCGTGCGGACCTCGTGCTCGGCCTGCCGGTCGCCCCGGGCGGTGGCGACCGCCTCGGCGCGGTCCAGGAGGGCGTTCGCCTCGGTCGCCGCGCCGGCGAAGGCCCGCACGCGGGCCTGGGTGGCCAGCGCGTAGGGGAGGCACCAGGCGTCGTACGGCTCGGCACCCGACACCGCGTGGTCGGCGAGGGCACGGGCGGGGCCGGGCTCTTGGAGCAGCAGATGGAGTTCGGCGAGGTTGGCCCGTTCGAAGGCGGCGGCGGTCGGGTCACCGGACCGCTCGGCGAGGCCGAGGGCGCGGGTGCCGATGTCGACGGCCTCACGCAGCCGGCCGGACCGGCGCGCGTTCTCACGGACGGTCGACAGGACCGAGCCGAGCAGCGTCGGCTCGCCGTACGCCTCCGCCGGTGCCAGCGCCCGGTCGCCCGCCTCGCGGGCTTCGTCGAAGCGGCCGGCGAGGCCGAGGTTGGCCGCGTTCAGCGCCAAGGCGCGGGCCGCCAGCCCCTGCCCCCGGGCCCCCGGCACGTCGCGGGCGGCGTCCAGGGCCTGCCGGGCGGCTTCCGCGCCGTCGGCGTACCTGCCCTGGACGCAGCGGACGACGGAACGGGCGAGGTGGTGGCAGGCGGCCGGTTCCGGTGCGGTGTCCGCGGTGACCGGATGCTCCCGGAGGACGCGGCGGCCGGCGTCGGGGGCGCTGGTCTTGACGAGGGTCTCGGCGAGCAGCGCCGCGGCGAGGACCGCGTCGTCGTGGCCGCCGCGCCGCGCGAACTCCGCGAGGGCGAGCCGCAGGGTGTCCGCCGCCTGCTCGAAATGGCCCATTCTGCGCAGGACATGGGCGTGGGCGAGCCGGGCGCGGGCCGCGTCCACGTCCAGGCGGGCCACCAGGTCCCGGTAGTAGCGGTCGGCGGTGTCGTTGGCGTAGAGCCCCGCGGCCCGCTCGGCCGCCCGGCGCAGGTAGGTGGCGGCCCGCGGGTCGTCGGCCCGGGTGAAGTGGGCGGCGAGGGTGTCGACGGCGTCGGGGCGGCGCCGGGCCACCGTCCGGGCGTAGGCGGCGTGCAGCTGCCTGCGGCGGACCGTGGTCAGCTGTTCGTAGCAGGTGAGCCGGACCAGTGGGTGCCGGAAGGCGACCCCGGCCTCGGGCCGCCCCGCGACCACGACCTGGCGTTCTTCGAGGAGCGAGGCCGAGATGGCCCGGTCCAGGGCGTCGGCCGCCGCGGCGCCGGACACCGGCGGGCGCAAGCCGTGTTCGGCGACGTCGAGGAGTTCGGTCAGGGCGGTCTCCCCGCCGGCCACGGAGAGCGCCTCGACCACGCGGCGGGTGTCGGGGTCGAGCCGGACCAGGCGGCCGGTCACCAGCTCCCGGACGCCTTCGGGAGTGACATCGTTGTCGGTGCCGCCCTCGTTCAGGCCGCGGGTCAGTTCCAGGGCGAACAGCGGATTACCGAGGGAGAGTTCCCACACGCGGCGGGCACGGGCGGGATCGTCCGGGCGGTGTCCCGCGGCGTCCCGCACCACGGTCAGGCACGCCTCCTCGTCGAGGCGCCCCACTTCCTCCCGCGCGCCCAGCCGCTGTCGCAGCAGGGAGGCGACGACCGAGCGGCGGGTGTCGCCCTCGGGCACCTCCTCCTCGCGGTAGGTCACCAGGAACCGCAGGGCGGTGCCGCGTTCCCCGGCGCGCCGGGCGAGGTGGCCGAGCAGGCGGAACGAGCCGGTGTCGGCGGCGTGCAGGTCGTCCAGGACGACGAGGACCGGACAGCGGACGGCCAGGTCGCCGAGGAACATCGTGCTCGCCCGGAACAACCGGTCGCGTTCCTCCTCCGGGCTGCGCTCCGACCCGGTGGCGACCCGTCCGAGCGACGGCAGGAACGCGGCCAGCTCGGGATACTCGCCGCCGACCCGGGCCCGCTCGCCCGCGTCGTGCCCGGCGAGCCAGCCGTCGAGGGCTTCGGCGAACGCCCCGTACGGCGTGTGGCCCTCCGCCTCCTGGCCGCTGCCCCACAGCACCGCGGTGCCCGCCGAGGCGGCCCGGCGCGCCA
>NZ_JAIOJZ010000045.1 GCF_020404845.1 Streptomyces hyderabadensis | reverse complement strand
GAGCGAGCGCACGCTGTCCCGGCTGTTCAGCCACGACCTCGGCATGACGTTCCCCCAGTGGCGCACCCAGCTGCGGCTCCACCGGTCCCTGGTCCTGCTGGCGGAGAACACCCCCGTGACCCGGGTCGCCCACCAGTGCGGATGGTCGTCCACCAGCGCCTTCATCGACGTCTTCCGCCGCGCGTTCGGCCACACGCCCGGTACCCATCGTCAGCGGAGCGAAAGGATCGTCTCACTGTGACGGACCGACACGAGGAAAGTGTCCTGGCCCGGATCGCCGAGGGGCTCGTCTACACCGAGTCGGAAGCGGCCTTCCAGGCCCCGCTGCGGCGAACGGAGCAGATATTCGCCTACAACCACACCCCGCCGAGCCGGCCGGAGGAGCGCCGGTCGCTGCTGACCGAGATCTTCGGCTCGGTCGGTGAACGGACCGTGCTCCTGCCGCCGTTCCACGCCGGCTTCGGCAGCAACGTCCACATCGGGGACGACTTCTTCGGGAACGTGAACCTGACCTTCGTCGACGACGTCGAGATACGCATCGGCCACGGGGTCATGATCGCCCCCAGCGTGACGCTGACCACGACGGGGCATCCGGTTCACCCCTCCCGGCGCGTGGACTTCGGGAGGTTCTCCGAGCCGATCGTGATCGAGGACAAGGTGTGGATCGGCAGCAACGCGGTGGTGCTGCCCGGCGTCCGCATCGGATACGGGTCGGTCGTCGGCGCCGGCAGCGTCGTCAGCCGCGACATCCCTCCGATGTCCGTCGCGCTCGGCACGCCGTGCCGGGTGGTCCGGAGCATCACGGACGACGACCTGACCACCCGAGCCGCCCCCGACGTCAGCCGACCGCCGCGGCGAACATCCCCGCCTCGTACGAGCCGCCCTTCTGGTGGGTGATCACGGCGAGCCGGTTGGCCGCGTTGATCAGGGCGACCAGGCAGATCAGCGCGGCGACCTGGTCGTCGTCGTAGTGCTTGCGCACCAGCTCCCACGTCTCGTCGGACACGCCCTCGTGGAAGTCGGCGAGCCGGGTGCCCTCCTCGGCGAGGGCCAGCGCCGCCTGCTCCGCCTCGGTGAACACGGTGGACTCGCGCCAGGCGGCGACCAGGTGGAGCCGGACCGCGCTCTCCCCGGCGGCCGCGGCCTCCTTGACGTGCATGTCGATGCAGTGGCCGCAGCCGTTGATCTGGCTGGCCCGCAGCGACACCAGCTCCTGCGTGGCCTTCGGCAGCGGCGACTCGTGCATCAGCATGCCCATGCCCGCGAACCGCTTCGCGAACCGACCGGCGAACTCGTTCTCGAACAGGTTGAATCGGGTGTCCATGATCTCGTCCTCGCTCTCGGTGCCTCGGTGACGAACACAAGACGCCGCCGCCCCGCAGCCTGTGACAGGAGACGGATGTGACCCATCCCACCGGCGGCGGGTGTCACAGCACCGGGGCGACCGGTGTCCTGTGCGCGAGACACTGCCGTGACCGAACGAACGGGAGAAGCTGGTGACCAGCGAGCACAACGGGCCCGGACGGGCCGACGCGACCGGGCGCGCGGCCGCCCCCGGCGACGGTGGCCCCGGCGACGGCGGCCCCGTGGACGCGGCCACCGAGGACTTCGTCGCGCACCGCAACCTCCTCTTCACCGTCGCCTACGAGATGCTCGGCTCGGCCGCCGACGCCGAGGACGTGCTCCAGGAGACCTGGCTGAGGTGGGCGGGAGTCGACCTCGCCACGGTGCGCGACCGCCGCGCGTACCTGGTCCGCATCACCACCCGCCAGGCCCTGAACCGGCTGCGCACGCTCGGCCGCCGCAAGGAGTCCTACGTCGGCTCCTGGCTGCCCGAGCCGCTGCTGACCACGCCCGACGTGGCCGAGGACGTCGAGCTGGCCGACAGCGTGTCGATGGCGATGATGCTGGTCCTGGAGACCCTGGCGCCGGTCGAGCGGGCGGTGTTCGTCCTGCGCGAGGTGTTCGACCTCGGCTACGACGAGATCGCCGAGGCGGTGGAGAAGAGCCCGGCCGCCGTCCGGCAGATCGCGCACCGCGCCCGTGCGCACGTCGCGGCCCGCCGCCCGCGCGGGGAGGTCACGGCGACCGAGTCCCGCCAGGCGCTGGCCGCGTTCCAGCGCGCCGTGGAGACGGGTGACCTGCAAGGGCTGCTCGACGTCCTGTCCCCGGACGTCGTCCTGCTCGGCGACGGCGGAGGCATCAAGCAGGCGGTGCTGCGGCCGATCATCGGCGCCGACAAGGTGGCCCGCCTCATGCTGGGCGGCCTGGTCAAGCTGGACATGGAGATGAGGATGGACCCGGCCCTGGTCAACGGACACCCCGCCCTGGTCGTCCGGCTCGACGGCGAACTCGACACCGTGGTGGCGGTGCGTTTCGACGAAGGCCGCATCACCGGGCTGTACGCGGTGCGCAACCCGGAGAAGCTGTCGCACATGCGCGAGGAGGCGGCCCTGAGCCGGTGAGCGCCCGGCTCACCCCGGTTCCGGCAGCGTCTCGCCGGTCTCCAGCAGCGTCTTGAGGCTGGAGACCAGGGCGGGCCAGCCGTGCTGGATCATCTCGCGGGCGGTGCTGCCGGGCTCGAACCCGTCGTGGACGACGGTCAGTTTCACCGACCCGCCGAGGTCCTCGATCTCGAAGGTGACCTTGGAGCGCCGCTCGGCGGAGAGCTTGGCGAGGGTCTCGTCGTCGATCCCGTTGGCCTCGGCCCACTCGGGCGTGAAGGTGTGCCAGGTGTACGACAGCCGCCGGTACGGGTCGGACTCCAGGACGACCTGCTCCGGGTCGGCGGTCTCGGCGCTCCGCTCCCGCCACACCATGGGCGACCCGGCCGCCCAGTCGGTACGGAACTCCAGCCCCCAGTAGCGCCGGGTGAAGGCCGGGTCGGTCAGGCCCCGCCACAGCTCCTCGGGCGTGGTCCTGATGTAGGTCGTGTAGACGAACGCGTTGCTGTCCATGGCGTTGTCCTCCAGCGCGTGCTTGAGGTCGGCGAGTGCGCGCACCCGCTCCCGGTCGTAGCGGCTGATCCAGCGTTCGGCGATGGCGTTGATCGGTTCGGCGTTGAGGTAGTGCAGCTTCTCCCGGCCCCGCCGCACGACGGTGACCAGGCGGGCCTCCTCCAACACCGCCAGGTGCTTGCTGACCGACTGCCGGGCCATGTCAAGCCCGGCGCACAGCTCGCGCAGGCTCTGCCCGTCACGCGCGTTCAGACGGTCCAGCAGCCGTCGCCGACTGCCGTCCGCCAGCGCCTTGAAGACCTCGTCCATCTCCGCCCCTCTGACATGCAGCCCATTGGCTGCGTATCACGTTAGGCAGCCAGACGGCTGCACGTCAAACGGGCTCGCTCACTGTGACCTGCGCCGGCCGGCGCAGGCTTACATCCGGGACCTCAGCACATCCACTTCACAGCCCGGTGCGAAGGGGTCGAAGCCCTGCTCGATCAGCGAGCGGACCGCCAGCAGGCTGCGCAACGACGACCACGCGTGGATCACTTCGAGGTCGACGCCGGTGCCGTAGCCGGCGATCACGTCGTCGAGGTGCTCCTCGTGTCCGAGCGTGAAGGTGGCGAGGTCGTACAGGGCGTCGCCCTGTCCCGCCTCGGACCAGTCGATGATGCCGGTGACCTCGTCGCCGTCGACGAAGACGTGCGCGATCTGCAGGTCGCCGTGCGTGAACGCCGGCGTCCACGGCCGCAGCGCCGCCTCGGCGACCCGGCGGTTGCGGGTGACCAGGTCCGCGGGCAGGACACCGTTCGTCACGAGCAGCCCGCACTCGTCGTCGAGTTCCCTCGTCAACTCCTCGATGCTCCGCCCGGCCCGGCCCCGCCGGGGCGGCAGGGGCGCGTCGTGCAGTTTCCGGATGGCGGCGCCCGCAGCCGCCCACGCCGCCGGCGACCCGGTCGACGGCCCGCCGAGGCGGCCGAGCGTCGTCCCCGGGAGTGCGGCGGTCGCGAGTACGGGTGGCTTGCGCCACAGGACCTCCGGCGTCGGGACCGGCGCGCGGGACATCGCCTCGACCTCGGCGTCGATCCGCGCCTGATCGGCGTCCACCTTCAGGAACACGTCGCCGACGCGCAGCGTCGCGCGCTCGGAATGGGCGACGACGACTTCGACCTCATCCATGGGCGGCCAGTATCCCGGGGATGATCGCCGATGTCGCCGGGTTTCTCAGGCCGCCGACAGCTCGCACCACACGTACTTCCCCCGGTTGCCGTGTCTGGCCAGCGGGTGCCAGCCCCATACGTCGGCGCAGGCCCGCACCAGCGCCAGCCCCCGCCCCTCCTCCAGCTCCGGCCCCCTCTCGAACCGCGCGGGCGGCTCGGGCGGTTCCGGATCCGCGTCCCACGCCCCGATCCGCAACGTGCCCGGCGGCGACCAGCGGATGCGGAGGGCGGCGGTGCCCTTGGTGTGCCGTACGGCGTTGGAGACCAGCTCGGTGGCGAGCAGTTCGGCCACGTCCACGAGGCGGATCAGGCCGTGCATGGTGAGGACCAGGCGGAGGGTGCGGCGGCTGATGGTGACGGCGCGCAGGTCGTTGGGGATGTAGAGGGAGTACTCCCAGGGTTCGTTTTCAGGCATGAGGGATTCCCTTAGCTGTGAGGGGAGTTAGGGGCGGACCGGTGTCATTGCCGGAGCCGTCGTGGCAGGACGGAACGGTGCGCTTCCGGTTTCGCACGGTGTGCGCCGCATCACTGACGGTAGACCTTAAAGTTTCGGCGGGGCAAGCTGGTCGCGTAATCTTCACCCCGAACGAGTCGTGTCCGTAGACGCGTTGAGGTGAGGAGTCGTCATTGCCCACGAGGCGCGAACCAACGGCGCGTCAACTGCGCCTGGCGGTGGAGCTGCGCAAACTCCGTGAGGCGGCCGGCCTCACCGCTCGGCAGGCCGCGAGCATGCTTGGTGTCAGCAACGTCCAGATCAGTCAGATCGAGGCAGGACTCTCGGGAGTCAGTGAGCAGCGGCTCAGGCGTCTCGCTTCCCATTACGCCTGCACGGACGAGGAACTCGTCGATGCCCTGGTGGAAATGGCCACTGACCGCACAAGGGGTTGGTGGGAGGAGTACCGAGAGCTGCTTCCCACGCCTTTTCTAGATCTGGCCGAACTGGATCACCACGCCACCTTCCAGCAGGATGTGGCCATCCTGTATGTGCCGGGCCTCTTGCAGACGGAGGACTACGCCCGGGCCGTCTTCTCGTCGAGGATTCCCGAACTGACCGACGAGGAGTTGGAGTTGCGGGTGCGTCATCGGCTGACGAGGCAGGGGAGAGCCACGTTCCCCCACGAGATCGTGATCCACGAGTCCGCACTTCGCATCAGGGTCGGTGATCGCGCTGCCACGCGGTCCCAACTCGTCCGCCTTCTGGAGATTTCCGAGGCCGACCGAATCACCTTGCGGGTTATCCCGTTCGACCTGGATGGGTTCGCAAGGGCCTCAAGCACGATGACGTACATCGGTGGGCCTGTACGCAAGCTGGATACGGTCGCGCGCGATGCGCCGCACGGTGCGTTCCTCATTGACTCCGAAGCCCAGCTCGGCGCCTATCGAACGCGCTTCCGTAAGGTGGAAGCAGTCTCGCTCGACCCGGATCGATCGCGTGTCTTCATCCACCGGCTGACGAAGGAGCTGTGAGCACCAATGGACAACTGGCGCAAGTCGTCCTACTCCGGCGAGGGCGACGGCAACAACTGCGTGGAGATAGCCACCTCTGCCACCCACGTAGCCGTCCGTGACAGCAAGGCCCCCGCCCGAGCCGCCCTCACCTTCCCCCGCGCCGCCTTCACGCGCTTCCTCGCGGCGGTGGAGGGAAGCCCGCCTCCCCGCTGACCCAGCACACCTCCCCGGGGCTGCCGTCGCCCACGTCGAACTGGCAGCACTCGGCGCCGACGGCGGCGGCGAGGTCGGTGAACGTTCTCCTGATGCTCGCCGACCGCTCGAACAGGCGGCTCATGCCCGACGTAGCCGCCCAGAACTCCAGGGAGGTGTACCGGGGATCGAGGAAGGACCGGAACCGGACCGTCAGGTAGACGTACCCGATCCGGACCCGCCCGTTCTCCTCGGGCGGGAGTCCGTAGGACTCCGCGTACGCCCGCACCGCGTCGTCGACCGGGAACATGAGGGACGTGTCCAGGTCGAACGTGTCGACCGAGGAGCAGTCGACCGGCTCGCTGCGGAAGCCGGACGTGAACGGGAGGGTGATCCGCTCGCCGCCGGGCAGTGTGACGTCGAGCGGCGGCACGTCACGGGACGGGGGCGCCAACTCGGCCACGGCGGCCAGCGCCCCCGGGACGTTCCGGGGACGCAGATAGACGTCGTAGCCGTAGGTCAGCCCCATGCTCCCCTCCGCCGCACCATGGACAACCGGCGTCAGCCGTCCCTGCCGTACCGGCGGAACTCCGACGTCTCCACCGTCCACGGCCCGAACGGCACCGCGTCGCCGAAGATGTACGGCTCCTTGCTGCTGTAGCGGCCCTTGCACGGCTCGGAATGCACCTCGATCGTGCCGGTGCGCGGGTCGACGATCATGTAGTGCGGGATGCTCATGGCCGGATAATCAGCCAGCTTCTCGTCGTAGTCGTTGCTCGGGTTGGACGGTGAGACGATCTCGACGGCAGCCAGCACCTGCGTCGCGTCGACGGCCAGGCCCTCTTCGTCGAGGGTGGCTTCGGGGATGACGACGGCGTCGGGGCGGCGCATACGGCCGATGGCGGGGTGCTCGATCTCGGGGCCGTTCGCGCAGATGTAGCCGGGGTGGGTGCCGGGCAGTTGCGCGTCCAACTGCTTGCAGATGCGGCGGACCGTGCCCTCGTGCCGCTTCGACGGGCACCTCATCGCCAGTATCGGACCGGACGGCCCGATCTCTACGCTCCACGACCCCTCGAGCCGCTCCGAGTAGGCCCCGAGCTCCGCGGCGATGGCGCGCATCTTGGCGTAGTCCATGAGCCCAGAGTACTGAGAAGGCGACTCTCCGACCTCCCTGTCAGTCCCCACCGGTACCGTCGGATCATGACCGACCAGCCCCCCGCGGCCCCCGGTGAGCGGCGGCTCGCCACGCTCGAAGGCGTCCTGGAGCGGATCACGTACGCCAACGAGGAGAACGGCTACACCGTCGCCCGTGTCGACACCGGCAGAGGCGCCGGCGACCTGCTGACCGTCGTCGGCGCGCTGCTCGGTGCGCAGGTGGGGGAGTCCCTGCGGATGGAGGGCCGCTGGGGGTCGCACCCCCAGTACGGCAAGCAGTTCCACGTCGAGAACTACACGACCGTCCTGCCCGCCACCGTCCAGGGCATCCGGCGTTACCTCGGGTCCGGGCTGGTCAAGGGGATCGGGCCGGTCTTCGCGGACCGGATCACGCAGCACTTCGGCGTCGACACCCTCACCGTCATCGAGGAGGAGCCCAAGCGGCTGATCGAGGTGCCCGGTCTCGGGCCCAAGCGGACGAAGAAGATCGCCGACGCCTGGGAGGAGCAGAAGGCGATCAAGGAGGTGATGCTCTTCCTCCAGACCGTGGAGGTGTCCACCTCCATCGCCGTGCGGATCTACAAGAAGTACGGGGACGCCTCGATCTCCGTCGTGAAGAACCAGCCTTACCGGCTCGCCGCCGACGTCTGGGGCATCGGCTTCCTCACCGCCGACAAGATCGCCCAGTCCGTCGGGATCCCGCACGACAGCCCGGAGCGGGTCAAGGCCGGGCTGCAGTACGCGCTGTCGCAGGCCACCGACCAGGGGCACTGCTACCTCCCGGAGGAGAAGCTGATCGCCGACGCGGTCAAGCTGCTCCAGGTGGACACCGGGCTCGTCATCGAGTGCCTGGGCGAGCTGGCCGCCGAGCCGGAGGAGCCGGACGAGGACCCCGGAGTCGTGCGGGAGAAGGTGCCGCACCCGGAGGGGGGTGAGCCGATCACCGCCGTCTATCTCGTGCCCTTCCACCGGGCCGAGCTGGCCCTGGCCGGGCAGTTGCGCCGTCTGCTCCACACGGACGAGGACCGGATGCCCGGCTTCCAGGACGTGGCCTGGGACAAGGCGCTCGGGTGGCTGAAGGGGCGCACGGGCGCCGAACTCGCGCCCGAGCAGGAGGAGGCCGTCAAGCTCGCGCTCAGCGAGAAGGTCGCAGTCCTCACCGGCGGACCGGGCTGCGGCAAGTCCTTCACCGTCCGGTCGATCGTGGAGCTGGCGCGGGCCAAGAAGGCGAAGGTCGTGCTCGCCGCGCCCACCGGGCGGGCCGCCAAGCGGCTCGCCGAGCTGACCGGCGCCGAGGCGTCCACCGTGCACCGGCTGCTGGAGCTGAAGCCCGGCGGCGACGCGGCCTACGACCGGGAGCGGCCGCTCGACGCCGACCTGGTGGTGGTCGACGAGGCGTCGATGCTCGATCTGCTGCTCGCCAACAAGCTCGCGAAAGCCGTGCCGCCCGGCGCCCACCTGCTGCTCGTCGGGGACGTCGACCAGTTGCCCAGCGTCGGGGCCGGGGAGGTGCTGCGCGACCTGCTGGCGCCCGGCAGTCCGGTCCCCGCCGTACGGCTCACCCGCGTCTTCCGGCAGGCCCAGCAGTCCGGCGTGGTCACCAACGCGCACCGGATCAACGCCGGGCAGCATCCCGTCACCGACGGGATGAAGGACTTCTTCCTCTTCGTCGAGGACGACACCGAGGAGGCGGGGCGGCTCACCGTGGATGTCGCCGCGCGCCGCATCCCCGCGAAGTTCGGGCTCGACCCGCGCCGGGACGTGCAGGTACTGGCCCCCATGCACCGCGGGCCCGCCGGCGCCGGGACGCTGAACGGGCTGCTCCAGCAGGCCGTCACCCCGGGCCGCCCGGACGTGCCGGAGAAGCGGTTCGGCGGACGGGTCTTCCGGGTCGGCGACAAGGTCACCCAGATCCGCAACAATTACGAGAAGGGCGAGAACGGCGTCTTCAACGGCACCGTGGGCGTCGTCACCTCGCTCGACCCGGTGGACCAGCGCCTCACG
Organism: Streptomyces hyderabadensis; assembly: GCF_020404845.1. Taxonomy (GTDB): domain Bacteria; phylum Actinomycetota; class Actinomycetes; order Streptomycetales; family Streptomycetaceae; genus Streptomyces; species Streptomyces hyderabadensis. The sequence continues at coordinate 59,109 of NZ_JAIOJZ010000045.1, read as the reverse complement.
GTGCTGACCGACGAGGACGAGGAGGTGCCGTACGACTTCGACGAACTGGACGAGCTGGCCCACGCGTACGCGGTCACCATCCACCGGTCGCAGGGGAGCGAGTACCCGGCCGTCGTGATCCCGGTGACGACCGGGGCCTGGATGATGCTCCAGCGGAACCTGCTGTACACGGCGGTCACCCGGGCGAAGCGACTGGTCGTCCTCGTCGGCTCGCGCAAGGCGATCGGGCAGGCGGTGCGGACGGTGTCGGCCGGGCGGCGGTGCACGGCGCTCGACTTCCGGCTCGCCGGACCCCGGCCGTGAAACCTTGCGGTAAACCTCTCGGCCCGTGTGAAAAAAATGATCGATCAAATGAGTCGCAAAGGTCACACAGCACTTCCGGATGGGCTCCGGAGGGGGCAGGATGAGCAAGTTGGCGGCACTGAGTGCCGCCAATAGGCCCGATGGTCGACCCCGAGTGCACTCTCCTGAGCCAAGTGGGGGATGGTAGAGACAGTCAGGGCACCTCGAAGATGAGGCACTACGTCGGTGAGGGAAGACGTGAGCGACAACTCTGTAGTACTGCGGTACGGCGACGGCGAGTACACCTACCCGGTGATCGACAGCACCGTCGGTGACAAGGGCTTCGACATCGGGAAGCTCCGCGCCCAGACCGGTCTGGTGACGCTGGACAGCGGTTACGGCAACACCGCCGCCTACAAATCCGCCATCACCTATCTGGACGGCGAAGCCGGCATCCTCCGGTACCGCGGCTACCCGATCGAGCAGCTGGCCGAGCGCTCCTCCTTCGTGGAGGTGGCCTACCTGCTGATCAACGGCGAGCTGCCGACCGTCGACGAGCTGTCCGCGTTCAAGGACGAGATCACGCAGCACACCCTGCTGCACGAGGACGTCAAGAACTTCTACAAGGGCTTCCCGCGCGACGCGCACCCGATGGCCATGCTGTCGTCGGTCGTCTCCGCGCTGTCGACGTTCTACCAGGACAGCCACAACCCGTTCGACGAGCGGCAGCGCAACCTCTCCACGATCCGGCTGCTCGCGAAGCTTCCGACGATCGCGGCGTACGCGTACAAGAAGTCGATCGGCCACCCGTTCGTCTACCCGCGCAACGACCTCGGCTACGTCGAGAACTTCCTGCGCATGACGTTCTCGGTGCCGGCGCAGGAGTACGAGCTGGACCCGACGGTCGTCGCGGCCCTCGACAAGCTGCTGATCCTGCACGCGGACCACGAGCAGAACTGCTCGACCTCCACGGTCCGCCTGGTCGGCTCCTCGCAGGCGAACATGTTCGCCTCGATCTCCGCCGGCATCAACGCCCTGTGGGGCCCGCTGCACGGCGGCGCCAACCAGTCGGTGCTGGAGATGCTCGAAGGCATCCGCGACGCGGGCGGCGACGTCGACTCCTTCATCCGCAAGGTGAAGAACAAGGAGGACGGCGTCCGCCTGATGGGCTTCGGCCACCGGGTCTACAAGAACTTCGACCCGCGCGCCAAGATCATCAAGGCCGCCGCGCACGATGTGCTCTCCGCCCTCGGCAAGTCCGACGAGCTGCTGGACATCGCCCTGAAGCTGGAGGAGCACGCGCTCTCCGACGACTACTTCGTCTCGCGCAGCCTCTACCCGAACGTCGACTTCTACACCGGCCTGATCTACCGGGCCATGGGCTTCCCGACCGAGATGTTCACGGTCCTGTTCGCTCTCGGCCGGCTGCCGGGCTGGATCGCCCAGTGGCACGAGATGATCAAGGAGCCGGGCTCCCGCATCGGCCGCCCGCGCCAGATCTACACGGGCGTCGTCGAGCGCGACTTCATCCCCGTCGAGGAGCGCTGACACCTGCCGGTGTAGGTGCCGTGCGCCCAGGAGTTCGTCGCTGAGGGGCGCGGGTGGCTGCGGCAGCCTTGTGGCTGGTCGCGCAGTTCCCCGCGCCCCTTCTCGCGTGTTGCACAGCAGTAAGAAAGCGCGTCGCACGGCAGTAAGGAAGAAGGCGCCCTGGCGCCGGTCCCCCCACGGGCCGACGAACCAGGGCGCCTTCCCATGTCCCGGTGCGGATTCCCCCCACGGGATCCGGCCGGGCGTCTGTGAGGACAGCGCCTGAATCGCTGTGTCGTGCTCTTCTGCTCTTCGCTCGTGCTCTTCGCTCGTGGTGCTCTTCGTGCGGTCTGCCGGGACAGCGCACGCCCGGGAGGGCCGCTCAAAGCTTCCCGGTGTACGTGTCCCGGCAACGCAGCTCTGGGAAAGTCCCCCAAGACATCCCCAGATGCCAGGTGGCGCCCCCCAAGACGCTGCCTGACATCGCCAACTTAGACCTTCGAACCCCTTCGATGGTTACGTTCGCATCACTGTGATCTGCGTCTCTTGCATATGTCCGTTAGGTGCGCAAGAGCCCCGTACGCCGGACGGGGCTCAAGCGTAAGGAAGATGCGCGAGCCTTGTGAAGAGCTTATGTGAGGGACGTGCCGGACTCCAGAGGTGCAGCCCCTCGACCTGCGTGAAATGCGGACCACTGCCGGTCAGCGAAAGGTGCGCAGCCGGAGGCTGTTGGTGACCACGAAGACCGAGGAGAAGGCCATCGCCGCGCCCGCGATCATCGGGTTCAGCAGCCCGGCGGCGGCCAGCGGCAGCGCGGCCACGTTGTAGCCGAAGGCCCACACGAGATTGCCCTTGATCGTGGCCAGGGTGCGTCGGGACAGCCGGATCGCGTCCGCGGCCACCCTGAGGTCCCCGCGCACCAGCGTCAGGTCGCTCGCCTCGATCGCCGCGTCCGTCCCGGTGCCCATCGCCAGGCCCAGATCGGCGGTGGCGAGCGCGGCGGCGTCGTTGACGCCGTCGCCGACCATGGCGACCGTACGGCCCTCGGCCCGCAGCCGCTCCACCACCGCGACCTTGTCCTCGGGCAGCACCTCGGCGATCACCTCGCCGATGCCGACGGCCGTCGCGACCGACTCGGCCACCCGTCGGTTGTCGCCGGTCAGCAGGACCGGGGCCAGGCCCAGCCGGCGCAGCCCGGCCACCGCCTCGGCGCTGGTGTCCTTGACCGCGTCGGCCACGGCGAGGACCCCGCGCGCCTGACCGTCCCAGCCGACGACGACGGCCGTACGGCCGTTCCTCTCGGCCTCGTCCGCCGCACGGGCCACCTCGGGCGGCAGGACGTCGTTCAGGCGCCCCACGGTCACCTCACGGCCCGCGACGCGGGCGCGCACGCCGCGCCCGGGGACGTTGGCGAAGTCCTCGACGCCCGGCAGCGTGCCGAGCCGCTCCTCGGCACCGGCCGCGACCGCGCGGGCCACGGGGTGCTCCGAGGCGTGCTCGGCCGCGCCGGCGAGCCGCAGCAGCTCCTCCTCGTCGGTGCCCTCGGCGGCGTACACCTCGTGCAGGGTCATGCGGCCGGTGGTGACGGTCCCCGTCTTGTCCAGCACGACGGTGTCGACGCGCCGCGTGGACTCCAGGACCTCGGGGCCCTTGATGAGGATGCCGAGCTGGGCGCCGCGCCCGGTGCCGACCAGCAGCGCGGTCGGGGTGGCCAGGCCCAGCGCGCACGGGCAGGCGATGATCAGCACGGCGACGGCCGCGGTGAACGCCGCCACCGTGTCACCCGTGGCGCCGAGCCACCCGCCGAAGGTGGCGACCGCGATCACCAGGACGACCGGCACGAAGACGCCGGAGATCCGGTCGGCGAGCCGCTGCACCTCGGCCTTGCCGCTCTGCGCGTCCTCCACCAGCTTCGCCATCCGCGCCAGCCGCGTGTCCGCGCCGACCCGGGTCGCCTCGACCACCAGCCGGCCCCCGGCGTTCACCGTGGCGCCGGTGACGGTGTCGCCGACGGTGACGTCCACCGGCACCGACTCGCCGGTCAGCAGGGAGGCGTCCACCGCCGAGGCGCCCTCGGTCACCGTGCCGTCGGTGGCGATCTTCTCGCCGGGGCGTACGACGAACCGGTCGCCCACCGCGAGCCGGTCCACCGGTATCCGTGTCTCGCGCCCGTCCCGCAGTACGGCCACGTCCTTGGCGCCCAGCTCCATCAGCGCCCGCAGCGCGGCCCCGGCGCGGCGCTTGGAGCGGGCCTCCAGCCAGCGGCCGAGGAGCAGGAAGGCGGTGACCCCGGCGGCGGCCTCCAGGTAGATCGCGGAGGCGCCGTCGGTGCGGGAGACGGTGAGGTCGAAGCCGTGCCGCATGCCCGGCATGCCCGCGTCGCCGAAGAACAGCGCCCACAGGGACCAGCCGAACGCCGCCAGCGTGCCGAGCGAGACCAGTGTGTCCATGGTGGCCGCGCCGTGCCGCAGGCCCGTCCAGGCGGCGCGGTGGAAGGGCAGCCCGCCCCACACCACGACCGGCGCGGCCAGGGTGAGGGAGAGCCACTGCCAGTTGTCGAACTGGAGCGCCGGGACCATCGCGAGCAGGACCACGGGCGCGGCGAGCAGGACCGAGACGAGAAGGCGCTGCCCAAGGGCCGACAGCTCCGGATCGTCGTCGCCCTCCCCGGAACCGCTCTCCCGGGAGCCGGACCCGTCCGAGGGCTCCGGCGGCGCGGGCTCCTCGGCGGTGTACCCGGTCTTCACGACGGTGGCGATCAGGTCGGCGACCCGGGTGGTCGCCGGGTAGCTGACCCGGGCCTTCTCCGTCGCGTAGTTCACCGTGGCGGTGACACCGTCCATGCGGTTGAGCTTCTTCTCGACGCGGGCCGCGCAGGACGCGCAGGTCATCCCGCCGATGAGCAGCTCGACCTCGGCGAGCCCCGGATCGGGGCCGGGGCCGGGGGCCGTCGGGGCGGTGCGGGTGTCCTCGGTGGTGCTGGTCATGGTCCGGACTCCAGGACGGGGGGATGCGCCGGGCTCAGACCCGGCCGACGAGCTCGAAGCCCGCCTCGTCCACGGCGGCGCGCATGGCCGCGTCGTCGAGCGGGGTCTCGGAGACCACGGTGACCTCGCCCGTGGCGGCGACGGCCTGCACGGAGGCGACGCCCGCGATCCCGGAGATCTCGCCGGAGACGGCGCCCTCGCAGTGGCCGCAGCTCATTCCGCTCACCTTGTAGACGGTGGTGACGGAGCCCTGGGTGGTGTCGGTCTGGGCGGTCATGTCGTTGCTCCTCGTCGGGGGACGTGCGTGGGCGGATGCCCGTGGTCCGGCCGGGACCACACGCCCCACCTTACCCCTAGGGGGTATAAAGGCGAGGTTCACCCCGTCACCTGCGCCCCCTCGCGGCGCGTCCGTGCCTCCGCCCACTCGTGATCCAGCACCGCCATCAGCACGTCGTCCACCCACTCGCCGCCGCGCAGGGCGGCCTCCCGCCGCACCCCCTCCACCACGAAACCGGCCTTCTCGTACACCCGCCGGGCCCGCGGGTTGTCGGCGTAGACCTCCAGCTGGACGCGGTGCAGGCCGACCTGTTCGAAGGCGTGCCCGACGACGAGCCGGGTCGCCTCGCTGCCCAGCCCCCGGCCGCGGCCCCGGGGCCCCATGAGGGTGCGGAAGGTGCAGCTGCGGGCCGACGGGTCCCACTCGTACAGGACGACCTCGCCGACGAGTTCGCCGGTGGCCCGGTCGGTGACGGCCAGGTCGAGCCGGTCGGGGTCGGCGGTGCGCACGCCGTACCAGGAGCGCAGCCGGTCGAGGGTGAGTTCGGTGCTCGGCTCGAAGGTGAACCGGACGACCTCGGGATCGTTGATGATCTCCCACATCACGTCGGCGTCCTCGGTGGTGAACGGCCGCAGGACGGTCTTGTCGCCGGTGAGCACGGGTTTCACGGAGAAGTCCATGCACGGCACTGTGCCCCACCCGCCGGTGGGGCACAGAACGGTTTTCCCTCGCTCCCGCCGCTATCTGTTGCGGTTGCGGGGGCGGGAGGCCACCCAGGCCCGGACCGTCTCCGCGTACCAGTACGGCTTTCCGCCCTCCACGTGGTCGGGCGGCGGCAGCAGCCCGTGCTTGCGGTACGACCGCACGGTGTCCGGCTGGACGCGGATGTGGGCCGCGATGTCCTTGTAGGACCAGAGCCTTCGGTCGGTCACTCGTTGCACCTCCCTGCGCGCGCCGCGGCGGCGGCCGGGGACGGCCGCCGGGGGGAGCCGGGCGCCGCGCTGGCGATCACCAAGCCTGTGCCGGGTGAACGACGCCGGGCGGAGGGCGGTCAGGGGACGTTCCCGGGTGTGACGGAAGCCCCGCGTGCGCGTGACATGTGTGACCCGGAGGGCGCATTTGTGACACGAGTGCCACACAGGCGTACGCCGTCGTTCAGGCGCGGCGCGTTGACTGCGGCGGTCGGCCGTGCTCCGTCGCACGCCCTCCGCGGCATGTCGTCCGAATGTCCGGACAAAACATTGACAGGCCGCACGCACGAGGCTAGAAACCGGGGAGACGCAAGGGCGGGCAAGAAGGGAACGCGATGGCGCACGACCCGATGGCACTCGGCCCGGTCGCCGGTTCCCCCACCGAACGCCTCCGGCGCGGGAAGGCGGCCTCGCCCTGGCAGGAGCGAGGCACGAGCGCCAACTCCCCGCTCGCACCGGCTCCGCGCCGGAGGTCCCCGCGTCGCGCTCCCGCGCGGGCCGCCCACACTGCCCCACGTGTCTACGCCGACACCCGAACCGCAGACACAGTGTCGGGCGCGCCCGCGGCGCCGGGCTGCTGGGATGGGGTCATGGCCGAGACCGCGACCCGACCGTCACCGGTCCCGGCCCCCGAGCTGCACGAGCAGCCCGAGCTGCACCAACGGCACGTCTGGACCCGTCGCCGCCATCTGTGAAGGAGTTCTCGGTCATGACGAACATCGTCAACCACTGGATCGGCGGCAAGACCGCCGAAGGCGCCTCGGGCACCTACGGGCCGGTGACGAACCCGGCGACCGGCGCGGTCACCACCAAGGTCGCCTTCGCCTCCGTCGACGAGGTGGACGCCGCGGTCGCCGCCGCCAAGGAGGCGTACCTGACCTGGGGTCAGTCCTCCCTGGCCCAGCGGACCTCCATCCTGTTCAAGTTCCGGGCGCTGCTGGACGCGCACCGCGACGAGATCGCCGAGCTGATCACCGCCGAGCACGGCAAGGTGCACTCCGACGCGCTCGGCGAGGTCGCCCGCGGCCTGGAGATCGTCGACCTGGCCTGCGGCATCACCGTCCAGCTCAAGGGCGAGCTGTCGACGCAGGTCGCCACCCGCGTCGACGTGTCCTCGATCCGGCAGCCGCTCGGCGTGGTCGCGGGCATCACGCCGTTCAACTTCCCGGCGATGGTGCCGCTGTGGATGTTCCCGATCGCCATCGCCTGCGGCAACACCTTCGTGCTCAAGCCGAGCGAGAAGGACCCCTCGGCCGCCGTGAAGCTCGCCGAACTGCTCTCCGAGGCCGGTCTGCCGGACGGCGTCTTCAACGTCGTGCACGGCGACAAGGTGGCCGTGGACCGCCTCCTGGAGCACCCGGACGTCAAGGCGGTCTCCTTCGTCGGCTCGACCCCGATCGCCCGCTACATCCACACCACCGCCTCCGCGAACGGCAAGCGCGTGCAGGCCCTCGGCGGCGCCAAGAACCACATGCTGGTGCTGCCGGACGCCGACCTCGACGCGGCGGCCGACGCGGCCGTCTCCGCGGCCTACGGCTCGGCCGGCGAGCGCTGCATGGCGATCTCCGCGGTCGTCGCGGTCGGCGCCGTCGGCGACGAGCTGGTGGAGAAGATCCGCGAGCGCGCCGAGAAGATCAAGATCGGTCCCGGCACCGACCCGTCCTCCGAGATGGGCCCGCTGATCACCAAGGCCCACCGCGACAAGGTCGCCTCCTACGTCGCGGGTGCGGCGGACGAGGGCTGCGAGGTCGTCCTGGACGGCACCGGCTACACGGTCGACGGCCACGAGGACGGCCACTGGATCGGCATCTCCCTGCTCGACCGGGTGCCGACCACCGCGAAGGCGTACCAGGACGAGATCTTCGGCCCCGTCCTGTGCGTGCTGCGCGCCGAGACGTATGAGGAGGGCGTGGCCCTCATCAACGCCTCGCCCTTCGGCAACGGCACCGCGATCTTCACCCGGGACGGCGGCGCGGCCCGCCGCTTCCAGCTGGAGATCGAGGCCGGCATGGTCGGTGTGAACGTGCCGATCCCGGTCCCCGTGGGCTACCACTCCTTCGGCGGCTGGAAGGACTCGCTCTTCGGCGACCACCACATCTACGGCAACGACGGCACGCACTTCTACACCCGCGGCAAGGTCGTCACCACCCGCTGGCCGGACCCGGCCGACGCCCCGGCGGGCGTGGACCTGGGCTTCCCGCGCAACCACTGAGACACGCGGTGCCTCGGTCCCGCTCCCGGCGGGACGGAGGCACCTCCGCGTCTTCTCAGCCCTGCTGCAGGCCGGCGTCCTTCACTTCCTGCGTGAGGTCGCCGACCTGGCCGGCGGGCGGGGCGACGATGTCCTTCGTGGCGCCCCACTTGTCGAAGTCCATGGTGACCGTCATGGCGCCGAAGTCCTGCTTCAGGCGCACCGGCAGGTCCTTGGCGCCCACCCAGATCTCCATGGTGATCGAGCCTTGGCCGGCGGCGGAGTTGAGCATGCTGTCGTCGCCCTTGAAGACCTCCTTGAACTTGCCGAGGTCCTGCTCGTCGAGCACCGCGCGGTAGTGGGTCGCCGGCTTGCCGTTGACGGTCTCCTTGCCGAGATCGTCGACGTCACTGGCGTACTTGAGGCCCTTCATGGAGTCCGCCGGGCTGCCCTCGCCGCCGCCACCGGCCATCGTGGCGGCGCCGGACTCGCCGAACACGGCCGAACCGTCGATCTTCATCCACTCCTTGCCCGCGAGCGGGCCGGCGGGCTGCGGGTCTATGTCGTAGTAGTAGGCGCCGTCCACGAAGAGGGTGCGCACGGTCGGCGAGTCCGTGAGCTCCTGCATCTGCGCGGCCTCGGTGTCCATCTCCACGTCGAGTGCGTAGCCGTCGCCCCAGGAGTAGGTGCCGTCCATGGCGATCGGCTCGCCGGTGCCCAGCTCGGTCGTCGTGCGGACCTCGGCGGAGCCCAGCTCCTCGGTGCGGTCGGTGGCCCGGCTGAGGGCCGCCATGATCGTGTCCGCCGTGTCCACGGCCTTGTCGGCCGTCTCCGCCGCCGTCTTCGCGCCCTCGGAGCCACACGCGGTGGCCATGACCATCGCGGCCGCCGTGAGCCCCACCCAGGCCGCGGTGTACTTCAGCTTCATGAGTCCCCACCCGTTGCTGCGTTCCTGTGATTCATCTGTGCGACGGACTGTACCGGGGGCCACCGACATGTCCGTATGCCGGATGTCGGCAGTCTTTTTGCCCTCCACGTTGCGGTTCCCGTACCGCCGCAAGAAGCGGAACCGGACTGCCTGTTCTGCCGTTTCGGCGATCAAGGAGGCCATTTGGGTGCGGATTTCGTAGGTAAACAACCATTGACGTGTTGGTTTTCGTCGGTGTTCCATGCAGCGCCGGGAGTGGACGAAACCAGTACGACCGAAGCCGCCGGAGGCGATAGCGCTCCCGTCCGAACCACCACCGCACGAGTCGATCGGAACCGCTCCATGACCGACACGCTCCGCCCCGTCGAGACCGCCGCCCCGTCCCCGGACGTCCCGGCACCCCCGGAGTCGAGGACACTCAAGCGTTCCATCGGGGTCGTCGGCGGCACCCTCCTGACGCTGTCGTGCGTGACCCCCGCCTCGACGCTGTTCGTGGTCGTCCCCGACCTCTTCGGCTCGCTCGGCACCGCCACCGCGCTGACCATCGCCATCGGCTCCCTGCTCTGCGTCGCGGTGGCGTTCTGCTACTCGGAGCTGGGCACGCTGGTCCCCAGCGCGGGCGGCGAGTACGCCATGGTGTCGACGATGGCCGGGCGGCTGGCGGGCTGGCTGGTCTTCGTGCTGTCCCTGCTGGTCGTCATGATCGTGCCCCCGGTCATCGCCATGGGCACGGCCGACTACCTCGAACCGGTCCTGCACCTGGACCCCTCGCTGGCGGGCGCCGGCGTGATGCTGCTCGCCACCCTCGCCGGGCTGCTCGACCTGCGCGCCAACGCCTGGATCACCGGCGTCTTCCTGGTCCTGGAGGTCATCGCCGCGGCCGTCGTCGCGGTGCTGGGCTTCGCCCACGCCGAGCGCGGACCCGGCAGCCTGGTGTCCATGGAGGTGGGCGGCACGGGCGGCGGTGCGGACCCCGTGACGGCCATGCTGGTCGTCTCCGGCCTCGCCATCGCCCTCTTCATCACCCAGGGCTTCTCCACCGCCGTCTACCTCTCCGAGGAGCTGGAGAACCCGCGCCGCAACGTCGCCCGCACGGTGCTGGCCACCCTCGCCATCTCCACGGTGATCATCCTGGTCCCGGTCGTCGCCATCACCTTCGGCGCCTCCGACCTGGCCGAGCTGACCGGCGGCGACATCGGCGCCATGGTCACCGCCTGGTCCGACTCCGCCGTCGGCACCTTCGTGAGCCTGTGCGTGGCGCTCGCCATCGTCAACGCGGGCATCGTCATGGTCATCCAGAACTCGCGCGTGCTGTTCGCCTCCGCCCGCGACAAGGCCTGGCCCGCCCCGGTCAACGGACTCTTCGCGAGGCTCGGCCGGTTCGGCTCCCCGTGGGTCGCCACCCTCGCCGTCGGCGTGCCGGGCGCCGTGCTGTGCTACGTCGACCTCGACACCCTGTACGGCGTCACCGGCGTCTCCGTGACCGGGATGTACCTGCTGGTCGCGGTCGCCGCCCTGCTGTCCCGGCGCGGCGCCCACCGGCACGCGCACGCGTGGCGCATGCCCCTGTGGCCGGCGGTGCCTCTCCTGCTGATCGCGGTCCTGGCCTACATCCTGACCCAGCAGGAGCCGAGCCACCTGCTGCTGACCGGCGGTATCGCAGCCGTCGCCACCCTCTACTGGGCCCTGTACCTGCGCCCGCGCCGCGACACCCGCTGGCTGGTGACGGTCCCGCAGGACGTCCACGAGCCCGCGGGGCCGTGAGGCCCCTTGCGGGCACGGTGACGCCCTGCGGGGAGCGTGAGCACCCGCGCAGACGGTGAGGCGCCGTGGGGCCGGTGCGGCCCCTGCGGGGGCCGCGACGCCCCGCCGGGCGCCGGGCGCCGGACGTGACACCCGCTGGGCGTGGCGGACCGCCGTGCGTGACACCCGCCGGACGTACACCCCGTCGTGCGTGCCCCCCGCCGGACGTGACGGACCGCGGGGCGTACACCCCGTCGTGCGTGCCCTCCGCCGGACGTGACGGACCGCGGGGCGTACACCCCGTCGTGCGTGCCCTCCGCCGGACGTGACGGACCGCGGGGCGTACACCCCGTCGTGCGTGCCCTCCGCCGGGCGTGACGCTCCGTCGGGCCGTGACCGCCCGCCGGGGCCCGGCCGGGCCTACCGCGCCCGTGGTACGCGCGAGCGGCCCCGTACTTCCGTGGGAGGGCCGCCGGTTCAGCCCCGGGGCGGCCCCCGTTGTCCGCGGCGGCCCGTACCGTTGACACATGGATCTTCGACTGCCCCGCGTGCGAGGGCTGCTACGGGGGCCGCGGCGGATGCTCTCCGCCGCGGCCGCCGTCGTCGTGCTCGCCGGTGCCGGGACGTGGACGGCCGTCGCCGGTGACGACCCGGCCCCGGTGCGGCGCGCCGACCGGACCGTGGCGGTGGGCGACGGCGTGCGCCTGGACACCTCGTACTTCACGGCGGGCCCCGGCGGCCGCCGCCCCGCCGTCCTGCTCGCGCACGGCTTCGGCGGCAGCAAGGACGACGTACGGGAGCAGGCCGAGGATCTGGCGCGGGACGGGTACGCGGTCCTGACCTGGTCGGCGCGCGGCTTCGGGAAGTCCACGGGGAAGATCGGGCTGAACGCACCGGACGGCGAGGTCGCCGACGTCTCCCGCCTGCTCGACTGGCTCGCCCGGCAGCCCCAGGTCGAGCTGGACGAGGACGGCGACCCCCGCGTGGGCATCGCGGGCGGCTCCTACGGCGGCGCGGTCGCGCTGCTCGCCGCCGGACACGACCCCCGGGTGGACGCCGTCGCCCCGGCCATCACGTACTGGAACCTGGCGGACGCGCTGTTCCCGAACGGCGTCTTCAAGAAGCTGTGGGCCGGCATCTTCGTCAACTCCGGCGGCGGCTGCGACCGGTTCGAGGCCGACCTGTGCCGCATGTACCAACGGGTCGCCGAGTCCGGCACGCCCGACGCCGAGGCCGTCAAGCTCCTCGAAGCGCGCAGCCCGCAGGCCGTGGGCGACCGCATCGACGTGCCCACCCTGCTCGTGCAGGGCCAGACCGACTCCCTCTTCCCGCTCGGCCAGGCCGACGCCGCGGCGAAGGCGATCCGGGCGAACGGCGCCCCCGTGGACGTCGACTGGATCGCGGGCGGGCACGACGGGGGCGACCTGGAGAACGACCGCGTCGAGGCCCGCGTCGGCGCCTGGTTCGACCGCTACCTCAAGGACGACGAGGGCGCCGACACCGGCCCGGCCTTCCGCGTCACCCGCACCGGGGGCGTCGACTCCACCGACGGACAGGCCCAGTTGCGGGGCGCGAGCGCCGACCGCTACCCGGGTCTGGCGAACGGACAGCGGTCCGTGGCCCTGCGCGGCCGCGAGCAGCGCGTCGACAACCCGGCCGGGGCCAACCCGCCCGCCGTCTCCGCCCTGCCCGGCATCGGCGGCGCCGGCGGGCTCTCCCAGCTCTCCTCGCTCGGCGTCGGGGTCTCGCTGGACTTCCCCGGCCAGTACGCCGCGTTCGAGTCCGCCCCGGTCGGCGACGACCTGCGGATCACCGGCTCGCCGACGGCCACCGTCCACGTCCGCTCCACCGCCGAGGACGCCGTCCTGTTCGCCAAGGTGTACGACGTCGGCCCCGGCGGCAGCTCGCCCGTGCTCCCGGCGCAGCTGGTGACCCCCCTGCGCGTCGAGGACGCCAAGGCGGGCAAGGACGTGACGGTGACCCTCCCGGCGATCGACCACGACGTGGAGAAGGGCCACCGCCTGCGCCTGGTCCTCGCCTCCACCGACCTCGGCTACGCCTCCCCGGCCGCCCCGGCGACGTACACCGTCTCCCTCAAGGGCGGCCTCGACGTCCCCACCGCCCCCGGCGTGACGACCGCCGCCGCCCCGCTGCCCGCGTGGGTGTGGTGGCTGCCGCTCGCCGGTGCCGCCGTCGCCCTGGTCCTGCTGTGGACCGGCCGCCGCCGCACCGCCGCGCCCGCGCCCGACCCGGCGCTCGCCGACGTCCCCCTGCAGATCACCGGCCTCGGCAAGCGCTACGCCGGGTCCGCCGAGCGGTACGCGGTGCGGGAGCTGTCCTTCCGCGTCGAGAAGGGGCAGGTGCTCGGCCTGCTCGGACCCAACGGCGCGGGCAAGACGACCACCCTGCGGATGCTGATGGGCCTGATCAAGCCGGACGACGGCGAGATCAGGGTCTTCGGCCACGCCATCCGGCCCGGCGCCCCGGTGCTGTCCCGGGTCGGCGCCTTCGTCGAGGGCGCCGGCTTCCTGCCGCACCTGTCCGGCCGGGAGAACCTGGAGCTGTACTGGCGGGCGACCGGCCGCCCGCCCGAGGACGCCCACCTGGACGAGGCACTGGAGATCGCCGGTCTCGGCGACGCGCTCGCCCGCGCGGTGCGCACCTACTCCCAGGGCATGCGCCAGCGGCTCGCCATCGCCCAGGCCATGCTCGGCCTGCCCGACCTCCTGATCCTCGACGAGCCGACCAACGGCCTGGACCCGCCGCAGATCCGCGAGATGCGCGAGGTGATGATCCGCTACGCGGCCGCCGGACGCACCGTGATCGTCTCCAGTCACCTGCTGGCCGAGGTCGAGCAGTCCTGCACCCACCTCGTGGTCATGGACCGGGGCCGGCTGGTCCAGGCGGGCCCGGTCGCCGAGATCATCGGCTCCGGCGACACCCTCCTGGTCGGCACCGGCCTGCCGGTGGACGAACCGCTCGTGGACAAGGTCGCGGCCCTGCCGGGCGTCGCCTCGGTCGTGCACACCGACGACGGGCTCCTGGTCCGCCTCGACCCCGGCGGCACCGCGCCCGGCCTGGTGGCCGAACTGGTCCGGCTGGAGATCCCCGTGGCGTCGGTCGGCCCGCACCGCCGCCTGGAGGACGCCTTCCTCACCCTGATCGGAGGTTCCGCATGAGCACGCCCACCAAGGCGGCGCCGACCGACCCGGGGCCCGGGGCGGCGTCCGCCGCCGAGACCGCGTACGGCTACCGCGCGGGCCGCACGCTGCCCCTGCGGGTGGAGCTGGTGCGCCAGCTCAAGCGGCGCCGCACCCTCGTCATGGGCGCGATCCTCGCCGTGCTGCCGTTCGTCCTCGTCGTCGCCTTCGCGATCGGCGGCGAGCCGGAGGGCCCCGGCGACCGCATCACCCTGATGGACACCGCCACCGCCTCCGGCGCCAACTTCGCCGCGGTCAACCTCTTCGTCTCGGCGGGCTTCCTGCTGGTCGTCCCGGTCGCCCTGTTCTGCGGGGACACCGTGGCCTCCGAGGCGAGCTGGTCCTCCCTGCGCTATCTGCTGGCCGCGCCGGTGCCGCGCGCCCGGCTGCTCGCCTCCAAGCTGGCCGTCGGGCTCGGCCTGAGCCTGGCCGCGATGGTGCTGCTGCCCCTGGTGGCGCTGGCGGTGGGCACGGTCGCCTACGGCTGGGGGCCGCTGGCCATCCCCACCGGCGGTTCGCTCGCGCCGGGCACGGCCGCGCAGCGCCTGGTGGTGGTCGTGGCGTACATCTTCGTGTCCCAACTGGTCACCGCCGCCCTCGCGTTCTGGCTGTCGACCCGGACCGACGCACCGCTCGGCGCGGTCGGCGGCGCCGTCGGCCTCACCATCGTCGGCAACGTCCTGGACGCCGTGACGGCGCTGGGCCACTGGCGCGACTTCCTGCCCGCGCACTGGCAGTTCGCCTGGGCGGACGCCGTCCAGCCCAACCCCGAGTGGTCGGGCATGATCCAGGGCACGGCGGTCTCGGTCACGTACGCGCTGGTGCTGTTCGCGCTGGCCTTCCGCGGTTTCGCCCGCAAGGACGTCGTGTCGTAGGTCAACGGAGGATCACCCACCGGTCTCGGCGGCCCGCTCCCGTGCCCGCTTCGAGACACAGCCGTAACACCCCGTGCCGCACGTTTCGCCCCGCCGCGCCGTCACAGTCACGTACACCGGCGCCGACGAAGCACAGGGGGACGGACGATGAACCGGTACGGGATCCACGGGGAGCGGGGGCGGCGCGGCACGACCGCACTGCTCGCGCTCGCCCTGGCGGGCGGGCTGCTGCTCACCGGCTGCGGAGGGGGGGACGACGCGTCGAACGGCGCGAAGGACACCACGACCGACTCGCGCGGCTCGGGGATGCCCGCCCCCGACGGCCCGCGCTACGACGGCGGCACGAGCACCGGCGGGGCGGGCGGGACCGGCGAGGGGGAGAAGGACGGCGACTCCCGCGGGGTCGCGCCCGACCCCGGCCACCTGTCCACCTTCGCCCTCGACGTCGACACCGCCTCCTACGGCTACGCCCGCCGCACCCTGGCCGAGGGCCGGCTGCCCGACCCGGCGACGGTCCGCCCCGAGGAGTTCGTCAACAGCTTCCGCCAGGACTACGAGCGCCCCGACGGCGACGGCTTCTCGGTGACCGTGGACGGCGCCCGCACCGCCGACGAGGACTGGTCGCTGGTCCGCGTCGGTCTGGCCACCCGCCCCGCCGAGCGGCAGGGCGAACGCCCGCCGGCCGCCCTGACCTTCGTCATCGACATCTCCGGCTCCATGGCCGAACCCGGCCGCCTCGACCTCGCCCAGGAGGCCCTGGGCACCATGACCGACCGGCTCCGGGACGACGACTCGGTGGCGATCGTCACCTTCAGCGACGAGGCCGAGACCGTCCTGCCCATGACCCGGCTCGGCGACCACCGCGGCCGCGTCCACGACGCGATCGACAGCCTGGAGCCGACGGACTCCACCAACCTCGGCGCGGGTGTGGAGACCGGCTACGAGACCGCCGTGGAGGGCCGCCGCGACGGCGCCACCAACCGCGTCGTCCTGGTCTCCGACGCCCTCGCCAACACCGGCGACACCGACGCGGACACCATCCTCGAACGCGTCGCCACCGAGCGCCGCGAGCACGGCATCACCCTCTTCGGCGTCGGCGTCGGCAGCGACTACGGCGACGCCCTGATGGAACGCCTCGCCGACAAGGGGGACGGCCACACCACCTACGTCTCCACCCCCGAGGACGCCCGCGAGGTCTTCTCCGAGCAGCTCCCGCGCCACATCGAGCTGACCGCCCGCGACGCCAAGGCCCAGGTCGCCTTCGACCCGGAGACCGTCGCCGAGTTCCGCCTGGTCGGCTACGACAACCGCCAGGTCGCCGACGAGGACTTCCGCGACGACCGGGTGGACGGCGGCGAGGTCGGCCCCGGCCACACGGTCACCGCCCTGTACGCCGTCCGCACCAGGCCCGGCGCCGACGGCCACCTCGCCACGGCCACCGTCCGCTGGCTCGACCCCGACAGCCGGGATCCGCACGAGGAGTCCGGCGCCGTGGAGACCGGTGCCCTCGACGACTCCGTCTGGGAGTCGGACCGCGGGCTGCGGGTCACGGCGACCGCGGCCTACTTCGCCGACGCGCTGCGGACCTCGGGCGGCGGCTACCGCGACGACCACGGCGACGGCGGCTCCCTGCCCGGGGCGCCCGGCCTGGCCGAACTGTCCGAGCGGGCCGACGGCCTGGCGGACCGCACGGAGGACGAGGACCTGCGCGACCTGGCCGACGCGATCGAGGAGGCGGACCGGCTCACCTGACCCGACGGGGCGGGTCCGCCCGGGCCCGCCCACCCGGGGCCTGCCCGTCCGGGGCCCGCCCACCCGGGCCCGCCCACCCGGGCCCGCCCATTGACGTTTCCTTACGCGTGAGTAAGTTTACTCCGAAGTAAGTTCGTGGCCGAGTACACGCGCCAGCGCATCAGTCCGATCCGCGACCGGGAGCCGTCATGGGCGTACGCAGGGACCTGAAACGGGCGAGCAGGCGGGGCGACCTGGCGTCCCGCACGAGGACCGAGACCGTCGCGGACGCGCACGGCACCGTCCGTGAGGCGCGCACCGCCGCCCTCGCGCCCCGCCCCACCGAGGGCAGCACCGCCGACATCCCGTTCACCAACGCGGCCGAGGCCCCCGACGCGGTGGTCCTGCGCCGCCAGGTGGACGGGGCCTGGCGGCCCGTCACCGCCGCGGAGTTCGCCCGCGAGGTCTCCGCCGTCGCCAAGGGCCTGATCGCGGCCGGCCTGGAACCCGGCGGCCGGGTCGCCGTCATGTCCCGTACCCGCTACGAGTGGACCGTCCTGGACTTCGCCGTCTGGGCGGCCGGCGGCCAGACCGTCCCCGTCTACGCCACCTCCTCCGCCGACCAGGTCGAATGGATCGTCCGCGACTCCGGCGCCCGGTACGCCGTCACCGAGACCGCCGCGAACACCGCCACCGTCCTGACCGGCACGGCCGGGCACCCCGAACGCCCGCGGGTCTGGGAACTGGACGCCGGAGCCCTCGCCGACCTCACCGCCCTCGGCCGGGGCGTGAGCGACGACGAGGTCACCAAGCGCCGCACCGCCCTCACCCCGGACACGGTCGCCACCGTCTGCTACACCTCGGGCACCACCGGCCGCCCCAAGGGCTGCGTCCTCACCCACGCCAACCTGCACGCCGAGGCCGCCAACACGGTCGAACTGCTGCACCCGATCTTCAAGGAGGTCACCGGCCAGCAGGCCTCGACCCTCCTCTTCCTGCCGCTCGCCCACATCCTGGGCCGCACCATCCAGATCTCCTGCCTGCTGGCCCGCATCGAGATCGGACACTTCCCGAGCATCAAACCCGACGAACTGCGCCCCGCGCTCAAGGCGTTCCGCCCGACCTTCCTGGTCGGTGTCCCGTACCTGTTCGAGAAGATCCACGACACCGGCCGGGCGACCGCCGAGAAGATCGGCCGCGGCGCCTCCTTCGAACGCGCCCACCGCCTCGCCGTCCGCTTCGGCGCCGCCCACCTGGAGCCCTTCCTGGGCCGCGGCAAGGGCCCCACCCTCGGCCTGTGGGCGGGCTGGGCCCTGTACGACCTGCTGGTCTACCGCCGGGTCCGCAAGGAGCTGGGCGGCCGGATGCGCTACGCCATCAGCGGCGGCTCCCCGCTGGGCAGCGACCTCAACCTGTTCTTCTACGCCGCCGGAATCATGGTCTACGAGGGCTACGGCCTGACCGAGACCACCGCCGCCGCCACCATCGTCCCGCCGCTGGGCCCCCGCCCCGGCACCGTCGGCCCGCCGGTCCCCGGCACCGCCGTGCGCATCGCGGACGACGGCGAGGTGCTGGTCAAGGGCGGCATCGTCTTCGGCTCCTACCGGAACAACCCCGAGGCCACCGACGCGGCCCTCACCGACGGCTGGTTCGCCACCGGCGACCTGGGCTCCCTCGACGCCGACGGCTACCTCACCATCACCGGCCGCAAGAAGGACCTCCTGGTCACCTCCGGCGGCAAGAACGTCTCCCCGGCCGTCCTGGAGGACCGCCTGCGCAGCCGCCCGCCCGTCGCCCAGTGCCTGGTCGTCGGCGACAACCGGCCCTTCGTCGCCGCGCTGATCACCCTGGACCCGGAGGCCGTCGCCCACTGGCTGGCGGTGCGGAAGCTGCCCGCCGACACGCCCCTCTCCGAGCTGGTGCGCGACGAAAGGATGCGCGCCGACGTCCAGAAGGCCGTCGACCACGCCAACGCGGCCGTCTCCCGGGCCGAGTCGATCCGGGCCTTCAGGCTGGTCGAGGGCGAGTTCACCGAGGAGAACGGGCTGCTGACCCCGTCCCTCAAGGTGAAGCGGCACGCGGCCGTCGCGGCGTACGCGGACGAGATCGAGGCGCTGTACGCGACGAGGCCGGGACGCTGATCCGCACCCGGGCGCGGTGCCCCGGGCATGCGAGAGGGGCGGGCCGCCGATGTCCTCGACGACCCGCCCCCGGCACGCTGTCAGCGCCCGCCGGCGTCAGCCCTCACCGTTGGAGGACAGGATCGAGACGTCCTCCAGCAGGTGGGCCAGCGCACCGTCACGCTTGGCCTGCGTGGAGTTCTCGGCGCACTGCTGGTTCATGTCGTCGCCCAGGACGTTGAGGTCCTGGATCGGCACGAGACCGATGACGCTGACCGGGATGTCGCTGACCGCGATGCACGGCTTGTTGAACGAGCCCTGGATGAGAGCCATCTGCGGGCTCATGTTGCCCGTGGTCATCGAGTTGCCGAAGTACTGCGCGGCGCCGTTCCCGTTGGCGGAGACGGGCCCGCTGTCGTCGCCGATCGCCATCGCCTGCGGTGCCGCGGCAGCGGAGGCGCCCATGACGGAGGCGGCGATCGCCGCGTAGGCAACTACCTTCTTGATCACTGGCCAGTCCTTTCTGAGGAAACCCCGTCCACCGGAGCGCTCTGGTCAACTCCATGAGTCCGGTCGGGTTTCTCCCGTTCACTCCGTCGGCGGACAACGGGAAATCTGTACGGGTCCGCGTTTCCCCCCGGGATTCCGGCGATTTCCGCGGTCTGGCCGGGATCCCGTGCGAGCCAACCGGGTGAACGCCCGCAACCAATCATCGTGCTCCGGGTTGATGAGGCCGTAGGACAGTGCGTCGCTACGACGAAAGGAACGCGAAGTGCTCAAGAAGGCAATGGTCGCCGCGGCGGCTGCCGCTTCTGTGATCGGCATGTCGGCTGCCGCCGCTCCCCAGGCCCTGGCCATCGGGGACGACAACGGGCCGGCCGTGGCCAACGGCAACGGCGCCACCTCGGCGTTCGGCAACTCCGCCACCGACGGCGACATGAGCCCCCAGCTGTCGCTGGTCGAGGGCACGCTGAACAAGCCGTGCCTCGGTGTCGAGGACGTCAACGTCGCCGTCATCAACCTCGTGCCGATCCAGGACATCAACGTCCTGGCGGACGACCTGAACCAGCAGTGCGCGGACAACTCCACGCAGGCCAAGCGGGACGGTGCCCTGTCGCACGTCCTGGAGGACCTGTCGGTGCTGTCGGCGAACGGCGAGGGCCGCTGAGACCGGTCCAGCCCGGTACGGGCGGCCCGCTGACTTCCGCGCGGGCCGCCCGGCCGTGAACGGGACGGGATTTCGCCGGGGAGCGGATCGACTTCGTCGCTCTCCTGGGGGAACGGCCGGACCGTGTCGTGAGGCATCCGAGTGAATTCCGGGGTGTCCCACGTTCGGTAGTTTCTCCGGCCGTCAATTCCTCGTTTGCAGGCTGCAGGTCATGGTGCGAGCCGTCAATGCTGTGCTCGCGCGGTTTCGGCCGTCATTCAGGCATGACCGCAGAGAAGGGAAAGTTCATGAAGAAGAGCGCTGCTGTCGTCGCGGGCGCGATCATGGCCCTCGGCATGGCCGCCCCGGCCTTCGCCGACGCCGGCGCCGAGGGTGCCGCCGTAGGCTCCCCGGGCGTCCTGTCCGGCAATGTCGTCCAGGTTCCCGTGCACGTTCCCGTCAACGTGTGCGGCAACAGCATCAACGTCGTTGGTCTGCTGAACCCGGCGTTCGGCAACAAGTGCGAGAACGACTGACGTCGTTCCGCACCGACCGGCTGCGTCAGGGCCGGCCCTGGCCAACTCGTTTGGTTCGGGGCCGGCCTTTTCCCCTTTCTGCAGCCCGTCCCCCCGGAGTGTTCTCCGGCCGTCTCTCATCTCTCATCTCTCCAAGCAGGAAGACAACCAGAGTGCGACAGACCCTGAGCAGGGGGATGGTCGCGGCAGCCGCCGCGACGGGCATCCTTTCCCTGTGCGGCAGCCCCGCCCTTGCCGACTCGCATGCGGACGGGACCGCCGGCAACTCGCCGGGCGCCGTGTCCGGCAACGCCCTCCAGGCCCCCGTCGACGTGCCCGTGAACCTCTGCGGCAACACCGTCGACGTGATCGCCGCCCTGAACCCGGCCTTCGGCAACGAGTGCGAGAACACCTCGGACGAGCCGGCCGAAGGCAAGGGCGACGGCGGGTACGGCGAGGACTCCTCGGACTCGTCATCGACCTCGGACTCGTCCTCGTCGTCCGGTTCCCACGCGGACGGCGCGACCGAGGGCTCGCCCGGCGTCGGTTCCGGCAACACCGCGCAGATTCCGGTCGACGTGCCGGTCAACCTCTGCGGCAACACCGTCGACGTGATCGCCGCGCTGAACCCGGTGTTCGGCAACAAGTGCGAGAACGAGGCGGAGGAGCCCCCGGGCTACGGCGAGGAGGAGCCGCCGCCCCCGACCACACCGCCCGGCTACGGTGAGGAGGAGCCCCCGCCGCCCACCGGTGAGGAAGAGCCCCCGCCGCCCGCCGGCGAGGAGGAGCCCCCGCCGCCCGCCGAGGAGGAGCACACCCCGCCGGCTCCGCAGACCGAGCAGCCGCCCGCCCTGGCCGAGACCGGCAGCGAGGGCACGCTGGGCGCCGCGGCCGCCGGTGCCGTGCTGATCGCGGGCGGAGCGATCCTCTACCGCAGGGGCCGGGCCCTCTCCGGCCGCTGACCCCGCCCCGTTCGTCCCGTCGCCCCCGGCGGCCCGCTCCACGGGCCGCCGGGGGCGAGGCGTTCGTGCGGCGGCCTCAGTGCCGGCCGGCCCGGTCCTCGTCCGGGCGGTCCGAGACACCGGTCCGGTCCGCGGCGGGTGCGGAGGCCTGGCGTACGACGCGGGCACGGGCCGGGGGCACGGTGTCCGGCCGGGCGTCGCGGCCCCGGCGCGCACGGTCCCGCAGCCGGACACCCACGTGGCGGCCCCACAGCGCCCACAGCGCCCGGCCCGGCGCCCGGTCGTCCCGGGCGTGCCAGGCCAGCTCGCGCCCCCCGTCCGCCTCGCGCGCCGGACGCAGGGCGCTCAGCGGGGCGTAGTTCTCCACCACGAACACCCGCCCCGGCCGCGGCGCCCCCTCCGGCAGCGGGCGGTGCGTCAGGTCCAGGTGCAGGGCCCGTACGACGTCCAGTCCCGCGGTGTCGGCGAACAGCCGGAACTGGGCACCGGGGCGCGGGTTGAAGTCGAGCAGGTGGTAGCGGCCCGTCGCGCCGCAGCGACGGAAGTCGAGGTCGAAGACGCCCCGGTAGCCCAGCTCGGCGGTGACCCGCTCGGCGAGCGCCCGCACCTGCGGGTTCGGCGCCCAGCGGCCCACCGCCGTCAGACCGGCGCCGCGCGGCCTGGCCCGGGTCTTGCGGCCGGGGCCGCCCGCCCGGACCGCGCCCGAGCGGTCGGCGTACCCGTGGAAGAACCAGTCCCGGTCGACGCCCGGCGGCAGGAACGCCTGGAGCAGCAGCCGGCTGCCCGCCTCCTCGGCCCGCAGGTACAGCTCCCCGGCCTCCCGCGCCGAGCGCACCAGCACCGTGCTGCGCAGCCCGCCGCCCGGCGGCACCAGCCAGGGCCGGCTCCACTTCGCCACCACCGGCAGGCCCAGCCGCCACGCCGCCCGGGCCGCCTCCGCCGCGCCGTCGGGGACCACGGTCTCGGGGTGCGGGAGGTCCAGGGAGGCGCACACGGCGGCCAGTTCGGCCTTGTCGGCCACGCGGGCGGGCAGGTCACCCGGCTGGTCGGGCAGCAGGTACGCGGGCGCCAGTTCCGCCCGCGCCCGGGCCACCGCCACGGCGCAGGCGTCGTCCATCGGAATCAGCACCGCGGGCCGGGCGATCCGCGCGGCGACGCGGCGCAGGACCGCCGTGATCTCGGCGGGCGACGCGCCGGGCGGCGGCGGGGTGTGCAGCCCGGTCACGTACCGGGAGGCGCGGACCGGACTGCGCCCGCAGTCGGCGACCACGTGCACGTCCACCCCCGCGCGGCCGAGCGAACGCACGGCGCCCAGCGTTCCGTGGTGAAAGGGATTCCGGTCCGTCCGCAGCACAACGGCGGGGACACGGGTGTCGAACAGCGACACGGGAAACTTCCTTCGTCTTCGGGCCCGGTTCTCGGACCGGTTCACCGGTGCGGGCGATCGGCGCACTCGAAAGCCGTAACGGCGGTGGCGTGATGGCGTCTCATATGACTGGGTGTCAGTAAGCAAGCGGAATTCACGGTGAGGAAGGAGCCGGTATGGCCGTACGGCAGTCACGGAACCGGACCAGGCGGCCGGCCGGCGTCGCGGCGGCGGTCGCGGTGGCGGCGCTGGTGGCCGCGGCGGGCCCCACGGCCGCCGCCGAACCGGCCCCGCCTGCACCCGCACCCGCGCCCGCGGCCCCGGCGTCCGGCGGTCCGGCCAAGACCCCCGCCTTCGGCGCCTACCTCGACTACGGCCCCCGCGGCGTGGCCCGGATGGCCGCGCTGAGCCACTGGCTGGGCGGCGCCGAGCTGCGCGTCGGCCACACCTACCTGCCCGGCGACCGCTGGAGCAACATCGAGGGCGCCCCCGGCTTCCTCGACGTGTGGGCCGACTGGCGCACCCGCGAGGCCGACCGGATGCTCGTCCTCAACGTGCCCATGATGGAGCGCAACGAGGAGCACGTGGACGACGACGAGGTGCGCGAACTGCTGCGCCAGGGCGCCGCCGGACGCTTCGACCACCACTTCCGCGCCCTCGCCGAACGCCTGGTCGCGCTCAAGGTGCCGGACACGGTCCTGGTGCTGGGCTGGGAGATGAACGGCACCACCTACACCCACCGCTGCGGCCCTGACCCCGAGGCCTGGAAGACGTACTGGAACCGGATCGTCACCACCATGCGAGCGGTGCCCGGCCAGAAGTTCCGGTTCGACTTCGCGCCGAGCCGCGGCCGGGACGCCGTGCCCTGGACGCAGTGCTACCCCGGCGACGCCACCGTCGACATCATCGGCATGGACTCCTACGACCAGCCGCGCGGCATGTCCTTCGACGAGCAGGTGAAGGAGCCGTACGGGCTGCAGGCGCACGTGGACTTCGCGAAGGCGCACGGCAAGCCCGTCTCCTACCCGGAATGGGGGCTGTTCCGCAACGGCGACAACGCCGCGTACATGCGGCGCATGCTCGCCTGGATGGACGAGCACAAGCCCGTGTACAACACGGTCACCGACTACTGCCCGCACGGCGTGTGGCAGTGCGACGACAACCCCCGGTCCACGGCCGTCTACCGGTCGGTGCTCTTCGGCCGCACCGACGAGCCCGAGCCGACGGCCCCCAGGCCCCCGGAGCCCACCGAGCCCACCGTGCCCACCGCGCCGCCCGTCCCGCCGGCGCCGTCCACCGCGCCCGAGCCCCCGGCCGGCTGCTCGCCGCTGGAGCTGGGCGACTGGGTGGAGTACTGGCTCGGCGGGAAGCTGTGCATGCGGCTCGACTGGTACGCGCGCGACAAGTAGCCGGGCACGGAGGGCGCCACGGCGGCGGCGGGCCCGGTCAGCCGCCGCCACCGTCGCGCTCCTTCCGCTCCGCGTGCCGCCGCAGCAGCTCCTTGCCCCGCCGTCGCGCGGTGGCGTCGGCCAGGGCCGCGGCCAGCAGCGGGGCCGTACGGCGGCGGGCCAGCAGCAGCCGCTGGTTCGACACCGGTTCCGGGCGCCAGCGGTGCTTGTACGGCTCGTCGCCCCGCAGCAGGCTCAGCGTGCCGCGCCCCGGGGCACGGGCGTACGCGGCGCACGCGTCCAGCAGCATCACCGCCACGTCCGCCCGCCGCTCCCGCAGCCGGGGGTGCGCGCCGTACAGATAGCCCCCGGCCAGCCGGTGGGAGAGCAGCGTCACGTCCACGGCCACCACCTCGTCGGCCATCCGGAACTCGGTGACCACCGCGTCCCCGGTACGCACCATCGGCCCCACGGCCCGCACCAGGTGTTCGCGGAACCGGGTCCGCAGGTGCTCGCCCGTCACCTGCCGGCCCCGCCACTGCAACCGGTGCAGTTCGAGCAGCCGCCGCACCGCCGCGTCCGCCTCGTCGGGCAGGACGGGCCTGCTCTTGACACCGAGCGCGTCCAGCCGGCGCAGCTGGGCACGCACCCGCTGCCTGGCCCGGGCCGAGGGCAGCCGGGCGACCAGCCCGTCCATCGGGAGGGCGGGCAGCTCCAGGCAGAGCGAGTCCGCGAGCCGGTGCCGGGGCCCGCGCCAGCGGGCGTAGACCCGCTCGGCGGCGGCGCCCGGCCGTACCTCGCGCAGGTCGACCAGCGCGGTGCGGGCCAGCGCGGCGAGGCCCGCGGTGAGCGCGGTCTCCGGGTCCGGGCCGCGTTCGTCGTCCAGCAGGACGTCCCCGTAGTCCGAGATCGCCCCGCCCAGCGGCACCAGCGCGGGAACCGGGCCGCGCACGCTCATCAGCGGCGCGGCGGCGACCAGTTCGCGCCCCTCACGGGCCAGCAGCAGCCGCAGCCGGCCGGGTGAGCCGTAGGAGCGCCACCAGGAGAGCAGCCAGGCGTGGCTCTGGAACGGGGTCGCGGCCGTGCACCGGCCGTACAGCCGCCGCCACTGCGGGGCCAGCCGGGCGAAGGCGGCCTCGTCGGTGACCAGTTCGACCGTGTGGCCGGGCGGGAGGAGGCCCGGGTGCGGCGGTCCCGGGTACGCCGGGTACGTCACAGCTGTCCGCGGACGTCGGCCGCCGACGCCGGTCCGGGTACGGCCGCCGCCGCGCGGCCCGGCCCTCCGCCGGGTCGGCGCGGCCGGACCAGCAGGGCGAGGCCGCCGAGGAGTCCGCCCGCGCTCGCGCCCACCAGGCCCGTCACCGTGGCGGACGCCGAGGACGCCTCGGTGGGCTCGGTGGCCCGGGCGAACTGCCGCAGCTCCACGTGGGTGTCGTCGGCGGCGGCCGCCGCGTGCCGGGTCAGGGCGCGGGCGACGGCGTTGGCCATGTCGGCGGCCTCCTCCGGGTCGGCGGAGGTGGCCGTCACCGAGACCATCGGCGCGTCCGGCGAGGTCGCGGTGCGCACGCTCCGCTCCAGGGTCGCCACCGGCACGTGGGCCCACATCTGCGCGTCCCCGAGCACCGCGAGCTGCGTGGCGACCCGGCCGTAGGCCTGCGCGAAGCCCAGCGCGGACGCGGGGTCGGAGGCGTCGGCGGGGACGGCGACGACGTAACTCGTCGCCGTGTACTGCGGGGTGGCGGCCAGGCCGTACCCGGCGCCGAGCAGCCCGCCGGCGAGGACCCCGGCCGCCAGCGGGGACCAGGGCGGCAGGGAGCGCAGGCGACCCGGGACCTGGCGCAGGGCGGCCCGCAGGCGGTGCCGCCGGGCGGCGGGCGGGGGCTCGTGGTCCGGCACGGGCGCGGCCGGGGACTGGGTGAGGGGCTCGGTCATGCGGAACTGACTCCCTGGGATGCCGGGGACGGAGACGGGGCCGGGAACGGGGGCAGCGGTTGCGTCAGGGTGGTCGCGTACACGTCCATCAGCCGGGCGGCGCTGCGGGTGACGCAGTAGTGGCGGGCCGCTTCGGGCGCGGTGCGCGTGCCGGGCCCCGGGCCGTGGGACGCGCGGGCCTCGGCGAGGGCGCGGGCGAACTCCCCGGCGCCGCCGACGACCCGCCGTGCCGTGGGCGCCGACGCGGCGGGCAGGTCCTCGATCGCCGGGCAGGAGGCGTACCGCACCGGCAGCCCCGACGCGAGCCCCTCCACGGCGGCCAGGCCGAAGGCCTCCTCCGGCGACGGCGACGCCAGGACGTCCATCGCGGCGGCCAGCGCGGGCAGGTCGGGTCCGGGGGAGCCGTCGGGGAGGTAGGGGCGCTCGCCGGTGAGCAGGACGCGGTCGGCGACCCCCGCCTCGCGGGCGGTGCGGCGCAGCAGGTGCTCCTGGGGGCCGCCGCCGACCAGCAGCAGCCAGCAGTCGGGCGGCAGCAGGGCCAGGGCGTGGACCAGCACGTCGAAGCGTTTGGCCGCCGTCAGCCTGCCGATGCCGCCGACGACGTACGCGCCCTCGGGCAGGCCGAGGCGGCGCCGGGTGCGCAGCCGCTGGACCGGGTCGAAGCGGAAGCGGTCCAGGTCGATGCCGTTGGGGACCACCTCGATGCGGGGCGCGGGCACGCCCCAGCGGCGCAGCCGGTCGGCGACGGTGGGGGAGACGGCGACCGTGGCGCTGCCCAGGCGCTCCCCGGCCAGGTACAGGGCGCGCACGCCCGGGGTGAGCGGGCGGCCCTCCATCTGGGAGTCGCCGAGGGAGTGTTCGGTGGCGACCACCGCGCGCACCCCGGCCAGGCGGGCGGCGAGGCGGCCGTAGAGGCAGGCGCGGTAGAGGTGGGTGTGCACCAGGTCGTAGCCGCCGGTGCGGATCAGGCGGGCCAGCCGGGGCAGCGCGGACAGGTCGCGGTTGCCGGTCATGCCGAGGTGGACGACGTGTACGCCGTCGGCCAGCAGCCCGTCGGCGACCGGGCCGGGGTTGGTGAGCGTCACGACGTCGCAGTCGACGGGGAGGTGACGCAGCAGCAGCCGCAGCTGCTGCTCGGCGCCGCCGACGCCGAGACCGGTGATGATGTGCAGGGCCTTCACGTCGGTCACCTCACACTCCCGCCGCCGCCCGGCGGCGCAACCGGTGCAGCCGGGTCTTCAACAGCAGCCGTACGGGGGTGTCCCGCTGGCCCACGTGCACGCGCGGCAGCGCGTACGGGCCGGTCAGCGGGCCGGGGTCGATCGCGCAGGCGTAGCCGTAACCGGCGGCGCGCACGGCGTCTACGGCGCGGGCGTCGACCGTGCCGTACGGGTAGCAGAACCCGGTCACCGGAGCACTGATCAGCTCCGCGAGCAGTGCTCTGCTCCCGGCGGTCTCGGCGCTCAGCGTGGCGTCGTCCGCCGTGGTCAGGTCGGCGTGGGTGAGGCCGTGCGAGCCGATCTCGACGCCCTCGGCGGCGGCGCGGCGGATGCCGTCGGCGGACAGCAGCGGCTTGCGCGGGCCCAGCGGGTCCCAGGCGTTGTCGCCGCCGAGCCGTCCCGGCAGCACGAAGAGGGTCGCCCCGCAGCCCCAGCGGCGCAGACACGGCAGCGCGTGCTCGACGAAGTCGGCGTACCCGTCGTCGAAGGTCAGCCCCACCAGGTCGCGGCCGCCGCCCCGGGCGCGGGCGGCCAGCAGCTCGGCGACCGGCACACCGCGCAGCCCGCGCCGCCGCAGCCAGCCCAGCTGCGCGTCCAGCCGGCCGGGCGTGACCGTGATGCGGTACGGGTCGTCCGAGCAGTCGCCGACGGAGTGGTACATGGCGACCCAGGGGACGGCGCCGGGGCGGGCGTCAACGGTCGCCGCGGAAACGGAAGCGGAACCGGAAGCGGAAACGGCCATGGCGGAACCTTCGTGTGACGGGGTGGAGGAAACGGACGGAGCCCGGGCCCCGGACGCCCAGGGCCAGGCAGAGCACGGCGAAGACGCCGCCGGCGGCCGCGGCGCCGACGGCCAGCGACAGGCCCGCCTGCGCGGCACCGGCCGGCCCGCCCGCGACGCCGGTGACCCGGTCCGCGGCCAGCGCACCCGCGCCGGTCGCCACGGCCGCCGCCAGTACCGGCCGGGCCAGGTCGGCCAGGACCCGCCGGATCCGCACCGGCACGCTGCGCGGGCCCATCCCGGCGAGCAGCAGGGCGGCGGTGACGGTGATGCCGGCGGCGTTGGCGGCGGCGATGCCGGTGACGCCCCACGGGCCGACCGCGCGGGCGCCGGCCACGGCGGTGGCGGCGACGCCGACGGCCATCGCGCCGAACGGGTACCAGGAGGCGCGGCCCGCCGAGAAGTAGGACCGGGCCAGCGCGCCCACCACGGTCTGGCCGAGCAGCCCGAGGGCGTACACGCGCATGACGCCCGCGGTCGCCGCCGTGTCGGCCGCCGTGAACGCGCCGCGCTGGAAGAGCAGGTGGACGATCTGCGGTGCGCAGGCGACGACGACGGTGGCGCCGAGGAGCACCAGGCAGGCGGCCAGCGACACGTCCCGCTCGACCCGGTCGCGGGCCCGCTCCGTGTCGCCGTCGGCCAGCGCGCGGGCCACCACCGGGAAGGTGACCGTGCACAGCATCAGCGACAGCGTCATCGGGATCTGGGCGACCTTCTGCGCGTAGTTCAGGTGCGAGATGGCCCCGGAGGGCAGCCCGGAGGCCAGGAAGCGCTCGATGAGCACCTGGGACTGGCGGCACAGGGCGAACAGCAGGACGGTGCCGAACAGGGCGAGGGCGAGGGGGCGTTCGCCCTCCCCGGTGCGCGTCGGCCGCCCGCCGCCGTCCCGGCGCCGCAACCGCCCGAGCAGCGACGGCAGCTGCGCCGCCACCATCAGGACCCCGCCCACCGCGACCCCGAGCGCCGCCGAACGCACCCCCCAGCGCCCGCCCAGCACGAACATCGCCGTGATGATGCCGGTGTTGTACGCGACGTAGATCGCCGCCGGTGCCAGGAACCGGCGGTGCGCCCGCAGCGCCGCACTGCAGTACCCGGCGAGCCCGAAGCTGACCACGCAGGTGGCGGTGAGCCGGGTGCAGTCCACCGCGAGGGCGTGCTCGGGCAGCGCCGGTGCCAGGGCCCGGACCAGCACCGGCGCGCCGACGGCGACCAGCGCACCGGCCGCGGCGAAGGCCAGCGCCAGCCGGGGCAGCGTCGAGGCGACCAGCGCGCGGACCGGGTCGCCGGGGGCGCCCCGGGCGCGGCGGGCCAGGGCCAGGCTGAACATCGGGACCAGCGCGAAGGCCAGGCCGTCCTCGATCAGCAGCGTCGCCGCGAACTCGGGCACCGTCCACGCCACCAGGAAGGCGTCCGTCTCGCTCCCGGCCCCGAACAGCCGGGCCAGCGCCTGGTCCCGGGCCAGCCCGAGCACCGACCCGGCCACCGACAGCGCGGCCGTGACCAGCGCGGCGCGGGCGAGGAAACGCCCGGAGGACCGACCCTCGGCGACGACTGCCGCCTCCGCGCGCGGGGAGTCGGGCCGGGGGCCCGCGTGCCGTGCGGCGGTTGCGGTGCCGGTTTGCGGTGGGGCGGTCGTGGCGTCGGTTTGTGGTGGGGCGGTTGCGGGGGCGGCGTGGGGTGGGGCGGTTGGGGTGTCGGCGTGGGCTGGGGACGTCGCGGTGCCCGTGCGTGGTGGGGCGGGCGCGGTGCCCGCGTGCCGCGCGGCGGTCGCGGGGGCGGAGGGCCGTGGGGTCTGCCGGGCCGGTGGGGTGGCCGTTCCGCCGGGGTCGTGGGCCGCGGCCGGGCCCGGGCCGTCGGGTGCGCCCGCTTCGCCCGCCGTGTGCGGCGAGGTCGTCGTCACCGCTGTGGCACCTCCCGCGCGGCACAACCCAGCGCCCACCAGGCCGCCAGGCCGAAGCACACCGCCGTCAGCACCGTCGACGGGCCGCCGATGTCGGCGTACGCGAAGTCGGTCAGCTGCCACACCAGCAGCCCGCAGGCGACGAACGCGCAGTCCGGCACCGCCCCCCGGTCCCGCCGCACGGCGACCAGCCGGCGCAGGCCCAGCACGAGCAGCGCCAGCCAGCTCCCGGCCAGCGCCAGCAGACCGATCAGCCCCTGCTCGGCCAGCACCAGCAGATACATGTTGTGCGGGGACAGCAGCGGCTGCCTGCGGTATCCGGCACCGGCACCATCGGTCTCGCTGCCCGAGGACAGCGCCAACGAGGCGTGTGCGTCGCGGTGTTCGGGAAAGCCCTTCAGGCCCACCCCGGTCAGCGGCCGCTCCCGCCACATCCCGGCCGCCGCCGCCCACATCGTGTAGCGGTCGGTCACCGACTGGTCGGGGGCGTCGGCGACCCGCGTGATGCTGCCGACCCGCTCCTGGAGCATCGCCGTACCGACCCCGAAGCCGCCCACCAGCACCACCGCCGCGGCGATCACGGCCGCTCCCACCGCCAGCGCCCGCCGCACCCCCGCGAGCAGCAGCTGCACCGCGCAGGTCACGGCCGTCGCGATCCACGCCCCGCGGCTGAACGACAGGGCGAGCGGCAGCAGCAGGACGAGCCCGCACCCGGCGGCGAGCAGCCGCTGCCGCACCGGCGCGCGGCCCAGCGCCAGCCCCACCGCGCAGACCAGCCCCAGCGAGACCACGGTCGCCATGCCCATCACGTCCTGCGGCCCGAAGGTGCCCACCGCCCGGATCCGCTCGCCCTGGTAGGAGGCGCCGGTCCCGGTCGCGTACTGGTGCACCCCGACCGCCCCCTGCCACAGCGCCAGCCCCACCACCGACCAGGTGAGCAGCCGTACGTCGCCCCGGTCGCGGACGAGCAGCAGGACGGCCGCCGGGACCAGGACGAAGACCTGGAGGTAGCGGCCGAGCCCGGCCGCCCCCGCCCCGGGCGACGCGGCGCCCGCGGCCGCGGCGGCCAGGCCCAGCACGGGCAGCCCGAGCACCACGGCCGCCGTACGGGACAGCGGGCGCCGCCGGTCCCGCAGCAGCCGCAGCGCGCAGTACAGCACCGCCAGGGCCGACACCGCGTCGGCCGGGTGCGCGCCGCCCCCGTCGTCCGGGGCGGAGGGCAGCGCGAGCAGCGCGACGACGGCGACCACGGCCAGCACCGGCGGCAGCCGTCGCGGGCGCGCCGTGGGCCGGAGGGGCAGGGCGTGGGCCACGGGGGTCAGCTCCCCGTGGGACGCACGAGCGCGGCGGCGGTGCGCAGCAGGATGCAGACGTCCCGCCACAGCGACCAGTCGTCGATGTAGGCGTTGTCGAAGCGGGCCCGGTCCTCGATGGAGGTGTCACCGCGCAGCCCGTTGATCTGGGCCAGGCCGGTGATTCCGGCCGGTACCCGGTGGCGGGCCGCGTAGCCGGGGTGGGCCTGGCTGAACCGGGCCACGAAGTACGGGCGTTCGGGGCGCGGGCCGACCAGGCTCATGTCGCCGCGGAAGACGTTCCACAACTGGAGCAGCTCGTCCAGCGAGGTGCGCCGCAGGAAGCGGCAGAACCACGGCATCCGGTGCTCGTCCGCAACGCTCCACCGGGTCGCCGACTCGTGTTCGTCGGCGGGCCGGTGGGTGCGGAACTTCAGCAGCGTGAACGGCCTGCCGCCCTCCCCGACGCGTTCCTGCCGGAACAGCACACCGGGACCGCCCACCACCCGCAGCACCGTCGCGCAGGCCAGCAGCAGGGGGCTCAGCAGCAGCAACAGCGCCCCGGACACCGTCACGTCCAGGACCCGCTTGCCCGCGCCGCCCGGCCGCCGACCCGCCGGTTCCAGCCGCCGGCAGGAGAACCCGGCGATCCGGTCCCCGCCCGGGCGGACCGGCGCGTCGGCGTACGCGGGGGCCTCGGCGTCCAGCTCCCACACCGCGCAGCCCGACTCGGCCAGCGCCCGCAGCAGCGCCGCCTGCCGGGGCCGTACGGCGCGGTCCACGGCCAGGACCTCCCGTACGCCGTTCTGCACGACCGCCCGCCACACCTCCTCGCCGGTGGACAGCACGGGCAGGCCCGCGGCGCCGCCCGGGTCGTCGGTGACGATCCCGACGGGGCGGACCCCGCAGCGCGGGTGGCGCAGCAGCGCCGAGGCCACGCGCTGCGCGGTCGCGGCGGGGCCGACGACGAGGGCGGCGCGGGGCCGGTTCAGCAGCGCCCTGCGGCGTCCGCGGTGCACCGCACCCCGACCGGCGCAGCCCGTCACCGCGTGCAGCAGGAAACCGGCGCACAGGGTGGGCACGGACAGCGCGTGCGGCGGAGCGTACGCCGCGACGAGCGCCGCCAGCGTCAGCCACACCACCGCGATCCGGCCGCACAGGGCGGGCAGCTCGTCCAGCACGCCGGAGGTCCGCCGGGCCGGGCGGGGCCGGGGGCGCAGCAGGAGCGAGGCGGCCACCAGCAGGGCCGCGAGCAGCGGTTGGTGCGGGGTGCCGGTGAGGACCAGCGAGCCCGGCAGGGCGGCAGTGCCGTCGGCGACGAGCAGCGGCAGCGGGGACTGTGGCCGTGGGGCGGGGCGCCGGGCGGGCAGCGGGGGGCCCGGGGTGCCGTCGCGCCGCGGCAGCACCGAGACGGGGGAGGAGCCGAGGTCGCGCGAGGGGCCGGCGGGGGAGGGAACGGTGCTGTCCGCGGTCACGGGTGGGTGGACTCCCTGCACTCGATGGACACGACGGCCGACCGCCCCACGGCCCCGGCACCCTCGCCGACGTCCTCACGGACGCAGCCGTCGCCGGTGCGATCGCCGGTGTCGTGGCCGGTGTGGGGTGTGGCTGCGTGGGGTGCGCCGTCGTCGATGCGGTCGCCGGTGTGGGGCGGGGGCGTGGGACGTACGCGGTTGTCGTTGCGGCCGCCGGTGTCGAGGCCGGCGTGGACCGGAGATGTGTGGCGCGTGCCGGTGCCGGTGCCGGTGGCGGTGGCGGTGTGGGGTGTGGTCGTGGGGCGTGCGCGGTCGCCGGTGTTGTGGACGGGGTCGGGCGTGGGCGTGGGGTGGGGGGCGTCGTGGACGTTGGGGAGGAGGTCGGCGTAGAGGGTCGTGATGGCCGCGGCCGTGTGCCGTACGTCGTGTGCGGACCGGACGTGCGCCCGCGCCCGGCGGCCGAGCGAGGCGCGCAACGGCGCGTCGAGCAGCAGCGCGGCGGTGGCCCCGGCCAGCGCCGCCGGGTCCTCGGCCGGGACCAGGCAGTGCGGTACGAGTGCGGGCGGCAGGCCCTCGCGCGCGCCGTCCACGTCGGTCACCACCACGGGCCGTCCGCAGGCCATCGCCTCCAGCGGGGCCAGGGCCATGCCCTCCCAGCGCGACGGCAGGACGACCAGGTCGGCGGCCCGGTACCAGGCGGCGGCATCGGCGACCGCCCCCGTGAACAGCACGGACGCCGGGGCCCGGGCGGCCAGTCGGGCGTGGTCCGGGCCGTCGCCGACCAGGACCAGCCGGGCGCCGGGCACCCGCGCGAGGACCGATTCCCAGGCGGCCAGCAGGACGTCCTGCCCCTTCTGCCGGCACAGCCGCCCCACGCAGACCACCAGCGGGGTGCGCGCGGCGATGCCGTGCCGCAGCCGCGGTCCGGCCGGGCCGTGCTGGGGGCACCCGGGCGCGTCGGAGCGGAAGCGGGCGAGGTCGACGCCGTTCGGGATCACCGACCAGGGCCCGCGCAGCCCGGCCCGTACCCCCCGCAGCCGTTCCGCCTCGCTCACGCACACCGTCCGCGCCGTCCACCGCCCCGCCCACCGCTCCCACCCCAGCGCGAGGCGCGCCGCGGACCCGCCGACCGCCTCGAACGACCAGGCGTGCGGCTGGAACACGGTGGGGATCCGGCCCCGTACGGCGAGCCGCCCGGCCAGACCGGCCTTGGCGCTGTGCGCGTGCACCAGGTCGGGCCGTACGTCCTCGACCACGCGGCGCAGCCGCCGTACCTCCGGCACCAGCGCCGGGCCCGGCGCGCGGGTCGCGGGCCAGGGCCGCACGTCGGCGCCCAGCGCGCGCAGCCGGTCCGCGAGCCCCCCGCCGGGGCAGGCGACCACGACGCGCAGTCCCGCGGCGAGCTGAGCCCGCGTCAGGTCCGTCACCATCCGGGCGACCCCGCCGTCCACCGGTTGGGTGACGTGCAGAACCCGTGGCCGCGAGCCGGTCGGTGGCAGGTGCATGCGCGTTTCCTCGCTCACGGGGACGGCTCGGGACGGGCGGGAACGCGCCCGGCCGCGGGGCGCCGGCCGCGACGCGGCATACGGGTGCGTCGAATGGGTCGAATGGTGCGGGACTCTAGCTGCTATCCGTACTAATACGGTGAAACCGGGTAAGTGTGTTGGATTTGTGAACGCCGGTCTCTCGCGAGATCACCCCTTTGGCGGCACAACTCGGGCCCGCGCCACGCGTTGACACTGCGCCGGGCAGCCGCCCGGGTGTGTGTACAACCCCAAGGAGCACTTCTCCATGTCGCGTATCGCGAAGGGCCTGGCCCTGACCTCCGTCGCCGCCGCCGCGGTGGCGGGCACCGCCGGTGTCGCCGCCGCCGACAGCGGCGCGCAGGCCGCCGCCGCCCACTCCCCGGGCGTCCTGTCCGGCAACGTGGTGCAGGTCCCGGTCCACATCCCGGTCAACGTCTGCGGTAACACCGTCGACATCATCGGCCTGCTGAACCCGGCGTTCGGCAACGAGTGCGAGAACGACTGACGTCGGCTCACCACTTGCCGCACCGGCCGTCCGTACCGCGGTTCCTCCGCGAGCGGGCGGCCGGTTCGCGTTGCCCCGCGGACGGCGGTGTGCTGCCCCGAATGGGGGCTCCGGGCGGCGACACGGCGCACGGACCTTGACAGGGCGTCTCACCAGGTAAGACGCGGCATGCGAGAAGGGCGGGCGGGCGCGCGGGGTCCCCGCCTGCGTTGCAGAGCGCCAAGGGCGATTCCACGGTGGGCACAACATCCGACGCACCACCGAAAGGAACCCCCATGCGTCTGCCCGCACGGCGAATCGCCACCTCCGCCCTCTGCGCCGGCCTGCTGATCGGCCTGTCCGGTCCGGCGGTCATGGCGGCCGACGGCGACTCGGTCCGGGAACGCACCCACGCGGCGTCCCGCGCACCCCTGCCCGACGCGGAGGAACTGCAGAGCCAGGTCGGCAGCCTGGCCGGCCTGGGCGGCGTGCTCACGCCCGTCACCGACCTGCTCAGCGCCGTCCTTAAGGCCGACGACGGCCAGCTCTCCGCCACGGACGCCGACAAGCTCTCCGCCGCCGTCAAGGACGCCCTCGCCAAGGCGGAGGCGGCCGGCGCGGACGCCGACGACGCGGCGACCACCCCCGGCACCGACACCCAGGCCCAGCCGCCGGCCGTGACCGCGCCGGAGACCGGCACCGACACCCCGGTCACGCTCCCGGCGCCCGTCACGGCGCCGGGCGACGACGGCACGGCGGCGGCGTCCGACCTGACCGCGACCGCCAACGCCGCCCTGCAGAAGCAGGTCGACGCCCTGGTCAAGGCCACCACCTCGGGCACCGCCGCGGAGGTGAGCCCGGCCGTCGAGGACCTGATGACCGGCATCGTCAACGTCGTCGCCGCCACCATGGTCGGCAACGGCCTGCCCGCCGCGGACCTCGCCGGGCTGCCCGGCGTACCGACCGCGCCGGAGGCCGCCACGCCGGAGGCCGCCGCACCCGCGGACCCCTCCTGACGCCGAGCAGGCCACCCGGGCCGTCGCGCCTCCCCTTCCGGAGGTGCGACGGCCCTTTCCGTGTCCGGCTCCGCGTCGGGTTCCGCGTCCGTTTGCGCGTCCGGAGATCTCATATGTCTTCCGGACGGCGGAGTTTCCGGGTCCGGCGCAGGTCGTTAGGGAGGGCGTCAGCAACACCTCCGGTGACACGGGTCGCCGAAGAAAGGAACACCATGAAGTCCCTCAAGGCAGCCGCCGTCGTCGCCGGTTCCCTGGTCGCCGCCGGCTCCGCCGTGCCCGCGTTCGCCTACGACGCCTCCGACGCCGCCGCGCTCACGCCCACCAGCCTCAACGGCGCCGTGAACGCGCTGACCGCGGAGCCCATCGACGTGATGCCGATCAAGCACCAGTCGGAAGCGCGGTCCGACGCGCTGGACACCGAGAACAAGGGCTCCGTGCTGCACACCGTGAACGGCGCGACCACCGAGCTGAACTCCGCGAGCGGTCTGCTGGGCGGCCTTCCGCTGGGCGGCTGAGCCCACCCCCCCGTTCCCCGCCGAACCCCCGCCGCCCCGGAGCCGTACCCCCGCCTTCTCGAAAGGGACCGTGCCTGTCATGAAGCCGACCACCAGACGAACCCTGGCCGCCGTCGTCACCGGTGTGGCCGCCGCCGTGGGCGTGGCCGCGACCCCCGCCGCCGCGGCCCGCTCCGTTCCCGTACCGGTGCCGCTGGGCGGCGCCGAGACGGCCCTCGGGATGGAACTGCCCGAGGTGGCCGGCGAGCTGCCCGTGCCGACGGCGGGCGCGCCGGAGGGCCCGCAGTACGTCGAGGGCCGGCTGCTGCCGGAGCGCACGCTGCCGCAGGTGCCGGTGCACGGCGGGCTGCCCGGCGTCGACGTGCGCCAGCCGCTGCCGCACGTCCTCGGCGACGAGTTCGACCACGCCGGTGTCGACGCCCCCGCCGCCGACCTGCGCACCCTGGCGCCGGGACTGTCCCTGGACGCCCCGCTCACCGCGCCGAAGCCCGAGGCACTCGGACTGCCGGCACCCAAGCTGCCCGAGGTCGGTGTGCTCGCCCCGGTGGTCCGGACGGTCCCGGTGGCCGACCTGGGCGTCGGACCGGGCCTCTGACCCGCCTGGCCGCCCCGCCCGAGCGGGCGGCTCTGCTCCGACTGGCCCTGCGTGCGGTGACCGCGGGGCCCGCCGTCCGGTTAGCGGTGCGGACCAACGCAACCGGACGAGGAGTGAGCCATGGTCGGCAGCACAGGCACGACGGCGAACGGCGCGACGGAGAGAAGCGCGCGGCGGGAGTACGCGGCGGAGGGTACGGCTGAAGGCGGGCCCTCGTCCGGCACCCGGCGGCAGGTGATGCGGGGGCTGCTCGCCCCGGCCCTCGCCGTCGGCCTGGCGCCCCTGATCGCCGCCTCGCGGCCCTCCGGGGCCGCGCAGGCCGCCACGACCGGGCCGCGAGCCGCCCACCCCGGGCCGCACGCCGCCGAGTCCGCCGACGGAGCCGAGAGCGCCGCCTTCGACGAGACCTACCGCGGCCGGCGCATCCGCGGCATCCGCTCCGCCGCGGGCCGGGCCGTGGGCGCCGGCACCTGGCAGGTCACCGTGGACGGCCGTCCGCTGCACCTGATGCGCCGGGCCGACGGCAGCTGGCTGAGCATGGTCGACCACTACCGGTCGTACCCCACCCCGCTCGCCGCGGCCCGCGGCGCCGTCGACGAACTCGGCCCCGGCGAGCACCTGCGCGACACCCCGTCCACCGGCCACGACCAGCACTCCGGGGGGCGGCATGGCGTACACGCGTAAGGACGTCAGCACGCTGACCCGCAGCGAGAAGCGACGGTTCGTCAACGCGCTGCTGGAGGTCAAACGACGCGGTGAGTACGACGAGTTCGTGCGCACCCACATCGAGTACTACGTCTCCGACGGCGAGGACGGACTGCGTACGGCGCACATGGCGCCGTCCTTCCTGCCCTGGCACCGCCGGTTCCTGCTGGACCTGGAGGAGGCGCTGCGCCGGGTCGACTCGTCGGTCACCGTGCCGTACTGGGACTGGACGAAGGACCGCAGCGCCAAGTCGACGCCCTGGACCGCGGACCTGCTGGGCGGCACCGGACGCCGTTCCGACCACCGGGTCACCACCGGCCCCTTCGCGCACGCCGAGGGCAACTGGACCATCAAGGTGAACGTCACCGACACGGAGTACCTCACCCGGGACCTCGGTCGGGCGGGCGATCCCCTCGGCCTGCCCACGAAGAGCGACCTGGAGTGGGCACTGGACGACCCGGCGTACGACACCTCGCCCTACGACTCCACGGTCCGCAAGGGCTTCCGCAACAAGCTGGAGGGGTGGGGCGCCGGACGGGGCAGCGTCTCCTGGCGCAACCACAACCGCGTGCACCGCTGGGTCGGCGGCGCGATGGTCGGCGGCGCCTCCGTCAACGACCCGGTGTTCTGGCTGCACCACGCCTTCGTCGACCTCCAGTGGTCGCGCTGGCAGGCCCGCCACCGCGGCGCCCGCTACCTGCCCGCGGAGCCGCCCGGCCGGGGCAGCGCGCAGCGCGGGCGGATCGTCGCGCGGCACGAGAAGCTGCCGCCGTGGGACGTGACACCGGACGAGCTGGAGGACGTCGGCCGGATCTACCGGTACGCCTGAACGGCTCCGGCCGGATACCGGACTGGATACGGGACCGGGTACGGGACGACCGGATACGGGTCCGGAGACGGGAGGAGCCCCGGCCGGGGAGGCCGGGGCTCCTCGGTGACCGGGGACTCAGCCGCCGTAGCCGCCGCTCTTGTCCTCGTCGTCGCCGTTTTCGCAGGTGTTGCCGAAGGCCGGGTTCAGCAGACCGATCACGTCGATGGTGTTGCCGCAGACGTTGACCGGCACGTGCACCGGGACCTGGACGACGTTGCCGGACAGGACACCGGGGGAGCCGATGGCCGCGCCCTCCGCGCCCGCGTCCGCCATGGCCATGCCGGTGCCGCTGAGCACCACGGCACCGGCGCCGAGGGCGATGCCGGCGGCCTTCGCGATGCGAGACATCACGTTCTCCTTCTGACTCGGGGAGCACGGCGGCAGGACGCGCCGCCGCACTGCCGGTTCAACGCACCCGGTCGCAGCGGGTCACGGGGGGAATGTGCGGATCACCCTTTTTGAGCGCAGGGGGTGCGGGGGCGGCTGCGGCCCGCGGGAACCGCGGAAAACCGTTCCCGTGCGGGCCGGTGTGTCCACTAGCCTCCCGGCATGCCGAATGACCGATCCGACTCGTCCGCCGAGGATCCCGAGTCGTCCCCGTCGTCCCCGTCGTCCCAGCGATCCCGGTCGCCGCAGCCGTCGCAGCCGTCCGTGGAGGCGTCGTCGTCGGCGTCCGCGCTCGCCGCGCTGCCCGCCCTCTTCGCCGAGGAGGGCCGGGTGCGGGCCTTCGCGGCCGTGGCCCTCGGCGCGGGTGACGCCGCCCGGGTGGCACGGGCGGCCGGCCTGTCCGCGAAGGAGACGTCCGGCGCGCTGCGCCGACTGCGGGAACAGGGCGTGGTGGCCTCCGGGCCGGACGGCCAACTCGTCGTCGTCCACGACCGGTTCCGGGAGCTGGCCCGCGTGGCCCGCCCGGCCTCGTGGGCGCCCGAGGCCCCCGCCACGGCGGGTGGTGACGGCCGGGCCGACATGATCGTGCGGACCTTCGTCAGGGACGGCCGGCTGGTGCGGCTCCCCGCGCGCTGGACGCGCAAGAAGGTGGTGCTGCGGCACATCGCCGAGCAGACCTTCGCGCCCGGCGTGGAGTACCCGGAACGCACCGTCGACGAGAAGCTGCGCGCCTGGTGCGAGGACGGCGAGGTCGACCATGTGACGCTCCGGCGCCATCTGGTGGACTTCGGTCACCTGCGCCGGAGCGACGGGATCTACGCGCGCCCGGCGGAGTCCGCCCGGACGGGCACCGCCTGAGCGCCCCTACACCGGGCCCGGCGTGGTGGGCGGCGGCACGGGCAGCCGCCGTACCGGGGAGCCCGCCAGGTAGGCCGCGATCGCCTCGACGGCCTGGCCGTAGTACGTGGCGTAGTTGGCGCGTGTGACATAGCCCAGGTGGGGTGTCGCGAGCAGCCGCGGGGCGGTGCGCATCGGGTGGCCGGCGGGCAGCGGCTCGGTGTCGAAGACGTCCACGCCCGCGCCGGCGATGCGCCCCTCGTGCAGCGCGGCGAGCAGCGCCTCCTGGTCGACGATCGCCGCGCGCGAGGTGTTGACCAGGTAGGCGGTCGGCTTGAGCAGGGCCAGTTCGGCGGGGCCGAGCAGGCCGCGGGTGCGCTCGCCCAGCGCCAGGTGGACGGAGACGAAGTCGGCGTCGCGCAGGAGCGCTTCCTTGGAGGGGGCCAGTTCGACGCCGACCTCGTCGGTGCGCTCCCGGGTGAGGTTCTGGCTCCAGGCGCTCACCCGCATGCCGAAGGCCAGGCCGACCTGCGCCACCCGCCCGCCGATCTTGCCCAGGCCCAGCAGTCCGAGCCGGCGGCCGTGCAGGTCGGCGCCCACCGTCTGCTGCCAGGGGCCGCCCTCGCGCAGTCCGTTGCCCTCCTGGACGATGCCGCGGGCGAGGCCCAGCAGCAGCGCCCAGGTCAGCTCGACGGGCGGGGTGGAGGACGAGGCCGTACCGCAGACGGTGACGCCGTGCGCTTCGGCGGCGGCGTAGTCGATCACGCTGTTGCGCATGCCGGAGGCGACGAGCAGTCTCAGCCGCGGCAGCCTGGCGAGCAACGAGCCGGGGAACGGCACCCGTTCGCGCAGGGTGACCACGATGTCGGCGTCCGCGAGCGCCGCGGCGAGGGCGTCCTCGTCCGCGAAGTGGGTGTCGTACGACACGACCTCCACGGAGTCGGCGACCGGCGACCAGTCGGCCACCTCCGTCGCCACCCGCTGGTAGTCGTCGAGCACGGCGCAGCGCAGTCGCACGGTGGTGGTCCCTCTCGCCGAACGGGCAGTGGCGGCCGCCGAGTCTACCGAGGCCGGTGTCGCGGCGGTGCCCTCAGGCCGGGGCGGACCCGGTGGCCGCGGCCGCCAGGCGCAGCCCCACGCCGATCGCCGCCAGGTCCTCCTCGTACGCACCGTGGCGGCGGGCGCACCTGGCCAGGTCCCGGTCGTGCCGGAAGGCCCCGCCCCGGGTGATGTGCGGGTCGAAGGCCCAGTCCTCGACCAGCGGTACGTCGTCGGGGGCGCCCGGGTAGGGGGCGTACAGCGTGGACGTCCACTCGTCCGCGTTGCCCGCCATGTCCAGCACCCCGAACGGCCCGGCACCCTCCGGGAAGGAGCCGACCGGCGTGGTCGTACCGATGCCCAGGTCCACCAGGTTGGCCAGCCCGGTGCGGTACTCGTCGCCCCACGGGAACTCCCGGCCGTCGTCGCCGCGGGCCGCGCGCTCCCACTCGTCCTCGGTGGGCAGCCGGACGCTCGGATCGCCGGTCCGCTCGCCGAGCCACCGGCAGTAGGCCGTCGCCGCCTCCCAGCTCACCCCGGTGACGGGATGGTCGCCGGGCGCCCCGGGCACCGGCCGGCCGGTGGCCGCGGCGAACACCGACCACTGGCCGACGGTGACCGGAGTACGGGCGATCCGGAAGGCCGGGACGTGGATCTCCGCGGCCGGCGCCTCCTTGAGGTACCACTCCACTGGCACCCCCGTGTCGGCGTAACTCTCCGCCACCAGCGGAACGTCCCGCGTCGGGGTGCCCCGGCGCAGCACCCCCGCCGGGATCTCCACCCAGTCCACCGGTTCGATCCGCATCGCTCCTCCTCGGCCCGTCCGACAGGACCACCATGATCGCCTGAACGCGCCGGCGGCGAGCCGGTCCACGGACGGAGACCGGCAGGGCATTCGGGCCTAGGTCCCCGCCCCGGCGTGGGCGAGCAGCGCCGCCGCGTAGGCCCGCATGACCCGGTGCTCCCGCACGTGGACCACCGGGACGCGCCCCCCGGGAC
The DNA here is from genome assembly GCF_020404845.1 of Streptomyces hyderabadensis. Taxonomy (GTDB): domain Bacteria; phylum Actinomycetota; class Actinomycetes; order Streptomycetales; family Streptomycetaceae; genus Streptomyces; species Streptomyces hyderabadensis. Next base: position 17,326 of record NZ_JAIOJZ010000045.1, on the reverse strand, counting down.
CCGCGGGGCCGCAGTCGGTCACCACCGCGGCGTGGCGCAGCAGCACATAGCCCTCGGAGGCCGCCGCGCGGAAGGCCGCCGGGTCGCTGCGCGCCAGCTCGGACCACTCCTGGTGCCCTTCGCCCAGCGCCGCACGGGACGTCTCCAGCAGGTCGGGCCCGCACAGCCCCGGCCGCAGCGCGTCCACCGCGATGCCGTCCACCGTGGTGGCGAGGTCGACACAGACCGGTCCGTCGCCGAACCGCCGTTCGTCCAGCGCGCACAGGGCGGTCTCGGCGGCCCAGTCCTGCTCCGTCCCACGGCGGGGCAGCAGGAGCGCGAAGGCGAACTCGCAGGCCCGCCGCCGGTGGTCGGCGGGCCCGCTCACGCGCCAGATCGCACAGATCCGGCAGGAGTCCCCGAGAGCGACGGCGTTGATGTGCAGCCCCGTGGTCATGGGTGGTGACATGCCTTCGACTCCCGGTCGGCAGCGGTGTTCAGTGACTCAGCACGTGACCGTCGCCGGGGCGATGGTCACGGGAGCGTCGCAGGTCGGCCAGCGCGAAGGTGCGCAGCAGCCAGCGGTCGCCCCCGTCGTAGCGCGGCCGGAAGGCCGTCCTGCCGTGCGTCGTCACCCGGTTGTCCACGATCGCCAGGTCCCCCGGCGTCAGCCGGACCGTGTGGGACGCGGCGTCGACGGCCGCCTCCAGTTCGACGAGCGCCCGGCGCGCCTCGGGTGTCAGGGCCGTCGTGGCGGAGAAGTCCACCCTCAGGTCCGGGTCCCGCGGGTCGCCGGTCAGCACCGGACGCGGCGGCGTCGTCCCGGCGGCCGTCCCGAAGGAGGGCGGCGGCTGGGTGCTGAACTCCGGCCGGAACAGCGCCTCCCGCGTCCGCTCCGACAGCCGGGGCAGCGCCTGGCGTATCGAACCGGTGCGCAGTCCCGCCGCCCCGTCGTGGTCGGCGCGCAGGCACAGCAGCATCACGAAGTCCGGCCGGTGCACATGGAAGGCGTTTTCGATGTGGAAGGAGAGCAGCGTGGAGCCCGCGTTGCCCTCGAAGTCCTCCTTGCCCGGGACCGGCACCACGTCCTGCACCAGCGCGCCGGACTTCTCCGGGGCGTACGCCGCCGGGTCGCCGAGCCCGCCGGCCGCGGTCATCAGCAGGGTGGCGGCCGGCACCGTGGGCTCCCGGCGGACCGAGCCGTCCGCCGTCGGAGTGGGCGGGAGCAGCGCCTCGTCCACCGGCAGGCCGGTGACCAGCGTGACCCCGCAGTCGCCCGAGTCCCGGCGGAAGGCACGGACGGCCGCCCGCAGCCGGGCGGGCAGCTCCTCCCAGCCCTCGCGGGCCGCGGCGGCCGTGTCCGGGGCGTCAAGGCCGCCGCCCGCGGCGCGGCACACGCGCTCCGCGGCACGCCGGACGACCGCCGTCTCGGCCTCGGACAGGGCCAGCGCGGGAGGGGCGGCGACCGGCAGGCTCAGCGAGGGGCTCAGGGAGGTCATCGGGAACCCTCCCGGACCCGCCAGTCCGTGGCCGCCTCGGCCGGCGCCGGTGGCCGGGCCGGGTCGGCGTCCGGCGTCCAGGTGAGCACCCTGCCGTCCCAGGAGGCGGTGACCGCGTCGTCGCCGAGCCAGCAGACCGCGCTCACCGCGCTGCCGTGTCCCTCCAGCACGTGCTGGTGCAGCGGGGCGAGGGTCTCGGGGTCGAGGACCCACAGGCGGCCGGTGAAGTCGTACGAGCCGGTGACCAGCAGGGGCTCGCCGCCCGGGTGCCAGGCCGCGCACTTGGCCGACTCGTCGTGGCCGACCAGCACCTGGAGCAGCTCCCCGGTCTCCAGGTCGTAGATGCGGCTGGTGCGGTCGCGGGACACCGTGGCGAGCAGCGTCCGGCCCGCGACGGTGGTCACGGAACCGCCGTTGATCAGCTCGCCGTGTCCGCCGAAGGAGCGGATCAGGGTGCCCTCGGTGGTGATGAGGTGGGCCCGACGGTCGGTCGAGTAGGTGACCAGCCGGTCCGCGTCCACCCAGGAGACGTCCTTGATGGCCCCGTCGTGGCCCGCGTAGTGCACCCCGGGGACCAGTTCGCGGCCGGTCCAGGCGTACAGGTCGAGTCCGCCCTCGTAGTCGGCGACCGCCAGCCGCTTCCCGTCCGGCGACCAGGCGGCCCGGTTCACCGGGTGCTCGCGCTGGACGGCGGCGACATCGCGTCCGGTCACGGCGTCGGCCACGCCCACCCGCCCGGAGAACGAGCCGTAGGCGACCAGTCCCGGCAACCCGGCCGCGACGGCGACCGTGTTGACCAGGCTTCCGTTGCCCACCGGCACCTCGGTCGCGGTGGCGCCGCGGTGGCTCCAGACGCGGATGGTGCCGTTGTCGCCGCCCGCCGCGAGCACCTCGCCGGCGGCCGAGACGTGATTGACGCCGTGCGTGGGCACCGACGCCTCCAGCGTGATCTCCCGCACCTCGTCGGGCAGGGCGTCCGCCGGGATCTCGGGCACCTCGATCACCGCGGGCCGGGCCGAGAAGGTGCCCGCGACCACCGTCCTGCCGTCCGCGGACCAGTCCACCGCGCGGGGCCACAGGTGCGCGCCGTACCAGCGCACCAGCGGGCGGCAGTCGGCGATGTCCCACAGGGTGATCGTGCTGTCGTAGGCGCCGATGACGATCCGGGACCCGTCCTGGGACCAGGCGACCGACTTCACGGCGGCGGTGTACGGGCCGACCTTGGTGACCAGTTCGCCGTCGGTGCGCACGATGTGCACGAAGCCGTCGTCGCAACTGGCGGCGAGCAGTGTCCCGTCGGGGGACCAGCGGCACATCTCCGCGTGACCGGCCTGGGGCAGGTCGCGCAGCAGGGAGCCGTTGGTGTCCCACAGGCGGATGGTGGCGTCCTCGCCGCAGCTGGCCAGGACACCGGTGGGCGCGGCGTCGACCGACATGCAGTGGTCGGCGTGGAAGATGACGCCCTCCTCGAGCACGCCGGTACGGATGTCCCAGATCCGGCCGGTGCCGTCCTGCGAGACGGTGACCAGGCGGTTCTCGTCCAGCCACGCCAGTGCGTTGAGGTCGTCGGGCTGCCGGGCCAGCAACTGCACCTGACGGCCGGTGGCCACGTCCCAGACCCGGCAGGTCTTGTCGGCCGAGCCGCTGGCGAGGAGCCGGCCCGAGGGGGAGAAGCGCACCCCGTTGACCAGCCGCTCGTGGCGGCCGATCCAGAGCGGGGCGGTACCGGAGCGGTCCCACAGGACCACCCGGCCGTCGTAGCCGGCGCTGGCGTAGTGGGTGCCGTCCGGGCTGAACGCCACGGTGGTCTGGGGCGAGGCGTGCACGGCGGCGCTGTTGCTCGCGGCCTGCGGGTGGAACACGTCTACTGTCCGCATGATCTTCTCGAACTCCTGACAGAGCAGTTGAAAGGACGCAGGTGAAAGGGACGCAGGTGAAAGGGCGCAGGTGAAAGGGCGCGGTGGGAGGGAGGTAGTGGGAAGGAGGTAGTGGGAGGGAGCTGGGGGTGCGGTCTTCTGGGCCGGGGCCGGGGCTGGTCGCCGGGCCGGGGCGGGCGTCCGGGCTAGGGCGTGTCGTCGCGCGGGATGCCGGGGCGGGGCGTGGCCGCGGCCAGCTCGGTGCCGGTGCGCAGGCCCGCTTCGGTCAGCCGGCGCAGCGGGTCCATGATCCGGTGCAGCAGCGGAAGCCCCACCACTTGCGCCAGGCCGCCCAGCGGGATGGTCTCGACGGCACGCGCCCGGACGGCGGGGTCCGGGCCCGGGGAAGGGGCGCCGGTGGGGGCGGGGAGGCGGGCCAGGGTGATGCCGTACAGCACGGCCGCGGTCCACGCCGCCGTCGCGTGGTGGATGTGCAGCCCGGCGCCCGCGAGGTCGCGCAGCAGGGCGGCGGGTGTCGGTTCGCGCCGGGCCGCCTCCCGTACCGGGGCCGGATCGACGCCCGTCGCCCGGACGGCCTCGTCCCAGTAGACCTTGGTACGGCGGCCGTCGGGACCGGCCGGGACGATGCCGTAGACGTGCCCCTTGAAGAAGTGGGGGTAGAAGTCCAGCGCCCCGAGCGTGGCCGGCCCCGTGCGTCCGCCCGCCGTGTCGTCCGCGAAGCAGGGCGAGAACCTGGGGCCCTGCACGTCGTTGCCCACGAGGCTGTCGCCGTCCCCGTGCTCGACCAGGTTGGGGACGGCGATGAAGAGCGCCCGGCCCCGTTCCCGCAGGAACGCGCTCAGGGCCTCGTCGTCCGGGGGCGTGCCGTGCGCGAGCAGCCGACGCGCGTAGTCGGCGAAGTCGGCGGCCAGCGCGCGGGGGAGGACCACGGCCAGCGACGGGGCGTACTCGTCCGGGATGGCCCGGGCCCACCCGGCGCCGCTCAGCGCCGCGAGCCGGACGGCGGAGCCGTTCCAGTGGTTCCAGTTGCTGTAGAAGGCGATCGGATCGTCCGGGCGGCTGCGGACGGCCTCCGCGACCAGGTCGAGGAAGCCCCTCGCGGGGACGACGTCGTCCTGGAGCACCAGCCGGTGCCGCGCCTCGCCGTACGGGCCTGCCCAGGCGGCGGCCGCGGTGCGCAGCGGGGTCGGCGGCCCCTCGGGGTCCGGGTCGAGGACGAGTGCGCGGTCGTCGCCGTCCAGCCGGGCGAGGAGGGCCTGAGCCTGGTCCCGTCGCCGGGGGTGGGCCATGACCCTGATGCCGGGGAGCCGGGGGGCGGCGCGGGTGGGTGCGGGCGGGGGTGGCGGTGCGGGGGCGTGGCCGTGGGCGCCGGCCGAGGTCCTGGTCATGTCACATCCTTGGTGGGCACGGGGCCGGTGCTCCGGTGGGCGAGGTCGGTCCCGTCGGCGGGTGTGCTGCCGTCGGAGGGCGCGGCCCCGTTTGCGGGTGCGGTGCCGTCGGTCGGTGCGGTCCCGTCGGCGGGTGCGGTGCCGTCGGCCGGCGCGATGCGGTACGCGGTGGCCTGGATGCCGAGCGCCGCCAGCAGGGCGATCCCGCCGAACGCGGTGCACACCCACAGCGCCCCGCGGTCCAGCACGAACCCGGCGAGGAGCGGGATGAAGAGGCCGGAGACGGCCCAGGAGAGCTGGAAGAGGGACATGTAACGGCCGCGGATCGCCGCCGGGGCGCTGCTCGCCACCAGGGCGTTGGCCGCGGGCAGGCTGATCATCTCGCCCAGCGTGAAGGTCAGCATCACGGGGACGAGCACCACGATCGCGGTGGTGGCCGACGCCTTGGTCACCAGGTAGAGGCCGGTGAAGACCAGGACGAAGATCAGCCCGGCCCGCACGATCAGCCGCTGCCGCGGTACGTGGGACACCTTCGCCGTCACCGGCATCTGCGCCAGCATGATGGCGACGCTGTTGATCCCGAGGAAGAGGGCCGGCGTCCAGTCGGGCAGCTCCATGATCTCCACGGCGTAGGCGGGCAGGATCGTCGAGGGCAGGGCCCAGGCGAAGGTGAGGAGCATGAAGAAGAAGCAGAACCCGGTGAACGCGTGGTCGGTGAAGGCCTCCCGCCAGCCGGGGGCCCGCCGGTCGCCGTCCCCCTCGTCCCGCGGTTTCCCGGCCCCTCGTGCCGTCGGGACGCGGACCCCCGCCAGCAGCACCGCGGCGACGAGCGACGTGGCCACGTTCAGGGCCAGCACCAGGTCCGCCGCGCCGTGGCCGAACAGGACGGTCAGGCCCGAGCTGGCCAGGGCCCCGGTCGCCACGGTGAAGTTCTTGATGGTCCCGACCGCGGCGTAGGTGGCGTCGAGCTTGCGGCCCGAGGCCAGGTCCACCACGATCACCGGCCAACTCGCCCAGTACAGGCGGTCACCGGCCATGACGAGGAACGTCGACACCGCGATCAGCGTCCACTCGGACGCGAACGGGTAGAGGCCGTAACCCAGCGCCGTGACCAGGTTGCTGGAGACCAGCACGGTCTTCGGGGAGAACCGGTCGACCAGCCAGCCCGCCAGCAGGGCCGTCGGCAGCGCCGCGAGGGTGCCGGCGCTGACCGCCGAGCCGATGGCCGAGAAGGACAGCCCGGTGTTGTAGGAGAAGTAGAGGAACGCCAGCGGGGCGAACAGGCCCCAGCCGAAGGTGTCGACGAAGACGGAGGAGAAGATGCGGCCGCGCTGCGGGATGCGGGGCAGACCCAGGCTGATCACGTCGTGTCCTCCCCCGACTCGGGCCGCACCTTGTGCCAGGTGTCGCGGCCGGTCGCCAGTTCCCAGACGGCCCGCCAGGCAGAGGTCGACTCCAGGAGTTCGAACGGCAGCAGCAGGGCCCAGCCGGAGCCGACCCGCAGCACCTCCCACACCGGGTCGCGCGAGACGCTGCGGACGCGCAGTGCCTCGCCGAGGAGCAGCGCGGCGGCGGGAAGGCGCAGCGCGCGGCAGCGCACGGCCGCGGCGGTCACCGGCAGCACACTGAGCTGGCCGAGCAGGCTGAGCGTCATCAGTGCCACGGCGGCCCGCGGCCGGGGCGGCAGCGGTGCCCCGCGCAGGAAGCGGAACCCGATGTCCAGTTGGCCGCGGATCCACCGGGTGCGCTGCCGCAGCGCGGGCCCGACCACCGAGGTCCGGGTCCCGTACGAGAAGGACACGACGCGCCCCATGCGCACCCCGGCGGCGGCGGCCCGCACCGCCCACTCGTACAGCTCCTCGACGCCGTCCTCGCTGAACGGCCCGACCTCGCTCAGGGCCGTGCGGCGGAAGTAGACGGAACTGCCGAGAAGCATGTGCATGCCGGTCCGGCGGTTGACGTACTCCATGGCGCCGAAGAACGCCGCCGACTGCGCGAGCGTGACCCGGTTGACCAGGTCGCCGCCCGCTTCGGGCAGTTCGATGGCGTCGACGACGCCGAGGTCGCGGGCGTCGAGCGCGGCCACCGCTTGGCGGAGCTGGTGCGGGTCCGGGACCGTGTCCGCGTCGTAGACGGCGACGAACGGGGTGTCGACCTCGCGCAGCGCGTGATTGAGGGCCTTCGCCTTCGGCGTCATCGAGGGCACCGGCACCACCCGCAGCTCGCCGCCGAAGCCCGCCCGCGCCGCCGCGGCGACGTCCTCGGCGGCGGCCACGTCCTCCGGGTACCTGGAGTCGACGAGCCAGCGCACGGACAGCCGGTCGTGCGGGTAGTCCAGGGACCCGAGCATGTCGGCGGAGCGCCGCAGGATCGCGGCGGTCTCCCGGTAGAAGGGGACGAGGACGGTGACCGGGGGGAGTGCCGCCGGCGTGCCGGTGGACGGGTGCGCCCGTTCCCGGGGCGCGAGACGGGAGTTGGGGAGGAGGAATCCGGTCACCGGGTGCCTCCCGTCCGGGCGGCGGGCCGCAGTTCGACCCGCAGGTCGGGCCCGGTCCGGTCCACCGAGGTGATGCGGAACCGGTGCGCCGCGTCGATCGACCCGACCCCCAGCGCCCCGGTGGCGCCCACGCCCTCGGAGCCCAGCAGCAGCGGTGCGACATGGGCGACGACGCGGTCGACCAGTCCCGCGCGGACGAAGGAGGCGGCGAGTGCGGGGCCGCCTTCGAGCAGCACCGACCGCACTCCCCGGCCGTCCAGCGCGTCGAGCAGTGCGAGGGGCGGGAAGTGCCCGTGCGCGTCGGTCTTCAGACGCAGTACGTCTATGCCGCCGGCGGTGCCGTTGGCGCCATCGGTGTGGCCGGTGCGGCCGGTGCGGCCGGTGCGGCCGGTGCGGCCGGTGCGGCCGGTGCAGCCGGTGCTGCCGACTCCGCCGACGCCGTCGGCCTCGGCTCCGGTGGCCGGATCGGTCACCACGAGCGTCGGGGCCGTACCGTCCAGCAGCCGGGAGTCCGGCGGCAGCTCGCCGCGGGCGTCCAGCGCCACCCGCAGGGGAGGGCGGCCCGTGACGCCGTGCCGCAGGTCGAGCCGGGGGTCGTCGGCCCGCCAGGTCCCGGATCCGACGAGGACGGCGTCGTGCCGGGCACGCAGTTCATGGGCGTCGGCCCGGGACTCGGCGGAGCTGATCCAGCGGGACGAGCCGTCGGCGGCGGCGCTGCGGCCGTCCAGGGTCGTGGCGAACTTCCAGGTGACGAAGGGGCGTCCGGTGCGTATGGCGGTGAGCCACATCTCCAGGACCGCCTCGGCCTCTGCCCGGAGGACTCCGCCGACCACCTCGATCCCGGCGTCCGCCAGTCGTCGCGCTCCGCCGGCGGCCACCCGGTTCGGGTCCGCCACCGCGTACAGGACCCGGCGGACCCCGGCCTCGATCAACGCCCGGGAGCAGGGGCCCGTGCGGCCTTGGTGGTCGCAGGGTTCGAGGGTGACCACCGCGGTGGTCCCGTGCTGCCTGCCCTGCGCCCGCCGCAGTGCGTCGACCTCCGCGTGCGCGGTGCCGGGGCCCCGGTGCACCCCGGTCGCGACGGTGGTGCCGTCCGGGTCGAGGAGTACGCAGCCCACCGCGGGGTTCGAACCGGTCGCCCCCACCTCGGCCGCGGCCAGCTCCAACGCCCGGCGCATGGCGTCCAGCTCCCGCGGGGAGGCCGCGGCCGGCACCTCGGGGCGCTCAGTCACCTTGGGCCGCTCGGCCTCCTCGGGCCGCTCAGACTTCGAGTGCATGACCGGCTCGTTCGCGCTTGGCCGTCAGATAGGCGTGATTGTTCTCATTGACGAAGGTCCCCGTCGTGACGACGTCCGATATGACAACGCCGTGCGAACGCAGCTGGTTTCCCTTCTCCGGGTTGTTGGAGAGCAGCCGGATTCGGGACACGCCCAGGGCGCTCAGCATGTCGGCCGCCACCCGGTAGTCACGCAGATCATGGCTGAAATTGAGCACCGCATTCGCTTCGAAGGTGTCCAGCCCGCCGTCCTGCAGCAGGTAGGCGTCGAACTTGTTGTAGAGCCCGATGCCGCGCCCCTCCTGCCGCAGATACAGGATGATCCCGCCTTCGTGGGAGCACATGGCGAGTGCCTCGTGGAGTTGCGGGCCGCAGTCGCAGCGCTGGGATCCGAAGACGTCGCCGGTAAGGCATTCGGAATGCACGCGCACCAGCGGGTCGTTCTTCTTTTCCCAGCCGGGCAGCAGAAGTGCGACGTGCTCGCGGCCGTCGTGCAGCCCCTGGAAACTGACCATGGTGCTCGCCCGGCGCCCCAGCCCCGGGACGTCGATCGGGACCTCCACCCGTGCCCTCACCTGCACGGCGGGCGCGGCGGCCGGGGTCGGGGCGACGATCACGTCTTCGTTCTCTTCGGTGCGCATGGTCATCCCCACTGCGAGTCGTCCGTCGAATCGGTGAAGGCAGAGATCTCGAACTGTGATTCGTGCTGCGCGGCGTGAGTAATTTCGGAAATCGCTCCGAGAGCGAGGAGCGCGGAAAGGGTGAACGCGGCGACTGCCGTGCGTAAATTCGCGGTCTTGAACATACAGCTGCCCCCTGTTTTCGCCCGCCGTCAATGCCGGGTCGAGTTGCCGTGATGTCTGCTCAGGATCCTGGGTCCCGGCCCGGTCTTGTGCCAAGGGGAAAACGTGGCATGATCATGCATTGCCGGAATCAGAAGGATGTACAGATGTGTGTGAAACTGGACATACCGAACAATATTCAGGTGTTTGAGATCTGTCAGAAGGGGCTGCACTTCTATGCGCGAATTTTGAAAGGACGCTCAATAAATCAGGAAACTCCCGAGTGCTTGACGAGCCTCGGACTTCTGCGCCGGACGTCCGACGGCGACGTCGTCGCCATTCCGCCGGGGCTGGCCGCCGGCGGCATCGTGCGGCCCCTGGAGGCGGCCATCGGCCGCCAGCAGCAGGCGCTGGACGCGGTCCACGCGTCGATCCACCGCGCCGAGCAGGTCTACCGCGACAGCTACCGCGAGGACGGGGTGCAGGCCGCCCGGGTCATCAGCGGCGCGGACGTCATCAGCACCACGCTCGCCTCGGCCGTCGACTCCTGCCAGGAGGAGCTGCTCACCGCCCAGCCCGGTGGCGGCCGTCCGCAGGAGCTGCTGGCCAAGGCCCTCGCCAGCGATCTGCCGGCGCTGCGGCGCGGGGTGCGGCAGCGCACGATCTACCAGCACACCATCCGCACCCACAACCCCACGCTCTTCTACGTGGAGCAGATCTCGGCCGCCGGGGCGGAAGTGCGCACCCTGGAGGAGGTCTTCGACCGGATCATCGTCTGCGACCAGCGCATCGCCTTCGTGCCCGACCCCGGGGAGCGGCGCAGTCAGACCGCCCTGGCGATCGAGCACCCGGGACTCATCCGCTACCTCGTCGGCATGTTCGAGCACGCCTGGGAGCGTGCCACCCCGCTCCGGTACTCCCCCGGGGCGCACCGTCCGCCCTTGCTGGCCGACGAGACGCGCCGATCGGTCCTGCAGCTGATGGTGAACGGCTACACCGACGAGGCCATCGCCGGGCGGCTCGGCATGAGCGTCAGGACCGTGGCCACCCATGTGCGCAAGGCGTCGGAGGCCTTCAACAGCCGCAGCCGTGCCCAGCTGGCCTTCCTCATCGCCAAGACCGGCGTGCTCGACGAAGGGGCCACCCCGGCGGGCGACGACCCGTCGGCCCTCGCGGCCGACTGACCCGCCGTCGATGCCGAAGGGTCCGCTGGTGTCCGCACCGGAGCGGGTGCGGAGCGGGTGCCCTCCCGGAAGGAGGGAGTCCGGCGCCCCCGGCAGGACTCGAACCTGCGGCCAAGCGCTTAGAAGGCGCCTGCTCTATCCACTGAGCTACGGGGGCCTGGTGTGGTGGCCTCGGTCGTGGTGTGCCCGGGTGTGGGCAGGTCCGTGACCTCGCCGGGGACAAGGATAGGGCTCCCGGCTCCATGTCCCGGATGCTTCCCCTCCGTGGCTCGATGTGGAGGTTCGGTGAAGCGATCCCGATAATCGCAGGCAGTTACGAATCGTGCATCGCTTTTGGCGTCTCGCGCATCGGGTGTTGTCCACTCGTTATGCCTGGACTGTCCTCGCGCCCCAGTAGTCCCTTCCGTCCGGAGTGTCCGGTCGGCGCGCAGACATGCTCATCATGCTCATATGCTTCAGAATTCCCTCAAAATTGGGCATTCTGCACATGTGGTGACCTTGGACGTACGGCCTCAGCTGCTCGACGCACTCTCCGCCCTGCGCGACCGTGTCGCGGCCGCACGCTTCCCGCTGCCTCTCGCGGGGGCCCCACGCGCGCGTGCCAACCGCGACGAACTGCTCGCGCAACTCGACGACTACCTGGTGCCCCGCCTCAAGGAGCCGGAGGCACCGTTGCTGGCGGTGGTGGGCGGATCCACCGGCGCCGGGAAGTCGACCCTGGTGAACTCCCTGGTGGGACGCCGGGTCAGCGAAGCGGGTGTGCTCCGGCCCACCACCCGCACACCGGTCCTGGTGTGCCACCCGGAGGACCACCACTGGTTCAGCGGCATGCGGGTGCTGCCCGACCTCACGCGTGTGTGGGTGCCCCACCGCGACCCGGACGACGACCTGCTGCTGCCCGGCGAGAACCCCGCGCGCGTGCTGCGCGTCGAGACCGCCGACACCCTGCCGCCCGGCATCGCCCTCCTGGACGCGCCCGACGTCGACTCCCTCGTCGCCGACAACCGTGTCCTGGCGGCCGAGCTGATCTGCGCCGCCGACATCTGGGTGATGGTCACCACGGCCGCGCGGTACGCCGACGCGGTGCCCTGGCACCTGCTGCGCACTGCCAAGGAGTACGACGCCACCCTGGTCACCGTGCTCGACCGGGTGCCCCACCAGGTGGTGGCCGAGGTGTCGCGGCAGTACGGGGCACTGCTCACCAAGGCCGGGCTCGGCGACGTCCCCCGCTTCACGGTCCCCGAACTGCCCGAGTCGGCCTGGGGCGGCGGGCTGCTGCCGGCCAGCGCCGTGGCGCCGCTGCGTTCCTGGCTCGTCCACCGGGCGCAGGAACTCGAGGCCCGGCACGACGCCATGGCCCGCACGGCGCACGGCATCCTGGACTCGCTCAAGTCCCGGATGCCCGAGCTGGCCGGGGCCACCGCCGCCCAGTACGCCGCCGCGCTGCGGCTCACCGCCGCCGTCGACGGCGCCTACGACAGTGAGCACGCGCGCGTACGGGGACGGTTGCAGGCGGGCGCGGTGCTCGCCGGGGACGCGCTGAAGCGCTGGCGGGCCTTTCCCCTCGACTGCACCCCGGAGGAACTCCTCGACTCGCTGGTGGAGAGCCTGAGCGCCCTGCTGCTGTGTGCCGTCACGGCCGCCGACGAGCGGGTCGACGAGGCCTGGCGCCACGAACCGGCGGCGGGGGCCCCCGAACTCGCGGGCCCCGCCCCCGCGCCGGAGAGCGCCGAGCACCGCATCGGAATGGCCGTACGGCGCTGGCGGCGCGAACTGGAGGAGTACGCCGAGGACGAGGTGCGCGAGCTGGACCGGAACCTCGCGCCCGACCCCGGGGTGGTGGCCGGCCTCGTCGCCACCGTGCTGCTGGGCGGGCGGCGCGCGCGCGTCGCCGGGGAGCGGCTCGCCGAGCGGATCGGCGCCCATGGCGCGCTGCGGCTGCGCGACCGGGGCGGGCGGCTGCTGGAGGAGCACGTCGACCGGGTCATGCACGCCGAGCGCGAGCGCAGGCTGGCGCCGCTCGACGGCCTCGAGGTGCACCCCGAGCCACAGGCAGAGCTGATCGCCGCGCTGTCCGTACTGCAGAAGGAGAGGTGACCGGTGACCGCCGTCACTGACCAGGACCCCACCGAGCACACCGAACACACCGACCCTGCGACGAAGGAGGCGGACCCCGGGGAACGCGGGGGTCGCGGGGACCATGGGGATCGCGGAGATCGCGGGGATCGCGAGGGCAGGGAGGCCCACGAGGATCGCGCGGACCGAGCCGATCGTGCGGACCGTGCGGCCGACGCGCCGGACCCCCGCGAGGACCGGGCTACCCGGGACAGCCGGAGCAGCCGGGATGACAGGGATGACAGGGGTGACCGGGGGGAGCGGGAGGAGCGGGTCGCCCGGGAGAGGCGGGACGGTCCGGGGCACCGGGTCGGTCGAGGTGGCCGGGACGACGACCGGGGCCGCGGGGAGGGCAACGGCTCCTGGGGCGATCAGGGCGATCAGGGCGAACGGAGCGGCTCGGGGCGGCGGGGTGCTCGGGAAGACGTAGACGGCCGGGACGGGCAGGCCCGCCGGGGCGGGGACGAACCTGCCGAACAGGCGGCCGCCCGTGAGCGCTACGGAAGTCAGCGTGCCGGACGTGAGCGCGTCGCGCGTGAGGACGTGGCGGCTGAGGTGGGGGAGGCCGGGGAAGCGGGGCGCCGGAGGCGGCTGCGGGAACGCTGGAGCGAGCGCGCCGGCGGGTCTCACACGCGCGTGCGGGACGAGACCACCGGGGGGAACCCCCGCGCGGAGGGCTCGCCCGGCGGCGCAAGCAGTGCCGGCGCTGCAAGCGGTTCTGGCGGTTCTGGCGGTTCCGGGGACGGGGAGGCCGCCTGGGGCGACGGGCTGATCGCACGGCGGGTGGACGAGAACGGCGGGGCCGAGCAGTTCGCCGTCCTGCCGAGCAGGCCCGCCGCCTCCTCGGCCGCCCTGATGCCGCTCGCCTACGACGGCAACCTGAGGTCGCGCCTGGACGCGCTGCGCGAACTGGTGGGGCTCTCCCGGACCCGGCTCGACAGCGGGACCCTGGCCGAGGCGGGCCGGGTCCTGGATGAGGCCGCCGCCCGGCGCAGGCTCTCCGGACAGCACACCGTCGTCGCCATCGCCGGTGCCACCGGCAGCGGCAAGTCGCAGCTCTTCAACACCCTCGCCGGGGTGACCATCTCCGAGACCGGTGTCCGCCGGCCGACCACCGCCGCGCCCATCGCGTGCAGTTGGAGCGACGGCGCCGCCAGCCTCCTCGACCGGCTCGGCATCCCGGGCCGACTGCGCCGCCGTCCGCTCCAGCACCCGGACTCCGAGTCGCCGCTGCGCGGGCTGGTCCTGATCGACCTGCCCGACCACGACTCGGCGGCCGTCCAGCACCGTGAGCAGGTGGACCGCATCCTGGCGCTGGTGGACGCCGTCATCTGGGTCGTCGACCCGGAGAAGTACGCCGACGCCCTGATCCACGAACGCTATCTGCGACCGATGGCGGGCCACGCCGAGGTCACCTTCGTCGTCCTCAACCAGGTCGACCGGCTGCCCGGGGAGGCCGCCGAGCAGGTCCTCGACGACCTGCGGCGCCTGCTCGACGAGGACGGCATCGCGCTGGGCGAGTACGGCGAACCGGGCGCCACCGTGCTCGCCCTGTCCGCGCTCACCGGGGAGGGCGTCGGCGAACTGCGCGAGACACTCGGCCAGTTCGTCGCCGAACGGCAGGCCCCGGCCCGCCGGATCGCGGCCGACGTGGACGCCGCTGCCCGACGCCTGCGCCCCGTCTACGTCACCGGGCGGCGCACCGGGCTCAGCGAGGAGGCGCGGGAGGAGTTCGCGGACCGGCTGGCCGACGCGGTGGGCGCCACCGCCGCGGGCGAGGCGGCCGAACGCGCCTGGCTGCGCAACGCCAACCGCGCGTGCGGGACTCCCTGGTTGCGGCTGTGGCGCTGGTACCACGACCGCCGCGACCCCGTCACGGGACGGCTGTCCACGCGCGCCCAGGCGGACGAGGAGGCCACGGCCCGGCAGCGCGTCGAGCAGGCGGTGCGTACGGTCTCGGACCGGGCGTCGGCCGGACTGCCGGCGCCGTGGGCGCAGGCGATGCGCGAGGCCGCCGTCCGCGGCGCCCAGGGGCTGCCCGAGGCCCTCGACGAACTGGCGGTGCGCGCGGGCCTGCCGCCGGGACGGCCGCCGCGGCCCGGCTGGTGGCCGGTGGCCGTACTCGCCCAGGCGACCATGACCCTGCTCCAGGTGGTGGGCGGCCTGTGGCTGCTCGGCCAGATCATCGGCGTCGTGCCGCCGAACCTGGGCGTTCCGGTGCTGCTGATGCTGGCCGGCATCGTCGGCGGCCCGCTCATCGAGTGGAGCTGCCGCCTGGCGGCCCGCGGACCCGCCCGGCGCTACGGCCACGAGGCGGAACGCCTGTTGCGGGAGGCGGCCGCGGGCTGCGGCCGGGCCAGGGTGCTGGATCCGCTGGCGGCGGAGTTGCTGCGCTACCGCGAGGTGCGGGAACAGTACGCGCGGGTCACGGGGGCGGGGGTGGGGGCGGGGACCGCGACGAGGTAGCGGCCTGCATCCACGGCAACCACCCCTGCGGGTGGCGGAGTTCTCCACAGGCGCCGGGCCGGTCCACAACCCTCGGCGGACCGGCCCGAAGGCGGGCAGTCTGACCTCCACGGCGATCGCGACGGACGCGGTCGCCCCGGCCGCCGCACGGGACGGGCCCGTGCGGGAGGGAGGACTCGCGATGAACGAGACGATGATCTGCGCGGTGGGCAACGTGGCCACCCAGCCCGTCTTCCGCGACCTGGTGAACGGAGGGTCGCTGCGCTTCCGCCTCGCGGTCACCGCGCGCTACTGGGACCGCGAGAAGAGCGCCTGGACGGACGGACACACCAACTTCTTCACGGTGTGGGCCAACCGGCAGCTCGCCACCAACGCCTCGGGATCACTCGCGGTGGGCGACCCCGTCGTCGTGCAGGGCAGGCTGAAGGTGCGCACCGACGTGCGGGAGGGGCAGAGCCGGACCTCGGCCGACATCGACGCGGTGGCGATCGGCCACGATCTCGCCCGCGGCACGGCCGCGTTCCGCCGCACCGGCAGGGCGGAGGCGTCGGCCTCCCCGCCCCGGCCGGAACCCAACTGGGAAGTCCCGACCGGAGAATCCCCCGGAGAGCCGGCCGGAGCACCGACCGGAGATCCCGCGGGGGACTCCGCGGGGGAGCCGTCGGAGGAGTCGGCGGCGCAGCCGACCGCCCCGGCCGCCGAACACCGCCCGGAGCCGGTCCCGGTGGGATGACCCCGAGGCCCGTCCAGGCACGCGCCGGGGGCGCACTCGGGTGGATTTGTCGATAAGCCCTGCTCAAAGACGCTCTCGGCGATAACGATTCCGATTCGGATCACCGCGCGGGCGACGATCACCGGCTAGCCCGGTCCGTCACGTCCTTAGGATGCCGAACGAGCCTTGTGTGGCTGCTGATTCTGCTGGTGGGACCGTTCCCCCCACGTCAACGGGTCCCGCTCGAAGGGGAATGTGGTGTTTTCTTCGCTCGCTGCGCCGTCTCTGCCCGGTCGAGGGGCGGCGCGTCTCGTCGCCGGGGCGCTGGCGTCCGCGCTCGCCGTCGCGGGTGTGGTGACCGGTGCGGCACCGGCCGCCGCCGAGGACGGCGCGCCGGACGGTGTGCGGGGGCAGGGCGGGGCGACGGCCACGATAGGCGGCCTGAAGACGCACGGCACCGCGGTCATCCACGCGGAGGACGGCGACCAGCAGGTGTCCGCCGGCCTGTTCGAGATGTCCGTCGAGGGCGGCGGCATGCTGCAGACGTACTGCGTCGACATCCAGAACCCGACCCAGAAGGACGCGAAGTACCGGGAAACCCCCTGGAGCGGGACGTCGTTGGGCACCAACAAGGACGCCGGCCGCATCCGCTGGATCCTGGGGAACTCCTACCCGCAGGTCAACGACCTGGCCGCGCTGGCGAAGAAGGCGGGCGTCCGCGGCGGTCTCACCGAGGAGGACGCGGCGGCGGGCACCCAGGTCGCCATCTGGCGCTACTCGGACGACGTGGACGTCGACGCCGTCGACCCGCAGGCCGAGCGGCTTGCCGACTACCTGGAGAAGAACGCCCGCAACCTGGCCGAGCCCGCGGCGTCCCTCGCCCTCGACCCGCCGGCCGTCTCCGGCCGCCCCGGCGAGCGGCTCGGCCCGGTGACGGTCCACACCAACGCGGGCGGCGCGACGGTCACGCCCCCGGTGGACGCCGCCGCCAAGGGCGCCGTACGGATCGTCGACAAGAAGGGCGAGCCCGTCACCGAGGTCCGCGACGGCACCCAGGTCTTCTTCGACGTGCCCGAGGACGCGGAGCCCGGCACCGCCCAGTTGTCCGTCCAGGCGTCGACGACCGTGCCGGTCGGCCGCGCCTTCGCTTCCGACAGCCGCAGCCAGACGCAGATCCTGGCCGGTTCCAGCGAGTCGACGGTCGCGGCGACGGCGACCGCCACCTGGGCCGCCGAGGGCGCGATACCCGCCCTGTCCGCCGAGAAGAACTGCGCCGAGGGCACCCTCGACATCACCGCGCTCAACAAGGGCGACGCGCCCTTCACCTTCCAGCTGCTGGACACCGAGTACACCATCGCACCGGGCGAGACCCGGACGGTGCCGGTGCCGCTGCCGGAGGACCGCGCCTACGACTTCACCATCCGCGGCCCGGCCGGCTTCGAACAGCGCTTCACCGGCGTCCTCGACTGCCGCACCCAGAGCGCCACCCTGGCCGACACCCCCCACACCCTCAGCGAACCGGCCCCCGCCCCCGTCGTCCCCCCCCCCCCC
>NZ_JAIOJZ010000044.1 GCF_020404845.1 Streptomyces hyderabadensis | reverse complement strand
CGCGCGTTCTCCCTGCGCCAGCCACAGCCCGCACAGAACGGCGGCCACCAGGTGGGCGGTGAGCATGCCCCAGGACGTGGTGCCCGTCATGTGGCCCGCGTGGAGCAGTCCCGCCGGTCCCGACGTGTCGGCGGCGCCCGTCGTGGCCGTGGCCGAGGCGGCGTCACCGGGCCCGTGGTGCAGGTGCTCGGTCAGACCGGCCCGTTGCGCGATGCCGTAGGCCCGGGCCGCCTGGGCCGGGGTCGGATCGGCGCCGCAGAGCAGGTACCGCGCCCACTCCTGGGCGCTGTGCGTGCCACCGGCCGCCGCGGTGGGCGGCCGGACTTGGGACTGGGCGAGAGTGAAGCCGACGTGCAGGGCCGCCTGCACGGCCACGGTCAGGGCGGCCACCGCGGCATCCCGCCGTTCCCTGCCGCCGAAGGACCAGCCGACGGCGCCGACCGCCGCGAGGCCGGACAGCAGGACCCACCAGGGCAGTCCGGTGCCGGACATCAGCACGTGGCCGAGGGCGGCGAGCGCCACGCAGACGGCCGCGAACACCGCGGCCCGCAACGCGCGCAACGCCCCGTCGGCAGCCATGACAGCTCATCCTGGCACCCACCGGCAGGAAGCCGGGCACCCGGGTCGCCGACGTGCGGGGCACCCGTCGGCGGCAGAGCCGGGCCGCCAGGTCGAGGGCGAGCAGTGCGGAGACCTCCGCGACGGACGCCCCGTTCATCACAACGGTGGATGTCGGTCGGGGCCGAGAAGGAGGCGGGGGCGCCGGCGTCTTCGAAACGAGGTCCACGTGACGCGGCCGGGGACAGCAAAGGCTTGCCTCAGCCCGTTGACAAAGCTTTTGATTCTGCACGAGCGCCGCTCGACTCGCGGTGGCGCGCCGACTTCAGGGGTGGGATCAGGTTGAGGAACACGTTAAACAGAGGCGGCAGACTGACGACGGTGCTGCTGGCGGGCGCGCTGGCCGGGTCGGTGCTGACGGCGGTCCCCGGTACCGCGTCCGCCGCCACGGACACCGCTGCGGCCGCTGTGGTGCCGTCGGGGCCGGGCATGGAGCTGTCGGCCGCCTCATTCACCCAGATGGCGGTGGACGACGTCAGCCGGCGCGTGTGGATCGCCGGTGACCGGGTCTATCCGGACGGGTCGCGAGACGGCGAGGTGGTCGGCGTGCTCTACGGGGGCGCCGGGCCTGCCGTCGCCAGCGCCCACATGGCCGCTCCCCTGTCCGGCGTCGCGGTGGAGCCGGACGGCTCGAAGGTCTACGCCGGGCAGTCTGACCACATCGCGCAGTACTCCCACAGCAACGGCTCCCTGTATCCCCTCGACCCGATTGCGGCACCGGCCGACCACTGCGGACGGGAGCTGGTGCACACCGGCGGGCGGCTCTTCTTCACCAGCCGGCCGGCCGCGTCGCCCGCAGACTGCGCCGACGGGCTGGGCAGTGTCAGCGTCGCCACGACGACCGAGGGCGGCGCGGCCCGGGACGTCATGTATTCGAGCACTGAGATCCATCTGGAGGCAGGGCCCGGAGGCCTGCTGGTGACAGCCCCGGAGCGCTGGTCGGCGACCGACGATCCCGACCTGGGGATCTACCGGGTGACGGACGGGGCGGACGGGGACCTGCTGGAATTCCTGGGCGAGCGCCGATTCGCCGAGGACGGCACCGGCACAGGCATGGACTTCCGGGACGCCGACTTCTCCGCGGACGGCTCCGTCCTCGCGGTGGCCGACGGAGTGCGCGGAACCGTACTGCTGAGCAGCCAGGACGCCCGCTTCCTGGACAACCACTACGCACCGCTGCCACAGGGCGTGGCGCCCACAGCCGTCGCCTTCAGCCCCGACGGCAAGTGGTTCGCCCAGGGGGGCGCGGCCTCCGGCGAAGCGGCCGACCTGACCCTGGCGTTCGCCGACCCTTCCGTCGACCGGCAGCCCTTGCGCATCAGCTTCGAGAGCGAGGCCGCGGGTCAGCGCGTCGTCCCACGCGGCATGGAGTTCTCCGGGGACGGCGAACAGCTCTTCGTCGTGACCTCCGACGAGGAGGGCACGAAGTTCTGGCTCCACACGATCCAGACCCGTCAGGCCCTGGCGCAGACACGCATCGTGGACGTCACACACGGTCCGGCCGTCGCCGGCGCACCGTTCACGGTGACCGGACGACTGGACCTGGACGGACTGGCACCCACCCAGCCGCCCCGGATCACGGTGCAGCGGCTGAACGGCCCGGAGTTCACCGACCTTCCGTCGGTGCCCGTCGCCGAGGACGGAACATTCGTCCTGGAGGACGTCCTTCCGGACCAGGCGGGGAACGTCCAGTACATACTCGGCTACGCAGGTGACGAGGTCCACTACCTCTCAGAGCACTGGCTCGTCGTGGACACGGTCGAGGCACCGGACCCGGCAGCGCACGCCGACCGGTAGCCGGCGTTACTGAATTCGCGCAGGTCATACCCGGTATCGCTCCGGCCGGAGAAGCGGCCTGCCTCGATCCGGGACACAGTTCGCCGACGCCGTCCCTCCCCGTGCACAGTCGGAGGGACGGCGTCATCTGGTGTGGCCGGACCCGGCAGTGAAACAGAGCACGACTGGCGTCCGGCGCCCACCAGGTTGCGGAGCAGCATCCGGTTCATCCACCGAGGCGTTGTGCGAGTCGGAGCAGATCCGGCAGGTGCAGCACCCGTCCGTCGAATCCTGGGAGGGGGACGTGGAGCGCCTGGGTCCAGCGCGTGGGAATCGCGTCCAGCCCGTAGTACGCCCCCGCGAGGCCTCCGGTCACCGCGGCGACGGTGTCCGTGTCACCGCCGAGGTCGATCGCCGCGCGCAGGGCGTCTTCGAAGCCGGCGGTGGTGCGCAGGGCCCAGACGGCCGAGCCCAGGCAGGGCCAGACGGCACCGTTGAACTCGGTCGACTGATCGGGGTGCCATTCGGGTGCGAGGACGGTTTCGTAGCGGCCACGGTGGTCGGGGTGGACAAGGGCCAGGATGTCGGGAAGCGCGCCGAGAGGGTCGGTGCCCTCGAACGTGCGACGAATGAGTTCGTGGAAGATCGCGGTGCCCTCCCAGGCCGCGCGGTCGCCGTGGGTGAGGGCGGCGATGCGGTGGGCCGCCTCCACGGTGGCTTCCGGGCCGGCGGGGGCGAAGTGAACCGCGGAGGTAGTTGCCCGCATCAAGGAGCCGTTGCCCGCTGCCCGCGGGTTGACCTGGAAGTGAATCGCGGCGGCAAGGTCCCACGGCATGCCGTTGGTGAGGACGTCTTCGGTCTGCAAGCCGATGTCCTTCGGTTCCGAAGTCGCCCACCGCTGGAATCGGGCGAACATGTCGGGCAGATCCAGTCCGCCCCGTTCCAGCAGGGACTCCGCGACCAGGACGGCCATCTGCGTGTCGTCGGTTGCCTCGCCGGGCTCCCAGCCACCGCCTCCGCACATTTCGCCACCGACACCGGGCGCGGGAAACCGCGCGGAGAACGCCCCCGGGGGACCGAACTCGAAGGGGGCGCCCAGGGCGTCGCCCACCGCTGACCCGACGACCGCCCCGGCCACTCGCTGCATCCGCTTCACCCACGCAGGCTATCCGCGCCGCGTCGGAGGCCGCGCGGCCTCCGGCACGGCCGACAGCGACACCACGCCCCGCACGTCCGGGGACGATTCGTTCAGCTCAGGTCGAGTTCCGGCTGGTAGAGGTCCAGCCAGAGGGCGAGGTCGAGGGCCCGTTCCAGGCCGCGCCGGTCCGCCTGGCCGCTCATCGGCGCCTCCCGCTCGGCGGCCCGCCGCAGGCGGTCGGGGTCGACGAGGTCGAAGACCGGGTGGCCGGTGCGGGTGAGCAGGTCCTTGGCCTGGTCCTGGAGGGCCGCCGCGTACTTCGGGTCCTGGGTGGACGGGTACGGGCTCTTGACCCGGTCGTACACGGACTTCGGCAGCACGTCCGCGGTCGCCTCGCGCAGCAGGGTCTTCTCCCGGCCGTCGAACGACTTCAGCGCCCACGGCGTGTTGTACACGTACTCGACGAGCCGGTGGTCGCAGAAGGGGACGCGGACCTCCAGGCCGACGGCCATGCTGGCGCGGTCCTTGCGGTCGAGCAGGATGCGCACGAAGCGGGTCAGGTGCAGATGGCAGATCCGCCGCATCCGGTACTCGAAGTCACTCTCGCCGTCCAGGCGCCGGATGCCGGCCACGGCGTCGCGGTAGCCGTCGGCCACGTAAGCGGGCAGGTCCAGTTTCGCCGTCAGCTCGGGTCGCAGCACGTCCGCGTCCTCCCCCATGTGGCGGCTCATCGACACCAGCCAGGGGAAGGTGTCGGCGCGGCGTGCCTGCTCGTCGAAGAACTGCAGGTACCCGCCGAAGACCTCGTCGGCGGACTCGCCGGACAGGGCCACGGTGGAGTGGTCGCGGATCGCCCGGAAGAGCAGGTACAGGGAGGCGTCCATGTCGCCGAAGCCGGCCGGCAGGTCCCGGGCGCGGACGACCTTGGCGCGGACGTCGGGGTCGGCGAGGGCCTGGGCGTCCAGCACGATGTCCTCGTGGTCGGTGCCCGCGGCACGGGCGACATCGTGGACGAAGGGGGTGTCGGGGGTGCCGCGGAGTTCGTCGGCGACGAAGTTCTCGGTCTGCCCCGCGAAGTCCACGGCGAAGCTGCGTACCTTCTCGCCGTGCTCGCCCAGTTGCCGGGCGGCGAGCGCGGTCATCGCGGAGGAGTCAAGTCCGCCGGAGAGCAGGGTGCAGCGGGGCACGTCGGCGACGAGCTGGCGGCGGACGATGTCGTCGAGGAGTGAGCGGACGTGCCGGACCGTGGTGTCCCTGCCGTCGGTGTGCGGACGGGTCTCCAGCTCCCAGTAGCGGCGCTGGTGCACGCCCGAGCGGTCGACCGTGACGACGGTGCCGGGTTCGACCTCGCGGATGCCGTCCCAGACGGCGTGGCCGGGCGTCTTGATCATGGTGAAGAGTTCCCGCAGCCCGTCGAGCCGGACCCGGCGACGGGCCAGCGGGTTGGCGAGGATCGCCTTGGGCTCGGAGCCGAACAGCACGCCGTCCGCGGTCGGGTGGTAGTAGAACGGCTTGATGCCCATGCGGTCGCGGACCATGACGAGCTTGTTCTCGCGGCCGTCCCAGAGGGCGAAGGCGTACATGCCGTTGAGGCGCTCGGGGAGGGCGGCACCCCATTCGAGGTAGCCGCGCAGCACGGTCTCGGTGTCGGAGTCGGTGGTGAAGCGGTGTCCGCGGTCCGTGAGTTCACGGCGGAGTTCGGTGAAGTTGTAGGTCTCTCCCGAGTAGACGAGTGCGACGGTGCCGTGGGGGGTTTCGGCGCTCATCGGCTGTCGGCCGCCGGGCAGGTCGATGATGGCGAGCCTGCGGTGGCCGAGCGCGGCGGGTCCCTGTGCCCAGAGGCCGCGGTCGTCCGGTCCACGGCAGGCCATCGTCTCGGTCATCGCATCCAATGCCGCCGTCTCGGTGCCGAGATCGCGGTCGAAGGAGACCCAGCCGGTGATACCGCACATACGCTACCTCCTGCATCCGGCGCGCCGAACGACCTGGCACGACCAGCCGTTTTGCGACTGCGAGCAGATCGACGGCGAACCAGTTGTAGTTGCCATCTACATTTCGAGCGTGCGTCACAGGAGCAGGCGCGGTCAATGAGGTCGTAACAAGGACGACGCACAGCATCCCTCGTTTTCGGCCATCCTTTGCTATCGCGATACCTTCAGCCGCCCGCAGGCAGGGCCTGCTCCGCGCGGAATCGGCCACGCGCAAAGTCTTCGCCAACCGACGATCGACGACGCCCCGGACCGGTCGGCCCGAGTGCGGTGACCGTCCCGGTGTCAGACCCGTGTGCGAGCGTGGGAGACGACAAGCAGACGACGTGCTGGGGGACGGATGGCAACGGGTGTTGACGGCTGGGCGGGCATGGGCTGGCAGTGGACGGATGCCGAGGACGTGCGTCGGCGTCTGGACGAAGGCGCGGACCCGGAACGATGGGGCGGGGGCCGTCCGCTCCACCATGCGGCGGTCTTCGGCTCCCCCCAGGTCGTCGCGGAGCTGGCCGGCCGGGTCGCGGATGTGGACGCACTGGAGAACGGGGTGACGGCACTGTGGGAGGCCGTCCTGTCCGGCAAGCCCCACAACGCCCGCGCCCTCGCCGCTGCCGGGGCCGATCCCTGGCGGCCGTCCATCGGCGGCTGGTCACCGGGACGCCTGAGCCTCGCCGGACCGACGCCGGACCTGTTCCCGGTACCAGCAGGCGCAGGCCTGACCGACACGGAGCGCGCGGCGGCGCAGGAGGGCCGGCGGCTCACCGCGGCGCTGGGCACGTTCGACTACGACGGCACGGGGCTGGCCTGCGTGGCCGGAATCGACGCGGCCGAGGCGGTACGGCGGCTGGAGGCGGCGCCGGTCGAGGGCGAAGCCGCCGACGAAGTGCTGGAGTACCCGTACGACTACGAGATGGACGAGATCCTGCAGATCGTCGGCGTCACCACGGTCCCCGGCGGCTGTGTCGTGACCCAGCCCTGGGGGTACGCCCCGCAGATGCCGGGCGTACTGACCCGGCTGTCCGCCGGCACGGTCTGCTACGGGCTGTACGCCAATCCCAAGAGCGGGAATCAGGGCAGCATCGCCCGTCACGGGACCGTCGAGAGCTGGGACCTGCATCCCGGCGGCGGACCGGACGAGGACGACACCTCCGAGGAGGTCCTGGCCTCATACCTGTACCACTACAACGCCGTGGCGTACTCCTGCGCCTTCGTGGGGCTGCGCCCGACCGACAGCCGTCCCGTGGTCGGGCCCCCCGATGTGTGGGTGGAGCTGCCGCGCCGCGACTACTGGAGTCACTGACTCCGCCGGCACGTCGCCGACGGGCCTCGTCATCCGGTGATCGGGACGGCGTGACCGGTGACTTGGACGCGTGCGCCGTGCGGGTCCGTTCGTAC
Source organism: Streptomyces hyderabadensis (assembly GCF_020404845.1). GTDB lineage: Bacteria > Actinomycetota > Actinomycetes > Streptomycetales > Streptomycetaceae > Streptomyces > Streptomyces hyderabadensis. The sequence goes on along the minus strand of NZ_JAIOJZ010000044.1, from coordinate 63,280 downwards.
GGTGAGTTCGCTGGGCCGGCCCATGTCCTCGCCCTGCCGGACGGTGACCACACCGGACGCGGGCAGTGCGCCGACCGTGCGGAGGTAGCCGCCGAACGCGGCCGCGGCCGCGCCGGTCGCCGGGTCCTCGACGACGCCGCCGACCGGGAAGGGGTCCCGAGCGTGGTACCGCTGTTGGTCCTCGCGCCAGACCAGGTGCACGGTCGTCCAGCCGTGCTTCCTCATCACGGCGGCGAGCGCGTCGAAATCGTAGTCGAGGTCGGCCAGCCGGGCCCGGGAGCCGGCGGCGAGGATCAAGTGGTCGTTGCCCGCGAAGGCGACGTGCGGCGGCAGTTCGGGGTCCAGGTCGGCGGCGTCCCAGCGCAGGGCGGACAGTGTCGCGTCCACCTCGTCGGCCCGGGCCGGCCGCGACCGGGTCGGCACGCTGGTGAGAGCCGCCCGCACCGCACCGCCGGTGTCCGTCGCCGTGGCCACCTGGATCTCTCCGGCAGGCGTGTCGAAGAGCAGGTCACCGGGGCCCAGACGTTCGGCGAGCGCCACCGCGGTCGCCACGGTGGCATGGCCGCAGAAGGCGACCTCGGCGAGCGGGCTGAAGTACCGGAGCGTGAACCGGCGCCGCTCCTCGTCGCGGGAGGTGATGAAGGCCGTCTCCGAGTATCCGACCTCGGCGGCGATCGCTCCCATGCGGTCCGGGTCGAGCAGCGCGGCGTTGAGGACGACCCCGGCGGGGTTGCCCCCGTCGGGGCGGGAGGTGAACGCGGCGTAGCGCAGCACGTCGACGGCAGGCGAGGAAGTGGTCATGGCCCTCATGATTGCGCCCTGGCCCAGGAAATCCAACGACGGTTTCTCATCGATGCGACCGGAGAACCCGATGCCGTGGCACAGGTCGCCGCGATGCGCACCCGGCCGCCGAGCGAACCCGGCGGTGTCGGCATCCACCTCATCCACGTCCTTGGCCCGCCGGGCGGCACCGGTTCGCCCGTGCCGCAGGGGCACGGGCCTCCCCGGACTCGGCGATGGGGAACTTCACTCCGGCGATGCCCTCGGAAGCGGCCCGGATCCGCTGCGGGATCCAGGCCGGAACCTAGTACGCGAGTTGACCGATGCCCCCGTCGACGCGCAGCACGGTCCCCGCGGTGTAGGCGGATTCGTCCGAGGCGAGGTAGACCGCTGCCTTGGCCAGTTCGGTGGCGGTTCCCAGGCGGTGGAGTGGGACGGTCTGCCGGAGTTCCTCGTAGAGGGCGGCCTGGCGCTCGGGACCGAGGGGCGCGAACGCGTTGGTGATCGTCGGACCCGGGCTGAGGCCGTTGACGCGGATGCCGCGGTCCTTCAGCTCATGGGTCAGCCCGCGGGTGTAGGACAGCAGGCCCGCCTTGGCCGCGCCGTAGACCGTCGCGTTCTCGTGTCCGATGTACGCGGAGACCGAGCCGACGAGAATGACCGACGACTGCTGGGTGAAGAGTGGCAGCAGGTCCCTGATCAGGAAGAACGGGGCCTTGAGATTGGTCGCCAGGAGCCTGTCGAACGCCTCCTCGGTCCATGCCTCGATGGGGAGGTGGGTGACGTCGGCGGCGTTGCTCATCAGGATGTCGAGCTTCGGCCACTCCTCCCGTAGCCGTGCCGCGAGTATTGCCTGGCCGGGGACGTCGCCGGCGTCACTGGCGATGGTCAGCAGCGGGCCGTCCAGCTGCCGGGCCGCCTCGTCCAGCTTTTCCCGAGAGCGGCCGGTGATGGCGACGGTGGCCCCCTCGGCGAGGAACTCACGGGCTGTCTCCAGCCCGATGCCGCTCGTCCCCCCTGTGATCAACGCGTGCTTTCCAGCAAGTCGGTTCACTGTTTACTCCCTCCTCAGGTCCTTCTCCGTCCTCAGATCGCGGTGCGGCCACCGTCGACGGCCACGGTCGCCCCGGTCATGTAGCTGGCCCGGTCACTGGCGAGGAAGGCGATCACCCGGGCCACCTCGGCGGGGTCGGAGGTGCGCTTGAGTGCCGTGGTCAGGCCCATGCCGCCCATGTCCGGCCCCATCGCGGCGACCACCTTCGAGGTGCGCATCGGGCCGGGAGCGACGGCGTTGACCCGCACGTTGGAGTCGGCGAACTCCGCGGCCCAGGTCCGGGTCAGCGATTCGAGCGCCGCCTTGGTGGCGCCGTAGACGGCCATGCCCGGCATGCCGAGTCCGGCCGCGGTGGAGCTGACGTTGACGATGCTGCCGCCGCCACCCGCGGCCATCTTCTCCGCCAGCAGGGCGGTGAGGAGGAACGGGGCACGTACGTTGACCGCGAAGGCCGCGTCGTAGTCCGCCGGATCCTGCCCGACGGTCGGGGAGAACGTCATGACGCTCGCGTTGTTGACCAGGATGTCGACGACGCCGGCCTCCTCGGCCAGCCGGCGCACACCCGCCACGTCGGACACGTCGGCGGCGACGAAACGCACCGTCCCGGCGGCCTCGCCACCGGCAGCGCCGAGGTCTGCCACGACCTGCGCGCCGCGCTCTGCGTCGCGGCCGGTCAGGATCAGGTCGGCGCCGCCCGCGGCCAGCGCCTTGGCCGTCGCGTGCCCGAGTCCGCCGATCGCGCCGGAGCCGGTGACGAGTGCCGTCTTGCCTGCAAATTCCATTGTTGCGCCCTTCGTGCCGGCCACCGAGCGACCGACTTCTGTGCGTACGTTCAAGAAGTACTGCAACGGAAGCTACGACTTCTTGAACGCCTAGTCAAGAAGTCGTAGTATCGAGTACGTGGCACGAACCGGACGCCCCCGCGAGTTCGACAAGGAACAGACGCTGGAGCGCGCACTCAAACTGTTCTGGTCCCGGGGATACGGGGCGACGTCGATCCAGGACCTGGTCGACGCGCTGGCCGTCGAGCGCGGCAGCCTGTACGGCGCGTTCGGCGACAAGCGCCGCTTCTATCTCGAGGCAGTCAGGCTCTACTGGGAGGTGTACGAGCGGCACCTGCTGACCGCGCTCGACACCAGCCCGCTCCTGCCCGCCCTGCGGGAGATCCTGACCCACCCCGTGCGGCTGGACGAGCTGATCTCCGACGCGGGCGTACCCCAGGGCTGCCTGGTCGGCAACACGACCGCCGAACTCGTCCCCCAGGACAGCGAGGCCACGGAGATCGTGACCCACTCGTACCGCCGGTTCACCGACATCGTGACCGACGCGCTGCGCCGCGCCCAGGCCGCGGGAGAGGTCACGGGCAGGGCTCACCCCGAGGCCCAGGCGCGCATGCTGCTCTACCTGGTCCAGGGCCTCTCGCTCGTATCGAGGGCGGGATCCGACACGGCGGCCGCCCTGGCCGCGATCGACACGGCACTGGACGGCCTGCGGGCGTGACCGGACTCACCGCGCAGCAGCCGACGGCATCCCGTCGGCGAGTCCCAAGTCGCCGAGCTCGCTCGTTCTCACCTGTTCAGGGTCGTGCCCCAGCGGCTGAGCGACGCGCCGGATTGATCCGATCCGCTCGGGACAAGCCGTTCCCGAGGACGGTGATCAGACACTGGCGAAAGCCGACAGGAGTGTGTCGGCGCGGAGCTGAAGCTCGGGTGTCTCGGCGCCAGTGACCCTGACGGACACCTCCTCGCCACCAACAGCTCGGGCGAGGGCGACCTCAAGGGCCGCGCTCGCGCCGACCAGGGGGTACGAGTACCAGCCGCCGGGAGCCTCGTCGTCGGTGTCCTGAACGCCGGCTTCGATGGCTTCCCAGTCAGTTCGGTCGAAGGCGTATCCGACGTAGCGGGACAGCAACTCGAGGAAGGCGCGCAGGTTGTGACCCGTGATCCATCCGTTGATCGGCTCGGTCTCCTGACCCGCGTGGCGAGGACGCCGGACGCCGTGCGATCCAGGCACAGGCGTTGTCGCCTGCTCGTTGGTCGCCTCGGGCAGTTGCGGCCAGGGCCGGAGCACGATCTTGCCGTGCGTGTGCTGCTGTTCCAGTTCACGGAAGGCGTCGCGAACCTGTTCCAGCGGGAAGGTCCGGGCGATCGGCACCTCCAGTTGTCCGCGCGCGGCAAGCCGGGCCAGCTCGCCGAGTACCACCGCGGACGCCGCCGCACCTTCTCCGTAGGTCCGCGCGCCGATCTCGGCCGCTGCCTGCCAGTCGCGGATCGTGTTGATTCGCTCGGGCCGCACGCCCAGTTCCACTGCCAGTGCCACGTAACCGTCGCCGAAGGTGTCGATGAACGCGTCGACGCTGCCGCGGCCGGGCACCGGCCGGTCCACCCCAAGAGCACGACCGACGGCGGAGGTGGCGGCCGTCCGCGGGGCATTTCCGATGGCCGCCGACCGGTGCGCCGCACCGGCCGCGTGCCGGCTCAGGCTGCGATGTCGGCCTCGGGCTGGAGTGCAGGGCCCAGCAGCAGGCCACCGTCCAGGACGAATTCCGATCCCGTCGCGAACGATGCGTCCTGGGAGGTGATGAAGAGCAACAGGCGGGTGATGTCTGAAGGTTCGGCGAGTCGGGGGATGGCGAAGGGATCGGGCGAGTAGAGGTCGGCGATGGCCGGCTGGCCTGCGGCGGTGGGTTCGTGGACGAGTGGTGTGGAGACGACGCCGGGGTGGAGGGAGTTGACCCGGATGTTGTCCCGCCCCAGCTCCAGCGCGGCCGTCTTGGTCAGCCCGCGCACGGCCCACTTGCTGGCCGTGTAGGGGGCGTAGCAGGCCGTGCCGACATGGGCCATGGTGGAGGCGATGTTGACGATGGCTCCCCCACCGCCCCTGCGCATCGACGGAGTCACGGCCCTGATACCGAGGAACTGGCCGGTGACATTGACGCTGTAGGTGTGCTCCCAGACATGGAGTTCGGTGTGTTCGATGGGGGCCGCCGGATTCTGGACGCCCGCGTTGTTCACCAGGACGGTGATCGGCCCGAACCGGTCTTCGGCTTCTCGCACCGCCGCCGCCCAGTCGTCCTCGCTGGTGACGTCCAGGTGCACGGGCAGAGCCCGATGACCGAGCTGAGCAGCGAGATCGCGGCCGGCCTCGTCGTCACGGCCGGCGATGACGACGTTCGCCCCCTCGGCGTGGTAGCCCCGCACATGGCTGCTGCCCATACCCCCGCTGCCGCCCGTGACGATGACGGTCTGGCCCTCAAAGCGTCCCATGCTGCTTCCTTCCAGGCTTGCGCCAATGGTGAGTCAAGTGACTCACCTCCTCTCTCAAGGTAGGAGCGGGGACCATGGTGAGTCAAGTGACTCACCTCGCAGCGCCAGGCATACTGGGGGCATGACGGCACAGCCTTCGGAATACCACCGGCGCGTGGCAGCGCAGAAGCGGACGTCCATCATCGAGGCGGCGACGAAGCTGTTCCTCGACTCCGGCTACAACGGCACCTCGCTGGCCCGCATCGCCGAGGCGGCCGGAGTGTCGACGGCGACACTGTTCAAGCAGTTCACCACCAAGGCGGCCCTGTTCGAGGCGATCGTCACCGAATACTGGAAGGTCGACGACGAGGAGACGCCACTGCCCGAGCCAGGGGACCTCCGCGCGGGGCTCGAGACCGTCGGACGCCGGTACGTGGCGCTTCTCACCCAGCCCGGCATGGCTGCCCTCTTCCGCATCGTCATCGCCGAGGTACCGCGCTTCCCCGAGCTCGGCGAGACCCAGTTCAAGCTCGGCAAGATGCCCTACTTCGAATCGGTCCGCCGCTACCTGGAAGCGGAGAACGCCGCCGGTACCGCACGGCTTGACGACGCGGAGACGGCAGCGACCCAATTCCTCGGGATGATCTCCAACTACGTGTTCTGGCCGCGGATGCTGCTCGCACGTTGGGAGCCCGACGACGCCGCCATCAACGACGCGGTCGACCAAGCGGTGCTGACCATGCTTGCCCGGTACGGCGCGCACGGGGCCCGCGGCGCCTGAGACCTCGCCACTGCCCTCGACCGGGCAGGGGTGTCAGCATCAGCCTTGGCGGCTGGGGAGCATGGTCAGCGCCTGGGATCGCTGTGCGACGAGCTCGTCGTAGGTGCCCTCGCGCTCGGCCCAGCGGTGTACGAGGACGCCCTTCACGAGGATCTCGCGGGGGGTGGGCTCCTGCGCGAGCAGCTGCATGACCTCGGTGGCGAAGTCGTCGAGCGGCAGCGCGTGCGGGTTCACCTTCTCCTGTCCTGCCGTGGCAACGGCCGGGGGGACGAGTTCGACGACGCCGACGCCGGTGCCGTCGAGCTGTGCGCGCAGCGCCTCGGAGTAGGCGTGCACCGCGGCCTTCGAGGCGGCGTAGCTGGGCATGGGCGGGAACGGCAGGAAGGCGATGCCGGAGGTGACGGTGATGAAGGTGCCGGTGCCCCGTTGGATCAGGTGCGGGGTGAAGGCGTCGATGACCCGGATGGTGCCGAGCAGGTTGGTGTCGATCGTCGTTGCCGCCGCCTCGAAGTGCGCGGGGTCGCGCAGGTCCTCCGGGAGCATGACGCCCGACATCGTCACCACGGTGTCCAGCTCGGGGTAGCGGGCGAGCGCGGTGTCACGGGCGGATGCCACGGAAGCACTGTCGGTGACGTCGATGCTGATCGTGCCGAAGCCTTCTGCGGCGAGTTCCGCGAGTGCCTCCTGGCTGCGTCCGCCCACGGCCACGGTGCTGCCCGCCGCGGCGAACCGCCGGGCCAGCTCCCGGCCGATACCGGAGGTCCCGCCGACGATGAGCACGGTGCGGTTGGAGAGATCCATGGGGTGTTCCCTTCAGTCCAGGGCGCCGAGGGGGGTCCGGCCCGCGGCGCAGCCGGTGATGCTCGCTGTCTCTGTACGGACAGTGCTCTCGCAGTCTTGACGGCATCCGCCGGACGTGGCAGGGCCCCAGTCTTCCCTGGTCCTGACAGGGCCCCCGCTGGGATGCGCGCACCGCATTACGGTGTCGGTATGAAGGATGAGGGATCCGGAAACCGGCTCGGCGGCTACCTTCGCGCCCGGCGTGAGCTGGTCTCCCCGGCGCAGGCAGGACTCCCGCCGGGGGGCAACCGCCGCGTGCCCGGTCTGCGCCGTGAGGAAGTCGCCCTGCTCGCCGGAATCAGTCCCGACTACTACCTCCGGCTGGAACGGGGCCGTGACAGGAACCCCTCACCGCAGGTCCTCGAATCACTCGCGCGCGTCCTGCAGCTCGACGACGTCGAGCGGACGTATCTGCTCGGCCTCGCGTCGGCACGCCCCAGGACGCCGCGGCGCAAGCGGCCCGAGCACGTACCGGCGCGGGTGCACGAGCTGCTGGCCCACCTGCAGATCCCCGCGTTCGTCGAAGGTCGCGCGTTCGACGTCCTGGCCTCCAACCCCATGGCGGTCGCGCTCTCCCCCCGCCTGCGGCCCGGCGAGAACCGGCTTCGTTCTCTCCTTCTCGATCCTGAGGAACAAGCCTTCCACCGGGACTGGACGGCAGCCACCGCCGACTTCGTCGCCGCCCTTCGCACCACCATCGGCGACGACACCGACAACCCCCGGTTCGTCGAACTCGTCGGTGAACTCGCACTGTCCAGTCAGCGGTTTCGTACCCTGTGGGCCCGGCACGACGTCCGTAATCTCGACGGCGGCACGATCACCGTCCACCACCCCGTCGTCGGTGAACTACGCCTCCACCGCGACAAACTCGCCATCGGCGACGTCATCCTCGTCGTCTACTACCCCGACAAGGGCAGCGACAGCGACGAGAAGCTGCGGCTCCTCTCCGCACTCGCACCCACCGAGTCCGCCGGTACGTCGCCCGACGGAACGGCGGACTCTCGGCGACCCAAGACACCCTGACCCGACCCTGGCCACCGCGCCTCTCCGCGTGGGCCTTCCAGGGCACGGGAAGCCGCGTATCAGCCGCAGGACAACGTCGAGCGACCTGCTCCCGGTGGTGAATCCTGCGATCCTTATGTAAGGTTCAGTTCGCACTATCACCTATTACCTTTCAGGGGGCGGGCGGCGATGCCGGACACCGGAGTCAGTGAACTCGTGCGGATGTGGATCGACGGATGGGTCGTCTCCAGAGGAAGCTCGGATCCCGTCGACGAGCCATGGGGGTGGACGATCGACGTCGGGCAGCCCAGACACGTCGCCCGGCACGTGCTGCCGGAGCCTTCCGAGGCCGCCGTGCGCAAGATCGTCGCCGGGACGACCGCTCCCGGGACGTGGCTGAAGCTGTTCGCCGAGGACCGGGCGGTCCTGCCCTGGGTCGGGCCGGGCTGGCGGCGCGACAGTCCCGGCTTCCTGATGACCTGTCCCCTGGCGCCGGACTTGCCTGAGGTGCCGGCCGGTTACACGCTCACCAGTTGGACCCGGGGCGGCGTCACGCGAGTGCTGGTGCGCACGCGGGCCGGGCACTTCGCCGCCCGGGGACAGATCGCCCAGGTGGGCGCCACTGTCGTGGTCGACCAGGTCGAGACCGCCGCCGAGCACCGGCGCAAGGGCCTCGGCAGCCTGGTGATGCGCACGCTGCAGAGCGCCGCGTACGAGGCCGGCGCAAGGACTGGCCTTCTGGTGGGCACGCCCGAGGGCCGGGCGCTCTACTCCTCGCTGGGCTGGGCCGTGCGCTCCCCGATGACGAGCCTCTGGTACGAGCCATCGGATGCCGCCCACTGACCTGAGGGTGACACCACTGGCCCACCTCGCCGGATTCCGCGTCCGGTGGCCGACGGCGCCGGACCTCAGTCGACCAGAACGCTCGCGCCCGGGGCGAGCCGACGGTAGCGAGCCGGAAGCCCGGGGCCCCGCGCGTCGAGGAAGCCCGCGACCATCGCGGTGCCGACGCCGTTGAGTGCTCCGTCATGCACGGCGTAGGCATCGCGGGGGGACACCTCTCGCACGTAGTCGATCAGATCCCCGACAGTGGACCAGGGGGCGTGCACGGGCAGCAGCAGTGTGCCCACCGGAGTACTGGGGACGGTCAAGGCATCGCCGGGGTGGAAGAGGGTCTCGTCCACCATGAAGCCGATGTTCGGGATGCGCGGGATGTCCGGATGGATGACCGCGTGCCAGGTCCCGTGCACGCGGACGTCAAAGCCGGCGACGTCGAAAGCGTCCCCGTCACCGGTGGCGACGACCTGAGTGCCGAGGCCGTCCAGCTTCTCCGCCACGGACGAGGTGGTCCAGATCCGCAGCTCCGGCCGCGCCGCGGCCGCCCGGCGCAGCATCTCCTCCGAGAAGTGGTCGAAGTGCTCGTGCGTGACGAGCACGGCCTCGGCACCGTCCAACGCCTCCGGCTCGGTCAGACCACCCGGGTCGATGACCAGGCGGCGCCCGTCCTTCTCCAGCCGCACGCATGCGTGACCGAATTTGGTCAGTTCCATCGTCGCCACACCCTCTCGCTTTTACGGAATGAATTTGTACAACCATACTGTACAACTGAGTGTGGGAGTCACGGATAGAATGGCCCCATGAACGAAGACGTGCTGGCCGAGGAGCTGCGGCGGTCGCTGGGGGAACTGGTCCGGGCGGTACGAACCGTGGACACCATGCCGCCCGGCGAGGCCGCCATCCTCGGATTCCTCGACCGGAACGGGCCCCTGACCACGGCCGACCTCGCCCGGCTGCGCGGCGTCACACACCAGTCGGCCGCCAAGTCGGTCAAGGACCTCTCCGCCGAGGGCCTGGTCCGGGGCGAACAGCATCCCGGGGACGGTCGCAAGCAGTTGCTGTACCTCACCGATGCCGGCCGTTCCCGCCTCCAACGGGAGCGCACCCTGCGCGCGGGCGCCCTGGGCACCGCCATCCGCGAGACCTTCGACGCCGACGAGAGACGGCAGCTCGGTCAGTCAGTCATCCTGCTGTCACGCCTGACGGCCCGCCTCACCGGAAGGCCGCGGGACGAGCCGCCCCGCTGATGCGGCGGGAAACGCCGGGCGCCCCTCCCCGGACCGTGGCCGGGCCCGGCGGGCAGCTGTCGAAGGTCGTCAGGGCCGGTAGACCAGCTCGATGAGCAGCGCGGCGATCAGCACCCAGGCACCGGTCAGGAGCAGCCACCGTGTCTCGGCGACGAAACCGGCGGCGACCAGGACCATCGCGGCGAGCAGCAGGGTGCGGAACAGCCGCCGCATTCCTCGCTCGCTCGGTGGAAGGATGGTCACGGCGCCGGCACCGGAGTCCGCACCGAAGCACGGCCGCCCGGCCGTCGCACGCCGCCGGGGTGAGGGCTCGGGCCGGGCATGGCCCGCCGCCTGACCACCGCGCTTCTCATGACCGCCGGAGCCACCGTCACCGTCCCCGTCAGGACGGGCGGAACCGCAGTCGGCAGATCACGGCGTCGGTCTCGCGCCGCACGGCGTGGGCGACGACGGCGCCGCGCTGGTTCTGCAGCGGCCGCTGCCACCACCGCCCCGGCTCGACCTCGGGGATGAGCACGGTGATGCGCGTGCCCGGCGCCGCGGCGGCAGCCATGTCCCGGACGTACGCGGCGATGGGGTGCCCCAGGGAACGGCGTTTTGAGGACAGGAGGACGAGCCCGACGCCGGGGTCCCAGTCCGCCCAGGCCCGTTCCAGCGCGTGGGTCTGGGCGCGGTCCTCGGGGTCCGGGTAGCAGACGGTCACCGCGCGCACCTCGTCGCCGAGGGACGCCGCGGCGTTCAGGGCCTCGCGGGTCAGCCGGGACAGACCCGCCACCGGCACGACGACGACGGAGCGGTCACGCTGCGGCGGCTCGGGCACACGGCCGATGCCGAGGCTTTCGCCGATGCGGGTGTAGGCCCGTTGGACGGCCTCGAAAGCGACGACCAGCAGCGGCAGGGCGATCACGATCAGCCAGGCCCCCTCCTGGAACTTGGTCACCGTGACGACGACGGCCGAGACGCCGGTGAGCAGGGCGCCCAGCCCGTTGAGGACGGCCTTGCCCCGCCATCCGCGGTTCCGCTCACGCCTCCAGTGCCTGACCATGCCGACCTGGGCGATGGTGAAGCCGACGAAGACACCGATGGCGAACAGCGGCACCAGTGTGTTGGTGTCGCCGCCCGAGAAGAGCAGCAGTGCGGCGGAGACGGCGGCCAGCGCGAGCACGCCGTGCCGGTGGACCTGGCGATCGGCCTTCAGGGCGAAGACGTGCGGCAGGAAGTTGTCGCGGGCCAGCAGCTTCAGCAGCACCGGAAGGCCGCCGAAGGACGTGTTCGCGGAGAGCGCGAGAAGGATCATCGTCGCGAACTGGATGACGTAGAAGGCGGCGTTGTGGCCGAGGGAGGCGTCCGCGAGCTGCGCGAGGACGGTGACGCCCGCCACCGGCTGGAGGTGGAAGCGGGAGATCAGCACCGACAGACCGATGAGCATCACGCCCAGTACCGCGCCGAGGGCGACCTCCGCGCGCTGCGCACGCCGGGCGCGCGGGGCGCGGAAGGAGGGTACGGCGTTGGCGATTGCCTCGACGCCGGTCAGGGCGCTGCACCCGGACGCGAAGGCCTTGAGCAACAACAGGGCGCCGACCGTGGTGGCGTTGTCCGCGAGCACGGAGGCGTGCCCGTCCGAAGCGGCCGTACTCACCGGCGCGGACCGGAACAGACCGACGGCGATCAGCGCGAGGATCGACACGACGAAGACGGCGGTCGGCACGATGAAGACGCGGGCGGACTCCACGATGCCGCGCAGGTTCACGGCCGTGATCAGCACCAGCACGGCCAGGCACAGCCACAACCGGTCCCCGTACAGTGCCGGGACGGCCGAGGTCAGCGCGGCGACACCGGCGGTGACGGCCACCGCGACGTTCAGCACGTAGTCCAGCACCAGCGAACCGGCCGCCACCAGGCTCGTACGGGGGCCCAGGTGGGCCTTGGCCACGGCGTAGGAGCCCCCGCCGTCCGGGAAAGCGGCGATGACCTGCCGGTAGGAGGCGACCAGCACCGCCAGCAGGGCCGCGATGGCCAGCGTGACCGGAAGGGTGAAGCCGAGCCCGTGGGCGCCGGCGGCGGCCAGGACGAGCACGATCGCCTCGGGGCCGTAGGCCACCGACGCCATCGCGTCCAACGACAGGGCCGCCAGCCCGGTGACGGCGGTCAGCCGGTGCCGGTCACCGGTGTCCGGCGGTTCCTCTGCAGCGGTCTTCGCACCCTGCTCGACGGTCGGGACGGACATGGGCCAGTACTCCTTCGCGGATCGGCGCGCGCACGAGCGGAGCCGCGCTGCGCGGGAACGACCAGGGTCTGTCCGATTCCGATCGCTGCGGCCCGTCACTTGCGCGTTCTTCACGCCGGACCGGCCGGCTTTGACGCCTCGCTGACCCGCCCGTGACGTGCACCGCCGCGCTGCGTCGGACAGCCGCCGCCGCTGACGTCCCGCCGCGGGCCGGGTTCGGCGTCAGGAAAGAGCAGGGAGTCCGTCAGGGAGGTGTCATGAAGGCACCGGGGTCACCGTGGCCGTGCCTAGCATCGGCCGCATGGGACGCCGCAGGTATTCGAGCAGCGCGGTCCACACCGGCCCGCATCCGTCCACCGAGGTGGCACACGACCGTCGTTGGGCGAAGGACGTGGCCGGCACGGTCCGCTGTTCCGCCGCGCTTCTCGCCCTGCTCCTGCTGGTCGACGCGTGCGCGGGCAGCCTCACGCCCGCCCGGTCCGTGCTGTGGGTCGCGCTGGCCCTCCTGCTGTTCACGGTGCTCTACCCGACACGGGTCTCGGCGGGCCGGGGCTGGCTGGCCTCCCGCGGACTGCTGCGCGAGCAGCGGGTGCGCACCGACCTCCTGGTGTCCGTGTGCTGTCTCGAGGATGTCGGCCGACGCCTGGTCCTGCGGGACGTGTTCGGCGGCCGCGTGGAACTCGACACCCAGGTGCTCACCGCGAATCCCCAGCTCTGGTACCGGCTGGCCGAGGACGCCCGCGGTTCCGCGACGAGGGGATCACTGGCGTCCGGCGAGAGGGCGTTGCGCCGCGTGGCGGAACGCATCGACCGCGAGACCGCGCAGGCCGTGTTCGAGGTGTCGGGGCTGGCGTGAAACGCCCGGCCGGTCCCGCCTTGGTCACCATCGGCGCCTGCGCCGTCCGCCCATCGCCGCGTCGGTGCTCCCGGGCTATGGTGTCTGCTGATGGCCGAGGGTACGCAGCAGGCGGTGTTCTGGACCGACGATTCGCCGGTCTGCGAGCCCTTGGCGCACGGTGCGGACATCGCCGCGCACTTCCACGACTACGGCCAGCTGCGGTACGCCGCCTCCGGGGCGCTGGTCACGACGACCGAGTCCGGCACCTGGGTGACGCCGGCGAACCGCATCACGTGGGTGCCGCCCTTCCACGTCCACAGCAGTCGCTCCTACGGGGAGACCGATGTCCGCGTGCTCCCGGTTCCGGCCGCGCTGTCCGCGCAACTGCCGCCCGAACCGTCGGTCTTCGTGGCCAGTGCGCTGCTGCGCGAGGCGTATCTGGCGATGAGCGGCGAGCAGGAGTCCGCCGCCAGTGAGCGTGGCCGCCTGCTGCTGGCCGTGATCGGCGCGGAGCTGTTCCGCGCACCGCAGGAGCCGCTGCGGCTGCCGGAGCCGAGCGATCCCCGTCTCAAGGCCGTCACCGACCTGTTGCACGCCGATCCGGCCCTTTCGGCGACGCTTGCGGAGCTGGGGCGTCGAACCGGTTCGAGCGAGCGGACTCTCAGCCGGCTGTTCGCCGGCGACCTGTCGATGAGCTTCCACCAGTGGCGCACGCTGCTGCGGATTCAGCGAGCGCTGCTCGAACTCGCTCAAGGCACCTCGGTCACCGATACGGCGATGCGACTCGGCTGGGCCAACCCGGGCAGCTTCATCAGCGCCTTCACCGATCTCGTCGGCCAGACGCCCGGTCGCTACCGCTCCACAGCGGTTGCGGCGCGCGGCTGAGCAGACCTGGGCGGCCTGGCGGGTTATCCGAAATTCCGGGCGGAACTTCGGTGGCACGCCCGCCTGCCCGGCGGCAAGGCTTTGAGGCATGTCTCACCACCTTCCGGTTCACGGCGCCGCGGCTCCGGCAGCGGTCACGACGGCATCCTCCGGTGTCACGCTGGGTGACCTGATCGTGCAGGCGCTCAGTCGGCACAGCTCGTCGGAGGCCTTCGTGGCCGGCCGCCGACGACTCACCTACGCGCACGTCAGGGGCCTGCTCTCGCAGTACGTGGCCGCGCTGGCCCGTCGGGGCGTGGGACTCGGCGTGGGGGTCACGATGCTCAGTCCGAACATGCCCGAATCGTGGATCGTCCAGGCCGCGACGTATCTCCTGGGCGGCCGCTTCACGGGGCTGCAGACCCTGGCCTCGGTGTCGGACCACATCACCGTCTGCGCGGACGCGGAGGCCGCGGTGCTGGTGGTGACCGCGCCCCTGGAGGAGCACGGCCACCAGGTCCTCGCCGAGGTCGACTCCCTGCGGCACCTGATGGTGATCCCCGCCGCGGGCGGCCCGCCCGAGGGCGAGCCCCCGGCGGCGGGGTCGCTCGACCGCGGTCCGGCGACGGAGACGGATGTCGCCTGGCTGCAGTACACCGGGGGGACGACCGGCCGGCCCAAGGGCGTGATGCAGCCTCATCGGTCGATGGTGCAGATGGTCTATGCGCACCTGGCCGACTTCGAGCAGCCGCACCTCCCGCGGTACCTGGCGGCGGCCCCGCTCACGCACGCGGCCGGGCTGGCCGTGCTCCCGGCGCTGCTGCGTGGCGGCACCGTCGTGATCGAGCAGGGTTTCGAACCCGGCAGGTTCCTCGACGTCATCGAGGCCGAGCACATCAACTGCGTGAACGGCGTTCCGACGATGATCTACACCTTGTTGGACCACGAGCGTCCGGAGACCAGGGACCTCTCCGGCCTGGAGGTCATCTGGTACGCCACGGGACCGATGTCGCCGGTGCGTCTGGCGGAGGCCCGCGAGCGAATCGGCCCGGTGTTCTCCCAGATATACGGGCAGACGGAGTCGGCCGGCATCGGGACCGTCCTGCCCAAGGCGGCACACGAGACCGCGAACCTGGAGCAACTGGCCTCCTGCGGCCGCCCGGTGGTCGGCAACCGCATCAGGCTCGTGGACGAGGACGGCCGCGACGTCCGCCTGGGCGAGGTGGGCGAGATCGTCATGCGCAGCCGCGGGGTGATGCAGGGCTACAAGAACCTCCCCGACGAGACGGCGACGGCTCTCAAGGGGGGATGGCTCCACACCGGAGACCTCGCCCGTCAGGACGCCGAGGGTCTGATCTACATCGTGGACCGCAAGAAGGACATGATCGTCTCGGGCGGTTTCAACATCTACGCCGGCGAGGTCGAGGCCGTTCTGACGGCGCACCCCTCGGTGGGTTCGGCCGCCGTCATCGGCGTGCCCGACGACCGCTGGGGGGAGATCGTCACCGCCTTCGTGGTCCCGCGGCCCGGGCGAGACATCGACGTCCCCGCGCTCCAGTCCCACGTGAAGCAGGTCAAGGGCTCGATGTACGCGCCCAAGAAGGTCCTGATCGTCGACTCACTTCCCGCCACCCCGGTGGGGAAGGTCGACAAGAAGCGCCTGCGCGCGCCGTTCTGGGCCGACTCCGCCCGCAACATCCACTGACCCCCGCGCTGTCCATCGCGCAGCCACGCACGAAAGGCGCCCCGCATGAACGCACCACCGGCCCGACTGATCGACTTCCACTCCCACTGGGGCACGGAGCGAGGATGGAGGGGAAGTCCGTACCAGACCGCCGAGGACCGCGAGGCCCTGCGGGGCTACTTCAAGTGGGACATGAACTTCGTCGACGACGAGGAGCAGGCCGACCAGTTCCGCCGTGCGAACGTCAAGGTGATGCTCGACTTCGCGTTCACCCACACCATGGACGCCGGTGCCCTGCGCGACCAGCACGACTACGCCTTCGACTACGCGCGCAGGCACCCCGATGTCGTCCTGGGCAACTGGCTCGGCATCGACCCCACGCAACCGGCTCATGTCAGGGAACTCGAACGCTGCCTGAGCGAGGGCCCGGGACTCGTCGGTCTGACGGTCCACTCGTTCACCCCGGCCGGGACACCGGACCAGCCGGCTTGGGAGACCTGTCTGAACATGTGCGCCGAGGCCAGCCGCCCCGTCCTGGTCCACGTCGGCATGTCGGCCACCGGCGCCGGGACCCGCGGAGGCATGGGCATCACCCTGGAGGGCTGCCACCCCCGGTACGTCGACCGCGTCGCGGCCAGGCACCCCGACCTGAACGTGATCGCGGCCCGGGTGGCCTGGCCCTGGCAGTCGGAGATGATCGCGGTCGCGCTGCACAAGGCGAACGTGTGGATGGAGTTGCACGGTTGGTCGCCGCGCCACTTCCCCGACGAACTCAAGCGCGAGATCACCAGGCGGCTGCGCAAGAAGGTCTTCTTCGGAGCGGACTACCCGATGCTCACCCACGAGCGGCTGGTCGAGGAGTGGCGCGGTCAGGGCTTTCCCTCCGACGTCCTCGACGACGTGTTCTCCGGCAACGCCGAGGCCTTCCTCACCTCGATCGGAGTGCGGTGATGGACGTCGGACTGAACGGCAAGGTCGCCATCGTCGGCGGCGGCAGCGACGGCTTGGGCTACGCGGTCGCCGATCGTCTTCTGCGGGAGGGCGCCCGGGTCACGATCTTCGCGCGACGCGCGGAGAAGGTCACGGCCGCCGCGCAACGGCTGGCCCAGGCGTACGGGGCTGAGAAGGTCCTCGGGCTGGCCGCGGACTGCTCGGCCGACGCCGACATCGAGCGCGTCACCGCCTCGACCCTCGACCGGTTCGGGCCGGCCGTTCACGTTCTGGTCACCAACGACGGGGGGCCGCCGATCCGGCGCATCGCCGAACTCACCGACGAGGTGTGGCTCAAGGCATTCGAGCGCCACTTCTTCTACGTCGTCAGATCCGTGCGCGCCACCCTGCCGCACATGACCGCCGAAGGCGGCAGCATCCTCAACGTGGTCTCCGGCGTCGTCGAGCGCCCGGCCGTCGGCATGGCCGCGCCGGTCGGCGTGTGGTCGGCGGTGATCGGTTACGCCAGGACCCTCGCCCTGGAGGTCGCCGGGCAGGACATCAGCGTCAACACGCTGCTGTCCGGATTCTTCGACACCGCCCTGCTGGACGGAATGCTGGCACGGCAGCCGGAGCTGTCCAGAGCCGGCCTCGGGAACGCGGTGCCCATGGGCCGCATCGGGCAGCCCCGTGAGTTCGCCGACCTGGTCGCCGCGCTGGTGTCACCCAACCTGCGGTTCGTCACCGGCGCGGTGATCCCGGTCGACGGCGGCGCCGGCATCGGCATGGGCGCGCGCTTCGACTCCCCGACCTCGAAGTGAGGCACTTCTCGTGAAACGGACCATGAAGATCTCAACCATGCTCACCTACGGCACCGACCCGCGCGAGGCCGCCGACCACGTCGTCCGACTGGAAGCGGCCGGGCTCGACACCGTCTGGGTCGCCGAGGGGTACGGCTTCGACTCACCGACCCTGATGGGGTACCTGGCGGCCCGTACCTCGACCGTGGAGATCGGTGCCGCCATCCTCAACGTCTACTCCCGCACCCCGACCATGCTCGCGTCGACGGCGGCCGGCCTCGACAGCGTGTCCGGCGGTCGCGCCGTCATCGGACTCGGCGCCTCCAACCCGAAGATCATCGAGGGGTGGCACGGCATGCCCTTCGTCCGGGCAGCCACCCGCACCAAGGAGACCGTCGAGATCGTCCGCGCCGCCCTGCGGCGGGAGGCGGTCGACCACAACGGCCGCTCCTTCCAGATCCCTCTTCCGGCCGGTCGGGGCACCGGACTCGGCGAGCCGCTGAAGATCATGACCAAGCCGCTGCGCCCCTCGGTTCCGCTCTACGTCGCCGCGCTGGGACCGAAGTCGGTCGAAGGCGCGGCGGAGTACGCCGACGGGTGGCTGCCTTTCCTGTACTCCCCCGAGGGCGCCGCCGAGGTGTGGGGCGACGCGCTCGCCGCGGGAACCGCGAAGCGCCCCGGGAACCTCGCGCCCCTGGAGGTCGTCGCCGGCGGCATCGTCGCCGTGGGCGAGGACGTGAAGGCGGCCCTCGACGTCGCGCGGCCGATCCTCGCGCTCTACATCGGAGGCATGGGTGCCCGCGGCCACAACTTCTTCAACGACCTCGTCCGAGGCTACGGCTACGAAGCCGAGGCCGAGGAGATCCAGGACCTCTACCTCGACGGCAGGACGAAGGAGGCCGAGGCCAAGGTCCCCTCCCAACTCCTCGAACAGGTCAACCTCGTCGGCCCCGCCTCCTACGTCCGGGAGCGGATCGAAGCCTTCCGCGAGTCGGGGGTCACCAACCTCCAGGTGACCCCGATCGGCGCCGACCCGGCCGGGCTCGTGCGCCGGCTCAAGGAGTGGGTGGCCTGACCGCCCTGCCGCCCGCCGTTTCCCGGACCGTGTCCGCGAGCGCCCGCACGACAGCCGCCTAACATCGTGGAATGACGACACGGGCTCAGTTGCGCAGGACCGCGTTGACCTTCCAGGAGGTCGAAGAGGCCACCGCGGGCGGGAGGACGACCTATTCCGTACGGGGCAAGGAGTTCGCCTCGGTCACCAAGGACGGCACGGTGCGGTTGCGGCTGCCCGACGCGGAGGCCGAGCGGGCCCTGGCCGCCTGCCCGACCGCCGAACCGCTGGTCCGTGCGGGCAGACGGGTGGGGTTCCAAGCGCCCTTGGCGGACATCGACGGCCAGCACCTGTGGTCCCTGGTGATGACCGCGTGGAAACACCGCGCGCCGCGGCGTCTGGCGGCGTCCTTGACCGCCGTCGTGGAGTCACCCGTCCCACCGGGAAGCGACCTGCCGACCGGGATCGGCAGGGCCGCGACTCGTGCGCTGGTCAATGCGGGACTGACCACACTCGACCAGGTCGCGACTCGTACCGCGGCGGACCTGCTCGCACTGCACGGAGTCGGGCCCAAGGCGGTACGCGTCCTCGCCGCCACCCTGGCGGAGAAGGGGTTGGACATCGCCCCCGCCGAACCCCGGGACGCCCGGTGGGACCACGGCTGACGATCAGTGACGCGCCGGGGCGGCTGGCTCGGTCCGGGCCCTAACCGAGCCGCGCGCCCAGTTCGGCGGCGGCGGCGACGACGGCGTCACCGAGGAGGGCGAGCTTGGCGTCGGTCCGCCTCGCCGGGCCGGACACGGACAGCGCGCCGCAGGCCACGCCCTGCCGGTTCCGCACCGGGGCGGCCACCGCGCAGAGGTCCCATTCGCTTTCCTCCACGTTGGTGGCGTAGCCGGCTTCCCGCACCTTCTCCAGCTCGGCCTCGAGCGCACGGCGGGTGCCGACCGCCCGCTCGGTTCCGCCGCGCAGTCGCGCGCCCGGATAGCGGCGCCGCAGCTCCTCGCGGGACAGCTCGGCGAGCAGGGCCTTGCCCGCGGCAGAGGCGTGCGCCGGGCCCCGCTGCCCGGTACGCAGCCCGGCACGGATCACCTGTTGGCTCTCCACGCCTTCGATGAAGACGGTCTCCGTGCCTTCCAGGACGAGCAGATGCGCTGTCTCGGAGGTGTCCTCGACGAGCCGTTCCAGCAGGAGCCGGGCTTCGTCGCGGAGGGAGACCGCCCCCATCACGGCGATGCCGAGCCTGGCCAGGGCGGGCCCGGGTCCGTAGCCCTTGGTCCGGGCGTCCTGGCGGAGCAGGTCGCGGGCCTGCAGGGTGGTCAGCATCCGGTGAGCGGTCGATCGGGCCACCCCCAGCTCGGCGGACACGTCGGTGACTCGCAGCGACGGATTGTCCACCAGCATCAGCAGGATCCGCGCCGCGTTGTCGATCGATTCCACCGGGTAGGCGGCCGACACTGCCACGACCCCTCCTTCTCGCCGTCGTCACCACGGTTGTTCTGGTGAGTGAACCACATTTCGCCACCCAGAATAGTCCGCCCCGGCGAGCGTCACCACCCTCGCCATGGGTTCACCGCCCCGGCCAAGGTGTTCTGCTGAGCAGATAGCACGCCCTCCTACAGAACACATTGCCATTGACGGGGCGCTTGGGCCGAGCTACTTTGCAGAACATGATCTGCTCTGCGGAACACACTCGGAGGCGAGCGGCATGACGACTCCCCCGCCGGCCGTCGCGGAACTCGGCCACGTGGGCCTGCGCTGTCACGACGTGAGTCGTCAGCTGGCGTTCTACAGCGACGTACTCGGACTGACGGTCACCGACCACGACGAACGGCTCGGCATCTGGTTCCTGTCCGCCCGGCCGGACACCGAACACCACGAACTGCTCCTGGCCGAGGGCCGGGACGCGCCACCCGGAAGCAGGCTCATCCAGCAGGTGTCGTTCCGGTGTGCCCGCTTCGAGGACGTCCTCGGCTTCCACCGGCGCTTCCGGGAGCACAACGTCCGGCTCGACATGATCGTCTCGCACGGCAACGCCGTCGGCGTCTACTTCTTCGATCCGGAGGGCAACCGGTGCGAGGTCTACTGGCGGACCGGGCTGGTGGCCCGGCAGCCCTTCGTCGAGCACATCGACATCGAGACCGATCCCGAGGAACTGCTGGACGCCATCCGGGCCTCGGTCGAGCGCCACGGCGCCACGGGCTTCACCGAGGCGAGCTACCGCGCCTGGACGCGCGAACAAGCGGTGGCCGCCGATGCCGACACGGCAGAGGAGGCCGGGCGGTGAAGTTCGTTCGCTACGCGGACGGTCCGTCCGCACGCGTCGGTGTGGTGGACGGTGACCTGGTCCGGGTCGTCGACGGTCCGCAGGACCTGCTGCCTCTCATCGAGGCCGGCCGGGCCGAGCTGCTCGCTGCCGGACGGACCGCGCTGCGGCGCGGTGCGGCCGTGCCCCTGCCGGACATCGTTCCCCTGTCGCCGATCGCGACGCCTCCGACCGTCCGCGACTTCTACGCCTTCGAACAGCATGTGCGGGCAGGGCGCGCCTGGCGGGGCCTGGAGATGGAACCGGACTGGTACGAGCTGCCGGTCTTCTACTTCTCCAACCCCTACGCCGTGATGGGCTGCGGACCGGTGCCGATGACTCCGGGTGCGGAGCGATTCGACTTCGAGCTGGAGGTAGCCGCGGTGGTGGGGCACGGCGGCCGCGACCTGACCGTCCGGGACGCGGAACGCGCCGTCGCCGGCTATTGCGTGCTCAACGACTGGAGCGGCCGGGACGTACAGCAGCGCGAGATGAAGCTGTCGTTGGGACCGGTGAAGGGCAAGGACACCGCGACGAGCCTCGGCCCGTACTTCGTGACCCCGGACGAGATCGCCGACTTCCGCGAGGGCAACGGACACCGGCTCGACATGACCTGCACGGTCAACGGTGTCCCCTACTCCCGCGCCCTGTGGTCGGACATCCACTGGTCGTTCGGCGAGATGATCGCCTACGCCTCCCGGGGCGCCGAAGTCCGGCCGGGCGATGTGATCGGTTCCGGCACCTGCGGCACCGGCTGCATCCTGGAGCTGTCCCGCACGCACGATCCGGCGACCTACCCGTGGTTGCGGCCGGGCGACGAGGTCGTCGCGGCGATCGAAGGTCTCGGCGAGCTGCGCAACACCGTCACCGAGGCGGCGCCGGTCATTCCGCTGCGAACCCGGCGTCGGTCCACCGACGGAGTCACGCGCTGATGGACGCTCCCGTGTCGGCCAAGGACCCGGCCAAGCTCCGGGCCGCGTTGCTGCGTGCCATGCCGATGTCCCGAATGCTCGATTACGGCATGGACCACGGAGACGCCGTCCAGCTGGCCGGCGCGGCCGTCTCGCAACCGTGGCACGACGTCGCGACCCGCCTGGCCGAAGCGCAGTCGACCCGCGCGGAGGCGGCCGCCGACCGCGGTGACGCCGAAACCGCGGTCGCCTGTCACCGCCGGGCAACGGCCTGCCTGATCTTCGCTCAGATGGCCTTCAACACCGACCACCCGACGAAACGCGCGCTCTACGCCCGGCTCACCCGGGCCTACCAGGCGGCGGCCGAGCTGGACACCCAGTTGCTCGTGGAGCGGCTCTCGATCCCGTTCCGGCAGAGCCGGTGCACCGCCTGGTTCGTGAGCCGGTCCGGCGCTCCCCCCGGTCCCACCGTGGTCGTCGTCGGCGGGCAGAGCGGCTGGGGTCCGGCCTTCCACCGGCAGGCCGAAGCCCTGGCCCGGCGGGGACTGTCCGCCGTCCTGTTCGAGGCACCGGGCCAGGGTGAGACGCGCATGACCGGCGGACTGCACCTCGACGCAGACGTCGACCGGGCCTTCAGCGCCGCCCTCGACGCCGTGCGTGCCCGTACCGGCCACGACGGCCGGTACGGGGTCTGGGGGAACAGCTTCGGTGGGCTACTCGCCGCCCGTGCCGCCGTGCACGACAGCCGTTTCGGCGCATGCTGCGTCAACGGGGCCGACGCGCGGCCGGAACCGCTGCCGTTCCGGACCGCACGCGAACAGTCGCGGGCGCTGCTGGGCGTCGGCACCGACGACGAAGCCGCGGCCGTCTTCCGCACCCTGTGGCTCGACCCGGCGGTCGACCGCACGCGTGCCGCGATGCTCGTGCTGCACGGCGGCAACGACCCCCTGGTCAGCCTCGACCAGCAGAAGGTGTTCCTCGGCCTGTCGGCGCGTTCCGCCCTGCGGGTCTGGGACGACGGCGAGCACACCCTGTACAACCACGCGGCCGAGCGGACGGAGTTCGTCTGTGACTGGTTCCGTGCCCGGCTCCGCCCTGAATGATCCAGAAGATCCCACGTCCTTTCCCTCCCCACAGCTCTCGGAATCATCGAGGAGACCATGAAAGCGATTGCACTCCAGCACTACGGCGACGCGGACGCCCTGGAACTCACCGAGCTGCCGACGCCGGCGGTCGGACCCGGGGAATTCCTGGTCCGGGTCAAGGCGGCCGGGGTGAACCCGGCCGACGAAAAGATCGCCGCGGGCAACCTCGACGGCATCATGGTGACCCATTTTCCGCTGATCCCGGGGTTCGAGGTGGCCGGCGTCATCGAGGCTCGTGGATTCGGCGCCACCGAGTTCGAGATCGGCGACGAGGTGATCGGCTTCGTCCTCAAGGACTGGGCGCAGAACGGCACCTACGCCGAGCTGGTCTCGGCCCCGGTCCGCGCGCTGGCACGCAAACCGAAGTCCTGGGACTGGCTGCATGCCGCGTGTCTGCCGCTGAACGGGCTGACGGCCTACCAGGCCGTCGAACGCATCGGCGTCGGCGCGGGCGACACCGTCCTGATCCACGGTGCCGCCGGTGGGGTCGGCACGCTCGGCGTGCAGATCGCGGCCGACCGGGGTGCCCGCGTCATCGGCACCGCAAGCCAGCGCAACCACGACTACCTGCGGGGACTCGGCGCCACACCGATCACCTACGGACCCGGGCTGGCCGACCGGGTGCGCGAGCTGGCGCCCGAGGGCGTCGACGCGGCGCTCGACTTCTTCGGCGGCGAGGCGGTGGCCGTCTCGCGGAAGGTCCTGAAGGATCCCGCACGGGTCGCCTCCGTGGCCGACGTCACCGCGCCCGAACAGGGCGGCCAATTGGTGTGGGCACGCGCGAATGCCGACGAGCTGACGGAGGTGGCCGGGCTCGCCGAGTCCGGGAGGCTGTCCGTCCCGGTGCACCGGGCCTTCCCGCTGGAGCAGGCCGCCGACGCCTGGCGGCTGCTCCACGCGCAGGGCCGCGGTCGCGGCCGGATCGTACTGGACATCGACGCCACCTGAGGTGATCTCCGGCATGCACACGCATCGGCGCAAGCGAAGGGTTGGGACACATGAAGCTTCCCGATGAATCCCGCAGGTCCACGTCCACGACCACGACCACGCCGCACGCCGTGGATGCGGATGTCGTCATCGTCGGGTACGGCCCGGTCGGTCAGACCCTGGCCGCGCTGCTGGGGGCATCAGGACACCGCGTCGTGGTGTGCGAACGGCGGGTCGGGCGCTACGAGACGCCGCGGGCGGGACACTTCGACCACGAGATCATGCGCGTCTTCCAGTCCTTGGGCATTGCCGACGACGTGCGCCGCATCGCCGAACCGGCGCGTGTGTATGAATTCCTCGATCCCGACGGGAGCGTGATCTCCCGTCTGCCCAGGGGAGGGACGGCCCCCTCCGGCTGGGACGCGTCGTACCACTTCTACCAGCCCGAACTCGAGGACGCCCTGGACGCGGCAGTCCGCAAGGCGGCCACCGTGGACGTCCGGTTCGGTGCGGAGCTGGTCGACCTGCGCCAGGAGGCCGACCACGTGGTGGTCACGTTGGCGGACGGCGGCGTCGTCACCGCTCGCTATGTGGTCGGGGCGGACGGCGCCAACAGCAGGGTACGCACGCTCTGCGGCATTCCGGCGAAGGATCTCGGTTTCCGGGGCGACTGGCTGGTCGTCGACGTCCGTCCCCGGCCCGGCGCCCGGGCCCTGGACATCCCGGACACGGGGCAGGTCCTCGACCCCGCGAGGCCGAACCACATGGGCCGGGTGGCGCAGCGGTACTTCCGCTGGGAGTTCATGCTCGTCGAGGGCGACGATCCCGCCGAGATGGTGAAACCGGAACGCGTCCGGGAGTTGCTCGGGCCCTGGATCGGCCCGCACGAGGGGGAGGTGATCCGGCAGACCGTCTACCGGTTCCGCTCCGTCGTGGCCGACACGTTCCGCCACCGGTCCGTGCTGCTTGCCGGGGACTCCGCCCATGTCATGCCGCCCTTCCTCGGACAGGGCATGAGTTCCGGTGTCCGGGACGCCGCGACCCTCGGCTGGATGCTCGATCTCGTGCTGGCCGGCGCCGCGGACCCGGAGCTGCTGGACCTGTACACGCTCTCGAGGAGGCCGCAGGTCGTCGAGTACATCGAGGAGTCGATGCGGGTAGGGGCCGTCGTCTGCGAGACGGACCCCGTCCGGGCCGCGCGACGTCGCGAGGAGATGCGGTCGGCGACCGAGCTTCCGCCCCCGTTCGAGCCGCCTGTCGGCGCGGGCTTCCGGGACGGGCAACCGCTGGCCGGTCGCCTGGCCGTACAACCCCTTCTGCGTACCAGCGGTGGGCGGGCCGAGCGGTCCGACGACGTACTCGGCCGCGGATTCACGCTGTTCACCGTGGTCGAACCGGACGCGGCGACGACCGCGGCCGTCTCGCACCTCGAGCGCCTGATCGGGCTGCGGTCCGTGGTGGTCGGCGCCCAGGGGGTGCGGGAAGAGGGCACGGCGCTGAGCGACTGGCTCAGGAAGTCCGGCGTCGTGGCCGTGCTGGTGCGCCCGGACTTCTACGTCTTCGGCACCGCTGCCGAACCCTCCGAGGTGGTGGGTCTGCTCGCCTCACTGCGTACGAGCCTGTCGCTGGTGTAGCGGCATGACCCGCTCGGCGGCGGCCGACGACACAACGGATCACGTGACACACGGGAGGGATCTCATGCCCAGGACGACCAACGGTATCCACTACGAGGTGCGGGGCAGCGGGCCGGACTCGATCGTTCTGCTGCCCGGACTCGGGTGCTCGCTCACCTGCTGGTCCGGGACGGCACCGCTGCTCGACGGCTACCGCCTCGTTCTGATGGACCTGCCTGGCCACGCGGGCTCGCTCCGTGCGCCTGCCGACGGTTCGAGCCTCGGACGGATCGCCGGCACCGTGACCGACGCCTGCGACGAGCTGGGTCTGGAACGCTTCGCCCTCGTCGGTCTCTCCTTCGGTGGTGCGCTCGGCGTGCGGATCGCTCTCGACCGGCCCGGCCAGGTGTTCGCCGTCATGGCGTTCATGCCCTGGAACGCGGGCGGAACCGAGGCGGGCGATCCAGTCATCGAGCGGTTCGCCGCGTCGTTCCGTGACGTCGAGGCCATCACGGAGGCGGTCGGGGCCATGTCGCTCGACCCGAGCAGGACCACCGACGTCGTGCGCACGATGACGACTGCTGTCACCGAGCAGTTCTGGCACAGCTGGCTCGGAAGCGGCGGGGGTGCCTATACGAGCATGTCCGGGGAGCTGTCCGGGATGGCCGTGCCGGCGTGCTACGTCGTCGGCGGCAGGGACACCATCGCGCCGCAGGACAAGTTGATCGCCGACGTCCGTGCGATGCCCGGGGGCCGGCTGGTCTTCCTGTCCGACGCGGGGCATCTCGCCCCGTACGAGTCTCCCCAACTCGTCGCCCGGGAGATCCGCGAGTTCGTCGGCCGCTACGCGAACGCGCCGTCGGTCCGGGAGTCCGTGGCCGCCGAGACGGCGAGGAGTCGGAGCCGGTCCTCGGACGCGGTGCCGGGTTCGGCCGTGTAGACGACCAGGTCGTGCACGGCTCGGCCCGGCAGGGGGAGGTCGAGGGACTGGAAGGTCAGTTCCAGGTGGCCGGCCTCGGGGTGCCGGAGCCGTTTGACGCCGTCGTGGCGCATCAGGACGTCGTGCGCGGCCCACTGACCGCGGAACTCCGGGCTCAGGGTGGACAGCTCGCCGACGAGTTCGCGCAGTGCCCGGTCCCGGGGCTCGCGTCCGACCTCGGCGCGCAGCAGGGCGGCGGTGGCGACGCCGGCGGCCTCCCAGTCGACGAAGAAGTCGGGTGCGCCGGGGTCGAGGAAGATGTAGCGGGCGAGATTCGGACGGCCGCGCCGGTCGGTGGTGGCGCTGTCGAACATCGGCGCGAGCAGGGCCCGGGCCAGGGGATTGCCGGCGACGATGTCCGTCCGGCCGTTGCGTACGAACGCCGAGGACATCGTCATGGAGTCGAGCAGCCACTGGATCCTGGGCGGGACCTCGACGTCCCGGCGACGCGACGGCGTGCGTCTCGCGGGCCGCGCCGCCCGGGCCAGGTCGAACAGGTGGGTGCGTTCGTCCTCGTCCAGTCGCAGGGCGCGGGCGACCGCGTCGAGGACGTCGTCGGACACACCGCCGATGTGGCCCTTCTCCAGCCGCGTGTACCACTCCGTGCTGACACCGGCGAGGACGGCGACCTCCTCGCGCCGCAGCCCGGCGACTCGGCGCCGGGCGCTGGTCGGCAGTCCGGCCTGCGCCGGGGTGATCCTGGCGCGTCGGCCGACGAGGAAGTCCCGGATCTCGGCGCGGTTTCCGGGCTGCTGGTCCATGTCGTCGATCGTAGCCGCCGGCCGCGGCGCGAGGGGGGTCGAGCCTGTACCCCCCATGAACGCGACCTTCTCCGGTGGCGCCGAGCGCGGTCTCGTAGGTGTCGATCGTTCCGACATCGTCCCGAGCACGGACAACGGAGGCAGGACATGACGAGCAAGGCACTCACCGTGCCGGCGGTGGCATTGGGCACATGGGCCTGGGGAGACAGCGGCGAGGCGGGAGACGGCTACTTCGGCAGCCGGCTGAGCGAGCCCGGCCTGCGGGAGGTCGTCGAGAAGGCGCAGCCGAACGGGTTCACCTTGTGGGACACCGCCGTGGCGTACGGCATGGGCCGGTCGGAGACCGTCCTCGCCCAGGCGCTGTCCGGCCGTGACCGCAGCGAGTACCAGCTGTCGACGAAGTTCACCCCGCAGCTCGCGGGCGACGGCCCCGATCCGGTCGCGGACATGCTGCGGCAGAGCCTCGACCGCATGGGTACGGACTATGTGGATCTCTACTGGATCCACAACCCCGCTGACGTGGCGCGGTGGACACCGTCCCTGATCCCGCTGCTCGAGAGCGGCAGGATCAAGCATGTCGGCGTCTCCAACCACAACCTGGAGGAGATCGCTCTTGCCGACCGGATCCTCGGCGAGGCCGGTTTCCGTGTGGAGGCGGTCCAGAACCACTACAGCCTCCTGTACCGGGGCTCCGAGCGCGCCGGCATCCTCGACCACTGCCGCAAGAACGACGTGCGGTTCTTCGCCTACATGGTCCTCGAGCAGGGAGCGCTGACCGGCCGCTACGGACCGGCGCATCCGTTGCCGGAGGGAAGCAGCCGGGCGGCCGTGTACAACGGCATCCTGCCCCGGCTGCGGGCGCTGACGGACCGGATGGCAGCGATCGGCGCGGACCGGGGCGCGTCCGCCGCCGATGTGGCCACCGCCTGGGCCATCGCCAAGGGGGCCACCCCGATCGTCGGGGTCACGAAGGCGGGCTACCTCGACGGGCTGGTCCGCGCTCGCGGCATGGAACTCACCGAGGAGGAGATCGCGGAACTGGAGGCGCTGGGGGACGCCGCGGACGTCGACACGCGCGGCTGGTGGGAGCGCGAAATGTAACTCCTTCAGGAGGGCGGACCCGCCCAGGCGGTCAGTGCCTGGGCCCGTTCGTCGCAGCGCGCGCCGGTGTCGGTGGTGCGGCCGGCCACCACGACCGCCGGCTTCCACCCCAGGTTCACGGCGTCCTGGAGCCCGGTGTTGAGCCCCTGGCCCGCCGCGGGGAAGTGGATGTGGGCGGCGTCGCCCGCCAGCAGCGCGCGTCCCGAGCGGTACGTCTCCGCGAGCCGGGTGGCATTGCCGAAGCGCGACAGCCAGCGGGGCTCGGCGACCCGGGTACCTCGTGTCCCCGGCTGATCTCCACTTCCAGTTCGCGCGCCCGCGCCTCCAGGATCGCCCCGGTGCGCGCCTGGGCCAGGAAGAGGGTGTAGCCGTGCCGGGAGTCGAGGGCATCGAAGTCCAGCCGGGTGGAGAGGGCGTCGCCGACGCCGCCGGGCCGACCGGGGACGGCGAATGGAGCCTGCGGACGGCGCGTCTCGCCCGCGCGCCGCGCGCGGCCCTGCTCGCCCATTGCGACGGCGCACGCGTCTACGCCGGCACGCACGCGACCGGTCCCCACACCCTGGGCCTCACCGACAGCCTCGTCGGTGTACTGCGCGCGGCGGGCTTCCGTGACGACGAGGCGGTGGCGGCAGGGGCGTAGCCGCACCTCGCCGCCACCCTGCCGGTGCTCACCACCTGAGCGTGGACGGAGCGGTGCGGCCGGCTGCGGCAGTTCGGCGTCAGTGGGGCACGGCGTCCCGGGCCGGCTGCCCGCCCATGGTCACGGCGCCTCGGAAGCGGTCCGGCGAGAGCGTGGCCATCGTGTCGAGCGACGCGTCGGGCACGGGCAGCAGGTGGGCGTCGACCCAGGTGTCACCCGTCGCCCCGTTGGCCCACGGGTCCTCGATCACGACGGCGCCGGGCACGGTGCCGTGGCAGAGCACCCAGTGCGGGACGTCGAACCCCTGCATCCCGGCGAGCGACACCAGCAGCAGCACGTTCTCCCGTCGGCCGATCGCGCTCCTGATCGCGGTGATGGAGAGGTGGCGCGGGTCGACCGGGACACCGACCTGTCCGGCCTGCGTGCGTGACGCGCGTTGGAGCAGGGCACGCCACTCCCGCTCGTCCTCGGAGTAGTGGTCGAGCAGGACGGGCCGGTCCACGTCGAGGTGGACCGTGACGGGGGACGAGGGCCAGGCACGGCGCGCGGCGACGCCCAGTCCGACGGGCTCGCACGCGGGGAAGTTGGTGGCGTCGCGCCACAGCGTCAGCTCGGCCTGGCGGTCGAGCGCCTGCCGCGGCAGCGTCCCGGCGTGCGCCGCCGCCATCAGGGCGGTGACGGCACCGCAGGTGAAGTGCGTGCTCTGCCCGTAGTACGGGGGTTCGGCCACCCGGTCGCCGTGCAACCAGCGCACGTACCCGGCGGCGGGCCCGGCCTCCTCCCCCACCGGCGTGAGCGGCGGGGTGAGCGGGGCGAAGCCGAGGGCGGCGGCGGCTTCGGGACTCGCCGTCCAGCCCTCCCACTTGACCTGGGCCAGCCCCAGGCTGCGGGCGTGGGCGACCACGGCCGCGACGGCCGCGGGCACGTCGCCGACGGCGTCGACGATCTTCAGATAGGCCGTGTGCGGGCGTGCCGACACGAGCGCGGCAGCGGTCCAGTGCCCGGCGTCGCCACCCGGCACGGCCACGATCCGGGGGGCGTGGGCGGAGCGGTCGACCGCCTGCCAGCGCTCCGGCACCCCGCGGCCGACGAGCCGCTTCAGCGGGGCCGGTGCCGCATCGGGGGTGAACGGGACGACGATGCCCTGCGCGGGCGATTCCTCCTGGCGCGCCATGCGGGTACTCCTCAGCGGTGCGGTCGAGCGTTTCTCTGGTGGTCGGTGCGGACGGGCGGCGGCCCGCCGTCATGCGCGGGAGCGCCGGAGCACCCAGACGAAGTAGGGGGCGCCGACCAGCGCGATCATGAGGCCGGCCGGAATCTGAGCGGGCGCGACGAGGGTGCGGCCCAGGGCGTCGGCCACGCAGACCAGCACCGCGCCGAGCAGCATCGCCACCGGGACGGCGCGGCCGTGCCGGGCGCCCACCAGTGACCGCGCAAGGTGCGGGGCGACGAGTCCCACGAAGCCGACGACACCGACGGCGACCACGCTGAGCGCCGCGAGCACCGCGGCGATCCCGAGCGCGAGGAACCGGGTGCGGGCGACCTTGACGCCGACGATGCGCGGGGTGTCCTCGTCGACGGCGAGCAGGTCCAGCCGGTCGCGCAGGGCGAGCAGCACGGGCAGCGCGAGTACCAGGGCCACCGCGACCGGTACGACGTCGGGCAGGGTGCGGCCGTAGGTCGTGCCGGACAGCCAGGTGAAGATGCGGGGCGTGTTGTACGGGTCGGCGCGCAGCAGGAGGAAGGTGGTGACGGAGCTGAGTCCGTATCCGCAGCCGATGCCGATCAGGACGAATCGGTCCGGCAGGAAGCCGCCGCGCCAGGACAGCAGAGTGATCACCGCGAACGTGGCGAGCCCCGCCGCGACGGCCACCGCGACCAGGACCGGGCGTCCGCCCGGCATGCCCGCCGTGACCACCCCCGCCGCACCGAGGCCGGCGCCCGCCGTGATGCCGAGGACGCCGGGCTCCGCGAGCGGGTTGCGCACCGCGCCCTGCACCACGCATCCCGCCAGGCCGAGCGCCGCACCGGCGAGCACCGCCGCGGTCACCCGCGGGACCCGGTCGTCGAGCGCCTGGCCGATCAGGTCGGGCGCCGTGCCCTGTACCCACAGCACGACGTCGCCCGTTCGCAGCCAGAGGCTGCCCGCCAGCACGGCCGTGACAGCGGCCACGGCGAGGAGGGCCGCCGCGCCGAGCACCACGAGGAGGAACGCACCGCGCGACCGTACGGCGACCCGCGCGTGCGGTGGCCGCCGGGCCTGACCCGTGTCACGCAGACGCAGCGCGAGGACCACGATCACCACGGAGCCGAGCAGGGCGGTCGGCACACCGGTCGGAATGGAGGCGGCCCCGTCCGCGCCCTGCACCGCGCGCAGGACCGTGTCCGCGAGCAGGATGAGCAGCGCGCCGAGCAGCCCGGCCGCCGGGACCGAGCAGAGGTGCCGGCGCAACGCCCGGACCCGCCCCGCGAGCAGGCGGACCAGGACCGGGGCGCCCAGGCCGACGAACGAGATCGGACCGGCCAGCGTCACCGCCGCGCTGGTCAGCAGTACCGCGCACAACACCGCGGTGACGCGGGTGGTCCGGATCGGTACGCCGAGACCGGCCGCGGTGTCGTCCCCGAGGTGCATCACGTCCAGCCGCCGGGACAGGGCCAGGGCGAGGCACAGCACCACGGCGAGGACGGGCCAGGCGCGGACCGAGGCGTCGATGTTCAACTGCGCGAGCGAGCCGCTCCCCCAGGCGAAGAGGCCGGTCGTGTTCTGGTCGAACAGGATGAGGAGCGCCCCGGTCGCCGCGTCCAGGGCCATCGCCGTCGCCGATCCGGCCAGGATCAGCCGGGTGCCCGTGGTGCCCGCGGCCCGGCCCGCCAGCAGCAGTACGAGCGCCGCGGCGACCAGGCCGCCGGCGAAGGCGACGGCGCCCGAGGCCCACAGGGGCACGGCGAGTCCGAAGGCCGCGACGAGGGTCAGGGTGAAGTAGGCCCCGGCCGTGACAGCGAGGGTGTCGGGCGAGGCGAGTGCGTTGCGCGTGACGGACTGGAGCAGCGCACCGGCCGCGCCGAGGGCGAACCCGACCGCCACCCCGGCGAGCAGCCGCGGCAGCCGCGACCCGATGAGGATCTCACCGACCGGGGCCCCGTCGCCGTGCTCCCGTTCCCCGGCGAGGTAGCGCGCCAGGTCGTCGACGCCGACTTCCGAAGTCCCCTGCGTCAGATGCCACATGCCGACGATCGCGATGGCGGCGAGGAGGCCGGCGAGGACGGCGGTGCCACCGGGCCCGCCGCCGCACTCGACGTGCGGCGGTGCGCTCGTGCCGGGTGCCGGTGTCCGGGACGTGTTCAGCTCTCGGGACGTGCTCACTTCTTGTCGAGCACGTCGACGTACGCGTCGATCGCCTGCTCGCAGGAGCGCGGTCCGCCCGCGCCCCACACCCGTGCCGGGAACGAGTGCGCACGGCCCTCCCGCACCGCGGGCAGGGTCTTCCAGATCGGGTTCTTCTGCAACGCCTCGACGTAGCCGCCGGCCCCCTCATCGTTGGCGTAGAAGAGGTTGGCGTCGCCCACCGCGGTGAGTCCTTCGACGTCGGTCTGGGCGAGACCGTAGGAGGGGTCGACGCCCCCGTCCCCGTGGTCCTTGTTGACGGCGTCGGTCCACGCGGGGTTCATGCCGAGTTCCTTGCCTATCTCGGTGAACAGGGCGCCGTCGCTGTAGGGGCGGACGGTGAGGTTGCCGCCCTGCAGCCACCCGTCGAAGAACAGGAAGTCCTTCGTGGGGAGATCGGCGTCGACGACCCGCTGCTTCGCGCTCGCGAGGTGCTCGTCGAACTCCTTGAGCACCTGGTCGGCCCGCTCGGTGCGGCCCGTCGCCTTGCCGATCATGCTGAACACCTCCCGCATGTTCCCGATCGGGTCGTCCGGGTCCGCGCCCCGCGTGGCCATCACGGGAAC
Source organism: Streptomyces hyderabadensis (assembly GCF_020404845.1). Taxonomy (GTDB): domain Bacteria; phylum Actinomycetota; class Actinomycetes; order Streptomycetales; family Streptomycetaceae; genus Streptomyces; species Streptomyces hyderabadensis. The sequence continues at coordinate 30,764 of NZ_JAIOJZ010000044.1, read as the reverse complement.
GCCCCGCTTCTCCAGCTTCGCGACGGTCTCGTCGTCGGCGTCGAACGCCTCCACGACGACGAGGTCCGGCTTGGCCGCGTACAGGGTGTCGAGGTCGGGCTCCTCACGGGTGCCGATGTCGGTCACCCCGCTGGGCAGCTTCTCGGCGCTGACCCAGGTGCTGTACCCCTTCGCGTCGGAGACCGCGGTAGGCGTGACGCACAGGGTGAGCGCGTCCTCGACCTGCTGCCATTCCAGGACCGCGATCCGCTGGGCGGGCTTGTCGAGCTTCACCTGCCGGCCCACGCCGTCCTTGAAGGAGACCGGACCGGTCGAGGTGGCCGTGGTGTCCGAGGCGCAGTCCTTCGACGCGGGCGACGACGCATCGGCACTGCTGCCGGCCTCGGCCTTGTCGACGTCGGTCGTGCCGCAGGCCGTTGCGGCGAGGAGGACGAGCCCCGTGGAGGCTGACGCCGCCAGACGACGGACACGGTTCATGAAGCTTCCTCTTTCTTGTGGTGTGACGGGGCGGATGCGGGGGTGCGCCGGGGCGGATCGCCTTCAGGCGGGATGCCGGCCGATGGGGTCGATACGGAGACGGCCGGTACGGGGGTCCGCGCCGACCTCGACCCGGATGTCGTACACCTCGCGGATGTTCTCGGCGGTGAGGACGTCGGCGGGCGCACCCGTCGCGTGCACGCGGCCGGAGCGCATCAGTACCAGCGTGTCCGCGACCCGGGAGGCCTGGTCGAGGTCGTGCAGCACGAGGCCGACCGCGATGCCGTGCTCCTCGGCGAGGTCGCGCACCAGGTCGAGCGTTTCGATCTGGTAGCGCAGGTCCAGGTGGTTGGTCGGTTCGTCGAGCAGTACGACGCCGGTGTCCTGGGCCAGGCAGGCGGCGAGCCAGACGCGCTGCAGTTCGCCGCCGGAGAGTTCCCCGACGAGACGGCCGGCCATGTCCCGTACGCCGGTGATGCCCATGGCGTGGTCCACGGCGGCGCGGTCCTGCGCGGTCGGTCCCGCGAAGCCCCGGCGGTAGGGGTGGCGGCCGAACGCCACGACCTCCGCGACCGTCAGCCCTTGGGGCGCAGGCCGCGACTGGGAGAACAGGGTGACCTCGCGGGCGAACCGGCGGGCGCTGAGCAGAGCCGCGTCGCGTTCGGGCCGGCCGTCGCGAGCGCCGAGCGTCACCCGGCCGCCGTCCACCCGGTGCAGTCGGGACAGGGCGCGCAGGAGCGTGGACTTCCCGCTGCCGTTCGGCCCCACCAGGGCGGTCACGTGTCCGGCCGTGAGCTCGATCGAGACGCCGTGGACGACCGGTTTCCCGTCGTACCGCAGCACCAGGTCGTACCCGTTGAGGGCGGCGGGCGGTGCGGCGGGGTCGGCGGCCGGGCGTCCCGCTTGCGGCTGAGGGCGTGTGAGCATCGTTGAGTCCGGGTGTTCGCAGGGGCGACGAGTGCGGCACCCTCCGTCCGCCGTCATCGGGCGGGCAGCGCACTCCCCCGTGCATGGGCAGCACCGTGCACGGAGGGGAACAACTAAGGGTTACCTAACTCCGAGCAGGCTATATTCCGCTCGTCGTGTCCACAATCAGGAGTTCCCGACACCCGATACGGGATTCCGGACACCGCCCCGGCCCTCCTGGGCCACGTCGAAGAAGGCGCCGGGCGTCGTGCCCATGACCGTCGGAAGGCGGCGATGAAGGAGCTGGGCTGTGCGTAGCCGAGCGTCTCGGAGGCCGTCGCCACGTCGAAGCCCTCGGAGAGGAGCGTCAGCGCCCGATGCACCCGGAGCATCTGTCGCCACTGCGCGAAGGAGAGACCCGTGGCCTGCCGGAACGCCCGGGTGATCGTGCGGTCGCTGACGCCCAGTCGCAGGGCCCACTCCTCCAGCGACCGGGAGTCGGCGGGGTCGTCCAGCAGGGCTTCGGCGATCGCGTCGATCCGGGCGTCGTTGGGCAGCTGCAGCGCGAACTGGCGCTCGGCGGGACGCAGTACGTCGAACACGACCGCCTCGGCCCGGGCGCGGGCCGCCGCGTCGAGATCCGTACGGGACAGATGGGTCAACAGGGATTCGAGCAGCGGTGTCATCGCGATGGCCTTCGGCTCCCCGAACGCGAACGGCGTGCGGTCGGGGGCGAAGAAGGCGTCGTGGAAGAGGGCCCCCGCCGTCGCCCGGCCCCCGTGCACCACTCCGGCGGGCATCCACAGCCCGTGCCCCTTGGACACGGTGAAGACCTGGTTCGCCACGCGTGAGGTCAGGGTCCCACCACGTACCCAGACGAGTTCGTGCAAGGGGTGCGCGTGCGGCGTCCACTCGGTCGGGACGCGGGGAATCCTGAACCCGGCGGTGATGACGAACGGGGCCGCCGCCTGTTCCGGCGGCGCCACGCTCCGGCGCACCACGGTGCCGGTCTCCCGCCGCCACATCCCGGGGCTCGCCTCACCACGGGACGATCCGACCATGCCGGCGAGTCTATCCGGAGCGCCGCCGTGGTCCTCGGGCGAACGCATGGTGTGGTGGGCATCGCCGCCCACCACACCGGCAAGCCCGGTCACCTGGCCGCGGCGACCGGTCCGTCCAGCCGCTCCCCGGGCGTGCCGTCCTGCTGCGCGGTCCCGGGTGCCGTCCTACCCCCGGTGCCCGGGGGCAAGCGGGTCGCCGGCCTTGCGGACGACCTCGGCGATCCAGGCCATGGCCTCGGGCACGTCGTAGTTGCCGGCGTGCGGCTGGTTCCAGGCGAGCTGGTAGTTCAGGTCCTCGACCTGCTTGTCGGCGGCGAGCGCCCGGTCGAGGTTGACCGAGACGTTGAACGCGGTGTCCCGGTCGCGGGTGCCGTGGCGGACGTACCAGTTCGGCGCGGTGTCGGCGGCGGTGCCGACGAAGTCCATCGGGTTGATCAGGTGGACCTGGTCGTCGACGACGGTGCTCCGCTTCGCGGTGTACTGCTTCCAGGTCAGCCCGGTGTCGTCGAGGCCGCTGCCGTCGCCCGCGACGTCGTTGTGGTTCCAGCTGTACTCGGTGTAGTTGGAGTACTTCTGGGACGGCGGGCCGAAGAGGTCGGTCTCGGTACGGCTGGTGGTGTTCCCGTCGACACCCACGGCGTCGAAGGCGGGGGTGGTCTTGAGGGTGGCCTGGGTGGCGACGAAGGCGAGGTACTTCGCCATGTCGACGGAGCGCACCTCGCCGGTGGCGGGGTCGACGTCGATCCAGTCGTTGACGTACGACTTCGTGACCGGCGGACCCCCGGGGCCGCCGGAGGTGATCTCGAAGGCGCCGCCCAGCGGGGGGATCGTGTGCGCGGGGTCGGCCTTCAGGTAGGTCTCGGCGGAGCGGACGACCTCCTGCTCGATGGTGTCGAGCATGGTGGCGGCGGTGAGCCGGGTGCCGTCGGGGTTGCGCAGCCCGAGGCTCCTCTCGTATCCCGCGAAGCGCTCCGCGATCGCCGCGGCGTCGGCGGGCGAGGGGTTGGAGCCGGTGGCGTCGCGCGTGCCGAGGACGTTGTAGAGCCACTCGTAGGCGATGTCCGCGTTGCCGAGGTCGGTGATGGGGCAGTACGCGTTGACGGCGAAGACGTCGTCGCGCAGGGTGCTGCGGCCCTTGGCGTCGATGCCGGCGGCGCCGATCGCGGCGAGGTAGGGGTCGTACTCGGCGCTGTTGCCGGACGCGCCCAGGATCGAGGCCAGCGCCCCGCCGCCGCTGGTGCCGTTGACGACGATCCGCTCGGCGCTGCCGGGCATCGCGGCGTCGTTGAGGCGCAGGTAGCGCACGGCTGCCTTCGCGTCGACCACGGCCGCGGGGGCCTTGCCGGGGGACGATCCGTCGGCGCCGGCCAGCCCGCGGCTGCGGTTGGCGACGTCGACGAAGACGTAGCCGGCCTTCAGGGCGGCGCCGACGTTGCTGGTCGAGCTGTCGTAGGAGGCGCCGGCGGTCACGCTCGCCCTGAGGTGACTGGCCATCCAGCCGCCGTTGTTCACCGCGAAGTAGACGGGCGTGCGCCGGTCGCCGAAGGCGCTCTCGGGGACGAAGACGTTCATGCTCTGGTAGCCGCAGGCGGGGTCGGGGATCGTGGTGGTGCCGCCGCCGGGCCCGCCGGGCTGCTGGGCCGCCGCCGCGACCGGGTTCGCGACGTAGCAGATCTCCTTGTACCAGCGCACGTGCACCGGGCTGCCGTCCACCGTGACGGTGATCGTCGTGTAGGCGGCGGGGTCGAAGCGCAGCGCGGTGTCCTCCGGGTCGACCGGGTGGCCGCGGCCGGCGGAGGGCGAGGCCGGCGCGCCGAAGGCCGGCACCGCCGGCGTCGCGAGCACCAGGGAACCGGCGAGCGCCACGCTTGTCAGGAGGCGGCCGCGGGCCGAGGGCCGCCCCGCGCCCCTGCCTGCCGGGTGAGTGAAGGCGTCAGGTCCGTCGGACGCAGCGAGCCTCTGCATGGGTCTCCCCTCATCGAGCACCGAGTGCTTCGCCCGGGTCCCGGGACCTGGGCGTGAGGCACGCTACAAGATTGTTGACAATGTGCCCAGCAATCTCGCAGACATTTTTCCCGGGCGCTCAGCAAGCCGCGTACCTGGCGCTCAACGGTCACGCATCCGCCGTCGGAAGCATCAACGCCCGCACCACGGTGGGCCGGTCGCGGCGCCGCGCGGCTTCAGCCCTCGGGAGCCGCGACGGTCGCGCAGGAGTGCAGCATCTGCCCGATCCCGTACCGGAAGCGCTCGTCGTAGTCGACGGACGTGAAGTCCACGAGGGCGGCGCCGAGGCCCGGGAAGCGCCGGGGGTCCGCATGGGCGCGCAGTCGGTCACGGGCGTCCGCGGGCTCGGCCTGCTCCTCCTGGACGAGACCGATGGTGAAGTAGAAGAGGTTCCACGCCGTCCAGGCGGCCGTCCTGGCCGTGGGGCAGCCCCGCAGAAGGGCGCCGATCAGCCGGTCCGTGTAGGCGAGGGTGCGCGGTTCGGCCGGGAACGTGCCCGCGACCAGCCGGCCGCCGTCCCGGTGCCCGAGCATGACCCGGCGCAGGCGGGCGAGGAGTTCGGCCGCCTGCTCATCCCACGGCTCGGGCAGGCCGTCCAGGTCGACCTCGCCGAGGACGGCTTCGGCCATGGCGTCCAGGAGTCGGTCCTTGGTGCGGATGTGCCACATGACGGTGTTCATGCTGACGCCGAGTTCGCCGGCGATCGCCCTGGTGGAGAGCTTGTCGATGCCACCCCTGTCGAGCACCTCGAACGCCGTGCCGACCACCTGGCCGAACGTGATCCCGACCCTCGCGCGGCCACCAACTTGTTTCTTGTTCACTGATCGAGTATATCTGAGAACAGCTTCTTGGTCAGTGATAGAGGAGGGTTTGTGACAGAGCACGTTGCCGTCACCGGTGCCGGACCGACGGGGTTGTGGCCGGACTGCGAACCGCGGGTGGCCGGGGTGCCCACGGCCGTACCGGAACATGATCCGGCGGCCGATCGGCCGGCCGAACACACCCGCCAAGCCTGGGCCGGCGTCAGCACCGCCCCGGCCGGCTCCGGGCAGGGGACGCTCCGGTGACCGACAGCTCCACGACCACGCACCCGCGCCGGACGGCCGTCCGGCCCGCCCTGGCGCTGGCCGCCCTCACACTGACGGTTTCCGCGGTACTCCTGGGCAGCACCATCCTCAACGTGGCACTCCCCACGATGCGGAACACCCTGGGGGCGAGCAACACCGAGCAGCAGTGGATCCTGAACTCCTACACCCTCACCTTCGCGGGCTTCCTCCTGGTGGCAGGCGCCGCGGCCGACCGGTTCGGCCTGAAGCGGCTCCTGGTCTGGGGGACGGCGGCCTTCACCGTGACGACGTCGCTGGCCGGATTCCTCGGTTCACCGCTGTGGGTCGTCGTCCTGCGCGCGCTCATGGGCGTGGCGGCCGCCACCATCATGCCCACCACCCTCGCCGTGATCCTGCGGCTCTTCCCGGCCGGGAAACGCGCCCGCGCCATCGCCACCTGGGCGGCCGCGTCGGGCCTGTCCATCTCGCTCGGCCCGCTGCTGGGCGGAGCCCTGCTGAGTGCGGGCCTGTGGTGGGGCTCCGTGCTCGAACTCGTCGCCCTGGTCGCGCTGGCCGGGCTCTCGGCGACGCTGGTCTGGGTACCCGGCATCCCGGCGAGCGGCGGCGGTGGCGGGCTGCGCGTCCTGCCCGTCGTCGCCTCGCTGGCGGGCATCGGACTGCTCGTGTTCGGCGTGGTCCACGCGACGGACGACGGCTGGGCCTACCCCGGCACGTGGCTGCCCGTGCTGGCCGGTGCCGTGGTGCTGGCCGGACTCACCTACGCCGAGTCCCGGCATCGCGACGCGCTCCTGGACGTACGCCTGTTCAAGAACGCCTCGTTCACCGTCGCCGCGGTGGCGCTGACGCTGGGCTCGTTCGTCGTCTTCGGATACCTGTACTTCACCACGTTCTACCTGCAGATCCTGCGCGGATACTCGCCGTTCCGCACCGGACTGCTGCTCATCCCCCTGTCGGCCGGACTGGTGGCCGGTGCGCCCCTGTCCCGGGTGGCGGCGGAACGGTTCGGGGCCAGGAAGACCATTGCCGCCGGTACCGCCCTGATGACCGTGGCGTTCGCCGGGGTGAGCGCGCTGGGTCTGGGCACCTGGCCCGGCTGGTTCGCCGTGGACGCCTTCGCACTGCAACTGGGCTTCGCGCTCGTCCTCGCGCCCGGCACGACCCTGGCCTCCGCCGCGGTGCCCGCGGAACGGGCGGGCGCGGGTTCGGCACTGCTGAACACGCTGCGCCAACTGGGCAGCGCGCTCGGCGTCGCGGTCCTCGGCTCCCTGCTCTGGGCCCGCTACTCGGCCCTGATCCAGGAACGGCTCAGCGGTGCGCCGGAGGCCCTGCGCCGCACGGCGTCGGAGTCCCTGGCCTCCGCACTGGACACGGGCGACCCCGCGGCTGCGCACGCCGCCGGGCCGGCGTTTCTCGATGCCATGCACACCACGGGACTCGCCGCGGCGGGGGTGAGCGCGCTCGCCCTGCTCGTGACGGTCTGCACGCGCACGTCCAGTCGCAGGACGGTCGCCGCCGGCGGGCGCACGCCGGATCCTCTGCCCGCACCTGCCGACCGCGGTGCGTGACAGCTCTGATCCGGGGCCGCATATTCCCCATGGAGGAGGCCACTTGGACGGAGAAAGCGCAACTTCGACATGGCTCGCGAAGGTGGCTACCTTCACCTGGTCCTCGGCGATCGCGAGCGGTCGCCCAGCGGTCCTCGGGGCCGCACCGGTGCCGGGATCCCGGACCGGGTCCCCACCAGGCACCCCCGACCAGGGAGAGACACATGCCCCATCTTGCTCTGTACACATTCGGCGTCCTCAAAGCGCCGCTCGCCGATCCGGCACCGCTCACCCACGAGTTCTACGCCCTCGGCGAGGCCGTCTACCGGAGGATCGGCCGACACCCCGGATACCTGGCGCGCGCCGAACCGGCAGACGCCGACCGGGGCGCGCTCTTCGAGGCCGACTGGGGCGCCTGGGGAGAGTTCGCCGTACCCACTTGGTACGGCAAGGGCCGCACCCCGGAAACCGCCGCCCTGGCGACGACCCTCTCGCTCTGGACCGACCTGCGGTCGGCCTTCGACGCCGTCTACACCGGTCTGCACCGTGAGGCACTGAACAGGCGCTACGACTGGTTCGAGCGGGCGGGACACCCCACTCACGTGTTCTGGTGGGTCCACGAGGGCACGACACCCACCTGGCGGGAAGGGGTCTCCCGGCTGGAGCACCTCCACGGTCACGGCTCCGCGCCGCACGCCTTCACCTTCCGCCACTCGTTCGCCCCGGACGGAACTCCGGCCGCGTCCGGGGGCGTCGGACCGCGCAGCGGCGACCAGGTCCGCCCCGGTCGCAGGGCGAATCCGAGGACGAGGGCGTGACGCACGGGGTTCGGCCGGGCCTCGGCGTGATCACCGCCGTCGGCCCCGAGAAGCCCGGACTCAGGGCGCCAGCAGGCCGATGGCGATCGCCAGCCGCTCGAGATACATGTCCCGTGACCGGACCTGGTGTTTGAGGCCGATCGATGTGCTGATCAGGGTCTGTGCGACGGGGCGGGCCGCCTCTCGTCCCGTCTCGGCGGCGATCGCCTCCGTGATCAGTTGCTCGAAGCGTCGCGGCGCGGTCGAGACGATGTCCCCGAGGATGTCGGGGTTGTCCTCGACGACCGTCGTGACGTCCTGGCCGAGCGGGCCGCCGATGTAGCGGCCCGCCCACTGGTCGAACGCTGCGACGAGGCGCTCCGGCAGGGGGCGGTCGCGGTCGGCCAGGGCCTGTTCGACGGCGGTGAGGTCGCGGTCCAGGGCCTGGGTGACCGCGGCACGGAACAGGGTCTGCTTCGAGGCGAAGAGGAAGTAGAGGCCCGGCCGGGAGATGTGCGCCGCCCGCGCCACCTCCTCCATCGATGTCTTCCGGTAGCCGAATCGCGCGAAGGTGGCCATGGCGGACTCCAGGACCACGGTCCGACGCTCGACGTCAGGACCTGTCGAGGGCGGAGGGCCGGCGTCGGGACTGCTCATGGGGCGAGCATACGAGACCGACCGCACTATACAAATCCTGTCCAGTTCGTATAGTGGCGACATGGACCCTCGTCAGCTCATCTCCACGCCCTTCACCTCCTCCAGTACGGCGGACGAGGTGCTGGAGGGCATCGACCTCACCGGTGTCCGCGCGATCGTCACGGGAGCTTCCTCCGGGCTCGGCGCCGAGACGGCTCGGGCGCTGACCGCCGCCGGGGCGGACGTCACGCTCGCCGTCCGGAACACGAGCGCGGGCGACACCGTCGCCGGGGCGATCGCGGAGTCGACCGGTCGGGCCCGGCCGCGTGTCGGCCGGCTCGACCTCGCCGACCGGCGTTCCGTCGGCCGGTTCGTCGACGCGTGGGGCGGCCCGCTGCACCTGCTCGTCAACAACGCAGGCCTGGTCACGGGCGGCCTGGAACGGACGCCCGAGGGCTGGGAGCTGCAGTTCGCGACGAACCATCTCGGTCACTTCGCCCTGGCCACCGGACTGCACCGCGCCCTGGCCCGGGGCGCGGGCGACCGCGACGGAGCACGGATCGTCTCGGTCGGCTCGACGGCCCACATGCGGTCCGGCATCGACTTCGACGATCTCCACTTCGAGCGCCGCGCCTACCACCCGCAGATCGCCTACGCGCAGTCGAAGACCGCCAACTCCCTCTTCTCCGTGGCGGCGACCCGCCGGTGGGCGTGCGACGGAATCGTCGCCAACACGGTGAACCCCGGCGGTGTCGCGACGGGGCTGCAGCGCAACTTCACGCCGGAACAGAAGGCGTCGCTCGACGCGGCGGAGGCCGCCGGGGTCTTCACCTACAAGACGGTCGAGCAGGGGGCGGCGACCACCGTGGTCGCCGCCGTCTCGCCCGAGTTCGCGCACTCCGGGGGCCACTACCTCGACGACGGGCAGGAGGCCTACACGGTGCCGGACGACGCCGACCTCGCGCAGCACCCGCACGGTGTCAAGGAATGGGCGCTCGACCCCGCCACCGCCGAGCGTCTGTGGACCGTCTCCAGCGGTTTGCTCGCCTCCGGCGGCTCCGTCGCGCCCTAGGGTCGGGCGTAGGGCCGGGTCATGACCTCCATGTTGTGACCGTCCGGGTCGTCGAAGTAGGCGCCGCGGCCGCCGAACAGACGGTTGATCCGGCCGGGGTCGGTGTGGCCGGGGTCGGCGTAGTAGGTGACGTCGAGCGTCTCCAGACGGGAGATGACGGCGTCGAACCGCTCGTCCGGGACGAGGAAGGCGTAGTGCTGCGACTGGATCGGCTCCTCCCTCATCTCGTAGAAGTCGAGCGTCACGCCGTTGCCGAGGTCGACGGGCAGGAACGGCCCGAACGGCGCACCCACCCGCAGGCCCAGGACCGCGGCGAGGAACTCGGCGGACAGGTGCCGGTCACTGGCGTACACGGCGGTGTGGTTCAACTGCACGCCGGTCGCCGGAAGTTCGGACGCGGACGGCGGGTACTGCTGATCAGTGGACATCGGTGAGGTGTCTCCGGTCTCGGGAGTCGCTGGAACGAGGCGCCCCTTGTGGGCGCGGGAACTCGGACGCGGAGAAAGGGGGCGGGGCTCTCGCCCGCCTCGCGCTCACGCCGAGGCCGGGAACCTCACTCGTGCGTGGCCCATGGCCGACCCGGCAGTCACCCGGCCGACCTTAGTGACCGTGACGGGCGCGGGCAACACCGCAACCGCCGGCGCCACGCTCGGTGGCCCGCTCAGGCCGCGGTGAAGCCGCCGTCCGCGGCGAGCACGGCGCCGGTGACGAAGGAGGACCGCGGCGAGGCCAGGAAGCACAGGACCTCCGCGACCTCGCGGGGCTGTGCCACCCTGCCCAGGGGGTGGACGTCCGCGAAGGAAGCGAGGTAAGCACGGCTGTCGGGGCGGAAGGTGTCCAGGAAGTCGGTCTCGATGACACCCGCGGCCACGAGGTTGGCACGGATGCCCAGCGGACCGCCCTCCAGGGCCAGCACCTTGGTCAACTGGGCCAGAGCGCCCTTCGAGGCGCTGTAGGCGGCACCCTCGGGCAGCCCGACGGTGGACGCGTAGGAACCGGTGCTGACGATGGCGCCGCCGCCGCGCTCCGCCATGGCCCGGAAGGCTTCGCGGGCGAAGAGGAAGGCGCCGCGGGCGTTGACGTCCATCACGTCGTCCCAGTCCTGGGCGGTGGTGTGCGTGACCGGCTTGTTCAGGGTGCGTCCGGCGTTGTTGACCAGGATGTCCAGCCCGCCGAAGGCGTCGACGGCGGTCGCCACCGCGCGGGTGGCGGTCTCTTCCGAGGTGACGTCGCCGGTCGCCGTGACGACTCCGGGGAACTCCTCGGGCAGCGAGGCGAGTTCGGTGCGTATGTCGAGGGCGACCACGCGGGCGCCACGGGCGTGGAGCAGGGCCACGGTCTCCTTGCCGACGCCACGCGCGGCGCCGGTCACGAGAGCCGTCCGTCCGCCGAACTCGGCGGTTTCGGTGGGGTGGGTGGCGGATGTCATGAGGGAGTTCTCCAGTACGTCGGTGGTCGGGGCGGCCGGTGGTCGGGGGCGGGGTACGCGGTGACGGTTGGCTCGGCAGGGGGTGGAGCCGGGGGCCATGGGGGCCACGTCGTCAGGGATCTCGGCGGTCCGGCCCGGACCGGACGAGCAGGGTGGCGCCCAGGCCGGCGAGCACGGTGGCGACGATGACGGCGGTACCGGCGCCGTAGCCCGCCAGCGGGTCGGCCGGGTCCGCCTGCTGTCCGGCCTCGACGACCGCGGTGACGAGAGCCAGCACGACGGCGCCGCCGATCTGCATGAAGGTGTTGAGCAGGGCTCCTGCCAGTCCCTGGTCCCGGTCGGGCACTCCGGACACCGCGCTCATGTTCAGCGCGGGGAACGTGGCCGCCGTTCCGATCCCGTTGACGACCATGACCGGCAGGACCACGGTGAGGAAGGAACTGTCGGGGCCGAGGCGGAAGAACAGGGCGTAGGACAGCGCGAGGAGCAGCATCCCGGCGGCGATCGTCCTGGGCACGCCGAACCGGGCGGCGAGCCGTCCCGCGAACGGCGCCAGCGCGCCGTTGGCGAGGCCGAGCGGGACGAAGGCGCCGGCGGTCTGCAGCGGTGTCCAGCCCAGCACGTTCTGCAGGTGCAGCGTGGCGAGGAACGCGAAGGACGTGTAGGCGCCCCACATGGCGAAGATCGTCAGGTTGGTGCCGGCGGTCGCCCGGCGGGTGAGGAAGGACAGCGGGACCAACGGCCGGCGCGCGCGGGACTCGACCCGCAGGAACAGGACGAGCAGGCCGACCGCGGCGGCGAACAGGACGAGGGTACGGCCGGAGAGCCAGCCGTGCGACGGAGCCTGCGCGAGGGCGTAGACCAGCAGCACCAGCCCCGCGGTGGCCGTCAGCGCGCCGGGCACGTCGATCTTGTCGCGGGTGCCGCCCCGGGGGTCCGCCGGAAGGAGGCGGCGCCCGGCGAACAGTGCCCCCACGGCGAGCGGCACGGGGAGGGCGAAGACCAGGCGCCAGGAGAGTTCGGTGAGTACGCCGCCGAGGACGAGTCCTCCGACGAAGCCGCAGGCGCCCGCGGTGGCGTACCACCCGAGGGCACGGCCGCGGCGCGGGCCCTCGGGCCAGCCGGTGGTGATCAGGGAGAGCGCCGCCGGGGCGAGGAATCCCGCGGCGACCCCCTTCGCCAGCCTCGCCGCGATCAGCAGGCCCCCGGTGGGAGCGAGCGCTCCGAGTACGCTCACCGCCCCGAAGACGGCGACCGCGGTGAGGAAGACCCGTCGCCGTCCGAACAGGTCGGCGACCCTGCCGCCGAGGAGGAGGAAGCCGCCGTAGCCGAGGGCGTACGCGGAGACGACCCACTGCAGGGAGCCCGACGTCATGCCGAGGTCGCGCTGAATGGCCGGCAGGGCCACGCCCACGTCCGAGAGGTCGACGGTGTCCATGAAATGAGCCGCGCACAGGACCAGCAGGGCCCAGGTACCGGGCGTCGGGGACGCCTCGTGAGCCGCCTCGGTGCCGGGGGCGCCTGCGGTATCACGGACGCCTGCGGCGGCGGGGCCTCCGTCCTTCCTCACGAGGGCTCCTCCTCGCGGTACAGCACGAGGTGCTCGTGGTGGAGCACGCCGTCCCGCAGGTCTCCGGTGGCGGTGAAGCCGGTGTCGTCGACGTAGTCGATGTGGTTGCCGGTCACCGTGTACCGGCCGGTGTACGCGCTGCGCCGGTCCCCCCGGGCCTCGTCGTAGCGCCCGTCCGGCAGCAGTTCCTGACGGATGTGGCCGTCCGCGGTGACCCACATGCCGACCACGTCGGCGTTCCCGGGGCTTCGGTCGCCCCGCGCGTTCGCTGTCATCGGGATTCCCCTTCTCGGTGAGCGGTGTGTGCCCGACCGAGTCTGCGCAGGTCAGCCTGGTGCTACCAGGGCGCTCTCTGCCTGGGTGCGGCACACCCAGGAAGCACACCGGAGCACCGCCTAGCCTTGGGAGCATGGGCATCGACGACAACCAACTCGGGGAGTTCCTGCGCGCCCGCCGCGCCGGACTGCGGCCGCGGGACGTCGGCATGGCGAGCCATGGCGTGCGCCGGGTCGCCGGTCTGCGCCGTGAGGAGGTCGCCGTCCTGGCCGGGGTCAACGCCGACTACTACACCCGCCTTGAGCAGGGACGCGAGCGCCATCCCTCACCGCAGGTGCTGGACGCTCTCGGCCGCGCGCTGCTCCTCGACACGGACGCCCGCCTGCACCTGCACCGCCTGGCGGGGTTCTCACCCGTCGGCGGCCGGGACTCGCTGCACGTCGCCGAACGGGTCAGTCCGGAGCTGCGTCAGCTGATGGACGGTTACGCCCACACCCCGGCCTTCGTCATGAGCCGCACCCTGGACCTCCTGGCCGCCAACGCCCTGGCCGACGCGCTCTACGCCCCGTTCACGCCCGCGGACAACCTGGCCCGCATGACCTTCCTGGACCCGGCGGGCAGGCAGTTCTACCGGGACTGGGACCGGGCCGCCCAGGCCGCCGTCGCCAACCTGCGCCAGGCGGCGGGCTTCGATCCCGAACACCCGCGTCTGGCCGACCTGGTGGACACGCTCACCGGGCACAGTGCCGTGTTCCGGCGCCTGTGGGCGGAGCACTCCGTGCGCGGCAAGACACGGGACGCCAAGCAGTTGCTCCACCCGGACGTGGGCCCTCTCTCGCTGACGTACCAGTCCTTCGACGTCCGCGACGCGCCGGGGCAGCAGCTCGTCATCTACCACGCCGAGCCGGGCAGCCCGTCGGCCCACGCCCTGACCCTCCTCGGCTCCCTGCACGCCGGCGAGCGGCAGACCGCGCCCGGCAACGCCTGACGGTGAGCCCCCGGCCCCGCACCGCTCCGGCCGGGGACGTACGCCCCGGGAACGCACGCCCCTAGGGCGTGTATCGAAAGTGGATCTTGAGGTGAGATGATCTCGCTTTGTGGCACGTGGTGATCTGACGGATGCGCAGTGGGTTCGCCTGGAGTCGCTGTTGCCAGCGGGCAAGAAGCCGGGGCGCCCGCCGGTGTGGACCCGGCGGCAGCTGATCGACGGCAGAAGATTCCCCTTTTCCTTGCTCCGGCGGCGTGCTGGTGGGCTCGCACGGCGGCCGTCCGCCGAAGTTCGACAAGACCGATTATCGCGAGCGCCACGCAGTGGAGTGCGGGATCAACCGCTTCAAGAGGCACCGCGCGGTGGCCACCCGCTACGAGAAACTCGCCGTCCGCTACGAAGCGACTGTCCTCGTCGCGGCCATCAACGAGTGGCTGTGACCAGCACTTTCGCAACCGGCTGCGCGGCAAGTGCGAGAAAACGGTTCGCGAGGCTCATGGGACGGATGGCAGGGTGCGGCGCATGGCACCCCAATATCAGATTCGTGCCGACTACGACGCTCGCACGATCGTGGTCTACCAGGCGTACACGCCTGCCATCGCCGACGCGGCACTGCGGGCGGGCCGCTTCGTTGCGCCGTTCTCATTCCACAGGATGACGTGGATCAAGCCGTCGTTCATGTGGCTGATGCACCGCAGCAACTGGGCCCGCAAACCCGGTCAAGAGCGCGTTCTCGCGGTGCGAATAACGCGGGAGGGCTGGGAGGAGGCTCTGTCCCAGGCCGTGCTCACGACCGCGGACCCGGCGGCCGTCGCCGAGGCGGCCGTCCATGTCCAGTGGGACCCGGAGCGCTCGCCGCGCGGGGCGGCGCTTAACCACTACAGCATCCAGGTCGGCATTGGCCGCCATCTGATTCGCACGTTCACCGACGACTGGATTGTGAGTCTCACCGACCTCACCCCGCAGGTCCGCAAGGCCGCTTCCCTGACACAGACTGGGCATGCCGCAAAAGCCCAGCGGCTGTTCCCCGCAGAGCGCGCCTACCCGCTGCCTCGGGCACTGGAAAACCGCCTTTCCTCAGGTGGGTGACTGCCGACTGCCACGGAGCCGGGTTACACCGCGCCGATTGACACCTGACGCCGATGAAACGGTTCCTGCCACCACTTTCGATACACGCCCTAGTCGGCGCCGAGGTGCGCGGAGGCTACGAGCCCGGACCGGTGGACGCCGTCCCGGAGGGTACGGCCTCCGTCGCCTCTCCGGCCTCCCAGCGCAGCAGGTCCCCGGGCTGGCACTCCAGTACCTCGCACAGCGCCGCGAGCGTGGTGAACCGCACCGCCTTGGCACGGCCGTTCTTGAGCACGGCCAGGTTGGCGGGGGTGATGCCGACCCGGTCCGCGAGCTCGCCCACGGACATCTTCCGCCTGGCCAGCATCACGTCGATGTCCACGACGATCGGCATCAGATCACCTCGGCCAGCTCGGCCCGCATCCGCGACGCCTCCACGTCCCGCGCGACGGCCTGGGCGAGCAGCATCCGCAGCACCAGCACGACGAGTGCCACTCCGAAGACGGCCAGCGCGGCTCCGCCCAGCAGGAGCACGACGCCCGGGGCGACGGCCTCCCCCGGTGCCAGCACGACCCCGAGCGCGAACACGAGCAGGGAGGCGGCCAGGAAGGCGCCGATCATCCGGTGCACGTGGCGGAACGCGGCCAGGGAGAACACGGTGCCGCGCCGCACCATCGTCACCAGCCGCCACACACAGACCAGGACCACCTGGACAGCCACCACGCCGAGGACCACGATCGTGAGGATCGGGACGAGCCGGCCGGACAGGGCGCTGTCCTGGACGTCGACGGCCAGCAGGACCGCCATCACCGTCTGCACGAACACCGAGCCGGCGAGCAGTGCCACGAGCACGGCGCGCAGCGCGAGCACGGTCAGTTTTCCCATCGCCACTCCTTCGATCGAACCACGATGGGAATCTATCGTTTCTCGATAGGTCAGGCAAGGCGTGGCCACCCCGTCACGCGGTCACCCCTTGAGGCGGTCACCCCTTCAGGCGGTCTCCTCCGGGCCGGAGGTGAAGAAGTCGACCATCCGCTTCAGGCCGTCCGGGCCGAACATGCTGTCCAGGCTGCCCGCGGACTCGACGGCGGAGGCTTCGCTGCGCGGGAAGAGCGCTTGTTCGTACGCGGTGAGCGCGGCCTCCGTGTCGCCGCGGTGGGCGGCGAGGGCGAGGGCGAGTTCGGCGCCGTCGTACATGGCGAGGTTGGCACCCTCGCCCGCGAAGGGGGACATCAGGTGGGCGGCGTCGCCGAGCAGGGTGACGCCCGGCGTCCGCTGCCAGCGGTGGCCGACGGGCAGGGCGTGGATGCGGCGCGGGGTGATGGTCTCCGCACGGGCCACCAGGCCGCGCAGGTCCTCGTCCCAGCCGTCGAAGTGGGCGAGGACCGCGGCCTTGGCGGCGGCGTGGTCGGTGAAGTCGATGGTGTCGATCCAGCCTTCGTCCGCCCGGAGCGCGGTGTAGACGTGGAGGCTGCCGTCGGTCTCGCGGTGCGCGAGGAGGCCGCGCCGGTCGCCCAGGCAGATGAAGAAGCCACCGCCGACGACGGCCGCACTGCGCGGGTGCCGGATGTCGGCCTCGTGCAGGTCGGTCTCCACGAAGGAGATGCCCGTGTAGGCGGGTTCGGCGTCCGAGAGCAGCGGCCGGATGCGGGACCAGGCCCCGTCGGCGCCGACGAGGAGGTCGGTGGTGATGACGGAGCCGTCGGAGAAGGCGACCTCGTGCCGGCCGTCGCCCAGCGGGCGGGCGCCGGCGGCCTTGCGGCCCCAGCGGACCGTGCCGTCGGGCAGCGAGTCCAGCAGCAGGTCCCGCAGCTCGCCCCGATCGACCTCGGGGCGGCCGCCGTCACCCTCGTCCTCCATGGCGAGGTGGACGGTGCCGTCGGGGCCGACCAGGCGCATCGCCTGACCGCCCGGATGGATGATCTTCCGGAACTCGTCGTGGAGACCGGCGGCGCGGATCGCCTGCTGGCCGTTCTCCTCGTGAATGTCGAGCATGCCGCCCTGCGTGCGGGCCTGCGGGCCCGCCTCCAGGTCGAAGACCGCGGACTCGATTCCGTTGACGTGCAGGACTCGGGCGGCGGTGAGGCCGCCGAGGCCGCCGCCGATGATCGCGATGGGGTGGTGGTCGGTGCTCATGGTGGCCTCCAGGGTGCGCTGGCGGGTGGGGGCGGTCCACGACTGGACTGCCCTTCGAGAATAACGAACATGTTCGTAGCGAACAAGTTCGTTCCAGGTCGCGTATCGCGGAGGCCCTGGTGCCCGGCCGTTCTCAGTCGGCCGCACCCCGCGCCGGGCCGGGAACGGGGCCCGGGACGGGCGTGTGGACGATGCCGTTGACCAGCACGTCGAAGGTCCAGCGCATGCGGTCGTGGGCGGAGCCGCCGATCAGGTCGGGCATGTGAGAGGTGATCGCGGGATGGGTGGCCGCGTCCGCGGTGCGCAGGGCTCGGACGGTGGCGTTCCAGTCGTCGACGGACGCCGGGTCCTGCTCGCGGGCCGACTGTTCGGCGGCGGTGGCGGTGGCGACCTGCAGGAGCTTGTCCACCCCCCAGGCGACCTGTGCCTGCGGCGCCCCGCTGCGGGAGAGCAGTGCGAGGATGCGCTCCACCAGCCGCAGGTAGTTCTCACCGCTGGGGCGGGCGACCAGGGCCGACCGGGCGAGCTGGGGGTGCGCGAACAGGACGAGGGTGTACGACGTCAGCACGGCGCGGAGCTGCTCGCGCCAGCCGCCCTCGGCATCCGTCCCGCCGAGGTCGACCTCGCCCAGCAGCGCGTCCAGTACGGCCGCGTGCAGTTCGGCGGTGTTGGCCACGTAGACGTAGAGGGAGGCGGGACCGGTGTCCAGCTCCTGCGCCAGGCGGCGCATGGTGACCTTCTGCAGGCCCTCCGCACGCATGATCGCCACCGCCGTGTCGACGATCCACCGCCGGGACAGAGCGGGCTTCGCCGGGCGCTCCCGGCGGCTTGTCGGATCTCTTCTCGCTGACATGACCCCGATCGTAACGAACACGTTCGTCCGGCGGACGGGACCGGGTCCGCCGACGCCCCCTCGCCGGCGCCCCAGCGGTGCTGCCGGGCCAGCTCGGTTGACCGAAGCGCTCGGTGACTGCGGCGGGCTGTTACTCTCCGCGCATGTCAGACCTGGGATCCATCGCCTGGCCGCCCGCACCGATCGAGACCGGCAGACTCGTGCTCCGTGAGGCCGAGGACCGGGACCGCGCGGCGTTCGTCGAACTGCTGGCGTCGCCGGAGGTGCACACCTATCTCGGCGGCCCCCGGCCGCGGGCCGAACTCGAGCGCGAGCTGCCCCTGGCACCCGGGCGCCGGCCGGGGAGTTTCGTCGTCGATCTCGACGGGGCGATGATCGGTCAGGTCCTGCTCAGGAGGGCGACGGAGCATCTGCGCCCGGCCGCCGCGGGGAAGGTCGATCTCGGCTATCTGTTCCTGCCGCGGGCATGGGGGCACGGATACGCCGCCGAGGCCTGCGCGGCGGCGCTCGACTGGCTCGACGGCGTCCTCCCCGGCGAGCCGGTGGTGCTCGCCACCCAGACCGCCAACTCCCGCTCGATGCGCCTCGCGGCGAAGCTGGGATTCACCGAGGTCGAACGGTTCCGGGCCTGGGACGCCGAGCAATGGCTGGGCCGGCGGGACCGCCCTGTGTGACGCTTTGCCCAGGGCAACGACCCCCGGGCGCGACGACGGCCCGAGGAGCCCGCGGCCGATACGTCCGCGGGCGGGGGGCGCGGTCGAGAACTGACGTGCTGTGCCCATGAGTTGACAGGCGTCGAAGGTACCGGCCGCTGGAACCGCGGTCCGTGACGGGTGCATCTGTTCGATCCGTGCCATTGACACGCCGCTCCGGGGCATTCGAGGATGGCCCCCGTTGACAACGTTGTCGCCTGGTGAAGAGGACCAACATGGGCCCCATTTCCGTCCCTCTCGGCCGCAGGCTCCTGCTGCGACTGTTCGGCGTGACCGGCGCCGCGGCCGCCCTCCAACCGGGCCTGGTGTCCCCGTCGGCCGCCGCCGCCACAGCCTCTGACGCCGCCTCCGGCTCCGCCCGGAGCGTCGACCCGCCGGACGACGTCGCCGCCACGTACCACCGCGTGCTGCTGCGGCACACCCGCTGGTCCGAGACGCAGTGGGACGAGGCCAAGGGGGCGTACACCGACCAGTACTTCGGCTTCGCCGTCGTCCTCGGGCATGCCGTGCTGCTGACCCACGGGACCTTCGACGAGGAGGCGGCCGGCGTCGACCGGGAGACGCTCAGGCGCCGCACCCTGGCGACCCTGCGCCACTTCGCCGCCTCCAACCGGCTCACGGGCGGCACCCAGTGGGGCCGCACGCTGTTCTTCGACACCACCTTCCAGTCGTACTTCATCCTCGCGGCGCACCTGTTGTGGGACGAGCTCGACGCCGACACCCGCGCCGCGGTGGACACCATCACCCGCGAACAGGCGGCGTACACGCACTCCCTCGGCACCGGCGACGACCCGTACTCCGGCGACTGGACCCCGAACGGGCTCAAGGGCGGATACGTCGGCGACACCAAGCTGGAGGAGATGGGGCTGTACGCGCAGACCCTCGCTCCGGCGCTGGCCTGGGCACCGGACGACCGGCGCCGTGCCGAGTGGGCGACCGACTACGGCACCTGGTCGCGCAACGAGGGCGGCCTGCCACCGGCCGACCTGGCCAACCCCGCCCGGGTGGACGGGGTCCCGGTCTCGCACAACACCGCGCACAACGCCTACGACACCTTCATCGTGGAGAACCACGGCTCGTTCGGGCCGCACTACCAGGAGGAGATGTGGCGCACCTCGGGGCGCAACGCGGCGCACTTCCTGGCCGCGGGCCGGCCGCTGCCCGAGGTGCTGACCCGGCAGCCCAACGCGGAGCCGCTGTGGCGGACGCTGCTGGGCGTGATGTCGGACGCGGGCGAGCCGCTGATGCCGATGGTGGACGACCGCGAGCACCTGTACGGCAGGGACGTCATACCGCTGGCCTTCCTGTCCCGGGTCGCGGGAGACCGGGCGGCGGCCCGCGCCGAGGCGGAGCTGGCCTCGCGTCTGGAGGCCTACCAGGCGTATCCGCCTCAGTACCGGCTGGCGAAGTTCTCGGGTGAGCCGAAGTACGAGCCCGAGGCGCGCGCCGAACTCGCCATCAGCTATCTGCTGCACGTGTGGCCGGACGCGGGGCCGCGGGTGAGTCCCCTGTCGCGCGCGGAGTTGTTCGCGTACGCGTCGGGTGTCACCGACTTCGGGACCGGTCCCGGTCTGGTGTCGCACCAGTCCCCCGCGGCCTGGGCGGGTGCGGTGACGAAGCCCGGGTTCGTGAAGTTCGCCTGGCAGCCGGCGCACGACGACTGGCTGTTCCGGCTCGGCGGGGACACGCCGATGTTCCTGCCCTCGACCGCCGTTGAGGTGTCCGGCAGGACGGTGCGCGTGCACACGGCGCTGCGGGACGGGTTCGACGGCAGCGCCACGGTGCTGCGTCTGGGCGAGGGCTTCGCCGGGTACGCGACGCTCCCGACGGGCGGGGTCGTCTACGCCTGCGAGGGGCCGGTGGCGGGCGGTTCGCGGCTCGACGTGCACAACCTCACGATGCCCGGTGTGGCGGGTCTCGACGGCAGCCGCACCTACCGGTTCGCGGAGGGTTCGGCCACGGTGCGCGCGCAGGACGCCACGGACTCGGCCGCGGGACGGGTCGACGAACTGGCCTTCACCCGGACGACGGTGCGGCACATACGCATGCTGGGCGTCCAGCCCGACCCGACGTACGGGTACTCGCTGTACGCGGTCGAGGTGCGGGACGGGGCCGAGGGGCCCGACCTCGCACGAGGGGGCACCGCGACGGCCTCCTCGCAGTCGGCCGGCATGGCGCCGGGGCTGGCGGCGGACGGCGATGCGGGGACCCGCTGGGCGGTCTCCCGCGAGGACCGGAAGCGGGCGGACAGCTGGTGGGCCGTGGACCTGGGCGCCGAGCGTGCGCTGGACCGGGTCACGCTGCGCTGGGAGGCGGCGGCCGGCCGCTCCTACCGGATCCAGGGTTCCTCCGACGGCGAGCGGTGGACCGACCTGGCGACCGGCCCGGCCCCCGCGCTGCGCAGCCGCGGCGGGTGGCTCGACGTGGACGGCCGTGCGGGGCTGGTGGTTCGCGGCGGGGACGAACACGCGCTGGCCGTGTACGGCGACACGATCGTCCCGGCCGAGGGGGCACGGGAACCCGTCGTGATCGAGGGCCACTGCGGGGCGTCCGCCGACGAACTGCGTGCGCTGGCGGGGAGCGCCGCGCCCACCGCCGCGGACGGCCGGGTCAGCGCGGCTCGGACGGACGGGTACCTGTCCCTGTTCAACCTCTCGGCCGAGGAGGTGGAGACGCAGGTCGCGGTGCCCCAGCGGGGCGGACGCCGGGAGGTCTACGAGGGCGAGCAGACGGTGACCCGGGAGGGCGTCGACTACCGTGCGCGGCTGGACCCGGCGACTGCCGCGCTGCTCGCGCCGCGCTTCACCCTCACCGCGCTGTCCGGCCGGACGCTGCCGTCCGGGCTGCGGGTCCGGGTGGCCGACGGGGCGACCCTGCACCTGTCCGGCGCGCGCTGCCGGCTGCGGATCGAGGCGCAGGGCCGCAGCACCGACGTCACGGTGCGGGGCGGAGGCGAGACCCGCGTGACGCTGCGCGGCGCGCGGGCCTTCCCGCTCCACGACCACGCCCTGGGCCGGAACACCTTCCCGACGAGTCCGCTGCCGCCCGGGATGTCCCGTCCGGACGCCGCGGTGGACGGCGACCCGGACACGGCGTGGCGCCCCGGCCGGGACGGCCGCATGGTCGTCGACCTCGGGGCCCGCACCGAGGTGCGGTGGGTGGAGGCGCAGTGGCGGACCGGGGCGGCCCCGGCGGCCCGGGTGGAGTTCAGCACCGATGGGGTGAGCTATCGACGTGCCGGGACCCTGGACGGCCACGGCCGGGTGCGCCGGCTCACCCGTGCGGGGTCGGTTCGGTACGTCGCGGTGACGGTGCAGGGTGCTCCGCATGCGCACGAAGGGCTGATCAGGTTCTCCGTGGGCTGATGCCTCGCCCGGGACGGACGGCCGTTCAGCCGGAGGGCGGCCGAGTCCGCCGCAGGTGTGCGAGTTCGTCCGCGCGGCGGTGGTCCTTCGGGCGGCCGAGGGACCGCCGCATGCGGATCAGATCGTCGAGCGCGGCGTAGCGGATGGTGAAGCCCGCCGGGTCGCGGGTGGTCTCGGCCCGGGTCAGGCAGGGCGTCACGTCCAGGTCGCCCCAGCGCAGGGCCGGGGTGCACAGGTCCCCTTCGGCGCCGGTGGTCCGGTAACCCACCTGTTCGCGGTCGAGATCCGGCAGTTCGGTGCAGCCGCAGGCGGCGAGGGCGTCCCGCAGGGCGTCCGCCTCCTCGGGTGTGCCGTCCCACAACAGGTCCAGGTCTCCGGTCAGTTCGGTGGAGCCGTGCATGATGCCGGCGACCTGTCCGACGACCACCGCGTGCGATCCGGCGTCGTCCAGCGCCCGGAGGAGGGGAAAGGGGTCGAAGCCCAGCGCCCCGTCCGTGGCGAAGGTACCCCGCACGTCGTCGGCCTCCTCCGAGCGGCGTCCGACGGGAGCACGCTCCCGAGTGGCATGCCGGATCCGGTCAATCGCCCGCCGCAGGCGCAGCGCAGCTGTCGTCTGACTCATTGCTCCATCCAACCCCCCCGGCCAGCTGTAGGTTGAAGCTGTGACGGGTGACTGGCGGACGGATCGGATCGGGACCGCGCTCAGGGGCGAGAACCCCACCGTGCTGCGACGGTTGACGGCCGGATTCGCGGTGATCGGGGATGTTCAGTTCCTGCCGGGCTACTCGGTCCTGCTCGTGGACGAGCCAGGCGTGCAACGGTTGTCGGACCTGCCGAGGGCCAGGCGCCTGTCGTTCCTGTCGGACATGGACCGGCTCGGGGAAGCCGTCGAGCGCGCCTGCCGGCGGCTTGACCCTGCCTTCCGCCGGGTCAATCTGGAGATCCTGGGGAACACGGATCCCTTTCTGCACGCGCATGTCTGGCCCCGCTTCGAGTGGGAGCCTGCGGATGTGGTGGGTCTTCCGGTGTGGCTCTATCCGCGTGAACGCTGGAGTGCGGAAGAGTTCAGGCTCGGCCCGCAGCACGACGCACTGCGCGAGGCCATCGGCACGGAACTGGACCGGGGCTCGCCAACGCCGTCGACGCCACCGCGGTCGCTTCCTCCGGATGAGACGACCGCGGTGACGATGTGACGGGTGCGCCGTGGGCGCCGTTACGCGGTCACCGGGCAACACCTGCTCGGTGACGGCGACCGCGGGCCTGCCCCAGCGGGCGCTGTACAGCGCGAGCAAGGGCGCCGTGCAGTCCCTGACCCTCGCCATGGCCGGCGACGACATCCATGAGGGCATCCGCGGGTGCAGGGCGGGGCCGGGGTCCGGGAGGACGGGACCATGGCCTTCCTGGCCCCCCGGCGAGGAGCGGGAGTCACGACCACGTTCCGGGGGGCCTGGAGTGACCGCCGGCTCCGTGTCCTAGCGGTCGCGGGTCACGGCCGACCGGAAGGTCCAGTGGCCCGAGCCGACCTCGTACACGGCCTCTCCTCCCGTCAGGTGCAGCAGCCGTGCCCCGTCGGGCGCCTCGGCACGGTCGCCGTCGACCGGTACGTGCACCTCCGCGCTGCTGCCCGCGGGGACGTCCACGGTGAGGCGGAAGCGGCCGTCCGAGCGTTCCCAGTCAGTGCGCGCGACGCCGTACGGGGTCCGGTACGAGCCCGACGCGGAGGTCATGTCGCCCTCCACCGCGGGGTCCACGAGGAGTTCCGCGTAGCCGACGGAGTCCTCGGTCTGGGCGATGCCCGCGACGCGGGTGGTGAACCAGGAGTCGATGGCACCGAGCATGAAGTGGTTCTGGGACTGGCCGGGTCCGCCGTCCCAGGACTCGCCCAGGGTGGTGTTGCCGGCGAGTACCTGGTAGCCGTAGCTGGGGCTGGTCGTCCGGGTGGCGATGGCGTGCACGAGGTCGTCGCGGTCCGCCCCGCTCAGCACCCGGAAGGCGGCGGGCAGCGAGATCTCGCCCAGGACCAGGTGGTTTCCGGCGTCCGCGATCGCACCGGTGAAGTGGGCGAGCAGCCGGTCCCGCTGTCCGTCCGGGTAGGCCCCCATGTCGAGCGCGAGTGCCTCGGCGCCGTGTCCGCCGCCGCCGAAGGTGCCGGTGGCGGCGTCGTAGTACTTCGCCGTCAGCGCCGCCACGCTCGCGGCGGCCTTGTCGCGGTACGCGTCGGCCGCAGCGGTGTCGCCGAGCAGCGAGGCGATGCGGCCGAGGGTGTCGACCACCCGCCAGTACCCGTAGGTGCCCGCCACGGCGCGCGGGAAGGTCCGGTCGGGGGTGAACCAGTCGCCCAGGCCGTAGTCGAGGATGCCGTCGGCGACCTGGGTCTCCAGGAAGGCGGCGTAGCGCCGCATGTCCGGGTAGTACGTCTCGAGCGTCTGGCGGTCTCCGTAGGTGAGGTAGAGCTGCCAGGGGACGAGCACGAAGGCGCCGCCCCAGTTGGCGTCGTTGCGGTAGGCGCCCGGGAGGCTGGTGTACTCCGGGACGGTGCTCGGGACCAGCCCGTCGGTGGTCTGCGCGTCGGCCATGTCCCGGACGATCTTGCGGAGGTAGGACCGCATGTCGTAGTTGCCCGCGAGGGCGGGGAAGACGAGCTGGTTCTGTTCGAGCCAGCCGAGCTTCTCGCGGCTCGGGCAGTCGGTGAGCACGCTCATCATGTTGCCCTCGATGGAGCGGCGGATCAGCGAGTGGATGCCGTTGATCAGCGGGTCGGAGCTGGTGAAGTCGCCGGCCGAGGTGTTGTCGGTGCGCAGGACTTGCCCTCGGACGCTCACCCTCGCGTTCTCGGGCACGCCGCGCAGTTCCAGGTAGCGGAAGCCGTGGTAGCTGAAACGGGGATGCCAGGTCTCGGTGCTCCGGCCGCCGGTGGTGTAGCTGTCCCAGAGGGGAGCGCCGACGTTGCTGATGGACTGGAAGGCGTGGCCGTCCTTGAGGCTCTCGGCCGGGTAGACACGGATCGCGGTGCCCTTCGGCGCGCTGACGGTGAGCTCCGGCCGGCCCGCGATGTTGCGGCCCAGGTCGAAGACGCGGCTGCCCTCGGCACCGTCGACCTCCTTGCCCTCCAGGGTCTCGACGACGCGGATCGGCTCGGTCTCCCGGGCGCTGAGCCGGGCGGGCCGGTCGGCGGTGCCGGGGCCCGCCACCGCGACCGCGTGCCGCCAGGCGCGCCGGTCGCCGGCCGGCTCGTCCCACCGCGGGATCTCCCGGCGGGCGTCGTAGTCCTCGCCGCCGTACCAGTTCGAGGCGGTGGTCGGGCCGAGCGTGGTGCGCCAGTCGTCGCCGCTGGTGATCGTGCGGACCCGGCCGTCGGCCAGGGTCACCTCGAGCCGGGCGATCAGTTTGGGGTCGCTGAGGTTGCCGTACAGCTTGCGGTAGCGGTCGGCGGTGCTGATCACGTTGGACATGCCGTTGCCGAGGGCGACACCCAGGGTGTTGGCGCCGGTGCGCAGTTGGCCGGTGACGTCGTAGGTGGCGTACTGGACGCGTTCGGCGAAGTCCGTGTTGGCCGGCTCCAGGACCGCGTCGCCCACCGGTTCGCCGTTGAGGGTCGCCTCGTAGACGCCCAGTCCGGCCATGTAGAGGCGGGCGCTGCGGACCTGCTTGGGCAGGGTGAAGTCGTCGGTGAGCAGCGGAAGTCCGGCGGGCAGGTAGGGGGTGGGCTGCCGCTGGCCGGTGACTTCGGCGAGCCGGGTGGCGGGCCCCTCGGCGCTGTCTGCCGCGGAGACGGTGTAGTCGGCGGGGAGGCCGGGGATCCGGCCGTCGTCGGTGAGGACGTCGGCGCGGGGGTAGAGCGCCACCTCGTCGAAGGTCTTCGCGGTCTTCAGGTCGAGGGTGAGGGTGATCGGTGCGTCGGCGACGTCCGGACCGGTGTGCGCGGCGCTGGAGTAGCCCGCCGCGGTCTGCAGGGCGCTGTTGGGCAGGCCGTCGACGGCCAGGGCGGGTTCCCAGGTCTTGCGCACGGTGTTGCTCTCGGACGCGGTGACCGCGGCGCCGCGGGCCAGGCCGGTGGTGGCGGTGCCGGAGTCGCGGACGTCGATCTCGCCGAGCTGGAGGCGCCAGGTGCGGCCCGGGAAGGACTCGGCGAGCGGCAGGCCGAGCCGGGTGACGTCCAGTCGTACGTAGCGCGCGGTGGTGCGGGGCAGGTGGACGACGACCGGTTCGACGGCCCTCTCGCTCAGCCGCCAGTCGGGGTGGGTGATCCACTGCGCGTCCCAGTCCGACTGGCGGGTCAGGCCGGTCTCGAAGACGGCGGCGGTGCTCCAGCCGCTGTGCCGGTTCCCGGTGCCGGACCAGAGCATGACGCGCCAGTACACCTTGGCCCGGGAGCCCGGGTCCTTCCCGGCGTACGTCGTCCCCGGCACCGGCGACTCGACCCTCCCGGAGTCCCAGAGGTCGGGGCGGGAGGCCCGGAGCCGCTGGAGGGAGGTGGCCGCCTGGACGCGGTAGGCGGCCTGGCGTGTGTTCCGGGCGCGGGCGGTGGTCTGCCAGCTGAGGTCGGGGGTGGTGTCGTCGATGCCGAGGGCCTCGGTCAGGTGCTGGGTGCGCAGGGCGGTCGGGGCGATGGTGCCGGTGGCCGCGGCGTCGGCGGTGACCGCGCCGGCCAGCAGGGTGACGAAGGCGGTGACACCGGCGAGGGCGGCGGCGGTTCGGTGTCTGCCGGACGGGTTCGTGCTGGGCATGGCGGCTCCTTGCCGGGCGGGCTGATGCGGACGGTGGCGGTGCGGACGGGGCGGGGTGGTCTCGGACGGGGCGGGATCCGGTGTCAGACGCGGCGCAGCTCGACGGTGGTCCGGCGCCGGAAGCGCAGGCTCACGGGGCCGAGCAGGCCGGACGGCAGGGGCTTCTTGCGCTCGTTGGACAGCGTGTTGGCGACCCGGACCCGCAGCCTGTTGCGCCCGGCCCGGAGGTGCCCGGTGACGTCGGCCACGAACGGGGCCCACAGCAGCGGTGGCAGCGCGGTGCCGTTGACGGACACCTCGGCGACGTCGCGGACGTCACCGAGGTCCAGCAGGACGCGGCGGCCGTGCAGCCGGGCGGCGTCGACATCGATGTCGGTGGTGTACGTGGCGCTGCCGGAGAACAGCTCGTCGTGCTCCGTCCAGCTCCCCAGGGGCCCGGTGACGGGTTCGGCACCCTCGCGTTCGAAGGTGAGGGTCCAGTCGCCGTCCACCGGGAGCGGCGCGAGCGGATCGTCGACGCGCACGGTGCCGTGGTAGCGGTGGCCGCCGTCGGCACCGACGAGCCGGTGGCTTCCGGCCGCCGAGGCCTCCACCGTGGCGCGCAGGACGTGCCCGTGGCGTTCCACGGACAGGACCGGCACCGTCGATTCGGTGAGATGGGGCCGCTCGCGGTGGCCGCCCCGGACCACGACGACGGCGGTCCGGTAGGGGTCCAGGTCCAGCGGCACCCGTACGCCGTCCTTGGTGGCCCGGTACACGGGGGCGGGTCCGCCGGTGCCGGTCGCGGGGTCCCAGGTCTCGGGCAGGCCGGTGGCCGGGAGCGCGGCGACGGTGCGCACTCGCGCGCCGCTCTCGTTGTTGATCAGGAAGACGGTGTCGGCGCCCCGGCGCACCCGCAGCACCCGGACGGCGTCCCGGGCCGGGTCCAGGACGGCGGCCGCGGTGCCGGCCTCGGCGGCGGCGGCTCCGAGCGCGTCGGTGTCCGCGACCCGGACGGCGTGTCCGCGGCCGAGCGACCTGCGGGCGGGTACCCGGTCGCCGAACAGGTCGGCGAGGGCGTGGGCGAGGGTGCGGTCGCCGCCGTCGGCCTCCTCGGTCTCCAGCGGGCCCACGGCGACGACGGTGCCGCCGGCCCGGACGAACGCGCGCAGCACGCCCACGCCGTCGGCGTCCAGGACCGGTGTCCGCGGGATCACGACGAGGTCGTAGGCGGCGGCCCCGACGACCAGGCGTCCCGTGCGGATCTCGGCGTGCGCCAGCAGCGCGGGGTCGCCGGTGAGGGCGCCCTCGTGCAGCAGGTCGAAGTCCACCTGGGCGCGCTCCAGGGCGTAGGCCGCCTCGGCGAGCGGGGCGTCCACGTCCTGCTGGCGGTCCGTGCCGGCCCACTGCTCGGCGGCCCGCTGCGGCTGCAGCAGCGCGGTGCGGGCGGCGGAGGTGCCGCGGCCGGCCTCCATCACCCGGCCGATCCACTCGGCGAGCGGCCGCATGGCCCACCACCAGGGGGCGCGCGGGCCGAAGGGCGGCGGGAAGTACACGCGGCTCTCGTCGGTCCACAGGGCGTGCAGCACCGTCAGGTTGACGCCGCGGGCGGCCTGCGCGCCGACGGTGGCGTGCACGAAGCCGGGGGTCACCTGCCAGCCCATGTTGCCGAACATCTCCAGAAGAGCCCGCTCGCGGCCCATCTGGTGGGCCACGGACACCGGGTTGCGCGGGATCATGGTGGGCTCACCGGCCACGTACTCGGCGGTGATGATGTCGCCGCCGGGCACCTGGGCCCACTGGTTGACCTTGTGCAGGTCGCCGGTGGAGGCGATGCGTTTGGCGGGGGCGGTCTCGTCGTAGAGCGGGTTGGTGATCAGGGCGACACCGCGCTTCTCGTACCACTGGGACTGCTTGCGGAAGGCGGTGGCGAAGCGGTCGGAGACGGCCTGCCAGTAGGTGCCGCAGGCGATGCGGCCAGAGCGGCCGAGGTCGTCGAAGGCGGCGGCGTAGGCGGTGCCGGGGGTGACGCCGACGGTGCGCAGGGCCCGGTCGAGGGCGGGTGACCAGGGCAGGCGCTTGAAGTGGGCCTCGGCGGAGGCGAAGAACGGCTCGTCGTCCCAGAAGCCGGGGACGACCGTGCCGAAGTAGCGCCCGAACCGGCGGTGGTACTCGCCGGGGACGATGTCCAGGAACAGCTCGACCGGTTCGTCGTCGAGCAGGTCGACGTAAGCGCGGCTGTAGCCCTGGCTGTCGTCGACGAGGAGCACGCCGCCGAAGAGGTCGACCTGCCACTCCCCCGCCGGGACCTGCCAGGTGTGGCGGCCGGTCAGGCGGTCGGTCAGGTCCACGACGTCGGTGGCGGCGGTGGCCGCCGCGGGCCGGGCGGCGGCGGCCGCGACGGTGAATCCCGCGGCCGGCAGCGCGCGTTCGGGGAAGTCGCCCGCGGCGGCGGAGCGGTCGAAGGCGCCGGTGTACAGGGGGGTGCCGTCGGCCGCCTCGACGGTGAGACTCTCCCACACCGCGCGCTGGTCGCCGACGGCGCGCACGCCGACTCCGCCCGCCTGCTCGGTCAGGTCCTCCAGGGTGCCCTTGTCCTTGCCGTCGAGGGTGACGGAGAGGCCGTTCGCGCGGAGGGTGACCCGGAGGGTGTGGAACTTGGTCTTGTTGAAGCCGTCGGTGCGGGTGCTGCGCAGCAGTTCGGCCGGTTCCGCACCGTCGGTCAGGCGCTCGACGGTGACCACGCCGGTCTGGTCGAAGGCGACGGCGTACCCGGTGCGCCCGTCGGCCGAGGCCCGTACGACGAGCCCGGCCGCGCCGTGCTCGGCCTTCGCGCTGCCGGTGACGGTGCTCTCGCCCCACCCCGTGCTGTCCCTCAGGACGGCGGCGCCGTCGAGCACCGCCGCGTCCGCCACCAGCCGCCCCGCCTCCACGCCGACGCCGGTGCTGCGCCGGAGGTCGATCGACGCGGGCCCGCGCACCACGGTGGTGGAGCGGGCGAGTGCCTTCAGGCGCAGCTCGGGCCGGGGGGCGTAGGTGCGGAAGCCGACCTGTCCGCCCTTGACGATGAACTCGCCCGCGCGGCCGCTCGGGAAGTGGTCGTCGTTGAACAACCAGACGCGCATGCCGGTGCGTTCTGCGGTGCGCAGGACGTGGCCGACGATGTCGAACCACTCCTCGGTGAAGAACACCGGCGTCATCTCGGCGTTGTCGAAGGAGAAGAGGATCACTTCGTACATCCCCTTGGACCTCAGGTCCGCGAGCTGGCGGTCCACGAGTTCGGGGGTGACGGGACCGTTCCAGTACCAGTAGACGGTGGGGCGGCTGTCGGGGCGCGGGTCGGCGAAGTGCCGGGCGGACCAGGCGTCGCGCTCGTGGCGGGACGGACCGGCCGGCGGACCGGCGGCACGGGCGGCGTCGGGCAGGCCGACGGCGGCCAGGGCGCCGGTGGCACCGGCCGCGGCCACGAAACGGCGTCTGGACAGGGGGTGTTCGGGCATGGCTGGGCTCCCGGGTGGTGGTGTGGCGCGGCCGGGCCGCGGTGGTGGTGTGGTGCGGCGGGCCGCGGTGGTGGTGATCAGCCCTGGGCCAGGTGCCGTACCTGGTCGGCGGTGAGGGCGCGGTTGTGCAGCCGGAAGTCGCGGACTGCGCCGTGCAGGTAGGGGTGGGTGCCGTTCTGGGACCGGCCCAGGTAGTTCCGGCTGGTCCGGCCGAGCAGGAGCGGACCGGCGACCATGGCCGGGTTCCGCCCGGCTTCGGTGCCGTCGACGTAGAGCACACCGGTGCCCTCGCCGAGGGTGAGCGCCACGTGGGTCCATCGGCCGAGGGGAAGCGGTCCGGTGGCGTCGACGAAGTCCTCGGCCTCCATTCCGGCGATCTTCAGGGCGGCGCGGGCCCGTCCGGCACCCGTGGTCGCGGTGAGGAAGAGGTACGTGTCCTTGCTGTAGCCCAGGTCGAAGACGCGGACGGAGGGAGCGAGGGCGTCGACGCGGACCCGCGCGGACACGGTCAACTCCGCCAGTCCGGCCGGCAGTCCGGCGGGCAGCACGACGTGGCCGTCGCGCCCGTCGAGCGTCACCGCGGTCGCGCCGCCCCC
>NZ_JAIOJZ010000043.1 GCF_020404845.1 Streptomyces hyderabadensis | reverse complement strand
GCGAATCCGGCGCGGTCCCGCCACTGTGACCGGGGAACAGGAGTCCCCGGGAGCCAGGAACTCTCACCGCCGGACTCTTCGAACCAGGGCGTGGACACCCTGAGTGAGGACCTGACGCGATGCCCGGCTGCCGCCACCGCCCCACACCCCGTACCAGGTGCTTCCCCGACCGTGTGACCGGCTGAGCCCGTGCGTGCCGGACGCGTCTTCGCGTACGGCGCCGCCGTCGGCCTCCTCGGCGACCTCCTCCTCGGCGACCCGCGCCGCGGACACCCGGTCGCCGCGTTCGGCCGTGCCGCGGGCGCCGTGGAACGGGTGCTGTGGCGGGACCACCGGGGCCGGGGCGCCCTGCACACCGCCGTGTGCGCCGGTGGCGCCGCCGCCCTCGGGCTGGCCGCCTCCCGTGCCGTACGCCGCTCCCCCGCCGCCTCCGTCGCCCTGACCGGGGCGGCCACCTGGGCCGTGGTCGGCGGCACCTCGCTCGCCCGCGAGGCCACCGCGATCGGCCGGGCCCTGGAGTCCGGGGACGTCGAGGCGGCGCGGGCACGGCTGCCGCACCTGTGCGGGCGGGACCCGCAGGCGCTGGACGCCGACGGCATCGCCCGGGCCGTCGTGGAGTCCGTCGCCGAGAACACCTCGGACGCGGTGGTGGGCGCGCTGGTGTGGGGCGCCGTGGCCGGAGTACCCGGGCTGCTCGGCTTCCGGGCCGTCAACACCCTGGACGCCATGGTCGGCCACAAGTCGCCCCGGTACCGCCGCTACGGCTGGGCCTCGGCCCGCCTGGACGACCTCGCGGGCTGGCCCGGCGCCCGCCTCACCGCCGTACTGACCACCGTCGCCGGCGGCGACCCGCGGGGCGCGGTACGGGCCTGGCGCGCGGACGCCGCACGGCACCCGAGCCCCAACGCCGGGCCCGTGGAGGCCTCGTTCGCGGGCGCCCTGGGCGTGCGGCTGGGCGGGACGCTCTCCTACGGCGGGCGGGTCGAGCACCGGCCCGTCCTCAACGGGGCGGCGGGGCGCGCCGTACGGGCGTCCGGCTCCGGCGACATCGACCGGGCCGTACGGCTGTCGAGGCGCGTGGGCTGGCTGGCGCTGGGCGTGTGCGCGGGCGCACGGCTGCTCGCGCGCGGAGCCGCCGCCTCCGTCCGGGAGCCGGGCATCACGAAGGGACGTACGTCATGAACGGTGGCCTGCTCGTCGCCGGCACCACCTCCGACGCCGGCAAGAGCGTCGTCACCGCCGGGATCTGCCGCTGGCTGGTGCGGCAGGGCGTGAAGGTGGCGCCCTTCAAGGCGCAGAACATGTCGCTGAACTCCTTCGTGACCCGCGAGGGCGCGGAGATCGGGCGGGCCCAGGCCATGCAGGCCCAGGCCTGCCGGATCGAGCCGACCGCGCACATGAACCCCGTGCTGCTCAAGCCCGGCGGGGAGCGCAGCAGCCAGGTCGTGCTGCTCGGCAGACCGGTCGGCGAGATGAGCGCGCGCGGCTACCACGGCGGGCGCCAGGAGCGGCTGCTCGGCACCGTGCTGGACTCGCTGGCCGAACTGCGCGCCGCCTACGACGCGGTGATCTGCGAGGGGGCGGGCAGCCCGGCCGAGATCAACCTGCGCCGCACCGACATCGTGAACATGGGGATCGCCCGGGGCGCCGGACTCCCCGTCCTGGTCGTCGGCGACATCGACCGCGGGGGCGTCTTCGCCTCCTTCTTCGGCACGGTGGCGCTGCTGGCGCCCGAGGACCAGGCACTGGTGGCCGGGTTCCTGGTGAACAAGTTCCGGGGTGACGTCTCCCTCCTGGAGCCCGGGCTCGACATGCTGCACGGGCTCACCGGGCGGCGGACGTACGGCGTACTGCCCTTCCGGCACGGGCTCGGCATCGACGAGGAGGACAGCCTGCGGGTCTCGCTGCGCGGCACGGTGCGGGAGTCGGCCGTCGCGCCGCCGGTCGGCGAGGACGTGCTGCGGGTCGCCGTCTGCGCGGTCCCGCTGATGTCCAACTTCACGGACGTGGACGCGCTGGCCGCCGAACCGGGCGTCGTGGTGCGGTTCGTGGACCGGCCGGAGGAGCTGGCCGACGCGGACCTCGTCGTCGTGCCCGGCACGCGGGGGACGGTCCGGGCCCTTCAGTGGCTGCGCGAGCGAGGGCTGGCAGACGCGCTCGTGCGCAGGGTCGCCGAGCAGCGGCCGGTGCTCGGCATCTGCGGCGGCTTCCAGCTCCTCGGCGAGCACATCGAGGACGAGGTCGAGTCCCGCGCCGGACACGTGGACGGCCTCGGCCTGCTCCCCGTGCGGGTGCGGTTCGCCCGCGAGAAGACCCTCGCCCGGCCGGTGGGCGAGGCCCTCGGCGAGCGCGTCGAGGGGTACGAGATCCACCACGGGGTCGCCGAGGTGACCGGCGGCCGGCCCTTCCTGGACGGCTGCCGGGTCGGCCAGACCTGGGGCACGCACTGGCACGGCTCGCTGGAGTCGGACGGCTTCCGGCGGGCGTTCCTGCGCGAGGTGGCCGCCGCCGCGGGCCGCCGCTTCGTGCCCGCCCCCGGCACCTCGTTCGCCGCGCTGCGCGAGGAACAGCTCGACCGGCTCGGCGACCTGATCGAACACCACGCGGACACCGACGCGCTGTGGCGGCTCATCGAGTCCGGCGCGCCGCAAGGACTGCCCTTCATTCCACCGGGAGCGCCCGCATGAGCACAGTGTTGTTGTTGTCGACCGCCGACACGGACCTCCTGGCGGCCCGCGCGTCGGAGGCCGCCTACCTGATCGGCAACCCGACCCGCGTCGACGTCCGGGAGGAGCTGCCGGGCCTGGTCGAGGGCGCGGACCTCGCCGTCGTACGGCTGCTGGGCGGCAAGCGCGCCTGGGAGGACGGGCTCGCCGCGCTGAAGGCCGCCGGGATCCCGACCGTCCTGCTGGGCGGCGAGAGCGTGCCGGACGCGGAGCTGATGGCCGAGTCCTCGGTGCCCGCCGGGGTGGTGGCTCAGGCGCTGCGCTACCTGGTCGAGGGCGGGCCGGACAACCTCACCCAGCTCGCCCGGTTCCTGTCGGACACGGTGCTGCTGACCGGCGAGGGCTTCGAGGAGCCGCGGAAGATGCCGGAGTACGGCGTCCACGGCTCCCCGGACCTCGTGGACGGCCGTCCGACGGTGGGCGTGCTCTTCTACCGCGCCCACCAGCTGAGCGGCAACACCGCGTTCGTCGACACGCTGTGCGCCGCGATCGAGGCGCGCGGCGCCAACACGCTGCCCGTGTACTGCGGTTCGCTGCGCGGCGCGGACCCGGGGCTGTACGAGCTGCTGGGCCGGGCCGACGCGCTCGTCGCCACCGTCCTCGCGGCGGGCGGCACGCACGCCTCGCAGGCCTCGGCGGGCGGTGACGAGGAGGCCTGGGACATCGGCGCGCTGGCCGACCTGGACGTGCCGGTGCTGCAAGGGCTCTGCCTCACCTCCTCCCGGGCCGCCTGGGAGGCCTCCGACGCCGCGCTCTCCCCGATGGACGCGGCGATGCAGGTGGCCATCCCGGAGTTCGACGGGCGGCTGGTCACGGTGCCGTTCTCCTTCAAGGAGCAGGGGCCGGACGACGTGCCGGTCTACGTCGCCGACCCCGAGCGGGCCGGGCGGGTGGCCGGGATCGCCGTCCGGCACGCGGCCCTCAGGCACAAGCCGAACGCCGAGAAGAAGCTCGCGCTGGTCTTCACGGCGTACCCGACCAAGCACTCCCGGGTCGGCAACGCGGTCGGTCTCGACACCCCGGCGTCGGCGGTGCGGGTCCTGGACGCGCTCCGGGACGCGGGCTACGGGGTCACCGAGTACCCGGCCGAGGGCGACGAGCTGATCCACCGGCTGATCGAGGCGGGCGGTCACGACGTGGAGTGGCTGACCGAGGACCAGTTGGCGGCGGCGCCCGCGCGGGTTCCGCTGGCCGACTACCGGGCCTGGTTCGAGAAGCTGGACCCCGAGCTGCGGGACGGCATGCGGGAGGCGTGGGGCGAGCCGCCGGGGTCGCTGTACGTCGACGGCGACGACATCGTGCTGGCGTCGCTGCGGTTCGGGAACGTCGTCGTGATGATCCAGCCGCCGCGCGGCTTCGGCGAGAACCCGATCGCGATCTACCACGACCCGGACATGCCGCCGTCGCACCACTACCTGGCCGCCTACCGCTGGCTGGAGAACAGCTTCGGCGCCGACGCGATCGTGCACATGGGCAAGCACGGCACGATGGAGTGGCTGCCGGGCAAGGGGCTGGGGCTGAGCGCCGGCTGCGCGCCGGACGCGGTCCTCGGCGACCTGCCGCTGATCTACCCCTTCATCGTCAACGACCCCGGCGAGGGCACCCAGGCCAAGCGCCGCGGGCACGCCACGGTCGTCGACCACCTGGTCCCGCCGATGGCGCGCGCCGACACCTACGGCGACCTGGCGAAGCTGGAGCAGCTGCTGGACGAGTACGCGCTCGTCTCCGACCTGGACCCGACGAAGGCACCGGCGGTCCGCGCGCAGATCTGGACGCTGGTCAAGGCCGCCGAACTCCACCACGACCTGCACGTGGACGACCAGCCGGACGACGACGACTTCGACGAGTTCGTCATGCACATCGACGGCTACCTGTGCGAGATCAAGGACGTGCAGATCCGCGACGGCCTGCACGTCCTGGGCGGCGGCCCGGTCGGCGAGCCGCGCGTCAACCTGGTCCTCGCGGTGCTGCGCGCCTCACAGGTGTGGGGCGGGCGGGCGAACGCGCTGCCGGGCCTCAGGGCGTCCCTGGCCGAGCACTTCGGACTGGTGGAAAAGGAACTGCTGGCCGAGCCGGGCGCCCCGGTGAAGGTGCCGGTGGAGCTGACAGACCTGGTGGAGGGCCCGGCCCGGTCGGCGGCCGACGCGATCGACCTGCTGGAGCAGCTGTGCCGGCGGCTGGCGGAAGGGATGGAGCTGCGGGCCTGGGACACCGCGGCGGCCGCGGGCCTGGTGCGAGACGTGCTGGGCGCCGAACTCCCCGACGCGGTCGCGGTGCTGGAGTTCGCCTGCACGGAGGTGGTCCCGCGGCTCGCCCGGACCACGGACGAGATCGGGCACATCCTGCGGGCCCTGGACGGCGGTTACGTCCCGGCCGGACCGTCGGGCTCCCCGACCCGCGGGCTGGTCAACGTGCTGCCGACCGGCCGCAACTTCTACTCCGTCGACCCGAAGGCGATCCCGTCCCGGCTGAGCTGGGAGGTGGGCCAGTCACTCGCGGACTCACTGATCCAGCGGTACCTGACCGACACCGGTGAGTACCCGAAGTCCGTCGGCCTCACGGTGTGGGGCACGTCCGCGATGCGCACCCAGGGCGACGACATCGCCGAGATCCTGGCGCTGCTGGGCTGCCGCCCGCTCTGGGACGACGCCTCGCGCCGGGTGACGGGCTTCGAGGTGGTGCCGCTCGCGGAGCTGGGCCGGCCGCGCGTGGACGTCACGGTGCGCATCTCGGGCTTCTTCCGGGACGCGTTCCCGCACGTGGTGGGGCTGATCGACGACGCGGTGCGGGCGGTGGCGGAGCTGGCCGAGCCCGCCTCGCAGAACTTCGTCCGCGCGCACGCCGACGAGGACACCGCCGAGCACGGCGACCGGCGCCGGGCCACCTCCCGCATCTTCGGCTCCAAGCCGGGCGCCTACGGCGCGGGTCTGCTGCCGCTGATCGACGCCCGCAACTGGCGCAGCGACGCGGATCTCGCCGAGGTGTACGCGGTGTGGGGCGGCTACGCCTACGGGCGCGGGCTCGACGGGCGGCCGGCCCGCGGCGACATGGAGACGGCGTTCCGGCGGATCGCGGTGGCGGCGAAGAATGTCGACACCCGCGAGCACGATCTCGTCGACGCCGACGACTACTTCCAGTACCACGGCGGCATGGTGGCGATGGTGCGCCATCTGACGGGCGAGAGCCCGGAGGCGTACGTCGGGGATTCCGCGACTCCGGACCAGGTGAAGACGCGCACGTTGGGCGAGGAGACGCACCGGGTCTTCCGCGCGCGGGTCGTCAATCCACGGTGGATGGCGGCCATGCGCAGGCACGGCTACAAGGGCGCCTTCGAGATGGCGGCGACCGTCGACTACCTCTTCGGCTACGACGCCACGGCCGGGGTCGTGGACGACTGGATGTACGAGCGGCTCAGCGCCGAGTACGTCTTCGCCCCGGAGAACCGGGACTTCATGAAGAAGTCCAACCCGTGGGCGCTGCGCGGCATCACGGAAAGGCTGCTGGAGGCGGCCGACCGCGGGCTGTGGGCGGAGCCGGACGCGGAGACGCTGGAGCGGCTGCGTGCCACGTATCTGGAGCTCGAAGGCGATCTGGAAGGTGACGACAAGTGAGTACCCCGTTCCCGTTCACGGCCGTCGTGGGCCAGGACGACCTGCGGCTCGCGCTGCTGCTGAACGCGGTTTCCCCGGCCGTCGGCGGTGTGCTGGTCCGTGGGGAGAAGGGCACCGCGAAAAGCACGGCCGTGCGGGCGCTGTCGGCGCTGATGCCGGAGGTGGACGTCGTCTCCGGGTGCCGGTTCTCGTGTGACCCCGACTCTCCCGACCCGGGGTGCCCGGACGGCCCGCACGAGCCGGGTGCCTTCGTCTCGCGCCCCGCGCGGATGGTCGAACTGCCCGTCGGGGCCTCCGAGGACCGGCTGGTCGGCGCCCTGGACATCGAGCGGGCGCTGGCGGAGGGCGTCAAAGCCTTCGAACCGGGCCTGTTGGCCGACGCGCACCGCGGGATCCTGTACGTCGACGAGGTCAACCTCCTCCACGACCACCTCGTGGACCTGCTGTTGGACGCCGCCGCGATGGGCGCCTCCTACGTCGAGCGCGAGGGCGTCTCGGTGCGGCACGCGGCGCGGTTCCTGCTGGTCGGCACCATGAACCCCGAAGAGGGCGAGCTGCGGCCGCAGTTGCTGGACCGCTTCGGCCTCACCGTCGAGGTCGCCGCCTCGCGCGAGCCCGACCAGCGCGTCGAGGTCGTACGGCGTCGGCTGGCGTACGACGACGACCCGGCCGCATTCGCCGCGCGCTGGGCCGACGAGGAGGCCGCCGTACGGGCGCGGATCGTGGCGGCGCGGGAGCTGCTGCCCTCGGTGCGGCTGGGCGACGGGGCATTGCGGCAGATCGCGGCGACCTGTGCCGCCTTCGAGGTGGACGGCATGCGGGCCGACATCGTGATGGCCCGGACGGCGACCGCGCTGGCGGCGTGGGCCGGGCGGACGGAGGTGCTGGCGGAGGACGTACGGCAGGCGGCGCTGCTCGCGCTGCCCCACCGGCGGCGGCGCAATCCGTTCGACGCCCCCGGGCTGGACGAGGACAAGCTGGACGAGACGCTGGAGGAGTTCGGCGGGCAGGACGACGGCGACGGCGACGACGATCCGGACCCCGGCCCCGGCGGCGGTCCCGGCGGGCAGCCCGAGCCCGACGACGCGCCCCGGGGGGACGGGGACACCGCCGCGCGGCCCGAGGCCGCAGAGGGTGGCGAGCCGCAGCCCTCCGGTGGCGCCGGTGAGCAGTCCCCCGCGCGGGCTGCCGAGCCGTTCCGGACCAAGGTGCTCAGCGTGCCGGGGCTGGGCGAGGGTGCCGCCGGGCGGCGTTCGCGGGCACGGAGCGAGCAGGGGCGGACCACGGGCGCCCGGCGGCCGCGGGGTGCCCTGACCAAGCTGCACCTGGCCGCCACCGTGCAGGCCGCCGCACCGCACCAGCGGGCGCGGGGCCGCAGAGGTCCGGGGCTGGTGGTGCGCCGGGACGATCTGAGGCAGGCGGTGCGCGAGGGGCACGAGTCCAACCTCGTGCTGTTCGTCGTCGACGCCTCCGGGTCGATGGCCGCGCGGCAGCGGATGAGCGCCGTCAAGGGTGCCGTGCTGTCGCTGCTGCTGGACGCGTACCAGCGGCGGGACAAGGTGGGGCTGGTGACCTTCCGGGGTTCGGCGGCCGAGGTGGCGCTGCCGCCGACCTCGTCGGTGGACGCGGCGGCGGTGCGGCTGGAGTCGCTGCCGACGGGCGGGCGTACGCCGCTCGCGGCCGGGCTGCTGCGCGCGCACGAGGTGCTGCGGGTGGAGCGGTTGCGGGATCCGGCTCGCCGGCCGCTGGTGGTCGTCGTGACCGACGGCCGGGCCACGGGCGGTCCGGAGCCCGTCGCGCTCGCCTCGCGTGCCGCGCGGCTGTTCGCCGCCGAGGGCACCGCCTCCGTCGTCGTGGACTGCGAGTCGGGGCCGGTGCGACTCGGGCTCGCCGGGCGGCTCGCGGGTGAGCTGGGCGGTACGGCGGTGACGCTGGACGAGCTGCGGGCGGACTCGATCGCCGGGCTGGTCAAGGACGTTCAGGGCAGCAGGAGGGCCGCGTAGTGCCGCAGGGCAAGCCGAGTGTCGTGCCGGACGACGGGCTGACCACCCGTCAGCGGCGCAATCGTCCGCTGGTCGTCGTGCACACCGGCATCGGGAAGGGCAAGTCCACCGCCGCCTTCGGGCTGGCGCTGCGGGCCTGGAACCAGGGCTGGCCGATCGGGGTGTTCCAGTTCGTCAAGTCGGCGAAGTGGAAGGTCGGCGAGGAGAACGCGCTGCGGGTGCTGGGCGCCAGCGGCCAGGGCGGGTCGGTCGACTGGCACAAGATGGGCGAGGGCTGGTCCTGGGTCCAGCGCGACGCCCAGCTGGACAACGAGGAGAAGGCCCGGGAGGGCTGGGCGCAGGTCAAGCGGGACCTGGCCGCCGAGACGTACAAGCTGTACGTGCTGGACGAGTTCGCCTACCCGATGCACTGGGGATGGGTCGACACCGACGAGGTGGTGTCCGTGCTGCGGGAGCGGCCCGGGACCCAGCACGTCGTGATCACCGGGCGGAACGCACCCGAGGCCCTCGTGGACTTCGCCGATCTCGTCACCGACATGTCCAAGGTCAAGCATCCGATGGACGCGGGGCAGAAGGGGCAGAGGGGCATCGAGTGGTGACCTCGCCTTCCTCCGTGCCCCGGCTGGTCGTCGCCGCGCCCTCCTCGGGGAGCGGCAAGACCACCGTCGCCACCGGGCTGATGGCCGCGCTCGCCGGGCGCGGGCTCGCCGTGTCGCCGCACAAGGTCGGGCCGGACTACATCGACCCCGGGTACCACGCGCTCGCGACCGGACGGGTGGGGCGCAACCTCGACGCGTACCTGTGCGGGCCCGAGCTGATCGGGCCGTTGTTCCGGCACGGGGCGCGCGGGTGCGACATCGCCGTGGTCGAGGGTGTGATGGGGCTGTACGACGGGGCGGCGGGCGAGGGCGAACTCGCGTCCACCGCGCAGGTCGCCAAGTTGTTGCGGGCGCCCGTCGTGCTCGTCGTGGACGCCTCGTCGCAGTCGCGGTCGGTGGCGGCGCTGGTGCACGGGTTCGTGTCCTGGGACCCGGAGGTGCGGGTCGGGGGCGTGATCCTGAACAAGGTCGCCTCGGATCGGCACGAGGGGTTGCTGCGGGAGGCGCTGGACTCCGTCGGGGTGCCGGTGCTGGGGGTGTTGCGGCGGGCCGCGCGGGTCGACGTGCCGTCGCGGCATCTGGGGTTGGTTCCTGTGGCCGAGCGGGGTGCGCAGGCGGTGGAGGCGGTTGCGGCGATGGCCGCGCAGGTCGCCGACGGGTGTGATCTGGAGGCGTTGGTCGGGCTGGCGCGTAGTGCCGGTGCGTTGTCCTGTGCGGCTTGGGACGCGGGTGAGGCCTTGGTTTCCCCGCCCCCGCCGCCCCTTCCCGTCCCTACCCCGGGGGCTGCCGCCCCCGGACCCCCGCTTTCGGCCCTGAACGGGCCTCGTCCTCAAGCGCCGGACGGGCTGAAGGCGCGTGTCGCCGTCGCCGGCGGGGCCGCCTTCACCTTCTCCTACGCCGAGCACACCGAGTTGCTCGCCGCCGCCGGGGCCGAGGTCGTCACCTTCGATCCGTTGCGGGACGAGGAGTTGCCCGCGGGGACCGCCGGGCTGGTGATCGGGGGCGGGTTCCCCGAGGTGTACGCCGCCGAGCTGTCCGCCAACGAGGGGCTGCGGAAGTCCGTCGCCGAGCTGGCGTCGAGCGG
Source organism: Streptomyces hyderabadensis (assembly GCF_020404845.1). Taxonomy (GTDB): domain Bacteria; phylum Actinomycetota; class Actinomycetes; order Streptomycetales; family Streptomycetaceae; genus Streptomyces; species Streptomyces hyderabadensis. Next base: position 60,447 of record NZ_JAIOJZ010000043.1, on the reverse strand, counting down.
TGCTCCGGTCGCCGCCGAGTGTGCGGGGCTGCTGTATCTGTGCCGGGAACTGGACGGGTTGCCGATGTGCGGGGTGCTGGACGCCTCCGCGCGGATGTCCAAGCGGTTGACCCTCGGCTACCGGGACGCCGTGGCCGTGTCCGACAGCGTGCTGGCCGGGGCGGGGACGCGGCTGCGGGGGCACGAGTTCCACCGGACGGTGGTGGAGCCGGGGGCCGGCGCGGCGCCGGCCTGGGGGGTGCGGGCGCCCGAGCGGCGCGTCGAGGGATTCGTGGAGCGCGGTGTGCACGCGAGTTATCTGCACACGCACTGGGCGGCCGAGCCCGGTGTCGCCCGTCGGTTCGTGGAGAGGTGCCGGACGTCATGAGCAGCAGGCTGATCGGGGTGGGGGTCGGGCCCGGGGATCCGGAGCTGGTGACCGTGAAGGGCGTCAACGCGTTGCGGGACGCCGATGTCGTGGTCGTGCCGGTGATGGACACGGGAGAGCGCGGGCGCGCCGAGGCGACCGTGCTGCACTACGTGGGCGCCGAGAAGGTCGTGCGGGTGGTGTTCGCGTTGAACGAGCGCACCGACCGGGCGCGGCGGGAGGCTGCCTGGGACGCGGCCGGGGAGCGGGTCGCCGGGCTGCTGCGGGCGCATGCCTCCGTCGCCTTCGCGACCATCGGGGATCCCAACGTGTACTCGACGTTCACCTATCTCGCGCAGACCGTCGGGGTGCTGGTGCCGGGGACGGTCGTGGAGACCGTGCCGGGGATCACCGCCATGCAGGACCTCGCGGCGCGGTCGGGGGCCGTGCTGACCGAGGGGACCGAGCCGTTGACGCTGGTGCCGGTCACGGCGGGGGCCGCCGTGCTCAAGGAGGCGTTGCACGGGCCGGGCACGGTCGTCGCGTACAAGTTCGGCCGGCAGGCGGCCGAGGTGGCCGAGGCGCTGCGGGAGAGCGGGCGGCTGGCAGACGCGGTGTGGGGGTCGGCGCTGGGGCTGCCGGAGGAGTCGGTGCGGCCCGCCGGGGAGCTGGACGGGGCGCCGCTGCCGTATCTGTCGACGCTCATCGCGCCCGCGCGGCGCGAGGGCGGGCGGGGCGGGAAGCTGTGACCGCCCCTCGATCGTGGCGTTCACTCGGCGATGCCCACCACCAGCCAGATGAACGCCGCGCCGGCCACCGTGCACAGCAGGGTCGAGCGGGCGGGGTGTTCGTGGTGGGCCTCGGGGAGGATCTCGGCCGCGGCGAGGTAGAGGAGCACGCCGCCGAAGAGGCCGAGATAGGCGCCGAGTGCTCCCTCCGGGATGGTGAAGAGCAGGGTGGAGGCCGCGCCGAGGACGGGGGCGATCGCGTCGGCCACCAGCATCGCGATGGCGCGGCGGCGGGCGTTGCCGTACAGGCTGGTCAGTGTGTAGGTGTTGAAGCCGTCCGCGAAGTCGTGCGCGATCACCGCCAGCGCGACCGCCACGCCCATGCCGCCGCCGACCTGGAAGGCCGCGCCGATGGCGACGCCGTCCATCGCGCTGTGCCCGACCATCGCGGCCGCGGCCGTCAGGCCCACCTCGGGCGAGCGGTGGCCGTGCTCGTCGGCGCCGTGTGCGGCGCGGCGGGCCGCCAGCAGGCGTTCCACGAGGTGCGCGAGCAGGAATCCGGCGACGAAGAGCAGCAGTGCCTCGGGCACGCCGAACACCTCGTCGCCCGCCGCCTCCAGGGCCTCCGGCAGCAGGTCGAGGCCGACCACGCCCAGCATGAGGCCGCCGGCCAGGCCCAGGACCAGGTGGCGCCGGTCGGTCACGCGCTGTGCCGTCCAGCCGCCGGCCAGCGTCATCAGGAACGCGCCGAGCGCGACGAAGACCGCCATGGGCCTTTGGTATCCGATCACGTCGCGTTCACGCGCGTACGACAGCAGCAACCGCAGTAAATATGCGCAGGATGCACAGGAGAGGACCGAAAACGATGGATTCCGAGGCCAAGGTGACCTTTGTCGGTGCCGGTCCCGGCGCCGCCGATCTGCTGACGTTCCGTGCGGCGCGTGCCATCGCCGAGGCGGACGTGGTGATCTGGGCGGCGAGCCTCGTCCAGGCGGAGGTGCTCCAGCACGCGCGCGAGGACGCCGAGGTGCTGGACTCGGCCACGATGTCGCTGGAGGACGTCGTCGCCGTGTACCGGCGGGCCCGCGAGGAGGGTCTGCGGGTGGCCCGCATCCACTCCGGCGACCCGGCGCTGTGGGGCGGCACGCAGGAGCAGCTCGACCGGTGTGCGGAGATCGGCGTCGCGACCGAGGTGGTGCCCGGTGTCTCCGCGTTCTCGGCGGTGGCCGCGGTCGCGCAGCGGGAGCTGACGATCCCCGAGGTGGCGCAGTCGGTGGTCCTCACCCGGCTCGGCGGGGGCAAGACGCCGATGCCGCCCGGGGAGGAGGTGCGTGAGTTCGCGAGGCACGGGACGACCATGGCGGTCTTCCTGTCGGCGGCCCGCAGTGGGCAGTTGGTGCGGGAGCTGCTGGAGGGCGGTTATCCGACCGAGACGCCGGTGGTCGTCGCCTACCAGGCGACCTGGCCGGAGGAGCTGGTCGTGCGGTGCACGATCGGGACGCTGGAGGAGACGGTCAAGGAGCACAAGCTCTGGAAGCACACCCTGTTCCTGGTCGGCCCGGCGCTGGCCGCGCACGGCACCCGCTCGCACCTGTACCACCCGGGGCACTTCCACGGCTATCGCAGGGCCGACCCCGAGGCGCGCCGGGAGCTGCGCGAGCGGGGTGCGAGCACGTGATCACCGTGGTCGGGATGGGTGTCTCTCCGGGTGCGGCTCCCGCGGGGGACGTCGCCGCCGGTGCGGAGCTGGTCGTCGGCGGGCGCCGGCACCTGGACGCCGTACGGCTGCCGGAGGGGGCCCGGGCGGTCGTCCTCGGAGCGCTGGCGCCCGCCCTGGACACGGTCGCGGAGTACGTCGCCGAGGAGCGGCCGGTGACCGTGCTGGCCTCGGGTGACCCGGGGTTCTTCGGGATCGTGCGGGCGCTGGCCGAGCGGTTCGGTGCCGAGCGGCTGGACGTGCGGCCGGGGGTCTCCTCCGTCGCCGCGGCCTTCGCGCGGGTGGGGCTGCCGTGGGACGACGCCGTGGTGGCGAGCGCGCACGGGCGGGACCTCAGGACGGCGGTGCACCTGTGCCGGGCGCATCCCAAGGTCGCCGTGCTGACCGGTCCGGGGGCGGGTCCGGCGGAGCTGGGGGCCGCGTTGCGGGACGACGGGCGGGTGCTCGTCGTCGCCTCCGCACTGGGCTCGGCCGAGGAGCGCGTGGCGCGGGTGACGCCCGCCGAGGCTGCCGGACGCGACTGGGGGACGGCGGTGAGCGTGGTGCTCTGCCTGGACGAGGCGCGGGCCCTGGGGCCGGTGCGGGCGGTGGCGGGGCCGCGGACGGGGCCGGCCGGGTGGGCGCTGGAAGAGGCGGAGTTCGCCCACCGCGACTCCATGATCACCAAGTTCGAGGTGCGGGCGCTGGCGCTGGCCCGGCTCGGGCCGCGCCCCGGCGACCTGGTGTGGGACGTCGGCGCGGGCTCGGGGTCGGTGGCGGTGGAGTGCGCGCGGCTGGGCGCCGCCGTCACCGCCGTCGAGAAGACGCCGGACGGGGTCGGGCGGGTCCGTGCCAACGCCGCCGCGCACGGGGTCGACGTGCGGGTGGTGCACGGGGCGGCGCCCGCGGCGCTGTCCGACCTGGACGAGGACCCGGACGCGGTGTTCGTGGGCGGTGGCGGGCGCGAGCTGCCCGCGATCGTCGCCGCGTGCGCGCGCCGGGCCCGGCGCGCGGTGGTCGTCGCCGTGGCCGCCCTCGACCGGGTGCCGGCGGCCCGCGAGGCGCTGCTGGGCGCCGGTTTCGACTGCGACGGGGTGCTGCTGCAGTCCTCGCGGCTCGCGCCGCTGCCGGGGGACGTGACCCGGCTCGCGGCCACCAATCCCGTCTTCCTGCTGTGGGGCGTCAGGCCGCACGGCCGTACCGAAGGAGTTGCCCCTTGATCGGCCTGATTTCCGCCACGGCGGCGGGAGCGGCGGCGCGCGACCGGCTGGCCGCGGCGTGGCCGGACCGCACGCGGGTGTACGAGGGTCCGGTCGCGGACGCCGTGCGGACCGCGTTCGCCGAGTGCGAGCGGCTGGTGTGCTTCCTGGCCACGGGGGCCGTGGTCCGGCTCGTGGCACCGCTGCTGGACGACAAGCGCACCGACCCGGGTGTGGTGTGCGTCGACGAGGGCGGGCGGTTCGCCGTGTCGCTGGTCGGCGGGCACGGGGGCGGCGCGAACGAACTCGCCCGCGCGGTCGGCGAGGTGCTGGGTGCTCAGCCGGTGGTGACGACGGCGACCGACGCGGTCGGGCTGGCCGGTCTGGACACGCTGGGGCTGCCCGTGGAGGGCGACGTCGCCGGGGTGTCGCGGGCGCTGCTGGACGGCGAGCCGGTGGCACTGCGGGCCGAGGTGGCCTGGCCGCTGCCGCCGCTGCCGGTCACCGCCGAAGGGGCGTACGGCATCCGGGTGACGGACCGTGCGGTGCAGCCTGCCGGGGGCGAGGTCGTCCTGCGACCGCCGTCCCTGGTCGTCGGGGTCGGCGCGTCCCGGGGGGCGCCGGTGGACGAGGTGCTCGGGCTGGTGGAGGGGGCCCTGCGCGAGGCGGGGCTGTCCGCCGCGTCGGTCGCCGAGCTGGCCACGGTGGACGTCAAGGCGGAGGAGCCCGGGATCGTCGGCGCCGCCGAGCGGCTGGGCGTGCCCCTGGTGACGTACCCGGCCGAGGAGCTGGCGGGCGTCGAGGTGCCCAACCCCTCGGACGCGCCGCTGGCGGCCGTGGGCACCGCGTCGGTCGCGGAGGCGGCGGCCCTGATCCGCGGGGGTGAACTCCTCGTGCCCAAGCGGAAGTCGGCGGCGGTGCCCGCGATGGCGACCTGCGCGGTCGTGCGGCGTCCGGGGCGCGGGCGGCTCGCGGTGGTCGGGCTCGGGCCGGGCGCCCGGGACCTGGTGACGCCGCGGGCCCGGGCGGAGCTGCGGCGGGCGTCGGTGCTGGTCGGGCTCGACCAGTACGTCGACCAGATCCGCGATCTGCTGCGGCCCGGCACGCGGGTGCTGGAGTCGGGGCTCGGCGCGGAGGAGGAGCGGGCCCGGACGGCCGTCGAGGAGGCCCGGCGCGGCCACGCCGTCGCGCTGATCGGCAGCGGGGACGCCGGGGTGTACGCGATGGCCTCGCCCGCGCTGGCCGAGGCGTCCGACGACATCGACGTGGTCGGAGTGCCGGGCGTGACGGCGGCGCTGGCGGCCGGGGCGATCCTGGGCGCGCCGCTGGGCCACGACCACGTGTCGATCAGCCTGTCCGACCTGCACACGCCGTGGGAGGTCATCGAACGCCGGGTGCGGGCGGCGGCCGAGGCGGACCTGGTCGTGACGTTCTACAACCCGCGCAGCCGGGGCCGCGACTGGCAGCTGCCGAAGGCGCTGGCGATCCTCGCCGAGCACCGCGGGCCGGCGACTCCGGTGGGGGTGGTGCGCAACGCCTCGCGCGCCGACGAGTCGAGCCGCCTGTCCACGCTCGCCGCGCTCGACCCGGCGACCGTCGACATGATGACGGTCGTCACGGTGGGCAACACCGCGACCCGCCAGATCGCCGGGCGCATGGTGACGCCGCGCGGCTACCGCTGGCAGGAGGACCCGGCGACCCGCCGCTCCCCTGCCGCACCTGCCCGGACCCGCGGGTCCGGGACGTCCGAATCCGAGAACCCCGAGGAGAACCTGTGACGACCCCGCCCGCCCTGCTCATCGCCGGACACGGCACCCGGGACGAGGCCGGAGCCGAGGCGTTCCGCGACTTCGTGCGCGAGCTGGGCCGACGCCACCCCGAACTGCCCGTCGCGGGCGGTTTCATCGAGCTGTCCCCGCCGCCCCTGGGCGATGCGGTCACGGAGCTGGTGGAGCGCGGTGTGCGGCGGTTCGCCGCGGTGCCGCTGATGCTGGTGTCCGCCGGGCACGCCAAGGGCGACATCCCGGCGGCGCTGTCCCGCGAGAAGGAGCGCCACCCCGGCATCTCCTACACCTACGGCCGCCCGCTGGGCCCGCACCCGGCGCTGCTGCGGGTGCTGGAGCGGCGCCTCGCGGAGGCGGTCGACCCGGCCTGGGACCCCGCCGAGGTGACGGTGCTGCTGGTGGGGCGCGGGTCGACGGACCCGGACGCCAACGCCGAGGTGTTCAAGGCGGCGCGGCTGCTGTGGGAGGGGCGCGGTTACGCGGCCGTGGAGACGGCGTTCGTGTCGCTGGCGAAGCCGGACGTGCCGGGCGGCCTGGACCGGTGCGCGCGGCTGGGGGCGCGGCGGGTCGTGGCGCTGCCGTACTTCCTGTTCACCGGCATCCTCCCGGACCGGGTCCGGCACCAGACCGAGGAGTGGGCCGCCGCGCACCCGGAGACGGAGGTGCGGTCGGCGGACGTGATCGGTCCCGAGCCGGAGCTGCTGGACCTGGTGTGGGAGCGGTACGAGGAGGCGGTGAAGGGCGATCTCCGGATGAACTGCGACAGCTGCGTGTACCGGATCGCGCTGCCGGGGTTCGAGGACAAGGTGGGGCTGCCGCAGCAGCCGCACTTCCACCCCGACGACGACGGCGACCACCACCACGGGCACCATCACGGGCATGGACACGCACACTCTCACGCACACTGATCCCGGCGGTCCGGACCTGCGGCACCACGGGGACGCCGAGGTGCGCGACGACGGTTCGGCGCTGGTGGACCTCGCGGTGAACGTCCGCGCGGACACTCCCCCGGCCTGGCTGCGTGAGCACGTCGCCGCCTCGCTCGGCTCGCTCGCCGCCTATCCGGACGGGCGGGCCGCGCGGGCGGCGGTGGCGGCGCGGCACGGGCTGCCGGTGGAGCGGGTGCTGCTGACGGCGGGGGCGGCGGAGGCGTTCGTGCTGCTGGCGCGGGCGCTGAAGGTGCGCCGGCCGGTCGTGGTGCACCCGCAGTTCACCGAGCCCGAGGCGGCGCTGCGGGACGCGGGGCACACGGTCGGCCGGGTGCTGCTGCGGGCGGCGGACGGCTTCCGCCTCGACCCCGCCGCCGTCCCTAAGGACGCCGACCTGGTGGTGGTCGGCAACCCGACGAACCCGACCTCGGTGCTGCACCCGGCGGACGTGCTCGGCTCGCTGGCCCGGCCGGGCCGGACGCTGGTCGTGGACGAGGCGTTCATGGACGCGGTGCCGGGCGAGCGGGAGGCGCTGGCCGGGCGGACGGACGTGCCGGGGCTCGTCGTCCTGCGCAGCCTCACCAAGACGTGGGGCCTTGCGGGGCTGCGCATCGGGTACGTGCTGGCGGACCCGGAGACGGTCGGCGAGCTGGCGCGCGCCCAGCCGCTGTGGCCGGTGTCCACGCCCGCGCTGGCGGCGGCCGAGGCGTGCGTGGCGCCGCGGGCGCTGGCGGAGGCCGCCCACGCCGCCCACCGCATCGCCGCCGACCGGGACCGTCTGGTCGCCGGGCTGGCGCGGTTCGCCGGTGCCGGGGTGCGGGTCGCCGGACCGGCCGAGGGGCCCTTCGTCCTGGTCGGCGTCCCGCACGCGTCCGCCGTACGCCGCCGGTTGCGCGAACTCGGGTACGCCGTCCGGCGCGGGGACACGTTCCCGGGGCTGGGCGAGGGGTGGCTGCGCCTGGCGGTGCGGGACCGGACGACGACGGACGGCTTCCTGCGCGCGCTGGAGCGGGCGGTGGCGACGACGGCGCAGGAGGCGCAACCGGCGCAGGCGGAAGCGGGGCAGACGGCCCGGGCGGAACCGGCCTGAGCGTACGGGCGCGTGCGTGCGCACGTACGGTCTGGGCCGGTCTCGCCTCCCCGGCCGGGTCGGTCGCGCTTGCGCCGCCCGGGACCGGGGCGGCGGCACCGGCCGGGCCGGTCGGCGCCGCGGAACCGCTGCCGCTCACGGCGGCGACCGCCTCCGGCCGGGGCGCCTCCACCCGGACACCCCGGCCGGAACCAGCCCGGGGCCGCCGCGGCCCCGACCGGATGTCAGCCGCGCTTGCGCCGGGCCAGGACCAGTGCGCCGCCGCCCGCCAGGACCAGGGCCGCGGCGCCTGCCGCGACGTACGGGGTCGCGGAGCTGCCGCCGGTCTCGGCCAGGTCGGGCTCGGTGCGGGCGCCCTGGGCCTGCACCTCGGCCGCGGGTTCGGCGTCCTGCCCGGCCGGGGGTTCGGCGGCCTCGGCCGGGGGCTGCTCGGCCTCCTCCGCCGGGGCGGCCGGGGACTCGCAGGTCGCCTTGGCCAGGGTGACGGTGCCGTCGACCTCGGCGACGTTCAGGTCGCCGGGGTTGACGGAGACCTTGAGTTCGAGCGCGGTGGCGGCGGCCGTGCCGGAGGTGGTCTCCTCCTTCGAGAGGTCGAGCCGTACCTCGCCGACGCCGGGCACCTTCACGTCCGTCGTGCCGCCGGTGGTGAGGGTGACCTTCTTGCCGAGGACCGTCACCGGCCCCAGGAGGTTGGCGTCGGCGACCGGCTTCTTCCCGGCCTCGCAGGTCGCCGTGGAGGTGACCTCCTGGACCTCGACCACCGACAGCAGCGGCAGGCCGGGGACGTGGAGCCTGGCGCGGGCCAGTGTGGTGGTGCCCTCGCTCTTCTCGGCGGTGGCCGTCGCCTTCGCCTCGGCGACGTCGGCGCGCAGGACGCTGAAGGGCTTGCCTCCGTCGACGCCGTCCAGTCGGGCGGTGAGCGCGGTCTTCTCGGCGTTCCCGGGTGCCTGCACCTCGTTGAGGGTGACCGCGAGCGGGACGTTCACGGTCTTGTTGAGCAGCGAGACGTCGAGCCCGGTACGCAGCACGGTGGCGCTCGCGCGGCCGTGGTCGCCGGTCGCGTGGGCGGATCCCGCGCCGGCCAGGGCCGCGGGGCCCGCGGCCAGGGCCGTGGCCGCCGCGACGGTGGCGAGACGGCGTGCGGGCATGCGGAAGGTGTTGCCGTTCAAGGTGGTGGGACCCCCAGTGAGACATGCGTGCGGGGCACGCATGAGCGACGTGCTTGGGACCCGGACAGAATGTCCCCGCGTCGGCCGAACCGTCAGTGAACCGGGGGCACTTCACCCCTTCGTGGGGTTTTGGCGAACGTATTCGAAACTTCGTCGCATCGACCGGCACGGGTGTTCCCCGGCGTCACTCCCGTCGGCTAACCGACGACCCGCCCGTTCAGCACGATCCGGCGCGGAGCGGTGAGCACGCGCACGTCCGCGCGCGGGTCCTGTTCGTACACCACCAGGTCCGCCGGTGCGCCCTCCTCCAGGCCCGGACGGCCCAGCCAGCGCCGGGCGGCCCAGGTGGTCGCGGCAAGGGCCGCGACGGGCGGGATGCCGGCGGTGACCAGCTCCGCGACCTCGGCCCCCGCCAGCCCGTGGGCCAGGGCGCCGCCCGCGTCGGTGCCGACGAAGACCGGGATTCCCGCGTCGTAGGCGTTGCGCACGGTGTCGTAGCGGCGTTCGTGCAGCCGGCGCATATGGGCCGACCAGCGCGGGAAGCGAGTCTCGCCGCCGTCGGCCAGCGCGGGGAAGGTGGCGATGTTGACGAGCGTGGGCACGATGGCGACGCCGCGCTCGGCGAACAGCGGGATGGTGTCGTCCGTGAGCCCCGTGGCGTGCTCGACGCAGTCGATCCCGGCCTCGACCAGATCGCGCAGGGAGTCCTCGGCGAAGCAGTGCGCGGTGACCCGGGCGCCCAGGCGGTGGGCCTCCGCGATGGCCGCCTCGACCGCGCCGCGCGGCCAGCAGGCCGACAGGTCGCCGAGGTCGCGGTCGATCCAGTCGCCGACCAGCTTGACCCAGCCGTCGCCGCGCCGGGCCTCCTGGGCGACGTAGGCGACGAGGTCCTCGGGCTCGACCTCCCAGGCGTAGTTGCGGATGTAGCGGCGGGTGCGGGCGATGTGCCGCCCGGCCCGGATGATCTTCGGGAGGTCCTCGCGGTCGTCGATCCAGCGGGTGTCGGAGGGCGAGCCCGCGTCGCGGATGAGCAGCGTGCCCGCCTCGCGGTCGGTCAGCGCCTGCCTCTCGGCGACGTCCGCGGGGACGGCACCGTGCTGGTCCAGGCCGACGTGGCAGTGCGCGTCGACCAGGCCGGGCAGCGCCCACCCCTCGACGGTGCGCACGTCGGCCGCGCCGGTGGGGCGGTCGTACGAGATCCGGCCGTCGATCACCCACACCTCGTCCCGGACCTCCTCCGGTCCGACGAGCACCCGACCCTTCACGTGCAGCACCGCGCGATCGCTCATGCCCCGCACCCTAGACGGTGCCCGCGCGCCGGTCCGGGGCCGGTCACCGGCGGCCGCCGCGCGCTGCCGCACGGGCACGCGACTCGGCCGCGTACCCGGCCCCGACGGCGCTCGCGACGGCGGCCAGGGCCAGGGCGGCGGTGACGGGGTTGACGTAGCCGGGGACGTCCCCGCTGGTGTACTCGCCGCCGTCGGCGGTCTCGCAGACGAAGCCCAGGGGCAGGAAGGAGACCGACTGGTCGACGACGTGGCGGGCGCGCTCCTCGTTCCCGTGGCCGCGGCAGGGCGGCGCCGGTGCGGAACTCGCGCCACCGTTGGACTCCATGACGGCGCCGGTCACGTGCAGCAGCCCCCAGGCGTACACGACGACGGCCGCGGCACCGGCGAAGGCGGCGAGGGCGCGCAGCACCGGTCCGGGCCCCGGGCCCCGTTCGCGGCGGGCGGCGAGGACGCTCGCGCCGTGGCCGGTCAGACCGACGGCCGTCACCACGGCGACCACGACGACCAGCAGGAGTATCAGGAACACCGGGCCAGTCCATCAGGCGGCGAGCGCTTCGGCTGTGACGGAAGCCACGGTTCCGGGCGTGGGGGTGTCGCAACGGAAGCACTCCGGCGCGAGTGGCGGCGGGCGCCACGGTTACTCTCGACTCCGTACGTGACGTACGCGCGTCCGTACGCGGCGTTCCCGCGCCGCACACCCGCCGTCAGCGAAGAGAGCACCGCCGTGACCCACCCCTTCCTGGACCTCCCCCCGCTGAGCGCCGCACGTTTCGCCGCGATCGAGGACCGGGTCGCGCGTCTGCTGGGCACCGGGCAGGACGTGGTGGTCATGCAGGGCGAGGCGCTGCTGCCGCTGGAGGGCGCCATCCGCGCCGCCGCGGGGCCCGGCACCGTCGCGCTGAACGTCGTCACGGGGCCGTACGGGCAGACCTTCGGGAACTGGCTGCGGGACTGCGGCGCGACCGTGCACGACCTCACCGTGCCGTTCCACACCGCCGTCTCCGCGGAGCAGGTGCGGCTGGCCCTCGCCGAACACCCGGAGATCGACTTCGTGTCCCTCGTGCACGCCGAGGCGGCGACCGGCAACACCAACCCGGTCGCGGAAGTCGGCGAGGTGGTGCGGGCGCACGGGGCGCTCTTCTACCTGGACGCGGTGGCCTCCGTGGGCGCCGAGCCGGTGCTGCCGGACGCGTGGGGCGTGGACCTGTGCGTGATCGGCGCGCAGAAGGCGATGGGCGGTCCGGCCGGGGTCTCGGCGGTGTCGGTGAGCGAGCGGGCCTGGGCGCGGATGGCGGCGAACCCGAACGCCCCGCGCCACTCGTACCTGTCGCTCCTCGACTGGAAGGAGCGGTGGATCGACGGCGGGCGCAAGGCTCTGCTGCACGCGCCGGCGCAGTTGGAGATGCTCGCGCTGGAGGCCTGTGTCGAGCGCATCGAGGCGGCGGGTGCCGAGACGGTGATGGCGCGGCACGCCCTGGCCGCGGCGGCCACCCGGGCCGGCGCGCTCGCGCTGGGCGGCGTCGAGCCGTACGTGTACGAGGCGCGGGAGGCGGCGCCGGTCGCGACGACGCTGCGCACCCCGCCGGACGTCGACGCGTCCGCGCTGGTGTCCCGGGCCCTGGAGTCCGATCCGGCGCTGCCGCTGGCCGCGGGCGGCGGCGCGCTGGCGGGCGAGATGATCCGGGTCAACCACTACGGTCCCAACGCGACGCGCGGGGCCGTGCAGTCCTGCCTGGCGGCACTGGGTGCCGCGCTGGCCGAGCGTGGTGTGAAGGCCGACCCGGAGGCCGCCCGGCGGGCCGTCGAGGAGACGTGGCAGCGGCCGGCCGGACCCGGTCTTTCGGAAGGGTGAATCGGAGGGAATTCCGGATACTCGCACAAGCAGATTTCCGGAATTCCACTCAGCGCAGCTTCCCGTATTCTTCTGCCCGCTTTCCCCGGACCTAAACACAAAGATTTCACGACTGCCGATCTTCACATTTCGGACACGTCTCGCACGGGTTACGCGATTGTGACCCGATCCACATGCTGCCCGCTTTGCGGCTTACCTCCCCGGCAAATCCCCTCATAACGCCGCCGCCTCGCGCGGAAGCACGCGCCCGCGTGATAACACACGAGGCGCCCATTCGTAACCCCATCCGGCGATGCAATTTTGAATTTCGCTCGGTAAATTCAATTTGCATGACTGCCGCGCAAGCAGACCTGCAAATCGATCGTCCGAGAGTGGCCGACGGCGCCGCCCTGTGGCGGATAGCGAGGGATTCCAAGGTCCTCGACCTCAACTCCTCCTACAGCTATCTGCTCTGGTGCCGGGACTTCGCCGCCACGTCGGCCGTCGCCCGCGACGAGAGCGGTGAGCCGGTCGGCTTCGTCACCGGATACGTACGACCGGACCGCCCGGACACCCTGCTCGTGTGGCAGGTGGCGGTGGACGAGGCGTACCGCGGGCGCCGGCTCGCCGCGTCCCTGCTCGACGGGCTGGCCGAGCGGACCGTCGCGGAACACGGGCTGACCACCCTGGAGACCACCATCTCCCCCGACAACACCGCCTCCCAGCGGCTGTTCACCTCGTTCGCCGAGCGCCGCGGCGCCCGGCTGGAGCGCGAGGTGCTGTTCGACACGGACGTGTTCCCCGACGGACCGCACGAGCCCGAGGTGCTGTACCGCATAGGCCCCCTGTCCGCCACCGGCTGACCCGGCCGCCCGGACGGCCCGGCACCCCGTGCCAGTGGGCCCCACAGACTTCCCGGCGGACCGCACCGGTCCCCGGATCCGTACGACCTTCCTCTCCCACCTCACCCCACGAGGAGCGATTCGTCGTGACCATCACCCAGCCCGACCTCAGCGTCTTCGAGACCGTCGAGTCCGAGGTGCGCAGCTACTGCCGCGGCTGGCCCACCGTCTTCGACCGTGCGGTCGGCAGCCGCATGTACGACGAGGACGGCCACGAGTACCTCGACTTCTTCGCCGGAGCGGGCTCGCTCAACTACGGGCACAACAACGCCGTCCTGAAACGCGCGCTGATCGACTACCTGGAGCGGGACGGCGTCACGCACGGGCTCGACATGTCGACGACCGCCAAGCGCCGCTTCCTGGAGACGTTCCAGAACACCATCCTGCGCCCGCGCGACCTGCCGTACAAGGTCATGTTCCCGGGCCCGACGGGCACCAACGCCGTCGAGTCCGCGCTCAAGCTGGCGCGCAAGGTGAAGGGGCGCGAGTCGATCGTGTCGTTCACCAACGCCTTCCACGGCATGTCGCTGGGCTCCCTCGCGGTGACCGGCAACGCCTTCAAGCGGGCCGGTGCCGGCATCCCGCTGGTGCACGGCACGCCCATGCCGTTCGACAACTACTTCGACGGCACCGTCGAGGACTTCATCTGGTTCGAGCGGCTGCTGGAGGACCAGGGCTCCGGGCTGAACAAGCCGGCCGCCGTGATCGTCGAGACGGTGCAGGGCGAGGGCGGCATCAACGTCGCCCGGGCCGAGTGGCTGCGCGCCCTGGCCGACCTGTGCGAGCGCCAGGACATGCTGCTCATCGTCGACGACATCCAGATGGGCTGCGGCCGTACCGGTGCCTTCTTCTCCTTCGAGGAGGCGGGCATCACGCCGGACATCGTCACCGTCTCCAAGTCGATCAGCGGCTACGGCCTGCCCATGGCGCTGACCCTGTTCAAGCCGGAGCTGGACGTCTGGGAGCCGGGCGAGCACAACGGCACCTTCCGCGGCAACAACCCGGCCTTCGTCACGGCGACCGCCACGCTGGAGGCCTACTGGACCGACGGGTCGGCGATGGAGAAGCAGACCCGCAAGCGCGGCGAGCAGGTCGAGCAGCACATGATCGCCATCACCGAGGAGAACCTCGCCGACATCAAGGAGTACCGCGGCCGCGGGCTGGTCTGGGGCCTGGAGTTCCACGACAAGGGCCGCGCGAGCCGGGTCGCCAGGCGCGCCTTCGAGCTGGGCCTGCTCATCGAGACCTCCGGCCCCGAGAGCGAGGTCGTCAAGCTGCTGCCCGCGCTCACCATCACGCCCGACGAGCTGGACGAGGGCATGAAGACCCTGGCCCGGGCCGTGCGCGAGACGGCCTGACCCGCACGTCGCACCACCCAAGCTTCCGGCGCCTTCCGCCCGCGCGGCCGAAGGCGCCGGGGACCCTTGCACATCCTTCACCTAGGAGGCATCGCAACACCGTGATCGTCCGTTCGTTCAAGGAGTTCGAAGGCACCGACCGGCACGTGAAGAGCGCGTCCGGCACCTGGGAAAGCACCCGGATCGTCCTCGCCAAGGAGAAGGTCGGCTTCTCCCTGCACGAGACGATCCTGTACGCGGGTACGGAGACGTCGATGTGGTACGCCAACCACATCGAGGCCGTCGTCTGCACCAAGGGCGACGCCGAGTTGACCGACCGCGAGACGGGGAAGACGTACCACATCACGCCGGGCACGATGTACCTCCTCAACGGCCACGAGCGGCACACGCTCAAGGTCAAGGAGGACTTCCACTGCATCTGTGTCTTCAACCCGCCCGTCACCGGACGGGAGGATCACGACGAGAACGGCGTCTACCCGCTGCTCACCGAGGAGGTGTGAGTCACCGTGACCACGACCACGAACGTCACCGACCTCTATCCCACCCGCGGCGCCACCGAGGTGGCGACTCCCCGGCAGGACCCGGTGGTCTGGGGTTCCCCGGACACGCCCGGTCCGGTCTCGGCGGGTGACCTCCAGTCCCTCGACCGCGACGGCTTCCTCGCCATCGACCAGCTGATCGCGCCGGAGGAGGTCGCCGAGTACCAGCGGGAGCTGGAGCGGCTCACCACCGACCCGGCCATCCGCGCGGACGAGCGCTCGATCGTGGAGCCGCAGTCCAAGGAGATCCGGTCGGTCTTCGAGGTGCACAAGATCAGTGAGGTCTTCGCCAAGCTGGTGCGCGACGAGCGCGTGGTCGGGCGGGCCCGGCAGATCCTGGGCTCGGACGTCTACGTCCACCAGTCGCGGATCAACGTCAAGCCGGGCTTCGGGGCCAGCGGCTTCTACTGGCACTCGGACTTCGAGACCTGGCACGCCGAGGACGGCCTGCCCAACATGCGCACGATCTCGGTCTCGATCGCGCTCACGGAGAACTTCGACACCAACGGCGGTCTGATGATCATGCCGGGGTCGCACAAGACGTTCCTCGGGTGCGCGGGGGCCACGCCGAAGGACAACTACAAGAAGTCCCTGCAGATGCAGGACGCGGGGACGCCGTCCGACGAGGCGCTGACGAAGATGGCCTCCGAGTACGGCATCAAGCTGTTCACCGGCAAGGCGGGCTCGGCGACCTGGTTCGACTGCAACTGCATGCACGGGTCGGGCGACAACATCACGCCGTTCCCGCGCAGCAACGTGTTCATCGTGTTCAACAGCGTGGAGAACACGGCCGTGGAGCCGTTCGCGGCTCCCATCCGGCGGCCGGAGTTCATCGGCGCGCGGGACTTCACCCCGGTGAAGTGACCCGCGTCTGAGACTCGGGCAGGGGCCTTTTCGTGTGGGACGGGAGGCCCCTGCCCGATATTTTCTTCCCGGCCCTGCCGCGGGTCAGCCCGCCAGCACGTCGAGCAGCCGGTCCACGTCGGCCTCGGTGTTGTACACGTGGAAGGCGGCCCGCAGGTTGCCCGCCCGGTCGGAGACCTGGACGCCGGCCTCGCCCAGTCCGCCCTGCCGGTGGCCGAGTCCCGGCACGGACACGATCGCCGAGCCCGGCGCGTCCACCGGCTCGTGCCCCAGCGAGCGCACCCCCGCGCGGAACCGGTCGGCCAGCCGGGTGTCGTGGGCGTGCACCGCGTCGACGCCCAGCTCCTCCATCAGGGCCAGGGAGTGCCGGGCACCGGTGTACGAGAACAGCGCGGGGCTCTCGTCGAACCGCCGTGCGGAGTGCGCGAGTTCCTCGACGGGGCCGTAGCAGCTGTCCCAGGGGCGCTCACCGGTCGCCCACCCGGCGAACAGCGGCGTCAGCCCGGCCGCCGCCCCCAGGTCCTCGGGCACGACGAGGAAGGCGACGCCGCGCGGGCAGAGCACCCACTTGTAGCCGACGGCGGTGACGTAGTCGAAGTCGTCCGCGGCCGTCGGCAGCCAGCCGTTCGCCTGGGAGACGTCGATCAGCGTCCGCGCCCCGTGCGCCCGGGCGGCGTCCCGCAGCGCGGTCAGGTCGGCGAGCCGCCCGTCGGCGGACTGCACGGAACTGACCGCGACGAGCGCGGTGTCCGGCCCCACGGACTCGGCGAGCCGTTCCAGCGGCACGCTGCGCACCTTCAGGTCCCCGCGGGTGTACAGCGGGTTCACCAGGGAGCTGAAGTCGGCCTCCGCGGTGAGGACTTCGGCCCCCGGAGGCAGCGACGCGGCGACGAGCCCACTGAACGTGGCGACGGACGCGCCGGTCGCCACCCGGGTGGCGGGCACCCCCACGAGCCGGGCGTACGCGGCCCGGGACGCCTCGACGTCGGCGAACATGTCGAGCGGCTGCCCCTCGGCCGCCGAGGCCGCTGCGTCGCGCATGGCCACGAGGGTCCGGGCGGGCAGCAGGCCGGTGCTGGCGGTGTTCAGATAGGTGGTCTTCGGGGCGAACTCGGTACGGACGACATTCTCGAAGCTCTCCATGGCACCACTGTGCGGCCCCGCGACCTCCCCGTCCATTGCGTATTTCTACGCGGTTTCTCCAAGCATCGCTTATGCACGGGCCCTCACCTGGGCTTGCGGCCGGCCCTTCACTCCTGGGGCACCGCGCACCCGTCCGGACCGCAGGCCTGGGCGTCCCCGTCGTCGACCAGCTTCAGCGGCGTGCGCTCGCCCCACGCCTGGGTCAGCGCCTTCGTGAAGACCTCGGCGGGCTGGGCGCCCGAGACGCCGTAGGCGCGGTCGAGGACGAAGAACGGCACCCCGGTGGCCCCGAGCTGGGCGGCCTCGCGCTCGTCGGCGCGCACCGCGTCGGCGTAGGCGGCGGGGTCGGCGAGCACCGCGCGCACCTCCTCGGCGTCGAGCCCGGCGCCGACGGCCAGCTCCACGAGCCGGGCGTCGTCGTTGAACACGGAGCGCTCCTCGGCGAAGTTGCCCCGGTAGAACGCGTCCAGCAGGGCCTCGTGCCGCCCGCGTTCCTTGGCCAGGTGCAGCAGGCGGTGCATGTCGAAGGTGCTGCCGTGGTCGCGGTCCCGGGTGCGGTAGTCCAGGCCCTCGGCGGCGGCCTGAGCGCCGAGGTTGTCCTCACCGGCCTGCGCCTGCGCCTGGCTCATGCCGTACTTGGCGGTGAGCATCGTCAGCACCGGCTGCACGTCGTCCTTGGCCCGCCCGGGGTCCAGCTCGAAGGAACGGTGGACCACCTCGACCCCGTCCCGGTGCGGGAAGGCCGCGAGCGCCTTCTCGAAGCGGGCCTTGCCCACGTAGCACCAGGGGCAGGCGATGTCGCTCCAGATCTCGACGCGCATGTCTCGGCTCTTCTCCAGGTCGTACGGCGGCGGAGACCCTCTCCGCCGTCGTACGTGAACGTTCAAGCAGCGCGTCCCATTCCCGCCGTCAGCTGCCGTCCCGCAGGTCCGCGGGCCAGCCCGCCCGGAACTCCAGGTGGTCGTACGTCACCGTGCAGCCCTCCCCCGTCGGCGCCTGCGCCAGGAACCCGACCAGGGCCGCACCCGTCTCCCTCTCGTCACCCAGCGTGAAGAGCCGTACGAAGGTCCAGCGCTCCCCGTCCAGGGAGGCGTGGAAGGCGAAGGCCCGTCCGCTGCGGCTGACCCGGAACCAGACGGAGTCCCCCTCGACGGTGAAGGAGTTGCAGTCGTCGGAGTGCCCCCGGGTGACCACCGTGCAGACGGTGGCCACGTCCGGCGAGTACTCAAGACACAGCTTGGCCCAGGCCCGCTCCCCCACGTGCACATAGAGCACTCCGGCGTCGAAGGCCCCGCGGAACCCGACGGTGACGCGGGCGATCAGCTGGAAGTCCCCCTCGGGCGCCCCCAGCAACCGCGGCGCGTCGGCCACGGACTCCAGCGACTCCCCGGTGGGCGGCACGAACCGGTCCTGCCGGGCCCCGGCGACCCCGGTGAGCACACCGTCGGCGTAGGACCATTGGCCGTCGGGCCCATAAGGACGGAGGGGAAACGGCAGTTCGGCAAGTTCAAGAGTCATGCACTGATCTTCGCAGGCGGAGGGAAGTCGCCTAAGGGGCGCGGGGAACTGCGCGACAAGCCACGACGACGCCGCACTCGCCATGCAACCGCACCCCTACGGCGCGACCGCGAACCTACCGCTCAAGCACTCCGTTGAACCGCCGCGGCAGCCCCAGCGGATTGTCATCCCGAAGCTCCACCGGCAGCAAGGCCTCCGGCACCCCCTGATAGGCCACCGGCCGCAGCCACCGCTCGATAGCCGTACCCCCCACCGACGTGGACGTCGAAGTCGTCGCCGGGTACGGCCCCCCGTGCTGCTGAGCCGCCGCCACGGCAACCCCCGTAGGCCAGCCGTTGACCAGCACCCGCCCCGCCAGCGGCGTCACCTCGGCGAGAAGAGCAGCCGCCCCGGCACTCTCTCCCGCCGCCTCCTCGGCAGAGAGCTGCACGGTCGCCGTCAGGTTCCCCGGCAGTCGCGACAGCACCCCCCGCACCTCCCCCTCGTCGGCGTACCGGGCCACCACGGTGACCGGCCCGAAGCACTCCTCCAGGAGCAGGTCGTGCTCGCCCCCGTCCGCCAGCCGCGCCGCCGGCACCGTGAGGAACCCGGGGCTGACGGTGTGCTCGCCGCCCGCGCCCGGGGTCACCGGGGAGTCGACGTCGGGCAGCGCGGCGCGCTCGGCGACGCCCGCGACGAAGTTGTCCCGCATGCGGTGGTCGAGGAGCACACCGGCGTCGGTGGCGCTGACCGCGTCGGTGAGGGACTTGACCAGGCCGTCACCGGCGTCGCCCGCCGGCACCAGCACCAGGCCGGGCTTCACGCAGAACTGCCCGACACCCAGCGTCATCGAACCGGCCAGCCCCGCGCCGATCGCCTCCGCCCGCTCGGCCGCCGCCGCCTCCGTGACGACGACCGGGTTCAGCGAGCCCAGCTCGCCGTGGAAGGGGATCGGCACCGGACGCGCCGCCGCCGCGTCGAACAGCGCGCGGCCACCGCGCACCGACCCCGTGAAGCCCGCCGCGGCGACCAGCGGGTGCTTGATCAGCTCGACGCCCGCCTCGAAGCCGTGCACCAGGCCGAGGACCCCGTCCGGGATGCCGTGGCGGGCCGCGGCCCGGCGCAGCACCTTGGCGACCAGCTCGGACAGGGCCGGGTGGTCGGGGTGGGCCTTGACCACGACCGGGCAGCCGGCCGCGAGCGCGCTCGCGGTGTCGCCGCCGGGGACGGAGAAGGCGAAGGGGAAGTTGGAGGCCGAGTAGACGGCGACGACGCCGAGCGGCACCTTGTAGCGGCGCAGGTCCGGGATGGGCGGGGTGGCGGTGTCGTCGGGGTGGTTGACGACCACGCCGAGGTACTCGCCCTCGTCCACGATGTCGGCGAAGGCCCGCAGCTGGTAGCAGGTGCGGGCGAGTTCGCCGGTGAGCCGGACCGGGCCGAGCGCGGTCTCCGCGTCGGCGACCTCGACGAGGGTGCTCTCGGCCGCCTTCAGCTCGTCGGCGGCGCTGCGCAGGAAGGCCGCGCGGACGGTGCGGTCGGCGAGGGCGTCCCGGGCGGCGTGCGCGGCCCGGACGGCGGCGTCCACCTCCTGGGCCGTGGCTTCCACCGCGACCTGTTCACGCTGCTTCCCGGTACGGGGGTCGACACTCCAGACTGGTGCTGCTGCCACCGCGGGTCCCTCCACGTGCTCTGCACTGATGTCGTTCGATATACTGAACGCTGTCTCTACTGATGAATATGCTGTTCGAGACTATAACTTCAGCTTCTCGTCGAACGAAGGGGTCAAGGCGATGTCGGCTGTCGAGACGGGGGGCGGAGCGCAGGTCAAGTCCGCGGTGCGGACGGTTGAGCTGCTCGAGTACTTCGCCGGGCGCCCCGGCATGCACTCCCTCGCGTCGGTCCAGGAGGCCGTCGGCTACCCCAAGTCCAGTCTGTACATGCTGCTGCGCACGCTGGTGGAGCTGGGCTGGGTGGAGACGGACGCCACGGGCACGCGGTACGGCATCGGGGTGCGGGCGCTGCTGGTCGGCACCTCGTACATCGACGGCGACGAGGTGGTCGCGGCGGCGCGGCCCACGCTGGACCGGCTCTCCGACGACACGACGGAGACCATCCACCTCGCCCGCCTGGACGGCACCAACGTGGTCTACCTGGCCACCCGCCAGTCCCAGCACTACCTGCGGCCCTTCACCCGGGTCGGCCGCAGGCTGCCCGCGCACTCGACCTCGCTGGGCAAGGCGCTGCTGAGCACGTACAGCGACGAGCAGGTCCGCAAGCTGCTCCCGGAGACCCTCCCGGCGCTGACCGAGCACACCATCACCGACCGGGAGAAGCTCATCGAGGAGCTGCACCTGGTGCGGGAGCAGGGCTTCGCCGTGGACCGCGAGGAGAACACGCTGGGGCTGCGCTGCTTCGGGGTGGCGGTCCCCTACCGCACCCCCGCGCGGGACGCGATCAGCTGCTCGGTGCCGGTGGCGCGGCTGACGCCCGCGCACGAACAGATGGTGAAGGACGCGCTGTTCGACGCGCGGGACCGGCTGACACTGGCCACGCGTAGGCTCTGATCCATGCACATCGCACTGCGCGAGGTACACGACAGCGATCTGCCCGTCTTCTTCCGGCAGATGAACGATCCGGAGGCCGTGCGGATGGCGGCCTTCATAGGGAGAGACCCCTCCGACTGGGAGGCGTTCGCGGTCCACTGGGCGAAGATCCGGGCCTCCGGCGACGTCGTGCGGACCATCCTCGGCGACGGTGACGTCGTCGGCAGCACGGCGGTGTACGGGGAGCCGGGCGAACGCGAGGTGACGTACTGGGTGGACAGGGCGTACTGGGGGCAGGGCGTGGCGACCGCCGCGCTGCGGGCCCTGCTCGCCGAGGTGCCGGACCGCCCGCTGTACGCGCGCGCCGCGGCCGACAACACGGGATCGCGGCGCGTGCTGGAGAAATGCGGCTTCGTGACCAGCGCGTGGGCGCGGGGGTTCGCGGCGGCCCGCGGCGAGGAGATCGACGAGGTCGTCCTGCACCTCGCACAGTGAGGACCTCGCCGATGAGCGCGCGCTGAGAAGCATGAGAAAGATGAGAAAACGGGGCACACGGGAACGACCGCCGCCCGCCCGTTCGTCCTGTCAGCGGGATGAACGGGATGAACAAGACGATCAGGCGGGCCTCGGTCTTCACGCTGCTCCTGGTGTTCGCTCTGCTGATCAGGGCCACCTGGGTGCAGTTCTACGAGGGCCAGGCGCTCGCGGACAGCAAGGACAACCGGCGGGGCGCGATCGAGACCTACGCGGAGCCGCTCGGGAACATCGTCGTGGGCGGCCGGTCGGTCACCGGCTCGGCGCCGACGGAGGGCGGCGACCTCGCGTACAAACGCACGTACGAGAACGGCAAGCTGTACGCGGCGGTGACGGGCTACGCCTCGCAGGCGTACGCGCCGACCCAGCTGGAGGGCATCTACCAGGACGTGCTCAACGGCACCGATCCGCGGCTGAAGACCGTGCTGGACACGGTCACCGACGCCCGGGCCGAGCCGGGCAACGTGGTCACGACGATCGACCCGGACGTGCAGAAGGCCGGGTTCGACGCGCTGGGCGACACCAAGGGCGCCGCCGTGGCGATCGACCCCAAGACGGGCCGCATCCTCTCGGTCGTGTCGACCCCCTCGTACGACCCGACGTCGCTGACCGACGCCAACACCGCGGGTGAGGCCTGGAAGAAGCTCACCGGCGACCCGGACAAGCCGCTGACCAACCGTGCGCTGCGCCAGCCGCTGCCGCCGGGCTCGACGTTCAAGCTGGTCGTGGCGGCCGCCGCGCTGGAGAACGGGCTGTACGGCTCGGTGGACGAGAAGACCGACAGCCCCGACCCGTACACCCTGCCGGACACCACGACGGACCTGACCAACGAGAATCCGAACGCCCCCTGCGAGAACGCCACGATCCGCACCGCGCTGCAGTACTCGTGCAACAACGTCTTCGCGAAGATGGCCGTCGACCTCGGCCAGGACGAGCTGCGCGCGATGGCCGAGAAGTTCGGCTTCAACGACGAGACGCAGGACGTTCCGGTGCGGGCCTACACCAGCGTCTACCCGAAGGACATGAACCGGTCGTCCACGGCGCTGACCGGCATCGGCCAGTTCGACGTGACGGCGACCCCGCTGCAGATGGCGATGGTCTCCGCGGCCCTCGCCAACGGCGGCGAGCTGGTCTCCCCGCACATGGTGTCGCAGGTCACCGACAGCGGCGGCGACGTGCTGGAGGACCACACCGACACGGACGCGAAGCGGATCGTCAGCTCCTCCACCGCCGACCAGTTGCAGTCGGCCATGGAGACCGTCGTCGAGGAGGGCACCGGGTCGAACGCGCAGATCCCCGGGGCGACGGTGGGCGGCAAGACGGGCACCGCCCAGCACGGCGAGAACAACAGCAAGACGCCGTACGCCTGGTTCACCTCGTACGCCAAGTCCGACACGTCGGGCAAGGAGGTCGCGGTGGCGGTCATCGTCGAGCAGTCCGACGCGGCCCGCAGCGAGGTCAGCGGCAACGGCCTGGCGGCCCCGGTGGCCAAGGCGATGATGACGGCGGCGCTCGACGGCTGACTTTCCCGGACCTTCCCGGGGCCGCCGGGATGCGGTCTGCCGTACGGTGTCCGGCACCGGCACCCGGGAAGCCGCTGCGAGGAGAGTCCGCCGTGAGGACAGCCGACGACGCCGCCTCCGCGGAGTTCCACGCCTTCTTCGAACGCCACTATGCCGAACTGGCCCGGCTCGCCCACCTGCTGACGGGCGAGCCGGACAGCGCCGACGACCTCGCGGCGGACGCCCTGCTGGCCCTGTGGCACCGCTGGGACCGGGTCCGCGCGGCCGACCACCCGGTGGCCTACGCGCGCGGTGTCGTCGCCAACCTCGCCCGCAGCCGCGTGCGGACCGCCGTGCGCGAGCGCAGACGCGTCGCCCTGTTCTGGTCGCAGCGCGCGGAGCGGGCGGAGAACCCGGACGTCGCGGGCGTGGTGGACGTACGGGAGGCGCTGCGCCGGCTGCCGTTCCGCAAGCGGGCGTGCGTGGTGCTGCGGCACGCCTTCGACCTGTCCGAGAGGGACACGGCGCTCGCCCTGGGCGTGTCGGTGGGCACGGTCAAGAGCCAGACGTCGAAGGGGGTGGCCGAACTCCAGCGGTTGCTCGGCACCCGGGCCGCTCCCCGTGCCCCTCGGCAGGTGCGGGCGGCGATCGCGCGCAGCGGCGGCGCCGCGGGCGGGGCCCGATGACCGGGCCGCGGCGGGACCCGGACGGGGAGCTGCGCGCCCGGCTGCGCGAGGCGGCCGGGGTACACCGGCCCGACCGGGCCCGGATCCTGGCCCGGGTGGAGCGCGGCAGGGCGGCCGAGGACCAGGAGCCGGCCCGGCCCCGGCTGCCGGACTGGGTGCGGGTGGCCGGTGCTACGGCGGCGGTGGCGGGCGTGCTGGTGGCCGGCGGCTGCGCCGTCGCCTCGGTGGTGCGGGACGACGCGCCCGCACGGCACCCGGTCGCCGCCCCGCCCGGCTCGCGGGAGACCGGCTCGCCGGAGGCCGGCTCGCGGGAGGCCGGCCCGTTGTGGTCGAGCGGCGCGGTGGACCCGCACAGCAACGAGTTCTGGGCGCAGAGCAACATCACCCTGGGCACGAGCACTGCGCTGACCGCGCTCACCGTCGAACTGCGGGTGGCGCAGACCGGCTCGGTGACCTCGACCGGGGCCTGGCGGTCGCTGCCGGCGGACGACTTCACGTTCACGCTGGACGAGCGGGACGGCTTCCTCGTCTACCGGTGGACGCTCAAGGAGGGCCGGACCGTCCCGGCCGGCGAGTGGATGTTCGCCGGTCAGTACAACCACGGGCGGGGCGGCCGGGACGCGGGCGGCGACCGCTACTCGGCGGCGGCCACCGCGGCGTCCGGCCCCCTCGCGGTCCGGGGCGGCTTCACCCCGGGCGGCTGAGCAACGGCCCGCTACTCGACGAAGTACGTCGGGTTGGGCAGCTTGTAGGTGCGGTCCGCGTAGCCGCCCTGGAGGTCGGAGTACTGGTCGCCGAAGTTGGCGACGATCTCGTACCCGAGGTCCCGCTCGATGTGCCGGCGGGTGCCCGCCTTGTACTGCACGGTGGTGCACTTCCAGGTGCCCGGGGTGGCGCAGTGGGCCAGGTAGGACGGCGGGTTCGCCTTGTCCTTCAGGAAGACGTGGCCGGTGTCGAGGTTCACGTCGGCGCCGACCTTCTTCAGGTTCTCGACGGCGGCGGTGCGCTGTGCCTCGCCGAGTCCGGAGTTGTAGAAGACCTCGACGCCCTTCTTCTCGGCGTACCGGGCCAGTTCGGGGCTGCCGGGGACGGCGGGGCGGTCGGCGCGGTCGACGTAGGCGGCCCAGGTGGTGCCGTCGTAGCCGTAGTTGTTCTTCTTCTCGTAGTCGAGGCTGAGCAGCAGCGTGTCGTCGATGTCGAAGACGACGGCGGGCCTGGTGTGCTTGTGGTGCGCCGCGCGGGCGGCCCGGTCGATCTGCTGCTTCGCGGCGGCATCGATGCGCGCCAGGTCGGCGGCGTACGGGCTGTCCGGCGACGCCTGGTAGACGCCGTCGGCGTCGAGCGTGGTGCCGTAGTAGGCGTCGATGTCCTTGGCCAGCACCCCGATGTTGTACGGCTCGTGGGTGGAGTTGGCCGTCGACTGGCCTGCGGTGGCGGCGCCCGTGCCGTACAGGACGGCACCGGCGACGGCACAGGCGGCGGTGACGGTCGCGATGCGCAGTGGTTTATGCATGACACAGGTTTCTACGCGCGTCACCCGGGTGAGCGCGAGACCCGTGGCCGGATTCGCGCCCCCGTATCTGGCAAAGATCGCGTCAAGCAGGTCAAGTGCCGGTCGACGGCCGACAGGTCAGCGCCGCCGGTCGTACGGCCGCCAGTCGCCCAGGTACGCCTCCCGGGTGTGCGCGGCGGCCTCGGCGCGGCTGAGCTGGGGCCGGTTCTCGGGGACGGTGGTCGCGGCGCCGGGCCCGGTGTTGCGGTACTCGCGGAACCGCTGCTCCTGCCAGGGGTACGCGTCCCGCATGTTCGCGTACGGCGCCACCGCGTCGATGCCCGCGCCGAGGTGGGTCTCGCGCACGGTGAGCATCGGGCGGGCGGTGGTGTCGGAGCTGGGCACCCAGGGGCGGGCCAGCTTGTAGTAGCCGTCGGGGGCCTCGCTGCTGACCCGGCCGCGGACCACCAGGTAGCCGCGCGGGTTGGCGCCCGCGGTGGACGGCGCGAAGACGAAGCCGTAGGGGGCGGCGTCGAGGTCGGGCCGGACCAGGGTGCGGAAGTGGCACTGCTCGTACACCGCGGTCGCCCGGCCGAAGACGAAGTCGACGTCGCCCTCGACATAGCAGCGCTCGTAGTACTGGCGGGCGAAGAGGCCGAGGTCGCGGGTGTCGGCGTACAGGGTGTCCTGGTGGCCGAGGAAGCGGCAGTCGTGGAAGGCGGACCGGTCGCCCATGACCTTGATCGCGACCGCCTGGGTGCCGGTCCAGTCGGGCCGGTCGGCGCGCAGCCAGTCGTTGGCGAAGGTGATCGCGCGGGCGGTGAAGCCGTCGGCGCGCACGGTGGTGGTGGCCGAGCCGCTGGTGCCGTAGGTGCCGGAGCCGTCCGGCTTGGGGGTGCCGGCGGCGTTGTCGTAGACGATGACGACGTCGCGCGGGTCGCCGGAGGCGCCGATCCAGGTGGCCCCGGTGCGGTCGGCGTCGACGGAGACCGTCTCGCGGTAGGTGCCGGGGGCGAGGACGAGCGTCCAGCCGTCGCCTGCGGCGGCGTCGACGGCGGCCTGGACGGCGGTGAAGTCGCCGCGGCCCTGCGGGTCGACGTACAGGGTCTTCGGGCCGCGGCGGGCGGCGGGTGAGCCGTACCGGCCGAAGGGGCGCGGGCGGCTGTCTGCGACGGCGGGGCCGGCTGCCGCCAGGCCGAGGCCGAGGGCGGCGCCGGCGCCGGCGGTCGTCAGGAGGAAGCCTCGGCGGGAGGGGGCGGGTCGGGGCATGCGGGTGCTCCTTCACGGCGGACGAGGAGGTGAGGGGTAGGGGTGGGCCGGGGCGGTGCGGGCGCCCCGGCCCGGTTCGTGGGACGGGTTCAGCGCAGCCGGCCGGCGCCGGCCCCGTGGTCGACGGCGGAGGGGACCGCCCGGGACGGCAGGACCTTGGTGCGCAGCGTGGGCGTCCAGCCCGCGCCGGAGCGGAGGGTGGCGTCCGGGTTCTCGGCGTTGTGGGCGGCGATCAGGTCGACGGTGCGGCCGTTGACGCGGTTGTGGGCGGCGCTCAGCGGCGAGTCGTTCCAGCGCTTGAGCACCTGCGCGGGACTGACCCCGGCCGGCAGGGTGAAGGCGTTGTGCTCGGCGACGATGGCGGACTCCTTGCCGACGCCGAAGCTGTAGGCGTAGTCGTCCGAGGCCACGAAGTGGTTGTTGTAGACGTCGACCTGGCCGAAGCGGACGCGGGGCGCGCGCTCGACGAGGTTCTTGAACAGGTTGTGGTGGAACGTCGCCCTGAGGTGGCCGCGGTCCACGGCGGCGGTGGACTCGCTGTCGCTGTTGCCGATCAGGATCGTCTTGTCGTGCTCGGTGAAGACGTTCCAGGACGCGGTGACGTAGTCGGCGCCCTTGACGATGTCCAGCTGGCCGTCGTGCTGCTGGTAGAGCATGCCGAAGTAGGTGGGCGCCGCGCTGTCGGGGTGCTCGCCGTCGGTGAAGGTGTTGTGGTCCAGCCACACGTGCGTGGAGCCGTACACCACGGCGCTGTCGTACTCGGAGTTCCAGTTGCCGCTGTCCCCGTCCGTGGGGTCCCACTGGGGGAAGCAGTCGACGGGGCTCTCGAAGGTCAGGTTGCGGACGATGACGTTGTCCACGTCCTTGATCTGGAGGCTGGCCCCCTTGAGCGCGGCGCCCCGGCCGACGCCGACGATGGTGGTGTTGACGGGGACGTTCGCCTTGATGGACCGGTCCTGCTGGGCGGCGGAGGCGCGGCGCAGGCCCTCGGGGCTGTCGTCGGGCTCGGCGCTCAGGTCGGTCTCCATGCCCCAGTTCTCGGGGGAGTACTTCTCCAGGTAGGCGTCGAAGTCGTAGCCGGGCGCCGCGAAGGCCTCGCAGCCCTCCGACACGGCGTCGACGGTGCCCTTGACCTTGATGATCCGCGGGGCGGTGCCCTCGACGGCGAGGGCGGCCTTGAACTCGGCCCAGGTGGAGACGGTGTACACGTGCTCCGCGTCGGCGGCGGCCCCGCCGGTGGTGCCGGAGCCGTGGGAGGCCCAGCCGTCGTTCGCGGGCAGCGTCTGCCGGGCGGTGTCCCGGGGGTGGTGGTGGCCGGGGCGGGCCTCGGCGGTGGCGGCGGTCAGGCTCAGTACGAGGGCGGTGCAGCCGACGAGTGCGGCGCTTCTCTCAATGGCATGCCCATGCCATCCACGGGTGTTCATGCTGCGGCTCTCCCTTGCTCTGGGTGTGGGTCGACGGTCGTCGGTGTCACGCGGTGGCCGGTGCGGGCCAGCTGATCCAGGACTCGGGGATCTCCTCGTCCAGCCGGCGCACGTCCCGGTGCGCCAGTACACGCCCGCGCAGCAGCTCCCGGGCGACGAGCCGGGCGACCGCGATCGCGCCCGGCGGATTGAAGTGGGTGTTGTCCTGCTCGGTGGCGGTCCAGTTGAAGTACGCCTTGGTCGCTTCGGCACCGAGCCGCTGCCACAACGCGAGCGACAGCGCCTGCACGTCGAGCAGCGTCACACCCTCCCGCCGCGCGAGGGCCCGCATCGCCGCCGGGTACTCGCCGTGGCTCGGCACGGCGTTGCCCGCCGCGTCGAACCGGCGCCGCTCCACGGGCGTGGCCAGCACCGGCCGCGCCCCGCGGGCCCGCGCGCCGTCGACGTACCTCCGCAGGTAGTCCTGGTACGTGGTCCAGGGCTCGGTGTAGCGGGTGGGGTCCTCGGCCTTCTCGTCGTTGTGCGCGAACTGGATCAGCAGGAGATCGCCGGGCCGGACCGCGCCGAGGACGGCGTCCAGCCGCCCTTCGTCGACGAAGCTCTTGGAACTCCGCCCGTTCACGGCGTGGTTGGCGACGTCCAGCTCCTTGCGGAGGAAGAACGGCAGGGCCATGCCCCACCCGGTCTCGGGCGCGGCGTCGGAGTACTTCTGCGCGGCGGTGGAGTCACCGGCGATGTAGAGGGTGCGGGGGCGGTGGCGTCCGCCGGCTCGGGCGGTACCGGTGGCGGCGAACGCCAGGGGAATGGAGGAGACGGCGGCAGCGGCGACCTGTCTTCGGCTGAGTGACACGCGGGGTACCTTTCAACGAAGGGTGGGACAGCCCCCTTGGGGGCGCGGGGAACTGCGCGACAAGCCACAGGCGGCCCGCAGCCCGCGACGAACCACGGACCGCCCACGGCGAAACCCGGAACCGAACCCGCCGGCTAACCCATCTGCTCCGTCCACTCGGCCTGCGCCTCATTCAGCTTCTCGGCCAACCCGTCCAGGAAGTCCTTCGCACTCATGTCACCCAGCAGCACCTTCTGGAACCCCGGCTCGCTCTCCGACTTGGACAGCGTGTTCCAGTCCGGCAGGTAGTACGGCAGCTGGACGATGGTCGTCGACCCGTCGTTCAGCGCCTGCGCCGCCAGCTTCGTCGGCTCCGCCTGCTGGATCCACGCGTCGTTCGCGGCCTCGGTGTTGGACGGCACCTGCCCGGCCGACTCGTTGAACTTCGAGTTCTGCTCCTTCGACGTGGCGAACTCGATGAACTTCCAGGCGGCCTCCTTGTTCTTCGAGCTCTTGAACATGCCGAGCCCGTCGACCGGGTTGGAGACCTGGACCCGCTTGCCGGAGGCGCCGACCGGCTGCGGGATGCCGCGGAACTTCTCGACGCCGAGCGCCTTCACGTGGTCCTGGTAGGAGCCCAGGTTGTGGTTGACCATGCCGATGGTGCCGGTGTCCCACTGGGCGACCATCTTGGCGAAGTCGTTGTTGACGTCGGCGGCCGGCGTGACCTTCTTGTAGAGGGCCGCGTACTTCTCCAGCGCCTCGACGTTCTTCGGGTCGTTGACGGTCGTCTTCTTCTTGTCGGCGTCCCAGAACGAGGTGATGCCGGACTGCCCGTACATCGCGTCGAACGCCTGGGCGATGGATCCGGAGCCGCCGCGGATGGTGTAGCCGAACTCGTTCTTGCCGGCGTCGGTCAGCTTCTCGGCGGCCTCGTAGAACTTGTCCCAGGTCGTCGGCGCGTCGAGCCCGGCCTTCTCGAACAGGTCGGTGCGGTAGTAGAGGACGCCGTTGTTCGCGGAGGTCGGCATCGAGTAGAGGGTGCCGTCGCCGCCGCCGGCCGCCTTGAGGGACTCGACCATGTCCTTGTTGAGCTTGCCGCTCAGCGGGGACTTGGTGAGCCGCTCGTCCAGCGGCTCCAGAGCGCCCTGGGCGGAGAAGCCCGCGAGCATCGACGCCGTCACGCCGCCGACGTCCGGCAGGCCGCCGCCCTGGATGGCGGTGTCGACCTTGGACTGGTACTCGGTGGCGGCGATCCCGACGTACTCCACGTCGATGTCCGGGTTCGCCTTCTCGAAGTCGGCGATGATCTCCTTCCAGACGGCCGTGCGGATGCCGCCGTTGTTGTCCCAGAAGACGATCTTCCCCGTGCCGCTGCCCTCGGCCCCCTTGTCGCCGCCGGCCCCGCTGCCGTCGTCACCGCAGGCGGTGGCGGTCAGCGCGAGCACGGCCCCCAGGGCGACGGCGGCGGACGTGCGGCGCCTGACTGTGCCTTTGTCTCTGCTGCTGAGCATGCTGATCCTCATTGGTCGGCTCTCTTCTTCCGGGTCTGCTGGGTCTGCTGGATCCGACAAAGCGGTGGAACGACAACGTGGGGGTCAGTGGGTGCGGTGGGGCCCGACGCGGAACCGCGTGAAGGTGGCGGTGCCGGCCGGTCCCGGTCCGGCGGGTGCGAGGGCGAACAGGCCGAGCAGTGCGCCGACCCAGCGCCAGGGCGTGGCGGCGAACTCCCGGCCGACGGGATGCGGACCGTCGTCGAGGCCGGCGCCGCCGAGGTCGTAGGAGAAGCGGCAGCGCGCCCCGGGGACCGTCTCGATCCGCAGCCGGGCCCGTCCCCCGGGTGCGGGGCGGGGCCGGTCGGCGTCCCGCTCGGCCTCGGCCACCGACTCGGCGAACCGGTGCACCAGGTGCACGCGCCCGTCGGCGTCCCGCTGGAGCCCGATCCAGCGGTAGGCGTCGCCGAGCACCGCGAGCCCGGCCCGCGCCCCGGGCTCCGCGCCGTCCAGGCGCAGCTCGACCTCGATCACCGCGGGCTCGCCGGGGAAGCGCTGGGTGAGGACGCTCGGCAGCAGCCGCAGGTCGTGCGCGTCGGCCGTGCGCACGCAGGCGAGGCGCAGCCCGTCCCCGGCGTGCCGGGTGGCCCAGCCCTCGCGGGGGTTGGCCGTCCACGACCACTGGCGGCCGAACCGTCCGCCGGGGAAGTCGTCGTCGGTGGCGGGCGCGGCGGGCGGCTGCGGAGGCAGCGCGGGACGCGGGTGCTCGGTGACCGGGGCGCCGTCGTCGCCGAGGACCGGCCAGCCGTCCGGGTCCCACCGCATCGGCTGGAGGTGGACCACCCGCCCGTACGCGCCGCGCTGCTGGAAGTGCAGGAACCAGTCCTCGCCGGAGCCGGTGCGCACCCAGCCGCCCTGGTGGGGGCCGTTGACGCCGGTGTCCTTCTGCTCCAGGACGGCCTTCTCCTCGTACGGCCCGAAGAAGTCGCGGGAGCGGAAGGCGCCCTGCCAGCCGGTCTCCACCGAGCCGGCCGGGGCGAGGATCCAGTACCAGCCGTCGTGCCGGTAGAGCTTGGGGCCCTCCAGGGTGAACCAGCCGGGGAGCCGGTCGGCGTCGACAATCACCTTGCCGTCGTCGAGGAGCCCGGTGCCGTCGGGGCGCATGCGGTGGCCGGTGAGGCGGTTCTTGATCCCGGAGCGGGAACGGGCCCAGGCGTGCACGAGGTACGCCTCGCCGCTCTCCTCGTCCCACAGGGGGCAGGGGTCGATCAGACCCTTGCCCGCCTTGACCAGGTGGGGCGCGGTCCACGGGCCCCGGATGTCGGGGGCGTTGACCTGGAAGAGGCCCTGGTCCGGGTCGCCCCAGAAGATCCAGAAGCGGCCCGCGTGGTGGCGCAGGGACGGTGCCCAGACGCCGCAGTCGTGGCGGGGCTTCGCGAACTCCCGCTCGGGCTCCAGGCGCTCCAGGGCGTGCCCGACCAGGGTCCAGTCGACCAGGTTCCGGGAGTGCAGCAGCGGCAGTCCGGGGACGCGGCCGAAGCTGGACGCGGTGAGGTAGAAGTCGTCACCGACGCGGACGACGTCCGGGTCGGACCAGTCGGCGTTCAGGACGGGGTTGGTGTACGTCCCCGGGGTGCCGGGGACAGTCTCGGCGGCGGTCACGGGCTCACCGCCTTGCGTACCAGGGCGGCGGCACCGTCCGCGTCGAGGCGGCCGTCGGCGACGACGGTGACGATCCGGCGGACCAGGGTGTCGCGCGGGGCGACGGCCACCCGGTCGTCGTGGGCCAGGGAGGACCCGACGCCCGGGTACTCCTCGGTGCGCACGAACCACGGGTCGCGCCGGGTGGGTGCGGTGGCACCGGCGAACACCAGCGACCAGGTCTCCCCGGTCATGGCGAGCCAGTCGGCGCCGCTGCCATGCACCGCCCGCTCGCCGTCCCGGTCCGCGGTGAAGACCCTGGGCGCCGCGCTCTCCTTGCGGGCGCGCCAGAAGAAGCCGCCGTAGGCCGCGCCGGGGCGCCCGTTGGTGGCGGGGCTGCCGATGGTGAGCGGGTTGGGGGTGACGTTGGTGAGCGAGAAGGTGAAGTCCAGTGCCCAGGCGGTGGCGGTGAGTTCGGTGGCCGCGACCGTGCGGCGCTCGCGCAGCAGCTCGGTACCGGCGGCGACCCAGCGCAGCTCCTCGACGAAGCCGTCGGGGTCGCGGAGCTGGAAGGAGGTGTGCCGCTGGGTGCCGTGGTTGTCCAGCTCGGTCGGCCCCCGGCCCCGGACGAAGGTGCGCCCGCCCCAGAAGTTGTGCCCCTCGACGTCGGGAACGGCGACACCGACGCCGAGGTGGTGGAGGTGGTCGGCGGGGCTGAACTCGGTCACGGCCGTGCCGGCCAGGGTGGTGACGGGGTGCAGGTACGGGCGCGGCGAGAGCCGGCGGGGCAGCTCGGGCCGGGTGACGTACCGGGCGACGGGGCGGCCCGCCACGCGCAGTACCGGGGAGTCGATGCCGGTCATCGGGTGCTCACCTCGTGTCGCGGGTGCTCGGTGCGCGGCGCCCAGGGCGCGCCCAGTTCGGAGTAGAGGCAGAGGGTGTCGGCGGCGGCGGCCACGAGGGCGTCGATGCCGGGGACCACCCGGCGCCCCTCGCCGGGGACCCGGTGCCAGGCGGCGGCGGGCAGCGGTTCCGGGTCGGGGGCCCGGCGGATCGCCTCGACGACCCGCATGAAGGCGCCGGTCTCCGCCGGCGGGACCAGCAGCGGGGTCCCGGTGGTGAGGTGGTCGACCAGGTTCTCCAGCAGGTCGGTGCGGCCGTGCTGGAACTCCTCGGGGCCGTGGCCGCCGCGCTGGAGCAGGACCCGGTCCTGCTTGTACCAGAAGGTGACGCGCCCGCTGGAGCCGTGCACCAGGACGTACGGCTCCTCGGCCCGCTCCGCGCACAGGGTCGCGGCGACGGTGACCCGGTGCCCGCGCGCGGTGCCGATCCGCACGCAGGAGGTGTCGTCGGCCTCGATGTCGTTGGCGTGGCTCAGCTCGGTCTCGATACCGGTGACGTCCTCGGCGCGGGCGGTGCCGCCGAGCGCGAGGGCGGTGGCGACGGCGTGCGCCAGCGGGTTGGTCAGCGCGCCGTCGATCACGTCGGCGCCGTTCAGCCGCCGCTTGCCAGACCAGGCGGCCCGGCGGAAGTAGGCCTCGTCGCGCACCCACGCACCGGCCGCGCCGATGCCCACGACCTCCCCGATGGCGCCCTCGGCGACCAGCTCCCGGATGGCGGGCACGGCGTGCGAGCCCAGCGACTGGAACCCGATCTGGCAGGCGACCCCGGCCTCCTCGACCCCGTCGGCCATCCGCCGGAACTCGTCGTACGACGGGGCCGGGGGCTTCTCCAGGAGCAGGTGCACACCCCGCCGGGCGGCGGTCAGGGCGAGGTCGGTGTGGGTGGGGATCGGCGTGCAGATCACGGCGATCCGGGCGCCGGTGGAGTCGAGCAGGGCACCGAAGTCGGCGGACTGCTCGGGCAGTTCTCCCCCGGCCTCCTGCTCGGTCAGCGGGGTCAGCTCGCAGATGCCGGCCAGCCGGACCAGTCCCGCCCGCTCCAGACGGCGGAGGTTGGCGACGTGCCAGCGGCCGTGGCCGCGGGCGCCGGCGAGGACGACGGGGACCGGGCTCGTCCCGGGGACTGCACTCATCCCTTCACCGCCCCCGCGCTGAAGCCGGTGATCAGCCACTTCTGGATGAAGGCGAAGACGATCACGACGGGGACGGCGGCGACGATGCCGCCCGCGGCGAGCGCGCCGAGGTCGACGCTGTCCGCGCTCATCAGGGAGTTGAGGCCGACCGGGATGGTCTGCTTGTGCTGGTTGTTGAGGAACATCAGGGCGAACAGGAAGTGGTTCCAGGAGTGCACGAAGGCGAAGGAACCCACGGCGATCAGCCCCGGCCGCAGCAGCGGCAGTACGACGATCCTAAAGGCCCGGAACCGGCCGCAGCCGTCGACCCAGGCGGCCTCCTCCAGGGAGTACGGCACGTTCTTGATGAAGTTGCTGATCAGGATGATCGACAGCGGCAGCTGGAAGACCGTCTCGGCGATGATGACGCTGCCCAGCGAGTTGATCATTTGGAGCCCGGCGAAGATCTCGAACAGCGGCACCAGGAGCAGCGCGCCGGGCACGAACTGGGAGCAGAGCAGGGCCAGCATGAAGACCCGCTTGATCTTGAAGTCGAACCGGGCGAGGGCGTAGCCGCCGGCCAGTGCGACGAGCGTGGTCATCACCAGGGTCGCGAGCCCGACGTACACGCTGTTGGTGAAGTAGGTGCCGAAGCCGCGGTCGGTCCACACCTTCTCGAAGTGCTCGGTGGTCATCGGCCAGGGCACGAGCGAGGTCGAGCCGGCCGGGCGCACCGCGAAGAGCAGGATCCAGTAGAACGGGATCAGGGTGAAGACCAGGTAGATCCCGAGCGGCAGGTAGATCTGCCAGCGGGGCACCTCGTCCCAGGCCGGGCGCTTCTTGCCGGGCCGCGTCGGCGCGGGGGCGGCCGGGGCGGGGGCGGGGGCGGCCGCGACGGCCTCCTTGGTGATCACTTGTTCTCGCCTCCGAACTTGCTCAGCCGCAGGTAGACGATCGAGCA
Organism: Streptomyces hyderabadensis; assembly: GCF_020404845.1. Classification (GTDB taxonomy): domain Bacteria; phylum Actinomycetota; class Actinomycetes; order Streptomycetales; family Streptomycetaceae; genus Streptomyces; species Streptomyces hyderabadensis. The sequence continues at coordinate 25,695 of NZ_JAIOJZ010000043.1, read as the reverse complement.
GAAGAGCAGGATCACGAACGCGACCGTGGTGAGGGCCGACGCGTAGCCGAAGTCGTGGGCGTCGACGCTGGTGTTGGCGATGTACAGGGGCAGCGTCGTGGTCTCGCCCGCGGGTCCGCCGCCGGTCAGGGTGTAGAGCAGGTCGACGTTGTTGAACTCCCACACCGCGCGCAGCAGCGTGGACAGGATGATGGCGTCCTTCAGGTGCGGCAGCGTGATGTGCCAGAACTGCTTGAGGCGGCTGGCGCCGTCGACCTCGGCGGCCTCGTACAGGTCCTTGGAGACGGACTGGAGGTCGGCGAGGATGAGGATCGCGAAGAAGGGCACGCCCCGCCAGAGGTCGGCGACCACCGCCGCGGAGAACACGGTCGAGGTGTCGGAGAGCCAGCTGGTGCCGTACGAGCCGATGCCCATGTCGGCGAGGTAGCGGGTGACGCCGGTCTGGGAGTTGTAGAGCAGCACCCAGATCGCGGAGGTCAGCACGCCGGAGACGGCCCACGGGGAGAAGACCATGGCCCGCCCGATGCCCCGGCCCACGAAGGTCTGGTTGACGATGAGCGCCAGTGCCAGACCGAACAGCAGCTGCAGTCCGACCTCGACGAAGACCCACTTGGCGCTGAAGACGAGGGTGTCCCAGAACACCGGGTCCTCGGTGAAGATCTTGACGAAGTTGTCGAAGCCCGCGAAGCCGTTCCGCCACGGCTTGGTGGGGTTGTACTCCTGCAGGCTGTAGTAGAAGACGCTGATCACCGGGTAGGCGATGAAGCCCAGCATCAGCAGGGCGGCCGGTCCGATCAGCAGGTACGGGAGCCTGCGCGGCGTGGCCGAGGCACGGCGCCGCCGGGGTGGCGCGGGCGGTTTCGCCACGGCTGCGGCTTGGGCCATGACAGTTCTCCGTTCTAGTACGTCTGGGTCGTGCGGGCGTTCGCGGAGCTGGTGGGAAGCGCTTTCTCGATGGGCAGCGGCGTGCCGTCCCCCGCCGTCGGCGGGCTCAGCCGGCGTAGGGGTCCTGCACCTTGCCCGGGCGGGCCAGGAACTCGAAGTCGCAGCCGGTGTCGGCCTGGGTGATCTGTTCGTTGTAGAGCGCGCCGTATCCGCGCTCGTAGCGGACCGGCGGTGGTGTCCAGGCGGCCCTGCGACGCTCCAGCTCCTCGTCGTCCACGTCGAGCCGGAGGGAGCGCGCCTCGACGTCGAGGGTGATGGAGTCGCCGGTGCGCACGAGGGCGAGCGGTCCGCCGACGTACGACTCGGGGGCCACGTGCAGCACGCAGGCGCCGTAACTGGTGCCGCTCATCCGGGCGTCGGAGATCCGGACCATGTCCCGCACGCCCTGCTTGAGCAGGTGGTCGGGGATGGGCAGCATGCCGTACTCGGGCATGCCCGGACCGCCCTTGGGCCCGGCGTTGCGCAGCACCAGCACGCTGTCGGCGGTGATGCCCAGGTCCGGGTCGTTGATGGTGCGCTGCATGGTCCTGTAGTCGTCGAAGACGACGGCGGGACCGGTGTGCTTGAGCAGGTGCGGCTCGGCGGCGATGTGCTTGATGACGGCGCCGTCCGGGCAGAGGTTGCCGCGCAGGACGGCGACCCCGCCCTCGGCCGCGACGGGGTTGTCGCGGGTCCTGATGACGTCGTCGTGGTGGACGAGGGCGCCGGCCAGCTGCTCGCGCAGGGTGCCGTGGCAGACGGTGGGCCGGTCCAGGTGGAGCAGGTCGGGGATGCGGGAGAGGAAGCCGGGCAGGCCGCCGGCGAAGTGGAAGTCCTCCATCAGGTAGGTCCGTCCGCCGGGGCGGACGTTGGCCAGGACGGGGACGGTGCGGGCGATCCGGTCGAAGTCGTCCAGGGTGAGGGTGACTCCGGCCCGGCCCGCCATGGCGATCAGGTGGATCACGGCGTTGGTGGAGCCGCCGAGGCCGAGCACGGTGGTGACGGCGTCCTCGAAGGCGTCGGCGGTGAGGATGTCGCTCAGTTTCCGGTCCCGGTGGACCAGTTCGACGATGCGCAGTCCGGCCGCGGCGGCCATCCGGTCGTGCCCGGAGTCGACGGCCGGGATGCTGGAGGCGCCCGGGACGGTGACGCCGAGGGCCTCGGCGGCGGCGGTCAGCGTGGAGGCGGTGCCCATGGTCATGCAGTGGCCGGGCGAGCGGGCCAGGCCGCTCTCCAGTTCCTGCATCTCGCAGTCGCCGATGAGCCCGGCCCGCTTGTCGTCCCAGTACTTCCACATGTCGGTGCCGGAGCCGAGGGTCTCGCCGCGCCAGTGCCCGGGGAGCATGGGCCCGGCGGGCACGAAGACGGCGGGCAGGTCGACGCTGGCGGCGCCCATGAGCAGGGCGGGTGTGGACTTGTCGCAGCCGCCCATCAGCACGGCGCCGTCGACCGGGTAGGAGCGCAGCAGCTCCTCGGTCTCCATGGCGAGGAGGTTGCGGTAGAGCATCGGGGTCGGCTTCTGGAAGGTCTCGCTGAGCGTGGAGACCGGGAACTCCAGCGGGAAGCCGCCCGCCTGCCACACCCCCCGCTTGACGGCCTGGGCGCGGTCGCGCAGGTGGACGTGGCAGGGGTTGATGTCGGACCAGGTGTTGAGGATCGCGATGACGGGCTTGCCGAGGTGCTCCTCGGGCAGGTAGCCGAGCTGGCGGGTGCGGGCCCGGTGGCTGAAGGAGCGCAGTCCGTCGGTGCCGTACCACTGGTGGCTGCGCAGCTCTTCCGGGGACTTCCTGGCGGTCATATCGACCACCCCGCGGCGATGGCGGCGACCTCGGCGCGCTCGCTCTCGGGCAGCGGCTTGCTCGGCGGGCGGACCTCCCGGCGGCACAGGCCCAGCGAGGCGAGGGCCTCCTTGACCACGGTGACGTTGTTGGCGGAGCCGTTGGCGGCGCGCAGTTCCTCGAAGCGGCGGATCTGCTCCCAGACCTTCATGGCGCCCGGGTAGTCACCGGATCGAAGCGCTTCGATCATGTTCAGCGAGACGGCCGGGGCGACGTTCACCAGTCCCGAGGTGAAGCCGGTGGCGCCCGCGCTGAAGTACGAGGGCGCGTACGGCTCGGCGAGCCCCGCGACCCAGACGAAGCGGTCGAGACCGGCGTCGCGGGCGAAGGCGGCGAACTTCGAGGCGTCCGGCACGGCGTACTTCACGCCGATGACGTTGGGGCAGGCGTCGGCGAGGTCGGCGAGGCGGGCGCCGGTGAGCTGGGCGTTGCGGATGTAGGGCACGACGCCCAGTTCGGGCACGGCCTCGGCGATGGCGCGGTGGTAGTCGACCCAGCCGCCCTGGGAGACGTAGGGGTGGACGGGCTGGTGCACCATCACCATGGAGGCGCCCAGCTCGCGGGCGTGCCGGGCGGAGGCGACCGCGGTGGGCACGTCGTGGCCGACGCCGACCAGGATGTGGGCGCGCTCCCCGGCCTCCTCGATCGTCAGCTCGGTGACCAGGCGCCGCTCGGCCGGGTCGAGGGCGTAGAACTCGCCGGTGTTGCCGTTGGGGGTGAGGGTCGTGATGCCACCGTCGAGGAGACGACGCAGCAGGGCCCGGTAGGTGGCGGGGTCGACGGTGCCGTCCTCGGCGAACGGGGTCACCGGGATCGCCACCACGTCGGCCAGGGCCGCCCGCTGGGTCTCGAACGTCGCTGTCATGCCTGACCGTCCTCTTCCTGGGCCGCGGTCCCCGCTTCGGGGAAGGCCCGCTCGACGAAGGACGCGATGTGCGCGTGCAGGGCGCGGGCCGCGCCGTCCGCGTCACCGGCGAGGGCGAGGCGCAGGATCTCCTGGTGCTCGCCGGCCTCCCGTTCCCAGGAGGGGTCGGCGGCCCAGGCGACCGCGGAGACGAGGGCCGCCTGGTCGCGGACCTCGTCGAGCATCCGGCCGAGCAGCGGGTTGCCGCACGGCACGTACAGGGCGCGGTGGAACTCGCGGTTGGCCAGCGACCGTTCGGCCGTGTCGGTGGCCCGGTCGGCCTGGGTGAGCGCGTCCCGGGCGGCGTCCAGGGAGGCGCCGCGGCGCACGGCGCGCCGGAGCGCCTCGGGCTCCAGCAGCAGCCGGACGTCGTAGACCTCGCGCGCCATGTCCGCGTCCACCATGCGCACCGTGACGCCCTTGTACTGGCTCATCACGACCAGTCCGGTACCGGCCAGGGTCTTGAGCGCCTCGCGCACCGGTGTCTTGGACACCCCGAACTGTGCGGCGAGGTCGGTCTCGACCAGGGCCTGGCCGGGGGTGAGCCGGCCGGTGAGGATGCGGCGTTTGATCTCCTCCAGCACGTACTGCGTGCGGGAGGGGATCGGCGTGGGCACAGAGGTCATGCGCGCCTCTCGGAATCTCGCGTCGGATGCGCGGACAGATCTCGGACATCAGATCTCGCGTATCGCGTCTCATATATGACGTACGGAGTACGACGCGTTGAAGGTAAGAGGGGCGCGGGGCCGCGTCAATGCTTCTGACAGAGGAAGTTGGATACGGGCTGTTCGTCAGGCGGTGCGGGACCAGCCCGGGTCGCGTCCGCTCAGGCCCACCGCCCGGTCCAGCAGCGGCGCGTCGTCGGGCACGGCGACGACGGGACCGAACATGCCCTGGTCCCGGTCGGACTCCTGGGCGGCGGCGAAGAGCAGCCCGTACGCCGCCTGGAGCGCGGCCGGGTCGGGCGCGTACTCCTGGCCGGTGGCGCGGGCCAGGTCCCAGCCGTGGATCACCAGTTCGTCGGCGACCACCGCACCGGCCGCCTCGCCGGGCAGGTCGATGCCGCCGGCCCGGGTCGTGCCGGTCCACGCCGCGGGCTCGCGCCACGCCTCGGCGAGTTCCCCGAGCGCCGCGGCGAGCCGCTCGCGCCAGCCGGGCCCGATGTCCGGCACGGACGCCTCGGGGCTGGTGTCCGTGGTGGGCCCCAGGTCCTTGCGCGCGGCGTCGCGGAAGGCGACGGCGAGACCCGTCAGGTGGCCGAGGAGGTGGCGCACCGCCAGGCCGGGGCAGGGCGTCGGGTCCGCGAGCCGGTCCTCGTGCACGCCGTCGGCGAGCCGGGCGAGGATCCGGGTCTGCGGTCCCAGGTCGAGGGGGGCGGGTTCGGCGGTCATCGGCTGCTCCTCGGGATGTGCGGGTCGGCTCTCCGGGAGGGTGGACTCATCGCACCCGCGAAACTCATCGGCCGCCGGGCCCGGTACTAGGGCACCTGCCCGATGCCCGCACCCGGGCCTTAGGCCCACGCTGACCGGGTATGACGACCGCACGAACGAAGAATCCCGCGGGCCCGGACGGCCGCCGGCCCCTCCTGCGGGTGCTGCGCGACCGCGACGCGGGCCTGTGTCTCGCCGGCGTGGTGGTGTCCGGTTTCGGCACCTCGGCGCTGTGGCTGGCGGCCGGTGTGTGGGTGAAGGACCTCACCGGCTCGGACGGACTCGCGGCGCTGTGCATGCTCGCGGTGTGGGCCCCGACGCTCGTGGGCCCGGTGCTGGGCACCGTCGCGGACCGGGTCCGCCGCAGACCGCTGCTGATCGGCACGAGCCTGCTGATGGCCTGCCTGCTGTGCGCGCTGTTCGCCGTGGACTCCCGGGAGGGTCTGTGGCTGCTCTTCGCGGTGCTCCTCGTGTACGGCGCGGCGGGCGTCGTCCACGACGCGGCCGAGTCCGCGCTGGTGGCCGCCGCCGTCGACCCGGGGCTGCTCGGCGACTTCAACGGCCTGCGCATGACCGCCAACGAGGGCATGAAGCTGGTGGCACCGCTGGCCGGGGCGGGCCTGTACGCGGCCTGGGGCGGACCGAGCGTGGCGCTGCTGGACGCGGCGACGTTCGTGCTGGCCGCCGGCGTGTACGCCGCCCTGCGGGTGCGGGAGGCGCCACCGCGGCGCCCCACGACGAGCTGGCGGCGGCGCACGGCCGAGGGCGCCCGGCACCTGTGGGGGCACCCCGGTCTGCGCCCGCTGGTCCTCGCGGGCGGTGTCACGATGCTGTGCGCGGGCGTCAACGGCGCCACGGTCTACGCCGTCGTCGACGCCCTCGGGCACTCCCCCGCGTACGCCGGTGCGCTGTACGCCGTCCAGGGCGCCGGGTCGGTGCTGGTGGGGCTCCTCGCCGGAGCGGCCGTGCGGCGCCTGGGCGGGCGGCGCTTCGCCGCCGCGGGGGTCGCCCTGTTCGCGGTGGCGGTGGCGGTGCGGGCGGCGCCGTACGACGCCGTGGCCCTGGTCTCCAGTGCGGCGATCGGCGCGGGGCTGCCCGCGGTGCTGATCGCCGCGCTGACCGCCGTGCAGCGCGAGACGCCGGGGCCGCTGCTGGGCCGGGTGACCGCGACGGCCAACTCCCTGGTCTTCGCCCCCAACGTGCTCGGCCTCGCCGCGGGCGCGGCCCTGGTGGAGCTGACCGGCCTGGGCCTGCTGCTGCCGGTGGTGGGGGCGGTGCTGCTGGCCACGGCGACGGCACTGGCGGCGGCGCGGCGGCCGGCCGGCCGGGGAACGCCGTCACCCGCGTAGGGCGGTCCACTCCTGGAGTTCGACGAGGTTGCCCGCCGGATCGCTGAGGTGGGCGACCCGCATCCGGTCCGTCATGGGGGCCGGGCCGTGGACGAGTTCGGCTCCCCTCGCGGTGATCTCCTCGCAGTAGCGGTCCAGGTCGTCGACCCGCAGGACGACGAGGGACCGGTGCCCGGCCGGCGCGTCGGCGAGCCCGTCCAGCACCTGGGCCATCTGGGCGCGGTCCTGCAGCGCGATGCCCGCGGTGCCGCCGTCGGGACTGAACTTCGCGTACGGGCCGTCCTCCGCCTCGAACTGCGGCTTCAGCCCGAGGACGTCCCGGTAGTAGCGGTAGCAGCCGGGAAAGTCGGTGACCAGAAGGCGGACCTGGGCCAGTTCCATGGGCATCCCCTCCCGAGAGCGTGACGAGGGCCTGCGGGGCCGGTGCCGACGACCGGCCCGGCCCCCTCGTCCCCGCACCCTACGCGAGGGTCGCGAGCCCCGCCCGCACCCCCTCCAGGTCCGCGTCCGACGCCAACCCCGCGTGGTAGAGCCGCAGTTCGGTGGCCCCCAGGTCGCGGGCCCGGGCCGCGTCGGCGGCGAGGGCGCCGGGTTTGCCGCCCATGCCGGAGACCACCGTGAGGTTGGCGGCGAGCACGGCCCCGGCGCGCCGCTGCTCGGCGAAGGGTGTCAGCAGGCCCGCCCCGCCCGTGCAGGGCACGACCACCCCGTCCGCGACGGACAGGACGTGCGCCGGGTCGACACCGGCGTTGGCGCCGCAGTGGTAGGAGACCGGGTCGGCGTGCAGCAGGACCTGGAAGCCGTCCGGCGCGGCGGCGCGGACCGCCGAGACCGCCGCCTCCTGGAGGGTGCGGGCCCGGTCGTCCCGCCAGGCGCGCGTGGCGTTCGCCGCCGCCGCGCCGAGCAGCTTCTCGACGCCCGCCCAGCCCCCGTCCGACGGCTCCGTCCCCCGCCACACCGGCTCCAGCGCGGTGCGTACGGCAGCGGCCAGTTCGTCGGCGTCCAGGCCCTGGGTGCCGTATCCCGCGCGGCAGTCGGGGCAGAAGCACTGCGACATCAGGTACTGCCCGGCGTCCCCGAGCGCCACCCCGCCGGTCTTGTCGTGGGCGTGCAGGTGGGCGAGCCCGTACCAGCCGAGGGACTCCAGCTCGGTGCCGCGCGCTCCGGGCCGCACCGCCGCCTCGGCCGCCAGGTCGGTGAGGTAGGCGCGCGTGGCGGGCTGCGCGATGCACGGCGCCCAGGGGTAGCGGTCGCCGTAGGCGTTGACGACGGAGGTGGCGGGGTGCTCCGCGCCGAGGCGGGAGTTGTGGGCGAGGACCACCCAGGTGTGCACGTCGAGGCCCGCGTCCGCGAGGGCGGCGGCGGCCTCGCCGTGGGCGTCGCCGGGCGCCCAGTCGCCGGACGCGTGGGGCCGCAGCGTGCGGTTCTGCCAGCGGGCGGGGTCCGGCGGGTAGAGGACGGCGGCGTGCTCGGCGGTGACGACGCGGTGGCGCGGGTGCCGGGGGGTGAGGGCGCGGGTGGAGTGGTAGGCGGCGGCGAGGGTCACCTGCGCCACACCGAGGTCCGCGATGCGCGCCGGGGCTTTGGGGTCGCCGTTGACGTCCCAGGGGTAGACGAACGCCGACGCCTTCACCGGTCCCCCTCCGGATCGAGCAGCGCCTGGCCCCGCTCGACGATCTGCGCGAGCTGCTTCACGTGCTCCTCGGCCGGCTCCTGCAACGGCGTCCGCACCTCCCCCACGTCCAGGCCGCGCAGCCGGACGCCTGCCTTGACCAGCGAGACGGCGTATCCGCGGCCCCGGGCGCGCAGTTCGACGAACGGCCGGTAGAAGCCGTCCAGCAGCCGGTGCACGGTGGTGTCGTCGCCCTCGCGCAGCGCGCGGTGGAAGGCGAGGGCGATCTCGGGGGCGAAGCAGAACACGGCGGAGGAGTAGAGGGGGACGCCGAGCGCGCGGTAGGCGAGCTGGGTCTGTTCGGCGGTCGGGAGTCCGTTGAAGTACAGGAACTCCTCGCCGGGCAGCTCCGTGCGCACCGCGCTGACGATCCGCTGCATCAGGTCGAGGTCGCCGAGCCCGTCCTTGAGGCCGACGACGCCGTCCGTGCGGGCCAGTTCGACGACGCTGGACGGGGTGAACACGGCGTTGTCGCGCTGGTAGACGATCACCGGCAGCGCGGTCGCGGCGGCCACCTCCCGGTAGTGCCGCACCAGTCCCTCCTGCCCGGCGACCACCAGATAGGGCGGCATGGCGAGCAGCCCGTCGGCCCCCGCCTCCTCGGCCAGCCGGGCGTAGCGCACGGCGAGGGCGGTGCCGTAGCCCGCGCCCGCGAGGACGGGCACCCGGCCCGCGCTCTCCTCGACGGCGACGCGGACGCAGGCCGCGAACTCCTCGGGGGCCAGGGCGTGGAACTCGCCGGTGCCGCAGCAGGCGAACACGGCGGCGGCCCCGGCCTCGACCCCGCGGCGCACATGGGTGCGGTAGACGTCCAGGTCGAGTCCGCCGTCGGGTCCGTACGCCGTGACGGGGAAGAACAGCGGGCCGCTGGGCACGGTGAGCCGGGCGGCGAGAGGGGCTGAGGTCACGGGCGCTCCCCATTCCATATCTATGACCTGCGTCTACATTTCTGAACGCGACCACGCTAAGCCGCCCCGCGAACACCGTCAAGCAGGCGCCCTCTTGACGCCTGACCACCGACTCCTTAGCGTGTCCACACATCTGAACGTGAGGCACACACCGGCACGCGTGCGCACGCCTGCCGCTTCCCCAGACCGACCTAGGAGTCCCGAGGATGCCCGCACCCCGCACCGTTCTGCTCACCGGCGCCGCCGGCGGCCTCGGCACCCTGATGCGGGAACTGCTCCCCGAACACGGCTACGAGCTGCGCCTGCTCGACCTGCGCCCGGTCGAGGGCGAGCCGGACGCGATCGTCGCCGACCTCGCCGACCGGGACGCCCTGCGCGAGGCGGTCCGGGGCGTCGACGCGATCATCCACCTGGCGGGCATCTCCCTGGAAGCCTCTTTCGACAAGATCCTCAAGGCGAACATCGAGGGCACGTACAACCTGTACGAGGCCGCCCGCGAGGAGGGCGTCGGCCGCGTCGTCTTCGCCTCCTCCAACCACGCCGTCGGCTACACCCCGCGCCCGCAGGGCGACGACCCCCTCATCCCCATCGGCACGCCGCGCCGCCCGGACACCTTCTACGGCCTGTCCAAGTGCTTCGGCGAGGACCTCGCACAGCTCTACTGGGACAAGCACGGCATCGAGACCGTCTCCGTCCGCATCGGCTCCTGCTTCCCCGAGCCGACCAGCGTGCGCATGCTCTCGGTGTGGATGAGCCCCGCGGACGGCGCCCGCCTCTTCCACGCGGCGCTCACCGCCGAGAACGTCGGCCACACCGTCGTCCACGGCTCCTCCGCCAACACCCGCCTGTGGTGGGACCTGACCTCCGCCCGGGCCCTCGGCTACGAGCCCCAGGACGACTCCGAGCCGTACGCCGCGAAACTCGTGGCAGAACAGGGCGAACTGGACCCCGGCAACCCGGCCCACGCCCGCCTGGGCGGCCACTTCGTGACCGACCCCCCGATCTGGCCGCACTGACCGGAAGACGACCACACGAGAAGGACCGAGGAAGCGGACGGGCACCGAACGGGCCCGTCCGCTTGTGCATGCGGGCATCCGCACTGCCCGTTCTCACCCCGCCCCGCGCTGCGCCCCAGGTCCGCGACGGGCACCCGGCACCGCAAACGGGCCCACCCGGGCAGTATCGGGTCCGCAACAGGCCTGGTCAGTGCCGCGCGGTCGCTGTAGAACTTCCCCCAAGGCCCACACGGGCCCGAACGGGCAACCACACGGCGACGAGGCGGTGAGGGCAGGTGTTCGGCATGAGCACGGGTACAAGGACGACGGAAGAACGCCGGCACGAGATCGTGCGGGTCGCCCGCGCCACCGGCTCGGTCGACGTCACCGCGCTCGCCGCCGAACTGGGCGTCGCCAAGGAGACCGTACGACGGGACCTGCGCGCCCTGGAGGACCACGGGCTGGTCCGCCGCACCCACGGCGGCGCCTACCCGGTGGAGAGCGCCGGGTTCGAGACCACGCTCGCCTTCCGTGCCACCAGCCACGTGCCCGAGAAGCGCCGGATCGCGGCCGCGGCCGCCGAACTGCTCGGCGACGCGGAGACGGTCTTCGTCGACGAGGGCTTCACCCCCCAGCTCATCGCCGAGGCGCTTCCCCGGGACCGGCCGCTGACCGTGGTCACCGCGTCCCTGCCGGTCGCGGGCGCGCTGGCCGAGGCCGGTGACACCTCCGTCCTGCTGCTCGGCGGCCGGGTCCGCTCGGGCACCCTGGCCACCGTCGACCACTGGACGACGAAGATGCTGGCCGGCTTCGTCATCGACCTGGCGTACATCGGCGCCAACGGCATCTCCCGCGAACACGGTCTCACCACCCCCGACCCCGCGGTCAGCGAGGTCAAGGCGCAGGCCGTCCGGGCCGCCCGCCGCACGGTGTTCGTCGGCGCGCACACCAAGTTCGGGGCGGCCAGCTTCTGCCGCTTCGCCGAGGTCGGCGCCCTGGAGGCCATCGTCACCAGCACGCTGCTCCCCTCGGCCGAGGCCCACCGCTACGCACTGCTCGGCCCCCAGGTCATCCGCGTCTGAAAACCCCTCACCTCTGGTCCCGTACAGCACACCCACACCCTGCACTGCCCCTTACCTCCCCATACCTCCCCATACGTTCAGGAGCGATCCATGCGAACCCAGAGCCGACGGAGGCCGCGAGCCACGCTCGCCATGGCCGCCGCAGGGACGCTGCTCGCCCCGCTGCTCACCGGCTGCTGGGTCGGGGCGGGCGGCGCCGGATCCGGCGGCAACGCCATCAACGTCCTGATGGTCAACAACCCGCAGATGGTCGAGCTGCAGAAGCTCACCGCCGACCACTTCACCAAGGACACCGGCATCAAGGTGAACTTCACCGTCCTGCCGGAGAACGACGTCCGCGACAAGATCAGCCAGGACTTCGCCAACCAGGCCGGCCAGTACGACGCCGCCACCCTCTCCAACTACGAGATACCCATCTACGCCCGCAACGACTGGCTGCACGAGATGGACTCCTACGTCGCAAAGGACCCGGCCTACGACGAGCAGGACATCCTCGGCCCGATGCGCGAGTCCCTCACCGGCGACGACGGCAAGCTCTACGGCCAGCCCTTCTACGGCGAGTCCTCCTTCCTGATGTACCGCAAGGACCTGTTCGCCAAGGCCGGTCTGACCATGCCCGAGCACCCCACCTGGACCCAGGTCGCCGAGTTCGCCGAGAAACTCGACGGGTCCGAGCCCGGCATGAAGGGCATCTGCCTGCGCGGACTGCCCGGCTGGGGCGAGCTGATGGCACCGCTGACGACGGTCGTGAACACCTTCGGCGGCACCTGGTTCGACCAGGACTGGCAGGCCCGGCTCGACTCCCCCGAGTGGCAGAAGGCGACGAAGTTCTATGTCGACCTGGTCCGCGAGCACGGCGAGTCCGGCGCCGCCCAGTCCGGCTTCGCCGAGTGCCTGAACAACATGACGCAGGGCAAGGTCGCCATGTGGTACGACGCCACCTCCGCGGCCGGCTCCCTGGACGCCGCCAAGTCCCCCGTCAAGGGCAAGGTCGGCTACGCGCCCGCCCCGGTGGAGAAGACGGACTCCTCCGGCTGGCTCTACACCTGGGCCTGGGGCATCCAGAAGGCCTCGCGCAACGCCGACAAGGCCTGGAAGTTCGTCTCCTGGGCCTCCAGCAAGGAGTACGAGCAGCTGGTCGGCGACGAGATCGGCTGGTCCAACGTCCCGGCCGGCAAGCGCGCCTCGACGTACGAGAACCCGGCCTACGTCAAGGAGGCCGCCGCCTTCCAGGAGATGACCAGGAAGGCCATCGAGGGCGCCAAGCCCAAGGACCCCGGCGTGCAGCCGCGGCCCGCGCCCGGCATCCAGTTCGTCGGCATCCCCGAGTTCACCGACCTCGGTACCAAGGTCTCCCAGGAGATCAGCGCGGCCATCGCCGGACGCCAGTCCGTCGAACAGGCCCTGAAGAAGTCCCAGCAACTCGCCGAGAAGATCTCCGAGGAGTACGAGGGACGATGACCGCCACCACAACGGCCCCCTCGGCCGCACCAGAGAACACCCGTCCCACCGTCCGCCCGCCGTCCGGCCGGCTGCGCGCCTGGGCCACCCGCGCCCCGCTCCTGCCCGCCCTGGTCTTCATGATCGTGGTCACCCAGCTGCCCTTCGTGGCGACCCTGGTGATCTCCTTCTTCGACTGGAACGCCCTCTACCCGGACGCCCGCCACTTCACCGGCTTCGCCAACTACGGCGACGTCCTCAGCGACCCGGCCCTGCGCAAGTCGGTGTGGACGACGATTCTGCTCACCGTGGCGGTCGTCCTGGTCAGCCTGGTCCTCGGCCTGGCCCTCGCGCTGCTCCTCGACCGGAGGTTCAAGGGCCGCGGCGTGGTCCGCACCCTCCTGATCGCCCCGTTCCTCGTGGTCCCCGTGGCGGCCGCCCTGCTGTGGAAGCACGTCCTCTACAACCCCGAGTACGGCCTGCTCAACGGCCTGCTGCACTACGTCGGCGGACCGCAGCCGGACTGGATCTCCAACACCCCGCTGCTCGCGGTCGAGGCCTCACTGGTGTGGCAGTGGACGCCGTTCATGATGCTCATCCTGCTGGCCGGACTGCAGAGCCGGGACCAGCAGCAGATCGAGGCCGCCCGGGTGGACGGCGCGGGCGACTGGCAGATCTTCGTCCACCTCACTCTCCCCCACCTGCGCCGCTACCTGGAACTGGGCGCCCTGCTCGGCTCGATCTACATCGTCCAGAACTTCGACGCCGTCTTCACCATCACCTCCGGCGGCCTGGGCACCGCCAACCTGCCCTACACCGTCTACCAGAGCTTCTACCAGGCTCACGAGAACGGCCTCGCCTCGGCCGCGGGCGTCCTGGTCGTCATCGGCTCGATCATCATCGCGACCTTCGCGCTGCGCGTGGTGTCGTCCCTGTTCCGCGAGGAGGTCGGCCGCGCATGACCGCCACCGCCGTACGACCCGTCGTCACCGACACCGAGCCGCCCGCACGCACCCGCCGCAGGGCCGGCGCCGGCCTCGGCCTGGTGGCCTGGCTGGTCGGCATCGTCTTCTTCCTGCCCATCGCCTGGATGGCGCTGACCTCCTTCCACTCGGAGGCGGACGCGGCCACCAACCCGCCCTCCTTCGCGGCGTCCCTCACCCTGGACGGCTACCGCGAGTTCTTCGGCGCGGGCGGCGGCGCCAGCCCCTGGCCCGCACTGATCAACTCGGCGGTGGCGTCGATCGCCTCGACCCTCTTCGTCCTGGTCCTGGCCCTGCCCGCCGCCTACGCCCTGTCCATCCGCCCGGTGAAGAAGTGGACCGACGTCCTGTTCTTCTTCCTGTCCACCAAGATGCTGCCGGTGGTGGCGGGCCTGCTGCCGATCTACCTGTTCGCCAAGAACACCGACATGCTGGACAACATCTGGCTGCTGGTCATCCTCTACACCTCCATGAACCTGCCGATCGCGGTCTGGATGATGCAGTCCTTCCTGGCCGAGGTCCCGGTCGCGATCATCGAGGCGGCCCGGGTGGACGGCGCGAAACTGCCCACGATCCTGGTCCGGGTCGTGGCCCCCATCGCCCTCCCGGGCATCGCCGCGACGTCCCTGATCTGCTTCATCTTCAGCTGGAACGAACTGCTCTTCGCCCGGGTCCTGACGGGCGTGGTCGCCGAGACCGCCCCCGTCTTCCTGACCGGCTTCATCACCAGCCAGGGCCTCTTCCTGGCCAAGGTGTGCGCCGCGTCGCTCGTCATCTCCCTGCCGGTGCTCGCCGCGGGGTTCGCCGCCCAGGACAAACTGGTCCAGGGCCTGTCGTTGGGAGCCGTGAAATGAAGGCCGCCGTCATCGAGTCCGTGGGCCGCGCCGTCGTCACCGAGGTCCCCGACCCGACGCCAGGGCCGCGCGAGGTCGTCGTCGAGGTCGCCGCCTGCGGCCTGTGCGGCACCGACCTGCACATCCTGCAGGGCGAGTTCGCGCCCAAGCTCCCGATCGTGCCGGGCCACGAGTTCGCGGGCGCGGTGGTCGGCGTCGGCGCCCAGGTGACGGAGGTGGCGGTCGGCGACCAGGTCGCAGTCGACCCCTCCCTCTACTGCTACGAGTGCCGCTACTGCCGCACCGGCCACAACAACCTCTGCGAGCGCTGGGCGGCCATCGGCGTGACGACGGCGGGCGGCGCGGCCCAGTACGCGGTGGCACCGGTCGCGAACTGCGTGAAGCTCCCCGAGCACGTCCGCACCCAGGACGCGGCCCTGATCGAACCGCTCTCCTGCGCCGTCCGCGGCTACGACGTCCTCCAGTCCCGCCTCGGCGCCCACGTGCTGATCTACGGCTCCGGCACGATGGGTCTGATGATGCTGGAGCTGGCCAAGCGCACCGGCGCGGCCAGCGTCGACATGGTCGACCTCAACCCGGCCCGCCTGGAGACGGCCCGCTCCCTCGGCGTCTCGGCCTCGGCCGCCACCCCCGACGAACTGGACCGCCCCCAGGGCTGGGACCTGGTCATCGACGCCACCGGCAACGCGGCGGCGATCCAGGACGGCCTGGACCGGGTCGCCAAGGCCGGCACCTTCCTCCAGTTCGGCGTCGCCGACTACGCGACCCGCGTCCAGATCGACCCGTACCGCATCTACAACCAGGAGATCACCATCACGGGCTCGATGGCCGTCCTGCACAGCTACGAACGCGCGGCGGAACTGTTCGCGAACGGCGTCCTGGACCCGGACGTGTTCATCAGCGACCGCATCGAACTGGCCCGCTACCCGCAGGCGCTGGAGCAGTTCGCGGCGGGCGTGGGAAGGAAGATCGTGGTCGTGCCGTAGCACTGCCCAGCCAACGCCCGGCACCCCCAGCCCGTCCGGCGCTTGAGGACGAGGCCGTCCAGGCCGAAGGGCGGGGGTCTGGGGGCGGCAGCCCCCAGGGGACGGGAAGGGAAGGGGCGGCGGGGGCGAAAAACCATGAGACCGCCGCCCCCACCACCCCACCCCCCGATTGGCCCGCGGGTAAGGGAACGGTAAAACGCCCCCGCTCGTTCACCCGGCATGACAGCTATGACCCCCGGCTCGAACATCCCCCTCTCCGCCGCCCGCGTGACGGTGGACGTCGCCGCGCCCGTGCGGCTCGACGTATCGGGCCTGCTGCTCACCGCCGACGGCAAGGTGCGCTCCGACGACGACTTCATCTTCTACAACCAGCCCACCGGCCAGGGCGTGACCTACCGCTCCGGCGGCGGCACCGCCCCGGACGCGATCGTGGTGGACACCGCCGCCGTCCCGCCGGGCATCGAGAAGATCGTCGTCACCGCCAGCCCGGACGCCGCCGGACAGACCTTCCAGGGCATCGAGCCGACCGCCACCATCCGCAACGCGGACGACAACTCCGTCCTCGCCAGCTTCACGCCTCCGCAGCTCGGCACCGAGACCGCCCTGGTGATCGTCGAGGTCTACCTGCGCAACGGCGCCTGGAAGGCCCGCGCGGTCGGCCAGGGCTACGCCAACGGCCTGGCCGGCATCGCGACGGACTTCGGCGTCACGGTGGAGGAGCCCGCGCCGGCCGCTCCCCCGGCCCAGCCGGCGGCCCCGCAGCGGTCCCACGCGGCCACGCCCCCGCCCCCGCCCGCCGCCGCGCCCACGATGCCGGCCGCACCGCCCGCCGCGCCGCCGGCCCCCGCCCCGGGCACCGGCAAGATCAACCTCGACAAGGGCCGGGTCAGCCTCCAGAAGAACCAGACGGTGTCCCTCGTCAAGGGCGGCCGGCCGGTGCTCTCCCAGGTCAAGATGGGCCTCGGCTGGGAGCCCGCGTACCGCGGCAAGGACATCGACCTGGACGCGTCCGTCATCGCCTACGGCCCGCAGCGCAACCACATCGACAGCTGCTACTTCGGCAAGCTCTCGATCGTCAACGGCGCGATCAAGCACTCCGGCGACAACCTGACCGGTGAGGGCGGCGGCGACGACGAGGTGATCGTCGTCGACCTCGGCCGGCTGCCCCAGGAGGTCACCGGCCTGGTCTTCACGGTGAACTCGTTCTCGGGCCAGAAGTTCACCGAGGTCGCCAAGGCCTACTGCCGCCTCCTGGACGCCGCCACCGGCGAGGAGCTGGTCCGCTTCGACCTCACCAGCGCCGAGCCGCAGACCGGCGTGATGATGGCGAAGCTGATCCGCCAGTACTCCGGCGAGTGGGAGATGACCGCCATGGGCGACTTCGTCAAGTCCCGCACGGTCCGCGGCATGGTGAAGCCGGCCGCGCAGGCGCTGTAAGCGACCGGGGACAGGGCTGAGGGGCACCCGGGGCGCCCCTCAGCCCTGTCCCCGTCCAAGTCCCTCCATGAGCAGCGCCAGATACCGCCGCACGGCCGCCCCGTCCACCTCGCCGGCCGCCTCGGCCGCCGTCACCATCCCGTGCACCAGCCGCAGCACCTCGACCGGCTCGACGTCCCGCCGCAGCGCACCGGCCTCCTGCGCGGCCCGCACCAGCCGGGTGGCCGCCCCGCGCACACAGTCGCCGCACGCGGGTCCGCCGCCGGTGACGGCCGTCCCGAGCAGCGCCTTGAGCCCGCGCACCCGGAGCATCCCGACGGCCAGCTCGTCGAGCCACGCCAGCAGCGCCGCGCCCGGCGGCTTCGCGGCGGCGATCACGTCGGCGCGGGCCGCGATCGCCTCCAGGCGCTCCAGGTAGGCGGCCTCCAGCAGCGCCTGCCGCGTCGGGAAGTGCCGGTAGAGGGTGCCGACGCCGACGCCGGCCCGCCGGGCGATGTCGTCCAGCGAGGCGCCCTCACCGTGCTCGGCGAACGCATCCGCCGCCACCGCCAGCAACCGCTCACGGTTCCGCCGGGCATCCGCCCGCATGGGCCTGACCTGCGCCACAGCCCCTCCCTGCACAGCGGGCAACCTTCCGGGCACCCTACCGCGCGTGCTCGTCCCGGGCGTCCCAGGGCCACTCGGCGTCCCGGCCCGCCTCCAGCAGCGGAACCATCCGGAACGCCGCGTCGGAGAGCCCGCCGAAGGTGTGCCGGTTCGCCCGGCCCGACGGACCGTGACCCGCCCGGTACCCGGCGAGGTTCCAGGTGTACACGGGCACGTGCGCCGGGACCTGCTCGGTCGGGTCGCCGTGCCCGCTGTACGCGTACTGCTCGTCGGTGACGATCAGCACCCGGTCGTGGTCCTGGTAGTGGCGCCGCACCGCCTCGGTGGTGTCGGTGCCGCCGAGGTCGCCGAAGCGGTCCAGGATCTTCAGCACCGACTCGCCCCTGCGGTACGTCACCCGGTTGCTGGACGAACCGAACTCCACCAGGTCCGCGTCGGCCGCCCGCAGCGCCAGCGCCGTGCCGAAGACCGCCGCCGCGTCGGCCCGGGTCAGCTCGGAGCGGTCCGACATCCGGGAGTAGAACATCGAACCCGACCGGTCCACGAGGACCAGCGTGCGGCCGCCCAGCGCGGGCACGTTGGCCAGCGACTCACCGAGCGCCTGCTCCAGCGGGTACGACCAGCGCAGCGACGGCGCGTGCCGGTACGCGGCGAGGTAGCGGAACGGGAACTGCCGCGAGCGCGCCACCTCGGCCGGGTCGCTGATCCGCGCCGCGACCCGGGCCGCGACCTCGTCCGAGACACCGGCCTCGTCGAAGTTCCTCAGGTTGCGGAGCAATGCCATCGTTCCCATGGACGGGATCACCGCTTCCCAGGCGGCCTTGTCCATCGGCCCCTGGAGCCAGCCGGCCAGCATCTCCCACGTGATGCCCGCCGCCGCGAGCCGCTCGGCACCGTCGGGCGCCGTGACCACCGCTCGCCGATCGGGGACGGGCAGCGCCATCAGCTCGCGGTGCGCGGTCAAGACGTGGTTCGAGGGGGGCGGCACCGCGGTGTCCGGGTTGTGCCGGCGGTCGAGGGCGTACTGGAACAGCTCGCCCTGCCACGGCTTGTCCGGGTCCGGCGCCGCGTGCACCAGGTTGAGGATGTCGCCGAAGCGGTACCCCTTGGACGCGGTGTCGTACTTCAGCAGCGACTTGCCGTGGTAGAGCCGCCGTACGGCGTCGGCGATCCCCCGCTTGACCGGCTTCGGCACGGCGCGGCCGTACGTCGCGGTCCAGTAGGCGAGCAGTTCACCGGGCTCGTCGGGCCGCCGCAGAACGGAGGCGATCACCTGCCGGTTGGACGGTCCCTCGGTGACGCCGGAGTCGAGGCGGGCCTTGACGTACTCGGCGGCGCCGACGATCGAGGCGGTGCGCAGGTTGCCCTCGCCGCGCAGCCAGCCGAGCAGGCCGGCCGTCCAGGACGGGTCGCTGAGGGCGAGTTCGCGCACCAGCGTGGTGAAGCGGTCGTCACGGGCGGCGCCGGACTCGTAAAAGGTCTGCTGGGACACGAAGTTGGCCACCGCGAGCAAGAACAGTTCGGAGCGCGCGTCGCGCTCGGTGCCCCGGCCGCCCTCGTAGGTGCGCAGCACGCGGCCCGTGGAGGTCACGCGCGAGGTGGGCTGCGCCTTCGCGGTCTTGGTGTTGAATCGCGCCATGGTGAATTCCCCCGAATTCCGTTCGGTGGAAGGCGCGGCAGAAGGAGGGTGCCCGAGGTCGGAATCGGCGACGGGACTATGCGGATGCTCTGCCTGATTGAGCTACACCGACCCGAAGTCGATGACGGGATTCGAACCCGCAACCGTCCGATCAAAGGAAGTATCCGCTGCCTGCGCACCGGGCACCCCACCCTCTGCTGCGCCTCCCGAGATCAAGTCGGCGGCGGCAGCGGATTCTTTTTGCAGAAGAAGTAGCCGCAGCCTGCGCACCGGGAGGTGCATGAAGTTCCAGGTGTCCAGAGTTCAGGTCGGCGGAACCGACAAGGCGCTCTAACCCCTGAGCTACACCGGCGCGTTGTGCCGGTGACGGGACTCGAACCCGTGGCCGCCCCATTATGAGTGGAAGTAGGTCCTGCCTTCGCACCTGGACGTTCATCACTCTAAAAGGGCGGCCGTCGCTCGGGCGATCGAATTAATTACCGGCGCTTCTGCCGCTTCCACGGCCCCGTGATGGCCAGCATGATGCCCGGCGTCTGGATGTTGGCGTAGAGGGTCCGGCCGTCGGGCGAGAAGGTGACGCCGGTGAACTCGCTGTATTCGGGGTCGTCCTCGGTGCCCAGGTTCAGTTCGTTGCGGGCGATGGGGTAGGTGCGGCCACTGTCGGTGGCGCCGAACAGGTGCTGGACGCCGTCGCCGTCCTCGGCGATGACCAGGCCGCCGTACGGGGAGACGGTGATGTTGTCGGGGCCGTCGAAGGCGCCGTCGGCGGACGGGTCGGCGTTGACGCCGAGCAGGACCTTGAGCGTCAGGGTGCGGCGCTTGGGGTCGTAGAACCAGACCTGGCCGTCGTGCGGGCGGCCGGGGCTCTCGTCACGGGCGAAGGAGGAGACGATGTAGGCGCCGCCGTCGGCCCACCACATCCCCTCCAGCTTGCGCGCGCGGGTGACCTCACCGGCGGCGAACTGCTTGCGCACGGAGGTGGTCCGCGCGTCGCGGTCGGGGACGTCGATCCAGTCGACGCCGTAGACGACGCCGGTCCTGGTGGCGCGGGACAGGTCGTCGACGAACTTGCCGCCGGAGTCGAAGCACTTGAAGGCCTGGAGGACCCCGGCGTCGTCGGCGAGGGTGCGCAGCCGGCCGCGGCCGTGCCGGAAGTGCTCCGGCGGGGTCCAGCGGTACAGCAGGCCGTTGGGTCCCGAGGCGTCCTCGGTCAGGTAGGCGTGGCCGCGCTTGGGGTCGATGACGACGGCCTCGTGGGCGTAGCGGCCGAGCGCCTTGATCGGCTTGGGGTCGCGGTTGGCGCGGCGGTCCTCGGGATCGACCTCGAAGACGTAGCCGTGGTCCTTGGTCATCCCCTCCTCGCCGGCCCGGTCCTCGGTCTCCTCGCAGGTCAGCCAGGTGCCCCACGGGGTGCTGCCGCCCGCGCAGTTGGTGGCGGTGCCGGCGATGCCGACCCATTCGGCGACGTGGCCGCCACGGCGGACCTCGACGACGGTGCAGCCACCGGCGGCTGCGGGGTCGTAGACGAGGCCCTCGGTGAGCGGGACGGGGTGCGGCCAGTCGTCGCGGTGGCCGCCGAGTTCGTGGTTGTTGACGAGGAGGGTGGTGCCGCGCGGGCCGTCGAAGGTGGCGGTGCCGTCGTGGTTGGACGGGGTGTACTCGCCGGACTCCAGCTTGGTCCGGCCGGAGTAGGTGATGATCTCGTACCGGAATCCGGCGGGCAGGGCGAGGATGCCGTCCGGGTCGGGGAGCAGCGGCCCGTAGCCGACCCCGCCGTGACCGTCGCCGTGGTGACCGTCCTGCCCGTGGCCGTGCTCCTCCCCCACGCTGTCGGTGTCCGTGGACGCGAGGGCGTTCGGGGCGGTGGCGAGGGCGCCGACGCTGCCCGCCAGTACGACCCCGGCGCCGGTGAGCGCGGATCGGCTGGCGAAGTCCCTGCGGGTGAGCGACATGGTGTCTCCTGTGACGGTGGGCGAGCCGTGGAGGGTGGCGGTCCTCGATCCGGCGTCACGGTTGCGCCCGCGCCTGAACGGGGATGCCGCCGGTGCCTGAACGGGAGTTGAACTGGCGAAGACCTCTCCCCGCCCGCGGATCCCCTGCCGCGCCCCGTCCGCCACCCCGCCCCGAACCCCACTCAGCCACCGCCCGCCCCGTACACCGCTCAGCCACCGCCCTGCCCGGTACGCCGCTCGCGGCCGCCCCCGTACGCCGCTCGGCCACGCCCCGCCCCATGCGTCGCTCGCGGCCGCGCCCCGTGCGCCGCTCAGCCGCCCTGTTGGGAGCGTGCCTTGAACGCCGCCTTGCGGGCCTCCTTGGCGACCTTCTTGTCGGGGTGCAGCCGCCCCATCGCCTCCAGGACGTCCGGCGTGGCCGGGTGCTCGACCCGCCAGACCGTGTCGAAGAACCCGCTGTGCTGGCGGGCCAGTCCCTCCACCAGGGCGCGCAGCTCCTCGGAGTTGCCCTCGGCGGCGAGCTGTGCGGCCAGGGTGTCGATGGTCAGCCAGAAGACCATCTCCTGGCTCGGCGCGGGCACGTCCCGGGCCCCGTGCTCGGTGAGCCACACCCGGGCGAGGCCGCCCAGTTCGGCGTCGTCGAGCACCTCCCGCAGCGCGGGCTCGGCCTCCGCGCCGACGAGCGAGAGCGCCTGCTGGCAGCGGAGTCGGCGCAGCGGCGCACCGGCGTCCAAGCCGCGGGCCGCGGCGAGCAGTTCGCGGGCGGCGTCGAGGGGGCCGCGTCCGGCCAGCCACAGCTCGGTCTCGGCGTGGGCCGCGGCCGGCGGGTAGGGGGCGGTGCCGTCGAGCAGCGCGTCGGCGCCCTTGTCGGCGAGGTCGCCGACGGCGGGGGCCTCGAAGCCGGCGTCCAGGAGCCGGGCGCGCAGGCCGTACAGCCCGAGCGGGGTGAGCCGCACCATGCCGTAGCGGGTGACGTCGGCCTCGTCGACGGGGGCGGCGGGCTCCTCGTCGGCGTCGGCCATGAGCGCCTCGTCGACCGGCTGGTACGCGACGAGGCCGACCGGTTCGAGGAGCCGGAACTGGTCGTCCAGGCGCATCATCGCGTCCGACACCTGCTCCAGGACCTCGTTGCTGGGCTCGCTCATGTCGCTGGGCACGATCACCGAGGCGGCCAGCGCGGGCAGCGGCACCGGGGCGTCGCCGGGGCCGTCCTCGCCGACGGTGAGCAGGTAGAGGTTGCCGAGCACGCCGTCGAGGAACTCGGACTCGGCGTCGGGGTCCCAGTCGAGGGTGGAGAGGTCGACCTCGCCGCCCTCGGCCATCGCGTCGACCAGGTCGTCCAGGTCGGGCACGCTCGCGTCGGCGAGTACCGCCTCCAGCGCGGTGAGCCAGACGCCGAGCACGTCCTGCGGGGAGCCGGTGAGCAGGGCGAGGTCGTCGCCGGCGGCCACGGTGCCCGCCTCCTCGTCGGTGATCTCGACGAGCCCGGTGTCCACGGCGATCCGCCAGGCCTCGCTCGCGTGTGCGGCGGCGTCGTCCCCGCTCAGCCCGAGCTGCTCGGCCGCCGCGGGCAGCTGCTCCTCGACGAGTCCGCCGCCGGCGTCGACGCGGGTGTCGGGACCGGCCCAGCGGGCCAGTCGCGCGGCCCGGGCGAGCACCGGCGCGGACAGCGCGTCGCGGGCCAGCTCCGCTTCGGGGCGCAGCCGTGCGGGCGGCAGGGTGGAGCTGTCTGACATCGGAAGTTTCTCCTCGCGCGCCTCTTGACCGCCGTACGGCCGCGTCCGG
This sequence comes from Streptomyces hyderabadensis, assembly GCF_020404845.1. GTDB lineage: Bacteria > Actinomycetota > Actinomycetes > Streptomycetales > Streptomycetaceae > Streptomyces > Streptomyces hyderabadensis. The sequence continues at coordinate 2,911 of NZ_JAIOJZ010000043.1, read as the reverse complement.
ACCCGCCGGACCGCGTGTCCGGGCCGGGTACGGGCCGCGTACGGCTCAACGGCTCAGCCTAGACGGGTTTCGCCCCATGCCGCCCGGTTCATCTCCCCGTCGGGTGGTGTACATGGCCGAAACCTTGACAACCGGCGTGGCCAGACAGGAGATTGACGCGCGTAGAGTCCCGCGCCACGTCACATCCCCGGAGGGATCCGTTGGCCAGCAAGTCCTCCGCGCGCCTCGCCGCGCTCACCGTCGCCGCCGTCTGCTCGGCGGCGTCCACCGTCGTCCTCACCGTGCCCGCACACGCCGGTTCGGCGGCGGCCGATCCCGTGCGCATCCACGACATCCAGGGCACCACCCGGCTGTCCCCGTACGCCGGAAAGCAGGTCACGGACGTGGCCGGAATCGTCACCGGCGTCCGCGGCTACGGCTCGTCCAAGGGCTTCTGGATCCAGGACCCGCGACCGGACGCCGACCCGGCCACCAGTGAGGGCGTCTTCGTCTTCACGAGCAAGGCCCCCGAGGTCGCCGTCGGTGACGCGGTCACCGTCTCCGGCACGGTCTCGGAGTACGTCCCGGGCGGTACCTCCTCGGGGAACCAGTCGCTGACCGAGATCACCCGCCCGACGGTCGCCGTCGTCTCCAGCGGCAACGCCCTCCCGGCCGCGACGACCGTCTCCGCCCGCTCCGTGCCCCGCGCCTACGCCCCGGACGGCGACGCGGCGGCGAACGGCTCGGTCAACGGCCTCACCCTGAGGCCGGGGACGTACGCCCTGGACTACTACGAGTCCCTGGAGGGCATGAACGTCCGCGTCCTGGACGCCCGGGTGGTCGGCGCCTCGGACCCGTACACCGAGCTGTGGGTCACGGTGAAGCCCTGGGAGCACCCGAACCGCCGCGGCGGCACGGTCTACGGCTCCTACGACGACCGGAACACCGGCCGGCTGCAGATCCAGTCGCTGGGCAAACCGGCCGACTTCCCCGCCGCCGACGTGGGCGACACGCTCGCCGGCCCCACCGCCGGTCCGCTGGACTACAACCAGTACGGCGGCTACACCCTGGTCGCGAGCGAGATCGGCGCCCTGGAGCGCGGCGGCACGGAGCGCGAGTCGACGCGCCGGCAGAGCGCGCGCGAGCTGGCGGTGGCGACGTACAACGTGGAGAACCTCGACCCGTCGGACGACACCTTCGCCGCACATGCGGAAACGATCGTGCACAATTTGAAGTCGCCCGACATCGTGTCGCTGGAGGAGATCCAGGACAACAACGGTGCCACGGACGACGGCACGGTGTCGGCCGACGAGACGGTCGGCCGGCTGATCGACGCGATCGTCGCGGCCGGCGGCCCGCGCTACGAGTGGCGGGGCATCGACCCGGTGGACAAGGCGGACGGCGGCGAGCCCGGCGGCAACATCCGCCAGGCGTTCCTGTTCAACCCGGAGCGGGTCTCCTTCACCGACCGCGCGGGCGGCGACGCCACCACCGCGACCGGGGTGCGCAAGGTGCGCGGCAAGGCGGCGCTGACCCTCTCCCCCGGCCGGGTCGACCCGGCGGACCCGGCCTGGGAGGACAGCCGCAAGCCGCTGGCCGGCGAGTTCGTCTTCCGCGGCCGGACGGTCTTCGTCATCGCCAACCACTTCAACTCCAAGGGCGGCGACCAGGGTCTGACGGCGCAGTACCAGCCGCCGTCGCGCAGCTCGGAGACCCAGCGCCACGCCCAGGCGAAGGTGGTGAACACCTTCGTCAAGGAGATCCTGGCCGCCCAGAAGAACGCGGACGTCGTCACCCTCGGCGACATCAACGACTTCGAGTTCTCCGGGACCGCCCGCATCCTGGAGGACGGCGGCGCCCTGTGGTCGGCGGTGAAGTCGCTGCCGAGGAGCGAGCGCTACTCGTACGTCTACCAGGGCAACAGCCAGGTCCTGGACCAGATCCTGGTCAGCCCGTCGGTCCGGCGCGGCGGGCACCTGTCCTACGACAGCGTGCACGTCAACGCCGAGTTCCACGACCAGATCAGCGACCACGACCCGCAGGTGCTGCGGTTCCGTCCGTGACGGGTTCCCGGTGGGGGCGGGTGCGGGGGGTCAGCGGGGCACGAGGCCGAGGGCGTGGTCGTACCGGCTGACCCCGCCGCCACCGGTCAGGCCCGGCCAGTTCTGCACCCGCTTCCACTGGGGCGTCGCCGAGCCGACTCCGTCGCCGGGTGCGGCGAGGGCGTCGAGATGCGCCTCGGCGCTCTCCCACTCGGCGTAGTTGAGCACGCGGGTGCCGTCGGTGCTGAGGTGGAAGTGGGCGGAGATGCCGCCGGGGTGCGGGTTCGGCTCGCTCTCCAGGGCCTCGAAGACGGCGTCGACCCAGGCGCGCTGCCGGTCGGGGTCGGGCCCCTCGAACTCGACGTCGACGATCACGATGCAGCCGGGGGCGAGGGGTGCCCGGTCCTGGCGGGTCGCGCTGCGGTAGTGCCGGTACCGGCCGAGCCCCAGCCGCTCGATGCCCGGCACGGCGGTGTCGATCTCGTCGACGCGCTCCTGGCGGTGGGTGCGCACGAAGGCCTCGTAGGCCTGCTCGCTCGCCCACTGGGAGTGGTGCAGCAGCGTGCTGCCGTCGTGCCCGGTGTAGACGTGGTAGCCGCGCAGGTCCTCGGCGGGCCAGGGCCGGCTCTCCCAGGTGCGGGCGATGGCGTCGACGGTCTGCCGCTGCCGCTCGGGGGTGTCGACCCGCCAGGTGCTGAAGAAGGGCGCCAGGACGTCGGGGCGGGTGAGGTCGGGGTGGGCGTCGGTGCGGCGGGTCATGCCGGCCTCCAGTGATCGGTGCTCGTCGGGTGCAGGCACCACCCTCCGACCTCGACCAAGGTTGAGGTCAACCCCCTTCCAATATCGACTGAAACGCGACACATGGGGCGAGGGGGCTCCGTCGGGAGCCC
>NZ_JAIOJZ010000042.1 GCF_020404845.1 Streptomyces hyderabadensis | reverse complement strand
GCCGCCCGCCCGCCCCCCGCCGAGGTGGCCCGTCGCCTGGCCCCCGAGGGCGCGGCCCGGCTGGTGGCCGCCTCGGGCGCGGCCACGGGGCTGCTCACGTCGTCCGGGGTGTCGGCCGGTGTCGTGGCGGACCTGGGCTCGGCGGAGGCGTTGGCGTCCTGACCCCGGGCCGGGGCCGGGGGCGCCTGCTCGTTCCCGCCCTCCTGCTCGTGCCCGCCCTCCTGCTCGTCCTGGCCGCCCTGACCGTCCTGGCCGTTCTGACCCTGGTCGTCCTGGCCCTGGTTGTCCTGGCCGTTCTGACCGTCCTGGCCGGTGTCCGCCGGTGCGGAGGCCGTGGCGGTCTGCTCGGCCGGGGGTTCGGTGGCCGCCCCGTCGTCACCGGGCTGCTGCTCGTCGCCGTCGCCCGGCTGCTCCTCGCCCTGGCCCGGCTCGGATCCCGGGGGTGTGTCCGGACCGCACTCGCGACCGGAGTTGATGCATTCGACCATCTCGCGCATCAGGTCCTCGTCGAAGACGTTGATGAAGTCGCTGTGGTCGGTGACCGGCTTGTGCAACTGCTCGGGGAAGGAGTCCACGGCGAACAGCGGCACGGTCCTGCCCCCGTCCTCCAGGCTGGGCGCGGCCACGTCGTAGACGACCCGCTGCACCAGTCGCGGAACGGCCCGGAACCCCTCCGGGCAGCTGCCGTCGGCGGCGGCGAAGGCCATGTGGGTCCGGTGGTTGGCGCTGTCGATGTTGCGGCCGTCCCAGCAGCTCTGGAAGGTGAAGGTGCGTACCACGTCGCTGCCCGAGGGACAGAGCGGGTACTTGTCCTTCAGCTGCCGGTCCTCGAAGCCGGTGCAGCTCCAGGAGGCATTCGCGTTGGTGTCGCCGTTGACGAACGCCTTGGCGTCGCCGGTGATGATGCGCAGCAGCCGGGGCATCTCCGTGACCCTGCCGCGCTCATTGCCCTCGAACGTGAGGGTGACCTCGGCCGGCGTGACGATCTCGCCCGCGTTGCCCTCGATGCCGCCGCCGGGCGACTGGGCGTCCTGTTCGGCGGTGCCGTTCTGGAGGCGCAGCACGGGCCAGTAGTACGAGGACTTGTCGCCCTGGTCGGCGCAGCTGGTGTCGGCGGCGGCCAGGTCGTCGTCGCTCGCGAAGGCGTCGTTGGCCTGGTTGCCGACATAGTCGTGGAAGTGGTGGGCGCCGTTGCCGACACCGGGGGCGGCGATCAGGTTGTCCGAGTTGAACAGGCCCTCGGCGTTGACGCCGCAGCTGGTGGCGAAGGAACCGGTCGAGGCCTTCTTCTGCCTGGGCGCCCGCACGACGTTGGGCTGGACGGACTCGATGTCGGCGTAGTCCGCCGCCACGGGGCCGTTGCCCGCCTGTCCGCCGTTGCCGGGCTGCTGCTGTCCGTCACCGGGCGCTTCACCCGTACCGTCCTGCTGCCCCTGCCCCTGCCCCTCACTCTGCCCCTGGTCCTGGCTTTGGTCCTGGCCCTCCCCCTGCTTCTGTCCCTGCGGGGCCGGGCTGCCGCTCTCCGTGGCCGCCGACGCGACCTCGGTGCGGCGCAGGGTGCATTCGGCCAGGGTGTCCAGGCCCGCGGGGCGGTCCCCGGCCTTGTCGACGGCGGCGGCGATGCGTTCGATCGTGGCCGCGCGCTCCTTCTTCAGCGGGTCGAGGATCGCGCCCTCGTCGAGGGTGCCGTCATCCGCGGTGCGGGCGGCGGCCTGCAGCTGGCGGTAGGCGGCGGCGATCTGCGCGTCGAGGTCGGCGAGTTCGGCGTCGACCTCGGGCCTGGCCTGCTCGGGAACGACCGTGAGCCGTTCGGTCAGGTCGGGGCAGTCGACGGTGGCCGCGACTCCGGACGTGCCCAGGGGGACGGCGGCGTTGCCGGACTCCGTCGCGGAGGCGAAGACGTTGACGGCCACCAGGCCGCCGCCCCCCAGTATCAGCGCGACCGCTCCGAAGGTCGCGCGCCGCGCCCCGGTCGGGCGTCTGCGCCTGTTGTGTCCCAAGGCGTGCTCCTGTGTCGTGACGTACTCGTACGTACTCGGACGTGAAATGCCCCCGGCTCCATACGGAACCGGGGGCCGGAGCGTTCAACCGGCGCTGGAATTCTCAGCCTTCCCTCACCTCACGGGCGCAGGACCAGCCGGATCGGGTTCCCCTCCTTCTTCTCCAGCCGGGCGACCGCCTCGGCTGCCTCGGCGAGCGGCAGCACCCCGCTGACGGAACCGGAGAAGTCCAGCCGTCCGCCCTCGATCAGGCGCAGGAGCTGCGGCAGGGCCACCGGCATGTCGGAGCCGTAGTGGCCGACGATGCGCTGCTGGAGGTAGCTGAAGCGGGTCCCGTCCGTGACGGTGAGCGGCTTGTCGGTCAGGCCCACCAGGACCAGCCGCCCCTTGGGCGCGAGGACGGAGACGGCCTGCTCCCGCACGGGCGGCACGCCCGCGAAGTCGAAGGCGGCGCCGAGTCCGAGGCCGCCGGTCACCTCCCGCACCGTCCGGCGCAGTTCGGGGTCGGCGGAGTCCAGGGCGAGGTCGGCGCCCACGGCCAGGGCGCGTTCGCGGGCGACGGGGCTCGGGTCGACGGCCACGACCGGGCAGGCGCCGACGGCCCGGAGCAGCTGCACGGCGTGGACGCCGAGACCGCCGACACCCCACACGCCGACCGCCTCGGCCGGCCGGACCGCGCCGCTCTCGGTGATCGCGCCCCACGGCGTGGACACCGCGTCCGGGATGATCGCGCCCTGCTCGAAGGGGATGCTGTCGGGCAGCGGTGTCATGGCGTCGGCGGCACTGAGGGCGTACTCGGCCCAGCCGCCGTCGTAGTCGACGCCGCGGGTGTAGACCACGCCGTCCCGCGACTCGCCCGCGTGCAGCACCACCCGCTGCCCCGGCGACCAGGCGGTGACGCCCGCCCCGGTCTCGGCGACGGTGCCGGAGACCTCGTGGCCGAGGGTGACGGTGTCGCCCTGGAGGAGCAGCGGGGTGAGGGTGCCGTCGATGAGGTGCACGTCGGACAGGCAGACGCCGGCCGCCTCGACCTTGACCAGCACCTCCCCCGGGCCGGGCTGCGGGCGGGGCACCTCTTCGAGTCGCAGGGTGCGGCTCGGGACGTGCAGGCGGGCGGCGAGCATCTGCGCCATGACAGGACCTCCTCGGTGCGGTGGCGACCCCGCGCGGCCCGGCCCCCAGCGGTCCATCGCAGGTCGACTTGCGTTAACCGTACACCCAACGCAGGACGACTTGCTTTAAGCTGGTCCGATGACCTCACCGGAACCCGTCGCCCCGCCCCTGCGCCGCCGCGGGGAGCGGATGCGGCGGGCCGTGCTTCAGGCCGCGGTGGACCTGCTGTCGAGCCAGGGGCTGGCGGGCGCGACGGTCGGCGCCGTGGCCCGCGCGGCCGGGGTGCACGAGACCTCCGTGTACCGGCGGTGGGGCACCCGCGAGAACCTGATCCTGGACGCGCTGACCACGGAGCTGGACGCCGCGCTGCCGGTCCCGGACACCGGACGGGTCCGGGACGACCTGCTGGCGTTCTTCTCCGCCCTGGCCCGGCTCCTCGCCACCGCGCAGGGCGGGGCGCTGCTGCGGCTGAGCGTCGAGCGGGACGACACCCTGGAGGACCGGCGCGGGCCGTACTGGAGCGAGCGGCTGGACCGCGCGGTGGTGATGGTCCGGCGGGGAGTCGAGCGGGGCGAGCTGGCCGCGGACACCGATCCGGGCCTGCTGATCGAGGCGGTCAGCGGTCCGCTGTTCGTCCGGGTACTGCTCAGCGGGGCGCCGCTGGACGACGCCCTCGTCCGGGAGCTGGTGGACCTGGCCCTGGACGGGGCCCGCCCGCGGTGAGCTGAGCGGTCCCGGCCCGGACCGGGAGGCGACAGGACGGTGACGCCGAACCGCCGGCACGCCGGGCGGGGCTGTCCGCTCGCCCCGCCCCTGTCCCCCGAAGGGCCCCTTGTGGGTGGCTCGCCCGCGGTGGAACGATGCCCGGGCACCGGCTCACCGCACCGGAGGGAACGCACGTGACCGACGACCGGGAACGCCCGCGGCCCGCCGCCGCGTTCGACGCGCTGGGCGCCGAGTACGAGAAGGCGTTCGCCGGGTCGAAGACGCACCGGCACTCACTGGAGTGGCTGCTGGCGCGGCTCGCGCCGGGCAGCCGGGTGCTGGACGTGGGCAGCGGCACGGGCCGCCCCACCGCCGAGACCCTCGCGGACGCCGGGCACCAGGTGCTGGGCGTCGACGTCTCCCCGGTCATGGTGGAGCTGGCCGCGCGGCAGGTGCCGACCGCCGAGTTCCGGTGCGCCGACATTCGCGACGTGCCACTGGCGGACGCCTCGTTCGACGCCGTCTGCGTGTACTTCTCGCTGCTCCAGCTGGACCGGGAGGAGCAGCGGGACCTCGTACGGCACCTGGTGCGGTTGCTGCGGCCGGGAGGTTACCTGGTCCTGGCCACCGTGCCGCTGGACGTGCAGGACGTGGACGCCACCTTCATGGGCCAGCCGGTGCGCGTGACCAGCTTCCCCGCCCAGGACCTGATCGCCCTGGCCGAGGAGTCCGGCCTGGAGGTGCTGGCGCAGGAGGCGTCGATGTTCACCCCGGCCCACCCGGACGCCCGGCCGGAGCCGCACCTCTTCCTGCACTGCCGGCGCACGGGGCAGCCCCGGATGGGGTAACTGCGCACGCGGGGAGCGAGGCCCACGGTCACAGTGGGCACATGACAGAACCTGGCGAGCGACGGCGCCGCACCACCTCCACGGCCACGCGCGAGCGAGGCGTGCGCGACGCCCGGGACGCCGCCCGGCACGCCGCCGACGCCCTGTCCGAGCTGATCCGGCACCACCTCGAAGGGGTCTCCGCGGTGTGCCGGAGCGAGGACGGCGGCTGGATCGTGAACGTGGACGTGCTGGAGGTGGCGCGCATCCCCGACACCACCAGTCTGCTCGCCACCTACGAGGTCGAGCTGGACCCGGACGGCGACCTGGTCCAGTACCGCAGGATCGCGCGCTACCGGCGTGGTGCCCAGGACCAGTGAGCGGACCCGCGAGGCCCGCACCCGGAAGGACCCCCGCATGATCACCTACGACGACGAGGTCGTCTGCGCGCCCCGCGCCGGAACCCTCTACGACGTCCTCGAACTCATCCTCGACCGCGGCATGGTGATCGACGTCTTCGTGCGCGTCTCCCTGGTCGGCATCGAGATCCTCAAGGTGGACGCACGCATCGTGGTCGCGAGCGTCGACACCTATCTGCGGTTCGCCGAGGCCTGCAACCGGCTGGACCTGGAGCACGACGTGCGGTCCAAGACCGTGCCGGAGATGTTCGGCAGCCCGGTGGCCAAGACCGTGGGCAGGGCCGGCGCCCGGCGGACGGCACGCTCCCTGACCGACAAGGTGCGCGACGTCCTCACGCCCGAGCACGAACACGACCACGAGGAGGAGGCGGAGGCCGAGGCCGAGGCCGAAGCCCGTCCCCGCGAACGCGCGGTGCGCGGCAGGAGCGCGGAGCGGCCCCGCGGCCGGTCCGCCGCACGCCCCCGCGACGAGGACGACCGCCCCCGTTCCCGCTCCCGCCGGCGCACCGAGGAGGAGGACCGATGACCGCGCCCGCCACCACCGGCACCGCCGTCGGCGCCGACGCACCGGCGCCCGCCCTCAATGCCCTGTACGTCTACGGCATCGCCCCCGCCGGGGTCCGCACCCCCCGCTCCTCGGGCGTCGACGGCGCCCCGGTGCGGCTGCTGACCGAGTCCGGACTGTGCGCCGCGGTGTCCGAGGCGCCCCCGCGGCTGCGGCCCCGGCGCCGTGACCTGCTGGCCCACCAGGCCGTCCTGGACGAGCTGGCGGCGCAGGGGCCGGTGCTGCCCATGCGGTTCGCGGTCCTCAGCCCGCGGTCCGACACCCTTCTCGCCCAGCTCCGCTCGGACGCCGCTCACCTGGCCGAACAGCTCGACGGCGTACGCGGGTGCGTGGAACTCAACGTCAAGGGGACGGTGGTGCCCGGCCACTTCGCCGATCTGGTACGCCGGGACGACAAGCTGCGGAGCCTGGCCCTGCGGACCCGGCGCCGGCCGGACTACGAGGCCAACGTCCGGCTGGGCGAGGCGATCGCGCTCGGTGTGCGCCGGGAGGCGCGCCGCACGGCCCGGGAGGTCGTCGACGAACTGGCCCCGCTCGCCGTGCGTACGGTCCGGGGCGCGACCGACGACGAGCAGGTGCTCAACGTGTCGTTCCTGCTGCGCTCGGCCGACGAGGCGCGGTTCCGGGAGGCGGTGGCGGCCCGGGCCCGGGCCTGCGGGGACCGGCTGGCCCTCGCCGTGACCGGGCCGCTGCCCTGCTACAGCTTCGTCGACCCGCACCCGGCGACGCCGGCCGGCCGGTGACCGCGTGGGCATCGTGAGCGGTCTCCTCCTGCTGCCCCTCGCGCCGGTGCGCGGCACGGCATGGATCGCCGACCACCTGCTCCAGGAGGCCCGGCGCCAGGCGCACGACCCACGCGCCGTGCAGGCGCGGCTGGCCGCGCTCAACCGGGCCCTGGACGAGGGCGCAATCGACGAGGCGGCCTTCGAACGGGAGGAGGAGCGTCTGCTCACCCTCCTCGAACGCCGGGGCCGGCCCACCGGCCCCACGACCACGACGAGTCCAGCGCGGAGACGACACGTATGAACGACAGCAGCAGGACGGCCATGGCGGCCGCCGTGGCGGGCGGGTACCTCCTCGGGCGCACGAAGAAGGCCAAGCTGGCCTTCGCGGTCGGCTCCTATCTGGTGGGCCGACGCGTCGGCCTCTCCCCCGGCCAGGTGCTGGGGCAGGGGCTGGGCGGTCTGCAACGGGCGCCTGGGTTCCAGGAGTTGAGCGACCAGGTCCGCGGCGAGCTGCTGACCGCCACCCGCGCGGCCGTCACCGCCGCGGCGAACCGCCGGCTCACCGGTCTGGCGGACGGACTCCGCGAGCGTACCGACGCGCTCACCGGCGCGGACGGACGGGACGACGGCGGCGACGGCCGCGACGACCGCGACGGCTCCTGGGACGAGGGCGCTCCGGACGAGGAGGCCTTCTTCGACGAGGAGGACCGGGAGGAGGACCGGCGGCCCGCGCCACCCCGGAAGACGGCGAAGAAGGCCGCGCCACGCAAGGCCGCGCCGCGCAAAGCCGCGTCTCCAGCGCGGAAGACGGCGAAGAAGGCGGCCGCGAAGAAGACCGTACCGGCGAAACGTGCGCCGGGTCCCGGCGGCAGGCGCGGAGGTGGGCGCGCATGACCCCCGACCGGCAGGGCGGCGGCGGCCCGTCGCCCCTCGGCGACCTCAAGGACGCCCTGGGCGGCTACCTCTCCGCCGCGGGGCAGGGCCTCGTCGGCAGGGCGGGGGAACGGATCGGGTCCCTGACGGACCGCCTGACCGAGTCCGCCGACGGCGCTGCCTCGCAGGGTGGCGGCGGTTCGAAGGGCGGCGGCGGTTCGGCAAGCGGCGGCAGCGGCGGCGGCAGCGTCAAGGCGACGCACATCATGGAGACCGTCGACATCGGCGTCCCGCTGCGCACCGTCTACGACCAGTGGACGCAGCTCCAGGACTTCAGCGGCTTCACCAAGGGCGTGCAGAGCGTGAGCCCCCACGACGAGGTCACCTCGGACTGGACCGCCAAGATCGCCTTCTCGAGCCGCAGCTGGAAGGCGACCGTCCAGGAGCAGGTCCCCGACCAGCGGATCGCCTGGACCTCCGAAGGCGCCAAGGGCAGTGCCAACGGAGTCGTCACCTTCCACGCCCTGGCGCCCCGGCTGACCCGGGTCGTCGTGGTCGTCGAGTACTACCCGGCGGGCTTCTTCGAGAAGACCGGCAATCTCTGGCGTGCCCAGGGACGCCGACTGCGGCTGGACCTGAAGCACTTCGCGCGGCACGTGACCCTGGCGGACGCCGAGGAGATCGAGGGCTGGCGCGGCGAGATCCGCGACGGCGAGGTCGTCAGGAGCCACGAGGAGGCGCTGGACGAGGAGGAGGCCGACGCCGACGACACCGGGGACGACGAGGACGAGTACGGGGACCGGTACGGGGACGACGAGGAAGGTGAGTACGACGACGAGGAGGAGCCCTATGAGGGCGACCAGTACGACGAGGACGACGGCGACGACGAGGACGAGGACGAGGACGAGGACGACGAGCGTGCCCGCCCGCGTCGCTGACGCCGCCGCGGGGAGCCGGCGGTGACCGACCTCGAACACCGCTACCCGGGCCCGGGTACGGAGCCCTACGGGCCGCCCTCCGGCAGCCTCGCCGACCTCCTCGAACGCGTCCTGGACAAGGGCATCGTCATCGCCGGCGACATCAAGATCGACCTCCTCGACATCGAACTGCTGACGATCCGGCTGCGGTTGTTCATCGCCTCCGTGGACACCGCGAAGAAGGCGGGCATCGACTGGTGGGAGACGGACCCCGCGCTGTCCTCCCGGGCCGCGCGGGACGCGCTCGCCGAGGAGAACGCTCGGCTGCGGGAGCGCCTCGACGCTCTGGAGGGCGCCGCCGGGGAGACGACGGGAGCGGTGCGATGAGCGCGTCCGCCGCCGGACCGGCGGCACCCGGCATCGTGTGCGCCTTCGCCGTCACCCGCACCCCGCCCGACCCGGCCGGTCTGGCGGCGGTCAGGGGGCACGAGGAGGGCGGTCCGCTGCGCGTCCTGCGTGCGGACGGCGGCCTGTGCCTGATCGTGCAGGACGTCCCGGCGGCCCTGTTCGACGAGGAGGCGCTGACCGAGCGGCTCAACCGGCCCGCTGACCTGGAACGCTGTGCCCGCGCCCACCACCGGGGCGTCGAGGCCGCTGCCGGGCGGGGCCCCGTCGTGCCGCTGCCGATGGCGACGCTGTACCGGGGCGACCTGACCGCGGCCCGGGCGGTGGCCGCCCGCCGGCCCGTGCTGGAGACGCTGCTCGACCGGCTGCGCGACCGTACGGAGTGGGCCGTGAAGGTGCACGCCGCCGGAACCGCGCCCGAGGCCCCCGGGGACGACGGCGCCGGCGCTCCCACCGGCTCCTGCGACGGGGGACGGGCCTACCTCAGCCGGGTCAGCGCGCGGCGGCGCGAGCAGCGCGGGGCACGCGGGCAGGCGCTGGCCGAGGCGGAGGCCGTCGACACGGCACTGCGCCGCCACGCGGTCGCCGCGACGCGGCACCGCCCGCAGAGCGAGCGGCTGACGGGCCACCGGACCCCGCAGCTGCTGAACGCCGCCTACCTGGTGGAGGACGCCCGGCGCGCCGACTTCACCGCGGCCCTGGCCCGGTTGACCGCCGGCGCGCCGCACCCCGCTGTGCGGGTGGAGGCCTCGGGCCCGTGGATCCCGTACTCCTTCGCCCGCTGGGACGAGGACCCGCATGCCGGCCCCGGCCAGGAGGCCCTCTCATGACCGTCCCGGACGCCCGTACGCCGGGCCCGGCTCCCGTGCCCTGGGACGGCCCGGAGCCGTACGCACCGGTCGGGGTGCCCCTGGTCGACCTGCTGGACCGGGTGCTGGCGACCGGTGTCGTGGTCAGCGGCGACCTGGTCCTGGCGATCGCGGACGTGCCGCTGGTGCGGATCTCCCTGCACGCGCTGCTGTCGTCGGTGAACGAGCGGGTGCCCGCTCCCTGGCCGGACAGCGGACCGCTGTGACCGCGCCCCGGGGCCGTGCCGCCCACGCCCTCGACCTGGATCCGGAGCGGGTCACGAACGACCTGGCCGCGCTGGTGCTGACCGTGGTGGAGCTGCTGCGCCAGCTCATGGAGCGCCAGGCCGTGCGCCGCTTCGACGAGGGGACGCTGAGCGCGGAGCAGGAGGACCGGCTCGGCACGGCGCTGATGCTGCTCGACGAGCGGATGGACGACCTGTGCGCCCAGCACGGACTCAGCCGCTCCGACCTGAACCTCGACCTGGGCCCGCTGGGACCGCTGCTGGCCGACCCGGAGCCGTAGGCCCCGGACGTGCGGCGCCCGGCCGTGGGGAAAGGCCCCGGCACCCGGCACGAGCGATCGTTATGATGGCGCGGAATCGCTCAAACGAACATTCACGGGTGGGGAGGCCTGATGCGGGAGCCGGTCGATCTCAGGCGCCAGCGGATACTGGCGGCGGTCCAGGCGCGCGGTACCGCGCGGGTGCGCGACCTCGCCGACGAGTTGCAGGTCTCGGTGGTCACCGTGCGCCGCGACGTCGAGGAGCTGACGCGCGAGGGCCGGCTGAGCCGCGGGCACGGGGTGGTGCGGTCGACGCTGCCGGCCCGGGAGACTTCGGCCGACGCGGTTCCGGCGGCCGGGGACCGGGTGGCCGTGGTGGTTCCCGTGCGGCACTCGTACCTGACCGAGACGCTGCACGGGGCCCGTACGGTCCTGGAGCGGGCGGGGGTGCGCATGGCCCTGCACCTCGCGCCGCAGGCGTCCGGTGCCGAACGCCCGCTGGTGGAGCGGGCGCTGGCGGACGGCGCGGACGGGCTGCTGATCGCGCCGCGGTGGCGCGGCCGGGCCGACGAGGAGGCCGACCACGAGTGGCTGGCCGGCGTCGGGGTGCCGACGGTGCTGATGGAGCGCCGCCCGTGGCGCGGCAGCGCGTTGCACGCCCTGGACTCGGTGTGCTCGGACCACTGGTACGGCGCCCACCTGGCGGTGGACCACCTGACGGGACTGGGTCACCGGCGCATGGTGTTCGCCACCCGGCACGACAGCCCCACCGCCCGTTCGCTGCGGGCCGCGTTCACCGAGATCGCCGCCGCGCACCCCCTGGTGGAGCGGTGGGCGTGGACGCTGGTCGCGCCGGAGGCCGGGGTCGACGGGCCGTACTCCGCGGCCGAGAGCGCCGGACTGCCCGCGCTGATGCGCGAGGTGGGAGCGACCGCGATGGTGCTGCACGGCGACGTGGACGCGCTGATGGTGGTCCAGCGGCTCGCGGAGGAGGGGGTGCGCGTTCCGGAGGACTGCTCGGTGGTCGCGTACGACGACGTGGTGGCCGGTCTGGCCTCGCCCCCGCTGACGGCCGTGTCGCCGCCGAAGGCCGAGGTCGGGCACGCGGCGGCGGAGCTGCTGCTCCAGCGCCTGGCCGAGGCGCCCGGCGACCGGCAGCCGGGGCGGCGGGTCGAGCTGCTGCCGCGGCTGATGGTGCGGGGTTCGACGGACCGGTTGCTCGAACCGCTCACTCAATGAGCGTTTGAGCGTTTCATTTTCTTCTGATCGATCTATTGACCGTTTGAGGCGGGGCGTTCAGGATTCCGGTGTCTCGATGAGTCGTGTCCGCACCGAAGCGGACCCGCAGGAGCCGCGGAGGCGCCATGCCCGGACGACCCAGCCGTCGCTCCGTGCTCGCCGCGATGACCGCCCTACCCCTGACAGGAGCCGCGAGCGCCTGCAGCGGGGGGAGCGGCGCATCGTCGGCCCGCACGGGCACCACCACCCGCATCACCTTCTGGTCCGCCCTGCGCGGCAGCCAGGAAGTGGTCGACGCGTTCAACCGCACGCACCGCAACATCCAGGTGGAGTTCCAGCAGATCCCCTCCGGCGGCCAGGGCGGCTACGCCAAGCTCAGCAACGCCGCCCGGGCCGGGAACGCGCCCGATGTCGCCACCCTGGAGTATCCGCAGGTCCCGGGGTTCGCCATCGACGGCGTCGCCCGCGACATCACCGACCTGATGAGCGACGGCCTGCGCCGCAAGCTGCTGCCGCAGGCGCTCGGCCTGACCACCTTCGAACGCCGGGTGTTCGCCGTGCCGCTGGACGTCGAACCGATGGTGATGCACTACCGCGCCGACCTGTTCGACGAGTACGGGCTTCAGGTCGCCCGTACCTGGGACGAGTTCGCCGAGCAGGCGGCCACGGTGCGTCGCAAGGCGCCCGACCGCCGGCTGGTGCTCTTCCCCACCGACGGGATGACCCAGTTCGCCTGCTACGCCTGGCAGGCGGGGGCCCAGTGGTTCGACACCTCCAAGGGCGCCTGGAACGTCTCCCTCGCCGACGCGCCTTCGCGGCGGGTCGCCGCGTACTGGCAGCGGCTGATCGACCGGGACGACGTCTTCATGAACGCCGTCGAGAGCAGGCAGTCCGACGCGCAGATCGGCAACGGACTGGTGCTCACCCGGCTCACCGGCGCCTGGGACGCCGGCGCCCAGATGAACGCGCGCCCCGGGCAGAAGGGCCAGTGGCGGATCGCGCCGCTGCCGCAGTGGGACACCGCGAGCCCCGCGACCGGCACCCACGGCGGCTCCACCTTCGCGATCACCGAGGACAGCAGGCACCCGGAGGCCGCGATGGAGTTCATCGAGTGGCAGGTCTCCCACCCCGACTCCCTGCGGGCCCGGCTCTCCAGCGGCACCAGCAGCCAGTACCCGGCGGCGCCGGGACTGGTCTCCGTGGGCCGCGACGCCTTCGACCGCTCGTACTACGGCGGCCAGGACATCTACAGCCTGTTCGAGCAGGAGGCCGAGAAGATCGGCGACCAGTGGCTCTGGGGCCCGCGGATGAGCGCCACCCAGAAGGTCATGCAGGACTCCTTCGCCCGGGTCAGCGGCGGCCAGGGCAGTCTCGTCGAGTCGCTGCGCACCGCCCAGGAGGGCACCATGCCCGACCTCAAGGCGCTCGGCCTGTCCACCACCCAGCACAGCACCTGAGCCGACGAAAGGCAGGTGACACACCCATGACCACGACCACCCACTCACGGGTACCGGCCGGCGCCGCCCGCGCCGCCGCCCCGACACCCTCCGCCTCGGGTCTGCGCGCCCGCAGAGCGGCCAGGCGCCGTCAGCTGACCGCCGCCGGCGTCCTCATGACGCCGTTCTTCGCCCTGCTCGTGACCGTCTTCCTGATCCCCGTCGGCACCGCCGTCTACCTCAGCTTCTTCAGCGACGACCAGCCGGGCCTCGGCTTCGGACCCGAACGCACGGTCTTCGTCGGACTGCGCTCCTACGCGGCCGTCCTGACCGACCCCACCTTCCTCGGCGGTCTCGGCACGGTCGCCCTGTACTGCCTGATCTACATCCCGCTCATGGTCGTCGGCGCACTGGCGCTCGCCCTACTCCTCGACTCCGGCGTGGTGCGGCTGCGCGCCTTCGCCCAGCTCGGCCTCTTCCTGCCGCACGCGGTGCCCGGCATCATCGCCGCGCTGATCTGGCTGTATCTGTACACGCCCGGCATCAGTCCGGTGATCGAGCTGTTCGCCAAGGGCGACATCACGATCGACTTCCTGGGCGTGCACACGGTGCTCCCGTCCATCGTGAACATCGCCCTGTGGAGCAACCTCGGCTACAACATGGTGGTGTTCTACGCCGCCCTGCAGGCCGTGCCCCGCGAGGTGATCGAGGCGTCCGTCGTCGACGGGGCCGGGCCGGTGCGCACGGCGCTCCAGGTCAAGACGCCGCTGGTGCGGGCCTCCATCGTGATGGTCTCGATCTTCACCCTGATCTGGGCGCTCCAGCTGTTCACCGAGCCGATGCTGCTCAGCCAGTCCTCCCCGATGATCAACTCGCGGTTCTCGCCCAGCATGTACATCTACGACGCCGCCTTCACCCGCAACAACTACAGCCTCGCCGCGGCGGCCTCGGTGGTCCTGCTGGTGTGCACCATCGCCCTGTCCTACGGCGTCACCCGCTTCACCAGCCGTGCCGACTCCGAGGAGGCCCGATGAGCGCCGCCGACAGCTCCCTGCTCCGCCCGAGACTGCTGGGTCGGGCGACCGTCAACGTGGTCGTCGCCGTCTCCGTCCTGTACACCCTGCTGCCGGTGCTGTGGCTGGTGCTGGCCTCGACCAAGAACCGCGACGCGCTGTTCAGCAGCGACCTGCTGTCCCTGAGCGACTTCTCCCTGCTGCAGAACCTCGAGGACGTCTTCGCCATGGACGGCGGGCTGTACGGCCGCTGGTACGTCAACAGCCTGCTGTACGCGGTCCTCGGTGCCGCCGTCGGCGCGCTGGTGAGCGTGGCCTGCGGCTACGCCTTCGACAAGTACCGCTTCCGGCACAAGGAGAAGCTGTTCGGACTGGTCCTCGCGGCGGTCATGGTGCCGCAGACGGTGCTGGCGCTGCCGCTGTACCTGATGGCCTCCGAGGCCGGCCTGGTCAACACCTTCTGGGCGGTGTTCATCCCGGTGCTGTTCAATCCCTTCGGGGTCTACCTCGGCCGGATCTTCGCGCGGGGCTACGTGCCCGACGAGGTGCTGGAGGCGGCGCGCGTGGACGGGGCCGGTGAGCTGACCACGTACGCGCGGGTGGCGCTCAGGATGCTCGGACCCGGTCTGATCACCGTCTTCCTCTTCCAGCTGACCGCGATCTGGAACAACTTCTTCCTGCCCATGGTGATGCTGTCCGACCAGGACCTGTATCCCGTCAGTCTGGGCCTGTACCAGTGGAACAGTTCGGCGTCCGTGTCGCCCGAGTACTACCCCGTGGTCATCATGGGTTCGCTGCTCGCCGTACTGCCGCTCATCCTCGCCTTCGTGCTGCTCCAGCGATTCTGGCGCAGCGGCCTGACCGCCGGAGCCGTCAAGTGACCGTGCACCACCCCGGACCCGGCCACCGGCCCCGTGCCGCCGTGGCCATGTCCCCGGACGCCGCCTCGGCCGTCCTCGACCCCGAGTCCCTCGCCGCCTTCCGCCGGGTCTGCGACCTCGCGCCGTTCCCGGTGCTCGACGACCTGTCCACGCCGCGCGCCCGGTCCGTACTGGCGGACGTGGAGCTGCTGATCACCGGGTGGGGCTGTCCGCCGCTGGACGCGGAGGCGCTGCGGGCGGCGCCGCGGCTGCGGGCCGTGGTGCACACGGCGGGCAGTGTCCGCGGGCACGTCACCGACGCGTGCTGGGAGCGGGGCGTCGAGGTCTCCTCGGCCGCCGCGGCCAACGCACTGCCGGTGGCCGAGTACACCCTGGGCATGATCCTGCTGAGCGGCAAGCGGGTGCTGGAGCGGGCCCGGGACTTCCGGGTGAGCCGGACCCGCGGCAACTGGCTGCGCACCCCGCGCGGCGTCGGCAACTACCGCCGCACGGTGGGGATCCTGTCGGCCTCGCTGATCGGCCGCCGGGTCGTCGAGCTGCTGCGGCCGCACGACGTGGAGGTCCTGCTGCACGACCCGTACGTGAGCGACGCGGAGGCCGCCGCACTGGGCGTGGCGAACGTGGGGCTGCCCGAGCTGTTCGCGCGCTGCGACACCGTCAGCGTGCACACCCCGCTGCTGCCCACCACCCGCGGCCTGGTGAGCCGGCCGCTGATCGAGGCGATGCCCGCCGACGCGGTGCTGATCAACACCTCCCGCGGGGCGGTGGTCGACCAGGAGGCGCTCACCGACGCCGTGACGGCGGGCCGGATCCGGGCGGTGCTGGACGTCACCGACCCCGAGGTGCTGCCGCCGGACCACCCGCTGTGGGACTGCGAGCACGCGCTGATCACCCCGCACCTCGCCGGTTCCGAGGGCAACGAGTGGCGCCGGCTGGCCGACCTCGCCCTCGCCGAGACGACCCGCTGGGCGTCCGGTTCCGGCTTCCTCCATCCCGTACGACGCGAAAGGCTGGCGTTCCTGGCATGAGCATCCCGTTCGAACTGCCCACCGAGGACCGTGCGTCGAGCCCGTACACCGGATACACCCGGGCCCACTGGGAGGCCGTCGCGGACGGGCTGCTGTGGGCCGCGTGGCGGTGGAGCACCCCGGGCCGCGCCCTGCTCGACCTGCCGGGCCGGCCCTCGCGCTCGGGGGTGCGCTCCGACGGCCTGGAGGGCTTCGCGCGGACCTTCCTCGCGGCGGGCTTCCGCGTCGCGGGTGCGGACGGCGCGGACCCGCACGGCTGGCTGGACCGCTATGCCGAGGGCCTCGCGTCGGGCACCCGCACGCCCGGCCGCGCGGACACCGAGTCCTGGCCGCTGATCCTCGACCACGACGTGCAGGGCCAGCCCATGGTCGAGTCGGCCTCGGTGGCGCTCGGGCTGCGGCTGACCGCGCCCTGGCTCTGGAAGCACCTCGACTCCGGGGTCCAGGACCGGGTGGAGGAGTGGCTGCGCGGGGCGCTGCGGCACGTTCCGGCGCCCAACAACTGGTACCTGTTCCCGTACACGGTCGCCGGGTTCCTGGAGTCGGTCGGCCGCGGCGACGCGGAGACGGCCGCGGCCCGGGAGCGGGCGCTGGAGCTGTTGGAGGGCTGGTACCGGGGCGAAGGCTGGTACGCCGACGGCGACGGCCGCGCCTTCGACCACTACAACGGCTGGGCACTGCACCTCTACCCGGTGCTCGACGCGCACCTGGGCGGCGACACCGACGCCCTCGCCCGGTACGGGGAGCGGCTGCGCGCCCACCTCGACGGCTTCGCGCTGATGTTCGGCGCGGACGGGGCGCCGCTGCACTTCGGCCGCTCGCTCACCTACCGTTTCGCCGCGTCGGCGGCCGTGGGCCTGGGCGCGCTGACCGGACACACCCCGCTGCCGCCGGGCGCCTCGCGGCGGCTGGTCAGCGGAAGTCTGCGCTACTTCGTGGACCGCGGGGCGCTGACGGACGAGGGGGTGCTGAGCCTGGGCTGGCACGGGCCGCACGAGGCGACGCTGCAGCTGTACTCCGGCCCGGCCTCCCCGTACTGGGCGTCGAAGGCGTTCGTGTCGCTGCTGGCCCCGGCGGACCATCCGCTGTGGACGGCGCCGGAGCAGCCCGCGCCGGTGGAGGAGGCCGACCGCGTCCTGGCCCTGCCCGCGCCCGGACTGCTGCTGCAGGCGACCCGCGGCGACGGGATCGTACGGCTGCACAACCACGGCAGCGACCATGTCCGGCCGCACGAGGGCGAGTCGGCCGCCGAGGACGACCCGCACTACGGCCGGCAGGCCTATTCGACCCGGACGGGTCCCACGGCCCGGGAGAACGTGGCGGACAACCACCTGTCCGTCGAGGTCGGCGGCCGATCCAGTGTGCGGCGCCGCGTCCACCCGCTGGGGGCGGGGCACGGCGACGGCTGGGGCTGGGCGGCCTCCTGGCACCGGCCCGTCTTCGTGGCCGGGGCTCCGATGGTGCCGGGACTGCGGGTGGAGAGCGTGACGGTGGCGCGGGGGCCGTACGAGCTGCGGGTGCACCGGGTGGTCGGGGCGCCGGCCGGGGCGCGGGTCACCCACACCGGCTGGGCCACCGGTCCCGAGGAGCCCCTGGTCTCCGCGCTGCACGGCCTCTACGGCTGGGAGCGCGAGGCGGAGACCGTGCGCGCCCCGCAGGGCACCGCGTACGTGCCGTGGGCGGAGCTGCCCCGGCTGTCCGGCCCGGCGGGCGGCACCTCGCTGCACGTCGCGCTGGCCGCGCTGACCGGTGAACCGGTGAGCGTCCCGGCGGCCGACGCGGTCGCCGAGGTGGTGCCCGGGGCGGACGGCGTGGAGGTGGTCTGGGCCGACGGCGCCCGCACCCGGGTGTCGTTCGAGCCGGCGGGCGTGACGCACACGGAGGGTTAGGTTCCGTCCGGCGCTTCGAGGGCCCCGACCGCGGCCGCGGTCGGGGCCCTCCCCCGTGTGATGCGGACTCCGTGGTGCGCGCTCCCCCGTGCGCGCGCCCCCGGTGGCGTGCCGCGCCGGGGCCGGTGACGCTGGGACGGCACCGGTGAGAAGGAGCCGTCCCCATGCGCAAGTCGTCGTGCACCCTGCTCGCGGCCCTGGCCGTGTCGGTCCTGTGTGCCACCGGAGCGCAGGCCTCGGTGCCGGGCGCCGCGAGCCTGCCGGGCGAGGTGACGGCGAGCGAGTGCATCCGGGGCGGCGGAGTGATCGTCATCTCGGCGGACGGGGACGGGACCGGCTCCTTCACGTCGCTCTGCCGGGGCGGCACCCATGACGGACAGACCATCACCTGAGCCGGCCGCCCCCGTTGCTCGCACCCATGCCTTGAGTCCCGAACACTGGGTACGCGGTCACGGCCCACCACGGCAGTCGGTACTCGAACACGACCGGGCGCGTGCAGCGGCCCGCCCAGAACGGAGAAAGGCCGATGAGCGAGGCCAATCCCCTCAAGCGAGCAGTCCACAAGGTGACCGAGGGCCTGCACGGCGAGGCCGGGGGGCCGCCGGACGGGATTCCGGGCCGGCCCGGCCCCGAGTCGCCGTCCGTCGCCGAGCCCACCGAGCCGCGCGAGCCGCTGCCCCCGAAGCCGGACCAGAGCGGCCCGGACACCGTGTCGCCGACCGGTCAGCCCACCGGCGCCGACCAGGCCCGGGTGGCGCAGTCCGGCAGCTACCTGACGGACGCTCAGGGGACCCGGCTGTACGACACCGACCACTCGCTGAAGGCCGGTCCGCGCGGCCCGGTCCTGCTCCAGGACCACCATCTGCGCGAGAAGGTCATGCATTTCGACCACGAGCGCATCCCGGAGCGCGTGGTGCACGCGCGGGGCGCGGGCGCGCACGGGGTCTTCCAGAGCTACGGCACGGCGGCCTCGGTGACCAAGGCCGCCTTCCTGGCCGCGGACGTGGAGACGCCGGTGTTCACCCGGTTCTCCACGGTGGTCGGCTCGCGCGGGTCGTCGGACACGGTGCGGGACACGCGCGGGTTCGCGACGAAGTTCTACACCAGTGAGGGCGTCTTCGACCTGGTCGGCAACAACATCCCGGTCTTCTTCATCCAGGACGCCATCAAGTTCCCGGACGTGGTGCACGCGGCGAAGCCGCACCCGGACCGGGAGATCCCGCAGGCGCAGAGCGCCCACGACACCTTCTGGGACTTCGTGTCGCTGCACACCGAGGCGACGAACCACACCATCTTCTTCATGGGCGACCGGGGCATCCCGCGCTCCTACCGGATGATGGAGGGCTTCGGCGTCCACACCTTCCGGCTGGTGAACGCCGAGGGCGCCACGACGCTGGTGAAGTTCCACTGGAAGCCCAAGCTGGGCGTGCACTCGCTGGTCTGGGACGAGGCGCAGATCATCAACGGCGTCGACCCGGACTTCCACCGCCGGGACCTGGCGGACGCCATCGAGGCGGGCGCCCACCCGCAGTGGGAGCTGGGCATCCAGACCTTCCCGGACAACCCGGAGCAGACCTTCGAGGGCATCGACCTGCTGGACCCGACCAACTTCGTGCCCGAGGAGCTGGCGCCGGTGCAGCCGGTCGGCCTGCTGACCCTGAACCGCAATCCGTCCAACTTCTTCGCCGAGACCGAGCAGGTCGCCTTCCACGTCGGGCACCTGGTGCCCGGCATCGACGTCACCGACGACCCGCTGCTCGCGGGGCGGCTGTTCTCGTACCTGGACACGCAGATCACGCGGCTGGGCGGCCCCAACTTCCCGCAGCTGCCGATCAACCGGCCGCAGGCGCCGGTCAACGACATGCTCCGGGACGGCATGCACCAGACGGCCGTGCACCGCGGTGTGGCGCCCTACCGGCCCAACTCCCTGGACGGCGGCTGCCCGTTCACCGCCGGCGCGGACACGAACGCCTTCGTCGAGGCTCCGGTGCGGGTGCCGGAGGGGCGCAAGGTCCGGGAGGCCCCCGAGTCGTTCGCGGACCACTTCAGCCAGCCGCGGCGGTTCTGGCTGAGCATGAGCCCGGTGGAGCGCGAGCACATCATCGGTGCCTACACCTTCGAGCTGGGCAAGTGCTACGAGCAGGCGATCCGGGAGCGGACGCTGCAGGTCCTGGCCAACATCGACCCCGAGCTGTGCGCGGGCGTCGCCGAGGGCCTCGGCCTGCCCGCCCCGGAGCCGACCGTGCCGCTGGCCGACGTCGCGCCCAGCCCGGCGCTGTCCCAGGTGGGCGGCGTCTGGCCGCTGGACGGCAGGGTGATCGGCATCGTGACCGGCGGGGCCGACCTGGAGGGCGTCGGCGCGGTGCGCGAGGCGGTGCTGAACGCCGGGATGGTGCCGCTGGTGGTGGCGCCGACCGGCGGCACCCTGGGCTCCGGTGACGCCGCGCTGACCGTGCAGCGCAGCTATGTCACCGCGCGGTCGGTCGAGTTCGACGCGGTGCTGATCGCGGGGACGCCCGACATGGGCGGCGACGCCTACACGCCGCGGGACTACAAGGCCGGACCGGCGCCCGCCGGGCCGGGGACGATCGACCCGCGGGTGAGCCTACTGCTGTCGGAGGCGTTCCGGCACGGCAAGGCGATCGGTGTGTGGGCGGGCGGCGAGCCGGCCCTGGAGGCATCCGGGGTGCCCGCCGACGCCCCCGGTGTGATCGTCGCCGACTCCGGCACCGCGGCCCTGGAGCGGGTGACGGAGCTGATGGGCTCGCACCGGGTGTGGGAACGCTTCACCACACCGCGGGGCTGAACCGACGGACCGTGGGGCCGGGCGCCGTTGCGGGCGTCCGGCCCCGCGGTGTGTTCAGCACAGGACGCGCAGCGCCCCCGGCAGCACCCTGGCGGTGACGGGCACGACGGCCTCGACCTCGCCGTCGGCGCCGTAGGGTATCGCCCGGTCCGCCTCGATGCGGACCTCCCGGCCGCGCAGGACGCGTACCTGGGGCCGGTGCACGTGGGCGCCGGTGGCGAGTTCGTTCATCAGCGCGAAGAACAGCCGCCGCGGGGCGTCGTGGATCATCACCACGTCCAGCAGCCCGTCGTCCACGCGCGCGGAGGGTGCGACGAGGCGGTTGAAGCCGTAGTAGCCGGAGTTGGCGGCCACCACCGTGTAGCCGCGGAACCGGTGCTCCTCGCCGTCGACCGTGACCCGGTAGCCGGTCGCCCGCCAGCCCGCCACCGCCCGTACCGCGCCCGCGTAGTAGGAGGCGGCGCCGCGCAGCAGCCGCGCGTGGTTGGCGTGCCGGTTGGCGAGCGCGTCGACACCGGCGTACACGCTGCCGAGGACGACGGTGCGGTCGTGGACGGCGGAGGTGACCTCGACGGTGTCGACCGGGCAGGGTTCGGCGTGCAGCAGCACCTCGGCCAGTCCGGCCGGTTCGGTGGGCAGCTTCAGGGCGCGGGCGAAGTCGTTGCCGCGTCCGGCCGGGACCAGCCCGAGCAGGGTGCCGGTACCGCTGAGGGCGCCGCCGATCCCGCCCGCCATGCCGTCGCCGCCGACGGCGAGCACCACCCGCCCCCGCTCCCCCGCCCGCCGGGCGAGTTCACGGGCGTGCGCGAGGCTGTGGCTGTACTCGGTCTCCAGCCCGGCGCCCGCCTCGCGCAGCAGGCGGGCCACCCCGAGGAGTGCGGCGGCCGAGGTGGCGCCGCCCGCGGCGGGGTTGACGACGGCGGTGAACTGGCGCATCGGTGTCCTCCGGGCTGACGGGTGTGGCCGGACTGTTGTCTCACGGGGTGGGTGCGTGCGTGCGCCGGGGTCAGTCGGCGGGCAGCAGCACACCCGGGCTGAGCAGCCCGGCGGGGTCCAGGCTCCGCTTGACGGCGCGCAGGGCCGCGACGCCGAGGGGGCCCGCCTCCCGGACGTACCAGTCACGGTGGTCGGTGCCCACCGCGTGGTGGTGGGTGATGGTGCCGCCCGCGGCGAGGATGGCGTCGTTGGCGGCGTGCTTGGCCCGGGTCCAGTGCGCCACGGCGTCCTCGCCCTGGGCGGAGACGACGGTGAAGTAGAGGGAGGCGCCGTTCTCGTAGACGTGCGAGATGTGGCACATGACCAGGGGCGGGGTGCCGGCCTCGGTGAGCGTGGCGGTGAGTGCCTCGCGGACGGCGGCGTACAGGGCGGGGAGGCGGGACCAGGTGGCCGCGGTCTCCAGGGTCTCGGCGAGCGCCCCGGCGTCGAGCAGGGAGTCGCGCAGGTACGGCGCGGAGTAGCGGCCGTGGGCCCAGCGCTCACCGGGCTCCGCCCCGGCGAAGGTGCCGCCGCCCTCGCGCAGGACGGCGGCGGCGCCCTCCCGGCGGTGCGCGGTGTCCTCCTCGGTGCCCTCGAAGCCGACGACCGCCAGGCATCCCGCGCCCTGGCGCTCCGGCGAGGCGCCGATGGCGTCCGGCTGGGCGAGGCCGATCAGGGTCTCGGTCTCGTCGGACAGCCGCAGCACCGTGGGGCGCGGTCCGTCCTGGGCGAGCCGGCGCAGCGCCGTGGCGCCCTCGTCGAAGGAGGTGAAGCGCCAGCCCTCGTAGCGGCGGACCGCGGGCAGGGGCCGTACCCGCACGGTGACGGAGGTGATGACGCCGAAGGCACCCTCCGAGCCCAGCACGAGCTGGCGCAGGTCGGGTCCGGCCGCCGAGCGCGGGGCGCGGCCGGTGTCGAGGGTGCCCGTGGGGGTGGCGAGGGTGAGGCCGAGGACCATCTCGTCGAAGCGGCCGTAGCCGGCGGAGGCCTGTCCGCTGGAGCGGGTGGCGGCGAAGCCGCCGATGGTGGCCCACTCGTAGGACTGGGGGAAGTGGCCGAGGGTGTAGCCGCGCTCGGCGAGCAGCGCCTCCGCCTCGGGGGCGCGCAGGCCGGGCTGGAGGGTGGCGGTGCGGGAGACCTCGTCGAGGTCGAGCAGGCGGTTCATGCGGCGCAGGTCGAGGGCGACGAACGCGCCCGCGCGTCCGGGGGCGAGGCCGCCCACGACCGAGGTGCCGCCGCCGAACGGCACGACGGCCAGGCCGTGTTCGGCGCAGGCGGCCAGCACGGCGAGCACCTCGTCGTGACCGTCCGGGAGGACGACGGCGGCCGGGGTGTCGGCGACGTCGCCGGCGCGGATCCGCAGCAGGTCGGGGGTGGACTTGCCGCGGGTGTGCCGGATCCGGCTCTCCGCGTCGGTGCGCACGTCCTGGGCGCGCTGTCCGACGGCGGCCTCCAGCGCCCGGCGGGCGTCCGGGCCCAGTGCGGAGGCGGGTACCTGGATCTCCTCCAGCGGGAGAGGGGCGGCGGCGCGGGGGGTGACGCCGAGCAGCTCGCGCAGCAGCCCGGTCACCGAGTCGGGCAGCGGCGTCGCCCTGGCCGGGTCGCCCCAGCCGTTCCACAGCATGTCCATGGCCTGTCGTCCTCACGGTCGCTTCGAGGGATGCCGTACGCACCGTCCCACGGGGCGTTACACTGTTACACATGACGCCTAACCGTCACAACCATTCGAGCAGGCAGACCTCCTCGGACAACGACGCGGTGCTGGACGCCGTACGCGACTGCGTGCTGGCCGTCGGGGTGCGGCGCACGACGATGACCGACGTCGCCCGCCGGGCCGGCGTCTCCCGGATGACGCTGTACCGGCGCTGGCCGGACGTGCGGTCCCTGGTCGGCGACCTGATGACCCGGGAGTGGATCGCGGTGGCCACCGGCGCGATCCCCGCACCGGCCCCGGACACCGGTACCCGCGCGCGCATCGTCGAGGGCCTGGTGGCGGGGGTGGAGGCGTTCCGGGCGCACCCCCTGTTCCGCAAGATCGTCGACGTCGATCCGGAGCTGCTCCTGCCCTACGTCCTCGACCGGCGCGGCGCGAGCCAGGAGGCCCTGCTGGGGCTGCTGGCCGAGGCGCTGGAGGAGGGCCACGCCGACGGGTCGGTGCGCCGGACGCACACCGGGCGGCAGGCACGGTCGGTGCTGCTGGTGGTGCAGTCCTTCGCGCTGTCGCTGCGGACCATGACCGACGAGGACGACGCCGGGCTGGCCCCGGCGGCTCTCCTCGCGGAGCTGCGCACCATCCTGGAGAGGACCCTCACGCCATGAGCCCCGCCGGCCGCCCCGCCGCCGGGGCCTCCCTGTCCGCCGCACGGCGCTCGCGCGAGGTGGGCGACACCGTCGGCGGCCCCGTCGTGGACGTCCTGGTCGTCGGGCTCGGCGCGACCGGCGCCGGTGCCGCGCTGGACGCCGCCGCCCGGGGCCTGAGCGTCGTCGCCGTGGAGGCGCACGACCTGGCCTTCGGCACCTCCCGCTGGAGCTCCAAGCTCATCCACGGCGGCCTGCGCTACCTCGCCTCCGGCCAGCTCGACGTCGCGCACGAGAGCGCGGTGGAGCGCGGGGTGCTGATGGAGCGCACGGCACCCCACCTGGTGCGCGCCCAGCCGTTCGTCCTGCCGCTCACCCCGCTGGTCTCCCGCGGCCAGGGCGCGCTGGCGTGGGCCGGGTTCCGGGCCGGGGACACCCTGCGGCTCGCGGCGCGCACCGCACGGGCCACGCTGCCCGCGCCGCGCCGGCTGTCCGCGGTGGAGACCCGGCACCTCGCTCCGGCGCTGCGCACCGACCGGCTGCGCGGCGGCCTGCTCTCCTGGGACGGGCGGCTCACCGACGACGCCCGGCTGGTGACGGCGCTGGCCCGGACCGCGGCGGCCCGCGGCGCGCGGATCCTGACCCGGGTCAGGGCCCTGGAGCTGACCGGCTCCGGCGCCCGCGTACGCGACGAGACGACCGGCGAGGAGGGCCTGATCCGGGCCCGTGCGGTGGTCAACGCCGCCGGGGTGTGGGCGGACGGCCTGGTGGACGGCATCCGCATCCGCCCCTCCCGCGGCACCCACCTCGTGCTGCGCGCCGAGCGGCTCGGCCCGCTCCCGGCCGGCCTGCACGTGCCGGTCCCCGGCGAGACCAACCGCTTCGTCCTCGTCCTGCCCCAGGGCGACGGCCGCGTCTACGTCGGCCTCACCGACGAGCCGGTGGACGGGGACGTGCCGGACGTGCCGGAGGTGCCCGAGACCGACGTCGGCTTCCTGCTCGACGTGCTCGGCTCGGTGCTGGAGGCGCCGGTGCACCGCCAGGACGTGGTGGGCGCCTTCGCGGGTCTGCGCCCCCTGCTCGACACCTCACCGTCGGACCGGCCCGGCGCCGGGCCCCGTACGGCGGACGTCTCGCGCCGGCACGCGGTGCTCACCTCGTCCGAGGGCGTGGTCACCGTGGTCGGCGGCAAGCTCACCACGTACCGGCGCATGGCCGAGGACGCCGTGGACGCCGCCGTCGCCGTCCGCGGGCTGGCCGCTGGCCCGTCCCGCACCGCCGCGCTGCCCCTGGTCGGCGCCGCCGCACCGCACGCCCTGGCCGAGGTGCGGGCACCGCGCCGCCTGGTCCGGCGGTACGGCACCGAGGCACCCGCGGTCCACGCCCTCGCCGCCCGGGATCCCCGCCTCGCCGAGCGGGTGCTGCCGGGCCACCCCGTCACCGGGGCCGAGCTGGTGTGGGCGCTGCGCCACGAGGGCGCCCTCGACGAGGCCGACCTGCTCGACCGACGCACCCGTATCGGCCTGGTCCCCGAGGACCGCGCGGCGGCCCTGAGCGCCGTGCGCGACCTCGTCGGCGAGGTCACGGCGGACCGGGGGTAGGTCCGCCCGGCGCCGGGCCGGTCCGCGGCGGTGTCCGTCCGGTCAGGTGCTCCGGTCGTCCTCCTGGACGGCCTTGCGGAGCTTCGCCTCGATCTTGTGCCGGGACTGGCCTCCCTCCTTCACGTACTCCGCCATCGCGGTCCGCGCGTCCCGGTCCAGGTCGCGCCAGGCCCGTACGGCGGTCTCGTACGTGTCCGACTGCCGCGGGGTCCACCGATGCTGCGTGGGAGGCCCGTACGAGTCGCGCAGCTCCTCGACCCGGTGCTGTGCCAGGTCCGCCGCGCGGCGCTTCTGCACGAGCTCCTCGAATGTGTGTGCCACCACACCTCCGACCGTAGTCAGAGGAGCGCCGTCGCGCGCGCCGAGCACCTGGCGGCCGGTGCGGTCGGCGCGTTCCGGTCCGCCCAAGTGCTCCACGCGGGCCGTGCGGAGCCTTAACATCAAGCCACCGGCGACGGCCGGGGCATATGCGGCGCACACGAGAGGTGAGGTCAGCGTGGCGGAGACCGAGGGAACGGCAGTACCGGAGCGGCTGCTGATCACCCGCACCACCACGGGCGACGGCATCATCCTCGTGACCCTGGCCGGCGAGGTCGATCTCGACGGCAGCAGTCAGCTGCGCGAGGTCCTGCTGGACTCGGTGGAGTCGGCGCCGGGCACGGTGGTGGACTTCGACGAGGTGGGGTTCCTGGACTCCAGCGGCATCAACGTCCTGATCTGCGCCCACCGGGCCGCCGAGTCCCGCGGCGTCTGGCTCCGGCTCGCCGCGCCGCGCGAGGCCGTGGCACGCGTGCTGCGGCTGGTGGGGGTCGACGCGCTGATTCCCTGCTACCCGAGCGCGGAGCAGGCCCTGGCCGGCTGAGCGGCGGATCAGGCCAGCGGCAGGCGTGCGTAGACCGTCTTACCGGTCGCGTGCGGCTTGGTGATGACCTCGCCGCACAGCCGGGTCACGATCTCCAGTCCGTGCCGGCCGACCCGCACGGGGTCCCGGGGCAGGAACGTGGGGAAGGCGTCCCCGGTGTCCGACACCGCGAACTCGACCCGGTCGCCCACCAGGGTCAGCTCCAGCCGGCAGGGGCCGGGCGCGTGCCGCAGCGCGTTGGTCACCAGCTCGGTGGCGACCAGCCGGGCGGCGTCCAGGAAGGCGTCCGTCAGGTCCAGGCCCCGCTCGGCGAGTCGCGCGACGAAGCCGTGCACGACGTCCCTGGAGGCGGGGATCATCGCCGATCCGCCCCTGAACTCGACGACCGCGGACACGCCGGAGGCATCCGCGGTGTCGGGTCCGTGCGCCGGATTCATACCGAGCCTCACCGTCCGGTCCGGGGCCGAGTGGAGGGAGCGAAGGTCCCCGGTCCTCACGATACGCACCAGGACGCTGCCCACGAACCCTTTGCCCCAACTTCCGCTGGACGCGCCGCTTTTTGAACGGGTCCGGGCCGACCGCGCCCGCGGGCGGCCGGCCCGGACGGCCGGGTCGGGAAGACCGGATCAGGAGGCGGTGCAGGTGCCGACCGCGGGCACGGCGTCGCTGCCGTTCTTCGCCACGGTGAACCCGAAGCTGGTCGACGCGCCAGCCGCCAGCGTGCCGTTCCAGCTCGGCCGCACCGTCATGACGTTGCCGTTCCAGGTGGGCGTGCCGTTCCAGAGGGAGGAGACGGACTGCTGCGCGGGCAGGGTGACGGTCGCGGTCCAGGAGCTGATCGGCTCGCCGCCCGCGGTGATGGTGACCTGGCCGTTGTAGCCGCTGTTCCAGTCCGCGGTCCTGGTGTACGTGGCCGTGCACGCAGCGGTGCCCGGCTCGCCGGGCTCTCCCGGGCCGCCCGAGCCGCCGAGGGCGGACAGGACGGCGTCGTAGGCGGGTTTCTCCTGGTAGTTGCCGTCGAACAGCAGCGGGGTGCCGCTGCTGCGCCACGAGTACTTGTCGGTGACGCCCCAGACGGTCAGGCCGGTGCAGCGGCTCACCGCGAGGCAGGCCTCGACGACCTTCGTGTAGTCGGCGGCCTGCGCGGAACCGGAACCCTCGATGTCCAGCTCCGTGATCTGCACGTCCACGCCGAGGTCGGCGAAGCGCTGGAGGTTCTGCCGGTAGTCCGCGGGGACCGGGGAGTTGCTGTTGAAGTGGGACTGGAAGCCGACGCAGTCGATGGGCACGCCGCGGGACTTGAAGTCCTTGACCATGGCGTAGACGGCATTGCTCTTCGCGTTGACGCCGTCGGTGTTGTAGTCGTTGTAGCAGAGCTTGGCGGCCGGGTCGGCGGCACGGGCGGTGCGGAACGCCTCCTCGATGAATCCGTCGCCCAGCTTGTCCTGGAAGGGCGAGCTGCGCCGGGCGCCGCTCCCGCCGTCCTGGAAGGCCTCGTTGACGACGTCCCAGCTGTGGATCTCTCCCTTGTAGTGGCCCATCAGGCCCTTGATGTGGTCGTTCATCGCGGTGCGCAGGTCGGCGGCGCCCAGTGAGCCCACCCAGGAGGGCAGTTGGGAGTGCCAGACGAGGGTGTGCCCGCGCACGTTCATCCCCTGGCCCTGGGCGTGGTCCACGATCCGGTCGGCGGAGCCGAAGGTGAAGGTGCCCCGGCTGGGCTCGGTGGCGTCCCACTTCATCTCGTTCTCCGGCGTCACCGAGCTGAACTCGCGGTCCAGCGTGGCGGCGTAGTCGGCCTCGCCGAGGTGGCTCGCCGCGACGGCGGTGCCGAAGTAGCGCCCCTGTCCGGCCGCCGCGGACCCGAGCGTGTCGGCGGCCTCGGCGGAGTGGGCCGCGGCCGTCAGCGCGGCCGCGGCCACGAGACCGGCGGCGGCCGCTCTCGACAGACGTCTCACAGTCATGCTCATGTCATCCCGTTCCCTGAATCGGTGTGCGGTGCCGTTCGGAAGGGCGGAAGCCGCCGAACCCGTCCGGAGGAGGATCGAAAGTTTCGGTACGATTTCCGAATGTCGCGGAGGAGATTACGGACTCCCGCCCGCCGGGTCAACGCCCCGTCAGCACCGCTCGCGCCGCCACCCGGACGGACGCACCAGGACGCCCCGCCTGCCCGCCGGGCCCACGGGTCACGGGGAACGCCCCTCGCCTCGACGGGCCCGGCAGTGTAGACATGGGCACATGGTCCGACTGATGGGTCGATCGGGAGAACGGTCACCCCGTCGTCCCGGCGGCCCGCACGCCCGACACCGGCAGGACGCGGACCGGTCACGGCGGGGAGGGGACGCGAGGCGGCCTGCCTCGGCGCTGCGCTCGGCGCTGTCCGGACGCAGCGTGGCGGGCCAGGTCTTCGTGATGAACGTGGTCATCGTGCTGCTGCTGGTGGTGGCCGCGGCGGTCGCGCTGGTGCTCCAGGTGCGCCACGACAGCACGGTGGAGGCCCGCAACCGGTCCGCCTCCGTGGCCGAGACCTTCGCCAACTCCCCCGGCATCCTCCAGGCACTGCGCGGCCCCGACCCCACGGCGGTGCTCCAGCCCCGCGCCGAGGCGGTGCGCAAGGCCACGGACGTGGACTTCGTGGTGGTCACCGACGCCG
This sequence comes from Streptomyces hyderabadensis, assembly GCF_020404845.1. Taxonomy (GTDB): domain Bacteria; phylum Actinomycetota; class Actinomycetes; order Streptomycetales; family Streptomycetaceae; genus Streptomyces; species Streptomyces hyderabadensis. Next base: position 42,957 of record NZ_JAIOJZ010000042.1, on the reverse strand, counting down.
AGGGGATCCGCTACACCCATCCCAAGCCGGACCGCATCGGCAAGAAGTTCGTCGGGAACATCGCTCCCGCGCTGGCCGGCCGGACGGTGACCGAGGAGATCGAGGGGACGATCGGCCCGCTGGTCCAGGCCATCGTGCCGGTCGAGGACCCCGACGGCACGGTCGTGGGCCTGGTCTCGGCGGGCATCACGACCGAGAACGTCGGCGGGGTCGCCGACCGCCAGCTGCCCCTCGTGCTGATCGCGGCGGCCGTCGGTCTGGCCCTGGCGACCGGGGGCACGGCCCTGGTCAGCCGTCGCCTGCTGCGGCAGACGCACGGCCTGGGGCCGCACGAGATGACCCGGATGTACGAACACCACGACGCGGTCCTGCACAGCGTCCGCGAGGGCGTGCTCATCGTGGGCGGCGAGGGCAGGCTGCTGCTCGCCAACGACGAGGCGCGGCGACTGCTCGCCCTGCCCCCCGACGCCGAGGGCCGGCACGTCGGCGCGCTCGGGCTGCCCTCCGACCTGGCGGAGCTGCTGGTTTCCGGCCACGCCGCCACCGACGAGGTGCACCTGGTCAAGGACCGGTTGCTGGCCATCAACCTGCGCCCCACGGACGTGCGGGGCGGCCCGGCCGGCAGCGTCGCGACGCTGCGTGACTCCACCGAGCTGCGCGCCCTGTCCGGCCGGGCGGAGACCGCCCGGGAACGCCTGGACATCCTCTACGCGGCCGGGGTGGGCATCGGGACCAGTCTGGACGTCACCCGCACCGCCGAGGAGCTGGGCGAGCTGGCCGTGCCCCGGTTCGCGGACTACGTCACCGTCGACCTGTTCGACACCGTGCTGGCCGGCGGCCAGCCCGGCGGCGTGACACCGCTGCGCCGAGCCGCGCTCAGCGGCATCACCGAGGAGGTTCCGCTCTACCCGGTGGGCCGGCACATCCGCTACGTGGACTCGTCCCCGCAGGGCCGCACGCTGCGGACCGGCCGGGCGGTCCTGGAGCCCTGCCTCGACGCGGCCCCCGGCTGGCAGGCCCAGGACTTCGAGCGCTCCGCACAGGTGGTGGAGTACGGCGTCCACTCGCTGATCACCGTCCCGCTGCGGGCCGGGACCCTGGTGCTCGGGGTGGTGAGTTTCTGGCGTTCGGTCAAGCCCGAGCCCTTCGACGAGGACGAACTGGCGCTCGGCGAGGAACTGGTCGCGCGGGCCGCGGTCTCCATCGACAACGCCCGGCGCTACACCCGCGAGCACAGCATGGCGGTGACCCTGCAGCGCAGTCTGCTGCCCCGCAGGCTGCCCGAGCAGAACGCACTGGACGTGGCCTACCGCTACCTGCCGGCGCAGGCGGGGGTCGGCGGGGACTGGTTCGACGTGCTGCCGCTGTCCGGGGCCCGGGTCGCGCTCGTGGTCGGCGACGTCGTCGGGCACGGACTGCACGCCGCCGCCACCATGGGCCGGCTGCGCACGGCGGTGCACAACTTCACCGCCCTCGACCTGCCGCCCGACGAACTGCTGGGGCTGCTGGACGAGCTGGTCGGACGGATCGACCAGGACGAGGCGGCCGACGACAGCAGCGCCCCGGTGACCGGGGCGACCTGCCTCTACGCGATCTACGACCCGGTCGCCGGCTCCTGCGTGCTCGCCCGGGCGGGGCATCCGCCGCCGGCCCTGATCCGGCCCGACGGCACCGTGGAGTTCCCGGAGGTGCCCGCGGGGCCCCCGCTGGGACTGGGCGGCCTCCCGTTCGAGACGACGGAGCTGCGGCTGGCGGAGGGCAGCCGGCTGGTGCTGTACACCGACGGGCTGGTCGAGGACCGCGCGCACGACATCGACGTCGGGCTGGAACAGCTGCGCCGGGCCCTGGAGACGGCCGGCGAGACGCCGGAGGAGACCTGCCGGACCGTCCTGGACGCCCGGCTCCCGGACCGGCCGGGCGACGACATCGCCCTGCTGGTCGCCCGTACCCGGATGCTGGGCCCGGACCAGGTGGCCGAGTGGGACGTCCCGAACGATCCGGCGGCGGTCGCCGAGATCCGTTCCCAGGTGACCCGGCGGCTGGACGAGTGGGGCCTGGACGAACTGGCGTTCACCACGGAGCTGATCCTGAGCGAGCTGGTCACCAACGCGATCCGGTACGGCGGCGAGACCGTCCACGTCCGGGTGGTCCGCGACCGCAGCCTGATCTGCGAGGTGTTCGACAGCAGCAGCACCTCCCCGCACCTGCGCTACGCCGCCATGACGGACGAGGGCGGGCGCGGACTGTTCCTGGTCGCCCAGCTCGCGGAGCGCTGGGGCACCCGCTACACGCCGGCCGGCAAGGTCATCTGGGCGGAGCAGCCGGTGCCCTGACGGGCGAGGGGCCGCCCTGCGTTCCGTACCGATCTCGTGCACGACGGGTGCCGGGCACGCCCAGCTTCTGGTAGGAAACTTTCCTATCAGTGCCCGCACTCCCATCCCCCCACTCCCTCACCCCTGGAGATCCCGTGAGGCACCCCTTCCCCGACCCGGCGCGCCCCGCAGGCCCCTCGCGCCGTACCGTGCTCGCCATGGCATGCGCGTCCCTGGCGACAGTCCCCCTGCTCACCCCCTCGCGGGCCGCGGCACGGTCCGCGCGCGCGACGGGTCTCGACGACCCGGCGAAGAAGGAGATCGCCATGCAGCTGGTGTCGAGCGCGGAGAACTCCTCGCTCGACTGGAAGGCGCAGTACCGGTACATCGAGGACATCGGTGACGGCCGCGGCTACACCGCCGGCATCATCGGCTTCTGCTCCGGCACCGGCGACATGCTCGACCTGGTGGAGCTGTACGCCCGGCGCAGTCCCGGGAACCTCCTCGCGCCCTATCTGCCGGCGCTGCGCCGGGTGGACGGCTCCGACTCGCACGAGGGCCTCGACCCCGGCTTCCCGGACGACTGGCGCCAGGCCGCCGACGCGGACCCGGAGTTCCGCCGGGCGCAGGACGACGAGCGCGACCGGGTGTACTTCGACCCGGCCGTGCGGCGCGGCAAGGAGGACGGGCTGCGCACGCTGGGGCAGTTCGCGTACTACGACGCGATGGTGATGCACGGCGACGGCGGCGACCTCGGTTTCGGCAGCATCCGCGAGCGCGCCCTCGGCCGGGCCCGCCCGCCGGCCCGGGGCGGCGACGAGGTCGCCTACCTGCACGCCTTCCTCGACGAGCGGGTGTGGGCCATGAAGCAGGAGGAGGCGCACAGCGACACCAGCCGGGTGGACACGGCGCAGCGCGTCTTCCTGGACGAGGGCAACCTCGACCTGGAGCCGCCGCTGGACTGGCACGTGTACGGGGACGCCTACCACATCGGCTGACCCGGTCCCCGGGCTCCGCCCCTGCGGGAACGGGCCGCGGAACCGGCCGTACGCCGGGTTCCGCGGCCCGTGTGCCGCCGGTTGCGTGTTCCGGTCAGTGCCGGAACGCGTCCTTGCCCTTCTCCTTGGCCTGCCGGGCGTCGCCCTTGGACCGCTCGGCGCGGCCCTCGGCCGTCATCCTCTCGTTGCCGACGGCCCGGCCGGCCGCTTCCTTGGCCTTCCCCTTGGCCTGTTCCATCTTCCCCTTGGACTTCTGGTTGCCGGCCACGGTGGCTCACCTCTCGGCGTTCGGTTGCATGTCCTGCCCGGCGGGTCCCCCGTGCGGCGGGCCCAAACGCGCGGACCGCGGGCAGGGGTGCCGGGCCGGACGCCGGGTACGAGCACGGGCAAGGCAGGTCCGTCGTCAACTCGGAGGAACGTCATGGCCGGAGTACTGGACCGGATCAAGCGGTTCGCGCGCAGCCCGCAGGGGCGCCGGGCGGCCGAGCAGGTGCGCAGGGCCGCCGCGGACCCGCGCCGCCGCGCACAGGCCCAGGAGATGCTGCGCAGGTTCGGCAAGCGCCGCTGAGCGCCACCGGACGCGCGAGCGGCGGTCAGTTCTGGCCGGCGTGGGTGTGGCTGTGGGACGTCTCCGGCGGGCAGGTCCGGTCGTCGCCGGGGCGGTCCCGGTGCCAGTCGCGGACCGCGACGGTCAGCGCGCACAGCATGGCGGCGACGCCGGTGCCCACCGACAGGGCGACGGCCTCGTGGTAGTCGTCGTGGGTGGCGTTCAGCGTCAGGTAGAAGAGTCCCGGCAGCGCGGCGGTACCCACGGCGCCGCCCAGCCGCTGGCCCGTCTGCAGGGCTCCCCCGGCGGCCCCGGCCATCCGCACCGGCACGTCGCGCAGCGTCATGGTGATGTTCGGGGAGATCACACAGCCGCTGCCGAGTCCGCCGAGCAGCAGCGCCGGGGCGGCGAGCCAGGGGGCCGGGCCGGAGGGCGCGAGCCAGAGCAGCAGCGCGGTGGCACCCAGCCCCACCATGACGGCGACCAGTCCCCACACGGTCAGCAGCCGCCCCAGCCGTTCCACCAGCCGGCCCGCCACGGCGGCGGCGACGGCCGAACCGGCGGCGAACGGGGTCACCGCCAGGCCGGACATCAGGGGTGAGTAGCCCAGGCCGTTCTGGAAGAAGAGCGCGAAGACGAGCCACACGCCGCTGAACCCCACGAAGTACAGGGCGCCCAGACCCGCGCCGGTGGCGTAGCCGCGGGTCTCGGTGAGCAGTCCCGGCTCCAGGAGCGGCTGACCGCCCCGCCGGGCGACCCGGCGCTCCCACCGCGCGAAGGCGACGAGCACCAGCGCCCCCGCCGGGAACAGCCACCACACCTCGGTCAGGCCGCCGCCCTCGGCGAGGACCAGCGGCAGCATCAGCGCCAGGATGCCCGCGCCCAGGAGCGCCACGCCCACGGGGTCGAGCCGCCCCCGGCCGCCGGGCTCCACCCGGGGCAGCAGGCGGAAGCCGAGGAACAGGGCGACCAGGCCGACCGGCACGTTCACGTAGAAGATCCACCGCCAGCCCTCGGGGCCCGCCAGGGCCAGGATCAGACCGCCGACGACGGGTCCCACGGCGCTGGAGACGCCCACGGTGGCGCCGAACAGCCCGAAGGCGCGCCCCCGTTCCGCGCCCCGGAACAACTGCTGGATCAGTGCCGAGTTCTGCGGCGCGATGCTGCCCGCGGCGACGCCCTGGGCGAGCCGGGCGGCCACCAGCAGTCCGATGCCGGGCGCGGCCCCCGCCGCGGCGCTGCAGAGCACGAAGGCGGCCAGGGCGGCGAGGAAGACCCGGCGCCTGCCGAACGCGTCGCCGACCCGGCCCGCGGTCACCAGGGTGAGGGCGAAGGCGAGCGCGTAGCCGGAGACGACCCACTGCACGGAGGCCGGTGAGGTGTGCAGCCCCCGCTGCATGGAGGGCAGGGCCACGGCGACGATCGTGACGTCCAGCAGGGTCATGAAACCGGCGACCAGGGTCACCCACAGGGCCCGCCAGCGGTTGGGGTCCAAGCTGTCGTCCGGACGCTGCACACGGGCTCCCCTCGCGAGTCGGCACGGGACACACCACTCGGTCCCCACGCCTGCGTCACCCGTGGCCAGGGCTTCAAACCCGCGCCCGGCGGGACGCCCGCCCGGCCCCCCAAACCAGAACCATGAGATCCCATAAGGTGTCCTTATGACCTCATAGACCGGACCCGCGTACCGACTTAGGCTTGCCTTAGCTTAGGCTTCCCGAAGAGTCGATCTGTCACCGCTCGAAGGGAACCTGAACATGCCCCGCCCTCTGCGGGTAGCCATCGTCGGATCCGGCCCGGCCGGGATCTACGCCGCCGACGCCCTGCTCAAGTCCGAAGTGGCCGCCGACCCCGGTGTTTCCATCGACATCTTCGAGCGCATGCCCGCCCCGTTCGGACTCATCCGTTACGGCGTCGCGCCCGACCACCCGCGGATCAAGGGCATCATCACCGCCCTGCACCAGGTGCTCGACAAGCCGCAGATCCGCCTCTTCGGCAACGTCAACTACCCCACCGACGTGAGCCTGGACGATCTGCGCGCCTTCTACGACGGTGTGATCTTCGCCACCGGCGCCACGGCGGACCGGGCGCTGTCCCTCCCCGGCATCGACCTCGACGGCTCGTACGGTGCGGCCGACTTCGTCGCCTGGTACGACGGCCACCCCGACTTCCCGCGCACCTGGCCGCTGGAGGCCGAGAAGGTCGCCGTCCTCGGTGTCGGCAACGTCGCCCTGGACATCGCCCGGGTGCTCGCCAAGACCGCGGACGAGCTGCTGCCGACCGAGATCCCGCCGAACGTGTACGAGGGCCTGAAGGCCAACAAGGCGCTGGAGGTCCACGTCTTCGGCCGCCGCGGCCCGGCGCAGGCGAAGTTCAGCCCGATGGAGCTGCGGGAGCTGGACCACTCCCCCAACATCGAGGTGATCGTCGACCCCGAGGACATCGACTACGACGAGGGCTCGATCGCGACCCGGCGCGGCAACAAGCAGGCCGACATGGTCGCCAAGACGCTGGAGAACTGGGCGATCCGGGACGTCGGCGACCGCCCGCACAAGCTCTTCCTGCACTTCTTCGAGTCGCCCGCGGAGATCCTCGGCGAGGACGGCAAGGTGGTCGGCCTGCGCACCGAGCGCACCGCGCTGGACGGCACGGGCAACGTCAAGGGCACCGGCGAGTTCAAGGACTGGGACGTCCAGGCGGTCTACCGGGCCGTCGGCTACCTGTCCGACCAGCTGCCCAAGCTGCCCTGGGACCTCGAGACGGGCACGGTGCCGGACGTGGGCGGCCGGGTCGTCCAGGAGTCCGGTGAGCACCTGCAGTCGACGTACGTCACCGGCTGGATCCGGCGCGGCCCGATCGGTCTGATCGGCCACACCAAGGGCGACGCCAACGAGACGGTGGCCAACCTGCTGGACGACTACGCGGGCGGCCGCCTCCAGACGCCCGCCTCGCCCGCTCCGGAGGCGGTGGACGCCTTCCTCGCCGAGCGGAACATCCGCTACACGACCTGGGACGGCTGGTACAAGCTCGACGCCGCGGAGAAGGCGCAGGGCGAGCCGCAGGGCCGGGAGCGCGTGAAGTACGTCGAGCGCGAGGACATGCTCCGCGAGAGCGGCGCCTGAGCCGACGCGTGATCCGTTCGCGCCGTTCGCCCCGCGCGGTCCGCGCGGGGCGAACGGACGGGCGGGCTCAGACCTCCAGTTCGTTCTCGATGCGGCGCAGCTGGTGGCGGGCCATCGCCAGGTTGGCGCGGCCCGCGTCCAGCACCAGGTAGAGGAACAACCCGTTGCCGCCGCGGCCCTTGAGCAGCCGGATCATGTGGTACTGGCTGCTCAGGGTGATCAGGATGTCCTCGATCTCGTCCTTCAGACCGAGGTGCTCCATGGTGCGCAGTTTGGACCGCACCACGTCGGTGTTGCCCGCGGCGGCGACCTCCAGGTTGAAGTCCTTGCCGCCGCCCAGGGTGCCGAGCGCCATGCCGCTGGTGTAGTCGACCAGCGCGACGGCGGTGGCACCGTCGATGGAGCTGAGGCATTCCTTGAGCGAGGTCTCCAGGTTGGCCATGGTGGTTTCCTTTCCGGACGTGTTCGGTACACGAGGGTCGGTACGCGAGGGGTGGATCAGGTCGGCCGGTGGCGGCCGCCGGCCCCGGGAGCGGGCTGGTGTGCGGGCCGCTGGGGCGTGCGCACCGGCAGGGTGCCGATCGGGCGGACCGGCTGGGCGGGGAGCGCGGCACCGGGCTCGGCGGCCGGGGCGCGGCCGCGTTCCGACCCGATGCCGGCGGCGACCAGCTCCCCGATCCGCGCGCCGCTGCGCCGCCCCTCCAGGTGCAGCCGGCCCACATTGACCCGGCCGTCGGCGAGCAGGGTGAGCACGGCGGCCGGACCGGCGGCGTACGTCGCGACGTAGCCGTCGGCCCCGCGCAGCAGCAGTTCGCGGAAGCCGCCGCGCGCGGTGGCCTCGGCCATGCGGTGCGCGACGCCGAGGGCGGCCGCGGTGAGCGCGGCGAGGCCCTCCGGTTCGGTGCCCGGCGCGTCGTGGGCGAGGACGAGTCCGTCCACGGTCGCCGCGAGCGACCCGGTCAGCTGGGGCACGCGGTTGCGCAGTCGGTGCAGTTCGTCCAGGACGTCGCTCTCGACGGCCATGAGCAGTCTCCTTTCGTCGCGCCGGCGGCGCGCGCGGATCACAGGGCCTCCAAGGCGTCTCGCAGCCGTCGCAGCAGGGCCGTGTCGGGGTCGTCCCACGCGACCGCACGCGGTTCTGGGCCGGGCGGCAGGGGCGGGGCGGCCGGTGGCGCGGCACGGACGAGTCCGTCGGCGGCCAGGCGCCGCAGCTCGACCAGGGTGTGATAGGTGCGGCAGGCGAGCGCGGACGCGATCTCCGCGGCGGTGCGTACGCCGTCGACCTGGGCCAGGGTGCGGCCGCGCCGCCCGGGCAGCTCGTCGGAGTCCGTGCCCGGTACCCGGGCCAGCGGGAGGGTGTCGACGGCGGGGTCGGGCCAGATCCGGTCCAGCAGCTCGCGTCGGCGTCCGGACTCGCGGACGACGACGTCCACCGGGACGGAACGGACCGGGCCGAGCCAGTGCACCGCGCCGGGCCGGAAGCGCCGCGCGCGGGTGTCGTGGGCCAGGACGAAGTACGCCGCGTCGAACAGCGCACCCAGGTGGCAGACCTCCAGAGCGCCCGCGGCGAGCCTGCCGCTGTCCACGAGCCGGTGGCCGACCCGGTGCTGGGTGCCGCCCCGGTCGACCGCGTCCCACCAGCCGTCCGGCGGGACCGCGCCGCTGCGGGTGAGCAGCGCGCCGAGGTCGGGGGTGAAGGCCGACTCGACGTGCACGACACGGCCCGCCGACAGGTAGACGATGCCCCGCTCACCCGACAGGGCACCGGTCGCCCCTTCGGCCGCGAGGGCGCCGAGCGCGTCGGACGTGGTCCCGTGCGTGGCCCAGGTGGTCGTCACTCGGGTCATCCGAGCACCAGCCGGTCCGCCAGCTCGGCCAGCCGGATGCGGGCCAGGGCGAGGTTCCCGTCGTTGCGGTCCAGCCACAGATGGAGGAAGACGGTGCTGTCGAACGGGGTGCTGACGAACCTGAGCAGGTGGTAGGCGTCGCCGGTGGTGGCGATCAGGTCCTCCACCGGGGGTTCCTTCCCGGGCTCGACGGCGCCGCCCGCCGGGCCGCCCGCCGCCAGGGAGCCGCTCTCGGCGACGTGCCGGCCCAGCTCCGCCGTCTCCGCGGCCGTCGCCTCCCAGTCGCCGCCCGGCGCCTCGCCGACGGCGCCGAGAGCGAGCCCGCTGATCCAGTCGACCAGGGACGCGCCGCGCGCGCCCGGCAGTCGCATGGCTTCCAGCAGACTCTCGTCGATTCCGGGCACGCCGGATCCCCTCCCCTGCACGGCAGTACCGCGAACGTGACGACGACACTACGGAAAGTGCATGCATCCGGTGAGTGCTTTGGCATTTTCCAGAGGAACGTGCGCGCGCTCGGGCATACTGCGGTGTTCGGCCCACTGCGGGCCGGTGAGGTGCGTGCGCTCGCGGAGACTGGCAACCCGCAGGACATGGCCCGACTCCACCTCCCCCGCAGCGGGAAGCACACGAAGGACGCGCCGGCCGACGGGCGGGCGGACGCGGACTACGGTCCCGACGCCGCCACCGAGCACTCGGCGCCCGACTCCCCCACCGAACTGCCCGGCCGTTCGTGGTCCGCGCTGTCCCGGCGGGTGCTCGCCGAGTTCAAGGACGACGAGCTGACCGACCGGGCGGCCGCCCTGACCTACTACGGCATCCTGTCCCTGTTCCCGGCCCTGCTGGTGCTGGTCTCGCTGCTCGGCATCGCCGGCGAGTCCGCCACCCAGGAGGTCCTGGACAACGTGCAGAAGCTCGCGCCCGGTTCGGCGCGGGACGTGATCACGAACGCCGTGGAGCAACTGCAGGCCAAGGCGGGCCTGGGCTCCGTGCTGGCGGTGGTCGGTCTGCTGGGCGCCGTCTGGTCGGCGTCCGGCTACGTGGCCGCGTTCATCCGCGCCGCCAACGCGGTCTACGACATGCCCGAGGGGCGCCCGGTGTGGAAGGTGCTGCCGCTGCGGGTGGCCCTGACCGTGGTGCTGCTCGTGCTCGCGGTGGTCAGCGCGCTCATCGTGGTGTTCACCGGAAGCCTGGCCAGGCAGGCGGGCACCGCGCTCGGTGTCGGCGACACCGCGCTGACCGTGTGGTCGATCGCCAAGTGGCCGGTGCTGGTCCTGCTCGTCACCTTCATGATCGCGATCCTGTACTGGGCCGCGCCGAACGCCCGGGTCAAGGGCTTCAAGTGGGTCTCCCCGGGCAGTCTGGTCGCGCTGCTGATCTGGCTGCTGGCCTCCGCGGGGTTCGCCTTCTACGTGGCCAATTTCGGCTCGTACAACAAGACGTACGGCACCCTGGCCGGCGTCATCATCTTCCTCGTGTGGCTCTGGGTGACGAACCTGGCCATTCTCCTCGGCCTGGAGTTCGACGCGGAGCTGGCCCGGCAGCGGGTCATCGACGGCGGCCACCCGCCCGAGGAGGAGCCGTACGTCGAACCGCGCGACACCCGGGCCTGGAACGAGGCGGACCGGCGCCGCGCGGCCGAGGACGACTGAGGGCGGTGGCGCTACGGCAGGATCGAGTCGACGTATCCGCCGTCGACCCGGACGGCCGCGCCGGTGGTGGCCGAGGCGAGCGGGGAGCTGAGGTACACCACCAGGTTGGCGATCTCCTCCGGCTCGATGAGCCGCTGGAGCAGGGACTGCGGGCGGTGTTCGCGCATGAAGACCCGCTGTGCCTCGTCCCAGGGCAGGTCGCGGTCGACCAGCTGGTACACGAAGTCCTCGACGCCCTCGGTGTGGGTGGGCCCGGCGATGACGCAGTTCACCGTGACGCCGCTGCCCGCGGCCTCCTTGGCGAAGCCGCGGCCGACGCCGAGCAGGGCCGTCTTGGAGACTCCGTAGTGGATCATCTCGGCCGGGATCACGACGGCCGAGTCACTCGCGATGTACAGCACCCGGCCCCAGCCGCGGTCCCTCATCCGGGGGAGATGGGCGCGCGTCAGCCTGACGCCCGCGAGGACGTTGATCTCGAAGTAGCGGCGCCACTCGGCGTCGCTGATCTCCAGCGCGGGCGCGGCGCCGAAGACGCCGAGGTTGTTCACGAGGACGTCCACGTCGGGCAGCGCCGCCAGGGCCCGCTCGGCGCCCTCCTCGGTGCCGAGGTCGGCCGCGACCGGCAGGAACGTGCCGTCCGGCACCTCGGTCCGCAGCCTCTCGACGCTCTCCGCCAGGCGGCCGGCGTCGCGCCCGTTGACGCCGACGGTGGCGCCGGCCCGGGCCAGCCCGGCGGCGATCGCCGCGCCGATGCCCTGTGAGGAGCCCGTCACCAGTGCGGTGCGTCCGCCGAGGTCGAGGTTCATCAGGTCGCTCCTTGTCGTGCCGTACGGTCGGTCGGGTTGCTCCTGCCCACCCTCGCCCACGTCGCACCCGCGCCCCGGCCGGCCGCACCGTGCGCCGCGCCGCGGCACGCCCGGTCGGCGGACCCCCCGGTGCTCTCGGTTGACCTGCGGCGACGATACTTGCCTACGTCCGTGCCCCTGCTGCCCGATGGACCCATGCCGACCTCTCCCACCGCCCGCCCCACGCATCCGCCCACGCTGTGGGCCGCTCGCGGCCGCCATGTCGGCTCCGCGGCCGAGGACACCGTCCGGCACCGGCTGCAGCGGCTCAAGGACGACCACGTCGTCGACGACTTCCTGGAGCCGCCCGACGAGCCCGCGCCCGACGGCGCCGTCGCCGACCGGATCTTCGAGGCGCGCTGGAAGGCCCCCGGCGCCGTGACCGTGCGGGCCCGGCTGATCCTGGAGCCCGCCTCGGCGGGCGGGCAGGACTGGACGCTGCTCGCGGAGGCCGAGGAGGCCTGGGACCTCGGCTGGCCCTCGCCCGCCACCGTGTTCTGGCCCGACGACCCGGACGTCACCTGGGACCGGGACGCCGCCACCGGCCTGCGCCTGCGGGGCCTCAACACCCTGCCGGACGACGACAAGGCCGTGCGCAGGCTGCTCAAGGAGGCGGGGCGCAGCTCCTGGAACATCCACGTCGTCGTGCACGAGGCCATGACCCCGGACCACCGCGGCCGGGTGCCGCTGGCGCAGCGGCTGCCGCCGGGGCTGCGGCACCGGGTGGTCGAGCACCGCGCCGCACCGCAGCAGTTGCGGGTGGTGAACTGGGCCCTGGAGGACTTCGGGGTGCAGGTGCCGCGCGGCGGCGCCGTGGTGCTGCCCGGTACTCCGGCCCCGGCCGACTACGCCGCCGGTGACTTCTCCGTGCGCACCGTCTACCTGGACGGCTCCGAGCCCGCCGAGCTGATCGCCGCGGTGACGTCCTTCGCGGCGCTGCCCAGGCCGCTGCCCGACGACGCGGTGGCGGCCCTCGGCTCGCTGCGGGAGGACTGGCGGCTGCTGACGCTGGAGGAGGAGCTGGAGCGCGAGCGCAAGCTGGTGAAGATGTACGCCGAGGCGCTGGAGGCCATGACCCAGTCCCGCGACCTGTACCGGGAGGCGGCGGAACGCGCGGCCGAGGCCCTTGCCGTGTACCGGGACTCCGCCGGGGCCGCACCGGCCGGTCCCGCCCCGTCCCGGACGCCGTCGCCCTCTCCCCTGCGGGGCCTGACCCGCACCCTGGAGCGGTTCAGGGGCTCCGGCCGGACGCCGCGCCCGGACGCCACCGCCCGGGACACCTCGGAGCCTCCCGGGACCGCGGCGACCGACGACTGACGACCGGTCGCCGCCGGGGCGCCGCCGGGTGAGGGCACCCTCACGTGTCATCCGGCGCGAGGTGGATACGCGGACGGCACAGGAGCACGGCCCGTCCCGGAAGGTCATCGACGCCATGGACAGCCAGCACGACAGCGCCCCCGCTTCCCGCCCACCGGAGTCCTCCCGTTCGCAGACCACGCTCCGCGTCAACGGCAAACCGCACACCCTCACCGTCGACCACCGCCGCGTCCTGCTGGACCTGCTGCGGGAGGACCTCGATCTCGCCGGCGCCAAGAAGGGCTGCGACCACGGCCAGTGCGGCGCCTGCACGGTCCTGGTCGACGGGCGGCGCGTCAACAGCTGCCTGCTGTTCGCGGTCGCCCTCGACGGCTGCGAGGTCACCACCGTCGAGGGGCTCGCCGGGGACGGCGAGGAACTGCACCCGCTGCAGCGCGCCTTCCTGGACCGCGACGCCTTCCAGTGCGGTTACTGCACCCCGGGCCAGATCTGCTCCGCCCTCGGCGCCCTCGCCGAGGCCGCGGCCGGGCACCCCTCCCACGTCACCGACCCGGCGACGCCCTCCGGGGAACCGGTCGCGCTGGGCCGCGAGGAGATCCGGGAGCGGCTGAGCGGCAACCTGTGCCGGTGCGGTGCCTATCCGCGCATCGCCGACGCGGTCGAGGACGTGATCCCGTGAAGCCCTTCGCCTACGTACGCGCCGGCAGCGTCGAGGAGGCCACCGAGGCCTTCGCGGACCACCCCGGCGCCCGCTACCTCGGCGGCGGTACCAACCTCGTCGACCTGATGAAGCTCGGCGTGGAGACGCCCGCCGCCCTCGTCGACGTCACCCGGCTGCCGCTGGACACCGTGGAGGAGCTGCCGGACGGCGCGCTGCGGGTTGGCGCGATGGTCCGCAACAGCGACCTGGCGGCCCATCCCGCGGTGCGCGACCGTTATCCCGCGCTCTCCCAGGCGCTGCTGGCCGGTGCGTCCGGGCAGTTGCGCAACGCCGCCACCACCGGCGGCAACCTGCTGCAGCGCACCCGCTGTCCCTACTTCCAGGACGTGTCCAAGCCCTGCAACAAGCGGGAGCCCGGCAGCGGCTGCGGCGCGCTGGAGGGCGTGCACCGCGACCATGCGGTGCTCGGCCACTCCGACCAGTGCATCGCCACCCACCCCTCGGACATGGCGGTGGCGCTGGCCGCCCTCGACGCGCGCGTGGAGCTGCACGGCCCCGAGGGCACCCGCAGCGTGCCCGCCGCCGACTTCCACCGGCTGCCCGGGCTGCACCCGGAGCGGGACACCGAGATCCACCCCGGCGAGCTGATCACCGGCGTGGTCCTGCCCGCGGCCACGGCCGGGCTGCCCTCGGCGTACCGCAAGGCCCGCGACCGGGCGTCGTACGCCTTCGCGCTGGCCTCCGTCGCCGTCGTGCTGCAGCTCGCGGACGGGGTGGTGGAGCGGGCCGGGATCGCCTTCGGGGCGCTGGCGCACCGGCCCTGGCGGGCGCGGCGGGCCGAGGACGCGCTGGTGGGCGCGGCGCCCACGGCGGCGGCCTTCGAGTACGCCGTCGACCTGGAGCTGGCCGCGGCCGAACCGCTGCGCGACAACGCCTACAAGGTGCCGCTGGCCCGCCGGCTGGCCCTGGACGTGCTGGGCCGGCTCGCCCCGCCCGCCACGCCCTGACGACGACCTGACCACCGAGGCGTCCACGAGGAGGACTCCATGACCGCCACCGATGCCGTCCTGGGCGCTCCCGTCGAGCGCCGGGAGGGGCGGGAGAAGGTCACCGGCACCGCCCGGTACGCCGCCGAGTACCCGGCGCCGGGCCGCGCCCAGGCCTGGCCGATCCCCGCCACGGTCGTACGGGGCCGGGTGACGGGCGTCGACGCCGGGCCGGCGCTGGCGCTGCCCGGCGTCCTCGCGGTGCTCACGCACGAGAACGCGCCCCGGCTCGGCGCCCCGGACGATCCGACGCTGGCCGTGCTCCAGAGCCCGCACGTCCCGCACCGGGGCTGGTTCGTGGGCGTGGTGGTGGCCGAGACGCTGGAGGCGGCCCGCGCCGGTGCCGCCGCCGTCCGGATCGGCTACCGGACCGAGCCGCACGACGTGACGCTGACCGCCGCGCACTCCGGGGCGTACATCCCCGACTCGGCCAACGGGGGCTTCCCGGCCGTCACCGACCAGGGCGACCCGGACGGCGCCTTCGCGGACTCCGAGACGCGGGTGGACGTCGAGTACCGGGTGCCGCCGCTGCACAACCACCCGATGGAGCCGCACGCCAGCACGGCGCACTGGGACGGCGACCGGCTCTTCGTGCACTGCTCCAGCCAGGGCACCACGGCGGTGCGGAAGGAGCTGGCACGCCTGTTCGAGCTGCCCGAGGACCGGATCACGGTGCGCGCCGAGCACGTGGGCGGCGGGTTCGGCTCGAAGGGCACACCGCGCCCCGAGGTGGTGCTCGCGGTGATGGCGGCACGGGAGACGGGCCGGCAGGTGACCGTCGCGCTGCCGCGCCGCTACCTGCCCGCCGTCGTCGGGCACCGCGCGCCGACCCTGCACCGGCTGCGCCTCGGCGCGGACGGCGGCGGACGGCTCACCTCGCTGGTGCACGAGGTGACGACCCACACCTCGCGGGTGAAGGAGTTCGTGGAGCAGGCGGCGGTCCCCGCCCGGGTCATGTACGCCGCTCCCGCCCTGCGTACGGTCCACCGCGTGGCGGCGCTGGACGTTCCCACGCCCTCCTGGATGCGGGCCCCCGGCGAGTGTCCCGGCATGTACGCCCTGGAGTCCGCGATGGACGAGCTGGCCTGCGAACTCGGCGTCGACCCGGTGGAGCTGAGGATCCGCAACGAACCGGGGAGCGAGCCGGACAGCGGACGGCCCTTCAGCAGCAGGCACCTGGTGGAGTGTCTGCGCGAGGGCGCCCGGCGCTTCGGCTGGGAGGGCCGCGATCCCCGGCCCCGTTCCCGGGCGGCGGGGCCCCTGCTGATCGGCAGCGGGGTGGCCTCGGCCACCTACCCGGTGCTGGTCTCCCCGTGCGTGGCCTCCGCACGCGCCCTGCCCGACGGCGGGTTCCTGGTGCGGGTCAACGCGACCGACATCGGCACGGGTGCCCGGACGGTGCTCGCGCAGATCGCGGCCGACGCCCTCGGCGCCCCGCTGGACCGGGTGCGGGTCGAAGTCGCCGACAGCGGTATCGGATTCGCCCCGATGGCCGGGGGTTCCTCGGGCACCGCGTCCTGGGGGTCGGCCGTCCACGAGGCCTGCGTCCGGCTGGCCGGGCGGCTCGCGGAGCACGCGGGACCGCTGCCGCCGGAGGGGGTGGCGGCCGAGGCCGACACCTCCGGGACGGCGGACGCGGAGAGCCCCTTCGCCCGGCACGCGTTCGGCGCCCACTTCGCCGAGGTGACCGTGGACACCGTCTCCGGCGAGGTGCGGGTGACGCGGCTGCTGGGTGTCTTCGCCGCGGGGCGCATCCTCAACGCGCGTACGGCCCGCTCCCAGTTCATCGGGGGCATGACGATGGGCCTGGGCATGGCGCTGACCGAGGACAGCACGGTGGACCCGGAGTTCGGCGACTTCGTCGAGCGCGATCTGGCCTCCTACCACGTGCCCGCGCACGCGGACGTCACGGACGTCGAGGCGCACTGGGTCGACGAGGAGGACGAGCACCTCAACCCCATGGGCAGCAAGGGGATCGGTGAGATCGGGATCGTGGGCTCGGCGGCCGCCGTGGGCAACGCCGTCCACCACGCCACCGGCATCCGCTTCCGCGAACTGCCCCTCACTCCGGACCGGGTGCTCACCGCCCTGCTCGCCCACGAGCATCCCGCGGGCATGCTGGGCGTCTGACGGCAAACCGCGTGGTCCGCGCCGGTTCGTCCTCCGGCGCGGACCACGCGCTGTCGCCGCGGGTGGCGGCCGGCGGTCAGTCCGCGGCCGTACGGCTCGACACGGGCACGCGGCGGGCGGGCCGGCGCCGGGCCGAGTCCTGTGCGGCCACCCGCACGCACAGCGCCGTCAGAGCGACCAGCGAGGCGGCCACGGCCACCGCGACCGCGATCCAGACGGGTGCCAGCGTGAGGTCGGTGACCGGCGACACCCGCGCCGAGGGGGTGGCGCTGCCGTAGAGCTTGGCGGCGGCCAGCGCCGCCGGGCCCACGACCGCCGCCGCGAGCAGCGGTACGGCCGGCCGCACGGTCAGCAGCAGGGCCAGCACCAGGCAGAGCGCGGACAGGCCGAGCGCCACCCCGTAGGCCTGGGCGGAGGCGTCGCCGCGGTGCAGCGGGAAGTAGGCCACGCCGCACCCGGCCAGGACCGCGACGGTGAGCCAGGCGGGCCAGGCCGGACCGCGGGCGGCCCGCCGTGCCGCGCGGTCGCGCTCGCGCGCGGCACGGGCCTTCTCGCCCTCTCGCGCCCCGGCGGGCTGCGCACGGCGCCCCGCGCGGGACTCGTCGCGCTCCCGTCCCCGGCGGAACGGCCGTGGCGGCCTGCGGCGTTCACGGCCGCGGCGGTCCGCTCCGCCGGGCGCCGCGCCGCCGCGTCCCGCCGACCGGGCGGCGGTCTCGGGTCCGTCGTGCTCGTCGGCCGCGTCCCGGGCGGCCCGCAGCCCCCGGGCGTCGGGCCGCTCCGGGCGTACCTGTCCGTCCTCGGCGAGCCGGCCGATCAGCTGGACCAGTTCCTCCACGGGACGGCCGGTGGCGGCGGCGCGCACGGCCTCTTGCCCGCAGTGCGGTTCCAGGGGCGTGCGGTGCAGCAGCGCCATCAGCCGGGTGACGTCCTCCACGGAGCGGCACTCCGCCGCGGCCCGGATCGCCTCGTCGGCGCTGTCGGACGGGCGCGGCGGCCGGGTCAGCAGGCCGGCCAGCCGGGTGACGTCCTCGACGGACCGGTTCACGCCGACCGCGCGGAGCGCGTCGATCGTGGCCTGTGCGTACTGCGGTGACCGCTCCAGCGTCGTGATCAGGTCGACGACCTCGTCCAGCGGGCGGTCGGCCACGGCCGCGCGCACCAGATCGCCGACCGGATCGCCGTACGCATGCGCCGCTCCGTCGACGCCCTCGGCATCCGCGTCCGGCTCCGCGTCCGGCTCCGCGTCCGGCGCCGCGTCGGGCGTCGGCTCCGCGTCGGAGACGGGCAGGTCGGGGTCGGGATCGAGTTCCGGAAGGTCGGCGTCGTCGAAGTCGACGTCCCAGAGGTCGCCCTCCTGCCCGGCCGCGGCCGGATCGGCGGACGCCCGGTCGGCGGGCGTCCGGGCCGCGGGTTCCGCGCCCGGTGGCCGCGCCGTGCCGGTGGTCGTGGTCGTCTCGCCGGTGGGCAGGTCGAGCGCGGATATGGAGTACTCGGGCGAGCGGGGTGTGGAAGAGCCGGTGGTCATGATCTCTCCGTGTGGTGGGGGTGCGGCCGCCCTGCGTCCCCGACATGCGACTCGCGCTGTGTGCTTGCCATTACTAGGCACGTCCGCCGCGTCGTGCCACTTCGGTGGGCCACAGGGATGAGAGACCCCGTCCGCGGGTCTTGCCGCCACCGCGAGCGGGCATCCGGGTAGGGAGGCGCCCACCGCGCCGCCGAAGGAGGGGCCGTGGACACGACCACAGTGATCGTCGTGGCGGTGCTGCTCGCGGCGCTGGTCCTCGCGGCGGCTCTCGCGGTCCTGGTGCGCCTGGTGCGCACCCGACGGGACCTCAGGCGGGCCGGTCTGCCCACCGGCCCGCGCTGGGTCTTCTGGGGCGCCGTCCTCTATCTGGTGCTCCCGGCGGACCTGTTGCCCGATCCGGTCTACCTGGACGACGTCGGCGTGCTGCTGCTGGCGCTGCGCTCCGCGCGCGGCTCGATCGGCGGACGGCACGGCCCCGCGGACGGGCGGCGGGGCACCCGCCCGCCCGGTGGTTACGCAGCGTAAGGAAACCAATCACCCGTTCGATTCGTATAAGTCTCTGGAAGCCGAAGGAAGTCGGCGGACCAGATGACGGCGCAATGGGGCCGTCGTCTGATCGGCGCAGCACCGACTAGGGAGAGACGATGCAACCGTTCGCGCTCAACTACGCACGGCCCGCAGTGGAGTTGGAAGCGACGACTCCGTACGTCTACGACTCCGGGCTGCAGTTGAACGTGCTCCTCGACGGGCGGGTGGCCGCCTGCGACCACGCGCTGCTGAGAGAACTGGGGACCACGACCTCCACCGCGGGGTCGAAGACTCACTTCGACGACTGAACACGGGTCGTCGAGAATGACCGTGTTGATCCTGACCAGTGAAGAGGACGTCACCGCCGACATGGTGGTGGTGCACCTGAACGCGTCGGGAGTGCCGGTGGTCCGCATGGATCCCGCCGACCTGACCGACTCCGTCGCGCTCTCCGGCGAGTTCGTGCACGGTTCCTTCCGGGGCCATCTGTCCTCGGGGGGCCGCCTGGTGAGCATCGGCGGGCTGCGGTCCGTCTGGGTGCGCAGGCCGGGCGGCGCGGCCACGCGGGCCGCGGAGCCGTCCGCGTGGCTGACCGAGGAGGCCGGCCAGGCGCTGTACGGCATGCTGCGCGGTTCGGGGGCCCGCTGGATGAACCAGCCGGACGCCGCGCACCGGGCCAGGTACAAGCCCTGGCAGCTCCGTCTCGCCCAGCGCTGCGGCCTGCCGGTGCCGGCGACGCTGATCACGACGTTCCCGCGGGCCGCCCGCGAGTTCGCCGAGCGCTACCCGGATCTGGTGGTCAAGCCCGTCTCGGGCGCCCATCCGCAGGATCCGCCCCTGGCGGTGCCGACCAGCAGGGTTCCGCCCGAGGCCGATTTCTCCGCCGTCGCGCACGGCCCGACGCTGCTGCAACGCCGGGTCGCCAAGCGTGCCGACATCCGGCTGACCGCCGTGGGGGACACGCTGCTGGCCGCCCGCAAGACGGCACTCGCGAGCCTGGACCCCGACGAGGTGGACGTCCGTTTCACCGCCTCGGGCGAGCCGTGGCGGCCCGCCGAGGTGCCGTCGCGGGTGGCCGAGCAGGTCCGCGCCTACCTCCGGGCGGCGGGACTGGCCTACGGCGCCCTCGACTTCGCCGAGGACGGCGACGGCACCTGGTGGTTCCTGGAGTGCAACCAGTCGGGGCAGTTCGGCTTCGTCGAGGTGGACACGGGTCAGCCGATCGCCCGCACCATCGCCGAGTGGCTGGCCCGGCCCGGCGCCGCGGACCCGGTGGACGCGGGCGGCCCCGGCGCGGCGGCGGCCGGGTGAGGTCCGGTGCGCCCGTCAGTGCGGGCGCGGGCCGGGCAGCAGCGCGGTGCGCTGCCAGCCGGTGCCCGGGGACGGCCGGCGCTCGGCGCCCGGCAGGTGCCCGGGGGCGCCCAACGGACGCATGACCACCTCCAGTTCCCTGCTCACGCGCTCGGCGTCCCGCCGCACCTGCTCGGGGACGTCACCGCGTTCGGCGACGAGTCGGTCGTAGATGGGGGAATCCTGGAACACCCGTCAACGTGCCTTTCGTGTCGTCCGCCTCCGTCCGGAGGCGCGACTGAGCAGTCTAGGCGCCCGTTCACGTGGTGGTGCGCATTCCGCCAGGATGTGAACGGCCGCTCAGGCGCCGGTCGTGGAGCCGGGCCGCACGATCATGAGGACGGTCACCGTGGCCCACAGCAGGTTGAACAGACCGGTGAACATGGCGAGCCGGACCGTGCGGTCCCGCTCGACGGGCTTCCCGTCGGCCAGTTGGTCGAGGAGTTCCTCCTGGCGGGGCAGGACGAAGGCGGCCAGGAGCCCGGCGGCGACCGCGGTGAGGGTGACGGACGCGGTCAGCCAGGCGTCCCCCAGGACCCCCATGGCGACGGCGGTGGCGAAGCCGAGGACCGGCACCGCGATGCCGAGACCGGCGTACACCCGGCAGATGCGGTGCAGCAGCCGGACGGTGCGCACGTCCCCGGCGCCCGCCCCGCCGCCGTCCCCGGCCCCTCCCCCGACGGGCTCGGGCACCGGCACCCGGCGGACGGCGGCCGGGAACATGCTGGCCGCGACGGTGACGGGCCCGACGGCGACGATCGCCGCCAGGACGTGGAGGGACAGCAGGAACTTGGTCATCGTTCGGGGCTCCGGGAGGCGGGATCGTTCGGCGTGCGGTGCTGGAAGGCAACGCTAGGAACCCGGCGAGTGATCGCACAGAGGCGGAAACGACAGCTTCCGACGGGTTCTCGCCAGGGCCCCCACCCGGCACGACCTGCGGCGCGCCGTTCCCGGTGCCCCGGGTGTCACACGGCCAGCGACAGGCCGCTCTCCCCGTTCGCCTCGGCCGGACGCGCCGGTGGCGCCGTCCGCCCCTTGGCGAGCAGCAGCGCGTCCGCCTTCGCCACCGCGTCATGGACGCTGGTGGTCGCCATCATCACGCACAGTGTGTAGCTGACGTCCGCCAGCTCCCGTGCGGTCGTCTGCCGCGGCCTCTCCGCCTGATCGATCCGCAGCGACGCGTACCGCGTCAGCAGCTCCCTGACGGCCTTCGGGTCCGGTTCCAGCACGAAACGCCCCTCTCTCGGTTGTGGCTGCGTATGCCCCGACCCTGCCGAAGCATTCGCACCACGGGCGTCCCGGCTCGCTGTTGACCGGATTCCGACTCCGCCGCGCGGGCGTCGTTCACCGCTGCGCCCACTCCCGTTCCACCACCTCCCGAAAGCCGTGCGGCGGACGGCCGGTGATGCGCTGGACGGTGTCGGTGGTGCGGTCCTCGGCCCCCTGGGCGATCGCACGGTCCAGGTCGGCCAGCAGCGCCGCGAAGTCGGGCGGCACCACGCCCGTGAGGCGGGCGGCCAACTCCTCGGGGGTCACCCCGCGGTGGACGACCGGCCTGCCGGCCACCCGGGTGAGGACGGCGGCGACCTCGTCGTGATCGAGGGCCTCGGGACCGGTGAGGACCAGGTCGGTGCCGGGGGCGTGGTCGTCGGTGAGGGCGTGCACGGCGACGGCGGCGATGTCGTCGGCGTCGACGAAGGCCACCCGGCCGCGCCCGGCGGCGGTCCGGATGATGCCGTCCCGGCGGATGCCGACGGCATGGGCGTGGTCGCCGGTGAAATTCTGCATGAACCAGGAGGGCCGGAGCACCGCCCACTGGTCGAACAGGCCGGGCAGTTCCCGGTGCACGGCGCCCACCGCCGGGCCGCCCTCGGGAACGGCGGAGGAGCTGAGCAGCACGGCGCGGTCCACACCGGCGGCACGGGCGCGGCGCAGGAAGGGGAGCATGACCGCGGCCGGGTCCGGGTCGCCCACGGGCGGGACGAGGTAGACCCGGTCCACTCCGTCGAGGGCCGCGTCGTGGGTGCCGGCGTCGTACCAGTCGAAGCGGACCGGCTCCGCGCCCGGCACCGGGGCCGCGCGCCGTCCGGCGGCCTTCACCGGGTGGCCGGCGGCGACCAGCCGGGCGACGGTACGGCTGCCGGTCGTGCCGGTGGCGCCGACGACCAGCGTCGTGCCGGTGCCGGTCATCGGGTGCTCCCGGCGAATTCGGCACCGGGTTCCAGCAGCACCAGCGGGTTCCAGTAGTCGCGGTAGGACGTGAACCGGCCGTTCTCGGCGGTCACCACGGCGATGTACGTCATGTCGAAGGGGGCGCCCGTGCGCACCAGTCGGCCCACGCCGCGCATCTCCACCACGACGGTGCGCGCGTCGGTCGTCTCGTGAATGCGCACTTCGGGGAAGTCGTGCAGGTCGATGTGGTCGGGGTAGGACCGCATGTAGGCGGCGACGGCCTCCCGCCCCGCCAGCCGCCGGGGCCGCCCCTCGGGGGCGAAGGGGAATTCCATGACCCCGTCGTCGGCCCACAGGCCGACCCAGGCGTCGATGTCCTTGTCCAGCAGCAGACGCAGTCCGTGCCGGAACAGTTCCGGCACGGCGGCGGGGCCTGCGGGGGTGCCGGGCGTACCGGCCGGGGTGGGCGTGGGCATGGGTGTGCTCCTCTTGGTCGCGCCGTCGTGGCGTCGTTGTCGCATAGAATGCGGACCAGCGGTCCGCTTCAAACAATACGGACCGACGGTCCGCTTTGCAACGCGCGCCGCCCCGTGACCCGAGGAGACCCTGTGACCGAGCGCAAGCCCCGCAAGGACGCGGCCCGCAACCGGGCGGCCGTCCTCGCCGCCGCCGACGCCCTGTTCACCGACTGCGAGAGCCCCGAGGACGTCACCATGGCCGATGTCGCGGCGGCGGCCGGGGTCGGCAAGGGCACCCTCTTCCGGGCCTTCGGCGACCGGGTCGGACTGGTCAAGGCCCTGTACGAGGCCCGGCTGGAGCCGATCGAACGGGCCGTGGAGACGGGACCGCCGCCGCTGGGCCCCGGAGCCGAGCCGCAGCGCCGGGTGAGCGCCCTGCTCGACGCCCTGCTGTGCTTCAAGCTCGACAACCGGGGCCTGGCGCTGGCGCTGGAGGCCACCGGGCAGGACAGTCCCTACGGCGCCCGGCACTACGAGCACTGGCACGCCCTGCTCCGCACGGTGCTGGAGGAGGTACCCGGCCTCGGCGACGAGGAGTTCGCCGCCCACGCGCTGCTCGCCGCCGTACGCGCCGACCTCGTCGAGCACCTGGCCGGCCGGTCGGGCGTGCCCCGCGAACGGATGCGCGCCCAACTCGCCGACTACACCGCCCGGGTCCTCGGCACCGCTCCCGCACGGACCTGAGGTCCGGACGGCGGGGCGGGTGCCCACGGCGGCCGCGGAGCGAGTGCGCCGCGCTCAGGCCACCTGGCCGCTGTGGAGTGCGGTGTACGCCCCTCCCCCGGCCAGCAGTTCCTCGTGCGTGCCGATCTCCTGGATACGGCCGTCACCCATCACCACGATCCGGTCCGCGCCCCGCACGGTGGACAGCCGGTGCGCCACGACGAACGTGGTGCGCCCGCGCAGCAGCCGGGCCAGCGCCTGCTGGACGAGCGCCTCCGAGCGGGTGTCCAGTGCCGAGGTGGCCTCGTCGAGGATCAGCACCCGGGGGTCCCGGATCAGGGCGCGGGCGATGGCCAGGCGCTGGCGCTGCCCGCCGGACAGCCGCGCCCCGTGCTCCCCGACCAGGGTGTCCAGGCCGTGCGGCAGCCGGTCGACGAACTCCAGCGCGTTGGCGTCGCGCAGAGCGCCGCGCACGGTCTCCTCGTCGGCGTCGTCCATGCCGTAGGCGACGTTCTCCCGGATCGTGCCGTCGAACAGGATCGACTCCTGCGGCACCACCGAGACGAAGCGCCGGTACGTGCGCAGGTCGAGGGTGTTCATGTCGACGCCGTCCAGCAGCAGCCGGCCGGAGGTCGGCCGCAGGAAGCCGATCACCAGGTTGAGCACGGTGGACTTGCCGGCACCGGACGCGCCCACCAGGGCGATGGTCTCGCCCGGTGCGACGGAGAGGGTGAAGTCGGCGACCGCGGGCCGCCCGTCGTGCTCGTAGAGGTGCTCGACGGCCTCGAAGGTGACGGCTCCGCGCAGCGAGGTCAGCTCCGTCTTGCCCTCGTTGTCCTCCAGTTCGGGGGCCTGCAGCACCTCGCCGACCGAACGGACGGACTCCAGGCCCTTGGTGATGACGGGGGCCAGGCCCGCCAGCGTCGTCGTGGAGTTGGTGAGGGTGGTCAGGAAGGCGCTGAGCATGACGACGTCGCCGGCGGTGACGCCCCAGACGTCGTAGTACGAGATCAGCGCGGCGCCCGCCAGTACCAGGACGCCGACCACGTTGAGCACGACCCAGGACAGCGAGCCGAAGCGGCCGTTGACCAGGTCCAGACGCATCCCGGAGGTGAGCAGCCGGTCCAGGGTGCCGTCCATGCGGCGCAGCGCCTTGCGCTCCAGGCCGTGGGCGCGGGTGACCGGGATGAGCCGGGTCATCTCCGTGACCCGCGAGGACAGGGCCTCCACCTCGTGGCGGAAGTGCTCGTTGTGGGTGCGCAGCCGGGCCCGGAGCCGGGCCACGAGCAGGGAGGCGGCGGGGACGACGACGAGGAAGACGGGCAGGAACTCCGGGGTGCGCACGGCGATGATGACGAGGCCGCCGGTGAGCACGGTGAACGCGCCGAGCCCGGTCTCGGCGGTCTGCTGCACCATCTGCTCCACCGTCTCCACGTCCCGGACCACCTTGGCCTGCAGCACGCCCGCGCTGACCCGCGAGTGGTAGCCGATGGAGAGCTGCTGCATGCGCGTGCACAGCGCGGACCGCAGCGCGGTGCCCATGCGGCGCACGCTGCCGTAGAGCAGGCGCACGTACCACAGGTGCAGCGGGTAGTTGACCACCAGGATGAACATGATGATCCCGGTGCTGGTCCACAGGTCCTCGACCGGGCCGTGCTGCACGACGGTGTCGATGATGGCGGCGGTGATCAGGGGCAGCAGCCAGACGGGGCTGTGCTTGACGGTGAAGACGACGACCGCGCCGGCCAGTCGGCGGCGGTCGGCGCGGAACAGGTAGACGAGGGTGCGTATCGGGTGTTCGCCCCGGTAGCGATGATCGAGCGGCTTTTCCATCGACGACGCCATCGGCGTGGTCCTCCTGGTGACCGAGTGGGGCAAGCGCTTGCTTCCCGCGCTTTCCTACCCGGTCGGACCGGTGTACGCCACACCGTCCCGCGCCTTGGAAGGGAGACCCGCGCCTTCTCCCCCGTGGAGGGCGCGGGTCCCGGTCTGCGGGGCTCGGTCGCCCGGAGTGCGGGCTCGGCCTGCGGAGGCGGGCCGGTCTCCGAGGGCGGGTCAGTCTCCGAGGGTGCGGGCGAGTTCGCTGCTGGCGCGGCTGATCTCGGTGTCGTCCTCGGCCAGCAGTCGCTCCAGGCCGTCCCGCCGGGCGCGGACGGCCTGCCGGGCCGCCCGCTCCCAGGCCACCGGGTTCTCCCGGTGGTTGAGCAGCTTGGGGTAGGCGGTGGCGGTGGTCTCCCACTGCCGGGCGTCGGCGATGTTCTTGAGCAGCTGGATGATCTGGGCCCGGCAGCTCACCTGGGGCCGCTGCGCCAGCTCCCACAGGAAGGGGACGGTCGCGGCGGTCGCCTGCTCGACGACGAACCCGTACTGGCAGATGCGCCTGCGCAGGTCTCCGAGGGCGGCGCGGGCGGTCTCCGCGTCGCCCCGGGCGACCTTGCGCAGCAGCCGGGGAATGGCCGCCGCCGAGCCGGTGGAGTCCTGGATGTCGCTCCAGGGCACGCCGTCGAGACCGGCGAGCAGGGTGGTGGTGCGGGGCGAGCCGGGCGACGCATGACGGTCGGTGCGCTGGATGCTCGGCTCGGGTGTCGGAGCGCTGCGCATGGTGTGGGGCCCTTCCGCGGCAGTCGGGTCAGGTGAGGGGGCGGGTCGACAGCGTGGCCCAGACCGTCTTGCCCGCCGGAGGGCGCGGGGTCCAGCCCCACTCCTCGGCCAGGGCGTCGACGATGCACAGGCCGCGTCCGTGCTCCCGGAGAGCGGAGCCGTCGGACGGGTTGAACACCGGTGCGTCGTCCCCGGGGTCGGAGACGGTCAGCGTCAGACCGCCGGGGCCCAGGGCCAGTCCGAGCCTGACCTCCGGCGGGCCGGCCGCCGCCGACGGCACCGCGTGCGTCACGGCGTTGGAGATCAGCTCGGTGATCACGAGGGCCGCGTCGTCCCCGCGGTGGTCGAGGGACCACCCGCGCAGGGTGTCCCGGGTGAAGACCCGGGCCCGCGCGAACCCCTCCCCGCTGCACGCGACGCGCAGCGCGGCGGCGGCCGGGCGGCCGCCGAGGGCGGGACGCCCGGTGTACGGGAGCCCTCCGGAGCGCCTCGTCGCGCCTGGCTCCGGCACGGATTCACCGGGCGGCCGGAGCGTTGAATGCGCAGGTGACGGCACGGCATCTCCCTGATGCGACGTCAGGACGGGGCCTCAACCGGGGGGTTGACGCCACGGCTATTATCCACGCTTAGAGCGCTCGCGTGCAATTGCACGAGAAATTGCGCGAAAAAAATCGGATGGGGGCGCTCGGGGACCGGCACGACTCGGTCCGCTCCCCCGAACAGCAAGGAGACCGCGGTGCCACCAGTGCGCAACGGAGTGCAGGCCAGCCTGTTGGACGCCTGCTGGAAGAAGAGTCGGCACAGCAACGCCGAGGGCAACTGCGTCGAGGTCGCCCTCGTGGACGGAGGCATCGCGATGCGCAACTCCCGCGACCCCGACGGCCCCGCGCTGGTCTACACCCCGGCGGAGGTGGCCGCGTTCCTGGCCGGGGCCAAGGAGGGCGAGTTCGACCACCTGCTGTAGACCGGGGCGGCGCGGTGGGCCTCAAACGGAGCCCAACTACCCGATTTCTACGGGCGGATGCGGCGGGCGCCGATGGGATGAGATAGTCTTTCCTTCAAGTCTGCCGGTCTGCTGGGAGTCAGGATGTCCGCCGCGTCGCCTCGCATCTCCCGTCTCGAACCCTATCTGGACCGGTCCGAGCCGGCTCCCACTCTGCTGAAGATGCTCGTCGGCGTACAGCTGGCGGGCTTCCGCGAGGACGCCGGCCTCTCCCAGGACCAGGCGGCACGCGCGCTGGGCTTCAGCGCCGCGAAGCTCTCGCGCATCGAGTCGGGCAAGGGCCGCAGGCCCCCGGCCGAGAAGGACGTCCGCGCCCTGCTGGAGCGGTACGGCACCGATCCCTACGAGGCCTCGGTGCTGCTCAAACTGTTGCAGCGCGCGGGCGAACCGGGCTGGTGGCAGCGGTACGACAAGCGTCTGATGCCCGAGTGGTTCGAGCGCCTGGTCGGCCTCCAGGAGGCCGCGGCGACCATCCGTACCTTCGAGATCCAGTACGTCCCCGGCCTGCTGCAGACCGAGGCCTACACGAAGGCCGTGGTCGAGCGCGGCCTGCCGAACGCCTCCGCGGCGGAGGTCCGGCGCCGCGTCGAACTGCGCAAGCACCGGGCGGCGTTGCTGGAGCGCGGGGACGCGCCGCAGCTGTGGGCGATCATCGACGAGTCCGTCCTGCTGCGCGTGCTGGGCAGCCGCGAGGTCATGCGCGAGCAGCTCGAACACCTGGTCGTGATGGCGAAGCGGCCCCATGTGACGCTGCAGATCGTGCCGCTGGACGTGACGAACGCGTCGGCGCCGGCGATCCCGGTCACCTACCTGCGTTTCGGCGGCGCCGATCTGCCGGACGTGGTCTACCTGGAGCACATCGGGAGCGCCAACTTCCTCGAGGACCAGGACGAGACCGAGCAGTACCGGGTCGTGCTGGACCGGCTGGCGGACGAGGCACTGACGCCGCGCGCGTCACTGGAGCGGCTGCGCGAGACGATGGCGATGCGCTACCCGTCCGCCTAGGGGTCAGCGCAGTCGGCCCAGTCCGCCGAACTCGATCCACTCGTCGGTGAGCTGTCGCGGCGCCACCTCGGAGTCCGGGCGCCAGGTGGAGACCTCGACGAGGCCCGGCTCCAGGATCTCCATGCCCTCGAAGAGGTCCTCGACGTCCTTGGGCTCACGCACCCGGCCCCAGTGCCCCTGCGTCGCCTGGTCCATGAAGTCCGTGACGAACTTCCGCACCTCGGGGTCCTCGCTGACCAGCTGGCACATCACGGCGAAACTCCCGGGCGCCAGCCGCTCGCTCACCCGGCGGACGACCGCCTTGGGCCCGTCGGTGTCACTGTCCGGGATGCAGTGGAACACCGAGTTGAACAGGACGGCGACCGGCTGCGAGAAGTCGATCAGCCGCTGGGTGTCCGGGTGGGAGAAGATCTCCTCGGTGGCACGCATGTCGGCGTGGATGACGGCGGTCTGGTCGTTCTGGTCGAGCAGTGCCCGGCCGTGGACCAGCACCATCGGGTCGTTGTCGACGTAGACCACGCGGGACTCGGGGGCGACGCGCTGGGCGACCTGGTGGACGTTGTCCTGCGTGGGCAGGCCGGAGCCGTGGTCCAGGAACTGGCGGATGCCGTAGTCCTCGGCGAGCACGCGGACGACCCGCTGGAGGAAGCGCCGGTTGTTCAGCGCCAGCCGGCGTGTACTGGGGACGACCTTGTCGAGTTCGCCCACGGCCGCGCGGTCGGCCGCGTAGTTGTCCTTGCCGCCCAGGTAGAAGTCGTACATACGCGCCGCCGTCGGCACGTTGGCGTCGATCTCCGTGGACAGCTGCTTGTCGGCTTGCATCGTTCCCCCAGCTCCGTACCGGCGCCAACTGGACTGGCATGACAGACAGTACATCCTAAAGACCTAGTGGTCAGCCAAACCAGAGGCCGGATCAAGTGGCCGTCAAACCTCTTGTCACCAAGCTCAGTTGACGGCCACTCGATCGGGTCAGCCGCGCCCGGCCAGGTACGCGTCCACTCCGGGCGCCTCGTGGGCCTCCTCCACGCCGACCAGGCCGCCGACCGCCTTGGCGTCGGGCTTCAGCACGTACGTGGACCGGCTGGCCGGCGCGGTCACGAGGGTGAAGTCCTGCGGGGTGCCCAGACCGGTGTCGGCGTTCTTCTGCGAACGGTGCGCCTTGACCACGTCCTGCCGGGTGAGGCTGCCGCCCTCGCAGGCCTTCTTCAGGTCGGCGCCGGTCAGCTGGGCGGCGTTGTACCCGGAGAGCACACCGGAGTCGACGGGCTCGCCCGGGTACGCCTTCTGGTAGGAGGCGACCATCTTCTTGACGCCCGGCAGGTCGGAGCTGACCGCCGGTGCGGCGCTGACGACGTGGACCATGGCTTCCAGCGCCGGCGCCGCGGGCGTCTTCAGCAGCTGCGGCGCGTAGCCGGGCGCGCTGCTGACGATCGGCACCTTGAGGCCGCGGGCGGCGGCCACCCCGGCCAGGGAGGCGGTCTGGGCGGGACCCGCGCTGATCAGGATCGCCTTCGCCCCGGCCTTGCTCAGCGCGGACACCTGGGCGGTCAGGTCGGTGTCCGTGGCCTTGATCTTCTGCCCGGCGACCTTCATGCCCGCCTGTTCGGCGGCCCACTCGGAGCCCTCCAGCGCGTTGGCGCCGTAGTCGCCCTCGAAGTAGACGTGGCCGATCGTGTCGCCCTTGGCGATCTTCTTGGTACGGGTGAGGAAGTCGACGGCGGCGATCATGTCGAGGTCGTAGGTGGTGCCGAGGACCTGGACGGAGTCCCGGCCGAGCAGGCTGGCCGCCCATGCCTGCGGGAAGGTCAGCATGTGGTCCCGCTCGATGTCGTCGAGCAGGGCGGCGACCACCGGGGAGCCGATGACCTGCGGCAGGGCGACGACGTCCGGGGCGATGTCGGCGTAGGCGGTGACCGCCTTCTGCACGTCGTAGCCGTGGTCCTTGACGACGATCTCCACCTCGCGTCCGCAGATGCCGCCCGCGGCGTTGGTCTCGTCGGCCCACATCTGCTGGGCCTGCACGATGCTCTTGCCGAGGGTGGCGTAGGGGCCGGTGAGGTCCGTCAGTGCGCCGAGTCTGATGGTCTTCTCGGTGACTCCGGGGCCGGACTTGACGCCGTCGGCGGCGTCGTCGGTGCTCCCGCCGTCGGCCTTGGAGCTGCAGGCGGTGCCCGCGAGCAGCACGGCGGCCAGTGCCGCGGCCAGGGCGGCGGTCCGGGCGGTGCGGGGCCTGGGGTGCGTGACGTTCACGGGGTGTGCTCCTTGGCTCGTGCGGTGGTGTCGGAAGCGGCGGATGCGGCAGCGGCGGCGGGGACCGGCCCCGTGCCGGGAGGTTGGGGCGCGGACGGCCGGCGGCGCAGCCGGGCCCGGGTGCGGCGGGCCAGCCCGTGCAGGCCGTCGGGGGCGTAGAGGAGGATCACCACGATCGCCGCGCCGTAGAGGTAGCGGGACGCCTCGGTCGGGCCGATCGAGCCGTCGCCGGACCCGGGCGCCGCCACCAGGGGCAGCTGGTCGGCGTAGCGGGTCATCAGCAGGGGCAGCGCGGTGACGAAGACGGCTCCGGCGGTGGCTCCGGCGACCGAGCCGAGGCCGCCGATGACGATCATGGCGAGGTAGTCGACGGAGAGGGCGAGGGAGAAGTAGTCGGGCACCACGCGGCGGAAGGAGAGCGCGAGCAGGACGCCGGCGAGGCCCGCGTACATCGACGAGACGACGAACGCGGTCGAGCGGTACCTGGCCACGTGCACGCCCATCACGGACGCCGCGGTCTCGCTGTCGCGCAGCGCCACCAGGGCCCGTCCGGGACGGCCGCGCAGCAGTCCGCGCGCGGTGAACCAGGTGACGGCGAACAGGGCGAGGCCCAGGTACCAGAGCCGTTCCTCGACGCCGAACGGCACGCCCAGGACGGTGAGTTCCGGATCGGACTCGGCGAAGGTGAAGCCGCCCAGCTCCAGCGGCGGCACCGAGCGGCCGTTGAAGCCGCCGGTGACGGAGTCCGCGGTGAGCAGGACGTGGTGGCCGAGGAAGACCAGGGCGAGGGTGGCGACGCCGAGGTAGATGCCCTTCACGCGTCCGGCGACGGGGCTGAACAGCCCGCCCGCCGCCCCGGCGAGCAGGACGGCGAGGACGGCGGCGACGGCGGGCGGCAGCCCGGGGCCCGGCTCGCCGGCCAGCCAGACGTAGCCGTAGGCGCCGACGGCGAGGAAGAAGGCGTGCCCGAGGGAGAGCTGCCCGGCGGTGCCGCTGAGCAGGCCGAGCCCGACGGCGCCGATGGCCGCGGCCATGGAGAACAGTCCGATGCGCAGCCAGAAGGCGTCCAGGTAGAACGGCAGGGCGCACAGGAGCAGGGCGGTCAGCAGGAGCGGGCCGCGCTTGAGCAGGTGGGGTCGCAGGTCAGACACGGGCCGCTCCCTTCGCCGCGAAGAGTCCGGCGGGGCGCACCAGCAGGACGAGCACCATCACGGCGTACGGCGCGACGTCGCCGAAGCCCTCGCCCAGGACGTGCAGGTCGGACTGGTATCCGGCGACGAACGCCTCGGTGAGGCCGATCAGCATGCTGCCGACCAGGGCGCCGACGGGTGAGGTCATGCCGCCGAGGATGGCGGCCGGGAAGGCCTTCAGCGCGATCTGCCCGGTGGTGCGTTCCAGGCCGGGCGCCGGGAAGGCGACCAGGAAGACGGCGGCGAGTGCGGCCAGCGCGCCGGCCAGGCACCAGGCGGCGGTGCGTACGCGGGTGAGCCGTACGCCCATGAGGGCGGCGGCCTCGCGGTCCTCCGCCGCCGCGCGCAGCGACAGGCCCCAGGGCGTGAACCGGAAGAGGGCGAAGGCGCCGCCGATGGCGACGGCGGACACCAGGATCGCGGCGATGCGGCTGTCGGCCACGGTCACCGGGCCGAGGTCGGTCACGGCGGAGCCCCAGGGGTCGCCGAGCGGCAGCAGGTCGCCGCCGATGCGCCGGGCGAGGTCGGTGACCAGGACGATGTCGATGCCGATGGTGACGATGGTCTGGACGTGGGCGGCGTGCGGGTCGGTGCCGCCGACACGTTGCAGCACCAGCCGGTCCAGCGCCCCGGCCACGGCCGCCGTCACCAGGACCGCCACGGCCAGCGCCCCGGCGAAGTCGATGTCGTCGTGGAGGACGGCGACGAGGTATCCGCCGAGCAGCAGCAGTGAGCCGTGGGTGAAGCTCAGGACGCCGGAGGCCTTGAAGATGGTGACGAAGCCGAGGGCGATCAGGGCGTACACGGAGCCCAGGGCCAGCCCGTTGAGGAGACTGTCGAGGAAGCCGGTCATGCCGCGTCCTCCCCCGTGGTGGTGCCGAGGTAGGCGCGCAGCACCTCGGGATCGCGCCGGACCTCGTCGGGGGTGCCGTGGGCGATGGCCCGGCCGAAGTCGAGGACGGTGACCTCGTCGGCGAGCCGCATGACCAGGCCCATGTCGTGCTCGACCAGCACGACGGAGAGGCCGAGTTCGGCGCGGATCTCCCGGACCACCTCGGTCATGCGGATGCGTTCGGCGGCGTTCATGCCGGCCACGGGTTCGTCGAGCAGCAGGACACGGGGCTCCAGACACAGGGCGCGGGCGAGTTCGACGCGCTTGCGGTCGCCGTACGACAGCAGCGCGACGGGTGCGTCGAAGTGGGCGCCGAGGCCGGTGAGTTCGGCGATCTCGCGGGCCTTGGCGAGGTGGGCGCGCTGTTCGCGCACGGCGCGCGGCAGCCGCAGGGCGCTGGCGGCGAAACCGGCGTGGGACAGCGCGTGCCGGCCGAGCATCAGGTTGTCGGCGACGGTGCCCTGGGTGGTGACGATGTTCTGGAAGGTG
The DNA here is from genome assembly GCF_020404845.1 of Streptomyces hyderabadensis. Taxonomy (GTDB): domain Bacteria; phylum Actinomycetota; class Actinomycetes; order Streptomycetales; family Streptomycetaceae; genus Streptomyces; species Streptomyces hyderabadensis. The sequence goes on along the minus strand of NZ_JAIOJZ010000042.1, from coordinate 10,297 downwards.
CGGGCGACGCCCAGGGCGGCGATCCGGTGCGGGGCGAGCCGGGTCAGTTCGGCGGCGCCCAGCCGCACGGAACCGGCGGTCGGGCGGTACAGGCCGGACAGGACGTTGAAGCAGGTGGACTTGCCGGCGCCGTTGGGGCCGATGACGGCGTGCACCGTGCCGGGGGCGACGGTGAAGGAGACGTCGTCGAGGGCGAGGAGACCGGCGAAGCGCACGGTGACGCCCGCTACGTCGAGGGCGGGCGGTGCGGCGGCGGGGGCGGTCACGCGGCCCCCTTGCCGTCGGCGGCGTCGGTGGTCTCGCCCAGGTACAGGCGGCGTACGGCGTCCGTGCGCGCGAGGTCGGCGGCGTCGCCGGAGAGCCGGATCTCGCCGACCTCCAGGACGTGGGCGTGCTGGGCGAGGGAGAGCGCCATGCCGGCGTTCTGCTCGACCAGGAGGACCGCGGTGCCCTGGGCGTTGATCTCGCGGACGACCTCGGCGATGCGGTCGACCATCATCGGGGCCAGGCCGAGCGAGGGTTCGTCGAGAAGGAGCAGGCGCGGGGCGGCCATCAGGGCGCGGCCGATGGCCAGCATCTGCTGCTCGCCGCCGGACAGCAGCCCGGCGGCCTGGCGGGTGCGCTCGGCGAGTCGCGGGAACAGGGTGAAGACGCGCTCCCTGGCCTCGCGGACCTGGGCGGGGGCCCGCCGGTTGAGGCCGAGCCCGCCGGCCCGCAGGTTCTCGTCGACGGTGAGTCCGGCGAACACCCGCCTGCCCTCGGGCACCTGGACGACCCCGGCGCGTACGGCGGCGACCGGGTCCCGGCCGTCCAGGACCGCGTCGCCGTAGCGGACCCGGCCGGCCGTGATCGCGCCGCGGTGCAGGCGCAGGGTGCCCGAGACGGCCCGCAGCAGCGTCGTCTTGCCGGCGCCGTTGGCTCCGAGCAGGGCGACGACGGCGCCGTGCGGGACGGTCAGGGACACGGAGCGGAGGGCGGACAGTGCGCGCCCGTACGTCACGTCGAGGCTCTCGACGTGCAGCGCGGGCGCGCCGTCCGGTGGTGCTGCGGGCATCGCGGCTCCTTGGTACCGGGCCGGTGGGGCACGGTGACGGGTGACGGGGGCAGCTCACGACAGCACGTACGCCGGGGGCCGTACAGGGTGGTCGGGCAGGGACGCTGCGGTGTCCCAGTCCGGCGGCGGTGAGTCTGTGCGGATGCCCAGGAGGACGGCGCCGGACCGGCTCCCGGGCGTCCGCCTCGCGGAGCGCCGGGTTCCCACCCGGCCCCCGCGCCCCGTTCGTCCCACCGGCATCCGGGAATCACCGACTCCGGCACGGAACGTCGCCGCACGGCGCCCGGCAACGTCGCCCCCGGGACACAGACGATCCCCGGCCCCGGGCAGCCGGAACCCAGGACGGGAGGAGACGGCAGGGCAGCGCTGTCCCGCCCGACAAGGGCCTCGCCGCCCTCGCACATCACCCGCCCACACGCCACGCGCCGGACTCGGCGCCCAGCCCGCCCGCGACAAGGCCGAGTCGTCAGGGCCGAGCCGCACCCGACGACACAACGGCGCAGGGGCGACACGGGGCTGCGTCGAGGTCATACGGTGGCAGGCCACCGCCCCCGGCACCCGTGCACACGGCGCCCCGCACTCCCCCAGGCACCACCGCGCCCGCGCAGACACCGACCCGCGGCTCCCCACCCACCACGCCCGGATCAGCCGGACGGGACCCGCCCGGCCAGTCAGAGCCGAGCCATACCCGACGACGCAGCCGGGCGCGGCCCCGCCGCCGGGAAAGGCGAGGCCACACCGTGGCCGGCCACTGACCCCCGGGTCCGCACGGACACGGCCCCGCGCGCCCCCGCCCGGATCAGCCGGACAGGACCCGTCGGGCCGTCAGGGCCAGGCTGATTTCGACCACGTCGGCCGGGCGGGCGAGGGAGCGGCCGGTGAGCTGTTCGCAGCGGCGCAGGCGGTTGAGGACCGTGTTGCGATGGCAGTACAGGCGCTCACCGGCGCGCTGGGCCGAACCGTCGCAGTCGAGCCACGTGGTGAGGGTGTCGAGCAGCACCTCGCGGTCGGCGGGCTCCAGGCGGAGCAGCGGGCCGAGCACCTTCTCGGCGAGGGCCCGGCCCAGCTCGGGGCTGGAGACGACGAGGGCGGCGGGGAGCTGGTCGGCCAGTCGCACGGTGCCGCCCGTCACGGGGCAGATGGCCAGCGCGGTGTCCGCGAGCCCGCGGGCGTCGCCGACGGCGGCGAGTCCGTCGACCGGGCTGCCGACCCCGATCCGGAGCCCCGGGACGGGGACGGGGGGCTCGCTCCCGGGCTCGTGCGGGTCCGGGAGCCCCTCGCCGGCGCCGACCAGGACGATGCCGTAGTCGGCCTCCGCCCCGGCGTGCCAGTGGACGCGGCTCCCGGCCGGTACGGCGGCGGCGCGGGCGGCCGCGGACCGGCCCGGCGGCCCGCCGGTGACGGCGACGACGACGTACCGGCCCTGTTCCGGGAGGCCGAGGGCCCGGGCGGCCTCGGGCAGGTCGGCGATGCGGCCGGTGCCGTCGAGCAGGCCGGCCGCCAGCAGCCGGGCCCGGTTCTCGCGGCGCCGGCCGAGCTGCCACTCGGTCTGCCGGTAGGCGTCCGCGACGAGGGTGCAGTGCTCGTCGACGAAGTTCCACACGTCGGCGGCCACGTGCACGAGGAGCCGTACGTCCTCCGGGGCGGCCCGGGAGGTCTCCTCGACCAGCCGCTGCCACACCAGCGAGCCGCCCAGGCGGAAGGCGTGCAGCAGGGCGTCCAGGGGGAGCCCCTGCTCGGCGCGGGCGGCGCCGATCCGCCAGGTGCAGCGGCGGGCCGCGTCCCGGGCGCCGCGCGGGTCGAGCAGCGAGGCCACACTGTGCCGCAGGGAACGGTGGGCCTCCTGCCAGGTGGCGGTGGGGTCCTTCGCGAGGGCGGCCCGGTAGGCGGGCTCCTGCTCCCGCAGCAGGGCCGTCAGCCGGTCGGTCAGGTCGGGAAGGTCGTCGAGCAGGGCGCGGGCGGCCCGGTGCAGGACCCGCAGGGCGTCGGCGTCGATCAACGACGTGACGCCGGGTGTCCGCGGGCGTGGAACGGGCGTCAGCCCGGTGCGGATCGCTGCTCGTGACCGTACGGCGTGCTGCATCGCGGTCCTCCCCGGGGCAGGGCTTGTGGAGGCGCCGCGCCGCGGCGGGCCGTCCCGCCGCGCCGGGCCTGCCCCCTGACTCGTCCTGCCCCGAAGGATGGCATACCGTCCGGTCGGTCCCTAGTGTTGTGCACCGGTCTTTTCATGCTGTTCGACCCGCCGGGCCGCCCGGGCCCCCAGCGCCTCCTGCGTCTCCTGGGCCTGTTCGGCCTGTCCCACCACGCGGGCCAGCTCCAGGCGGGACCGTACGCCGAGCGCGGCGAAGACCTTGCGCAGGTGGTAGTCGACGGTGCGGGTGCTCACGCCCAGGGCCAGCGCCACCTCCCGGTTGGTGGCACCCTCGGCGACGTGCCGCGCGATGCGCAGTTGCTGCGGGGTCAGGCGGCCGAGCAGGGTCGGCGCCGCGGTGCCGGTGCCCGGCGGGGCCGCCCCGAGGGCGCGCAGTTCGTCGCGTGCCTGTGCGGCCCAGACACCGGCTCCGCAGCGCTCGAAGCCGGCCAGCGCGGCACCGAGCCGGCCGCGGGCCTCGCGCGGTCTGCGTCGCCGCCGCAGCCACTTGCCGTACAGCAGCGCGGTGCGGGCCCGTTCGAAGTCGCCGCCCGCCTCGGCGTGCCGGTCGAGGGCGCGGCGGTAGAGGTCGTCCGCCTGCTCGGCAGGGGCGAGGAGGGCGTGGCAGCGGGCCAGTTGGGCGGCGGCCTGCGGGTCGGCGCCGAACGCCGCCCAGCCCGCGAACTCCGTGAGGACCGCACGGGCGTCCTCGTGGCGTCCGGCGAGCACCGCGGCCTCCACGAAGCAGGGCACGGCCAGCCGCCACACCGCGAAGTGGCCCCGTCCGGGCCCGGGCAGGACCAGGAGTCCGAGCCGGTCGGCGGCGTCGAAGGGACGCCCCCGGCCGAGGTCGGCGCGGGCCGCCGCCCACTGGGCAAGGGTGGCCGCCTGGGCCAGTCCGTGCCGAAGTGCGGTGTCCAGCGCGGCCGTGACGTGCCGGGCGACGACGTCCGGTTCCTCCTCGATCGACGCGGCCAGCGCCAGCACCGCCCGGTGGTGGGCCGCCGTGTTGCGCTGCCCCGCCCGCAGTGCGGTGCGCAGCCCCTCCTCCGCGTGGGTGCGGGCCTGCGGGTGCCGGCCGGCCCGCAGTTCGGCGTAGGCGAGGTACTCCAGTGCCTGCGGCACCAGCGCCTCCGACCCGAGCTGCCGCGCGGCGGCCAGGGCGCGGGCTCCGCCGCTGCGGGCGGCCGCCACGTCCCCGAGCAGCAGCGCGGCCGCCGCCGACCTCAGCAGCGCCTCCGGCCGCACCTCGGTCCTGCCCCGCTCGACCACCTGCCGGAGCGGGGCCCCGGCCCGGTCCAGCCGTCCTTCGAGCAGCGCCCGCATGCCGATCCGGTGGTCGCGTACGACGGCGGCCGGGTGCGACGCGGGAGCGCTTGTGCCGGCGGGCCCGTCGCTCCCGTGCGCCGGGTTCCCGGCCCGGGGCGGCGGGTCGGGGGCCAGCGTGGCCAGGCACGCCGGCAGGTCGCCCGCCGCCCAGACCGCGTCGGCGGCGGCCAGTGCGGCGGCCGCGGCGTCGGCGGGCGCGTCCACGGCGAGCAGGGACGCGGCCAGCAGCAGGGACTGGTGGGCGTCGCCGACCGGGCCGTCCCGCAGTTCGGCGACGCCGCGCACCAGTTCGGCCCGCCCCCGCACGGCGGCGGGGAGGGCGCGGTCACGGGCCGCGGCGAGCAGCGGGCGGGCCCGTTCGGGGCACCCGGCGAGCAGGGCCTGCTCGGCCGCGGCGGTGTACCGTTCGGCCCGCCGGGCACCGTCGGCCGTCAGCTCGGCGGCACGGGCGTAGGCGGTGGCGCGCAGCCGGTGCGAGGCGGGCACCGCACCGTCGGCCGCCACCGCCGCGAGCCGGTCCGCGGTCACCGCCGCGTGCCGGTCCGCCGACGTGGAAGCGGGCTCCGGGCCGCCCAGGGACCACGAGTGGTGCAGCAGCCCGGTGAGCCGGTCGCCCCCGCTCTCCCGCACGTCGGCCAGCGCGCGGTGCACGGTACGGCGCCGCTCCGGGTCGGCGGTGGCGTGCACCGTACGCCGGACCAGCGGGCTGCGGAAGCGGATCCGGTCGCCGGCCAGCACGAGTTGCCCGGGCAGCGGTTCCGCACGGGGGTCGGGTTCCGGGGCCGGCCGCAGGCGCCGCAGCGCGTCGTGGACCAGGCCGGCATCGACGTCCGCGCCGTCCGCGGCCTCTCCGGCCGCCGCCACCGTCAGCAGCAGGTCCCGTGCGTGGGCGGACTGGCCGTTCGGCGCGCCGCCCGCGGCCTCGGCGAGGGCCGTCGCGTCGGCCAGCGGACGCGGCAGCGGCCGGTGGCCGCGCAGTTCGGCGGGTGACAGCCGGCGTACGAGGGCGACGAGGAGGGCCGGGTTCCCCTCCGCCTCGGCCAGGAGCTGCTCGCGGACGGCCGGGGCGGCGGCGCCGTCGGTCAGGTCGTCGAGCAGGGCGGCGGCCCTCGGCGGGCTCAGCGGGTCCAGGAGGACCACGGGCAGCGGGGCGAACTCCGGGGCGACCGCGCGGTCCGAGGCGACGGAGAGCAGCAGGCCGACCCGGTCGGCGCTGTGCAGGCGCCGCGCCGCGCGGCCGAGCGCGGTCCGGGCCGGCGCGTCCCACAGGTGGGCGTCGTCCGCACAGACCAGCACGGGCGCCGCGGCGGCCGCCGTGCGCAGGGTGTCCAGCAGGTGCCCGACGCTGCCGCGCGTGCGTGCGTCGGGGCGGAGGTGGAGTACCGGACCGGCCCGGAAGGAGCGGGCGGCCCACTGGAGCAGGGTGGTGCGGCCGAGCCCGGGCTCACCGGCCAGCAGGAGTTGGCCGCCATGGGTGGGCAGCGCGTCCAACAGCGCGCGCAGCGCCTTGCGTTGGTCGCTCTGGCCGTGGACTCGCACGGCCGAGCGTACGGTCGTCTCTGCGGTCATGCCGCGGAGGTTACGCGCGCGTAACCCGGGGCGGAAGCCATCGGTCCGCCGGCGCCCGCCCGGGTATCGGCGCTGTCACCTGCGGCTGTGTCCCGGGCAGGCGGCGCGGGCCCTGTGCCGGCGCCCAACCGGGCCGGGTCCCGGTCGTGCGCCGGCACAGTGAACCGGTGTCAGGAGCCGTGCGGGCAGTTGCCCCGGTACTCCTCGATCGTCAGGCTCGGCCGGGGCAGCGGGCACAGGAACTGCTCGTAGCGGGTGTCGTTGTCGATGAACCGCTTGAGCCAGGAGACGCTGTACTTCGCGATCGTCGTGTTCGACGTGTTGGGCGAGAAGTGGGTCGCGGCGTTCAGCTCCAAATAGGCCCGGTCGGTCGCGGAGGGCAGGCTGGAGTAGAACGGCTCGGCGTGCGAGGCCACCGGGGCGATGGTGTCGCCGTCGGCCCCCACGATCAGCGTCGGGGTGCTGACCTCGGGCCAGCTCTTGTCCAGGTTCCAGGGGGTGAGGGGGATCGCCGCCTGCAGCGACGGCCGGGACTTGGCGGCCTCCAGGGTGCCGCCGCCGCCCATGGAGTGGCCCATGACGCCGAGGCGGCTGCTGTCGATCCGGCCGCGGACGGAGCTGCGCTCGGTGAGGTAGTCCAGGGCGGCCAGCAGTTGCCGGCCGCGTGAGTCGGGCTGGTCCAGCGTGGTGTTGGTGTCGATGGTGAAGACGACGAAGCCCTGGGAGGCCAGCCGCGGTCCGAGCCAGGCCATGGAGGACTGGTACGCGGTGAAGCCGGGCGCGATCGCGACGGCGCCGAACGTGCCGTCGCTCGTGCTGGTCGGGTAGTAGATGGTGCCGCCGCCGAAGCCGGTGACCGCGAGCGAGGAGACGCTGGTGTCGGCCACCGCGTAGGGGCCGCGCAGCGCCTCGATGCTCGACTCGGTGGGCGCCGGACCGCGCTCGTACGGGTTGTCGGCGGCCTGGGCGTTCGGGCTGCTGAGGGTGGCGAGCGCGACGACGGCGGCCACGGCGGCCGTCAGACCGGCGAGTCGCCGACGGGTGCCGGGGAAGGGGGTGGCGGACCCGGGGGCGGCGTGGGTGTGGGGGTTCTGCTGCACGAGGGGTGGTCCTCTCGGTCGTGGCGGGCGGCCGGCCGGTGGTCGCACACGGCCCGGAACGCGTGGGGTCGCGCTCCGGGACATCCACCGGGCGGGCCTCGCCGATGTGTTGGCGGTGCCACTGTCGAGCGGCGGGAGGGGCGCGGGGATCGGCAGAATCACCGGTCTCGTACGACGCCGGGGGCACGGGCCCTGGGCGGAGCGCCGGATTCGGGACCGCGGCACCCGCGCGAGACGGGACGCGAGGCCGACCTGGCCCGGGGCACGGCCAGGAGACTCCACGGCGGAACGACGGACCCGGCGCAGCGTCCGGGACCAGGCAGCCCCGCCCGCGACGCCTGAACACGGGCCCGCGCAATCCCTCCGAAGGCTCGGGGCCCGCCTCCGGTCCCTCTCGAGCGCCCGGCCCCGAGCCGCCGGGGAACCCTCTCCCGGTCGGAGTGCCACCGATCCGCCGGAACGCCGACGGCAGGCAGCCCGCCTCACCACACAGGGCACGCGCCCGACGCCGGGGCACGGGCACGCGCCACTCCTTCGACGACGCGGAAGCCCACCCCGGTCCCTGCCGAGCGCCCGCCCCACCCCGGTCCCCGGCTCCCGAGCCGCCGGGGAACCCGCCCCCGGCCGGGGTGCCACCGATCCGCCGGGCCGCCCTCCAGGCCTGCCGGCTCCGCTGCCGGACGACGCCCCGGCCCTGTCCGGACCCCCGCCGATGTGACACGCTCGGCGTCGGCCGGGCTGTCGCGCGCCGGTCGTCGTGGAGGATCGTCGGCGGGCCCCATCGGGTCGGCACCGTGGAGAGGTGACGGGATGCGCATCGGACTGCTGGGCACCGGACCCTGGGCGGACATGGCGCACGCCCCCGCCCTGGCCGGGCACGGCGAGCTGGACTTCGTGGGCGTGTGGGGACGCCGCCCGGACGCGGCCAAGGAGTTGGCGGAGCGGCACGGCACTCGGGCCTACGACGACGTCGACGCGCTGCTGGCCGACGTGGAGGCCGTCGCCGTCGCCCTGCCCCCGGCGGTGCAGGCCGATCTGGCGGTGCGCGCGGCGCGGGCCGGGCGCCAGCTGCTGCTCGACAAGCCGCTCGCGACGACGGTGGCGCAGGGTCGGGCCGTGGCGGAGGCGGTGCGGGCGGCGGGCGTCGCCTCGGTGGTCTTCTTCACCGCCCGGTTCCAGCCCGAGACGGAGGCGTGGATCACCGAGCAGGCCGCGGGCGACGGCTGGTTCACGGCACGGGCGCAGTGGCTGGGCGCGGTGTTCGGGGGCGGCGACAGTCCGTTCGCCGCCTCGCCGTGGCGGCGGGAGAAGGGCGCCCTGTGGGACGTGGGGCCGCACGCCCTGTCCGTGCTGCTGCCGGTCCTCGGAGACGCCGTGCGCGTGTCGGCCGCCGCGCCGGGGCCCGGGGACACCGTCCATCTGGTCCTCGACCACACGGGCGGGGCCTCCAGCACGCTCACGCTCAGCCTGACGGCGCCGCCCGCCGCGGCGGGCGCCACGGTGGAGCTGCGCGGGCGGTCCGGGGTGACGCTGCTCCCGGAGACCACGGAAGGTCCGGTGCCCGCGCTGCGGCGGGCCGCGGACGCCCTGATCTCCGCGGCCGGTGGCGGGCGCCCGCATCCGTGCGACGCCGCGTTCGGCCTGCGGGTCACCGAGATCCTCGCCGAGGCCGAGGACGTACTGACACGCTGACCCATTGACGCATTGACGCATTGACGCACTGACCGGCCGGGACGTGTCGCGGGGCGGCCGGTCCCGCTGCTTAAGCGCGCCTTAAAAGCCGCTTAAACGTTTCCCGCACGACGTCGCGCACCCCAAGTCCCAGCTGGGGCAACGGTTTTGGAGCAGGACGCGGAGGGTTGGCCCGGCCGGCCGTGGTGCGTACCATCGCCGCACGCCTGAGAGCGCTCTCAGACCTTGTCCGGCCCCGATCACTGGAGACCCCCCACATGACTCCTCGTCACCAGCGCCCGCTCGCCCGCCGCAAGCTGCTCGTCGCCCTCGGCGGAGCGGTGGTGGCCGCGCCGGTCGCCGCCGCCGTCGCCCCGCACGCCCTCGCGGGCGTCGGCTCGGACGCCCCCGCCGCCGAGGCCGCCGACGCCCTGCCGCTGACCGTCGTCAACGACACCGGCTCCTTCGGCAACGCCGACGTGCACGTCTACATCGTCGGCAACGTGGACGGCCGCCAGGTGCGGGTCACCCCCGACGGCACCGTCGCCCCCGTGGCCCTCTCCGACAACGGCGCGGACGGCTACACCGACTACGCGATCGGCCTCGCCGGCAGCGGCGAGACCAGGCTGAACCTGCCCCGCCTCTCCGGCCGGATCTACGTGTCCCTGGGCGAGAAGCTGAAGTTCAAGGTCGTCGCGGACGGCGCGGGGAACGCCGCCCTGCAGTACCCGGCGGGCTGGGTCGAGTCCGACCCGAACTACGGGGTGCTGCACGACTGCGCGGAGTTCACCTTCAACTCCGCCGGGATGTTCTGCAACACCACCATGGTCGACATGTTCAGCGTGCCGCTCGCCCTCCGCCTGACCGGGGCCCAGGACCAGACCACCGGCACCATACGTCCGGGCGGCCGGGCGGCCGTCTTCGACGCGGTCCGCAAGGTCGAGGAGTTCGCGCCGCTGGCCGTGGACGACACCCGGGTGATCGCCCCCGGCCACGGGCTGGACGCCGGGCTGTTCCCCAAGGACTACCTCGCCCCGTACATCGACGAGGTGTGGAGCACCTACACCGGCAAGGACCTGAGGATCACCACCAACGCCGGGACCTTCACCGGCCGGGTGCGCGGGGACCGGCTGACCTTCGACGGACCCGCCCAGGTGTCCTTCGCCAAGCCGTCCACCCGGGACGTGCTCTTCTGCGACGGCAACCTCGCCGCCCCCAACGACGGCACGACCGGTCCCGTCGCCGCGGTCCTCGGCGCGGGCTTCAACCGGTCCACGCTCGTCTCCTCCGCCGACCAGCCCACGACCGACCCGGCGGCGTTCTACGGGACCGCGCTGACCAACCACTACTCCAAGGCGGTGCACGCGGCCACCGAGGACGGCAGGGCGTACGGCTTCGCCTTCGACGACGTGGCCGACTTCGCCTCCTACATCCAGGACACGG
>NZ_JAIOJZ010000041.1 GCF_020404845.1 Streptomyces hyderabadensis | reverse complement strand
GGGACACCGCATGCCTACGCAGTGTCGTGGGAAGGTGCTGCCTTGGCGATCGCGCCCCGGGCGCCGGCCGCGAAGTCGACGATCGTCACGATGCGGTCGGCGCGGACCAGGCCGTCGACGCGGGCGACGAAGTCCTGTCCGGCGGTGTCGACGGCGCCGTCGATGCCGTCCGGGGCGGCGGTGCGCAGCTCGGCGGGCATGGTGTCGCCGTAGCCGGCCGGTACGGCGCCCAGGCGCCGCAGGTAGTCGTGGTTGGCGGTGCTCGCCGTGCCGATCACGCGGTGGCCCGCGGCGACCAGGAGCTGGGTGACGGCGCTGCCGACGGCCCCGGCGGCGCCGTTGACCACGAGGGTGGACGCCGGAGCCGGGTCGAGCAGGCCGATCACGCGCTGGGCGGTCTCGGCGGAGGTGACGAGGGCTGCCGCGAGCCGGGGGTCGAGTCCGCCGGGCAGCTTCGTCAGGCGCTCGCGGCGGGTGACCGCGACGGCGGCGAAGGCGCCCGAGTCAGCGAAGCCGGCCACCGGGTCACCGGCGGTGAGGTCGTCGACGCCGTCGCCGACCTCCAGTACGGTGCCGGCGATGTCACTGCCGATGACGACGGGCAGCGGCAGCGGAAGCATCTCGGCGAGGTAGCCGTTGCGGATCTTCCAGTCGAGCGGGTTGACGGCGATCTGCTCGACGCGGACCTTGACCTGTCCCGGGCCGACCTGAGGTTGGGCCACATCGGTCAGGGTCATTCCGTCGGGTCCGTAGGTGTTCAGGGTGTAGGCGCGCATGGTGGTGTTCCTTCCTGTGGGGGTGCTCGGCGGGGTGGCGGTTCAGAGCGCCGGCAGGGTGCCGTCGAGCGTCGGGTAGTCGGTGTAGCCGTGCCGGTCGCCGCCGTAGGCCAGGCTCAGGTCGGGCTCGGCGAGCGCGGCACCGGTCGCGAGGCGGGTGACCAGGTCGGGGTTGGAGATGAACAGCCGGGCGAAGGAGACGGCGTCGGCCTTCCCGTCGGCGACCAGGCCGAGCCGGCCGGACTGTCCGGCGGTGTCCGCGTCCGCGGGGTTGAGGATGAACGTGCCCGACCATGCTGCCCGCAGCTCGGGCGTCAGGGCGGGGGCCCCGGCCTCGACCAGGTGGAGGTAGGCGAGGCGGAGGGTGTCGAGCTGGGCGACCAGGCGCGGGTAGAGCGTGGCGTGGTCGGCTTCGACGGTGTCGCCCAGGCCGTTGGCCGGGGAGAGCCGGATACCGGTGCGCTCGGCGCCGATCGCCGCCGCGACGGCCCGGGTCACCTCCAGGGTCAGCCGCATCCGGTTCTCCGGCGAGCCGCCCCAGCGGTCGGTGCGCAGGTTGGCGTTGGTGGCCAGGAACTGGTGGAGCAGGTAGCCGTTCGCGCCGTGGATCTCGACGCCGTCGAACCCGGCGTCGACGGCGCCCCGGGCCGCGGCGGCGAAGTCGGCGATCGTCTCGGCGATCTGCGCCTCCGTCAGTTCGTCGGGGACGACGTGGTCCTGCGGGCCGGTCGGCGTGAAGATCTGTCCCGCCGCCTTCACCGGCGAGGGGCCGACCGGGGTGAGCGGGCCGTGTCCGGCGGCCTCGGTCGTGCTCGGGTGGCCGATGCGGCCGGTGTGCATGAGCTGGGCGACGATCGTGCCGCCCGCCGCGTGCACGGCCCCGGTGACCTGGCGCCATGCCGCTACCTGCTCGGCCGAGTGCAGGCCGGGCGTGGCGGGGTAGCCCTGCCCGATCACGGAGGGCTGGACGCCCTCGGTGATGACCAGGCCGGCGCCGGCCCGCTGCGCGTAGTAAGTCGCCGTGTCGGCGGTGGGCAGCGTGCCGTCGGCGCGGCTGCGGGTCATCGGGGCCATGACGATGCGGTTGCGCAGCTTCAGGTTTCCCGCGGTGGTGGGGTCGAAAGCGGTGGACATGGTTGCTCTCCCGAGTCTCGGAACGGTCGGATACTTAGCCGAACAACTAAAGCGTAGACCGCATTCCTTAGCCGGACAACTTTTTTCGGAGTACCCTCACGGCATGCGAGAACAGCCGACAGAACCGACGGAACCGACGGGATCGACGGGATCGACGGAACAGGTCACGCCCACCGGGGCGGGCCCGGTCAGCCACGCGATCTTCCGTGTGGCCCGGCTCCACCGGGCACTCGCGGGCCGGCTGCTGCGGGAGACCGGCCTGCACACGGGACAGGAACTCATCCTGATGGCCCTGTGGGACCACGGCCCGCAGCGGCAGGTCGACCTGGTCGCGGCGGTCGAGACGGACGCTCCGACGATGGCGCGCAGCATCGCCCGGCTGGAGAAGTCCGGCCTCGTCCGCCGCAGCGCCTCCCCCGATGACCGGCGGGCGGTGATCGTCGAGGCCACGGAGGCCAGCCTGGCGCTGCGCGCCAAGGTCGTCGACGCCTGGGCGGAACTGGAGCGGCTGACCACCACCGGCCTCGACCCGGCCCGGCAGGCCGAGATCCTGGCGAACCTCGGCCTGCTGGAGTCCGTGCTCACGGAGGCCGGCCACTGAGCGCCGAGCAACTCGCGCGCGGCGGGCGCGATCTCCGTGCCGTACCGGCGGATCAGCCGGGGTCGTCGCTCATCAGGACGAACATGTCGATGCCGGGCACCTGACCCAGCTCGGCCGGCGCCTCGGGGTGGACGAGGCCCGGCCCGATGTTCAGTACGCGGCGGTTCGCGGCCGGTTCGCGGCCGGCCGCGAACGCGGCGTCGTCGATGCGCCGGTTCGCCTCGGTGACGGCAGCCGGTGAGTCCAGCTCAGCGTGGGCACCCAGCCGTCCGCGCGCCTGCCCACGAGGCACACGTCACCGACGGCGCAGGCAGCCAGCTCCTCGTCCGGCCAGCAGCGGCGGCTCGTACACGTCCGTGGTCCCGAAGCCCTGCAGCGTCTCCTGCACGGTGATCACCACCAACCACTCGCGAACTCTCAGTCCGCGTCGGCGCTGCGCGAGGTGAGGATGCGGACGGTGCGCTCCCCGGTGTGTCCGTCGCGGCCGTGCCAGCAGCGGTAGTTGTCCAGCACCAGGATGTCGCCCTCGTCGAGCCGGAAGCGGGGGAGGGACGGTTCGATGTCGTGCACGGCGTCGGTCAGGCGGGCGAGCTGGGCGCGGACGTTGTCGCCGTCGGGGTCGCGGTGGAGCGGCACCGCTCCGTCCGTGCGGCGTACGACGCGGCGTCCGGTACGGGTGAACTCGACGTGTCGTCCGATCCTGGGGACGGCCGGCAGCCCGCGCACGTCCGCCCAGGCGCCGTACAGGTCGACGTCGGTGCCGGTGAGGAAGGTGTGCAGCGCGGGGTCGGTGGTGGCGAGGCCGTCGACGAAGGCGTACGCGTCCAGCGCGAAGGAGTCGCCTCCCTCGGGTGCCGGCCGAGCGCACTGGACGAGGACGTGGTCCTCGTCCGGGTGGCGCCTGCGGTGGGGGACTCCGCCGATGTCGACGACGAGGTCGAAGCTGTCGGCGTGCAGGTGGACGGGGCTGCCCGAGCGCGAGGTGCGGACCCGCAGCGGGTACAGCTCGCGGAGTCGGTCGCCGACGACCTGGGCCGCGGCGACCACCAGGGCGTCGGGCGTGTTCTCGTGGCCGGTGAGGACCACCGCTCCGTCGCGGGCGAGCAGTTCGCGTGCCTCGCCGGCGTCTCCGTGCGGGACGCGGCCGGGGGTGATGCCCGGGCCGGAGGCGGGGTGGGTCCGGCGGGTCTGAGTGGAAGCGTGCATGACTTCAGGCTGCCCCGACAGGGGCGGTACGTCGTGGCTGTCAGGGAGTGTCGTTGCGCGCGGGCGGGCGGGAGAAGGTCCGGGCGCTGGGGGTGAGGGCGGCGACGGCCGGGGCCGCGAAGCACACGATCGCGCAGCCCACGAGGACGGCCCTGGCGCCGAAGGCGTCGATGGCCGGCGCGATGAGAGCGAGTCCGAGCGGGGCCAGACCGTACGAGAGGAGGAAGTCCAGGGAGGAGACGCGGGCCAGCTTGTCGGGAGCGACCTCGCGCTGGGCGGCGGTGAACCACGGCACGTTGAACAGTTCGATGCCGGCGCCCGCGACGGCGTAGGCGGCCATCACGACGACCGGGTGCACCGGAACGACGAGGCTCAGCGGCGCGAGGCCGTAGGAGGCGAGCCCGGCGAGTGCGGCCCAGCCGGGGGAGCGGGGACGCCAACGGGCGATGAGCAGGGCGCCGGTGAGCGCACCGGCGGTGTAGGCGGTCATCGCGCCCGCGAGGACCACCTCGGAGCCGTACGCGTCCCTGCTGACCAGGGGCAGCGCCACACCGGTCGCCGAGTAACCGGTGGCTATGACTGCCGTCAGCGCGCCCAGACCGGCGAGGAACCACGGGTGCCTCCGTGCTTCCCGTACGCCCTCGGTGAACTCCGCCACGAACGACGTACCGCCTGCTCCTGGCGAGGGTGCCGACGGGTCGCCGGTGGCCGCCGGACGTCCGCCGCGGCCCGGGACGCATGCGGCGACGACCCAGAGCAGCCCGATGCCCATCAGCAGCGCCCAGGTGTCGAGGAAGACGGCGAGCAGTGCGGCCAGGGAGGGGCCCACGAGCGTGGTGACCCGGACCGACAGCGTCATGGCCGCATTGGCCTGCTGCCGGTGCTCGGCGCCGACCACTTCGGCCGTGAGGGCCTGGTAGGCGGGCCGGCAGGCGCCCTGGCCGGCTCCCGCGATCGCGGCGGCGGTCGCCATCAGCAGCACCGAGCGGTCCAGCCCGGCGGCGATCACGGGTGCCGCGGCTCCGGCGGTCAGACCGGCCCACAGCACGACCCCCCGGCGGGAGTGCCGGTCGGCCAGCACGCCGGCCACGGGCACGGCGGCAAGGAATCCGACGGTGCGCGCCGCGAGCAGCAGGCCGAGATCGGCGGCGGTCAGTGTCCGGTCCAGCACGGCGAGGCCGAGGACGAAGGGCAGCGCCCAGGTGGCCAGGCCCGATGAAGTGGCCCCCGTCCAGAGCCGGAGGAAGGGGAGGTCGAGCAGGATCGAACGCTGCTGGGAGGGCGGGGACTGGGCGGCGGCGGGAGTGGCGGCGGGAGTGGGCACGAGGAATTGCTCCTGTCCTGTTGGCGGCGACGGACCGGATCCGATCCGGCTGCAACGTCCCTGTTCCGTAGCGCGGTTGTGTGGCGGGATCGGCCGTGGCACACGACGGGCAGCACGGCGCGGGCGACACACTATCGCAGTGATAATCATTTCCATTAGAGTGTCGTCGGCCGCCCCCGGCGAAGGTGGGGCGGCCGTGTGTCACCACCCGCTCCGGGCTGCCTGTCGGGCCGGGCGGCGTGTCGGGTTCCCGTGGGTGACCATGGTCTTTATCGGCGAGGGGAAGAAGTGAAGGTACCGCACAAGCCTCCGCCCGCGGGTCCTGGGATCTCGTCCCGCGCGGGCGCGGCCGGTCCGGCCGAGGCGTCGGCGCCCCGGTCCGCGGGCGGCGTGCGAGCCCGACTCGCGTCTCGCAAGGTACTGCTGCTCGGCTGCGCGGTGCTGGCCGCCGTGCTGCTGGCGTCCGTCGTCGTCGCCATCGGCCTCGGGCCCGCCGTGGTCCCCCCGGGCGAGACCGCGCACCATCTGTGGGCGGCACTCAGTGGAGGGCGCATCCGGTCCGGCGAGGTGACGACCTATCAGATCATCTGGCAGATCCGGACGCCGCGCGTGCTGCTGGCGGCACTGGTGGGGGCCGGGCTGAGCGCGGTCGGTGTGGCGATCCAGGCCATGGTGCGCAACGCCTTGGCCGACCCCTTCGTCCTCGGGGTCTCCTCGGGTGCCTCCGTAGGTGCCGTCGGGGTCACGGTCACCGGGGGGCTCGCGGTCCTCGGCATCCACGCCGTCTCCGTCGGCGCCTTCGCCGGTGCGCTGGTCGCCTCGCTTCTGGTGTATGCCGCTTCCTCCAGCCGGGGTGCGCTGTCCCCGCTGCGCCTCGTGCTGACGGGCGTGGCCATGTCGCTGGGTTTCCAGGCTGTCATGAGCCTGATCATCTATTTCGCGCCGGACAGCGAGGCGACGAGCATGGTCCTGTACTGGACCATGGGCAGCTTCGGGGCCGCGACCTGGGGCGCGCTGCCCGTCGTCGCCGCCGTGGTGCTGGCCGGACTGGCGGTCCTGTACCGGTACGGGCGGACACTGGACGTCCTCTCCCTCGGCGACGAGACCGCCGCGAGCCTCGGCTTCGACCCCGACCGCCACCGCAAGGTGCTGCTGGTGCTCGTCTCACTGGTCACGGGCGTCATGGTCGCCGTCAGCGGTGCCATCGCCTTCGTCGGACTCGTCATGCCGCACGTGGTGCGGATGGTCGTCGGTGCCCCGCACGCCCGCGTGCTCGCCGTGGCCCCACTGGTCGGAGCGATCTTCATGGTGTGGGTCGACCTGGCGGCGAGAACCCTGGTGGCCCCGCGCGAGCTGCCGCTCGGGGTCATCACCGCGCTCGTGGGAGTGCCGGTCTTCATCGCCCTGATGCGTCGCAGGGGCTACACCTTCGGAGGGCGCTGACATGGACCTCGAACTCGACGGACTCTCCGTGGTGACGGACGGCAAGAGCCTCGTGCGCGACCTGTCCCTGGAAGTGCCGGCCGGTCGGGTCGTGGGCCTCGTGGGGCCCAACGGAAGCGGCAAGTCCACCGCGCTGCGGTGCGTGTACCGGGCGCTGCGCCCCAGCTCAGGCACCGTCCGGGTGGGCGAACAGGACCTGACCCGGCTCCCGCTGCGCCACAGCGCGCGGACCATCGCCGCCATGACCCAGGACGGCGGCGTCGACTTCGACTTCACGGTCGAGGAGGTCGTCGCGCTCGGACGCGCCCCCCACCTGCGCGGCAACCAGGCCCTCAGCGGCCGGGAACGCGACCTGTGCGAGCGGGCGATGGACCAGCTCGACATCCGGCACCTCGCGCACCGGGGCGTCCTGACGCTGTCGGGCGGTGAGCGCCAGCGCGTCCTGCTGGCCCGGGCGCTCGTGCAGGAACCGGAGATCCTCGTCCTCGACGAGCCGACCAACCACCTGGACGTCCGCCACCAGGTCGACCTGCTCGCACTGCTGCGTGCCTCCGGGCTCACCGTCCTGGTCGTCCTGCACGACCTCAACCTCGCCGCCGCGGCCTGCGACCGGCTCGGCGTGCTCTCCCAAGGCCGCCTGGTCGCCTCCGGTGCGCCTGCGGACGTGCTGACGACAGACCTCGTTGCCGACGTCTTCGGCGTCAAGGCCAGCGTCGTCCCGCACCCGCTGACGGGCGATCCCCAACTCCTGTACTCGCTCGACTCCACCCGCTGAAAGGCTGCTCACGCATGCGTACAACCCGATGTCTCACGCTGGTCCGCCGGCCTGCCGCGCTCGGCTCCGCCCTGGCGGCGGCCCTGGCGCTCAGCGGGTGTGGTGCCGAGGTCGAATCGGACGCCGAGGACTCCGCCACCGTCACCGTCAAGCGGTGCGGTGAACCGGTCGAGTACACGGTGCCCGAGCGGGCCGTCGCCTATGAAGGCGGCAGCGCGGACAAGCTGTTCGCCCTCGGTCTGACCGAGCATGTGCACGGCTATGTGATGCCGCCCGCGAACCCGCCGGTGACCGAGTCCCCGTGGGCCTCCGAGTACGCGAAGGTGAAGATGCTGAGCGACGACCTCCTGAACAAGGAGGTCGTGGTCGAGGCCAAGTCCGACTTCGTGGTGGCCGGCTGGAACTCCGGCTTCAAGGACGAGCGGGGCATCACGCCCGAGATCCTGGACAAGCTCGGCATCCAGAGCTTCATGCACACCGAGAGCTGCTTCAACTACCCGGGTTTCCCCGAGAAGATGAGCCCCTTCGAAGCCCTGTACACCGACCTCGAACGGCTGGGCAGGATCTTCCGGGTCGAGCAGAAGGCCACCGAAGTCGTCGACGGATTGAAGAAGCGCGTGGCGGACGTCGAGGCGAAGGCCCCGGACGGCGATCCGGTGCCCGTCTTCCTCTACGACTCCGGCACCGACCAGCCGTTCACCGCGGGCAACCAGGTGCCGCCCAACGACATCATCAAGACCGCGGGCGGCAGGAACGTCTTCGACGGCCTCGACGAGCGCTGGACCCAGGTCAACTGGGAATCCGTGGCCGAGAGCGAGCCCGAAGTCGTCATCATCCTCGACTACGGCGACCTGCCCGCCGAGAAGAAGATCGACTTCCTGAAGAAGTCCCCGCACACCAGGGAACTCCCGGCCGTGAAGAAGAACAACTTCTTCGTTCTCGACTACAACGAGGGCATCAGCGGTCCCCGCAACATCGACGGCCTGGAGAAGTTCGCCACCTACCTGCGTGAACTCAAGGGCTGACGTCCTGCACGCCACGGCCTGCCGGGCAGGCGCGAACGCCGCCGGACAGGCCGTTGTCCGGCGTGGTCGCGCGCCGTCCCGTTGTGTGACGAGGAAAGGACTCCATGGACATCGACCGTGACGCGATCGGCCCGGCGCTGCTGGAGCAGCTGCCCCCGCCGCTGCCCGCCGACCTGATCATCTCGCTCAACCAGCCCAAGGCCGACCTGCACACCACTCGCCGCTACGAGTGGAACGGCTGGACGTTCGACGTCCCGCCCGGCGTCTTCATCCCCGGCTGGACCAGCCGCCTGATCCACGAGCGGGTGCTCGACGGCCGTATCGAGACCCGCGGCCTGCGGTACGCCGCCATGGGCGTCGGCCTGGGCGTCGAGGCCGTCGCGGCGGGCGTCCGGGGCGCTCGGGAGATCCACGCGCTCGACGTCCACCCCCAGAGCGTGGCCGCCGCCACCGGCCACTACCGGCGTCTGGTCGGCGAGCGCCCGGACACCGCGTTCCTCCCCGCGGTGAGCGACGTCTTCGACGCTCTGGCCGAGGACGTCCAGCTGGACGTCGTCACCTTCAACCCGCCCGCCGTCAGCCAGACCGTCAGCGACGACCCGGACGTCGTACGCAACGTCTGCGTGGGCGCGCCGCTGCTGGCGAAGTTCTTCGCCCAGATCGCGGAGAAGGACCTGCTCGCCCCCGGTGGCGCGATCTACGTCATCGCCTCGAACACCGCGGATCTGCGGGCCCTGGTCCGGCACGCGACGGACCACGGACTCAGCCCCGGATCGACCATCTCCACGACTGGCGGGACGGCGTGCTGACCTTCCTCTTCCGCATCACCCACGACACGCCCCGCCCCGGAGGACAGCGATGAAGAACACCGACGAACTCCTCGCGGCCGTACTGGCGGGCGACCACGGCCCCCGCCCCGCCGACCTGGTGGCCACGAGCGTCTTCTGGGTGCACCACGGCACGCGGCTGGCCGGCGGGAACACCACATACCTCAACCAGTACGTCCTGGTCCGCCTGGGCGGCTCCTTCGGCGCCTGCGCCTTCGAGGCCGGCGAGGTGGACGCGACCATATGCCGCGACGCCTCCGGGTCCTCCCTCGACGCCCTCCTGCGCGAGGGACCGAGGCCGCTGCGGATCGCCGCGCTCGACGCCTGCCTCAGCGCGGCTCGCCCGCACCGGGAGGCTCCGGAAGCGGAACCGGTCACCCTGCCCGCCGGGACGCCCGAGACCCGCGCGCTGGCCCGGGACGCGGCCATCGCCGGGCTCCTCGACATCGAGGCCGGTGCCCGGGTCGGCCTGATCGGGGTGGTCAATCCACTGGTGGCGGCCATCCGCGAGCGTGGCGGTGATCCCCTGCTCTGCGACTTCAACCTGCGCACCACCCAGTGGGGCGACCCCGTCACCGACGACATGCACGAGGTCCTCGACACCGCCGACGCCGTGGTGGCCACCGGCATGACCCTGAGCAACGGCAGCTTCGACACCGTCGTGGCCCGCTGCCGCGAACGTGGGAAGCCCCTCGTGGTCTACGCCCAGACCGGCAGTGCCGTCGCCCGCGCCTTCCTCGGCACGGGCGTGACCGGCCTGTCCGCGGAGCCCTTCCCCTTCTCCCAGTTCAACGCGGAGCCCACGGTCCTGTACCGCTATCGGTCGGCGGCCGCCCGGTGACGGACGCCACCCGGCGAGCGGCACCCGGCCGGGGCCCGCACCGCACGACGGGTACCGGGCGGGCCCCCTGCCACCACGGTGAGATCCTCCAGGGCTACTTCCGCGACGGGAACGGCCACCTCGCACACGGGCTCGTCACCCTCCCGATGGACGGACCGGGCAGCGCCGCCCGCTTCGTCCGCAGGCCCGGCAGCCGGCCCGGTGAGGTGACGGTGACGCCGGCCGGCCGTACGAAGGCGCGCGAGGCCGCCGTCCTCGCGCTGCGCGAGTGCGCCGCCCTGCGCGGTCGGGAACCGGGCGGCGGCGAACTGACGCTCACCGGCGACCTGCCGGTCGGGCTCGGTATGGGCTCGTCCACCAGCGACGTCATCGCCACGGTGCGGGCAGTCGCCGACTCCTGGGGTCTGCGGTTGCCGCCGGAGACCGTCGCCCGGCTGGCGGTGCGTGCCGAGGGCGCCAGCGACCCGCTGATGTACGGCCGTCGTCCGCTTCTCTTCGCGCAGCGCGAGGGCCGGGTCCTGGAGGTCCTCGGCTCCGCCCTGCCGCCCGCGGTGGTCGTCGGGTGCGCGCTGGGCGGGAGCGAACCGGTCGACACGTTGTCCCTGACCGCCCCCGTCGAGGACGGGGACATCGCCTACTACGCGCACCTGCGGCGCATGCTGCGCAGAGCGGTGGCCGACGCCGACACGGCTCTGCTCGGCCGGGTGAGCACGGCCAGCGCACGCCTGCGCCAGCGCGTCCTCGGCCAACGGGAGTTCCCGGCACTGAAGGGCATCGCCGACGCCGTAGGCGCCGCCGGGGTGCAGATCGCCCACAGCGGCAACGTCGCCGGCCTCCTCTTCGACCCCCGCGCCCCCGGGCTCAACAGCAGGCTGCGGCGCTGCGGCCGCGCCCTGGCCCGCGAAGGCATCACGCCGACCCGCACCTTCACCACCTTCGCGTCCCCCCACCGACTTGGAGGACCCTCGTGGACGACCACATATCGGAAGCCGTCGGCCGCCCGGACTTGATACGCCTCGACGACGGGCTCGTCTGCCTGCGGTTCGAGACGATGAAGATCGTCTCCGCGCTGGCCGCCGTACGCCACCTGCTCGACACCGGAGCCGTACGCCGCGGCGACACCCTCATCGACAGCTCCAGCGGCATCTACGCCTACGCCCTCGCCCTCGCCTGCCACCGCCACGGCATGCGCTGCCACATCGTCGGCTCCACCACCGTCGACCACACCCTGCGCACCCAACTCGACATACTCGGGGCCCGGCTGGAGCAGATGCCGCCCAGCAGCGACCTCAAGCTCGACCAGAGCCGCCGGGTCGCCCGCGTCCAGGAGATCCTCCGCGCCCATCCGGACTACCACTGGATGCGCCAGTACCACGACGACATCCACTACCTCGGCTACGAAGCCGTCGCCGACCGGATACACACCCAGACCGGCGGAGAATCGCTCGCGCTCGTCGGCGGCGTGGGCTCGGGCGCCTCCACCGGCGCCCTCGCCCACTACCTGGCCAAGCGTTCCGTGGACGTACGGCTCGTCGGCGTCCAGCCGTACGGCAGCGTCACCTTCGGCAGCGAACACGTCGCCGACCCGGAGATCATCATCGCCGGCATCGGCAGTTCCATCCCCTTCGGCAACGTCCGCCACGACCTCTACGACACCCTCCACTGGCTCGCCTTCGACGCCGCCCTCGCCGGCAGCGTCGACCTGCTGCGCCGGCACGCCGTATTCGCGGGCCTGTCCACCGGAGCCGCCTACCTCGCCGCCCAGTGGGAACGACGCGAAGAGCCGGGCCGCACCGCCCTGTTCATCGCCGCCGACACCGGACACCGCTACATCGACACCGTGTTCGCCAGGCACGGGGAGGCAGCCCGGGTCGAGGACCTGGCCCCACGGCGGGTCCGCGGCACGGAGGAACTCGCACTTCCGTGGTCACGCATGGACTGGAACGGGTCGCCCGCACCGGTCGACGCGGTGCCCGGGTAGGGCCGGACGGTTCACCGCGGCGGCGGGCGCCGACACCTCAACGCTCCGCGCAGGGGTCGCTCGGCTCGGCGATCGTCCTCGGCGCCCGCACGCCACGGACCTCCGCCCCGACCGCCGACGCGTCGGCAGCGCAGCACGCGATCCGCAGCCGGATTCACCTCAACGCCCCCACGGGCAAGGGCGCACGAGACCGACCACGACGACGACCTCCGAGTAGCCCGCACGCTCGACCGGGAAGTCCGTCGAGGGCTGGTCGCTGTTCAGGGGCGTTGCTCCGCGGAGCCCGGGCCCGGAGCGATCCGGGTGAAGCCGCACCTGTCGCAGACACCGGTCAGTTCCACCGTGTGCTCGACCTCGGTGAAGCCCATGCCTTCGGCGACGCCCTCCGCCCACCGTTCGACCACACCGGCCTCGACCTCCGCGCTCAGGCCGCAGTCACGGCAGACGAGATAGTGGCGGTGCCCGTCTGCGGGCCGGGGCCGGTACAGCCGCTCCCCGCTCTTCTCCCGTACGACGTCGAGCTGTCCGGACCGGTCCAAGGCGTGGAGAGTCCGGTACACCGTGGTCAGACCAATGGTGATGCCGTCGGCTTCCAGTGCTTCATGCAACTCCTGAGCGGAGGTGAAGCCCGCTCGCTGGTGCAGTGCGGTCATCACGGCCGTCCGTTGGCGTGTCGGGCGCAACGGGGCCGGCAGCTGTGTTGCGGCTGTCTCGCGCAGGCTGCCCACCTCCCAAGTGATGAGATGAAGCACATGGTAATCATTTCCATAAGAGATTCAAAAAACGGTTGGGGCACCTTCGGCAGTGTCGGACTGTCTCGCGTCCGCGTCCGCGTCCGCGTCCGCATGCGCGAGCAGGCCGCCCGCGCCCGCTCCTTGCCCGGGGTCACCAAGTCCTCCCGCTGAGCGTGCCTGCGGAGGTCAGGGCAGGCGCAGGAGGTTGAGCCGGTAGCCCTCGGCCTGGGGGAGCCGCTGCGCGGCCATGGCGGACACCATCTGCTGGTAGGGGAGCGGCAACTGGGCCACCAGTTCCTCGGGCAGGCTCAGGTACGGCCCGGTGGTGTGCGAGGCCACCTTCGCGGCCCAGGTCCGATCCGTCACCGAGGCCGCGAGCATCGTCCGTCGGGGGCTGTCGGTGAAGAAGTTCCGGCGCAGGGCGATCACGTCGGGCAGGTCGAGTTCGTACCAACGGGCGCGGCCGTTGTCGACGCGTTCGTGGCGGGTGTTGAGCCCGGTGCCGATCTCGACCACGGTGGCGTCGGGGTGAGTGGACAGGAAGTCACTCACCCATCGGTCGAAGAGGAGGGTGCGCAGCAGCGCGCCGGTGAGGCTCGGGAGACCGTCGAAGCGCCCGAAGTCGTAGTCGATCGAGGCGACGATCTCTTCGGCCCGTGCGTCCCTGAGCAGCGCGTGTTCCTTGCGGTTCTCCACGGCGCGGGCGTACAGCGGGATGAGGAGGGTCTCCTGCACCGTCCCCAGGCGCGGCTTCTTCCTGTCGTCCATGGGCGGCCTCTCTGACACAGGTGCGTACCGGGCCGGACGGTGCCGTGGCTGCGACCACCGCCCGGTCCGGAGATTCAGCGCCCCGTCACGGCGGTGAGGGGGTCGTGCTCGTGCGTGCAGCTCTCGTCGATGCCGTAGGTGTCCCAGGCGGGGAAGGGGTCGGAGGCGGGCGGGGCTTCGCCTTCCCGGACGAGGCAGTCGGTCAGGGCGGCCCGCAGCGGCTCCGCGTCCAGATGGATTCCGATGAAGACGAGTTCCTGGGCGAAGGGGCTGTCGGCGTCACGTGCGGAGGAGGGCTCGAAGCGGGCCACCGAACCGGCCTGCGACCACAGTCCCGTCACCCGGGGCCGGCCGGCGAGGGTGAAGAAGCCCTTGGACCGGAGCACCTGCCCGTAGGCGCCGCTGTCCATTGCCTGGGTCACGAACGTCCACAGCCGCTCCGGGTGGAAGGGCCTCGCGGAGCGGAAGACGGTCGACGAGATGCCGTACTCCTCCGTCTCGGGGATGTGGTCGCCGTTGAGTTCCCTGACCCAGCCCGGTGCCTGCTGGGCCCGCTCCAGGTCGAAGCGGCTGGTGCCCAGCACTTCACGGACCGGTACCCGGCCCCGTTCGGCAGGCACGATGCGGGCGGCGGGATTGAGCCGCGCCAAGGCGGCGCGCAACTGCTCGGCGGCGGCGGACTCGACGAGATCGAGCTTGTTGAGGACGATGACGTCGGCGAACTCGATCTGGTCCATCAGCAGGTCGCTGACCGTGCGCTCGTCGCCTTCGTACTGGTCCAGGCCCCGTTCGGTCAGTTCGTCGCCGCCGGCCAGCTCGGGCAGGAAGTTGGCGGCGTCCACGACCGTGACCATGGTGTCCAGGCGGGCCAGGTCGCCGAGGGTGGCGCCGTCGTCGCGGGCGAAGGAGAAGGTGGCGGCCACCGGCATGGGCTCGGAGATGCCGGAGGACTCGATGAGGAGGTAGTCGAAACGCCCCTCGCGCGCCAGCCGGTCCACTTCCTCCAGGAGGTCGTCCCGCAGGGTGCAGCAGATGCACCCGTTGGTCATCTCGACCAGGCGTTCCTCGGTGCGGGACAGGGCGGCCTCGCCGCCGCGCACCAAGGCTGCGTCGATGTTGACCTCGCTCATGTCATTGACGATGACCGCGACGCGCAGACCCTCGCGGTTGCCGAGGACGTGGTTGAGCAGGGTGGTCTTTCCGGCGCCGAGGAACCCGGACAGGACGGTGACGGGAAGGCGCCGCGAGGGGGCGTGGGTCATGCCGGGGTCAGCCTTCCGGACGGAGGAGACCGCGCTCGTACGCCTTGGCCAGCCGCTGCGGAACGAGGTACGGCACGCCGTCCACCGTGACGGTCACCAGCTGCGGTGTCGTGGCCTTCCACTGCGCGCGGCGGTGCCGGGTGTTGCTGCGCGACATCTTGCGTTTGGGTACGGCCATGGGGACCTCCGGGCGCGATCGGTGAGCGGGACAGACGATACATGAAAATGGATGTCATTACGATCGACGCTGCCGCAGTCTCGCGGTGTGCCGCCCGCGAGGCCTTCTCCACCTGACTGCAGGGATCACCAGGGGACGGTCCGGCCGAATCGGTCCAGATACGCCAGGCCGGGCGAGCCCAGTCGGGAGAGCAGTACGTCCACCAGCAAGGGGACGGTCTCCTCGATGGTGTACGGCGCATCCGGACCGCCCAGGGCGGTGCGTATCCAGCCCGGCGCCAGGAGCACGAAGGCGCGCTGCGTGTCCCCCTGCCGGGCCGCGAAGCTCCGCAAAAACATGTTCAGGGCTGCTTTGCTCCCCCGGTAGACCTCGCGGCCTCCGGTCGCGTTGTTCGTGATGCTGCCCTGTCCGGAGGACATCGCCCCGATGAGTCCCACCGGGGACACCAGGCCCTCGAGGGCTTCGATGACGCGCATGGGGCTCAGCGCATTGGTGACCATCACGTCGATGAAGTCGGCTGTCGCAACCCTGCCGATGGGCGTCTGCTCATTGTTCGTCGTGCCCGCGTTGACGAAGAGCACGTCGAGTCGGCGGTGCGCCAGACGCTCGTGCAGCGGGAGCAGGTGGCTGGGGTCGTTGATGTCGAGATGCTCGATGGTCACCAGCCCGTCGGCGCGGTCCGCGAGGTCGTGCAGCGGCGTTCGGGCTGAGGTATCGCGAGCGGTGCCGACGACGTTCCAGCCCCTGCCGAAGAACTCCGCCGCCATCGCGTGACCGAGGCCGCGTGAGGCCCCGACGATGAGAGCGGTCGGTGGGTGTTGTCCGGTGGAGGTCGATGACATGCGGCGTCATCTCCGTTCTTCGCGCGTTGGACTCCGTTCGGGCTCCGTCGAGGCCCCGGGATCGGCACAGGGCGGTGTCCGCTGCCGCGGTCCTTCAACCCGTGCGGTTCAAGTGTTTCGCCCGCACCGCGTCGCAGGCGAGCTACGAGCGCTCGTTTGTAGGGTTGGTGACATGGCAGGGGCGCTCATGACGGAATCCGCTTCGATTCAGCCCGACGATGTGCGAATCATTCGTGCGTTGCAGATCGCTCCGCGGGCTCCGTTCGCCGCGATCGCGACCGCCCTCGGCCTGACCGAGGGTGCCGTCAGCCGCCGGTATCGCCGCCTGCGCGCCGACGGCGTCATCCGCGTGGCCGGCATGGTCAACCCGGGCGCCCTGGGACAGAGCAGGTGGCTGGTGCGGCTGCGCTGCCGCCCCGGCAGTGTCGCGGCGATCGCCGACGCGCTCGCCAGGCGTGACGACATCAACTGGGTAGCCCTGGGTGCGGCGGGCTGCGAGGTCACCTGCGCGACACAGTCCCGGACGCGGGAACAGCGCGAGGACCTTCTGGGGCAGCGGCTTCCCCGCACCGCGGCGGTGATCGACATCAACGCCTTCGCCATGCTCCGGCAGTTCCTCGGAGGCCGCGGCCACTACTGGTCCGCCCTGCAGGGCACACTGTCCCCCAAGGAGGAAGCAGCGCTGGGGAGCGGCGGGCCTCCTTTCACCGAGTCTCCGGTCGTCACCCGCGAGCCGCTGCGCCTCACCCCCGAGGACGAGAAGTTGCTCGATGCGCTCGCCGTGGACGGCCGCGCCAGTCTCGTCGATCTCGCCACAGCCGCAGACCTCACTCCGGGACGCGCCTCGCGGCGCCTTGAGGCTCTGCTCCAGCATCGCGTCGTCCACATCGACGTCGAGATCGCCGCAGCAGCCTTGGGCTATCACGCTCGCGCGCACCTCTGGCTCCGCGTGCACCCGTCGGCGGTGAAGAGCGCGGGCCGCACACTCGCGCAGGAACCCGAGATCGCCTTCGCCGCAGCCATCTCCGGGCCCTGGAACGTTCACGCCGTCGCACACACCCGGGACCTCGACGAACTGTTCGAGTTCACCTCGGAACGCATCGGGTCCCTGACCGGACTGCAGAGCATGGAGATCTCACCCGTGCTCAAGTACGTCAAACAGGCCGGCACCCGCCTCCAGGACGATCGCCTCGTCGAGCCGTCCAACGCTCGTGCGCGACGCTGAGAGGCTGTGCCGCGACCAGCCGCTCGACGGGTGCCGAACCTGCTGAGGCGTCTTCGACCGCGAGCCGGACGAGGCGACGCCACGACTCAAGGACGAAGGTGCCGTCCACGATCAGCACCGTGTCTCGGCGGAAGCGCCCCCGAGGCCGCAGCGCGAGCAAGGGCCCGAGCCGGCTCACGATCCGGCCCGCGGCCGACTTCCAGATCCCGACCAGGGGAGCCAACTGCCGCAAGGTCAGGTTCGTCCGCCAGTACGCCGGTGCTCACAGGGCCATTCCCTCTGTGGGGGACCCTGTGGGCGCTGTCCGGCCTTCGGAGCTGACCGCGACCCAGAGGGCGAGTGCACAGGACTTACGCCCCTCCGGCGGACTCATGTTGACAACCCGTCAGGTGGACGGCGAGGCCCCCTGGGTGCGGTCCGGGTAGAGCGCCTGGCTGCTGCCCCAGAGGCTGCTGCGATTGAGGTGGTCAGGGTGCCGCCGGACCATGGCGCTGTAGAAGCGCTCCGGTGTCGGCTCTGTTTCCAGCAGCTGGTCGGTGTCGGCGAGGTAGCGGCGGGTCTCGCGGATCTGCCGGGCCGCGTCGTCGTCGTACCGGTGGTTCTTGTGGCCGGCGACGATTCGGCGGGCGCCGAGTGCTTCCACAGCGGCGATGGCACGGCGCCAGGCGTCGCGTCCCCCGTCACGGGATTCGACGAGGTACTGATGGACGCCGTTGTAGACGACGTCGCCCGCGACGACCAGGTCGAGGTCCGCGATGTGCAGCACGCTGGTGTCGTCGGTGTCGCTGTGCCCGACGCCGAGGACCGACAGCGCGTGTCCTTCGAGGACGAGCCGGTTTCCGAGGTCCTCGGCGGCGACGGCCGTGACGGGTGATGCCGGGATCTGTCCGGGAAGGATCTTGTCCCAGAAGCCCGCGCGCGCCTCGGCGGCGCGGTGCATCTGCGTGATGGTCCCGCCCGTGGCCACCACCTGGGCGCCGGGAAACCGGTCGGCCAGACTTTGGGCGGTGAACCAGTGGTCGCCGTGCGCGTGGGTGGCGAAGATGTGCGTGAGCCTCCGGCCGATGGCGCGGACGCGGTCCGCGACGGATTCCGCCTGGGCGGTGGTCAGCGGCGGGTCGACGAGTACCACCTCCTCACGGCCGAAGACGAGTGTCGTGGACACCGGCGCCCAGGTACGCGCGTCCCCATCGGGCGTGCGTCCCGGCAGGGCGAGCGGGATCGCCTCGGACACGATGACCTCGTAGCCGAGCCGGGTGGCGCTCACCGCTCCGCTCCGAGCGAGACCAGAGCTTCCTCGGCCTGGGCCCGGTTCAGCAGTCGCACCAGGCTCCCGGGCCGCGTCGAGGCGGAGGCCGCGACGGCGACCGCACCGATCTGCGCGGAAGTGACCTGGGCGGGGTCGACGGCTTCGACGAAGCGGGTCGCCACGGGGCCGAGTTCGAGGAGGAACACGCGCTTGGCGCCCTGAAGCTCGACGGTGAGCACCTGGTGCATCATCTGGAGCGCGGTCTGCTCCATGCTCACCAGGCCGCTTCCGGGGATGGGGACGTGGGCGGACTCGCCGACGACGATGGAGTACGCGCCCTGCCGCGTCATGCGCGGCAGGGCCGCGCGCAACACGGCCATGTGCGCGGTCGCCAGGCCCACGAAGGCCGCCTGCCAGTCCGCCTCGTCGATCTCCCACAACCGCTTGCCGTGCCACCAGCCGCCGATCGGGGCGACGACGTCGTCCACGCCGCCGAGCCGGTCGACCATGGTCGCGACCAGCGCATCCGCGCCCGCGAAGTCGGTGTAGTCGTGCTCGAACAGGTGCAGGCGCGCGGTTGCGGCCTCGCCGAGCAGCAGGCGGAACTCCTCCGCTCGCTCCTTGCTGCGTGTGGGCACCACCACCTGCGCGCCCGCCGCGAGATAGGAGCGGACGGCGCCTTCCCCGACTCCTCCGGTGCCACCAGGGATCAGGACTCGCCGACCGGAGAGGTCGGGATGAGGGTTGCTGTCGGACATCAGGATGCTCCTTCGGCCAGGTCGGGGTCGGCAGCAGATCCCGCCGACTCCTTCCGTTGGGACCTCCAACGTTGGCTTGCCCAACGTAACACTGATTGGTTGGGGCGGCCAACGTTTATAGTGAGTCCATGGGTGATGCGAACGACGACCTCCAGCCGCCGGCACGACTGCGGGCACTCACGAGCTGGCAGGCGAGCAGGGTCTCCACGATCGGGGCCCGCATGACGGCGAAGTACATGCCTTTGACGGCGCGCTCCGACTTCGCCGTCCTCGCCGCACTGGAGGAGTACGGCGCGCTCAGCCAGGCCGATCTCGGCAGGCGGCTCGGCCTCGACCGCAACGACGTCAGCGGCATCGTGACCCGGCTCCAGACCGGCGGTCACCTCGACCGCCAGGCCGATCCAGACGATCGACGCCGCAACCTCGTCACCATCAACCAGGCCGGCAGGCGCTATCTCGAACAGATCCAGCGGAACGCGGACAAGGCCCAGGCCGAACTGCTGTCGAGCCTGGACGAAGACGAGCGCGGGCAACTCCACGCGCTCCTGGTGAAGGTCCTGGAAGGACACAAGCCCGAACCCGCGTAGCAGGGTCCGGTACGGAGTCCGGTCGTGAACACTGGCACCGCGCCCGCCGAGGATCTCAACCGGGCAGATCAGCCGACACGGTGGTCTCCTCCAGCCGGTCCACAGAGCTCCCTCCCGGTCACGCTGCCCTGCTTTCCTCCGAGGCGACCGCTGTGCCACACGCTGCGGCCACGGCGTCGGTGATCGCCGAGTGGCCGGTGTACCGGCACAGGTTCCCGGACGACGTACTCGCGTATCCGCTCGCGGTCCGGCCTGGGGTACACCTGCCCCGTGGTCCATGCCTCGAAGGCGGGACCGTTCGGGTCGCCGCCGAGCGGCATGAGGTGCTCGAACGGTCAGGCGTGCTCGATCTGCGGGATGCCGTCCGCCGCGCGCCAGACCAGCAGCAGGTCCGCATAGCCGACCTGGGGCGACGGGGTCATGATGCCGAAGCTGGGCCGGCGGGCCGGTCGGGGGGAGCCGGTCACTTCGAGTCGATCCTGCCCAGCGGCTCGGCGGCCGCGATGAGGGCCTCCCGGGCAGTGGGCCACGCCTGGGCGTCCAGGCCGAGTGAGGTGCGCAGATAGGCCAGGGTGAGCTGCTGGACAAGTGCGACGCGTTCGGGGTTCTCGTCGGTGGTGCGGGTGTCGAACGAGCCCTGGATGCCGCCGAGGCCGTGCTCGGCGCCGAAGAGGGTGAGCAGGTCGGTGGCGCCCGGGGCGAGGCGGTAGCCGTCGGTGAACCAGTCCGGGCCGCGCACCGTCAGCGGGGACTGGTCCCGGTCGCCGGCGACGATCAGGCTCGGGGCCTTGAGCTCGGAGAAGTCCGGGCTCATGAAGGGGAAGTACTGGACGGCCAGCGGGGACAGGTCGTCGCCGCCGGTGCCGGGCAGGCACAGCAGGACCGCGGCCCGCACCCGCGGGTCGGCCATGCTCTCGCCGGGCGTGCCGTCGGCGTCCACGACCCGCGCGCCGACCAGGGTGCTTGCCGACTGGGCGCCCCAGGAGTGTCCGGCGACGGCGACGCGGTCGTGGTCGATGCGGCCGGCGAGGCCGGGCACCTCGGCCTCGATGACGTCGAGGTGGTCCAGGACGCCGGTCAGATCGTCGGTGCGGATGCGCCACACCCGTGGAGTGCGCGGGTCGTCCGGGGCGAGGCCGAGGGAGTCGAGGTGGGTGGGCTGGACGACGATGAAGCCGTGCGCGGCCCAGTGGGCGGCCAGCGGTGTGTAGTCGTCCATGGTCAGCGTCGCGCCGTGGGAAAAGACGACGACCGGCAGGCCGCTCCCGGTCGTCGGCGCGGTGACACGGACCTGGAGGTCCTGGCCGCGGCCGGGAGCGGGGAGGGTGACGGGCCGCACCGAGAGGACTGGGGCGGTCGCTGGGGGCTGCGGGGCCGGTGAGAACGAGGCACTCATCGTGATGACCTTCCTGACGCGGGCGTGGGCGCCAGAGATTGGCGACCGTCTGACAGGATGAAACGGAGCAACGCTCCGCGAAACACGATACGGAGCAATGCTCCGCTTTGCAATCCGGGAGCCATGGAGCAGGACGGGCCCCCTCCGTTCGGCCGTCGGGCTCCGGCCGTTCCCGCCGACCGGCAATCCTGATCCAGTCCAACGGGCAGAACGGAAGGCTCGCTTCTTGTCCGCTGGGCTCGTGCGTTGGCGTCAGGAACGAAGGGCGCGCAGGCCGGTGCGGATTTCGCTGACGAGGGTCTCTGGCTGTTCCAGGGCCGCGAAGTGCCCGCCCTTGTCGGCCTCGCCGTAGTGGATCAGATTGCTGTAGGTGTCTTCGATCCAGCTGCGCGGCACGCGTGGGATGTCCTTCGGGAAGACGGTCACCGCGACCGGGAGCGTCACCTTCGGGCCGGCGAAGGTGAGCGACCTGTTCTCCCAGTAGATGCGGCCGGAGGACGCCGCGCTGTTGGTGAACCAGTAGAGGGAGATCGTGTCAAGGATGTCGTCGATGCCGAGGGCGTCCTCGGCGAGCCCGTGGTTGTCGGTCTTGGACTGGAACTTCTCGTAGATCCAGGCCGCCTGGCCGGCCGGGGAGTCCGCCAGGGCGAATCCGACGGTCTCCGGCTTCGTGCCCTGAAGGTGGTTGGAGCCTCCGAGTTCGCCGGTGTAGAGGGCGAGAGTCCCGACGGCGTCGCGCTGTTGGGGCGTGAGAGTGTCGGGCATCTGCGCGGGAAAGGCGTACTGGGTGTTCAGGTGGATTCCGGCAAGCCCCTCAGGCCGCGTGGCCCCGAGGGCGGTGGTGACGACGGCGCCCCAGTCACCGCCATGCGCGGCCCATCGCGTGTAGCCGAGTCGCTTCATCAGCTCCGCCCACGCGCTTGCGATGCGCGAGACGGTCCACCCGGTCTGCGTGGGTTTCTGGGAGAACCCGAACCCGGGGAGCGAGGGGACGACGACATCGAACGAGTCGGCGGCGTTGCCTCCGTACGAGACCGGATCGGTCAGCGGGCCGATCATATTCAGGAAGTCGAGGACCGAGCCCGGCCATCCGTGCGTGAGGATCAGCGGCATCGCGTGGGGGTTCTCGGACCTGACGTGGATGAAGTGGATGTCCAGCCCGTCGATCTCGGTCAGGAACTGGGGGAAGCGATTGAGCTCGGACTCGAAGCGCCGCCAGTCGTAGCCGCGCTCCCAGTAATCGACCAGAGCCCTGGCGTTCTCCACGCGAACCCCTTGCGACCAGTCGCCCACCGTTTCCGGATCCGGCCACCTGGTTCTGGCCAGTCGCTGCTTGACGTCGTCGATCTCCGATTCCGGGATCGAGACGGTGAACGGGCGGACGAGGGCCGAGGCAGGCGGCGTCGGTGCGGTCATGGCCTTCTTCTCCTCTCCGGAGCTTCGAGGCGTGATGCAGCTCTTCACTGCACACGGGTGTACAGCGAATCTCACTGTACACCCGTGTGCAATACTGGTGCCGTGTCCACCCAGTCCGCCCGCATGCGCTCGATGATCGAGACGCGCAATCGCATCCTCGACGTGGCCCTCGACGTGCTGGGCGAGAACCCCGACGCCGGAATGGGTGAGATCGCCTCCGCTGCCGGCGTCGTCCGTCGTACGGTCTACGACCATTTCCCCTCGCGCCTCGACCTGGTCCGGACCCTCACGGAACGGGCCGTCGCCGAGATGACGGCCGTACTCGACGAAGTCAACGCCTCCGGCGCGGAAGCGGACGCGACATGGGTCGAATTCGTCGCCCGCCTATGGCCGGTGGCGCACCGGTACCGGGTGCTGCTGGCGCTGCGCCGTGGCGAGTACGGCGAGGCGATCCACGCCCTGCTCGGGCCGGTCGACGAACTCCTCGCCGACCTCGTGAAACGGGGCCAGGACGGCGGCGTGTTCGCACAGCACCTGCCGGCGGGCCTGCTGAGCCAGGTCGCCTACGGCGTCGTGTTCGCCATCGCGGACAGCGACCGGTCGAACGGGACCCCTGGCGTCCGAGCGGCGACGATCACGAGCCTGCTGATGCTGGGAGTTCCCGAGACACGCGCCATCGATCTCGTGGGCGACCGGCCCTGACCCGCGGCGCGTGAGCGGAGCCGCGGATCGTCCTGCTCCGGACACGACCCGGCACCGCACCCCACCAGGAATCCGGTGAGAACAACGTGCTCGCGACGATGCCGACGGGCCTCCACCGAGGGTGTCCGCCGCTCGGCCCGGATCGTGCTCGTTTCGCCGGTGGCGGCGGTGTTCTGCCGCTCGGCGGGGCCGGTTCGGGTCGCCGCCGAGCGGCACGAGGTGGTCGAAAAGCCGGGCGGGCTCGATCTGCGGGATGCCGGCGGCCTCGTGCCGGACCCGCAGGACGTCGGCGAAGGTGCGATCGGGCTGTCAGAGACCACCGGGTGGTGAAGCCGTTGCCGCCGGCGGCCGACGTGGTCACTCGTGAGTGAACGCTCATCTCGGACAAGCCCAGTGGGCCGTGCTGCGGGGTGTCTGGCATCATTGGCAATCGGAGCACCGCTCCGGATCACAATACGGAGCGGCGCTCCGATTTGCAACTGGGAGATGCTCACGATGTCCACGGCCGACATGCCGCCAGCGCCTTCAGGCCGCCAGCGATCCGACGTCCGCCGAAACGAGCAGAAGCTCCTGGACGCGGCCGCGTCCGTGTTCGTCCGGATGGGGATCGACGCTCCCGTGCGGGAGATCGCCGCCGAAGCGGGCCTCGGCATGGGCACCGTCTACCGCCACTTCCCCACCCGGGCGGACTTGGTGGTCGCGGTCTTCCGACACCAGCTCGACGCGCTCGCCGTTGCCGCCGACAATCCCGCTGCCGCCGACACGCCCTACGAGGTCTTGCGGCGGTGGGTTCACCGGTTCGCCGACTTCCTGGTCACCAAGCACGGCCTCGCCGAGGCGCTGCACTCGGACCAGGCCGGATTCGAGGCCCTGCACAACGAGTTCGTCGAACGCCTGCTGCCCGTGCTCGACCAGCTGTTGAAAGACTCTGCCTCCGCTGGCTGCACACGGGCCGACGTACGGGCCTACGACTTCATGCTCGCCATCGGCAACCTGTGCATCGGAGTCGAAACTTTCCCCGACTACCAGGCCCGCCGCATGATCGACCTGCTGCTCGCCGGCCTCACCCGGACCGCCCCGGCACCGAGCTGACTCAGAACTCCTCACGCAATGCCGTGCGCGACGGCGGGGCGTGTCAGCTGTGACCAAATTTCTTGCGCGCCCGGCGCGCACGCCACAGCACAACCCTGCCAGGTTCAGAGCGCATGTGCGGCGGCGCGAAACGCGCGGGTACGTTGAAGAGGATGATGCTGATCTCGCAGGCCATGCACACCAGCACGATGACCACCGCCGTCAGGGCGACGACTGCCTGGCCATCGGTCATTTCCGCCTCCAGCAGTCCCAAGAAGACAAGAGGAGTGATCGCCAGAGAGAGGTTGCGGTGACACGCACAGAACGGACCTCGCCTCTCCTGACCTCCTTGCCGAACGGCAGGACAGCGGAGGAAGCAAGGAAGACGTCCACCAAGTCCGCGTCGCGCCATAGTTGGGCTGCCCTCCACGTCATGTAGGCAGCCCCTGCCATCCACACGAGCCCAACTGCATAGGCCACGCCGCGTCCCCCGCCACTCACCGACCGCCTTCGCGGTCCCTGACGATACGCCGCCTTACGGTTTCTATGGCTTCAGACTGGTTTCGACGTCATCGGAGCCCCCTGAGGGTCAGGAATGCCTCGTGGATGTCGTCGCGGATCTCCCAGCGGGAATCTGAACGTTCTTCAGGCAGACGCGATGGACGCTGTGGCCGTGACGACCCCATGGTCTTCGTGCTCCCCGGCCAGACCGTGGTCACCGAGATCACCGGTCTGGGCGCCTGCGTCAACAAGGTGGTCTAGACATGAGCACCGCCACGCGGACCTTCACCGACGCGCGCACCTGGGTCCGCATCGGCACCGGGCTGCTGCTCGACGCCGTCGCGGGCCTCGACGAGGCCGCCTTCAAGGCCCCGAGCGCGCTGCCGGACTGGACGCGCAAACACCTCGTGGCCCACGTAGCCGCCAACGCCGACCCCCTGTGCAACCTGGTGCACCGGGCGGCCACCGGTGAACCCGATGTTCGCCTCCGCCGAGGAGCACGCCGCCGGCATGGCGAAGGGCCCCGCCCTCCCCGCCACCGAACTGCCGTGGATGCGCGCCCGGAACTCCGGGAGGGGCACGCCGAAGGTCCAGGTCCGTAACCCGGACCTGGACCTGACCACGGGCTCCCCGGCCCGCCGTTATCCTGCAATCGCTCAGGACCTTGTGGTTGTGGCGTTCAGCGGTTCGACGGCGTCGCCGACGACGATCGTCCCGGTGTCAGCCGGCCGCGCGGCCGTCCGCCAGGGTGAGGGCCACGTCGACGATCATGTCCTCCTGGCCGCCGACCAGGCCCCGTCGGCCGCACTCCAGCAGAATGGCGCGGACGTCGACGCCGTAGCGGTCGGAGGCGATCTCCGCGTGACGCAGGAAGGAGGAGTAGACGCCGGCGTAGCCCAGCGTGAGGGTTTCGCGGTCCACGCGGACCGGGCGGTCCTGGAGCGGGCGGACCAGGTCGTCGGCGGCGTCCTGCAGCTGGAACAGGTCGCAGCCGTGCTGGAGGCCCGAGAGGTTCGCCACCGCGATGAACGCCTCCAGGGGGCAGTTGCCCGCGCCCGCGCCGTGACCCGCCAGGGAGGCGTCGACGCGGCGCACTCCGTGCTCCACGGCGACCATGCTGTTGGCCACCGACAGCGAGAGGTTCTCGTGGGCGTGGATGCCGATCTCGGTTGCGTCGTCCAGGACGTCGCGATAGGCCCGGACCCGGTCGGCGACGTCCTTCATGGTGAGGCGGCCGCCGGAGTCGGTGACGTAGACGCAGTGCGCGCCGTAGGACTCCATCAGCCGGGCCTGCTCGGCGAGTCGGGCCGGTTCGGCGCGGTGGGAGAGCATCAGGAAGCCGGAGACGTCCATGCCCAGTTCGCGGGCCGCTGCGATGTGCTGTGCGGAGATGTCTGCCTCGGTGCAGTGGGTGGCCACCCGGACCGAGCGCACCCCCAGGTCGTAGGCGGTCCTCAGGTCGTGGATGGTGCCCACACCGGGCAGCAGCAGGGTGGTCAGCCGTGCTCGTTCCAGCACCGAGGCCGCCGCCTCGATCCATGCCCAGTCGGTGTGGGAACCGGGGCCGTAGTTGAGGGAGCCGCCCGCCAGCCCGTCGCCGTGGGCGACCTCGATGGCGTCGACGCCGGCGGCGTCCAGCGCCCGTACGATCCGCCGCACGTCCGCCGGAGTGACCCGGTGCCGAACGGCGTGCATCCCGTCCCGCAGGGTCACGTCCTGGACGAAGACGCTGCTGCTCATGCCGTCACCTCACAGGCACCGGCCGTACGGGCCGCGATCCGCTCGGCCACCCCGAGGGCGGCCGAGGTCATGATGTCGAGGTTGCCCGCGTAGGCCGGGAGATAGTGGGCCGCGCCCTCGACCTCCAGGAACACGGACACCTGGTGGGTCGGCCGGCCGGCCGCGCCTCCGTCCAGCAGGGTCTGTACCGGCTGGTCCGCGGGGACCGGGGTGATCTGCACCTGCTGCTTGAGCCGGTAGCCGGGGACGTAGGCCGCCACCTCGGCCACCATCGCGGCGACGCTCTCCTGGATCGCGGCGTGCCGGGCGGTGTCGGGAGCCTCCACCAGGCAGAGCACGGTGTCTCGCATGATCAGCGGCGGCTCGGCCGGGTTGAGGATGATGATCGCCTTGCCGCGGTCCGCGCCGCCCACCTCGACCAGCGCCCGGGACGTGGTCTCGGTGAACTCGTCGATGTTGGCGCGGGTGCCCGGACCGGCCGACCTGGAGGCGATCGAGGCGACGATCTCCGCGTAGCGGACCGGGACCACTCTGGAGATCGCGGCGACCACCGGGATGGTGGCCTGGCCGCCACAGGTGACCATGTTCACGTTCGAAGCGTCCAGGTGCTCCTCCATGTTGACCGCCGGGACGACGTACGGGCCTATCGCCGCCGGAGTCAGGTCGATCAGCCGCTTGCCGAGCGGTGTCAGCTTCGCCGCGTTGATCCGGTGGGCTCCCGCCGAGGTGGCGTCGAAGACGATGCCGATCTCGGCGAAGCCGGGCAGGGAGATCAGCCCGTCCACGCCGTCGTGCGTGGTGGGCACGTTCAGGCGCCTGGCGCGGGCCAGACCGTCGGACGCAGGATCGATGCCGACCATGGCGCCCATCTCCAGATGTTGGGCGGTGCGCAGCACCTTGATCATGAGGTCGGTGCCGATGTTGCCCGAACCGATGATCGCGACCTTGGTGCGTGACGCGCCGTCAGTGCGCGTTGTCATAC
Organism: Streptomyces hyderabadensis; assembly: GCF_020404845.1. Taxonomy (GTDB): domain Bacteria; phylum Actinomycetota; class Actinomycetes; order Streptomycetales; family Streptomycetaceae; genus Streptomyces; species Streptomyces hyderabadensis. Next base: position 44,305 of record NZ_JAIOJZ010000041.1, on the reverse strand, counting down.
CGTTCCTTCCCCGAAGGAGGCGGAGACCGTACCCAGCCCGCCGATCGCCGCGGTGACCTGTGCGCCCGGCGCGAGCGGGCTCATCGGCCCGAGCGCACCGGAGAGCACCACATGACCGGCCCGCAGCGGATCGCCCAGGTCACGTGCGGAGCGCGCCAGCCAGAGCACTGCGGCGAGCGGATCGCCCAGACAGTCCGCGCCGGTGCCCTCGGACACGGTCCGGCCATCGACGGACATCTCCATCACGGCCGTCCGCGGCTCGAACTCGGAAAGGCCGTGACGTTCCCGGCCGAGTACGAAGGCACCCGCGGAGGCGTTGTCGGCGACCGTGTCGGACAGGGTGATGTCCCAGCCCGCGATACGGCTGCCGCAGATCTCCAGGGCGGCCACGGCATGATCGACCGCGGCCCGCACCCGGGCCAGGTCCAGCGGGCCCTCGGCCAGGTCCTCGCCCAGCACGAACGCGACCTCGGCCTCGACGCGGGGCTGGAGCACGGACGTGTACGGCACGGTGCCGCCGTCCGCGTAGCCCATGTCGTCCAGCAGCACTCCGAAGTCCGGTTGGTCGACACCGAGTTGATGTTGCACGGCGGACGAGGTCAGGCCGATCTTGTGGCCCACGACGCGTGCGCCGCGTTCCAGGCGCGCCGCCGTGACCCGCTGCTGCACGGCGTACGCGGCACCGGTGTCGCCGGTGCCGATCAGATCCCGCACCGGTGTGCACGGAACGCGGGTGGCGGCGGCCTCCAGCAGTCGATCGGCCGCCTCGGCGACCCCCTGCGGCACCTGCCGGGCGCCGGCCTCCCGTAGTCCCCCCTGGGCAGCGGCTGCCCGCTGCGCCTGCCTGATCTCATTCACCACCGGAATTCCCCCGGACGAAGTCGATGACCAGCCGGTTGAACTCCTCGGCGTGCTCGATCATCGCCCAGTGTCCGCAGCGGTTGAGCAGTACCAGCCGGGAGTCGGGGATGTTCGCCAGCAGGAACAGGGAGCTCTCGAAGGAGACCACCCGGTCGTCGCGGCCGTGGATGAGCAGGGTGGGCACCGCTATGTCGCGCAGCCGGGCCGGGTCCACCCAGCGCGGCAGCGGCGCCCCGTGCGGCAGCCCCGCCACATAGTTGGCCAGATGTTCGGGCCGGGCGAGGGCGGCCTGTGAACGGGCCTCGCACAGCTCAGGTGTCGCGAAGCGCGCCTTGTCATAGCACATGATCTCGACCAGTCGGCGCATGTTCCGCGGACTCGGGTCCCGGTACGCCTCGATGAGCACCTTCAGCCCCTCGGAAGGTCCGTCACCGGCCCCGAACAGGCTCGGCACGCGCCCCACCGGCGGCCCCATGGTCACCAGGTGACTGATCCGCCCAGGGTGCTCGGTGGCTAGCCGGAGCGAGGTCTGGCCACCCATCGAGTTCCCCACGAACGCGGCCCGTGGGATGTCCAGCGCGTCGAGGAACTGGATCGCGGCGTCGACGTGGTCCAGCTGGTCGACCGTGGCCGGGTCCGACTCGCCCCAGCCGGGCATGTCGACGGCGTACACGTGGAAGTGCTCGGCGAGCGCCTCGATGTTGCCACTGAAGTTGCTCCAGCCCGTCGCTCCCGGACCGCTGCCGTGCAGCAGCACCAGCGGATGGCCGGATCCGGCCTCGTAGTAGCGCAACGACCAGTCGCGAGTCCTGACCGTACGCGCGGTCTGTTCCTTGTCGAGTGCCATCAGCGCTCTCCTCCTTCGATTCCTTCGGTTTCCAGCGGGGACGGCGCCGCGGCCAGCAACTCGGCCACCGCGCCCGGCGGGCGGTGGCCCCAGCTGTGCAACCGGTCGAGGGTGCGCACCTGCCAGGTGGCGTCGTCGATGATGAGTCCGCCCCAGCCGTACTCGACGGAGAAGCCGGAAGGGGTGAAGACGTAGAAGCTGAACATCTCGTCGTTGGGGTGCATCCCCAGCGTCATCTCGAACGGCTGCTTGGCGTCCATGCAGCGGTCGTAGGCCAGACCCACGTCCCGGATGTCGGTGACCTCCACCATGAAGTGGTGGGTGCGCTTGGGGGACGGCATGTCGCCGAACGCGACGGAGTGGTGGCGGCCGTTGCAGTGCAGGAAGATCAGGTCCGCGACGATGCCGGGGGACAGTTCCTCGACGATGATGTCGCTGATCCTGAAGCCGAGCAGGTCGCGGTAGAAGCCGAGGTACTCCTCACGGCTCACCCCGTGGGCCAGCAGCACCTGGTGTCCGGCACCGCCGGCCCCGGTGACGAACTCACCGAGCAACGCTTTGGAGGCGAACGGGGTGCCGGCGTCGGCCAGCCCGGTGACCAGTTCGACGCGGTTGCCCATGGGGTCGGTGGTGGCGAAGATCCGCTGCACCCGGCGGTCTGCGGCGAGTGCCGGGTCCCCTTCGTCGACCCGGAGGCCGGCGGCGCGCAACCGCTCGACGAGCGCGTCGAGTTCGCCGCTCTCGACCTCGTACCCGCTGGCGACCAGGTCGTCGGCCGGCCCCCGGGTGACGATCCAGCGGTGCGCCTTCTCGTCAAGGCGCAGGGTGAACCGGTCCTCGCCGCGCTCACCGAGCTGCATACCGAGCAATTCGACGCCGAAGTGTTCCCAGTCGGCGAGATCGCCGACCTCGTAGACGACGTACGCGAGTTCCTTGACTCCGCTCATGGATGTTCTCTCCTTCTTCGACAGGTGGGTGGGCGAGGGGTCAGGCGGGGGCGGCGAGCCCGCTGGTGTCGGCGGCGGCCACGAAGCGATCGGGGCGCAGTGCCACCGCGCGCACCCCGTACCGGCGCAGCCAGCGGCCGAGCACACCGTCCAGGTCGACGAGTTCGTCGGGGCCCTGGGTGTAGGAGTTCTGCGGGCGGACCGCGAGGTAGCGGGTGCCGAGGGCGTCCCACCGCCGATGCTCTTCCTCGGTCAGCAGCGTCGAGGGATCGACATCGTCGCCCAGCAGCACGAAGGTGTCGCCGAGCAGTTCGTCCAGCCGTGCCATCCGGCCGATGGTGTCGCCGACCACTGGTTGCGGCACCATCCGGCCGACGATGCTGGCGTCGCCGAGCGGGCCGCGCAGCCAGCCGGCTTCCAGCATCGGCGGCGCGATCAGCGGCGGCTCGAAGGGGGTGACGAGTCCTTCGGGCGGCGGGGCGGACAGGGCGGCTCGCTCCTCGTCGGAGATCTCCTGCTTGATCACCCGGCCGAGCTGCACCGCGAGCCCGGTGTAGAAGGCGGCGTTCGGACGGCGCTCGGCCTCGTAGGTGTCCAGCCAGGGCTCGGGCAGCCGCCCGGCGAGCACCCGGCCGAGCTTCCAGCCCAGGTTGTGCGCGTCGCGCATCCCGGTCTGCATCCCGGCGCCCGCCCAGGGCGGCATCAGATGCGCGGCGTCGCCGGCGAGGAAGACCCGGCCGGAGCGCCAGGTGTCCGCCATCCGCACGTGGTGCCGGTAGAAGGCGTGCTGGTGGATCTCGACGTCGTCCTCGCTCACCCCCAGTGCCTTGAGCAGCGGCCACACCTCGGTCGCGGTGGGGAAGTCGGCCTCGGTCTCGTGCGGCTTGAGCGGGATCTCCCAACGGTGGTTGCCGGCCGACAGCGCGATGTCGACGACCGGGCGTTCTTTGTCCGTCCAGAAGGTGAGGAGGTCACGGTCGGGCCACCAGCGCTTGACCCGGCAGTCGATGACCACCCAGGTGAGCTCGTTGGTGTCACCGAGCAGCTGGATGCCCAGCCGCTGCCGGGTCCTGCTGCTGCCGCCGTCCGCGGCGATCGCGTACCGGGTCCGGTGCCGGCGGACCTCGCCGGTGGCCGTGTCGGTGGTGGTGACCGTGACCCCGGAGTCGTCCTGCTCGATCTCCGTCACCTCTGCGCCGTAGCGCACCGACACCAGGTCCCCTCGGTCCTGTGCGCAGGCCCGCAACTCGGTTTCCAGGGACGGCTGGTAAATGTTGTAGAAGCGTGCTTTCGCCCCGAGTGCCGACGGCGGATGCTCGATGCGCATCACCTCGTGCCCGTCGTACGTGACCCAGCGCAGTGCGCGCTGCGCGTCGATCACCTTCTCGATGCGTTCGCCGATCCCCAGGTTCTGGAAGATGCGCACGGTCCAGTCGTTGACCGTGACCGCCCGTGCCCGGGGATAGATCTCTTTGTCCCGTTCGAAGGCGATCACTCGCGCACCCTGCTGAGCGAGGGTGAGAGCACCGACGACGCCTGTGGGGCCGTAGCCGATGACGGCGACGTCCGCGTCGAAATCCTGGGGCACGGCGGCCTCCTTGCCGGTCGTCCTCAAAGTTTTGGACCGGTCGTTCAGTCCAATAGCCGGGACTTTCACACCGCCGAAAAGGCCGGTCAAGGGTGGGCATCACGGATTCCGCACAGCAGAATTCCCACCCGTATCGCCGTCGACCGCCTAAGATCCGGCCTGGTGAGCGTGGGTATGCTGCAGCACGTGGAGACCAGAGGCGACAACACCGGCAACCGCAGGGGGCGACGCTCCCGTGAGGAGATCCTGGAGACCGCGTCGCGTCTGATGGCGGAACGGGGGTTCGCGGCGACCACGCTGTCGGACCTCAGTCGTGAGTCGGGGCTCCCCAGGAGTGCGGTCTACCACCACTTCCGTTCCAAGGCCGGGCTGCTCTCCGCTGTCATGGAGCACGGTGCCTATGCCTTCTTTCAGCACATGGCGCGGGCGCAAGCGCACCCTCCGCGCGAGGGCGGTGCACGGGAGCGGCTGCTCTGGTACCTCCAGCGCACCGGTGACGTCTTCCTCGCCCACCCGGATTTCCTGCGGCTGCACCTGATCCTGGTGATGAACGCCGAGGTGGCGGATGCGGCGGAGGCCGCGGAGGTGAACCGCATCATCGAACGGGTGCGGCGGGACGGCCGCGCGCACATGAACCACATGATCGCGGCCTCGTTCGCCGACTACGGCCCTGAGGTCGCGCGGACTGTGGCCGACAGGCTGGACCACTTCGCCATCGCGGGCTTCGACGGGGCCTTCGTTGCCTGGCAGGCCGACCCTTCCCGCTCGATGGCTGAGGCGATGGGCCTGCTCACCGACGCGGTGGCGACCCTCGGTGAGTCCATCGCCGCGCGCCTGCTCTCCTGACGGCGCACCGCCCGGCCCGGCTTCGGGGGCGCAGGTGCCGGCACAGCGGGAGGTCGGCCCTCGGTGAGCTTCTTCGAGTTGGTCACCGATCGGGTGATGGTCCGGAAGGCAACGAGTGAGGCCCCCGGGCCTTCGAGGAGGTCACGAGCGACGACTGGCACCACCTCATGGCCACCAACGCGGACAGCACCTTCCTCGGTGCCCAGGCCACCCTGTCCTACCTCAAGCGCAGCCGCGGCAGCATCGTGGACATCGCCGCGGCCAAGGGACTCGGTGACGACCGGATGTTCTCGGCCTTCAATGCCGCCAAGGGAGCCGTCGTCAACTTCATGCGCGGCCTCCCCCCTCTGGCCCCTCGTCGGGGTGCGGGTCGGGCGCGGTGGCGTCCAGGGGTTCGAGTGGGGCGAACCATGGATCCGAGCAGAAGCAGATGGCGCAGGTGACCAGGGTCTGGTGGCGGCGGATGGCGCGGTCGGAGCGGACTCGGAAGTACGCCCAGCCGACGGTCGCCCGCCCGGGCTTGGTGGTTTCGGGCCGGACGGGGCTGTGGCGGCTCGAAGCCGGATGCGCTCATGCGGTCTGCTCCCCGCGGTCGGTCCGGGCCTTGTCCGTCACTCGCGTTCGCGCCAGCCTCCTCCTGCCGCGGCGGTCGCGGCCCATGGCGAACAGCGAACCGATGCCGCGGCTCCTTGTGGCGGATGCGCGCGGCCTGCGGGTCCGCCCTGGCTGACGTAGGTCTTGGCGGGAGCCCGCCGGCATCGACGCCCAGACTCCCGCAGCAGGGTTGGAGAGATCTCGGGTTCAGGCCGAGAACCGCCTTGTCGCCGGCAGGCAAACTCTTCCGGACGAAGGGTTGACACGCCCTGGCCCCAGAAGTGTATTCATTTTCGCATGCACTTCAGTGTGCACTCCTCGCGGCTTCCTCACCCACCACCCTTGGAGCGACCATGTCGCTGACCCAGGAAGTACCCCCATCCCCTCTGCGCACCAGAGTCGTCGACGACCCGGCCGTGGTCGCCGAGCAGCGCGCCGACGACTACAGCAACCACGTGGTCCCGCTGACCGCGCGAGTCGGACGCTGGCAGCTGGCCATGTCGTACTGGTCGCTGCTGAGCGCGATGGTCTGGCTGTTCTACGGCGCACTCGCGGCCAGCCTCTACGGCACCACCGACGCCCTGATCGCCATCGGGGTCTCGGTGGTGACGTTCTCCCTCATGGCGTACCCGTTCACCCGCTGGAGCCTGCGCAGCGGCCTGAACAGCACCCTGCTGTCGCGCCGTATGTTCGGGGTGCTCGGCGGCTCGCTCACCGCGCTGCTCATCGCCGCCACGACCACGTACTACGCCGTGTTCGAGTCCAGCACTCTCGCCGTGGCCTTCCAGCACTACACGCCCTCGTGGGACATCCGGATCTGGTACGCGATCGTCGTGGTGGCCATGCTGCCGCTGATGCTCGGGGGCGTGCAGACCTGGATGGCGAAGCTCAACGCCGTCCTGCTGCCGCTCTATGTGGTCGGCATCGTCGCCGCGGTGATCGTCGCCGCCGTCCGTTTCCCGGCCGCCTCCGACTGGACGTCGTTCTCCGGCGTGGTCCCGCAGGAGGCGCGGGCGCTGCCCGGCTGGCTGCTCGCCTCGGTGCTGTACATGGGCTGCTACCTGAACATGCTGATGAACGTGGACTTCGCGCGGATGGCGAAGAAGGAGGACGAGGGCTTCCACCGCAACGTCACCTTCGGCTGGGTCTTCTACGTCTGCCTGTATGCCGTCAACGGCACCGTCGGCATCTTCCTCGTCCGTGCCGCGATGCCCGACCAGCCGGCCGCCGAGACCGGTGTGGTGCAGGCCATCCTCAGCACGCTGGGCATCGCGGGACTGATCTTGATCGTCGCCTCCCAGGCCCGGATCAACAGCCTCAACTACTACCAGGCGTCCGCGAACTGGGGGCGACTGGCCACCAACCTCGCGGGCATCCGCATCAACCGCATGCTGCTGGTGGTCGGTACCTCGGCCGTGGCGTTCCTCCTGATGCTCACCGACGTCTTCAGCTATCTGCAGGACGCGCTGACGTGGCAGGGCGTCTTCGTCGTGAGTTGGGTGGCGGTCCTGCTCACCCACTACGCCCTGGTGCCCGAGGACCGCGCGCACGGACCCGAGTTCCGGGCCCTGAGGCTGCCCCGGGTCACCTGGGGGCTGGGCGTCTGGGTGTTCTCCTCGGCCCTCGGCATCTGCCTGGTCGAGGCGCCCGGCGTGCCCGCGGCGCTCGCCGGCACCGCCCAACTCGTCACCCTCCTGGTCAGCGCCGTGCTGTACGGAGCCGTGATCCTCGCGCGCCGTGCCACCGAGCGCAGCCACCCGGACCCGCGGGACGAGGTGGCGGACCCTGAGGCCGTCCGGGCCGAGTGCCACCGCTGCGCCAAGTCGTACGTCGTCGTGGAGATGGACCGTGAGGCCGCCGCGGGCAACGCGCCGGTCTGCGACGAATGCGCGACGGCGTCCCTCGTTCCCGGGCGCCGCTGACCCGCACCCAGGTCCACATCGCCCTGAACACGGGAGAACGCTCGGAGCCTCGTGAAACTCCACCCACTCTCACAGGAGGAAGCACCTTGGCTTTCGCCAGTCTGTCCCGCCCCGGCAGCATCGGTCCGCTGACGCTGCGCAACCGTGTCGTCAAGTCCTCGAACACCACCGGCACCTGCAACCCCGACGGCACCGTGACCCAGCGCACCGTCAACCACTACCGCCGGCTCGGCGAGGGTGGCACCGGCCTGGTCATGGTCGAGTACACCTACGTCGACGACGACGCCAGCAAGTCCATCCACGGCCAGCCCGGCGCCGCAAACCAGAACCACGTCGCGGGCCTGGGCTGGCTCGCCGACGAGGTCCGCTCCACCGGGGCCGCGATCGGACTCCAGCTCGTGCATTGCGGGCGCCAGAAGTTCCTGGGCACCCGCCCGATGAAATCCGCCTCGTCCTCCTCCTGGAATGTCATCGAGGCGCCCTTCGGGGTCCGGCCCGAGCCACTCACCCTCGATGAGATCGCCGGCGTGGTGCAGAGCTTCGGCGAGGCGGCGCAAAGGGCGTACCAGGCCCGCTTCGACCTGGTGGAGATCCACGCCGGCCACGGCTACATGATCACCAACTTCCTGTCCCCGCACACCAACGACCGCACCGACGCCTACGGCGGTTCCTTCGAGAACCGGGCCCGGATCCTGCTGGAGATCATCGACGCCGTCCGTGCCCGGGTGCCGCGTGACTTCCCGCTGAGCGTGCGGATGTCGGTCACGGACTACGAGCCCGACGGCATCAGCATCGAGGAGTCGGTGCGGCTGGCCCAACTGCTGGCAGAGCGCGGGGTGGACGTCATCCACGCCTCCGGCGGCCATCACGCCCGGATGGAGTGGGAGGTCAGCTCCTGGTTCATGCCCCGTCAGCCGCACCGCTGGGGCTGGGAGAAGATCAAGGCGGCCGTGCCGGTCCCGGTGATCGCCTCCGGTTCCCTGGTCACCCCGGAGATCGCGGGGGAGATCCTGGACTCGGGCAGCGCCGACTTCGTGTCGCTCGGCCGCGCCATGCTGGCCGACCCGGACTGGACGAACAAGGCACTGTCGGGCCGCCGGCTGGAGATCGTTCCATGCATCCGGTGCAACGACGGCTGTCTGGACCGCGGCATCGACGCCAAGCGCAGCGTGGGCTGCACGGTCAACCCGGAGGTGGCCGAGGAGGGCCGCTACCCGGTGGAGCGTGCACCGGCAGCCAAGCGGGTCGCGGTGGCGGGCGGTGGCCCGGCCGGACTGCGGGCGGCGGCCGTGCTGCACGACCGGGGGCACGCGGTCACCGTGTTCGAGCCCGGTGAGCTGGGCGGCGCACTGAACCACGCGGTGGGCTCCACCGTGAAACAGGACCTGGCGGCGCTCCGCGTCCACCTGGCGCACGAGGTCACCCGCCGTGGCATCGAGGTGCGTGCCGAGGCCGCCGACGCCACCGCGCTGACCAGTGGTTTCGACGAGGTGGTCATCGCCACCGGCGCCCCGCAGCGGAGGTTCGCCGGGGAGATCGCGGACGGCGCCCTGGTGCTGCTGCCAGGTGAAGTGACCGCCCGCCGCGAGGAGTTGTCCGGACACCATGTCGTGGTGGTCGGCGGCGGCTTCCAGGGCTGCGAGACAGCGCTGCGCCTGGCCGAGCTGCCGGGGACCTCCGTCACTCTCGTGGAGAGCGGTGAGCGGCTGCTGCGCGGCAACGAGGTCAAGTACGACGCCCTGATGCTGCCCGGCCGGCTGGCGCAGGCCGGCGTCGGGGTGCACACCGGCTGGGAGGCGGTCTGCGCAGCCGAGGACGGGGTTCGGGTGCGGGCGGCGAGCGGTGCCGAGAAGCTGCTCGTGGCCGATGCCGCCGTGCTCGCGCTGGGCCGGGAGCCTGCCGGCACGGGCCTGGCGGACGCCGTGCGCGCGGCCGGGGTACCGGTGTCGGTCGTGGGCTCCGCGGCGAGGCCCGGGCGGGTCTACGACGCCCTGCACACGGCGTTCTTCACGGCCCGCCGGATCTGAAGCACGAGTGATTCCCCAGGTGATGACCCACTGCCCGCACACCCTCAGCAAGACGGATGATCAGGTGCAGCCTGTGCGATCGTGGTCCTCCGGCCAACGCCGCCCACGGGGTCGCCCGGCGACCCCTGCTGACCGTACTCGGTACCGCCCCGGCGGTCGTCGGGCCGTCCTGCGCGACGGCGGCGGCAGACACCCGTACCGCACCCGCCGCCGCACCGGCACGGACACGTGGGGCGCGCTCGAACTGGCGCTGCTGGGTACGAGAGCGGGCCTTCCCGGCACCGCGCCGCGGGCCGGGATCTCCACCGCACTCGTCCTGGACGCCGCGACGTACGTCATCGACTGCGGGCGTGCGGCTGTCACCCGGTACAGCAGGAGTCGCCCTTCCGGTCACGGCCGGGCCATGGCCGCACGGTGAACCAGTGCGGAACCTGATCGAAAAAGTTTTCCCGGAGACACTCTTGAGATCGCCCGACACTGCATGCAAAAGTGTATTCACTTCACCCAGAGGAGCGTGACGGATGGACTCGACCCTCCCTCGGGTCGCAGCGGACACCGCCCTGTACGCGGAAGTCCTGGACTGGATCCACACCGAGGCCGAACTGCTGGACGACCTGCGTGAGCGCGAATGGCTGGAAACGATGGTCAGCCGTGACGTCACCTACGCCGTGCCGCTGAGGCAGACCGTGGAGCGGGCCCGGGGACGTGGGTTCTCGCCCGACACCTTTCATCTGCTGGAGACCTACGGCTCCCTCGACAGCCGGGTCACTCGCAACGAAACACCCTATGCCTGGGCCGAGGACCCGCCCTCCCGCATTCGGCACTTCGTCACCAACGTGCGGGTCCGCCAGTCCGGCGACCCGGACATCGTCGCCGTCAAGAGCAATCTGCTGCTGCACCGGACCCGGCAGGACCAGAGCCTCCCGCAACTGCTGTCCGCCGAACGGCACGACGAACTGCGCCGTGAGGACGGGCGGCTGATGCTGCTGCGCCGCGATGTCCTGCTCGACCTGACCGTGATTCGCACGCACAACCTGGCGATCTTCTTCTGAGCCCCGCCGAGGAGCGCACCATGACGAGCCACACCGACTCCAGCGCGAAACTGCTGGACGCGGTCACCGAAGGGGCCGAGAAGGGGGTCATCCCCGCCTCGATCTTCGGTGACCCGGATCTGTACCGCCAGGAACTGCGGAACGTCTTCGGACGCTGCTGGGTCTTCCTCGCCCACGAATCCGAGATCCCCGCCAAGGGCGACTACGTCCTGCGCAAGATCGGCGAGGACAACTTCATCGTCGTCCGCGACGACGAGGGCGAGATCAACGTCCTGTTCGACGCCTGCCGGCACCGCGGTGTGCAGGTCTGCCGGTCGGACTCCGGCAACACCTCGCACTTCCGCTGTCCCTACCATGGCTGGACCTACAACACCAAGGGCAACCTGGTGGGCGCGCCGCTGTGGCGCAACGCCTTCGGCGGCATGTCCAAGGAGAACAACGGCCTCGCCTCCGCCGCCAAGGTCGCCTCGTACCAGGGCCTGGTCTTCGGCACGCTCGACCAGAGCGCCCCGCCGCTCAAGGAGTACCTGGGCGGCATGGCCTGGTACCTGGACCTCGTCTTCGGGCTCAACGAGCACGGCGTGGAGGTACTCGGCCCGCCGCAGCGATTCGTCATCGACGCCAACTGGAAGTCCGGCGCGGAGAACTTCTCCGGCGACGACTACCACCTGGGCACGCTGCACCGTTCGGTGTGGGAGATCGGCGCCTTCCCGGTGCCCTTCCACGAGAACATGATGGGCTATCACATCCAGGCCTCACCCGGACACTCCCTGTCGTTCTCCATGGCGCAGGACGCCAACGAACCCGGCCCGAACTACTTCGGCTTCCCCGACGAGCTGGCCCAGTCCTTCAACACAACCAACATCAGCGCCGACCAACTCGAGGTCGCCCGCCGGTCCCGGGTGTTCGTCGGCAACGTGTTCCCGAACTTCTCGATGCTCGCCCTGCCGATGACCGAGGACGGCTCCAACCACCCGCCGGTCGGCATCCTCACCCTGCGCACCTGGCAGCCGCACGGCCCGGGGCAGGTCGAGGTGTGGAACTGGTTCGCCGGCTACAAGAATCTCACCCCCGAGCAGAAGGACCGTGCCTACCGTGCCGGTCTCGGCACGTTCTCCATGGGCGGCGCCTTCGAGGTCGACGACACCGAACCGTGGATCACGGTCAGCCGCAACGGCGCCTCCACCGCCGCCGAGCTGCTCGACTTCCAGCTCAACTACGAGATGGGCAAGCCAGGCGTCGGCATCTCCAAGCCGGTCAAGGAGTGGCCCGGTCCGGGCCGCGTCCAGTGGACCCGCTACGAGGAGGGCGTGCAGCGCAACATGTACGGCTTCTACGCCGAGATGATGCGCTCCGCCCCCGGGCAGTGGCCTTCCCTGGTCTTCCCCGAGGACGCCGCCGCGGACAAGGAACACCGGGCATGAGCGGCGGACGCCTCCAAGGGGAGATCGCCCTGGTCACCGGCGCGGCCGGCGGACTCGGCTCGGCCGTGGTGCGCCGCTACCTCGCCGAGGGCGCCCGGGTGGTCGCCACCGATCTGCGGCCCGGCCCGCTCGACGAGCTGGCCGCCTCGCTCGACTTCCCGGCGGAGCTGGTCACGGTCCCTGGTGACGCCTCCGACTGGGAGACGGCGAAGGAGACGGTGGCCGCCGCACATCGCCACTTCGGCCAGGTCGGCGTGTACACGTCCTGCGTCGGCGTCTACGACCACAACGTACGGTTCACCGACCTGCCCGGCGATCAGCTGGGCGACGCCCTGCTGGAATGTTGGCGGATCAACGTCGGCTCCGTACTGGTCACGCTGCGGGCGGTGCTCGACGACCTGACCGCCACCCGCGGCCGGGCGGTGCTGACCGGCTCGTACGCGGCCCACGCACCGGGCGGCGGCGGGGTGCTCTACACCTCCTCGAAGCACGCGCTGCTCGGCGTGGTCAAGCAGCTCGCTCACGAGCTGGCCCCTCAGGTGCGGGTCAACGCGGTGTCGCCGGGCGTCCTGCCCACCGTGATGACCGGCCTGGGCACCCTCGGCCAGGAGCCCAGGGACGCGGTGCTGCCGGGCACCGAGCAGGCGCTGCCGCTACGCCGCATCCCCACGGGGGACGAGCTGGCCGGGCTCTACGTCACCCTCGCCTCGGCCGCCGACACGGCCGCCGTCACCGGCACGGTGCTGATCGCCGACTCGGGCCTGCTCACGCGTGGCTTCGGTGGCCCGCCGGGAGGCGAAGAGCTGTGAGCGCCACCGCTCCGGGCGAGGCCGCCGTGCGCGCGCTGTACGCGCAGCGCGGGCTCGGCGGCCGCCTGGCCCCCGGCAGCAGCCCGGTCGTCCTGGTCGTCGACCTGATCAACGGGTTCACCGACCCCGACTGCCCGCCCGGCAGCGCTCTGGACACCGTCGTCGCCGCCAACCGCACCCTCCTGGACGCTGCCCGCGCAGTCGGCACCCCGGTGGTTTTCACCACCATCGCCTTCGCCGCCGACGGCATCGAGGGCGCGGTCTGGCTGCGCAAGATGCCCGCCATGAAGGTGCTGCTCGACGGCACCCCGTGGGTGGAGGTCGACGCCCGCCTCGGCCGTACCGAGAACGAGCCGGTCGTCGTCAAGCGCGCCGCCTCCGCGTTCGCGAACACCGGCCTGACCACGCTGCTCGCCACCTTCGGCGCCGACAGCGTGATCATCACGGGCGCCACCACCTCGGGCTGCGTCCGTGCCACCGCGGTGGACGCTTGCGCGGCCGGCTATCCGGCGTTCGTCGTCAGCGACTGCGTGGGCGACCGCGCCGCCGGACCGCACGAAGCCAGCCTGTTCGACATCGACGCCAAGTACGGCGATGTCGTCGGACTCGAGGAAGCGCTGGGCCTGCTGCCCGACGCACCACCCGTACCGCCCACCGGAGGTGTCGCACCGTGACCCCTGCATCCGTTCTCGCCGGGCCGCACGCCGAGGGCGCCGACTCCGCCCGGCGTGCCGCGGTCCACCCCGCGATCGCGCCCCGCCTGGTCGTCGCAGGCAGCGAGGAGGCCCGCCTCCACCTGGCCGCCGAGCGTGCGCTCGGCACGTACGAGCCGGGCACCGAAGGCGGTGAGTTCCTCGACGAGTTGGAGCGTTCCGGCCTCACCGGCCGGGGCGGTGCGGCGTTCCCCGCGCACATCAAGTGGCGCGGCGTCGTGGCAGGCGAGGGCCCCCGCGTGGTGGTCGCCAACGGTGAGGAGGGCGAACCCGCCTCCGGCAAGGACCGCTGGCTGCTCACCCACCGCCCTCACCTGGTGCTCGACGGGCTGCTGCTCGCCGCCCGCACGGTGCGCGCGGGGCGGGCCGTCGTCTACCTCTCGCACCCCGAGACGGTCGCTGCCGTCCGGGGCGCACTCGACGAGCTGGCCGCCGCCGGTGACGACCGCGCCCGTGAAGTGGAGATCCACGTCGTGGATCCCACCTATGTGGCCGGTGAGGAGAGCGCCCTGTGCCGCTCCGTCAACGGCGGCCCGGCGCTGCCCACGGCGAAGCCGCCGCGCCCGCACGAGAGCGGCGTCGACGGACGCCCCACCCTCGTCTCCAACGTGGAGACCCTCGCGCACGCCGCGTGGCTCGCCCGTAACGGCGCCGACGCGTTCCGCGCCCAGGGAACCGCTGCCTCGCCCGGCACCGCCCTGGTCACGCTCTCCGGCGCCTGTGGCGCCCCCGGCGTCTACGAGGTGCCGCTGGGCCGCACGATCCGCCAGCTGTTCGACGAGGTCGGCGGTGGACTGGCCGAGGAGAGCCACGGGTTCCTGGTGGGCGGCTGGTTCGGCGGCGTGCTGCGCCGCGAACGCGCCCAGGACACCCCCTGCTGCTACGACGCCCTGCGCACCCTCGGCAGCGGCCTCGGCTGCGGCGCGATCACCGCGCTGGGCGCCGACGACACCCCGGTGCGGGTCGCCGCCGACCTCGCCGCCTGGTACGCCCGCGAGAGTGCCGGTCAGTGCGGAGTGTGCGTCAACGGCACCAAGGCCATCCGGGACACCTTCGCCCGGATCGCCGACGGCGCGGGCAGCGCCGACGACCGCGACAAGCTCGTCCGCTGGGGCGACACCCTCCCCGGGCGCGGCGCCTGCGCCTTCCTGAACGGCGCGGCCACCCTCGCCCGCTCGGCGGTCGCCCAGTACCCCGAGGCGTTCCCGGCCGGCGCCTGACGCCCCCCTTCCGACCACACCCACCGCGACGAATAGAGGAGTGCAACATGAAAGCCGCAGTCGACGCCACCAAGTGCAACGCCTACGGAACCTGCGCCGACCACTGCCCGTCCGTCTTCCAGCTCGACGAGTGGGGATACGGCTCCGTCGTCGGCGACGGCACCGTTGCCGAGGCCGAGATCGGGGCCGCCAAGGTCGCTGCCGCGGACTGCCCCGAGAAGGCCATCACCCTGATCGACGCCTGACCCGCCCCGGCCCCGCAGTCGCACCACCCGCACCACCCGCATCGCGCAGGAGGACCCATGGATCTCGGCCTCAACGGCCATGTCGTCGCCGTCACCGCCGCCAGCCGCGGCATCGGCGCCGCCGTCGCCCGCCAGTTCGCCGCCGAGGGGGCGACCGCCGTCGCCGCTTCCCGTACTGCCCCGTCCGTCGGCGACGCCACGCCCGGCCGGATCCTGCCAGTCAAGCTCGACCTGGCCGACGCCGAGGCCACCGGGCGTTTCGTGCCCGACATAGTGGCGGAACACGGCCGGCTCGACGCCCTGGTGGTCAACACCGCCGGTCCCAAGCTCGGCCCGTTCCTCGACACCACCGACGACGACTGGAGCGCCGCCTACGACCTGCTGCTGCGTCCGGCGGTGCAGCTGGCCCGGGCCGGTGCCCAGCAGATGGTCGAGCAGGGCAGCGGCACCATCGTCTTCCTGACCTCGACGTGGGTGCGCCAGCCGGCGCCCGGTGGCGTGCTGTCCTCCGCGTTCCGCTCCGCCGTCGCGGCCATGGCCAAGCAACTCGCCTCTGAGGTCGCCCCGGCCGGTGTCCGGGTCGTCCAGGTGATGCCGGGGGCCACCGGTACCGACCGGATGCGCAACATCGTGGCCGCCAAGTCCGCGGGCAACGGCACCAGCGAGGACGAGGAGGTCCAGAAGATCGTCAAGGACATCCCGCTGGGCCGCTGGGGCAGCGCCGAGGAGATCGCCTCCTCGGTCACCTTCCTGGCCTCGCCGCGTTCCTCCTTCACCACCGGAGCCTCCCTGGCCGTGGACGGCGGCGCCGTCCGCTCCCTGCCGTAGCGCCGGGCCACCCCACAAGCCAGCCAGTGCGGACGGCCCCGTGTCCGCCGTAACCTCCACACAGAATTGGGAACCTCACCATGCCCCGTACGCTGCGTGAACTCTTCGTCGAACAGCTCCGCCTGTGCAAGGTGGCCGCCGGCCAGCAGGTAGGCGTCATCGCCGAACTCGGCCAGAAGAACGAGTACGTCGAGGCCGCCGTCGCCGCCGCCCGCGACCTGGGCGCCTCTGCCCTGGTGCTGACCGCCTCCAGCCTGTCCAACCCGATGCTCCCCCCGTACCAGCCGGACGGCCGAGAGGTGCCGGCGCTGCTCGCGGCCGCCGCCGAGTGCGACATGGTCGTCGACGTCACCGTCGGCGGACTCATCCACTCCGACGTGCGCACCAGGATCACCGGCAACGGCAAGCGGATGCTGTTCGTCGCCGAGCCTGCCGACGTGCTGGAGCGCCTCATGGGCGACTCCGCCCTGCGTGACAAGGTCGAGGCGGGCGGCCGCAAGCTGAACGCCGGTTCCACCCTGCACGTGACCAGCGCCGCCGGCACCGACGTCACCGCCGACATCTCCGGCGGCGATCTGCCCATCACCCACCAGTGGGGCTACGTCGACGAGGAGCACCGCTGGGACCACTGGCCGAGCGGCTTCGTCGCCTGCTTCCCGCACGACCGCACCGCCGAGGGCGTCATCGTGCTCCAGCCCGGCGACGCGCTGATCCCGTGGCAGCGCTACGTCCGTGACGAGGTGAAGATCTCCATCGAGAAGGGCTTCATCACCAAGGTCGAGGGCCCCGGCGCCGACGCGCACCTGCTGCGCGACTACTTCGAGGCCTGGGGCGACGAGGACGTCTACGCCGTCTCCCACATGGGCTGGGGCCTCCTTCCGCAGGCCCGCTGGTCGGCGTTCGACGTGTACGACCCGCGCAGCCTGTACGGGCAGGAACTGCGGTCCACCGCCGGCAACTTCATGTGGTCCACCGGCCCGAACCGGTTCGCCGACCGTGAGACCCCGGCGCACCTCGACATCCCGATGCGCGGCTGCACCGTCCGCATCGACGGCGAGGCCGTGGTCGAAGACGGTCGTCTGCTCTGACCCCCGCCGGACCACCGCGCCGCAGGCCGGCCGGTCCGGCCCCCCGGCCGGGGCGGGACCGTGCACCCCGCCCCGGCCACCCTCACCTCCCCCTGCCGCCACCCGCCTCCCATTCCTCAGGAGCACACCTTGGACCGCACCACACTGGAGCAGGCGATCCTGACCCTCGCCCGGGACCAGGACCTGCTCGCCGAATTCCGTGCCGACCCCGAAGCCGTCGGCCCCGGCAGGCTGGGCCTGGACGCCGAGTGGTCCGCCGTCATCGCGGGGGGCGACCGGGACCGGCTGCGCTCGGCCGGGCTGCCCGACGGCATCACCATCCTGGTCAGCCGCTGGTTCGCCGACGACCTGGCCGACTCCACCAGCAAGGGCGCCTTCCACGTCGACACCACGACCCCGCTGCCCGACCCGGACGTGCCGGCCAACCTGGTCTTCGCCGGTGGAGCCTCGCACGTGCCGGACCTGCTGGCCCGCCCGGAGATCGACCCCGAGGACCAGGTGCAGCGGCTGCTCGCCGGCTACGAGCGGCTGGCCAAGGACATCGCGGAAGCCGACCCGGACGTGCTGATCGTCACCGCCGACTGCCACTTCCAGTCGTTCCGCACCGGCGCATACGTCATCGGCACCGGCACCTCGTACTCCGGTTCCATGGAGTTCTTCAAACGCTCCGACCTGGACATCGAGCTGACCGGCTCGCCGCGGTTCGCCGAAGCCCTGGTGAACGCGGTCCGCGCGGAAGGGCTCGAGGTGGAAGAGTCCGCCGAGTTCCCGCTGGACCACGGGCAGATCGTCCCGCTGAAGCTGCTGCTGCCCCGCCCCGACCTGCCGGTGGTGCCGATCATCACC
The DNA here is from genome assembly GCF_020404845.1 of Streptomyces hyderabadensis. GTDB lineage: Bacteria > Actinomycetota > Actinomycetes > Streptomycetales > Streptomycetaceae > Streptomyces > Streptomyces hyderabadensis. Next base: position 26,448 of record NZ_JAIOJZ010000041.1, on the reverse strand, counting down.
CAGCCCGGCCGCTCGTTCTCGCCGTTCGGTGCGAAGGTGTTCGGCGAGGTGCTGCGGGACGTCGTCGCCTCCCGCGACCTCAAGGTCGGCGTGCTCGCCACCGGCGGTCTGTCGCACTGGCTGGACCCGGGCAAGTTCGGCAAGGCGGACATCGAGTTCGACACGTACCTGCTGCAGATGCTGCAGGCCGGCCGCGGCACCGACATCGCCAACCTGGAGCCGTACGCGCTGCTCGACCACGGCCAGTACGAGTTCCCGAACTGGCTCATCATGCTGGGCATGGTCGGCCCGGGCGTGCGCGGCGAGGTGTACGCGTACGAGCCGATGGAGGCGTCCGGCGGTGGCTGGTCCGTCGTCAACATGCTGCTGCCCGAGCGGGCGGAGGGCGCGAACGATGAGTGAGAAGCGTGCGGGGCGCACCCTGCGGATCGGGCTGACCCAGTGGCATGCCACCCGCGAGCCGGCAGCCAACCTGCAGCACGCGCTCGCCGCCGTCCGCGGGTGCGCCGCGGACGGGGCGGAGCTGGTGCTGCTGCCCGAGAACGGGCTGATGCTCGGCAGCAACGCCGAGATGCGGGAGCGGGCCTTCAGCGCCGACTCTCCGGAGATCACCGAGCTGCGGCGAGCGGCCCGGGAAGCCGGTACGGTTGTCGTCCTCGGTGGCATGAAGCACCGCAGGTCCGACCGCATCACCAACTCCGCGCTCGTCATCGACCGGAACGGAGAGCTGCTCGGCGCCTACGACAAGATCCACCTGTTCGACGCCCAGGTCGGCGGAGTGTCCTTCGAGGCCTCCGGTGTCGAACGCGCCGGAGCGGAACCACTGCTCGTGGAGGTGAACAGCGTCACGGTGGGCCTCACCATCTGTTACGACGTGCGTTTCCCCGAGCTGTACCGCTCGCTGGCGCGCGCCGGTGCCGAGGTGATCCTCGTCCCGGCCGCGTTCACCCGCACCACGGGCCGCGCACACTGGGAGGTCCTGCTGCGGGCCCGCGCGATCGAGAACGGCGCCCATGTCGTCGCCTCCGCCACGGTCCACGGCGAACACCCGGGCGAGGACGCCTTCGAAACGTACGGCCACGCGCTGGCCGTCGCCCCGTGGGGCGAGGTTCTCGCGGACCTGGGCGAGGCACAGTTCGCCCACCGCGTCCTCGAACTGGACCTGGACGCGGTGACCCGGGCGCGTACCGCGCTCCCGGTGCTGGAGCAGTCCCGCCCCGACGCCTACACCAGCTCCCCGCAGCGCCTGGTGGCGGGGCCGACCGGAACGGAGGCAGCGGTATGAGCATCCCTCAGGACGACGGCATCGTCCGGCACGGCGACTGGATCGGCATCGGCAACGAGTTCACCGGTGTCCAGCTGCGCAAGGTGTGGACCCCGCAGGGCGAACGCCTGGAGATCACGGTGCCCAAGCGGGGCTATCGCATCCTGCTGGACGCGATGCAGCTGGAGATCGTCGCGGCCCAGCGGCCGGAGAAGTTCAGCGAGCTGTTCGCCATGCAGCTCGGCGTGGACGGGCACGGCACCGAGCAGGACGAGAATATGACGGACGACGAGCAAGGACCGAACGGGGGAAGGGAACGCTGATGCCCAGATCTGGGCGGACGGTCGAGGAGATCTACGGAGAGCTGCGCGAGCGCATTCTCGACGGGGTCTACCCGCCCGGGATAAGGCTGTCGCAGCAGACGCTCGCCGACGAACTGTCCGTCAGCCGCACCCCGCTCCGGGAAGCCCTGCACCGACTGGAGGCCGACGGGCTGGTCGTGGCGGAGGCCAACCGGGGCATGACCGTCAGCCCTGCCCACCACGAGCAGGCCGAGCAGTCCTACGCGGTCCGGCTGCTGGTCGAACCGCCGCTGGTGGCCGCACTGGTGGGCGAGATCACCGAGAAGGACGTCGAGGTGATGGGCGAGGCGCTGGAGGAGATGGAGCGCGTCTCGGCCCGCACCAAGGACTTCCAGAAGGCACACCTGCGCTTCCACACGATCCTGCTGCACCGCTATCCGCCGCTGCTCGCCGACATGACGACGCAGCAGCACTCCCGCATCGTGCGCCATCAGCGGCTGCACATGTCCCGGCCCACCGTGCCGGACGACTTCACCCGGATCGACCGGCAGTTCCTGGAGGCGGTGCGCGACGGCGACGGCGAGCGCGCCCGGCAGCTGCTGGAACTGCACCTGATCGACGCGGCGTTGGGCATGGCGCTGGACATAGACCCCGACTACCGCTTCGACTCGCTGCTCATCGCCGCCCGAGGCCTCGGTGTGGAGCTGGAGCATGCGGCCGACGGCAGCGTGTCCCGTCCCGTACGGCTGACATGGCAGCGACCGGGCGCGGTGCCCATGCCGCACACCGTCACCTCCAACCTGGAACACCACTCCGCCACCTGACCCCGGGCTCCACCGCCCCCGCGACCCCCACCCTCAGCCGTCGGCCCGCACGCCGCTGGTCCCTGTGGCCTGCCCGCGCGGCCCTCGGCCCCACCTTCGAAAGGCACTTCCGCCATGAGTACGCCCGCCTACCGCGTCGGCATGATCGTCCCCAGCTCCAACACCACGATGGAGACCGAGATCCCAGCGATGCTCCAGGCCCGTGAGACGGTCCGGCCCGAGCGGTTCACCTTCCACTCCGCCCGCATGCGCATGCAGCAGGTCAACCCCGACCAGCTGTCCGCGATGGACGCCGCATCCGACCGGTGCGCCGTGGAGCTCGGCGACGCCGACGTGGACGTCATGGCGTACGCCTGCCTGGTCGCGATCATGGCGCAGGGCAAGGGCTACCACCGCACCAGCCAGCAGCGCCTGTCGGCCGCGGTCGCCGGGTCGGTCGGGGACCGCAAGGTGCCGCCGGTGCTCTCCTCGGCCGGCGCGCTGTCCGAGGCGCTGGAGCACCTCGGGGCGAAGAGGATCTCCGTGATCGCCCCCTACATGAAGCCGCTGACCGGGATGGTCTGCGACTACCTGGAGGCCGAGGGACTGCAGGTGCACGACGCGCTGAGCCTCGAGGTGCCGGACAACCTCGACGTCGGCCGCCTCGACCCGGCGCGGCTGACCGAGCTGGCGCAGAAGGTCGACACCAAGGGCGTCGACGCGCTGGTGCTGAGCGCGTGTGTGCAGATGCCGTCCCTGCCCGCGCTGCAGACCGTGCAGGAAGCTTTCGACATCCCGGTGGTCTCGGCCTCCGCCGCCACCGTGTGGAGCATCCTGCGCTCCCTCGACTTGGAGCCGGTCGTCCCGGGCGCGGGCGCACTGCTGTCCGGCGAGATCGCCTGAAGCGCGGTTCCGCCTGCCGTCGTGCCGGGGCCGGACCCGGCCGGGGTGTCGGACCGGACAGTGAGTCAGTGGCCGGCCGAGGCCTCGTGGCCGCCCCATGCCACGCTGCGCACCGGGAAACGCACGGTGACCGGTCCGAGATCACCAGGGAGTACTGCGCGCCGCTGGCGCACTGGCGCGGCAACGCTCCCGCGGCCCACGAAGTCTTCGGCAAACGGGCGGCCTCCTCGCGCAACCACGTGTGGGAGGCCGATCACGTTTCAGTCTCCGCCGCCGGTCGACGCCGATGGCGATCTGATGCGCCCGTGGGCGACCTGGTTCATCGGCACCGTCACCAAAGTCGTCACGTCAACCGGCACCGCGATCGCCCCCGGCGTCCCTTCCCGAGCCCAATCGCAACCGCATGACGTCGGTCGCCGAGGCCGTCCTCACCCTGGAGAGGCAGCGCTGAAAACGCTCACCGACGATCAACTTCTGGCACAGGACACTAGAATCCCGCCATGGCGGAACCTGTGAGTCCACAACAGGGCAGTGTCAGAAGCGTGTTTGCCGCCCGGCTCAGACGACCGTGCACACGTGGGCGAAGGCGGCTCGTCCTCGGCAAGGGCTGCTCTGGCCGCGGTCGCCACGACGCTCGTCCTCTGTTCCGGGCCCGCGCCCGGTGATCACGCACCGGCGGTGGTGTGCTCCGACACCGGCAACACCAGCCTGACCGCCGACGTGGACCCGGACGGGCAACTGGACGAGTTACACGACCCCGACCGCTCGGGACAGGGTTCCGTCCTTTTCTTCTGTGCTGACCTGTGGGCCGTAGCTCCGCATGGGGAAAACAGATGCGGTCTGGTAGCCCCGCATACGACTTCTTCACTCGCCCGCAGGGGCTCACGAAGACGACCTTGCCCCTTCCTGACGTTCTCGATCTTCGCTCTCGCGCGCCCTGCCGGGCCGCACTCATGATCTCACCGCGGCCCGTACCCACCCGATCATCCGGATCTACGAATGCCAGGGTGTCCCCGTCGTCGCCGACCGTGCCTACACGGACGCCGGCCCCTGGGTCACAACCGGACTCAAACGGCCACCGGGGCGGCGAGCTCACCCTCACCCGGCGCACCGTCAACCGGGCCCTGACGGCAGCCCGGGCACCGGTCGAGCGCGGCATGGTACGGCTGAAGTCCTGGCAGATCTTCCGCAGATCCCGCACCTCAGCCGCGTGACCGTCATCGCCAAAGCTGTCCTCACCCTGGAGAGGCGACGCCGAAAACGCTCACTAAGAAGGTTGTCCAGCCATGGAACGCCTCGGAGGTGGCTGTCTTCGCCGCTGCGATGAAGAGTGACCGCCTGTTCGCGCCGCTGCTGCTGTCCGTGATGGGGTTCCGTCCGGCGGAGGTCTGCGGCCTGCGGTGGTCGGACATCGACCTGGACGCGGCACGCTGAACGGTCGGCGGCTTCGAACGCGGGCCCGCACAACAATGGACGCAAACGGCCTTCGCAGGGGCCGTCTGTACGATGCTCGGGCGTCTTGCCTCGCGTACTTCGCCAACAACGGGGTGACGGATCACCTGCTCGCCGGGTGGGCCGGGCACACCGACGTGAACGACGAAGAAGTGGTACGTGAAGCCGGACGTGGCGGGCCTGCTTCCAGCGGCGGAGGCTTGGGGAGGTCTCGCGGGGGGTGTGTGAAAGATCGTGACAGATGAAGGTGTGGACCCGTGACCGAAGGCAAGACCGAGACGCTGCAGTACCGCTTTGACGGGCCGGAACACCTACCAGTCCTGATCCTGGGGCCGTCCCTCGGCACCACATGGCACATGTGGGACCGGCAGGTGCCCGAGCTGGCTCAGCAGTGGCGGGTCTTCCGCTTCGACCTGCCCGGGCACGGCGGCGCCCCGGCCCACCCGGCGGGGTCCGTCGCCGAACTCACCACGCGTCTGCTGGCCACCCTCGACGGACTCGGCGTGCAGCGCTTCGGGTACGCCGGCTGCGCGTTCGGCGGCGCCGTCGGCATCGAGCTGGCGCTGCGCCATCCCGAGCGCCTCGCCTCCCTGGCGCTGATCGCCGCCTCGCCCCGGTTCGGCACCGCCGACGAGTTCCGCCAGCGCGGCGTGATCGTGCGCACCAACGGGCTCGACCCCATCGCCCGCAGCTCCCCGGAGCGCTGGTTCACCGGCGGGTACGCGGCCGCCCAGCCCGCGATCACCGAGTGGGCCGTGCAGATGGTGCGGACCACCGACCCCGGCTGCTACATCTCCGCCTGCGAGGCCCTCGCCGCGTTCGACGTGCGCGGTGAACTCGGCCGGGTCGGCGTCCCCACCCTGGTCCTCGTCGGCTCCGACGACCAGGTCACCGGGCCCGCCGAGGCCCGCACCCTGGTCGCCGGCATTCCCGACGCGCGCCTCGCGGTCGTGCCGGGCGCCTCCCATCTGGTCCCGGTCGAGCAGCCCGCGGCCGTCACCGACCTGCTGGTGCGGCACTTCACCACCGCCTGGCAGGCCGTCCCGGATGCCACCTCCACCGGGCAGGTCCCCGTGCCGGTCCACCCCGCCGCACACCCGGTCCCGGCCGCCGGACCCGCCGCCGTGCCGGTCCAGCCGGGGCCCGCCCAGCCGCCGCAGAGCGCGCCCATCGCCGAGATCGCCCCGCCGCCCGCCGTGCCGCCGCAGGCACCGGGGCGGCCCGATCCGTACGACGCGGGGCTCAAGGTGCGCCGCGAGGTCCTCGGCGACGGGCACGTCGACCAGGCGCTCGCGCAGGCGGACGAGTTCTCGGGGGACTTCCAGGAGTTCCTCACCCGGTACGCGTGGGGGGAGATCTGGGACCGGCCGGGCCTCGACCGGCGCTCGCGCAGCTGCGTCACCCTCACCGCCCTCGTCGCCGGGGGCCACCTGGAGGAGCTGGCGCCCCACCTCCGGGCCGCCCTGCGCAACGGCCTCACCCCGGGCGAGATCAAGGAAGTACTGCTCCAGGCGGCCGTCTACTGCGGCGTGCCGGCCGCCAGCGGCGCCTTCCGGGTGGCCCAGCAGGTCATCCGAGAGGAGACGACGCCGCCCGAGTGAGCCCCGCGGGCCGGGAGCGGGGCTTCGGCGGCAGGATGGAGGGCATGAAGCTCACCAAGAAGTCGCACGCCTGCGTCCGCCTCGAGAAGGACGGGCAGACCCTCGTCCTGGACCCCGGCGGATTCAGCGAGGAGGACGCCGCCCTCGGCGCGGACGCGATCCTCGTCACCCACGAGCACCCGGACCACTTCGACGAGCTGCGGCTGCGCGCCGCGATGGAGGACAACCCGGCCGCGGCGATCTGGACACTGAGGTCGGTCGCCGAGAAGATCTCGGCGGCGTTCCCGGGACGCGTCCACACCGTCGGCCACGGCGACACCTTCACCGCGGCCGGCTTCGACGTACAGGTCCACGGGGAGCTGCACGCGGTGATCCACCCGGACATCCCGCGCGTCACCAACGTCGGCTTCCTCGTCGACGGCGGCAAGGTCTTCCACCCCGGTGACGCCCTGACCGTCCCCGGCCAGCCGGTCGAGACGCTGCTGCTGCCGGTCATGGCCCCGTGGAACAAGATCGCCGAGGTGATCGAGTACGTCCGCGAGGTCAGGCCGCGGCGGGCCTACGACGTCCACGACGCGCTGCTCACCGACCTCGCCCGCCCGATCTACGACCGGCAGATCGGCGAGCTGGGCGGCTCCGAGCACCTGCGGCTGACCCCCGGGGACTCGGCGCGGCTCTGAGGCGCCGCCCCGGGCGGGACCGGTTGTCAGTCCCGCCCGGTAGGTTGTGGGACATGCGCATCGCGACCTGGAACGTGAACTCGATCACCGCCCGCCTGCCGAGGCTGCTGGCCTGGCTGGAGAGCAGCGGCACCGACGTGCTGTGCCTCCAGGAGGCCAAGGTCGCCGAGGCGCAGTTCCCCTTCGACGAGCTGCGCGCGGCGGGCTACGAGGCGGCGGTCCACGCCACCGGCCGGTGGAACGGGGTGGCGGTGCTCTCCCGCGTGGGCCTTGAAGACGTGGTCAAGGGCCTGCCCGGCGACCCGGGCTACGAGGGCGTCCAGGAGCCCCGCGCGATCTCCGCCACCTGCGGACCGGCCCGCGTCTGGTCGGTGTACGTGCCCAACGGGCGCGAGGTGGACCACCCCCACTACGCCTACAAGCTCCAGTGGTTCGAGGCCCTGCGCGCCGCCGTCGAGGGCGACGCCGCGGGCAGCCGCCCCTTCGCGGTGATGGGTGACTACAACGTCGCGCCGACGGACGACGACGTCTACGACCGGTCGGCCTTCGAGGGCGCCACCCACGTCACCCCGGCCGAGCGCGCCGCCCTCGCCTCGCTGCGCGGGGCCGGCCTGTCCGACGTGGTCCCGCGCCCGCTCAAGTACGACCACCCCTTCACGTACTGGGACTACCGCCAGCTCTGCTTCCCCAAGAACCGCGGCATGCGCATCGACCTGGTGTACGGCAACGAGTCCTTCGCCAAGGCGGTCACCGACTCCTACGTCGACCGCGAGGAGCGCAAGGGCAAGGGCGCCTCCGACCACGCGCCGGTCGTGGTCGACCTGGACCTCTAGTCACGCGCACAGCCTCCGCGCGCCCTGTGGTGCACCTGGCGGTACGAATGTCAGTCTGGAGGTATGAACTTCCCCTTCCTGGGCAAGCGGCGCGAAGATCCCCGGGCGCACGACGCCGAGGGCATCGGCGAGCTGCTCGCCGACTGCGATCTGCTGCGCTCGCAGGCGCTGCGGGAGGGGGTCGGGCTCGACGACTCCGCCCTCTCCCTGGAGCAGCTCGACCAGATGCTGCCGCGCTGGCGCGGCGACGAGGAGATCCTGACCTGGCTCGGTAACGACGCCGGTCTGTACCTCGGCACCGTGATCGTGCGCACCGTGCCCGGTGCCGCCTGGACCATCCGGTCCGACGGGCAGCCGGTCGTCCGGCTCGCCTCCGGCCGCGAGTTCGACGTGGTGGCGAACGGCCACGCGTGGGCGGAGGACGGCGTGCCCGAACTCTCGCAGCTGTACGGCGAGGTCGCCGAAGCGTGAAGTCCTGGCCCTGCTTCCGGCTTAAATAGGGGTAATGCCCGAAAGGTGCGTGTCGGCGGCATTGTTGATGTTTGTCTGGATACGTTGCAGTGGTCGGAGGGACACGAACGCACGGGGGACCTACGCAGGGTGCAGCCGGAGATCACTGCTCGCGGGCGAGGAGAAGGTCAGCTGCACACCGGCGAGCGACCTCGTCGAGGCGCTGCTCGACGACATGACGCTCGCCGGTCGGCTCAGCGTGCGGTGCCGGAGGGGGCCGAGGGCAGATACCGGGGCGCCCGCCAGGCGTCCAGCCGGTGCTCCACCGCCGCACCCAGGGACAGCAGTTCGGCGTCCTGGCGGTCGCCGGCCATGAGGAGCAGTCCGACCGGCAGCTCACCGACGAAGCCGGCCGGCACGGACAGCGAGGGGTACCCGGCGACGGCGGCGGGGGTGGAGGACGGGATCACGTCGTTGTCGCCGCGCGCACAGTCGGTGGTCCAGGCGGGCGGGTTCGCCGGGGAGGCGATGGCGTCCAGGCCGTGCGCGGCCATGACCTCGTCGATGGACCGCCGGGACAGGTCCGTCAACTCCGCGCGCATCGCCCGGTACTCCGGATCGGTGGTGGGCGGTGCGGCCAGCGCCTGCTCGAACAGCTCCTGGCCGGCGAAGCAGGTCTGCTCCCGCGGGTGCGTGCGGTTGAACTCGATCAGCTCGGCCAGGTCCTGCGGCCCGCCCCGGGTGGGGAGGTAGGCGTCGATGTCCCGGTGGAACTCGCTCAGCAGCGCCGGGAACTCCAGTTCGGCCAGCCGCTCCTGGTACGGCATGCTCACCTCGACGACCTCGGCCCCCGCCGCGGTCAGCCGCTCGGCCGTACGGGTCATGAGCGCGTCCACCTCGGCGCCGAGCGACGGCAGCCGCCACAGGCCGATCCGTTTGCCGCGCAGGGCGCCGGGGCGGGCGGTCGCGTCCGTAAGGCCCGCGTCCGTGAGGCCCGGTGCGTCGCCGGCGCGCAGGGTGTCGCGGCCGCCGAGCACGGAGAGGGTGAGCGCGGCGTCGATCACGTTGCGGGCCATGGGCCCTGCGGTGTCCTGCTCCGCGGAGATCGGTACGACGCCCGACTGGCTGACCACTCCGAGGCTGGGCTTGAGGCCGACCACGCCGTTCATCCCGGCCGGGCACACGATGGAGCCGTCCGTCTCGGTCCCGATCGCCACCTGGGCCAGCGACGCGGCGAGCGCCGCGGCCGAACCGGAGGACGAACCGCAGGGATTGCGGTCCAGGACGTAGGGGTTGTTGGTCTGCCCGCCCACCGCCGACCACCCCGACGTCGGCTTGGCCGCGCGGAAGTTGGCCCACTCGGACAGATTGGTCTTGCCGAGGATCACCGCGCCGGCCGCCCGCAGCCTGGCGACCAGGACGGCGTCGGCGTCCGGCGGGCTCCCGGCGAGGGCCAGCGACCCGGCGGTGGTCGGCATGTCGCGGGTGTTCACATTGTCCTTGAGCAGGACGGGGATGCCGTCCAGCGGGCCGCGGGTCTTGCCGAGGCGGTGCCGCAGATCGCTGGCGGCGGCCTGGCGCAGGGCCGTGGGGCTGGTGCGCAGCACCGCGTTGATCTTCGGGTCGACGGCCTTGATCCGCCGCAGGTAGGCGCGGGTCAGCCTGAGCGAGGACAGCGAGCCGCGGTTCATGCGGGCCTGCAGTTCGGGGATGGTCACCGTGTCGAGGTCGACTCCGCCGACCAGCGTCGACTCGGCGGATCGCGCCGTGTCGCCGGGTCCGGAATCAGCGGCCGCGGCCCGGTGACCGGGCGCCGCCGCGACGAGGGGGACCACGACCAGGAGTGCGGTCAGGGCCGCCAAGCTTCTCTTCTTCATGGCGGACAGCCCACTACACCGGCCCGTCCGGCACAAGTAGGTCCTCGACCGCGGCAGTTGGCGCGGGTGGCAGGGCACGGGGGCGGTGTGCGACCCCTTGACGAGACCCCGCCCTTCGCTAAGGTCTAGACCTGCACGCGTAGGTCTAGACCTGCGCTGCGGGGTTGCCTGATCGGCAACGTCGTGAGCCGGGGCAGGCTGATTCGACGTGGACCGAAGGGAAAAGTGATGTCATGCGCATGAAAAGAAAGCTGGCGGCGGCCGTGGGTGCGCTGGTCGCTCCCGTGGTGGCCCTGAGTCTGCCGGCGCCGACGGCGAGCGCCCACGGCTGGGTGGTCTCGCCGGGGAGCCGGCAGGACCAGTGCGCCAACCGCGTGGTGCAGTGCGGACAGATCAAGTGGGAACCGGCGAGCGTCGAGGGCCCGAAGGGGCTGCGCAACTGCAGCGGCGGAGACGCCCGTTGGGCCGACCTGGACGACGACAGCAAGGGCTGGCGGGTCACCCCGATCGGCACCACCCACACCTTCACCTGGACCATCGAGGCGCGGCACGCCACCAGCAACTGGCAGTACTTCATCGGCGACCAGAAGATCGCCCAGTTCGACGGGCACGGCGCGCTGCCGCCCGCATCGGTCAGCCACCAGCTGGACTTCGGCGGGTTCAGCGGGCGGCAGAAGGTGCTCGCGGTCTGGAACATCGCGGACACCGCCAACGCCTTCTACGCCTGCATCGACGTCAACATCGGCGGTGGTGACGACGGTGGCGGGGACGACGGCGGTGGCGACGACGGAGGCGGTGACGACGGTGGCGGCGACCAGCCGGGCGACTGCGTCGCGGCGGCCTGGAGCGCCGGGAGTGTCTACAACGGCGGCGAGACCGTCTCCCACGACGGTCACACCTGGCGCGCCAAGTGGTGGGTGACCGGGGAGGAGCCCGGCACCACCGGCGAATGGGGCGTCTGGGAGGACCTCGGCGCCTGCTGAAGCGCCGTACCGGCTGATGCCGCCGTACCGGGGGCGACCGGCCGGCGTACGCACCGGAAGGAAGCGTGCGTCGGCTCGCGCCGCCCCCAGGCCGGTCCTGGCCGGTACGCATCTCAGAGCCTTCTGATAACGCGCCGTTAGCGTCCGGCCGGTGGTGTGCGATCGACCGGTCTCGTGAAGGAGCGCCATGACGGAACAGTTTCCCGGTGCAGTCCTCGATCTCCTCGACGCGGCGGGCGACCGCACCGTCTTCGAGCACGACGGCCGGGAGGTGAGCGGGCGGCAACTGCTCGGCATGACCCGGCGGGTGGCTGCCGCCCTGCGGCGGCACGGCCTCGGGCCGGGCCACCCCGTCGCCCTGCTGCTCGGCGTCGGCCCCGAGGCGTTCGCCGCCGTCATCGCCGCCTACACGGTCGGAGCCCGGGTGGTCGGGGTGCGGCCCGGCATGACGGACCACCAGCAGGCGGCCCTCCTGCGCGACGCCGAGGTCACGGTCGCGATCACGGACCGGGCCGGCGGACCGGACGGAGCGGACGCCCGGCCGACGGGCGTCGTCCTCCAGCTCGACGAGCTGCTTGCGACGCCGGACGACGGTACGCGGCCCCGCGTCTCGGGCCGCCCGCAGGACGTCGCCCGGCTCATCCACACCAGCGGCAGTACCGGTGTGCCCAAGGCCTGCGTCCAGACGTACGCGGCGATGACCGCGGCCTGGGCGCTGCGCCCCGAGGACTGGCCGCCCGCGGTCCGGGAACTGGCGGGCCGGCTGGACAGGTTCCTCGTCTTCGGCACCCTGGCCAGCCAGGTGATGCTCGAATACGGCCTGCTCGCGCTCGCCGCCGGGGGCGTCCTGGTCGCGGCCGACCCGCCGGACCTCCCCGGGGCCCTCGTGCGCCACCGGGCGACCGCGAGCGTCATCACGGTCGGGCGGCTGAACCGGCTGGTGACGGGCCTGCGCTCGGCGCCCGCCGACCTCGGCACCCTGCGCGCGCTCATGGTCTCCGGCTCACCGCTGGAACCGGGCCGGGCGCGGGCGGCGGCGGAGGTGCTCGGCCCGGTCGTCTTCCACGGGTACGGACAGACCGAGACCGGCATGATCTCCATGGCCACGCCCGCCGATCCGCCCGGCTCGCTCGGTGTGCCGCCCGTCGACCTGGAGGTCTGGGATCCCTCCGGCCGCCCGGTCCCGGCCGGCACCGAGGGGGAGATCTTCGTCCGTACGCCGTCGCAGGGTTCCGGGTACTGGGGCCAATCCGGGCTCGGGGACGAGGTGTTCGTGGACGGCTGGGTCCGCACGCGCGACCTCGGGAGCCTTGACGCCCAGGGGCGGCTGTGGCTCTCGGGGCGGACCCGGGACGTGGTCATCGTCGATGCCAACGTGTACTACACCGGCCCCGTCGAGCGGCTGCTCGCCCGTCACCCGGCGGTGACCGAGGCGTACGTCGTCGCCGTCCCCGACGATGCCACGGGGGAGGCCGTGCACGCCTTCGTCGTCCCCACGGCCGGTCGGGTGCCCGCCCTCGACGAGCTGCGCGCGCTGGTGACGGCCCGGTTGGGCGAGGCCTGCGCGCCGACCCGCCTCACCCTCATCGACGAGGTGCCGCTCACCGCGGCCGGGAAGCCGGACAAGCGGCGGCTGACGTCCGGGAGTTGAGAAGGCACGCCACCTCCCCTCCGGGCGGGGCGCCCCACCGGGGCCGCCCCCCGCCGTCCCCGACGGCGGGGCCCCTGTTCGGCGGGTCGCTCCCCAGGATTGCCCCCGCCACCGCGGGCCGCCCCCACTGGCGGGTCGGCCCCCGCCGGGCTACCCCCTCAGGATTGCCTTCTCTACGGGGCCCACGGAGGACGGCTTCCGATGGCGGGCCCACCCTGGGTCGCGCACCCAGGGACCCCCACTCGGCGGGCCGCCCCCAGGGCCGGGCCGCTCCCTCCACGGCGGACTCCCTCCGGCGGGCGGTCGCCCCCTCCACGGCGGTCCCCCCGGGTGCAGCCCCCCCCGGCGGGCCGCCCCCGGCAGATCGACGTCACGACGGGCCGTCCCGCCGGGTCGGCACCCTCAGGCGGGTGGCGACCCGGCGGTTCGGCGGGGACGGGCACAGGAGGCGCCGGTTCACTGACCCACCGCGACGGCCTCCCGTGGGCGGCCCGCGCGTGCCCGGTCGCGGCGGTCCAGCAGGGCCAGCAGCGGGGTCGCCATGACCGTCGTCGTGATGGCGACGACCACCAGGGCGCTGAACATCGCCTGTGTCACGATGCCCGCCGCCAAGCCCAGGTTGAGGGCGATCAGCTGCATCAGGCCGCGCGCGTTCATCAGCGCGCCCACCCGCAGCGCGACCGGGCCGGGCTCGCCCGCGATGCGTGCCGCGAGCCAGCAGGCGCCGAACTTGCCGACGACCGCGACCGCCACGCACCCCGCGGTGAAGAGCAGGACCGGACCCGAACCCAGCAGGGTGAAGTCGGTGTTCAGCCCCGAGTAGGTGAAGAACAGCGGCACGAAGACCGCCCCCACCGGCTTGAGGGTCCGCACCGTGTCGTCGAGCCGGGCCGAGCGGGGGAAGACGACGCCGAGGCTGAACGCGCCGAACACCGCGTACAGCCCGATCACGTCGGTGTACCAGGCGACCAGGAACAGCACGCCGACCAGGGCGAGCAGGAGCTGGTCGGCGCCGGCACGCTCGGCGAGCAGCGTCGTACGGCCGCGCAGCCGTACGCCCACGGCCAGCACCGCGATCAGGCCGAGGCCCCCGGCGACGGCCACCGAGACCTTCCCGGCGCTGCCGCCCGCGATGCCGAAGACCCCGGCCAGCAGGACCCAGGCCGCCGCGTCGTCGACCGCCCCGGCCCCCAGGGACAGGGCGCCGAACCGGGTCTTCGCCAGGTTCCGTTCGGCGATGATCCTGGCCAGCATCGGGAACGCCGTCACCGCCAGCGCGACACCGACGAACAGCCCGGACACCGTCAGCGACACGTCCGGGGCGAGCGCACCCGTGCGTTCGCCGACGGCGGCGATGAGCGCGACTCCGAGCACCGTCGGCACCACCAGCCCGGCCGCCGACACCAGCCCGGCCGACCGGGCCACACCGCGGAGCCGGTCCGCGCGGAAGTCCCAGCCGACGTGGAACATGAACGCCACGAGCCCGATCTGCCCCACCACGTAGAGCACCGGCCGCAGTTCCGTGGGGAAGAGCGCCGACTCGACGCCGGGCAGCAGGGCGCCCAGCACCGAGGGGCCCAGCACCACGCCCGCGAGCATCTCACCGACGACGGGCGGCTGTCCGACCGTCTGCACCAGTCGGCTGACGACGCGGCACACCGCGAGGATCACGACGACCGAGAGGAAGAACGCGGGGCCCAGCTCCGTGGTACTCATCCGTTGCTCTCCTTGTTCTCCGTGGTCTCGTTGCTCCCATGGCTCCCCCCGTGGTGGGCCACCGGACAGCGTCCGGGGCCCGGTTCGTCGAAGTACCGGGCCGCCAGGCGCAGCCGACGGGCGTGCAGCACCATGACCGTGCCGAGCACCAGCTGCCGCACGCCCCGGGTGACGTCCTCCACGCCGTCGCGCAGCCGGACGAACCGGCGCATGGTCTCCAGCCGGCGCCGGCCGGGGGACAGTCCGCGGGGGATCAGCAGACAGGGCGCGCGGTGCGGGTTGGATCGGGTGTGCGAGGCCGTCGAGTCGAGCCGGAAGCGGCGCAGCACCTCGCGCACCGCGACGCGCAGCACGATCGGGGACACCCGCCACGCGGGGCAGGGACGGTTCGCCGCGACCCCGAACGGGATGTACCGGACCTTCCTGGCCGCGGGCTCCGACCAGCGGTCCGGATCGAACTCGTCGGGCCGTTCATGGCCGGTGGCCTGGTAGTCGGGGTAGCTGAAGCACACGACGGACCCGGCCGGCAGCACCGTCGTGTCGTCGAGCGGCACCTCGTCCGTGGTGATGCGGTGGGCGATCCCGAACAGCGGGTACAGCCGCAGTGTTTCGTCGATCACCCGTGCGAGGTACCGGTCGTCGTCCGGGCGTTCCCACAGGCGGCGCTGCACCCGCGGATGACGGGCCAGGGCGAGCAGGACGTGTGCGGTCGCCTCCGACAGCTGGACGACCGCCGTGTTGAAGAACGTCCCCTGCAGATACAGCGCCTGCTCGGCGGGCGTCAGGGAGGCCGGCAGCCGGTGCGGCACCTCACCGGCGGCGATCCGCTCGCGCAGGTACGCCGTCAGCCGCGCCCGGCGGCGCGGGTGCCGCAGCCCGGTGCACTTCAGGGCGCTGATCACGTCGTCGGCGTGCGCGGTGATCAGGTCCCGGGCGTGCGGCGGGCACGGCCGGCGGAAGACCAGCTCGTAGGCGAAGGCCGCCCACGCCGGCATCAGCAGGTCGCGCAGCCGCACCAGGCTGATGCGCGTGCCGGGCAGCGTGTCCAGTACGTCCGCGACGGCCCGCCCGGCCGCCTCGGCGAGTGCGGCGGAGGAACCCGCGAGGATGCGGCGTGTGGTGGCGGCGACCTCGTCGTAGCGCGCTCCGGGCTCCAGGTGCTCCTGGTGCACCTCGGGACCCGGCGCGAGCCAGTACCAGAACAGGTCGGACAGGCCCGCGCCCGCGCTCCGGCCGTTCGCGGCGGGATGGGCGTACACCCGCTCGAACACCTCCGGCCCGTGGGTGGCGTTGGGCAGGGTCACCACCCGGTCCCCGTTGACCTTCTCGAAGACGCGCACGCGCAACGCCACCACCGTGCGCGGCAGCCACCACGAGGCGGGCCGCCGGGTGCCGCTCACCATGCCGCGTCCCCGCGGACGACCATGTCGGCGCTCAGATCGGCGTTGCGGCGCCCGCCGCACAGGGCGAGCGTGTGGTCGTACTCGTCGAGCAGCGTGCGCAGCACCTCGCGGACGCCCGTCTCGCCCTCGGCCGCCAGCCCCCACAGCACGGGGCGTCCCACGCCGACGGCCGCCGCGCCCAGCGCGAGCGCGACGGCCACGTCACCGCCCCGGCGCACCCCGCCGTCCAGGAGGACCGGCACCGCGCCGGCGACCGCCTCGACGACCGCGGGCAGGCAGTCCACGGACGCCGCGGCGGTGTCGCACTGGCGGCCCCCGTGATTGGACACGATCACACCCGCCGCGCCGTGGTCGACGGCCAGCCGCGCGTCCGCCGGGTGGAGCACCCCCTTGATCCACACGGGCAGCGTGGTCATGCCCACCGTCTCGGCGAAGTCCCGCCAGGACGCCGCCGGGTGCATCGGGATGTCGGTGAGGGCGCCCGGCGGGGCGCCCGGCAGGTCGCGCATGTTCTCCGCGGCGTATCCGGGCGGCAGGTCGTCGAAGCCGTTGCGCAGGTCCCGGGTGCGCCGGCCGAAGAGCGGCGAGTCGGCGGTGACGACCAGCGCCGAACAGCCGGCCTCCTCGGCCCGCCGCACCAGCGCCTCGGTGACCTCCCGGCGCGGGTGCGGGTACAGCAGGAACCACACCGCCGGGTCCGCGGCCGCCTCGCGGGCCGCCGCGACGACGGCCGGCACCGCCGTCGTCGCGGCGACGCCGGTCACCAGGACGGCGCCCTCGGCCGCGGCGGCACGCGCCGTGGCCCGCTCGCCGTCCGGGTGCAGCAGCCGGTGGAAGGCGGTCGGCGCGACCACCACCGGCGCCGCCCGCCGGGCGCCCGGCAGGTCGACGCCGGTGTCCCGGCGCTCGGCGCCGCGCAGCACCCGGGGCAGCAGCGCGTACCGGTCGAACGCCCGGCCGTTGGCCGCCAGGGCGCGCTCCTCGCCCGCGCCGCCCGCCACGTAGTCGTAGTGGACGGGGTCGAGCGCCGCGCGCGCCGCGTCGTGCAGTTCGCGGAGGGTCACGGCGCCACCGGGGCCACCGCGTCGCGCCGGGCGGCGAGGAACGCCCGCAGCGGGGCACGGTGGTACTCCTCGCTGTCCCACTCGTTCTCCAGGTTCGACGCGAGGTGGTGCTCGGCGACGAACGCGCCCTGCCGGTACCAGCGCACCACCGGGTGCAGATAGCGGCCGTCCAGTCCGGAGACGTCGTACTGCGACCCGCGGCCCGCACTCACGTCGAAGGGGTCGACGAGGTCGTGGTCCTTGCCGTACTCCAGGGTGATCACGGCGTGCGCCTCGACGTCCCCGAAGTCCCCGGCGGCGACGGCGCCCGGCACATGGGCGACCGGGACCTCCTCGGCGTAGCGCATGGTGCCGTCCGGGGCGAGGGTGAGCAGGTCGCCGAGGACGGCGAACTGCTGCCACAGGGCCGACGACCGGTTGACCCGGCCGATCACGGCGTCCACGGCCCGCTCCGTGGCGTCCCCCAACTCAGTGGCGGGCCACGGCTCCTGGTGGTGGCGCTGCCGCAGTCCCCGGTACAGGGCCCGCACCATGTAGCGGAAGCCGTGGATGAAACCGGTCGTGGCCTTCCGGAAGTCCCGGCCCTGCATCAGCGTCCCGGCGAAGTACAGGCCGGGCACGTTGACCGACTCGCTCAGGGGCGTCAGCTCCGGGAAGCGGCCGTCGACCATCAGGTCCGGCGTGCAGGTCTCGTCGAAGAGCGAGACGTCGCAGCGGAACCCGGTCGCCACGATCACCCGGTCGTAGCGCAGGTCCTTGACCACGTCCTCGTTGCGTTCGAAGGCGAACTGGACCCGGTAGCCGTCGGCGTCCCGCCGGATGTCGAGCACCCGGCCGTCCAGGAGGGCGTTCTGCGACTTGAGCTGGTAGCTGTCCAGGAAGTTGTTGTAGACCGCCCGCAGATGACCCACGTAGTGCGTGCGCCAGGCCATGCGCAGCGAGCCCGAGCCGGCCACGTGGATGACCGCCGCGTTCTCCATCAGGTTCTCGGCGGTCTCGAACGCCGAGTTGCCCCGCCCGATGATCAGCACCCGCTGATCCGTGTACGCCGCCGGGTCGGTGTCGATGGTGTCGTAGCGCTCGGCCAGTTCGACGCCCGGGACCGACGGCAGGTTCGGCAGCGGCATGCCGGTGGCGACCACCAGGTGCCTGGCCCGCCACCGCGTCCCGGCGTCGTCGGTGACGGTGAACCCCTCGGCGTCGCGGGTGACGTGCCGTACGGCGGTGTCGTAGCGCACCCGCACCCCGGTCCGGTCGGCGAAGTCCGCCAGGTAGCGCACCAGGTCGTCGGCGGGCGGGAAGTAGCGCGGGCTGTACCGGGTGAACACCAGCTCCGGGTCGTCGCTCAGCAGTGAGTTCCAGTCCATCCGCAGCCGCAGCTCCGGATCGTCGTACCCGGTGTGCACCTTGTTGTTCGAGATCAGGTAGCGGTGGCGCGGGAAGCGCGTGAAGAACGCGCCCGGAACGCTGCCGCGCTCCAGGACGACGTAGTCCGCGCCGTCCCGCTCCAGGAAGGAGGCGAGCTGCAGGCCGGCCGGGCCCGCTCCGACGATGAGGTAGTCATGGCATTCAGGGCTCATGGCACGGAAGGTAGCCACGGGATTTCAGAGCGCTCTGAGATCCGCGGCCTACGTTCCCCGGTGTGCTGACCTCCACGGACACCGTCCCGCTCTCCGGCCCCCTGGACGCCGCCGCCCTGCGCCGCGCGGCGCACCCGCTCACCGTCACGGTGGACGAGGAGGCCCGCGCCCGCGTCGAACGCGGACGCCGTCTCTTCCACGCGCTGCGGCACGGACCCGGCGGCGCGGACCGCCGGATCTACGGCGCCGACACCGGCTTCGGCGCCCTCGTCGGCTACGCCGGCCGCACCGACGACGCCGACCAGTGCGACAACACCCTGGCGCACCTCGGCGCGGGCCA
This sequence comes from Streptomyces hyderabadensis, assembly GCF_020404845.1. Classification (GTDB taxonomy): domain Bacteria; phylum Actinomycetota; class Actinomycetes; order Streptomycetales; family Streptomycetaceae; genus Streptomyces; species Streptomyces hyderabadensis. Next base: position 7,546 of record NZ_JAIOJZ010000041.1, on the reverse strand, counting down.
GGGACCGGACCTCGCGCCCGGGATCGTCCGAGCCGCCCTGCTGCTGCGCACCCGCTCCCTCGCCCAGGGGTTCTCGGGCGTGTCGGCCGAGGTGGTCGACCGGCTCGCCGCGATGTTCGCCACCACCTTCGCGCCCGCCGTCCCCCGCTACGGCTCCGTCGGCGCGAGCGGCGACCTCATCCCGCTCGCCTACGCCACCCAGGCCCTGCGCGGCCGCGGCCACGCCTACCTGGACGGCGACCGGATGCCGGCCGGCGAGGCGCTGACCGCGGCCGGACTGCGCCCCCTCGTCCTCGACGGACGCGATGCGCTCGCCCTGGTCAACGGCACCTCCGTCACCACCGCGGCCACCGCGCTGGCCCTCGACTCCGTGCGCGCCGCGCACCGCTCGCTCACCGCGCTCAGCTGCCTGCTGACCGACCTCCTCGGCTGCGACACCGGCTTCCTCGACGCCGACCTGCTGCGGGCCTACGGCCACCCCGGCGCCGTCGACGTGGGCGGCCGGATGCGGCAGGCCCTGGCGGGCGGGGCGCCCTCGGGCACCCGGCCGCTGCAGGAGCCGTACAGCATCCGCTGCGCCCCGCAGCTGCTCGGCGCCGCCGAGGACGCGCTGCGCCACGTCGACGGTGTCGTCGCCGCCGACCTCGGCGGGATCAGCGACAACCCGCTGTTCTTCCCCGGCACCGGCCCCGACGCCGGGCTCGGCACCGGCACCGAGGGGGCGGGGGAGGGGAAGGTCGTGCACGGCGGGAACTTCTTCGGGCAGCCCGCCGCGTTCGCCGCCGACCTGCTGGCCTCCGTCACCGCGCAGCTCGGCAACCTCGCCGAACGGCAGCTCGACCTCCTGGTGGACCCGGCCCGCAACGGCGGGCTGCCGCCGATGCTCGCCACCGAGCCCGGAGCGCAGCACGGTCTGCAGGGCGTGCAGCTGGCCACCACCGCGTTCGTGGCGGAGATCCGCCGGGCCGCGACCCCGGCCGGCATGCAGAGCCTGCCGACCAACCTGCACAACCAGGACGTGGTGCCCTTCGGCACACAGGCGGCCCTGCGCGCCCACGACATGGCCGAACTGCTCGGCCTGCTGTGCGGATCGCTCGCCCTCGGCCTGCGCCAGGCCGCCCACGTCGGAGCCCGCCGCCCCACCGCACCCCGGTGCGGTGAACTCCTGGACGCCCTCGCCGACGCGATCCCTCCGGTGGACCCGGACCGCCCGCTGGACTCGGACGTCCGCACCGCCGTCCGCCTGCTGGTCAGGTACGCCCGGCCTTGACCCGGCGCGGTACGAGACGGGGCGCCCGGCCGCCGGGCGGCCCGACGGTCACGGCCGGGGTGCCGCCCGGCGGGAGCCGGATGGTGAACCGGGCGCCGTGCCCGGGGTGTCCGGTCGCGGTGACCGTCCCACCGTGGTGGGTGACGACCTCCCGCAGCAGCGCGAGCCCCAGCCCGTACCGGCCGGTGGACCCGCCCCGGTGGAACCGTTCGAAGAGGCGTTCCGCCTCCGCCGGGTCGAAGCCCTTCCCGGTGTTCGCGACGGTCAGTGTGACCGCGCCGCGGGTCCGGGTCAGGGCGACCTCGATCCGCCCGCCCGGCGGGGTGTGGCCGACGGCGTTGGACAGCAGCTCTCCGACGGCCCGGCGCAGCGCCGACTCGACACCGTCGACGAACAGGGGGTGCGGCGGACCGTCCACGACGACGGTGAGCCGGCCGTCGCGCACCCGGTCCGCCTCCTCCGCGACCACCGCACGGGCCAGGGCCACCAGATCGACCGGCCGGTGGTCCGCCGGCCGGGCCGGGCCCGCCGCCAGACTCGCGGACAGCAGCAGGTCGTCCAGCACCTCTCCGAGCCGGCCGACCGAGCCGACCAGCCGCGTCAGCCCCTCCCGGTGCCGGGCGGGCAGGTCCTGGGCCGTCGCCTGCCGGGCCAGCAGCTGCGCCCGCGTGTACGCCTGGGTGACCGGGGTGCGCAGCTCGTGGCTGGCGTCCGTGACGAACCGGCGCTGCCGGGTGAGCGCCTCCGCCAGCGGGGACACGGCGAGCCGCCCGAGGACCACTCCGGTGGCGGCCGCGGCCAGCAGGCCCACCACCTCGGCGACCCCCAGCGCGAACCACAGGTGCTGGCGGTCGGCCAGCTGGAAGCGCAGGTCGAACACCGCCTGCACGACCTGCCCGTCCGGCCTGACCTGGGTACGCACCAGGTACTGGGTGTCGTCGCGGCGCACGGTGCGTTCCACCGCCTCGTGGGTCCGGCGCACCCGCCGCATGTCGCTCTGCACGGGGAAGCCCGCCGGGGCGTTGGCCAGCGGGGTCGAGCCGCGCGCGAACAGCCAGGTGCACACCGGCGGACTGGACAGGTCGCCGCGCTCCGCGCCGTAGCGCAGCTCCCGCCACACCTGGTCGCTCTGCGCCCGCGTCATGACGGTGTCGGCGACCCCGCCGACGACGGTGACCAGCAGGGTGATGATCGCGCCGGTCAGCACGGCGATGCGCAGCCGGGCCCGGCGGACCGCCGCCCGTTCCCCGGACGCCGACGCGCTCACAACGCCCCCAGCCGGTAGCCCAGTCCGTGCACGGTGCGCACCACCTGCCGGCCGAGTTTGCGGCGCAGGTAGTAGACGTAGGTGTCGACGATGGAGGAGGCCGGTGCCTCCTGGAACACCAGCCGGCGCAGCTCCGCGCGGGTGTGGACGGCGTCGGGGTGCGAGGCGAGCACCCACAGCAGGGCGAACTCCCGCGCGGCGAGCGCGATCCGCTCGCCGTCCGCCTGCTCGACCTCGCGCAGGCCGACGTGCAGGCGCCCCGAACCGATCCGCAGGACGTCGCTGCCCGCCAGCGAACGCCGGCACAGCGCCCGCAGTCTGGCCCCCAGCTCGTCCAGCTCGAACGGCTTCACCAGATAGTCGTCGGCACCGGCGTCCAGGCCGTCGACCCGGTCGTGCACGGTGCCCATCGCGGTCAGCATCAGCGCCGGTGTGCGGACCGCGCGGTTGCGCAGCCGGCCCAGCAGGTCCAGGCCGTCCAGCACCGGCAGCCGCCGGTCGACGACGAAGACGTCGTACCGCCGGGTGAGACCCAGGTGCAGACCTTGCTGCCCGTCGGTCGCGACATCGACGGCGTAGCCCTCGTCGCGCAGCACGTCGGAAAGCATCACGACCAGTTCCCGGTCGTCCTCTATCAGCAGCAGCCGCCACGGGTCCCGCGCGAGCTCCTGTGTCATGTCCACTCCTCTTCAGCCCCGCATCGGCCTCAACGCCCCTGCGGCACAAGGAAGTTCCCGGGACGGGAGAGCGGTGGCGGGCGAGTGGACAGGAGGTGGCCGGTGGGTTCAGGAGGGGTTCCAGGCGCGGCCCTCCAGCTCCTCGATGCCGTGGTTGAACTCGACCATCAGGGTGAGGAACTGCTGGGTGCGCTCCTCGTCCCAGCCCGCCGCCTCGATCAGTCGCGCGGCCCCCGCCCGGCTGATGGCCCGGTCGGCCGCCAGCCGCTCCAGGCCGAGCGGGGTGGGCCGGAAGGTGCGGGCGCCTCCCTTCGTGGTCGCCTCGATGCGCTCGACCAGGCCGTGCCGGAGCATGGTGCTCATCTGCCGGTTGATGGTCGACACGTCGGCCTGGAAGGTGTGGGCCAGCTCCTTGAGCGTGAGGGGGTCGCCGGTCTCCAGGCGGGTGAGCAGCACATAGGCCGACCGGTCGAGGCTCTGGCCGATGCGCGGGCCGCGGGACGCGATGAAGTGCCTCGACAGCAGGGTCAGCTCGCGTTCCAGGTCGTTCAGGCGGCGCTCCTGCCCGCTCGGCTCCGTCATGTGTCCCCTGCTCCCTTGCTCCGGATTCGCCCCACCAGTGTCCACGGCCGGGTGCCGCCCCCTCCGCCCGCCCCGGGGCGTTTCCGTTGCCGAGGCATGTGTATGTAACATGCACATCGTAGCCACGGAAGGAACGGTCGGCATCATGAACGCACGCACACTCCAGGGCAGGACCGCCATCGTCACCGGGGGTGCCTCCGGGATCGGCGGCGCCGTCACCAGGGTCTTCGTCGAGCGCGGCGCCCGGGTCGTCGTGGTCGACCTGCAGGAGGAGGCCGGGCGGCGCATCGCCGCCGAACTCGGCGACGCCGTGGTCTTCCTCCGGGGCGACGTCACCGACCGGAAGGTCGCCGACACGGCCGTGGCCACCGCCGTCGAGCGGTTCGGGTCGCTCGACGTGCTGGTGAACAACGCCAGCGTGTCGCGGCAGAAGCCGTTCGAGGAGCAGACGGACGACGACTGGAACCTCGCCATGGACACCGGTCTGTACGCGACCCGCAACTTCATGCTCGCCGCACTGCCCGAACTGAAGCGGGCCCAGAACGCCTCCGTCATCAACTTCGGCTCCGGCGCCGGGCTCAACGGCCAGCCGAACCAGGCCTCCTACGCCGCGGCGAAGGAGGCGATCCGCGGCCTGAGCCGGGTGGCCGCCAACGAGTGGGCCCGGTACGGCATCCGCGTCAACGTGGTCTGCCCCATGGCCCTGACCGCCGGGGTGGCCCAGTGGGCCGAGGCCCGCCCCGAGCAGTACGCGCAGTCCGCCGCCTCCGTGCCGCTGGGCCGCTTCGGCGACCCGGACCGCGATGTCGCGCCGGTCGTCGCCTTCCTGGCCGGGGACGACGCGCGGTACATGACCGGGCAGACCGTCATGGCCGACGGCGGCGCGGTGAAGCTCCGCTGAACCGGGGCGCACCATCCCGCGCCACCCCTCACCCGCTCCCCCCTCACCGAGAACCCCCAGGAGAAGACCGTCATGGGAACCATCGCCGTCACCGGCGCCGCGTCCGGCATGGGCGCTGCGATCGCCGACCGGCTCACCGCGCAGGGCCACCGCGTCATCGGCGTCGACCTGCGCGGCACCGAGGTGGAGGCCGACCTCGGCACCCCGGCGGGCCGGACCGCCGCGGCGGCCGAGATCACCCGGCTGTGCGAGGGACGGCTCGACGGCTTCGTGCCGTTCGCCGGGATCTCGGGCGGCGCGGGACGCCCCGCGAGCCTCCTCGTCTCCGTCAACTACTACGGTGCCGTCCGGCTGCTGGAGGCACTGCGGCCGGCGCTGGCCGCCGCGGGGGAGTCCTCCGTGGTGCTCGCCTCCTCCAACTCCGTCACCACGCAGCCCGGCTGGGACCCCGGGCTGGCCGAGACCTGCCTGGCGGGCGACGAGGAGGCGGCCCGGGCGCTCGCGGACGCCCGGGCCGACGAGGGCGGCGTCCTCACCTACCCGGCCACCAAGGCCGCGATCGCCTACTACACCCGCACCCGTGCCTCCGACTACATCGCGGACGGCATCCGCCTCAACGCCATCGCCCCGGGCTTCATCGACACCCCGATGACCCGGGCGGGCCGGAAGGACCCGCGGATCGCCGCCGGCATCGAGGCCTTCCTCCGGTCCGTTCCCGCGGGCCGGGCCGGCACTCCCGAGGAGGTCGCGGAACTGGTCCTCTTCCTGCTGTCCGCCAAGTCGGGCTACTGCGTGGGCACGGTGATGTACTGCGACGGAGGCCTGGACGCCGATCTGCGCGCCCTGGACTGGCCGAAGGTGCGAACGCCGCAGGGGTAGCCGGCGGAGCGGGAGGCGGGCCGCGGGGTGATATCGATGCCAGTCGCCTATAAATTGCCCTTGCGACGGCGATTGGCATCGATAACATGATCTGCCATAGTCACAGCTACCGATGGCCGGTCCGGTTTCCCCGCGCCACCGCTGTCAAGGAGGCCCCGTGCAGCGATCCACCCTCACCTACGCCGACGGCGCCCTCCTGCGCGACGGGCACCCGCACCGCATCCTGGCGGGCTCGCTGCACTATTTCCGGGTCCACCCCGGACACTGGGCCGACCGGCTGCGACGGCTGGCCGCCCTCGGACTGAACACGGTCGACACCTACGTGCCGTGGAACTTCCACGAACGCACCGAGGGCGACACCCGCTTCGACGGCCCGCGCGACCTGGCCCGCTTCGTCCGGCTCGCCCAGGACGAGGGGCTGGACGTGGTCGTCCGGCCGGGCCCGTACATCTGCGCCGAGTGGGACAACGGCGGCCTGCCCGCCTGGCTGACCGGGACCCCCGGCATGCGGCTGCGCACGTCCCACGGACCCTTCCTCGAAGCGGTCGGCCGGTGGTTCGACGAGCTGATCCCCCGCGTCGCGGAACTCCAGGCCGCCCGGGGCGGACCGGTCGTGGCCGTGCAGATCGAGAACGAGTACGGCAGCCACGGCGACGACCACTCCTACGTCCGCCACATCCGCGACGCCCTCGTCGCCCGCGGCATCACCGAACTGCTCTACACCGCGGACGGCCCGACCCCGCTGATGCAGGACGGCGGGGCACTGCCCGGCGAGCTGGCGGCGGCGACCTTCGGTTCACGCCCCGCCGAGGCCGCGGCGCTGCTGCGCTCGCGCCGCCCCGACGAGCCCTTCTTCTGCGCCGAGTTCTGGAACGGCTGGTTCGACCACTGGGGCGAGAAGCACCACGTGCGGTCGGCGGCGAGCGCGGCCGAGGACCTCGGCGGCATCCTCGACGAGGGCGGCTCCGTGAGCCTCTACATGGCGCACGGCGGCACCAACTTCGGGCTGTGGGCGGGCGCCAACCACGAGGACGGCAGTATCCGGCCGACCGTCACCAGCTACGACTCGGACGCCCCCGTCGCCGAGAACGGTGCCCTGACCCCGAAGTTCTTCGCCCTGCGGGAGAGGCTGACCGCGCTCGACGGCGCCGCGCCCCCGCGCCCGCTGCCCGCCGACCCGCCGCTGCTCGCCCCCCGCGACCTGCCGGTCACCCCGCGGGCCGCCCTGCTCGGCGCGCTGCGCGCGGCGGCCGAACCGGTGGCCGCGCCGCTGCCGCTGAGCTTCGAGGAACTGTCCCTGGCCTCCGGCCTGGTGCTGTACGAGGCCGAGCCGCTGCTGCCGCCGGGTGACCACGAGCTGACCGTCACGGGTCTGCACGACCGTGCCCAGGTGTTCGTCGACGACGCACCCGTCGCCGTACTGGACCGCGAGAACGCCTCGTTCACCGTGTCCGGTTCCGGAGCCCGGATCCGGCTGGCGCTGCTGGTGGAGAACCAGGGGCGGATCAACTACGGGCCGCTGCTCGGCCAGGGCAAGGGCATCCTCGGCGGCGTCCGGGTGGAGCGCCGGCTGGTGCACGGCTGGACGGTGCGTGCGCTGCCGCTCGACGCGTGGACGCCGCGGGACACCGAACGCGCCGCGGCGGCGGGCCCCGCGGACGGCCGGGCGGGGTTCGCCACCGCCGTCCTGTCCGTGACCGAACCCGCGGACACCTTCGTCGCGCTGCCCGGGTTCGGCAAGGGCTTCCTGTGGGTCAACGGCACCCTGCTCGGACGCTACTGGGAGATCGGACCGCAGACCACCCTCTACCTGCCCGGCCCGCTCCTGCGCCCCGGCGACAACACCCTGACCGTGCTGGAACTGGAACGCCTCGGCGACCGGATCGCCCTGCGCGAGCGCCCCGACCTCGGTCCGCCCCAGGAATACGTCGAGACCTTCGACTGAGGCCCCGGGCCGACGGCGGCCGGGC
>NZ_JAIOJZ010000040.1 GCF_020404845.1 Streptomyces hyderabadensis | reverse complement strand
GAACGGGCGGGGGGGGGTGGGGGGGGGGGGGGGGGGGGGGGCGGGAGGGGGGCGGGGAGGGGGAGAACTGGGGGGGCCCGGGCCGCCCGGGGGGGGGGGCGCCCCCCCCACGGGGGGGGGGGGCGGAGGTCGGCGCGGTCCCGCCACTCCTGAGGCAGCCGCAGGGTCGGCACGGCCCCAGGCACCGGGCCCACGGCCAGGGGGCGCAGGGTCGTGGCCCGGCCGGGGTCGACCCGGCCGAGCACCCGTACCCGCAGCCCCGGACACGCGCCCAGCCGGCGGAGGTTGGCGGTGTGCGCGAGGGCGGGGTGCCGGTGCGCCGGGGCCAGCCGGACGGTCGGCCCGGGGACGTCACCGGCGAGGACGCGGACCAGCACCTCGTCGCCGTCGGCGGCGACGATCTGTACGTCGCACCCGGTCAGCGGCGGGGCGTGCCCGGCCCCGGGCTTGTGGGGGGCGGTGGTCGCGGGCACCACGTCGGCCCAGGGGCGCCCGGCGGCGTAGGTGGCCCGGACGCCGCGCTCCGCGAGCAGCCGGCCGTCCGGGGCGACGACCGCACCGGTGACGACCAGACCACCGCGGGACAGCCGCTCGTGGTCGCTCAGGAAGGTCCGGACGGCGACGTGGGCGGTACCGGCGCGGCGGGCTCGCGCCGGGCCCCCGGCTCCGACGTCGCGGAGCGTGTACCAGCGGCCGGTGCCGTCGACGAGGTGGGTGACGACGCCGCCCGTGCCGCCCGGTCCGACGACCGGTTCGCGGCAGACGCCGTAGAGGCGCAGGGGTGCGTCGGGGCGGTGGTTGTGGGGGACGCCGCCGATCAGCCCGGGGTCGGGGTCGGCCGCCTTCAGGCGGTGGGTGACCAGGAGCAGTTCGCGCAGGGCGGCGGCCAACTCGTCCGTGCGGTGGGCCCGGTGGGCGCCCTGCGGGTCACGCGCCTCGCGCACCTGGCGTACGACGTCGAGGGCCGCGCCCTCCGCCCGGTGCAGTCCGGCCAGTCGGGCCGTGTGCGCGGCCCGGAGCAACTCGGCCTGCGGGACCGCGCCCGCGGCCGTGGCCCCGGCGGCCAGGACGGCTGAGGCCGCGGTCCACAGCCCGCCGGCGGCACGGACCTGCCGGTCGGACGGCCGTCCCGACGCGACGGGCGACGCCGGTCCCACGACGGACACCGAACGCCCGGCGCGGGCGGCGGACTCGGTGGCCGCGGCGACTTCGGCGGGCCGGGCGGCTTCAGGAGACGGGTCGGATCCGGGAGACGGGACGTGTCCGACGGACGGGGCGGTTGCGGCAGGCGGGACATCTCCGGCGGACCGGGCGCCGTCGGCGGACGAGGCGGGTCCGGCGGACGGAGAAGGCCCAACTGACGAGCCACCTTCGGTGGACGGAACACGTCCAGCAGACGGAGCGCCTTCGACGGACCGGGCGGATTCGGTGACCGGGAGGTGCGCGGTGGACCGGGCGGCTTCGGTGACCGGAACGTGCGCGGTGGACCGGGCGGCTTCGGTGACCGGAACGTGCGCGGTGGACCGGGCGGCTTCGGTGACCGGGACGGGTGCGGTGGCCGGGACGGGCTCGGGGCACGGGGCGTGTCCGGCGGATGAGGCGGGAACGGGGGACGCGCCCCGTTCCGGGGACGGGTCCGGTTCCGGGGACGGGACCCGGCCCGAGGACAGGTCCCGGTCCGGGGACAGGTCCCGGTCCGGGGACAGGTCCCGGTCCGGGGACAGGTCCCGGTCCAGGGACAGGTCCCGGTCCAGGGACAGGTCCCGGTCCAGGGACAGGTCCCGGTCCAGGGACAGGTCCCGGTCCAGGGACAGGTCCCGTCCCGGGGACTGGGGCGCGTTCGCGGTCGGGCTTGCGCTCAGAACCGCGGCGCGGTGGAGGCAGCGGGGGGACAGCAGGCAGGTGCAGCGGGCCTGGTCGGGTGAGGTGAGCGTGCCGGACGGGCCCGGGCTCAGGGTCACCCACGCGTCCGCGCCGCAGCGGACGCCGTACGTGCCGTCCTCGCCGGTCTCGACGGGCGTGGCGGCCACCGACTCGACGGCCGCGTCGAGTCTGCGGCGCAGCCGGGTGGTCAGGCCCTCCACCGCGGCGGCGAGCACCTCCGGTGCGACCGGTGGGAGCGGGCCGCCCCGGCCCGGCCGGTGACGGGTCATCGGGAGGCTCCTCGGACCTGGTCGCCGACCCAGCGGGCGAGCGCGAGCGGGCTGAGGGCGGCCACCGGCATCCCGGCGGCGGCGAGTCGGCGGGCGATCGGCACCGAGTATCGCGGCGTTCCCTCGCCGTCGAGGGCCGCGCAGCCCAGCAGCCGCACACCGGAGGAGACCAGGGCCCCGGCCTCCGCCAGCAGCCCGTCGACCGCGGCGCCCTCCTCGAAGTCGCTGACGACCACCACCAGGGTCCGGTCGGGCACCCGCACCAGGGAGCGGGCGTGGGCGAGCCCGGCCGCGATGTGGGTGCCGCCGCCGACCTTCACCTCCAGGAGCAGCGAGAGGGGGTCGGCGACCAGACCGGTGAAGTCGGCGACCTGGGTGCTGAAGGTGAGGAAGTGGGTGGAGAGCATGGGCGCCCCGCCCAGGACCGCGGCGGTGAGCGCCGACCACACCACCGAGTTCTCCATGGACGCGGAGACGTCGACGACCAGGATCAGCCGCCAGTCGTTCCGCCGCGCGGTACGGGTCCTGAACACCGGCCGTTCCGGGACGACCTCGACCCGGCCGTCCTCCCGCCCGCGGGTGTGCGCGAGGTTGGCCCGCAGCGTGCGGGGCAGATCGAGCGGGCCGCCGGGCCGCCGGGTGGGGAACGGGGTGGTCAGACCCGTCAGTGTGGGGCGGAGCCGGACGGCGAGTTCCCGGGTGAGTTCCGCCACCAGCCGCTTCACGAGCGGCCGCAGCCCGGCCAGCCGCTGTTCGGGCATTCCCCTGGCCAGTGACAGCACGGTGGACAGCAGCTCCACGGAGGGCCGGGCGGTGGCCGCGTCGAGGAGTTCGACGGCGTCCGTACGTCCGTCGGCGACGGCACGTCCGAGGACCTCCTCCCTGATCTCCGGGCCGAAGAGGGCCTGCAGGTCCTCGGCCCAGTGCCGGACGCCGGGGTAGCCCCGCGCCCGGCCGCCGGTGCGGTCGTCGCCGGCGCCGCCTTGGCCGCCGTCCGTGCCGTCCCCGTCCTGCCCCGTCTCTCCGCTTCCCTCCCCCGCCGCGTCTGCTTCCCGTTCGAACAGTTCGTCCAGGGCGCGGGCGTACGGCCGCAGCTCCGCGGGGAGTCGCGCGGTGTCGCGGCCCAGCAGCAGCCGCCAGCGGTCGGCGGGGCCGAGCCGCGGGGCCCCGGCTCCGGGCACGGCCCCGGCGCCGGGGGGCGCTGTCGGCGGCGCGGGCCGGGGGACGGCCCCGGTGTGTGCCGGTGCCGGGGCGCGCACCAGGTCCGCCAGGCCCAGGTCCCGCAGCAGGGCGTGTCCCTCGCCGTCGGCCGCGGCCCACCGGCCGACCAGCCCGGCCGGGGCGGGGAGCCGCAGGTCGGGCCGGTCGCCCAGGCGGTCGGAGACGGCCGCGAGCACCCGGGTCCGTCCGTCCGGGGTGAGCGCCCGGAAGCCGCCGCGCAAGGCGTACAGCCGGTCGAGGAAGTCGCGGTCGCCCATGGTCTCCACGCGCTCGAACAGCGGGCCGAGGGCGGTGGGCACGGACTCGATCAGTGGCCCGGCCGCGACCAGCACCCCGGTGAGCCGGCGTTCCAGCCGGCGCCGGCCGTCCGGTCCCGTCGCGGTGTCCACCCAGCCGGCGAGCCTCGCGCCCAGCAGCTCAGAGCCGTCGAGGTCCAGCAGGACCCGGGCGGCCTGGGCGGCGCCCTGGAGGAGCGGGGAACCGGTGCGGGAGAGCGCGTACAGCTCGCCGTCGAGCCGCAGGCCGAGCCGGTCCTCGGCACTGCGGACGGCGAGGGTGACGACCGCGACGGCGTCTCGGGGCTCGTCACTGCCGGCCAGCCCCGGCAGGACCCGGACGGCGGCTTCCGACAGCAGGCCGGAGAGCCGGGCCGCCCGGGCCCGGACGCGTTCGGTGGTGCCGGGCAGGTGCCGTCGGCGTACGGACTCCAACAGGTCCAGGGCGTCGAGCAGTTCGGGCAGGCCCGCGGCTCCCGGCAGGACGCGCTCGGCCTCCGCCAGGCCGTCCTGGAGCAGGTCCACGAGCGCGCACCGGGCCGCGGCCCTCAGCAGGGCGACGACCCGGGCCGGGGTGACCCGGCCCGCCTCGGCAGCCCGGCGGTGGTTCTCCCGCAGGGTGCCGTCGGCAGCCTGGGCGGCGGTGACGCCCCGGACGCCGACGAGTTCGAGGCGGGCGGCGACCGACGGCGTCCACGCGGCCCGCCAGCGGGTGGTGAGCGCGCCGCCCTCCCCGGCCCCGGTCACCTCGACGGGCTCCGCGTAGCCCACCCCGCATTCCCGCAGGCGCTGGAGCAGGATCTCGCGCCGGGCGTCGAGGGCGGAGCGCAGCGGCGTGAACCGGAGGTCCCGGCTGCCCGGGTCGGCCGGTGCGGGCAGTCGCAGCGCGGCCAGTTCCGCCTCCACCCAGGGTCCGAGGCCGGAGCGGGGCGTGCCGGGCGCGAGGTGTCCGCGGCCCGAGCCGACGAGGACGGCGCCCAGTTCCCGGTCGGGGGACCGGCCGTGGCCGAGTACGGAGGTCACCGCCTCCAGCAGTTCCCCGCGGCCGGGGGCGGGCAGACCGCGCAGGGTGCCGAGGTCGCAGGCCAGCCGCAGGGTCTCGACGGCCTCTCCGGTGCCCGCCGTGTCGCCGGACGCGCGGATCTCGCGGCACAGTTCGGTGATGAGCCGGGCGGTGGCGTCCCGGATGCGGCCGGGGTCGCCGCCGGCGTCGAGCACCGCCTGCCGCCAGCGCGGGTCGCGGATGCCGGCCGGGTGGCCGGAGCGGGGGTCCAGCAGGGCGAAAGCGCAGGGCACGAGGGAGGTCACGACCGGGGAGCGGGGGCCGGTCGGACCGGCGGTCCCGCCCCGCACGAGCACGGCGCCCTCGCCACCGTCGGCCAGTCCGGCCGCGTGGAAGGCGCCGACCACCGCCGCGGTCCGGCGCCGCCGCCCCGCCTCGGCGAGGACCCGGCGCATGTGCGCCTCGCGGGCCAGGTCACAGGCCGTGATGCCGCCGTGGGCCGCGACGTCCTCGCGCAGCAGCCGTCCGAAGCCGAGCGCGGCGCGGCGCACGGCCTCGGGAGTACTGCCGGGCGCCAGTGCCTCGACGGTGCGCTCCCACAGCCCGTCGACGTCGACGCCGGTGTCCTCCGGCTGCCCGCGGGACCAGCCCGGGTCTGCCAGCGGCAGGTCGCAGCAGACCACCTCCGCGCCCCGGTCCCGCGCCCAGCGGATCGCCGCCAGTTCCGGCGAGAAGTCGGCGAGCGGGTAGAAGTGCAGCCGTCCGTCCTCGTGGGCACCGCTCAGGGCCACCGGCGCCACGGTCCGCGGGTCGGCGAGGTACGGCAGCCACGGCTGGAAGTCGGCCGGCAGTTCCACGCAGACCACGTCGGCTTCCGCCGCGTCGAGCAGCCGGGGGACGGCGACGGCCAGGGCGGGACTGTGGTGGCGTACTCCGATCAGGCAGGGCGGTGTGCGGGCCGCCGGCGCGGTCGGCCGGGCGACGGTCTCTTCGCGTGCGGTCATGGTTCCTGGTGCGGGCTCGGACAGGAGGAGGGGGAGGGTGGTGGGCGGGGACGGCCGGGTGCGACGGCCCGGCCGTCCCCGGCGCGCACCTGCGTCAGCGGCGTCGCTTCCGCGGCCGCGGCACCTCCAGTTCCTCCAGCCGCGGCGCGTCCCCGTCCTGGACGCGCCGCCACGCCTCCCGGTACAGCCCGGCGACGGGCCGGGTGGGCACGATGACCCCCAGGACGGGCGCCTCCCCCTCCAACAGGTCGTACATCGGCAGCTTCCACCGCTCCAGCGGCAGATGCGGGTTGCCGGGCTGTGCCCAGCCGCAGGGCAGGAAGAGCGAGCGCCCGGCCTTGGCACGGCTGCCCTCGACCACGAGGTCGGTGGCGGCGAGTTCGGCCCGGGCGGCGCGCAGCCGGGCGGTGCCGCCGCGCTGCCCGCCCCAGCCGGTCCAGCGGGCGGTGTTGCGGTCGGTGGGGTCCGGCATGGCGAGCAGCATCAGGTACAGGACTGCGGCGTCCTCGCCGATGCCGTATCGCTTGGCCGCTTCGACGACCAGGTCGGGCACGGAGCGGGCGGGGTCCTGGGGCCACCACAGCCCGTCCGCGTCGCGCTCGCCGGCCATCGGGTGGCCCGGATCGGCGAGGAGTTCGGCGAAGGACCGGTCGTGGACCAGGCGCAGGGCCGTCTCCTGGGCGTTCGGCCGCTCACCGGTGTGCAGCGCCGCCAGGTGGGGGTCGTGTCCGGCGGCGTCCAGCAGCGCCGGCCGGATGGCGGGAAGCGGTTCCGTCCCCCCGGTGCCCAGGACGACCGCGCCGTACCGTTCGAAGCCGTCGCCGGTCTCGGTGGGGTCGCTGGCGGCCCGCTTGAACGCCTCCCAGTCGATGCCCCGCCGGTCGAGGGCGAGCAGCAGGCCGGGGTGGGCCAACCGCTCGCGCAGCGCGGTCAGTACGCCCGGCAGGGTGGCCCGGACCGGGTCGCCGGACGGGAGCCGGTGGGCGAGCCACGCGGCCAGGGCCACCGATCCCTTGAGCACCGAGCCGTCGAAGCGTGGCGTCGGCTCGGCGGTCTCCAGGTAGTAGCGGCCGAAGCTCCAGGTCAGGTCGGTCGTCAGCCGGGGCTCGGTGGCCAGGTCCACGAAGCCCCGCAGGGCGGCGCCGGGGGCCCAGCCCACCGGTTCGACGGTGCGGACGGCGTCGTGGAGCACCTCCTCGGGCAGCGGGGTGCGTCTGCCCAGCCGCTCGTTCCAGACCTCTGCCGCGTGGGCGGTGTCCGGGCCGTGCGTCCAGAGCCGGGTCGGCTCGGTGGGCAGCAGTGCCGCCACCACGGCCCGCAGGGCGCCGCTGTCGAGGGACCGCAGCTCGTCCTTGGCCACCCGGGCGTCGGCCGCCTTCACCCCGATGACCTTCAGGGTCGCGGAGGGCACGCTCACGCGCTTGTCGTCGATCTGCGGCATTCCGGCGAGCACCAGCCGGGCCGTGGTCGGGGTGACGCCGGTGAGCCGGGCGAACTCCTCGGCCGCCTCGGGGCGCCAGGGCACGGGGCCGCGCTCGGCCAGTTCGGCGCGGAAGGCGGCGACCCAGCCGGGTGCCCGGACCGGTTCCGGCACGAACGGCTCCTCGGACACCGGGGTGTAGGGCTTCGGTGTGGCGAAGCGGCCGGTCGGGTCGTGGTAGGCCGCGCCGTAGTGCCTGCCCTTGACCTCGTGGGGGCCGTACTCGTGGACGAACCGGTACCAGTCGTCGGGGAAGACGAGGAAGGCGCCGCCCTCCAGGTTGAGCACGGTCCCCCTGACGTACCCATAGGCCTCGCCCGGGCCGTCGAAGGTGTCGGGGTCGAAGGCCAGGTGCACCCGGCGCCAGTGGGCGGGGTCCAGCTCCGTCAGCCCGTGTGCGTCCAGTTCGCCGAGGAAGGCGTCCAGGGCCTGGCGGTGTTCCGCCACGGTGGCCTCCGACGCCGCCCGGAGCGCCAGTACGGCGGGCAGTTCGGGCAGGGCCAGCCCGTTCAGGTGCTCCAGCGGCTCCTGCTTGGCGAGCGACAGGTGGAAGATGCCCGCTGGAGACGGTTCGGCCAGGCCCTTCATCGAGTGGGCGAGGAGTTGCGGCAGCTCGAAGAGGCTGTGCTGGAAGTCGTAGTACCCGCGCGCGTCGCGTTCGGTCAGACCGACGCCGTTCAGCGCGGAAGCGAGCAGGCGGTCGCCGAGGGCGGGCCGCGGTTCCTCCGGGGTGGTGCCCCGGACCGCCGAGTCCAGCCGGGCCAGCAGCCCGTCCAGGACGCGCTGCTGCTCGGCGGCGTAACGCGCGAGGCCGGTGATGCCCCGGCGCAGCGCCTCGTGGCCGACCTCCGGGAGCAGGGTGCGGACGGGTTCGAGGACCGCGTCCCGGTCCGCCGCCCCGTCCCCGGGGGGCTCGGCCATGGCCGCGGCCAGCAGCGCGGCCGCGAGGTCGTCGCCGACCCGGCGGAGCGCCGCGGAGCCCTGCGGGTCGCGGGGCCGGAGCAGGTGCCAGTAACGCAGGGGCGGCAACAGCGGGGTGCCCGCGGAGAAGGGGCCGGCCGTCTGATCACGATTGAACCGGGCGAGCACCGCCTGGCCGGAGTCCCGCAGTTGGATGTCGCTCGACCAGCGCAGCACGGTGACGGCGCGGTCGGTGCCGGGGAAGACCAGCACGTTCTCCGGTTTCCCGCCCACGCGCCACGGTACGACGACCGAGCGGCCGGCCAGGTCCTCGCCGTGCTGCGAGCCGTCGGGCCGGACGATCACCCGCCAGCCGAGCAGGCCGTCCACCGGGGCGCACACCGGGCCCGGTTCGGCGCCGGCGGCGGGCAGCAGCCAGGCGGTGCCGAGGGTGCTGCCCTCCGGTGCGGCGCGCAGCCCCTCGGCGAACCAGTCCGGGCCGCCGCGCTCCCCCTCGGTGTTGTCGGCGGGGTCGTAGGCGTGCCAGGTGCTGTTCTTCTCGCGGGACCAGTCATCGACCCAGACCCAGTACGAGGTGCCGTCGCCGATCACCCGCCGCCGCCACGGGACGTGGGTGTCCCCGGGCCGCAGCACGCCGCGGCCGGTGGTCGTGCCGCCGCCGGGGAGCGGGAGGGAGGCGGACGGCATGCCGTTGGTCCCGGCGCTGCCGTCCGCGCGGCAGGCGTAGGAGGAGCGGACGTCGCCGACGAGTTCCGTCGTCGGCGAGATGCCCGTGTCGGGGTGGTACCAGTAGCCGTACGAGGCCGACGTGTCGGACGCGTACCAGGAGACGAGCAGTTGGCCGTCCACGTACCGGACGTCGGGGCTGCCCGCCCCCTCCGGGAGGCGCAGCTCGTGGCTGAGGAGCGTGCCCCGCGCGCCGATCACCCGGGCGTGCGTGCCGTCGAGGACGACGAGGTGCGGCCAGGCCTCGGCCACCCGTGTCGCGCGGGCCCGCTCCGGGGTCGCGGACGCGCCGATCGCCTCGTCCCAGGCGGGCCAGCCCAGTTCGTCGATGATCCCGTCGCGCAGGGCGCGGGCGAGGACGGGCGCCATGCCGGTGCCCAGCGCCTGCCGCACCTCCTGCTCGGCGGTGGCCAGGACCTCGCCCGGCAGCCAGTTCAGCGCCTCGAACGGGCCGCTGTTGAGGGCGAAGTCGCCCAGCCCGCTGGTGAGGTAGCCGCGGCTGATCCCGGCCACCCACTCGGCGAGCATCGGGCGGCCGCCCGGCGACTCGGCGAGCCGGGTCACCGTGCGCTTGTCGATGCCCTCGCGCTCGTAGGTGGGGCAGCCGCTCCGGAACACCGCTCGGAAGCGGGTGTCGGCCGCCAGGGCGAGGAGGTCGCGCCGTTCGTCGCGAGCGGCCCAGTCGTGGAGGTTGAGCCACGGGCGGTCCTCGGGGTCGCCGACCGGGACGCCCAGGGCGAGGAGCTGGTCGAGGAGGTCGACGTCGCCGACGGGAGGCCGCAACGTGCCGCCCTCGTCGTTCAGTTCGGCGCGCAGGGCAGCGGCCATGCGGTCGACGAGCGCATGCAGCTCGGGCGGGGCGAGGCGCCGTTCGCCGGTGCCGCACAGGGCGAGGAATCTGCGGGCCCAGCCGGCCGTGCCGTCGGGGGACCGCACCTCGGCCGGCAGCGCGGTGTCGCACAGCCCCCCGGCGGCGCCGGTGCCGTCCAGCAGGTCGAGCCACTGTCCCAGGTCCTCCTGCTCCCAGCCCGAGGGCAGCAGCCCCAGCAGGGTGCCGCGGGTGGCGGGTTCACGCCGGGTCAGTTCCTTCAGGGCGGCCCGGTGGGCCTTCCACCAGCCGGGCGGCGCCTTGCGGGTGCCGGGCAGCGGCAGCACCTCGCGCAGGTAGGCCATCTCCTCGGCGAGCGCGTTCTTGCCCGCGACGGCCTTCGCCAGCCTGCGCAGATCGCCCGCGCCGGGGCTGGAGGGGGCCACGTCGTGGGCGGCGAGCCGGACGAAGAGCCCGCGCAGGTGCCGGAAGGCGGTGGCGGCCGGCACCCGGGAGGAGAGTCCCTTGGCGTAGCTGGAGAGCACCTTGGTCGGCACGGCGTCGGCGAGGGCGAACTCCAGGAACACGGCGTCCATGCGGGCCTCGTCGAACGGCAGCGCGTGGGCCGTCTCGGCCTTGCGGGCGTTGACGAACATCTGGGAGGCGTACGCCTTCTCGCCGGCGGCCAGGAACACCCGGCCGGCCTCCTCGTAGAAGGTGGGCAGGAAGTGCGGCACGGAGTCCGCCAGGCGCGCCCCGATCGACTCGTAGGCGGCGCGGGCCTTCTTCGCCCGGGAGCGCACCGTCCGGGCGACCTTGTCCATCTCCTCGACCAGCGACATCGCCAGATGGCCGTCGGAGGGGTGGCGGACCAGCACCCACTCGGGGAAGCCCATGGCCCGGTGCTGTCCGACACCGACCTCCACCGGCTCGCCCGCGGGCCGCAGTCCGAGGAACGCGCCGTCGCCCGTCCCGTCCCGGTCCCCGGGCGTCAGGCGTACCACGACCCGGCCGTCCAGGCCCGGATGCCGGTAGGCCCGGGTGTACACGGGCACGGCCCGCTCGCCTGCCCCGGTGGTGCCCGGCGGGAGTACCGCACCGGCGCGCAGCAGCTCCTCCGCCTGGGTGCTCGCCGCGTCCCGGGTCGTGCCGTCGTTCATGATCGGGTGCCTTTCGTGGATATGGGGGGCGTCATGGCGTTCACCGGGCGTCGTCCGCGGGGACGGTGCGGCCGGCGTGCAGGGCGGCGGCCATGCGCATGCCCTCCGACCAGGCGACGGGGCCGACCTCGCCGAGCGGGAGGCTGCGGTACGCGTCCTCGCGGTACCAGGCCAGGCTCCCGGTCCACGCCTTGTCCTCGGTGTAGGGGTCGCTCATGCCGACGGAGGCGGTGACGACGCGCCCGCCGTCCCGGACGCGGTCGACGACGCGGCCGCCGGAGACGCGGTAGCCGAGGGAGGTGGCACGCGCGGAGAGATGGAACCAGGAGCGGTACTCGGCGCCCTCGAACTCGGAGACCGAGTGTGCCCCGTCGTCCGTCCCGGCGGGCTTGGTCCAGGTGGCCCGGTGGATCTGCTCCACGCCCTGCACCACGCCCAACTCGGCTGCGAAGGTGCGCAGTTCCTCCAGGTCGGGCAGGAGCACCGGGTGGGGCATGGTCACCGTACGCGGGGTCAGGCGGACGGTCTCGCCGTCCAGGTTCACCACCCGCAGCCCGTCCGAGGCGTCCGCGTCGCGCAGGAAGCCGACCTCCTCGGGGCCCTCGCCGACCACGACGATGTCCCGCAGTGCGGCCTGCCAGGCCGCGTCGGGCCAGACCTGGGCGAGCAGCCCGGTCGGCACCGGCAGCGAGGACACCATCCAGGTGTCGACCTGCGCCGCGCACTCGGCGGCGTGCCGGTCCAGCCACTCGGCGAAGCGCTGGAGTTCGACCACCTCGGGGCGGTCCCGTATCTCCGCGGGCAGCGTCCCCTCCCGCGTACCTTCCGGCGCGGACGCCGCCGCCGAGGTGGGACGCGCCACCACCCGGCCCTCCACCAGAGCGACTTCGTACCTGTCGCCCGCTGCCAGCCAACCCATCAGTTCTTCGCCTCTCCCACCACTAGGAACACCCGGCACGGCGCGGCGCGGACCGGACCGGTGCGCCCGGCCGTGACGTTGGCGAAAGACTAGGGGCACCCACCGACACTCCCGCCGCCCGTCCCCCCGGGCGGTACGGAAGGGGTGTTGCCACCCGGCGCGGGCTCCCGCACGATGCCAGCACCGACGACGGACGGGAGCCGCAACGATGCCGCACATGACCGCCTTCGCCAGGAACCAGTGGTACGTCGCCGCCCACGCGCACGAGGTGGGGCGCGAGTTGCTGGGCCGCACGGTCCTCGGCGAACCGCTCGTGCTCTACCGCACCGAGGAGGACGGGAGCCCGGTCGTCCTGCACGACCGCTGTGTGCACCGCCGCTATCCGCTCTCCGAGGCGCCGACGCGGCTGGACGGGGACCGGATCGTGTGCGGCTACCACGGGTTCACCTACGACACGACCGGCACCTGTGTGTACGTGCCGGGCCAGAAACGGGTGCCGCGCACCGCCCGGGTCGCCTCCTACCCGGTGGCCGAACGGGACTCCCTGGTGTGGGTGTGGATCGGCGACCCGGCGCTGGCCGACCCGGAGACGGTGCCGCGGGCCCGGCACCTGGACGCACCGGGCTGGGTCACGGTCCGGGGCATGGAGCCGGTCGACGCGGACTACGGGCTGCTGGTGGACAACCTCCTCGACCTGTCCCACGAGACGTATCTGCACGGCGGCTACATCGGCACCCCGGAGGTCGCCGAGACACCGATCACCACCGAGGTCGACGAGGGCGCCGGGATCGTCCGGGTGAGCCGGCACATGGACGACGCCGAGTGCCCGCCCTTCTACGCCCGGTCCACCGGCATCACCGGGCGCATCGACCGCTGGCAGGACATCGAGTACCACGCGCCCTGTCTGTACGTGCTGCACAGCAGGGTCGCCCCGGCCGGTGCGGTGCCCGCGCCCGACGGCAGCGACCCGGACGGCTTCCACACCGAGATCACCTACGCCATCACGCCGTCGGCCGACGGCCGGGTGTACGACTTCTGGGCCGTCTCCCGGGACTGGGCGACGGACGACGCCGAGGTCACCGAGTTCCTGCACAAGAACAACCGCACGGTGGTCATGCAGGACGTCGACGCGCTCAACCTGCTCCAGCGCACGCTCGGCGGCGAGCGCACCGGCTACCAGGAGCTGAGCATCAACATCGACACCGGTGGCCTGGCCGCGCGCCGCATCCTGGCCCGGCTGGTCGAGGAGGGCGACGCGGCCGGGCGGCGGGCGGCCCGGTGAGCCGGCGCACCGGCGAGGTCTACCGGGTCGACTGGCTGCCCGGCACCGACGTCCTGCACGGCACCTGCCACTGCGGTGCCGAGCACACCGCCGAGGATCCCGTCGCGATGTGGGACTGGATGCTCGCCCACCCGCGGGGACACGAACTGCCCGGGGACGGTTCATGAGCCGGTACGAGGCCGGACTCGTCGTCGCCCGCCGGGAGACGGCGGCCGACCGCGTGCTCGTCCTCACCCTGCGCCACCCGCTGGGCGAACCGCTCCCGGCCTGGGAGCCCGGCGCCCACGTCGACGTCGTCCTCCGCCCCGGCCTGGAGCGGCAGTACTCGCTGTGCGGCGATCCGGCCGACCGGGCGGCGTACCGGATAGCGGTCCTGCGCGAGACCGACGGGCGGGGCGGCTCCGCCTATGTTCACGACGAGTTGCGGGCCGGGGACACGGTCCGGGTGCGCGGCCCGCGCAACGGCTTCCGGCTGGAGCGCGCACCCCGGTACCGCTTCCTCGCCGGTGGCATCGGCATCACCCCGATCCTGCCGATGCTGGCCGCCGCCGAGGAGGCGGGGGCCGAGTGGAGCCTGCTGTACGGCGGGCGGACCCGCGCCGGCCTGGCGTTCACCGGGGAGCTGGAGCGGTACGGGGGCCGGGTCGTGATCGTCCCCGAGGACGAGTCGGGGCTGCTCGACCTCGCGTCCGTGCTCGACGACGTGTCCCCGGACACCCTCGTGTACTGCTGCGGGCCCGGTCCGCTGCTGGACGCCGTCGAGGCGCGCTGCCCGGCCGGGCGCCTGCGCGTGGAGCGGTTCCGCCCGAAGGAGGCCGTCGCGGACCCGCCGGCGGAGGCGGAGTTCGAGGTCGTGCTCGCGCGCAGCGGCCGCACGGTGTCCGTGCCGCCCGGTGTCCCGGTCCTGGACGCGGTCCGCGCGGCGGGTGTCGAGGTGCTCTACTCCTGCACGGAGGGCACCTGCGGGACCTGTGAGACCGAGGTCGTCGAGGGGGAGCCGGACCACCGGGACTCGGTGCTCACCGAGGCGGAGCGGGCCGCCGGGGAGACGATGCTCATCTGCGTGTCGCGGTGCCGCGGCCGACGGCTGGTGCTGGACCTGTGACTCCGCGGGGACGCGACCTCGGTTGAATCCTCAACGGCCCATCCGGGCAAGGGCATTGACCACGACTCCGCACCGGCCCTACGTTCCCGCTGAGCACGTTCCCACTGAGCACGTTCCGCCGAGCACGTTCCTCCAGGGGGAGTCATGCGTCGTCTGTTCGCCGGCCTCACGGCCGTGTCCGTCCTGGCCGCCGCGACGGCGTGCGGCTCCTCCGGCGACTCCGGCGGGTCGGACGGGTCCGGCTCCTCCGGGGGCGCCACCGAGATCAAGGTGGGCCTCATCCCCATCGTCGACGTCGCGCCCCTGTACCTGGGTCAGCAGAAGGGGTTCTTCGAGGAGCAGGGCCTGAAGCTGTCCTTCTCCAGTGCGCAGGGCGGCGCGGCGATCGTGCCGGGCGTGGTCAGCGGCCAGTTCCAGTTCGGCTTCAGCAACATGACGTCCCTGCTGATCGCCCAGTCGAACGACGTGCCGGTGAAGGCGGTGGCCAACGGCATCGCCTCGACCGGTGAGGTGGGCGGGGACTTCGAGGCGCTCACCGTCAAGGGGGACAGCCCGCTGAAGTCGCCGAAGGAGCTGGAGGGCAAGAAGGTCGCCATCAACACGCTCAAGAACATCAACGAGACCGCGGTACGGGCCTCGGTGCGCAAGGCGGGCGGCGACCCGGACGAGGTGGAGCTGGTGGAGCTGGCCTTCGACCAGATGCCGGCCGCGCTGGACGCCGGGCGGATCGACGCGGCGATGGTGGTGGAGCCGGCGCTGGCCACGATCAAGAGCCAGGGCGGCCGGGAGATCGCCTCCCCCATGATCGACATCGCCCCGAAGCTCACGGTCGCCATGTACTTCACCTCCGCCGAGTACGCGCAGGAGCACCCCGAGGTGGTGAAGAAGTTCCAGGCGGCCACCGCCGAGTCCCTCGCGTACGCCGACGCCCACCCCGACGAGGTCCGCGAGATCGTCACCACGTACACGAAGATCCCGGCGGACGTGCTGGCGAAGGTGACCCTGCCGAAGTGGCCGGCCGAGCCCGACCGCGCGGGCGTCGAGGAGCTGGCGCGGCTCGGCGAGGCGGACGGCCTGTTCAAGCGGACGCCAAACCTGGACGAGCTGCTGCCGTGAGGGGTGCGAACGCCGCACTCGGTGCGGCCGGGCTCGCGGCCTTCCTCGCCCTGGGCGAGGCGGTGCCGCGGCTCGGCCTGGTCGGGGAGGAGTACTTCCCGCCCACCAGCCGCATCGCCGACGCGCTCGGCACGGAGGCCGCCGACGGCACCTTCTGGACGGCGCTGGGCGACACCCTGACCGGCTGGGCGCTGGGCCTGGCCGTGGCGGTCTGCGCGGGGATCGTCGTGGGCGTGCTGCTGTCCGTGGTGCCGTATCTGCGCGAGGCGACGGCGTCCACGATCGAGTTCCTGCGCCCGATCCCGTCGGTCGCGCTGATCCCGCTGGCCGTGCTGCTGTACGGCACCGAGCTGCGGTCGGTGCTGCTGCTGGTGGTGTACGCCTCCTTCTGGCAGGTGCTGATCCAGGTCCTGTACGGCGTGCGGGACGTCGACCCGGTCGCCGAGGAGACGGCACGCTCCTACGGCCTGGGCACCTGGGCGCGGATCCGGTACGTGCTGTGGCCGACCGCGCTGCCGTACGTCATGACCGGAGTGCGGCTGGCGGCGGCCGTGGCGCTGATCCTCGCCGTCACCGCCGAACTGGTCGTCGGGGCGCCGGGCCTCGGTGCCCGGATCGCCGTGGCGCAGACCTCGCAGGCGGTCCCCGAGATGTACGCGCTGATCGTCGTCACCGGGCTGCTGGGCCTGCTGATCAACGTCGGCGCGCGGGCGGTGGAGCGGCGGGCGCTGGCCTGGCACCAGTCGGTGCGCGGGGAGGTGGCGGTGTGAGGCGCCTGCTGCGGCGGCTGGTGTTCGCGCTGGCGCTGCCGGTGGTCCTGGTGGCCGTCTGGTGGGTCTCCTCGTCGGGCAGCGAGGACGTGTACTGGCCGCCGCTGCGGACGATCGTGTCGGCCTTCCCGGACGTGTGGACCGGCGAGCGGTGGCGCGGTGACGTGCTGCCCAGCGTGCTGCGGCTCGCCGCCGGTTACCTGCTCGCGGGCGTGGCCGGTGTCGCGCTCGGCACGCTGATCGGCTCCTACCGGCGGGTGCGGGCGGTGTGCGAACCGGTGCTGGAGTTCCTGCGCGCGGTGCCGCCGCCGGTGCTGGTGCCGGTGATCATGCTGTTCGCGGGCATCGGCGACACCATGAAGATCGTCGTCATCGCGAGCGGATGTGTCTGGCCGGTGCTGCTCAACACGGTCGAGGGGGTGCGGGCGGTGGACACCGTGACGGCCGAGACGGCCCGCTCCTACGGCATCACGGGCGCGGCACGGCTGCGGCACGTGGTGCTGCCCTCGGCGAGCCCGCAGGTCTTCGCGGGGCTGCGCCAGGCGCTGTCCGTCGGCATCATCCTCATGGTGATCAGCGAGATGTTCGCCGCCAGCAACGGGCTGGGCTTCACCGTCGTGCAGTTCCAGCGTTCCTTCGCGATCCCCGACATGTGGACCGGCATCCTGCTGCTCGGTCTGCTCGGGTTCGTGCTGTCGGTCCTCTTCCAGCTGGTCGAGCGGCGGGCGCTCGGCTGGTACCACGGCCTGCGCGCCGCCGCCCGGCGGTCCCGGTGAACCCGCGCCCGGCAACTCGTGTCTCGTGAAAGGGCGGTCCATGCTCGACGTACGCGGCCTGAAGAAGGTGTACGAGGGTCCGGGGCGGCGGGTCGAGGCGGTGCGCGATCTGACCTTCACCGTGGCGGCCGGCGAACTGGTGTGCCTGGTCGGCCCGTCCGGGTGCGGCAAGACGACGCTGCTGAAGTGCGTGGGCGGACTGCTCGAACCGACGGCGGGCGAGGTGTTCCTGGCCGGCCGCCGGGTGGCCGGCCCGCCGCCCGGGATGGCGTTCGTCTTCCAGGAGTACGGGCGCAGCCTGTTCCCGTGGATGCGGGTCGGCGCGAACGTCGAACTGCCCCTGAGGCAGAAGGGCCTGGGCAGGGCGCGGCGCGGGGAGCTGGTCGCGGACGCCCTCGCGTCGGTCGGGCTCGCGGACGCCGCCGGGGCCTACCCCTGGCAGTTGTCCGGCGGCATGCAGCAGCGGGTGGCCATCGCGCGGGCGCTGGCGTACGAGCCCGAGGTGCTGCTGATGGACGAGCCGTTCGCGGCGGTGGACGCGCAGACCCGCGCCGACCTGGAGGACCTGGTGCGGGCGCTGTGGCGGGAGCGGGGCATCACGGTCCTGTTCGTCACCCATGACATCGACGAGGCCGTCTACCTGGGGCAGCGGGTGATCGTGCTGTCCGCCTCCCCCACCGTCGTACAGGAGCAGCTCCGGGTCGACCTGCCGGACGGGCGGGACCAGGTGCACACCCGGGTGGCGCCGCGCTTCGCGGAGTTGCGCACCCGTGTGTACGAGCAGATCCAGGCGGCGAAGCGCTCGGCGGCGGGGGCGCCGCTGAAGGAGCCGCGGCGGGCGGACGCCCCGCCCCCGCACTGAGCACGGGTCACTCGGCGGCGGGGACGACCCTCAGGTGGGCGGCGGCACGGCGGGCGCGCGGCAGCCGCTGGCCGGTGCGGCGCGGCTCCCGCAGGACCAGCGTCAGCCGGGTGTAGCCCAGCTCCTGGAGCGCCCCGGGCGTTTCGACCACGACCCGGCACTCGGTGGTGCCCCGGCGCGGGTCGGGGTGGTGCAGCGGCCGTACGGCGCCGTCGTGGTCGACGGCCCGCGCGCCGACCGCGCGGACCCAGTGCGGCAGGCCCTGGCGGTAGGCGGCCTCCATGATCGGGTCCTGCGCGATGTCCCGGCGGACGGCCTGCAGGCCGGGGTCGTGGCCGTACCGCTCCAGGGTGGCGGCGAAGTGCGCCAGCATGGGCAGGCACCAGCTCGACTCGTGCTCGCCGAGGACCGTGGCGGCGTCCGGGTGGAAGAGGACGAACCGGAGGAAGTTGTCGTCCGGCATGGCCGTCGGGTGCGATCCGACGCCCTGGAAGAGTGTCCGGAAGGCGCCGTTGGCCAGCACCACGTCCCAGCGGTGGTCGACGACGAAGGAGGGAAAGGGGACGGCCTCCAGGAGCGCGGTGTAGTCCTGGAGATAGGCCTGGGCCTCGGGGGTCGCGGGGGCGGGCCGCGGCGCCGACCGCTGCCCTCCTACCTGAAATGCCATCGGGAGGTCACCCCTCTTGCCTATGCGGCCTTCTCGCGGCGTCCCGCATCCTGGCGCCCCGACGCGCGGCGTGTCAACTATCGTGGCATTTCGTGCCTGTTGACGGCTGAAATAGGCCACAGTTGTGGCGATGCCTGGATGTGAGTTCGAGCGGCAGGCTACTCTCCGGGCAGTTCACGGCACCTGCTTGTGAGAAGCCTGTGAGGCCTGAGAGACGTAGGAGAGCTGTCGGTGACGGGTGGCTTCGAAGGTCCGGGCACCATGCCGACCACCACGCTGACCGCCGTCGTCGCCCGGGTCGGCGCACTCGCGGACCGGCTCGGCGTGCCGCACCCCGAGGTCTTCGACGTCGGCCGGCTCTCCGCCGCCTGCGGCGTCCCCGAGGCCGTCGTCGCGGCCCTGCTCGGCGGGCGGCCGGCGGGTGAGCCCGATGTCCAGACCAGGTTCGTGCAGCGCCTGGACCTGCTGCGGCGCACCCGGCTGAAGCCGAACGGCCGCAGGTACACCCAGCAGGAGATAGCCGACGGCGCCGGGATGTCCCGGCAGCAGGCCGGCGCCCTCATCAACGGCGACCGGCGCCCCACCATGGAGCACTGCGACGCCATCCAGCGCTTCTTCCGGGTGCACGCCGGGTTCCTCACCGCCGAGGACCCCGAAGCGCTCGCGGGCGCCCTCCAGCGCACCGAGCAGGAGTTGCTCCAGCAGCTCGCCGACCGGGAGCGGGAGGCGGCCTCGGCCGCCGACGACCCGCTGGAGCGGCTGCTCCAGGACCACGGCGTGCGCGGCATCGCCTGGCGGGCCGCGCAGTTGCCCACCGACCAGCACCGCGACAAGGTCGCCGAATGGCTGGACATGCTCCTGGAGAGCGTCAAGCGGCCCGAGTCGTAGGGCACTCGGGCCCGGCTGCGGACGGGATTGTCAGTGGTGGGCGGCAAGCTGGGAGGGTGCCGCCGCCGTGCGGGGGCGCGTGACCGCCGACGTCGTTGTGGGGAGAGCCGACCGATGACCACCGCCGTACTGACCGACCGCGAGCGCACCGCCGTTCAGGCCTATCTGCGGCTCCTGCACACCGTGCGGGCCGGTTTCGACACCGGGGCGGGGCCGGGCGGCCCTCCCCGGCCGCCGGTCGTCCCGCCGTCGGTGCTGGCCGAGGCGGAGCAGGCGCTGCGCGCCGCGGGACTGACGGGGAACGAGGAGGCGTTCTTCCGGCTGCTGCGGGACTGGTGCCCGCGTCCCTGACGGACGCGGGCGGCCCGGTCGCCGTCAGGTGCGCGGGACCGCGATCGCCGTGGTCACCAGGCCGTCCCGGGCGGTCCAGCGGCCGTCGAAGCGGCTCAGGCGCCGGCCCGCCACGGTCGGGCCCGGCACCAGGAGGGCGGCGTGCAGGGTGCCGCGGCGCGGGTCGGCCGGGTCGACGGAGATCTCGATGTCCGCCTCGGCGAAGTCCAGCCACTTCCCGGTCAGGGGGAACCACGCCTTGTAGACCGACTCCTTGGCGCTGAACAGCAGCCGGTCCCAGTGGACGCCGGGCCGCGCCTCGTCCAGTCGCCGCAGGCGGGCCGCCTCGGCGGGCAGCGCGATGGCCTTCAGCACGCCGTCGGGGAGCGCCCCGTCGGGTTCGGCGTCGATGCCGAGGGAGGCCAGGTCGGACAGGCGGACCAGGGCGGCGGCACAGTATC
The DNA here is from genome assembly GCF_020404845.1 of Streptomyces hyderabadensis. Taxonomy (GTDB): domain Bacteria; phylum Actinomycetota; class Actinomycetes; order Streptomycetales; family Streptomycetaceae; genus Streptomyces; species Streptomyces hyderabadensis. The sequence goes on along the minus strand of NZ_JAIOJZ010000040.1, from coordinate 52,006 downwards.
CGTCGCAGTGGGTCATGCTGCCGGTGAGGCCGTCCGGCCAGCGCGGGGCCCCGCGTTCCCCGGTCAGCACGGGCTGCGCGGGTACGCCGAGCTTCTCCATCGCCCGGCGGGCACAGGAGCGCACGACGGTGAACTCCCGGCGCCGCTTGGCGACCGCCCGGGCGACGATCGCCTCCTCCTCGGGGTAGAGGGGCAGGTGACCGGCGTCGTCGTGTCCGAAGGCCTCCACGGTGACGACCGTGTCGGGCAGCAGTTCCTCGATCAACGGGTCACCTCCTGGCGCGACGCCGCCGTGGACGCCTGCGCCGACGGCAGGATGCGGCGCAGTCGCCCGGGGTCTCCGGGCCGCTTGCGCCACTCGCGGGGATAGCCCACCGACACCTCCTCGAAGCGGACCCCCTCGTGCCAGGTGGTGCGCGGGATGTGCAGGTGACCGTAGACCATGGTGTCCACGCGGAACCTGCGGTGCCAGTCGGCGGTCAGCGTGGTGCCGCACCACATGGCGAACTCGGGGTACCACAGGATCTCGGTGGGGTGCCGGTGCAGCGGATAGTGGTTGACGGGGATCGTCGGCAGGTCCGCGGGGATCTCGGCGAGCCTGCGCCCGGTCTCCTCGACCCGCGCCCGGCACCAGGCCTCACGGCTGGGATAGGGGTCGGGGTGCAGCAGGTACTCGTCGCTGCACACGACGCCGGTGCCCCGTGCGTACTGAAGGCCCTCGGCCTTGGTCGCGCTCCCCGCCGGCAGGAACGAGTAGTCGTAGAGCAGGAAGAGCGGCGCGACGACCGCCGGGCCGCCCGCGCCCTCCCACACCGGGTAGGGGTCCTCGGGGGTGGTCACGCCCAGTTCGCGGCACATCGCGACCAGGTGCTCGTAGCGGGCGACACCGCGCAGGTCGACCTCGTCCTTGGGGTGCGTCCACAGTTCGTGGTTGCCCGGCACCCAGACGACCCGCCGGAAGCGGTCCGCGAGCCGCCCCAGCGCCCAGCGGATGTCGGCGACGGTCTCCGCCACGTCGCCGGCCACCAGGAGCCAGTCGTCGTCGGACTCGGGGCGCATCCGCTCGACCAGGGCCCGGTTCTCCTCGTACCCGATGTGCAGATCGCTGATGGCCCACAGCTTCCCCGGAGCATCGGCCCTCGACGTCATCCCCCACCCCTTCCAGACACCCGTTCGACGCCACGAGATCACATCCCCGCCCGGGTCACAAGGCGGCCCGGTCCCGCCGCGCCGGGCCCGGGGCCGCCCGCACCCGGCCGTCCCGACGCGTCCGTGTGACGCTCGTTGCGTCCGGGGCCGCGCGTACCCCTATGATCGCCCCAACACCACCGCCACGACTCTCCTTTCGCGCAGAGCGGCTCGGTGTCCCTCCAAACCCCTGGCCGGGCACGGCCCGCTCCGCCCTGCCCGCGAAACCCCGGAAGGCGGCTTGCATGGCTTCTCCCGTACGCGTCTGGCTCAACCGCACGTACGCGGAGAACGTCTTCTTCATGGATCAGCTGCGCCGAAATCCCGCCGACCGGGCCGTCGAGATCCATGCCACGCACGGCGATCCGGACTCCCCCGTGCTGGCCGCCGCGGACACCGCCGAGCTGGAGCCGGAGGGGCTGTCCCCCGCCGGGTACGTCGAGTACGCGCTGGACCAGTGCGCGCGGCGCGCCATCGACGTCTTCGTGCCCCGGCTGTACCAGTCGGCGCTCGTGGCGCACCGCGCCGAGTTCGAGGCGGTGGGCACCGCCCTGCTCGCGCCGCCCCCGGAGGCGGTGGCCGTCTTCCGGGACAAGGTGATCGCCTACGAGGCGGTCCGGGCGATCGGCGTTCCGGTGCCGCCGTGGTGGCGGGTGCGCACGGCCGACGAACTGGTCCGCGCGGTGGAGGAACTGGAGGCGGGCGGCCACCGAGCGTGCTTCAAACCGGCGTCCGGCGCGGGCGGCGTGGGCTTCCGTACGGTCACCCGGGACTCCTTCTCGCTCGCGCACCTGAGCGGCTTCCCGAGCCCGTCCGTGCCGCTGCCGCTGGTCGTCGAGGCGCTGCGGGCGGCCGAGGAGCCGGTGGACTGGCTGGTGATGCCGCGTCTGGAGCAGCCGGAGGTCTCGGTGGACTGCCTCACCGGGCCCGACAACCGGGTCCGCCTCGCCGTGGGCCGCACCAAGCACGGCCGCCGCCGCGGGTTCACCCTGCACGAGCAGTGGCTGGCACCGGCGCGGCGGATCGCCGAGGCCTTCGGGCTGCACCACCTGTCCAACGTGCAGTTCCGGATGTACGGCGACCGGCCGGTCCTGATGGACGTCAACACCCGCCCGGCCGGCGGGCTGCACCAGCTGGCCCTGTGCGGCGTCAACGTGCCGTGGGCGGCGGTCCGGCTGGCGCTCGGCGACGACCCGGGCGAGCTGGAGCCGCCGTTCCTCGGGCAGGACTACGCCGTGGTGGCGGGGCCGCGTCCGCTGCGCCCGGTGTCCGTGCCGCACCAGCGTACGGACCTCCCCGCCGCCGCGACGCCGGCGACCGCCCCCGCACCGGCGCAGGCGGCGGCCGCCTCCGCGCCGGTGGGACTCACCTGAGGTAGGCCAGGCCCGGGTGCACCGCCCGGTAGCCGTCGACGAGGCGGTGGGCGACGTCCACCGAATCGACGAGGGGGTGCAGGGCGAAGGCGCGGACCGCGGTCGCGCGGGAGCCGGTCTCGGCCGCGGCCAGGACGTCGCGCTCGACGGCCTTGACCGCGCAGACCAGACCGGTGGCGTGGTCCGGCAGCGGGTCTGCGGCCAGCGGGTGGGCGCCGTTCGCGTCGACCAGGCAGGGGACCTCGATCACCGCGTCGGGGTCGAGGACGGACAGCGTGCCGCGGTTGCGGACGTTGAGGATGAGGGTGGTGCGTTCGTCGCGGGCGACGGCCCGCATCAGTGCCAGCGCCACCTTCTCGTAGCCGCCGGACAGGTCTTCGGCCTCGCGCTCGCCCGCGCCCGCCGTCTCACGGTTCTCGGCCATGTAGGTGGCCTCGCGCTCGGCGCGGGTGCGGTCCCAGGCGGCCAGGGCGGGGGTGCCGGGGCGGCGCATCTCGTCGTAGAAGCGGGCCTGCTGGTCGCGCAGGAACGCGCCGCGGGTGCGGTCGGCCTCCTGGTGGGCGCGGACGGTCTCCCGGTTGAAGTAGTAGTAGTGCAGGTACTCGTTGGGGACCGCGCCGAGGGAGCGCAGCCACTCGGGGCCGAAGAGCCGGCCCTCCTCGAAGGAGCCGAGCAGCGCCGGGTCGGCCAGCAGCCGCGGCAGTTGGTCGCGTCCGCCGACGCGCAGGCCGCGCAGCCAGCCGAGGTGGTTGAGGCCGACGTAGTCGACGAAGGCGTGCTGCGGGTCGGCGCCCAGGACGCGGGCGACCCGCCGGCCGAGCCCGACCGGCGAGTCGCAGATGCCGACGACCCGGTCGCCGAGGTGCCGGGACATGGCCTCGGTGACCAGTCCCGCCGGGTTGGTGAAGTTGATGACCCAGGCGTCCGGCGCCAGCCGGGCCACCCGGCGGGCGATGTCGACGGCGACCGGGACGGTGCGCAGCCCGTACGCGATGCCGCCCGCGCCGACCGTCTCCTGGCCGAGGACGCCCTCGGCGAGCGCCACCCGTTCGTCGTCGGCGCGTCCCTGGAGGCCGCCGACGCGGATCGCGGAGAAGACGAAGTCGGCGCCGCGCAGGGCCTCGTCGAGGTCGGTCGTGGCGGTGACCGCCGGCGCGTCGGGCACCCCGGCCGCCTGCTCCGCCAGCACCCGGGTCACCGCCGACAGCCGGGCCGCGTCCAGGTCGTGCAGGACGACCTCGCTCACCCGCCCCTCGGCGTGGTCCCCGAGGAGCGCCCCGTACACGAGCGGCACCCGGAATCCGCCGCCGCCCAGCATCGTCAGCCTCACGTCCGCACCCTTCCGTCGCCCGCGGCCGCACTCCGGTCCGGCGTCGATCATGGCACGGCCTGGCCCACCGGGTGGTGACCCGCCTGCACCGGGGCTCCGTTCAGTCGTTGCCGAACAGGGTCCGCACGAAGTACTGCGTGTCGAAGAACTCCCGCATGGCCTTGATCCGCCCGTCCTGGAGGGTGAACACCGACACGATGTTCGCCTCGTAGGGCAGGCCGGAACGGGAGGCGGCACGCGCCACGCAGTCGAGCACGACCGTGTCGCCCTCGGCCACGACCTGGGAGATCTCGATGGTGTAGGGCACCTCCGTGGAGAACAGCTCCATCAGCGGCAGCATGAACTTGTTGAGGATCTCGTCCATGCCGACCCAGCTCCCGGCCAGCGCGTGCTCGCCGGGGATGCGGAACTCGGCGTCCTCCCAGAGGGTCGCCCCTATGGCCTCGGCGTCCCGCTCGTCGATGGCCTTGAGGTAGGCGAGGACGACGCTCTTGGCATCCGTTGACGTCATGACTGCTCCCGTTGTTGGGGTGGTTGACGACAGAGTGCGGGCACCGGCGGCTCGACGGGACCGCGGCACTGCGTTCGCACCGGGCCGGGCCCTGGATCGCCGCGCTCCCTCCACTCTCCGGGCCGACGTGTACGCACGGGAGCCCTGGGACGAACGCGGCCTGACCCTTCGGAGGCTACACCGGCCCGATCACTCGGTATTCAGCCAGAACTCACCGACTCCCCGTCGTGGAACAGGCAATTGCCAAGAAGAGTTCGGCCGGAGAGAGGACAATGAGCGCGGGCGCCGGAAGCGGTACCGACCGACCGCAACGCCGGCGACGCACCGCCCGGCTCGTCGAGGTTCATCAGTCGTGTCTCATGGCAAAGGCGTAGTGCGCCTTCTTCGCCCCGACGGCGAAGCGGGCGTGGCCGTACAGGGTGTACGTAGCAGCCTTACCAGCATTGTTAGTAACACTTGTTTTAGGGCATCACGATGGTTAGGGTTGCCCTACCAGCCCGGCCGGATCGGCCTCCGGCGGACTGGCAAACGTCACACACGGGGTCCGCTTCCGCCTTCGGGCGTCAGCGGGTGACACACATGGGGAGACACCGCCTTGGACCAGGCCTGCACACCGACCTTCTCAGCGGCATTCGTCTGCCCGCACTCCGCTCCGCCTGTCAACGGCGCCAGGAGCCCACGGGGAACATCCTGCGGAAACGGTAATTCCGCCCACTAGCCCCTCACCAGTACCGCCTGTTCACCAGGGCGGCCCTCTCCGCGCCCGGCACCCGCCTCGGCCCGGACATCCCCCCACGCGCCTCTTCGGCCTGCCGCGGCGCCTGGGAGATCAACATGCTCAATTGAATTCTCAACCGCGACACCAACCTGCTGATCCTGATTCAGTCAATTGAGGAGCAGTCATGTGGTTTCGAATACTCGGACCATTGGAAGTCCTCGACGGCAATCGGCCCCTCGCCCTGGGCGGGACCAAACAGCGCGCCACCCTTGGTTACCTGCTCCTCAACGCCAACCGCGTGGTCCCGACCCGGGAACTCCTCAGCGCACTGTGGCCGGAGGGAACACCGCCCACAACGGCCCGCAAGATCCTCCAGAACGCGGTGTGGGGTCTTCGCGGATCCCTCTCGGCCCACGGCACCAACCGCCAGAGCGGGCTGCTGCTCACGAAGGCACCCGGATACGTCATGCAGGTGGAACGCGACCAGGTCGACCTGCACCTGTTCCACCGCCGGATACAAGAGGGGCGCACCGCCCTCGAGTCCGGCTCCCCGGCCCAGGCCGCGGCCATCCTGCACGACGCCCTGTCGCTGTGGCAGGGACAGGCCATGTCCGACCTGGTCGAGAGCGGGATCAACTGGCCGGAGCTGGAGGCGGCGGAAAGCGCCCGCCTCGACGCGATGGAGGACTACTTCGAGGCCGAACTGCGCTGCGGGCGGCATCAGTCCGCGCTCGGCGCACTGGAGTCGATGGTCGAGGCCCAGCCGCTGCGCGAGCGGCTGTGCGGGCAGCTGATGCTGGCCCTGTACCGGTGCGGTCGGCAGGCGGACGCGCTGAACGTCTACACCCGCGTCCGGGCGTCCCTGATCGAGGACCTCGGCCTGGAGCCGCGACGCGAGCTGCAGTCGCTGCAGCAGGCGATCCTGACCCAGGACTCCACGCTGTCACCGCCCGAGGCCCCGTCACCGGCGCTGGAGCTGGTACGGACGGGTGCGGGGCACTCCGAGTCCCTGACGCCCGCCCGGTCAGCGCGGCAGCCGTGGGCGACCGCGGCCCCGGAGCCCGCGGGGGTGCGCGAGAACCCGGTCCCGGAGCCCGTGGAGCACGGCTCGGGTCTGTCCGCCGACGTGCCCGCCCTCGCGACCCGCGTACGCGCGCCGGCCCAGCGCACCGCCTCGGCGAGCCGACGCCGCCCGGTGAGTGTCCTGTTAATCCGGACCGGACTCCAGTCGTCCGCGGGAGGCAGGCGGCCGAAGGGCACCGACGAACTGCACGACCGCCTGACGGGGCGCATCCGGGACCTGGTGGGCGACCTGGGCGGATCGGTGATCAGCTCGATAGGAGCCACCCAGCTCGCCGTGTTCGGACCCGGGCACGACGACGACCGCCACGCGGAACGGGCCGTGCGCGCCGCCCTGGCCGTCCGGGACGAGTTCCACTCCGCCCCCGCGGTCACCCCGCTCGACCGCGCCGCCCGGCGCACCGGGGAGGCCACGGTGTACGCCGCGGTGTCCACGGGCGAGGCGCTGCTGCGCTACGAGGGCGCCGGTGCCGTCCGCTCGGCGGACGGTGCGCTGCTCGACGAGTGCCAGGCCCTGCTGTCCCAGGCCTCCGCGGGGGAGGTTCTGGTCTGCGGGAACACCCGGCAGCTGACCGCGTCGGAGCATTCCTTCGTGTCCGTCGGCGACTCACCGCAGGCGTGGAAGGTGAACCGGGCACCCGCCCGCGCCCAACGGCCGCCGGCGACGGCGAGCGTGGTGGACAGCGAGATCGAACTCGACGTCCTGCGGGGCATGCTGGAGCGCGTCCGGCGCCGCGAGACCCCCCACGTCGTCACGATCGTCGGAGAACCCGGCATCGGGAAGAGCAGACTGCTCAAGGAGTTCGAGCGGCGCGCCATGGGGCAGCCGATCGCCACGTGGTTCCTGGCGCCCGCCGGATCGGAACGGGGCCGGCGGCCGGCCGGTGTCGCCCAGCCGTTCCAGCTGCGCAAGAGCCCGCTCTTCGATCCCTACGGGAACGAGACGCTGGAGTTCGATCTGACGCGGTCGCTGGAGTCCGGCGAGAACCTCCTGGAGAGGATCGCGCTGGAGTGCCCCTTGATCATGTTCGTCGATGATCTGCACGACGCGGACAACACGCTGCTGGACTTCGTCGGCCGGATGAGCAGTGAGATGCCCCAGGTCCCGTTGTTCATCGTGGCCACGGCGCGGCCCCAGCTCTTCGACCGGCGTCCGGGCTGGGGCGGTGGAACGCCCCAGTTCACCACGATGTCCATCGATCCGCCGGTGGCGTCCTGGCGGACGCCGGCCGGTCCCGCGGCCGCACCCGCCAACCGGCCGCTTCCCGGCCTCGCCGACTGCACGCCCTGACCGCCTCTCCCCCGCGCCACAGGGAGGGGGGCCAGGGGCCGGCCACCGAACCTGTCCCTCGGCTCAGTGGTGCAGCCCCTTCTTCCCGGGTGTCCAGAACGGCTTGACCTTGATCTGCATGCGAGGCCACTTGCGCACATGGACGAGGTGGTCCCGGACCGCCTGGCAGGTACGCGCCTCGCCGGCGACGTAGGCCATGCCGGCCTCTTCGGGGAGGTCCAGGTCCGACACCGCGCCGAGCAGGGCCTTCGAGGAGACGGGGGACGCGCCCTTCCGATGCACGCGTCCCAGGACGTGCGGTCCCGGCACGGGCACCTCGTCCTCGGGGGACTCGCTCTCCAGCACCCCGTACACCCGCGCCTCGTCCCCGAGCGCCCTGATCATGGGCCCGAACGCGGCGGACGCGGTCTCCTCGCCGACGAACACGTGGTACGGAGCGTCCGCCCGGAGGTCGAAGTCGCCCAACGGCCCCCAGAACGAGACCTCTTCGCCGGGCTCCACGTCACGGACCCAGCGCAGTCCGATACCCTCGCCGTCGTAGAGATGCGCCCGGATCTCCACCTCTCGCCCGTCGGCCGACTGGTCCCAGACCGAGTAGGTGCGCAGGGTCTCGCCCGGACGCAGGATCCCGTACAGCGACAGGGGGTCGTTGATCTGGATCCGCAGGTGCCGACCGGGCGGCACGACCGTTCCCCTCAGCCCGTCGGCGGCGATCCTGATGCGCTTCATCGTCGGGGTCACCAGTCCCGTGTCGGTGACGACCCCCTCCGTCCGCTGCTTGGCGAAGATGTGTTCCAGGGGGTTGAGTGACGGGCGCCGCGCGGGCTTCACCGTACCGTCCGACATGAGGACTCCTTCTCCCCGGCGCGTCGATCAGCCGCTCAGTCTCTTGCACCCGGCCTCTTGCGCACCGCGACTGTGGACTATGCGTCGATTACTCATTAATGTTTGACGCCATGACTTAGATTACTGCCACTAACCAACCATAGCTTGCCTATCATGTCAATGACTGGAAGTGAGGACAGAAGATGCCGCAGCAGACGTCAAGCAGCCGCGTGCAGAAGCGGCGGCAAGCCACCCTGCTGGAGATCCGCAGCACGGCCCGCCAACTCCTGCGCGAGCACGGCCCGACGGGCGTGACGGTCAACGCCGTGGCCCGCGAGATGGGCATGAGCGGCCCCGCCGTGTACCGCTACTACCCCAGTCATGACGCGCTGGTCGAGGCAGTGATCGCGGACTTCTACCAGGAGTTGACGACGACGATGCACGCGGCGCGGGACGCCTGCCCGCCCGGACAGCCCGGCAGACGGCTCACCGCCACCTGTCGCTCGATGCGGGCCTGGGCCATCCAGCACCCCGGCGAGTTCAGCTGGATGTTCGCCAGCCCGGTCGACGCGGCGGCCCGCACCGACGCCGAGTCGCCGCGGCTGCGCGCCGGGCAGCAGTTCGAGAAGGTCTTCCTCGACCAGTTCGTCGACATCTGGGAGCAGAACCCCGTCCCGGCCCGGCCGTTCAAGGACCTGGACCCCTCACTGCAGCGGCAGATCCTCGCGTACGCGAAGCGGTCCGACAGTCCGCTGCCGCCCGAGGCACTGCACCAGTTCCTGACGAGCTGGATCAGGCTCTACGGCCTGCTGTGCATGGAAGTCCTCCACCAACTGGACTTCGCCTACTCCGACCTGGAGCCGGTCTTCGAGGAGACCCTGCGGGAGCTGTGCGCCATGCACCACCTGGAGTACGACCCCCCGCAGGCGTCGTAGCGGCGGCCCGGCCGGCACCGGCCGGGCCGCCGCCGGGCGTCAACGCCGCCCGGGCGCGGGGAAGTGGCCGACGCGCACGAAGAAGTCGACGTACCTGCGGAAGAGTTCCTCGGTGAGCGGCGGGCACTCCACGCCGGTGCCGACCAGGGCCGCCTCCGTGGAGGCCGTGTCGATGCCCGCCGCGGTCTCGTCGCCGGACAGGGCGATCGCCTCGAAGGCGTCGAAGAGCGGCAGCATGGCGTTGTCCCGGTCCGCCCGCACCCGGGCGCGCCAGGCGGAGTGGTCCAGCTCCTCGATCGCGTAGCCGTACGCCCGCAGGTACTCCACGCACCCGCGGAAGGTCGCTCCGCTCTGGTTGAAGAGGTGGAAGGTCTGGCCGGTCGCCTCCTTCTTCCGGGACAGGGCGACGATCGCCGCGCTCACGTAGTCGACCGGCACGAAGTGCACGCTCCCGCCCAGGCCTTCGGGCGCCGCGCCCGCCTGGACCAGGCCCTTGAGGCTGAGCCACACGAAGTCACTGGTCTGGCAGGCGCCCCGGACCCGGTCGCCCGAGATGACGTCCGCCCGGTGGACGGTGACCGGCAGTCCGCGTGCCACGGCGAGGGCCGCGATCTGCTCCGCCACCCACTTGCTCTGCACGTAGCCGGTGGGCTGCGACTCCACCGGCGCGGTCGGGTCCTGGGGCCCGCGGGGCGCGCCGCCGGGCTCCCCGCCGGCGAAGACGCCGGTGGTCGACACGTAGTGGACGGGCACCGACCGGTGCCGGGCGGCCAGCCGCAGCACCTCGACGGTGCCGGACACGTTGGGCGCCTTCAGCTCGGTGTACGGATAGAGCCAGTTGACGGTCGCGCCGGCGTGGTAGACGGCGTCCACCCGCCTGGCCAGGGTGTCGAAGTCCGCCTCGTCGAGCCCGAGGCGCGGGGCGGCGAGGTCGCCGACGACCACCGAGAGGCGGTCGGGGTCGATCTCGTCCCACACCTGGTACCACTCCAGGCTCGTCCTCAGCCGCTCCCGCGCCGCCCGTTCGTCGGCGCCGCGGACGAGGCAGTGCACCCGGCCGTGGCCCGAGCGCATCAGGTCACGGAGCAGGAAGGCGCCGAGGAAGCCGGTGGCGCCCGTCAGCAGCACCTCCTGCGGGTCCGTGACCTCGTAGGACACCTCCGGCGCGGGGACGATGTCGGCGGGCAGCTCGATCTCGGCCGCGAAGTCGACCTCGTCGTGCGGTGCGACGACCTGCTCCCCGAGCCGCTCCAGCAGGACGTTGCGCAGGAAGGCCGCGAGTTCGGCCGGAGTGGGCCGGTCGAAGACCACCGTGGCCGGGAGCCGGCAGCCGGTGGTGGCGATCAGCTGGTTGCGCAGCTCCACGGAGGTGAGCGAGTCGAAGCCCAGCTCGGTGAACCGCTGTTTCGGCCGGATGCCGTCGACGCTCGTGTGCCCGAGCACGGTGGCGGTCTCGGCCAGGACCAGGTCGAGCACGCGGCGCAGTTGTTCCTTCTCGTCGAGTCCGGTCAGCCGCCCGAGCAGGTTGTCGAAGCCGTTGTCGACGTTCTGGGCCGCGCGGCGCACCGGTGTGCGCAGCAGTCCCCGTAGCACGGCCGGTATCTGTGCGGGCCGTTCGCGCAGGGTCGCCGCGTCCAGCGGCATGCCCACCAGGGCCGGTGTGCCCAGCCGCAGCGCGATGTCGAGCATGGCCTGGCCCTGTTCCTGCCCGATGGGCCGGAAGCCGCCTCGCGCGATGCGGTTGAGGTCCGCCTCGTCCAGGTGGCCGGTCATGCCGCTGTCCTGGGTCCACACGCCCCAGGCCACCGAGGTCGCGGCGAGTCCCGCGGCGGCGCGGTGCTCGGCCAGGGCGTCGAGGAAGACGTTGGCGGCCGCGTAGTTGGACTGTCCGGCGCCGCCGATCACACCGGCGACGGAGGAGAAGAGGACGAACGCCGTCAGGTCGAGGTCGCGGGTGAGGTCGTGCAGGTGCCACGCGGCGTCGACCTTGGGACGCATCACGGTGTCGAGCCGCTCGGGCGTCTGGTCCGGCACCAGCCCGTCGTCCAGCACACCGGCCGTGTGCAGGACGCCGGTCAGCGGGCGGTCCGCGGGCACACCGGCCAGCAGGTCCGCCAGCGCCTGCCGGTCGGCGATGTCGCACGCGGCGATGTCCACCTCGGCACCGAGCGCGGTCAGTTCCCGGCGCAGCGCCTGCGCCCCGGGCGCGTCCGGACCGCGTCGGCTCACCAGCAGCAGCCGCGCCACCCCGTGCTCGACGACGAGCCGGCGGGCGAACAGGGCGCCCAGGGAGCCGGTACCACCGGTGATCAGGACCGTTCCGTCGGGCCGCCACCGGTTGCGGTCGGCGGCCGGGTCCTGGGCGGGGGCCGACGGCGCGACACGGCGCAGCCCGGGGACGAGGATCCGGCCCTTCCTGATCGCCGTCTGCGCCTCCTGCGACGCGAGGACCGCCGGCAGCGCGGCCCCGGAGCGCGGGTCGTCGTCGAGGTCGGCCAGCACGATCCGGCCGGGTGCCTCCGACTGCGCCGAGCGCAGCAGCCCCCACAGCGCGGCGGCGGCCGGCTCCGCCGCCCCCTCCCCCAGCGGGCTCATCGCACCCCGGGTCGCCACCACGAGCCGGGTGGCCAGCCCTTCCTGCGCCAGCCATTCCTGGAGCAGCGCCAGCATCCGGTGCGCGTCCGCGCGCACCGCGCCGGGGACGTCCGCCCCGGACGCCGGCTGCCGGTTTTCGGTGAGGTCGAGGAGCAGCGCGTCCACCGGCTCGCCGGCGCCCACGACGGCGGGTACGTCGGCGAAGCGGCGGGCGCCGGGCACGGTGATGCCCCGGCTGCCGCCGAGGATGCCCCAGCGCGGCGAGCCGGTGTCGTCCGGGGTGCCGTGCAGCGGCTTCCAGACCATCTCGAACAGGGCGTCGTAGCCGTGCTTGAGCGCCGGGCCGAGCGTCCGGGTGGTCACCGCGCGCGGGGTGACCCGCTCGGCGCTGAGCACGGGGCGCCCGGCGCGGTCCGCCACCAGCAGGGTGTAGCCGTCCGCGACCCGGTCGAGCCGGACCCGCAGGGCGGCGGCTCCGGTGGCGTGCAGGCGCACCCCGCGCCAGTCGGCGACCGGCGAGTGACCGGCGGCGGGCTCCCCGGCCAGCTCGACGACCCGGGCGGCCATGTCCAGCAGCGCCGGGTGCAGCCCGAAGTACGGGCAGCCGGCCTGCAGTCGCTCGGGCAGGCTCACCTCCGCGAACAGGCTCTCGCCCAGCCGCCAGGCAGAGGTGCGGCCCTCGGGCGCCGGGCCGTTCTCGGCACCGTCCGCAACCGGGAGGGCGGAGCCGTCGCCCGGGGTGATCTCCTCGGCGCCGGGCGGCGGCCATTCCGGCAGGCCCGGCCCGTCGGCCGTCTCCAGGGTGCTGCCCAGGAGGCCCGAGGCGTGGACCGTCCAGAGCGTGTCGGCGGCGTCGGTGCGCGCCGAGACGGTGACGGTGCGGCGGCCGGTGTCGTCCCGGGCGCCGACCCGTACCTGTATCTGGAGCCCGCCCGTCTCGGGCAGCACCAGCGGGGTGGCGAGGGTGAGTTCCTCCAGCAGTGTGCAGCCCGTCTCGTCGCCCGCCCGGACGGCGAGTTCGACGAGGACCGAGGACGGCACGACGTCGAGGCCGAGGGCGCCGTGTCCGGCGATCCAGGGGTGGGTGAGCCGGGAGATCCGCCCGGTGAGCAGGACCTCGTCCCCGTCCGCCACCGGCACCGCGGCGCCCAGGATCGCGTGCCCGGCACCGGCGAGCCCGAGACTCGCCGCGTCCCCCGTGACGGCCTGCTCGTCGAGCCAGTACCGCTTGCGCTGGAAGGCGTAGGTCGGCAGGTCCACCCGGCGGGCGCCCGTGCCGGCCAGGGCGCCGGCCCAGTCGACGTCCACGCCCTGCACCCAGACCTCGGCCAGCGAGGTCAGGAACCGGCCCAGGCCGCCCTCGTCCCGGCGCAGGGTCCCCGCCACGACGACCGGAACCTCGGCCCGGACCACGCTCTCCAGCGTCTCCTGGACGCTCGTGGACAGCACCGGGTGCGCACTGACCTCGATGAACGTCCCGAAGCCCGCGGCGGCCAGCGACTCGACGGCGGGCTGGAAGCGCACCGTCCGGCGCAGGTTCCGGTACCAGTACCCGGCGTCCATCGTGGAGGTGTCCAGCCACTCCCCGGTGGTCGTCGAGAAGAGCGGCACGCTGGAGGCCGTCGGCCGCAGTCCGGCGAGCACCCGGGCCAGTTCGTCCTCGATCCGCTCCACGTGCCAGGTGTGCGAGGCGTAGTCCACCGCGATCCGCCGGGCCCGTACGCCCTCCGCCTCGCACTCCGCGAGGAGTTCGTCCAGCGCGTCCGGGTCGCCCGCCACCACGACGGACGCGGGGCCGTTCAGCGCGGCGACCTCCAGGCGGCCCGGGTACCGCGCCAGCCGGGCCTCGACGTCCGCAGCCGACCGGGCCACGGACACCATCCCGCCCCCGCCGGCCAGTCCGGCCGCGATCGCCTGCGACCGCAGCGCCACCACGCGGGCCCCGTCCGCCAGGGTCAGCGCACCGGCCACGCACGCGGCCGCGATCTCGCCCTGCGAGTGGCCGACCACCGCGGCCGGTTCCACTCCGTAGGAGCGCCACAGGGCCGCCAGCGACACCATCACCGCCCAGGACACCGGTTGCACCACGTCGACGCGGTCCAGCGTCGGCGCGCCCGGCGCCCGGCGGAGCACGGCCTCCAGGTCCCAGTCGACGAACTCGGCCAGCTCCCGGCCGCACGCCTCCATCCGGTCGGCGAACACCGGCGACGTGTCCAGCAGTTCCACCGCCATGCCCGCCCACTGCGTGCCCTGTCCGGGCAGCACGAACACCGCCCGTCCTGCGGCGGCCGAGGCGGTGCCCTTCACCACTCCCGGTGCGGACTCGCCGCGGGACAGCGCGCCCAGGCCGGCCACCAGCTCTTCGCGGGAACCGCCGGTGACGACCGCGCGGTCCTCGAGCACCGCGCGGGTCGACACCAGTGACCAGGCCACGTCCCGGGGTTCCGGGGCGTCGTCGGCCGCCACGGCCGCCAGCAGCCGCGCCGCCTGGCCCCGCAGGCCCTCCGGTGAACGCCCCGACACCACCCACGGCACCACCGGCAGCGCGGAGGCGGGGTCCGGCTCCGGCTCCGCGGCGGTCTCCTCGGGAACCTGCTCCAGCACCAGGTGCGCGTTCGTCCCGCTCACGCCGAAGGAGGAGACGGCGGCCCGGCGCGGCGCCCCCGTCTCGGGCCAGGGCCTGGCCTCGGTGAGCAGCTCCACCGCACCCGAGTCCCAGTCGACCTGCGGTGTCGGGGCGTCCACGTGCAGCGTCTTCGGCAGCACCCCGCGCCGCATCGCCTCCACCATCTTGATCACACCGCCCACCCCGGCGGCGGCGACGCTGTGCCCGATGTTGGACTTCAGCGACCCCAGGTACAGCGGACGCCCCTCCCGGCGCTGCTGCCCGTACGTCGCCAGCAGCGCCTGCGCCTCGATCGGATCACCCAGCCGCGTCCCCGTCCCGTGCGCCTCCACCACGTCCACATCCGCGTACGACAGCCCCGCACTGCCCAACGCCTCCCGGATCACCCGCTCCTGCGAAGGACCGTTCGGAGCCGTCAGACCGTTCGACGCACCGTCCTGGTTCACCGCCGAACCCCGCACCACCGCCAGCACCCGGTGCCCCAGCCGACGCGCGTCCGACAACCGCTCCAGCAGCACCAGACCCGCACCCTCCGACCAGGCGGTGCCGTCGGCGGCGGCGGCGAACGACTTGCACCGCCCGTCGGCGGCGAGACCGCGCTGCCGGGCGAAGTCGATGAGGCCGCCGGGGTCGCAGCTGACCGTCACCCCGCCGGCGACGGCCAGGGTCGACTCCCCGGACCGCAGCGACCGGATCGCCGAGTGCATCGCGACGAGGGAGGAGGAGCAGGCCGTGTCGAGCGACACCGCGGGCCCCTCGAAGCCGTACGTGTAGGAGATCCGGCCCGAGGCGACGCTGCTGAGCTTGCTGGTCATGAGGTAGCCCTCGAACTCCTCGGGCGCGTTGAGCCCGAGGTAGCTCTCCTCGACGATGCCGACGAACACGCCGGTCCGGCTGCCCTTGAGCGTGGTGACGTCCAGTCGCGCGTGCTCGAACAGCTCCCAGGAGACCTCCAGCAGCAGCCGCTGCTGCGGGTCCATCGCCACGGCCTCGCGCGGCGAGATGCCGAAGAATCCCGGGTCGAACAGGGGGGCGGCGTGCACGAAGCCCGCCTCCACCGAGTAGCTCTTCTCCTTGATCCGCTCGATGTCCCAGCCCCGGTCGTGCGGCAGTTCCGTGACCGCGTCCGTCCCCTGGTCGACCAGGTTCCACAGATCGGCCGGCGAGGCGACGTCGCCGGGATAGCGGCAGGCCATGCCCACGATGGCGACGGGCTCCTCGTCGGCCGCCTCCCGCTCGGCCAGCCGCCTGCGGGTCTCCTGGAGGTCGGACGTCACCCGCTTGAGGTAGTCGACAAGCTTGTCTTCATTGGACATCGACTCGGTATGCCTTTCAGGAAGTCTGGTCATCGGTCGGCGGGCCGGAGAGTTCCGTGTCGATGAGGGCGAACAGCTCGTCCACCGACGCGGACTCGATCCGGGCCGTCGGCGCCGGCTCGTCCGGGTGGGCGGTGCCCTCCGCCGGGGTGCCGAGCCTGGACGCCATGGCCTGCAGGCGGCGCCGCACCATGTTCCGGTGCCGCTCGTCCTCGGAGACCGCCGCGAGCATGGCGTCGATGCGGTCCAGTTCGGAAAGGACCCGCGCGGAGACGTCGGCCTCGGCCGGAGCCAGCCGCCCGACCAGGTGGTGGGCGACGTCGCGCGGGGTCGGGTGGTCGAAGACCAGGGTGGCCGGCAGGTTCAGCCCGGTCGCGGCCGTGAGGCGGTTGCGCAGCTGCACGGCCGCCAGCGAGTCGAACCCGGTCTCCTGGAAGGCCTGGTCCGGGACGATCGCGTGCAGATCGGGCTGCCCGGTCACCCAGGCGGCCTCCGTGCGGACCAGGTCCAGGACGAGTGCCTCGCGTTCCGTGTCGTCCACAGCCGCGAGCCGGTCGGCCAGCGGGGCGCCCCCCGCGTCGGCCGCGGTGTGCGCGCTCCGGCGCCCCGCCCGCTCGGCCAGGTCGCGCAGCGCGGGCGGCACGACCTCGTGGGCGCGCAGCGCGGCCCGGTCCACGACGCCCGCGATCACCGCGGGGGCACCGGCCTTGCCGCTGCCGAGGGCGACCGCCCGGTCGAAGAGCGCGAGGCCCCGGTCGGCGGTGAGGGGCCGGAACAGGGTGGGACCGGCGCGCCGCGCCGTGCCGCCGTCGGGCCGCTCCTCGCCCGCGCCGACGGGTTCCCACGGCGCCCAGGCCACGGCGGTGGCGGGCAGTCCGATCGCCTCGCGGTGGCGGGCCAGGGCTTCGGCGTACGCCTCGGCCGCCGCCGTGTTCGCCCGGCCGGGACCGCCGAGCGTGCCGGCCGGGGAGGAGCAGACGACGAAGGCGGTGAGGTCCAGATGCCGGGTGAGTTCGTGCAGGTTGCGGGCCGCGACGGCCTTGGGCCGCAGGACCCGGTCGAGCTGTTGGGGCGTCATCGCGGACAGCAGTGCGTCCTGCGGCACACCGGCCGCGTGCACCACCGCCGTCAGCGGGCGGTCCTCGGGTATCGCGGCCAGCACCCCGGCCAGCGCCTCCCGGTCCGCCGCGTCGCACGCGGCCAGCGTCACGTGCGCGCCGGACTCGCCCAGCTCGGCGGCCAGTTCCTCCGCTCCGGGCGCCTCGGCACCGCGGCGGCCGACCAGCAGCAGGTGCCGCACCCCGTGCTCGGCCACCAGGTGCCGGGCCAGCACGGCCCCGAGGGTTCCGGTGCCACCGGTGACCAGGACCGTGCCGTCCGTCGTCCACGGCGGCCCGGCCGGGTCGCCTGCCGGGTCACCGGCCGGGACCGGACGCAGCCGGGGCACGTGGACGCGGCCCTCGCGCACCGCCGGTTCCGACTCCCCGGTCCGCGCCGCCCAGGCCAGCAGGTCCAGCGGCGGGGTGTCCGTGTCGATGTCGGCCAGTACGAGGCCGTCCACGCCTTCGGCACCCGCGGTGCGCAGCAGACCGCGTACGGCCGCCGCCTCCGGGTCGAGGCGCGCCGCGTCGTCCTGTCCCGCGGCGACCGCGCCCCGGGACAGCACCACGACCGGTGTGCCGCGCAGCGCGTCCGCGGCCAGGAGTTCTTGCACGAAGGAGAGCGCCCGGCGCGTTCCCTCGTGCACGTCGCCCGTGGACGCCCACGGCACGAGCAGCAGGTCGAAGGCGTCCCGGTCCGAGGCGGCGGCCAGGGCGGCCGCGCCGAGGTCCTCGAAGCGGGCGGCGCCGGGCACGTCGGCGCCGACCACCGCCCAGCGGGCGGCGGGCCCGGCGGTGACGTCGTGGGCAACCCACTCGATCGCGGACAGGCCCTCGCCGAGCGGCTCGGCGGCCGCGCCGAACTCGTCCTCGGGGACGACCCGGTAGGTGAGCGAGCCGACCGCGAGCACCGGCCGGCCCTCGGGATCCAGGAGGTCCAGCGCGACGGTGTCGTCGTCGATGCGGGCCGTGCGTACTCCCGCGGTGCCGGCGCCCACGGCGTGCAGTCGCACGTCGCGCCAGACGGCGGGCACGAGGATGCCCGTCGCACCGTCCGCCGCGGGAGCCGGGGCCGCGGCCAGCGCGGCGTCCAGCAGGGCGGGGTGCAGGTGGTAGCGCGCGGCCTCGGCCTGCAGTTCCTCCGGCAGGCGTACTTCGGTCGTCCTCGCCGCAGGGCCATGCTGCCGCTCGCGGTCCGGGTCTCCGGTTCGCCCTTCGGCCGGGGCGGGCGCGGGTGCGGCTCCGTCGGCCGCCAGGACTCCGCTGGCCCCGACGCGCCAGGGGACGTCCGCGGCGTCCAGGTCTGCCGGGTCGGGCCGGACGTGGACGGTGACGGCGCGCCGGCCGTCCTGGCCGGGGGCCTTGACGCGGACCTGGATCTGGAGCCCGCCCGCCTCCGGCAGCGTCAGCGGGGCGGCCAGGCCGAGTTCCTCCAGCACCGTGCAGCCCGCCTCGTCGCCCGCCCGGACGGCGAGTTCGACGTACATCGAGGCGGGCAGTACGGCGGTGCCGAGGACGGTGTGGTCGGCCAGCCAGGGATGGGTGCGGCGGGAGACGCGCCCGGTCAGCAGCACCTCGTCCTGCTCGGCGAGCGCGAGCGAGGCACCGAGCAGCGGGTGCCCGGCTCCGGTGAGGCCGAGGCCGGCCGCGTCCTCCCGCCCGGCGCGCGCCTCCAGCCAGTACCGCTTGCGCTGGAAGGCGTACGTCGGCAGGTCCGCCCGCGCCGCCCCCGGCAGCACCCGCGGCCACTCGACGCGACGCCCGCGGGTGTGCAGCAGGCCCAGCAGCGAGGCCAGCGACTCACCCTCCGGCCGGTCCGCCCGCAGCGCCGGTGCCACCAGGCCGGGCTCCCGTTCGGTCCCGGCCGGGACCAGGGCGCTGAGCACCGCGTCCGGGCCGATCTCGACGAAGCCGGCGACGCCCTCCTGCTCCAGGGAGCGCACCGCGTCGAAGAACCGCACCGCCTCGCGCAGTTGCCGCACCCAGTACCGCGGTGAACACGCCTCCCGCGCGGACAGGGCCTCGCCCGTCACCGTCGACACCAGCGCGATCCGCGGTGCCTGGAGGGAGAGTCCCTCGACGACCCGCTCGAACTCGTCGAGCACCTCGTCCATGTGCGGCGAGTGGAAGGCGTGGCTCACCCGGAGCCGGCGTACTCTGCGCCCCTCGGCACGCCACCGCGTCCCGAGGTCGTCCACCAGATCGGCGTCACCGGACACCACCACGTTCTCCGGGCCGTTGACCGCCGCCAGGGACACCCGGCCCTCCAGTCCGGCCAGGTCGTCCGCGACCTGCTCGGGGCCGGCCTGGACGGCGAGCATCGCGCCGCCCTCGCGGGCCGATCCCATCAGCCGGCCCCGCGCCGCCACCAGCCGGGCCGCGTCCGCCAGCGACAGCACGCCCGCCGCATGGGCCGCGGCCACCTCGCCCACCGAGTGACCGGCCACGAACTCGGGGACCACGCCGAACCGTTCGAGCAGCCGGAACAGCGCCACCTCGATCGCGAACAGCGCCGGCTGGGTGAACTCCGTACGGTCCAGCAGTCCCGCCTGCTCCGATCCCTCCCGGGCGAACACCACCTGCTTGAGCGGGTGCGCGAGGTGGGCGTCCAGTTCCCCGCACACCTCGTCGAAGAAGGCGGCGAACTCGGGTACCGACTCGTACAACTCCCGGCCCATTCCCAGCCGCTGCGCCCCCTGCCCGGTGAACACGAAGGCGAGGTGCGGCGTGCCGCGCGAGCGCGAGGGCTCGACCGTCACCGAAGCGTCCGGCGCACCCGATGCCAGGGCCCGCAGGCCGCGCGCCAGCTCGGCCCGGGTGGCGCCGACCACCACCGCGGCCGAGTCCAGCACGGCCCGCTCCGACACGAGGGTCCAGGCCACGTCCCGGGGTTCCGGGGCGTCGTCGGCCGCCACGGCCGCCAGCAGCCGCGCCGCCTGGCCCCGCAGGCCCTCCGCCGTGCGCCCCGACACCACCCACGGCACCACCGGCAGTCCGGTGGCAGGGTCCGGCTGCACCGGCTCCACCGGCTCCGTGGACGGCTCCTCGGGAGCCTCCTCCACGATCACGTGCGCGTTCGTCCCGCCGATGCCGAAGGAGGAGACACCCGCGCGGCGCGGCGCCCCCGTCTCGGGCCAGGGCCTGGCCTCGGTGAGCAGCTCCACCGCACCCGAGTCCCAGTCGACCCGGGGCGACGGGGCGTCCACGTGCAGGGTCCTGGGCAGCACCCCGCGCCGCATCGCCTCCACCATCTTGATCACACCGCCCACCCCGGCGGCGGCCTGGCTGTGTCCGATGTTGGACTTCAGCGACCCCAGGTACAGCGGACGCCCCTCCCGGCGCTGCTGCCCGTACGTCGCCAGCAGCGCCTGCGCCTCGATCGGATCACCCAGCCGCGTCCCCGTCCCGTGCGCCTCCACCACGTCCACATCCGCGTACGACAGCCCCGCACTGCCCAACGCCTCCCGGATCACCCGCTCCTGCGAAGGACCGTTCGGAGCCGTCAGACCGTTCGACGCACCGTCCTGGTTCACCGCCGAACCCCGCACCACCGCCAGCACCCGGTGCCCCAGCCGACGCGCGTCCGACAGCCGCTCCAGCAGCACCAGACCCGCACCCTCGCCCCACACCGTGCCGTCCGCGTCCGCCGCGAACGACTTGCAGCGCCCCGCCGGTGACAGCGCGCCCTGCCGGGAGAACTCCACGAACGAGGTCGGCGTGGCCATCACCGTCACGCCCCCGGCCAGCGCCAGGTCGCACTCCCCCTGGCGCAGGGCCGTCGCCGCCAGGTGGATCCCCACCAGGGACGAGGAACAGGCCGTGTCCACGGCCACCGCGGGGCCCTCGAACCCGAAGGTGTACGACACCCGGCCCACCGCGATGCTGCTGGAGGCGCCTCCGGCGACGTAGCCCTGGACCTCGACGGGGACGTCGTCGAGGATGTCCGCGGCGAACCCCTGGTACATCAGCCCGGCGAAGACCCCGGTGCGGCTGCCGCGCAACGTGGCCGGCACCAGGCCCGCGTCCTCCATCGCCTCCCACGCGGTCTCCAGGAGCAGCCGCTGCTGCGGATCCGCCGCCAGCGCCTCCCGCGGCGACATCCCGAAGAACTCCGGCTCGAATCCGGCGACGTCCTCCAGGAAACCGCCCTCACGCACGTAGGACTTGCCCGGGCGTTCCGGGTCGGGGTCGTAGACGTCCTCGTCCCACCCCCGGTCGGCGGGGAAGCGGGAGACCGCGTCCGCCCCGCGGTGGACCAGCTCCCACAGCTCGCGCGGGCTGCTCACCCCGCCGGGGTACCGGCACGCCATCCCCACGACCGCGATCGGCTCGCACGCGCGGTCCTCCACCTCGCGCAGCCGTCGCCGGGCATCGCGCGCGTCCGCGACCGCGCGCTTGAGGTACTCACGCAGTTCTTTCTCATCAGCCATCGGAATCCAACCGCTTGTTTTCCCGCATCACGAATGTCCCGCACGAGGACTACGCACCGAATTTCAACGGACCCACATTCACACAGACCCTAATCGGGACCGAGTCATGCGCCGGTAACTGCTGCCCCCGGCGCACCGGAGAGCGGGTCGTTACCACCGAGTTCCCCACTTACCGGGGGTGGGATTTCGCAGGTCAAGTCCCGTAGCGGCAGAGAGGACCGGGGAGCGTTAGCCGCCGGTTGACGACAGATGTGCACACCCGATTAATCTTCGTTCCAATTCGGTGATTTCCCGCCGCACAAAACAGGGGGTACTGACCACCCCGCCGAACGCGGGCAACTCGAATCCTGTCACTATTCCGGAAGGTGTGCGAGACGACGTGGAATTCTCCGTACTGGGACCCCTGCGCATGAGCGAGGGCGGGAAGTCCTACACGCCGACGGCCCCGAAGCAGCGACAGCTGCTCACCCTGCTGCTCCTCAACGCGAACCAGGTCGTGTCCACCGGCACGTGCATCGAGGAACTGTGGGACAACTCCCCTCCCAACAGCGCGCTCTCGACCCTCCAGTCGTACATCCTCCAGCTCCGGCGCAGTCTGCGGCGGGTGCCGCGGATCGGCAGCCTGCAGGCGGCCCGCCTCATCCTGGAAACCCGTGACGGCGGTTATCTGCTGGCGGTGCGCAACGACGAACTCGACACCAACCGTTTCTGGTCCCTGGTGCGCGAGGGCCGTTCGGCGCTCCACCACGACGACGTGCGGGCTTCGGCCTGTCTCTCCGAGGCCCTGCGGCTGTGGCAGGGCGCGGCGCTCTCCGACGTACAGCGCGGTCCCGTCCTGCGGGCGCTTCTCGTCGGCCTGGAGGAGGAGCGCACGAGCGTGCGGGAGCAGCGCATCACCGCGGACCTCCGGCTCGGGCGGCACCAGGAGCTGCTGGGTGAGCTGAGCCGGCTCACGGCCAAGTACCCGATGCACGAGGGGCTGCACGCCCAGTTCATGCTCGCGCTGCACCGCACCGGGCGCCGCACCCAGGCGCTGGAGGTGCTGCGGCGGCTGAGCACCGTGCTGCGCGACGAGCTGGGCCTGGACCCCTCGGCGCGGGTGCGCCGTCTGCACCAGGCGATCCTGGCGGGCGACCCGGCCCTCGACGTCCCGGCGTGCACCGACTCCGTGCTGGCCGCCGAGCCCGGCGGACCGGCCGGACGGCCTCTGCCCGCGGGCGGCGACCTGGTGGCCGCCGGCGCGCCCGCCAGGCACCCGGAGCAGCTCGTGCGGCACTGAGCGCCGCACGCCGTGGCGACGAGGGCCGAACCGGCGCGCCCCCCGGCTGCGGGGCGGCGCCTCAGCCCTTCCGGCGCGGCAGGTTGGCCGCGAGGAAGGCGTCGACGACGGAGTGCACGTACTCGGCGCCGAAGGTGCGCTCCGCGAGGAGCCGGTGGAACATCAGCGGGCCCGCGAGCTGGTCGATGGCCAGCTCGGTGTCCAGGCCGCCGGGGAGTTCGCCGCTCTCCTTGGCCCGCTCGATGATCACGCGGAAACCTCCGGAGCCCGCCTGGTACAGCGACTCCTTCAGCTCGGCGAACGCCGGGTCCACGCCGGCCCGCTCGATGACCACCCGCATCCCGCGCTCCCCCACCGGGTCGTGCAGCAGCGCGCGCAGACCGTTGAGCTGGGCGATCAGGTCGTCACGGAGTTTGCCGGTGCGCGCCGGTCGGGCGCTCGCGATGCGCTGGGCGATGGCTTCGTAGATGAGGGACGGGGAGTCCGGCCAGTGGCGGTACAGGGTGGTGCGGCCCACGCCGCTGCGGGCGGCGACGGCGACGTGGGTGACCGCGGCCCACCCCTGCTCCACCAGCAGTTCCTGGGCCGCCGCGAGTGCCGCGGCCCGGCTGCGGGCCGCCCGCGGATCCATGCCGCGCTCCGGCGCCCGCGGGCTGCGTCCTGCGGCGTCGGCAGACGTGGACATGAATACTCCCTGTGGTTCGTGGATCTGCTGTCCGGTACAGAGTGTGCCAGTTCTTCCTCCCCGCCGCCCGGGCGGGCCGTTCCGCCCGGGCGGCGGGGCGCCGGTCATGCGCGGTAGAAGTCCAGGTGGTCGTGGACCCAGTCGGCGAAGGAGCGCGGCTTACGGCCGAGGACGTCACGGACGTCGGGCGACAGCCGGCCGTGCAGTTCGCTGCCGTGCTCGATCGCCTCCCGCAGCGTCGTGATCACCCCGTTCACGGTCTCCTCGGAGAAGTGCCGCAGCATCATCTCCCGGTGTGCGGCGAGCGGGACCGTCTCGAAGCGCAGGTCCCGTCCGAGCAGCGCGCCGATCACGGCGAGCTGCTCCCGCCCGGTCAGCGCCTGCGGCCCGGTCAGTTCGTAGACCCGGCCCTCGTGGCCCGGCTCGGTGAGTGCCCGCACCGCCACCTCCGCGATGTCCCGCGGGTCGACGATCGCCTCCGGCACGTCCGCGAGCGGGCCGCGGGCGACCCCCTCGGCCTTGATCGACGCGGCCCAGCCGAGGTTCATGCTCATGAAGCCGTTGGGCCGCAGGATCGTCCAGGCCACGCCGGAATCGCGCAGCGCGTCCTCCGCGATCCGGTGCCAGTGACCGAGGGGGTTGGTCTTCGGGTCCTCGGCCACCTCCACGCCGAGGGTGGAGAGCTGCACGACGTGCTCGACGCCCGCCTCCCGCGCCGCGGCCACCAGGTGCGCGTCGTGGGTCGCCTTGTTCGCGCCGAGCGACATCAGGAAGACCTTCTGCACGCCGTCCAGCGCGGGCGCCAGCGTCTCAGGACGCCCCAGGTCGGCGGCGACCACCTCCAGGCCCGCATCCGCGGCGAGACCGGCCCGTTCCGGGTCCCGGCTGAGGGCCCGCACCTTGTGCCCGCCCGCGCGCAGCAGCGACAGCACCTTTCCGCCCACGTTTCCCGTGGCTCCGGTCACCAGAATCATCGTCATCTCCTCGTTCGTCCTTGCAAGGTCGGGGTCGGGGGCCGGGGGCCGTCGCGGCGGCCCCGGTCCTAGCGGGCGGTCTCCGGGCGGTCCAGGACGGTGCGCAGGGCGCTCTCCAGGGCCTGCCGGGCGGCCTCGGTGTCCGCGGCCGGACCGGTGGAGCGCCAGGCGACGAAGCGGTCGGGCCGCACCAGTACGGCGCCCGCCCCGCTCACGCCGTAGCTCTTCTCCCACTCGGTACCGGCGAGCCGGTGCACCGGCAGGGCGATGCCGAGCCGCCGGGCCGTCTCGGCGGCCGCGGCCGTCCAGGTGCCGCCCGTGCCGTCGCCGGTGAGCAGGACGAAGGAGCGGCCGAACAGGGCGGTGGTGGACGGGGCCGGCGAGCCCGCGGGCAGCCGCACGTAGGGCGCCCGTGATCCGGGGCGGCCGGTCGGGGCGGCCGGGTCCTCCAGCAGTTCCCCCGCGTCGTCGGGCTCGCGGACCACCGCGCCGTGCGCACACCGGTAGCCGAAGGCCTGGACGACGGGCGGGAGCGGCGCGGCGAGCGCCCCGTCGTCGAGGTAGTCCGCCAGTCGTTCCACGGTGTTGCGCAGCTGCTGCTCCCCGATCATCTCCGAGACCGGACGGCGCTCCGCGTCGTGGCTGTCCAGCAGCCCGCCGCCGGCCTCGCCCTTGACGACCATCGCCAGCTTCCACGCCAGGTAGAAGCCGTCGGTGATCGCGGTGTTGCCGCCCAGACCGCCCGGCGCGGGCACCAGCCTGGCCGCGTCGCCCACCAGGTGGACGCGGCCGCTGCTGAACCGGTCGGCGATCTCGCTGACGATGTCGGTGCGCCCCGTCTCGACGACCTCCAGGGGCAGGTCGGGCAGGCCCAGACCGGTGCGGACCAGCTCGGCGCACCGTTCCTCGGTGAAGGCGGCGAAGTCCGGCGGGTTCTGGGACATGCCGAGCACGTATCCGTAACGGCCGGGCACGTCCGTGGTGTAGAAGACGCCGGGCACCGGCTGCTGGAGCCAGAAGAGCGCGAACTTGCGGCCGTCCGCGACTCCGGGCAGCTCACGCAGCGGCTCGCTCAGGTCGGCGTCGAAGAAGACCCGGAAGATCTCGCCGAGGTTGCCGCGGCCGTGCATGCCGATGCCCAGTTCCCGCCGCACCCGGCTGTGCGCGCCGTCGGCGCCCACCGCGTAGTCGGCGGTCACCGTCCGCTCGGTGCCGGTGCGCACGTCCCTGAGCACGGCCGTGACCACGTCCGCCGACTGGGTGAGCGAGACGAGTTCGGTGTCGAAGCACAGCTCGGCGCCCAGCTCCCCGGCCCGGTCGGCGAGGATCACCTCGGTGCGTTCCTGGCCCGCCATCGCCCAGTCCTCGGGGGAGACGTGGCGCATCGCCATCTCGCCCTCGGTCATGATCCGCTTGAGGACGGGCCCCGCCAGGCTGTCGGCCACCACCATGTAGAACTCGCCGGTGCCGGCGTCCGGTCCGGCGGCCGCGATGCGGTCGGCGATGCCACCGATCCGCAGCGCCTCCATGGTGTGGGGGTACTGTCCGCGCGCCTTCATGACGACCGAGGTGCCGGGGTGCTTCTCCACCACCAGCGGCCGGACGCCGTGGAGTGACAGGAACAGCGCGGTGGTGAGGCCGGCGAGGCCGCCGCCCACGATGAGAACGGGTACGTGCTCGTCCGACACGGCCACTCCTTGGGTCGCTTGGGTCGCTTGGTCCGACTCGGGGTCGTCCCGCCGACGTCGTACGGGGCCGGCGGGCCGGGCGCCCAGTCTGCGGACGGCCGTTGGAGCACCGATGGGGTCCCGGTGGGCGACGCGCTCCTCCAGCGCCGCCCCAACAGGTCATCAGCGGGGGCGTCGAAGGTGGCGGGGGCGGTCCGCGCGAGTGCCGCCGTCACCCTTCGAGACACAGGAGTCGTCGTGGTCGTCTTCGTCAACAAGCTGACGCTCACCGGAGCGGCCGAGGACCTGGAACGCATCTACGCCCATGTCGCCGAGTTCATGCGCACCCGTCCCGGCCTCATCCGCTACCAGCTCGTCCGCTCGCAGAGCGATTCCTCCGTGTACTTCAACGTCGCGGAGTGGGAGGACCAGGCCTCGTTCGAACAGGCCCTGAAGGAGCCGGAGTTCCGCAACCGCCTCAAGGCCCTGGGCACCGTCATCAAGGGCGAGCCGCACCTGTCCGACCTGGTCGAGTCCGGCGTCGGGGAGGCCTGATCCGGTGTCCGGACCCCTGAAGATCACCAGCCCGGTCGACGCCGAGACGTACTCCCGGATCACGCAGTTCTACGCCCATCAGATGCAGCTCCTCGACGAGCGGCAGGCCGAGGAGTGGGCCGACGGCTTCACCGAGGACGGCGTCTTCGCGCAGAACGTGAAGCCCGAGCCCTGGACGGGCCGCGCCGTCATCGCCGAGCGGATGCGGGCCGGCATGGAGCGGCTCGCCAAGCTCGACGTGCAGCGGCGGCACTGGTTCGGCATGGTCGCCGCGGAGCGGCAGGACGCCGCCACCGTACTGACCCGCTACTACGCGATGGTCTTCGAGACCCCGCGCGGCGGCCGGGCCGCCACCTACCTCAGCACCACCGGCGAGGACGTCCTGGTCCTCCAGGACGGCCAGTGGCGGGTCAGGCACCGCCTCATCACCCACGACGGCACCTGAGCCGGCCGACGTCAAGCGAAGGAAAGAAGGTTGTGAGCATGACCGAGCTGACACGCGAACGCGTGGCCGCGGCGTACGCGTCACTGGTGACCGGGGACCGGGAGCAGATCCTCCAGTACTGGTCGCCGGACGTCCGCTTCCAGATGCCGGGCAACCACCAGTACTCCGGCTGGTTCGTCGGCCTGGACGACTACCTGGCGAAGATGGGCAAGCTGATGGCCGCCACCGGGGGCCGGATCTCCTCCGAGACGCTCAACGTCCTCGTCGACCAGGAGGCCGGGGTGTCGATCGACGTCTACCGCCTCGACGGCTACCGCGAGCACGCCAAGGAGGGCGCGACCTCCCCCTACGAGCGGCTGCAGGTCGAGGGCGTGCACATGCTGCGCTGGGAGGACGGCCGGATCGTCGAGGGCCGCAGCGCCCTGTTCGCCGACGGTGTCACCCAGGGCAACCTGTGGTGGTCACCGGTGGGCGCCGACGGCGAGCGCTACGAGTACTGACCCTTCGCGAGGCCGTCCGGGAGCGTGTCCCCCAGCACGGCCTCGCGCATTCCAGCGAGGAAGTGCAGCCATGACTCAGCCAGCACAGGGCCTGCTCCAGGACCGGGCCGTGGTGATCACCGGTGGTGGTACGGGAATCGGCCGGGCGGCCGCGCACGCCTTCGCCGCCGAGGGCGCCCGCGTCCTGGTGGTGGGCCGCCGGGCCGGCGTACTCGACGAGACGGCCCGCGGCCACGAGGGCATCCGGCCGTTCAGCGCCGACCTCTCGGACCCCGGGGCGGCGAGTGCCGTGGTGGCGGCGGCCGAGGACGCGCTCGGCGGCATCGACGTCCTGGTCAACAACGCCGTGACGATGAGGTCCGCGCCCCTGGGCCGCATCGACGCGGCCAACGCCCGTGACCAGGTGGCCACCAACCTGCTCGCGCCGCTGTTCCTCACCCAGCAGGCGCTGCCCGCGCTGGAGGCCGCCAAGGGCCTGGTCATCAACGTCACCACGGCCGGCAACCAGCGCGGCTGGCCCGGCCATTCGGTCTACGGCGCCACCAAGGCCGCCCTCGACTTCCTCACCCGCACCTGGGCCCTCGAACTCGCCCCCAAGGGGGTCAGGGTCACGGGCATCGCCCCCGGGCCGGTCGAGACACCCATCGCGGAGCACGCCGGGCTCGACCCCGAGGGGATCGCCCGCCTGCGCGCACGGCAGCGCGAGCGGGTGCCGCTCGGGCGGGTGGGCCGGCCGGAGGAGGTGGCCTGGTGGATGGTGGCCCTGGCCCGTCCCGAGGCGTCCTTCGCCACCGGCCTGGTCCTGCCCGTGGACGGCGGCGCGAGCGTCGTCTTCTGACCGTCCTCACGACTGCCAGCACAAGGGAGCCAGCATGGAATTCGGCATCAACTTCTTCCCCACCGTGGGACCGGACGACAAGGACGCGGCGGACTACTTCGAGGAGAGCCTGAACCTGGTCGCGCTCGCCGAGGAACTCGGGTTCGACCACGTCAAGACGGTGGAGCACTACTTCTTCAAGTACGGCGGCTACAGCCCGGACCCGGTCACCTTCCTCACCGCCGCCGCGGCCCGCACCAGCCGCATCAAGCTGGTGACGGGTGCCGTCATCCCCGCCTTCACGCATCCGCTGAAACTGGCCGGCAAGCTGGCCATGCTCGACAACATCTCCCGCGGCCGGCTCCAGGTCGGCTTCGGACGCGCCTTCCTGCCCGACGAGTTCGACGCCTTCGGCATCGACATGGACGAGAGCCGGGCCCGTTTCGACGAGGGCATCCGGGCCTGCCGGAAGCTGTGGAGCGAGGAGGACGTCGTCTGGGACGGCGCCTTCCACTCCTTCGGCCCGGTCACCCTGCTGCCGCGCCCCTACCAGCGCCCGCACCCGCCCATCCTGGTGGCGACGGCGAAGACGCCGTCCTCCTGCGAGCAGGCCGGCCGTGACGGCCACGGCCTGATGATGGTCCCCTCGATCAACAAGCGCGAGGTCGTGCAGGACATGATCGGCCTCTACCGCAAGGCGTGGGCGGAGGCGGGCCATCCCGGGGACGGCGAGATCCACATGAGCTACAACGCCTATCTCAGCGAGGACGCCGCCGAGGCCAGGGCCAAGGGCAAGGAGTACTCCCAGCGCAGCAACGCGGTCATGCGGGACGCGGTGGCCGCCTGGGGAGAGCGGCGCAGCGAGGTGTACGCGGGCTACGAGAAGGTGGTGGAGAACATCGCCCGGGCCGACTTCGACCGCGCACTGGCCGACAACAAGGTGCTGGTCGGCACCCCGCAGGAGGTCACCGAACGGCTCCGGACGATCCGTGAGTGGTACGGGGACATCACCGTCAGCCTGCAGGTGATC
Source organism: Streptomyces hyderabadensis (assembly GCF_020404845.1). GTDB lineage: Bacteria > Actinomycetota > Actinomycetes > Streptomycetales > Streptomycetaceae > Streptomyces > Streptomyces hyderabadensis. The sequence goes on along the minus strand of NZ_JAIOJZ010000040.1, from coordinate 22,736 downwards.
TCCGGCAACCCCAGCCACGAGGAGTCGGCCCGCACCATGCGGCTCTTCGCCGAGCAGGTCGCCCCGCACTTCCGCACCCCGTCGGCCACCGCCGGCTGAGCGGGCGGCGGCCGACGGCGACCGCACGAAGGCGGCGCCTCCCGATCCACCGGGAGGCGCCGCCTTCGTCTGCTCGCGAGCCGTCCGGCCGCCGCGTGCCCCGGCGGGTCAGCGGGGGCCGACGAGGTCGTGGACCAGCAGCGACGTCACGCGGGCCGCGACGGCGGCCACGGTCAGCGCCGGCGGTACACCGGTGCCGGGCAGCAGCGATCCGTCCACCACGTACAGGCCCCGGTAGCCCTCGACCCGGCCGGCGTCGTCGGTCACCGTGCCGAGCGGCACGCCGCCGACCACGTTGCCGCCGGTGGTGCCGATCCGGCTGAACGCGGTACGGGTGCCCGGGTTCGCCTCGTTGAGCCGGTCCAGGGTGTGGGTGATGGCCGACTGGGCGCGGGCCAGGGCCGGGTCCTCGGCGGGCCAGTGCAGGACCACGTCGTCCTTGTCCGGGTGGTAGCGGAAGGCGCCCAGCGCCGGAGCCGGCACGGCCCCGATGGTGGTGGTCCAGCCCTCCCCCTCGGGGGCGTCCGGCCAGGGGAAGTTGAGCAGGGACACCGGTCCGAGCGGGTTGTCCTGCCAGTCCCGCGCGAGGATCGCCGCGGGGCCGCCCTGGCGGGGGTTGTTCTCCGCCATGCCGGTACGGGCCGTGATGACCTCGCTGTTGCCGACCCGGGTGCCCAGCGCGCCGTGCAGGGCGGGCAGTTCGCCGCGCTCCCTGGCGCGCAGCAGCAGCCGGTTGGTGCCCAGGGTGCCGGCCGACAGCACCAGCCGGGTGGTGGTGATCCGGTGCCGGGACAGCACCTCGCCCCGCTCGTCGATCGACTCGTAGTCGACGTGGTAGCCGCCCGCGTCCGCGTCGGCCGGGCGCACGGCGGTGACCACGCTGAGCGGCCGCACGTCGATGTGGCCCGAGGCCTCGGCGCGGGCCAGCACCGTGCGGTCGAGGCTGCGCTGGGCGCCGCTGTTGACGCCGAAGACGTTCAGGCCGTCGATCTGGGACCGTACCCGGGTACCGGCCATCTCCTCGCGGACCACGTCCCAGTCCACGGCCAGGTCGACCTTGTCCCACGGGATGCCGGCCTTGTCGAGCTGGTCGGCGAACGAGCGGGCCGACCGGTAGAACTCGGAGTGGTAGACGTCGTCCGGGATCGGTGCGCAGCCGATGAGTTCCCGCGCCTGCGGATACCACCGCTCGCTCATCTCCCGGTGGTCCAGGACGTCGCCCAGGGTCCGCCGGAACAGTTCGGCCGAGGGCTCGCACATCGTGCCGTTGGTCGCCAGGGACGCCCCGCCCACTCCGGTGCCGGCGAGCACGTTCATGCCGCTGCCCTCGACGAACTCCAGGACGCCGGTGTAGACGTCGAGTTTCGCGTCCGTGAGCGGTGACGTCTCGCTGAGCCATGCGGCGCGTCCGTCGGGCGCGGTCTGCGTCGCGAAGGTGTCGCCCGCGTCGTCGACGGGCCAGCGGCGCCCCCGTTCCAGCAGAACGGCGTCGACCCCCGCCTCCGCCAGCCTGAGGGCGGCGATCGAACCGCCGTATCCGCTGCCTACGATCACCACGTCGGCGCGGTGCTGCTGCCTCTCCACCGAGGGGCCTCCCTGCCTCTTTCGTGCCGGACTGTCGAACACATCGGTCACACCCCACCCGTCAAGCCCAACGGCCGCCGGACGACGGTGGGTGACCGTGGTCCGGCGGCCGTGTGCGGTGGGCGCGCGCTGGGCCGAGGGGGACGGGTCACGTTCCGTCGGCCGTGCTTCCAGTGTGGGGACGGGGGCTGGGAAGCAGATGGGGGCCCGCTGGAGAGCCGCCGGACGGCCCTTGCCGGGTCGAGACCGATCCTCCAGGGCGCGGTGCCAGAGTGCGGCTGTCCCGCCGTTCCGTCGCCCCGAGGAGACAGTCGTGCGTCCGACCAGTCCGACCAGTTCGTCACCGGCACCGGCGCCCCGCGGTGTCGCCCTGCTGTTCCCCGGGCAGGGGGCCCAGCAACGCCTCATGGCCGTGGGGCTGTACCGCGCCCACCCGCCGTTCCGCCGCCTCATGGACGAGGTGCTGGACGTGTGGGGTGCCGAGGGCGCCGCGCTGCGTGCCGACTGGCTGTCCGGCTCCCCGGACGTGGACCTGGACGGGGTGCGCCGCGCCCAGCCCCTGCTGTTCGCGGTCGACTGGGCGCTGGGCCGGATGGTGCTCGACTGGGGGGTGCGGCCCGCGGCCCTGCTCGGCCACAGCGTCGGTGAGGTCGCGGCGGCCACCCTGGCCGGTGTCTTCACCCTGGAGGAAGCGGCCGGGGTGATGGCCGAGCGGGTGGCGCACATCGAGTCGGCGCCGGCCGGCGGCATGCTGGCCGTGCACGCGACGGCCGCCGACATGGCGCCGTTCCTGCACGCCGACGTGGTCGTCGGCGCCGTCAACGCACCGCGCCAGGTGATCCTGGCCGGTTCCGAGGCGCCCCTCGCCGAGTCGGAGGCGAGGCTGCGCGCGGCCGGGTTCACCTGCCGCCGGACCCGCGCCCTCAGCCCCTTCCACAGCCCGGCCCTCGGTCCGGCCGCGCGGGCGGCGCTGCCCGCGCTGTCCCGGCTGCCGCTGCGTGCTCCGCGGCTCGCGCTGCACTCGGCGTACACGGGCGGGCCGCTGAGCCCCGACGAGGCGCGGGACCCGGAGTTCTGGGCCGGGCAGCCGGCCGCCCCCGTGCTGTTCGGCCCGGCCCTCGACGCGTTGCTGGGCACGGGCGACCTGCTGCTGCTGGAGGCCGGCCCCGGGCAGGGTCTCACCGCGCTGGCCAAGCGGCACGCGGCGGTCGGCGCCGGCCGCTCGGCCGCCCAGGCGCTGCTGCCGGTGCGGGCCCGGGGCGACGCCTCGGACCTGACCGTGCTGCGCACGGCGGTGGAACGGCTGCTGGCCGGCGGGTGGCTGGCACACGACCCGCTGCCGGTCCCGGCACCGGCGAGCGGGCCGTGAACGGGCCCAGCACGCAACCAGAGGTCCACCATCCCGCCACCAGGCAGGGCTGCGAGCGTGACAGGCCGGGGCCGGTCGCCGGACCCCGCCGACTGTGAGTGAGGATGTCATGGAACGTCGCATCGTCATTACCGGGATCGGAGCAGTGGCCCCCGGAAAACCGGGCGCCAAGGAGTACTGGGAGCTGATCTCGAACGGCCGCACGGCCACCCGTACGATCTCCTCCTTCGATCCCGCGCCCTACCGGTCCCGGGTCGCCGCCGAATGCGACTTCGACCCCTTCGCCGCCGGACTGGGCCGGCAGGAGGTCCGGCGCATGGACCGGGCCACCCAGTTCGCCGTCGCCGCCGCGCGCGAGGCCGTCGCCGACAGCGGCCTGGACCTGCCCGCACAGGACCCCGCCACCGTCGGGGTGTCCCTCGGCAACGCCGTGGGCTGCACCACCAGCATGGAGCGGGAGTACACCGTCCTCAGCAACGAGGGGGCGGACTGGCTGGTCGACCACCGCTACGCCGTACCGCACCTCTACGACCACTTCGTGCCGAGTTCCATCGCGGTGGAACTGGCGCACCTGGTGGGCGCGCAGGGCCCGGTGGCGCTGGTCTCGGACGGCTGCACCTCGGGGCTCGACGCGATCGGCCACGCCACGGACCTGATCCGTGAAGGCAGCGCGGACGTGGTGATCAGCGGGGGCACCGACGCCCCGATCTCGCCGATCACGCTGGCCTGTTTCGACGCCATCAAGGCGACCACGCCCCGCAACGACGATCCGGAGCACGCCTCGCGCCCGTTCGACGCGACGCGCAACGGGCTCGTGCTGGGCGAAGGGGCCGCCGTGCTGGTGCTGGAGGAGCTGGAGCACGCCCGGCGGCGCGGCGCCCGGATCTACGCCGAGGTCGCCGGGGTCGGCACGCGCTGCAACGCCTACCACATGACCGGGCTGCGGACCGACGGCACGGAGATGGCCGACGCCATCTCGCACGCCCTCGCCGAGGCACGTCTGGCACCCGAGTCGATCGACTACGTCAACGCCCACGGGTCGAGCACCAAGCAGAACGACCGGCACGAGACCGCCGCCTTCAAGACGGCACTGGGGCAGCACGCCTACGACGTCCCGGTCAGCTCGGTGAAGTCGATGATCGGGCACTCGCTGGGCGCGATCGGCGCGCTGGAACTGGTCGCGTGCGTGCTGGCCATGCGCGACGGGCTCGTCCCGCCGACCGCCAACCTCCACGAACCCGACCCGGCCTGCGACCTCGACTACGTACCGCTGCGGGCCAGGGAGGCACGGGTCGACAACGTACTGAGCGTCGGCAGCGGCTTCGGCGGCTTCCAGACGGCCGTGGTGCTGGCCCGTCCCGAGCGGGAGGCGGCATGAGGGCCGACGGCACGGTGCGCACCGTGGTCACCGGTGTCGGGGTGGCCGCGCCCAACGGGATCGGCACCGAGGCGTACTGGGCGGCGACGCTGGCCGGGCGCAGCGGCATCGCCCCGACCACCCGCTACGACGCGAGCGGGTATCCGCTGCGGCTGGCCGGGGAGGTGCCGGACTTCGAGGCCGAGAAGCACATCCCGAGCCGGCTCGTCCCGCAGACCGACCACGGCACCCGGCTCTCCCTGTACGCGGCCGACGAGGCGCTGCGCGACAGCGCGCTCGACCCGGCCGGGCTCGACCCGTACGGCATGGGGGTGGCCACGGCCTCGTCCATGGGCGGGTTCGAGTTCGGGCAGCGGGAGCTGCAGAACCTGTGGAGCAAGGGCGGACGGTTCGTCAGCGCCTACCAGTCCTTCGCCTGGTTCTACGCCGTGAACACCGGGCAGATCTCCATCCGGCACGGTCTGCGGGGCTCCAGCAACACGGTGGTGACCGACGCGGCGGGCGGTCTCGACGCCCTCGGCAACGCCCGGAGGCAGATCCGCAAGGGGACCACCGCGATGCTCACCGGCGGTGTCGACGGCGCCCTGTGCCCGCTCGGCCTCGCCGGGCACCTCAGCTCCGGTGCGATGAGCACCGGCAGCCGGGCGGACCGCGCGTTCCTGCCCTTCGCCGAGGACGCCCCCGGGCAGGTGCCGGGCGAGGGCGGTGCGTTCCTGGTCCTGGAGGACGCCGCGAGCGCTCGCCGGCGCGGCGCGCGTGAGTACGGTGAACTCGCCGGTTACGCGGCGACGTTCGACGCCGCCCCGCAGGCGTCCGGCCAGGCCGGTGCGGGCCTGGTGCGCGCGATCCGGCGGGCACTGGACGACGCCCGTACGGCACCGGAGGACGTGGACGTGGTGTTCGCGGACGCCGCCGGTGTGCCGGAGCTGGACCGGGCGGAGTCCCGCGCGCTCGGCGAGGTGTTCGGACCGGGCGGCGTCCCGGTGACCGCGCCCAAGAGCATGACGGGCCGGCTCTTCGCGGGCGGGGCCTCACTGGACCTGGCCACCGCGCTGCTCGCCCTGCGGGACGGAACGATTCCGCACACCGCGAACGTCGCGCGTCCCGGCCCCGGTCATCCGATCGACCTCGTCACCGGGGAGCCGCGCGCGGCGGACCTGCGCCGCGCGCTGGTCGTGGCCCGCGGACGCGGCGGGTTCAACGCCGCCGCCGTCGTACGACGGGACGTCTGAGGACCGACCGGCCTCCCCTGCCGTCCCTGACCAGCCATCCTGCCCAGCCCACAGCCACGCCGAAAGGACAACTCATGAGCGACGCCAACGCGACCGCGACCGAACTGACCGTGGAGGACCTCACCGGCATCATGCGGTCGTCCGCGGGCGAGGACGAGTCGGTCGACCTGGACGGCGACATCCTCGACTCCGCCTTCGCCGACCTCGGCTACGACTCCCTCGCACTGCTGGAGACCGTGGCCCGCATATCCCGTGACTACGGTGTCGAGCTGGGCGACGACGTCCTCGACGGTGTCGAGACCCCGCGGGAACTCCTGGCGGCGGTCAACCGGACCCTGGCCGCCGCGTAGCCGCGGGACCCCGCACCCGGCACCCGGCACCCGGCAGTCACGGAGACTGCCGGGTGCTCCCTCGTCAGCGGGGCACCGCCGCGCCGCCGCGCCGGGCGACCGTCTCCTCCAGTACGCGGGCCAGCAGACGCGTGGCGTTGCGGTGCAGCGGGAAGTCGGTCCCGGGCGGCATGATGCCGCTCTCCTCCAGCAGCCGGGTCACCCGCGCGGTGAGCACGCAGAACCGGAACGCGGCGAAGACCTCGTAGTACTCCAGGTCCCGTACGACGTGGCCGGTGAGCCGCTCGTAGTGGCGCACCGTCTCCGCGCGGTCGGGGAGCCCGGTGAGCCGGTCCGCGCCGATGCCCTCGCTCAGGTGCCGGTCCAGGTGCAGGAACCAGGCCAGGTCCGACTCGGGCCGGCCCAGGGCGGCCATCTCCCAGTCCAGTACGGCGGCGGGGGTCTCCCCGTCGTAGACGATGTTGCCGAGCCGGGCGTCGCCCCACAGCAGTCGGGGCCGGCCGGGTTCCTCGGGCCGGTTCTCCCGCAGCCAGGCCAGCGCCGTCGTCGCGGCCTCGTTGCCGTCCGCGCCGTAGTACGGCATGAGCCGGGTGTACTCGGTCAGTTGCTGGGTGAGGTGGCCGCTGCCGTACTCCGGCCGGTCGAGGAAGCCGAGGCCGAGCGCCCGGGGGTCGAGCCGGTGGACCGCGGCGAGCATCTCCACCCCGCCGCACCAGACGGCGCGCCGCCGGTGTTCGGGCAGCTCGGCCAGCCAGCCCTCCCGGTGGTACGAGGGGAAGTCGGCGGGCACCCGGCCCTCGATCCGCCGCATCACCAGGAACGGCGCCCCGAGCACCGAGGAACCCGGCTCGTGCCCCAGCAGGGGCGCCACGGGGACGTCCGTGCGGTTGAGGGCCTCCAGCAGCCGGACCTGTTCCGTCCAGCGGTCGTCGGGGTGGATGCGGTGCCCGGTGGGGGCCACCCGCACGGCGAGGGGTTCGCGGCGTTCGGTTCCGTCCTCGGTCCACTCGGCGTCGCACAGCAGGATCTCCCCCGAGAATCCCGCGGCGCCGGGCACCCGGACCGGGCCGACCCTCACCTCGTCGGCCCGGGGTGTGCGGGCCGTGAGCCAGTCGGCCAGCGCCAGGCGGGTCCGTTCGTGGTCGCGCTGCACGGGAACGGGCACGGCTTCCTCCTTCAGCGGTCGGCAGGGGCCCGGACCGCGGTGTCCGGTCCGGGCGGGAGCCCGAGTATCGCCGCGGCCCCTGGCACCCGGATCCAGGGGCGCTGGAGGGGGCGGCCGCCCCCTGCGGCGCGCCGCGCGCCTCCAGCCGGTCTCCCTCGCCCCGCCATCCGGGCACAGCAGCATCGAGGTTCCGGAATCCGCCGCGGATCCTTCACCCCGGCCGGAACTCAGGAGGAGCAATGCAGTTGCAGGGCAGAACCGCCGTGGTCACCGGCGGCACCCGCGGCCTGGGCAGGGCCGTCGCGCGGGCACTGGCCGACGAGGGGGCCATCGTGGTCGCCGCGGCCAGGGACGTACGGCCCGATCCGCCGGACAAGGGCGGCCGGGTCGTGCACGTCAAGGCCGATGTGACGGTGCCCCAGTCGATGGCCGACCTGATGCGTACGGCCCACGAGCGGTACGGCGGTCCGCACATCGTGGTCGCCAACGCGGGGGTGAGCCGGCCCGGTCCGGTGTCGGTGCTGTCCGACGAGGACTGGGACGCCGTGGTCGGCACCAATCTGACGGGCGTGTTCCACACGGTCAGGGCGGCGGTGCCGTACCTCCAGGAGGCCGGGTCGGGCCGGATCATCACGATGTCCTCACTGCTCGGGCGGCGCGCCATGCCCGGCGCGTCCGCGTACTGCGCCTCCAAGGCGGCCGTGGAGCGGTTCACGGAGGTCTGCGCGCTGGAGCTGGCGCCCAGGGGGATCACGGTCAACTGCCTGTCGCCCGGCTTCGTCGAGGAGGGGCAGGGCCGCGCGCTGATGGCCAACGAGACGCTCTGGCCGCGGCTGCGGGACACCCTGGCCGCGGGACGGCCGGGGACGGGAGCCGAGGTCGCCCGCGCCGCCGTGTTCCTGGCCTCCTCGGAGAGCAGCTACGTGAACGGCGCGGTGCTGCCGGTCGACGGCGGCGTGCGCTGGTGACCGGCGTTTCTCCTGCCCGCTATTCCCTCGCGACTTCCCGCAATTCCATCGCGACGACAGCAACGGAGGCGACTGACAGGTGCGAGCACTCACCACTCCCGCGGACGGCGGCACCGAGGTAGGGCCGACCACGGTGCCGGAGCCCGAACCCCGGCCCGACCAGGCCGTGGTCGAGGTCAGGGCGGTCTCCGTGAACCGCGGCGACCTGTCCCTGCTCGGCATGCTGCCGCCGGGCTCCCGGCTCGGCTTCGACGTGGCCGGCACCGTGGTCCGCGCGGCTGCCGACGGGAGCGGGCCGCCCGTCGGCAGCCGGGTGGCCGGCGTGGCCGAACGCGACGGCTGGAGCGAGCGGGTCGCCCTGTCGACCACCCGGCTCGCCGCGCTCCCGGACGGCGTCGAGTGGACCGACGCGGCCGCTGTCCCGGTGGCCGGGCTCACCGCGTTGTACGCCCTGCGGCACGCGGGGTCCCTGCTGGGCCGCCGGGTCCTGGTCACCGGCGCCAGTGGCGGGGTCGGCCGGATCGCCGTCCAGCTGGCCCGGGCCGCCGGGGCCGAGGTGGCCGCCTGGGCCGGTTCGGCGGAGCGGCTCAAGGGGCTGGCCGAACTGGGTGCCGCCGAGGCGTCCACCTACGACGCGGGTCCCGGCGCGACGCGGCCGGTGCAGGTCCTGGTGGACAGTGTCGGCGGCGAGGTGTTCCGCAGCGCGTACCAGCTGGTCGAGCGGGGCGGCACCGTGGTCTGCTACGGCAACACCACCCGGGCCGACCTCTGTCTGCCCTTCGACTGGGGACACGCCAGGCCCGGTGTCCGGATCCAGTACATCCACCTGTTCGACGAGATGCCGCGCAGGCCCGTCGGGAACGATCTCGGCGTACTGCTGCGGCTCGTCGCCAAGGGCGAACTGGACCCGCAGGTCGCGTTCGTCGGCGACTGGACCGACCCCCGGCCCGCGCTGCGCGGCGTCGGCGAACGGCAGGTCAACGGCAAGGCCGTGCTGGTGTTCTGAGCCGGGCGGGGCAGGCAGACCGGTGCCGGACGTGGCGGGGGATTCCCACGTCCGGCACCGGCGTCTGTGCGGGGGCTGCGGTCAGGAGGCTGCCTTGCCCTTCCAGGGCGAGGTGCGCTCGTACCTGGGCCGCCACACCGTCCGGTACACCAGGCGCAGCGGCGCCGGGACCCGGTCGAGCACGGCGCGTCGTTCGTGCTCCGAGGCGCCGTCGAGCAGCCAGGGGAAGAACGTCGAGGCGCCCTTGATGCCGACCTGGTTGCGCTGTTCCGTCACGAAGGCGCCCCACTCGGCCGTCGTCAGCTCGCTCTCCAGCAGCGGCAGTGCCTGGGCCTCCTCGTGGTCGAGGTGGTCGGTCAGGCAGGCGGCGACGTCCGCCATGAGTGCCGGCAGCGCCCGTTCACCGCCGTCCTGCCCGAGCGCGGCGTCGACCTTCTCCACCGCCGTGTCGAGCTGGGCGTGTTCGGACTCCATGGCCTGGAGCATGCCCAACGCCTCGTCACGTCCGGCCAGTTTGGTGCGCAGGACGGGCCACAGCGAGTGGTCCTCGGCGAGGTGATGGATCATCAGGTAGGTCTTGAAGAGCTGCCACGCCTGCCGGAAGGCGGCGGGGTCCTCGTGCTGCGCCGCCTCCAGCAGCCGCAGATCCCGCCGGAAGGCGCGGTGGATCGCGTACATCATCGTCAGGTCGACGGGGGGTGCGCTGCCGGTCTGCGCTCGAGCGTTCACTGCGGTCTCCTGCGGGTCGGGTGTCGGTACGGTGGGCGGGCCGGGCCCGGTGACTGTCCGGGCTCAGACCACGACGGCCATCTCGGCGTTCTCCGCGTCCTTGGCGGAGACCCGGATCACCAGGACGGCGAGGACGAACGCGCCGAGCAGGACGAATCCGGTCACCAGGAACGCCGTTCCGTAGCCCTGGGCGAGCGAGTCGAAGACCGCCTTGCGGACCTCGGGCGGCATGTGTGCCGCGTCCGCCGGCCCGTAGCCCTCCGCCGACTCGGCGGCGGCCGCTCCCATCAGCTCGGTGAGCCGGTCCTTGGTGGCGCTGATCGCGACGGTCCCGAGGGCCGCGAGGCCCAGTGCGGCGCCGACCTGCTGGCCGGCGTTGAGGAGGGCGGAGGAGACACCGGCCTGGGCCTTGCGCACCCCGGCCACCGCCGCGAGGGTGAGCGGCACGAAGCACAGGCCCACACTGCATCCGGAGAGGATCAGCGGGCCGAGCAGATCGCTGCTGTAGGCGCCGTTCTCGCTGAGCCGCGAGAACCAGAAGAAGGCCACGGCCGCCAGCAGCGTCCCGGTGCCGAGCAGGATCCGCGGGCCCACGCGCCCCACCACCTGGCTGCTGATCGTCGCGAAGACGGCCGCGCCCACGGCGAACGGCAGGAAGGCGAAGCCGGTCTTGAGCGGGCTGAAGCCGAGCACGATCTGCATGAAGAGGGTGAGGAAGTAGAAGAGCACGATCATGCCGGCGCCGAGTGCCAGCATGATGGCGTACGCGCCGGTGCGGTTGCGGTTGCGGAAGATGCTCGGCGGCATGAGCGGGGAGTCGCTGCGGAACTCGATGACGACGAAGAGGGCGAGCAGTGCGGCGCCGACGGCCAGCGGCAGCACCGTGCCCGCGCTGCCCCAGTCGTCGGTGGCCGCGTGGATCAGCCCGTACACCAGCAGTGACATGCCGACGGTCGAGGTGACGGCACCGGGCAGGTCGAGGCGCCGCCCCTCGCTGGTGACCCGCTCGGCGGGGAACGCCTTGACCGCGGCCAGCAGCAGCAGAACGCCGATGGGGACGTTGACGAACAGCACCCAGCGCCAGCTCAGGGCGTCGGTGAAGACGCCGCCGAGGACGTTGCCGAGCGCGCCGCCCGCGCCGCCCATGGCCGCGTAGATGCCCATGGCCCGGTTGCGTTCGCCGCCCTCGGAGAACGTACTGGCGATCAGCGCCAGCGCGGCCGGGGCGACCAGCGCTCCGGCCACACCCTGCACGGCCCGGGCGGCGATCAGCCAGCCCTGGTTGGTCGCCATGCCGCCGAGCAGCGAGGCCGCCGTGAGCAGTCCGATGCCGAAGAGCAGGGTGCGGCGCTGACCGTACATGTCCGCGATCCGCCCGCCGAGCAGCAGCAGTCCGCCGAAGGCGAGCGCGTAGGCGTTGACCACCCATTCCAGGTTGGTCGCGGAGAAGTCGAGGGCTCCCTGGATGGACGGCAGCGCCACGTTCACGATCGACACGTCGAGGACGACCATGAGCTGGGCGACCGCGATGGCGGTCAGCGCCAGCCCCTTGCGGGAACCGGATCCCGCTGCGGCGCCGGCCTGCGGGGAAGCGGGCGGGGACGCGTGAGCCTGCCCCAGGGGTCGTTCGGACACCAGAATCTCCTGCCGGTGAGCAATGGGAAGGGGGGATGCGTGGACGGCCCGTCGTCCAGATACGGAACAACTTGCCCCACAACTACGGAACAGTATGTCCCGCGGCAATGTCCGGTGCAAGTTGTTCCACACGGCGGGAACCACGGCTCCGCCGGGCCTCCTGCCCGCGGCCAGCGGCCCACCTGTCCCCCTCCAGCGCGACGGCAGATCGTGAGGACCGCACGCGCAACCGACCACCCGGGAAGGAACTCCCCGATGACCCAGCCGTCGGCCACGCCCCGCCCCGCTGCCCCGCCCCCCTCGGCCGCTCCCCGCCTGGAGGACCTCGCACCGGGCGTCCACGCCTACATCCAGCCGGACGGGGGCTGGTGCCTGAACAACGCCGGCGTGCTGATCTCCGACGGCGCGGTGGCCGTGGTGGACACCGCCGCCACCGAACGGCGGGCCCGCGCCCTGCGCGCGGCCATCGCCTCCCGCACGCCCATGGAGGTGGACACGGTGATCACCACCCACCACCACGGGGACCACCACTTCGGCAACTCGGTGGTCGCCCCGCACGCCACCGTGGTGTCCCACGAGGTGACCCGGAACGAGATGGCCCGGCGCGGGCTGGCGATGCGGGAGGTCTGGCCGGCCACGCAGTGGGGCGACATCCGCCTCGCGCTGCCGACCCTGACGTTCCGCGACCGCGCCACGCTCCATGTCGGCGACCTGACGGCGGAGTTGATCCACGTCGGCCCGGCGCACACCACCAGCGACATCGTGGTCTGGCTCCCCGAACAGCGCGTCCTGTTCGCCGGGGACGTCCTGCTGCCCGGGTGCACCCCCTTCGTCCTGATGGGCTCGCTGAGCGGCACCCTGGAGGCGATCACGCGGCTGCGCGCCCTGGATCCCGCCGTCGTCGTGGGGGGCCACGGTCCGGTCGCGGGCCCGGAGGTGCTCGACGCCACCCGGGACTACCTGCTGTGGGTGCGCGACATCGCACGGGCGGGCCTGGCCGCCGGGGTGTCCCCGCTGCGGGCCGCCCTGGACACGGACCTCGGCCCGTACTCCGCACTGCGGGACCCCGAGCGCCTGGTGGCCAATCTGCACCGCGCCTACGCCGAGGAGTCGTCGCTGCCCCGGGACACCGAGATCCGTTCGGCCCCGGTCTTCGCGGAGATGGCGCAGTTCAACGGCGGCCGCCCCGTCGCCTGCTACGCCTAGCAGGCCCAGGAGCCGGCCCGGCGGCGGGCCGGGCCGCGGCGGAGGACCGCGCTGCCCGGCCCGCCCGGCCGGACGGGGGCACCCGCGTCAGCGGACGGTGCTCCGCTCGGTGAACTCCTTGGCGTGCCCCAGCGTCGCACGGCTGTTGGTGCCCAGCGCGTCCCGGACGAAGGCCCGGGCGTCGGCCACGGTGGTGTCCGGGCCCAGCAGGGTGACCTTGGCGGGGTCGATGACCACGGTGTGCCGGGCCACGGCCGTCGTCACCCCCTCCGACTCCTCCAGCAGCCACGCCCCGACGTGCGCGGTGAGCAGCGGGGGCAACCGGAGCTGCTTGTAGAAGATCCCGGAGGTTCCGCGGCTCACCCGCACCGACTCGGTGGTGTGCTGCGAGCCGTCCCTGGCGACGGTGTCCATCTCGAGGATCTGGATGTCCTCGTCCGGCTCCGTCAGCTTCACCCGGGACACGTGCGGAAGCCGGTCCTGCCACTGCTCGCCGCGCCACAGGAAGGCGTGCACGTCGGCGCCGGGCGCCTCGATGCGCACCCGGTCCTCGAAGGTGCACAGCAGCTCCCCCAGTTCCCCGGCGGATTCCGCGGTGGCCTTCATCCGGCTCAGCTCGGCCTCGCTGTTGCGGTCCAGCGCCCGGTTGATCCACTCCACGTGCTCGGGGGCGTCGTCCTGCGCCGTGAAGTCGTGGTGGAGGACGACCTCGCAGCTGCTCCGGGACAGCGGCCGTATCTGCCACTGTCCCCCCATCGACGTCGCCGGTGCCGTAGTCCTCTCCTGCCGGAAGCCGACCGTGAGCGCCTCCGGGTCGAGCCGGCGCCGGGACTGCCAGTGCTTCACCTCGTCGTTGGCCGTGGCCCAGATCCGCAGCGTCTCCTCGCCGTCGCCGAGCGGCGTCTGCTCGACGTGCACCGACGGCGGGAAGACGCGCGGCCAGTCGGCGGCGTCCGCGATGATTCCGTACACCGTCCGCGCGGGGGCCTCGACGGTGATCGTGTGCCGGGCGTGATGCGTCACTGCCATGGTGGGTCCGGCTCTCCTTCGGTCGGTCTGGACGGGGATGCGGTGGTCGGTACGGCCACACGGACCGTCCGTACGCGCATCAGTAGCTGCCGAGGCCGCCGCAGACGTTGATGGCCTGGGCGGTGATGGCGGCGGCGGCGGGGGCGACCAGGTGGGCGACCAGGGCGGCCACCTCCTGGGGGGCGGTGTAGCGGCCCAGCGGGATCTTGGCCTCGAACCGCTTGAGCACCTCTTCCTCGGCGATCTCCCAGTGGCCCGCGTATCCCTCACGCACCTTCTTGGCCATGGGCGTCTCCACATAGCCGGGGCAGACGGCGTTGACGGTGATGCCGGTCTTCGCCAGTTCCAGCCCGAGCGACTTGGTGAAGCCGACGACCGCGTGCTTGGAGGCGCTGTACGGCGCTCCCAGCATCACGCCCTGCTTGCCGCCCGTCGAGGCGATGTTGATGATCCGCCCGACGGACTTCGCGCTCATGCCGCCCGCGTTGAGCACCTCGCGGGTGACGCGGAAGACGCTGTTGAGGTTGGTCTCGACGACGTCGTTCCACAGCTCGTCGGAGATCTGGGCGGTCACCCCGCCGCCGCTGCGGCCCGCGTTGTTGACCAGGATGTCGATGGGCCCGAAGCGGTCGACGGCCGTCGCGACCGCTCGCGTGACGTCGTCCGCGGACCGTACGTCGGCGGCGAGGCCGTCGATCGTGAGGCCCGCCTCCGTCAGCTCCTTGACCGTCGCCGCCACGTCCTCGGCACTGCGTGCGGTGATGAAGACCTTGATGCCGTCCCTGCCCAGGGTCTCGGCCACCGCCCGGCCGATGCCCCGCGTGGCCCCCGTGACCAACGCGACCCGAGACTGCCCGTTCTGCGGCTCCGCCGTCATGACGCTCCCTCCTGACCTGCCGACACTGGCTGTACCCGGCCGAGCCTGGCGGGCGGCCCTGGAGGATGACTGAAGACCCGGGAGTGCGCACGGCACCCGGCGCGGCCGCCGCCGTCACCGCGCCGCCCCGCACCATTTGACGATGACCGGCTCTCCAGGTCCGGGTGCCAGGATCTGGCGCAGGACGAATCGACCGGGAGGACAGCATGGGCACGACTTCGCCCGCCCGCGACCACGCCGACGCGGAGGTGCCTGTCAGTTCGGGAACGCTCCGCAGTGTGCTGCGCGAGGTTCCGACCGCGGTCACCGTGGTCACGGCGACAACAGGGGACGGGCCTGCGGGTCTGACCGTGGGGTCGTTCGTGTCGGTGTCCCTGGAACCGCCGCTGGTCGGCATCTTCGTCGACGAGAAGTCGTCGAGCTGGCCGCAGATGACGCACGCGGCCACCTTCACCGTCAATGTCCTGTCGGGCGACCAGCAGGAGCTGTGCGCCCGGTTCGCGACCAGCGGCGGGGACAAGTTCGCCGGGCTGGCGCTGCGGACCTCTCCGCTGGGCAATCCCCTGCTGCCCGGCATCGCCGCCTGGCTGGACTGCCGGGTGGAGGAGATACGCAAGCTGGGGGACCACCACTTCGCACTGGCGCGGGTGGCCGGTCTGGGCACCGCGGCGACGGCGGCGACCACGTCGATCGTCTTCCACCGCGGCGCCCTGCACGCGATCCCCTGAGCCGCGGGCCCGGCGCCGGCCACGGCGGCCGGCCGCTCCCCCCGTGAAACGGCCCTCGCCCGCGACGACGGCCCGGAAGCGTTCTCGCTCCGGGCCGTCGTCGCGGGCGGGATGCGATTTCGCGCCGCGTGCCGGTCGTGGTGCTCACCGGCCCGGACTCAACGCCCGCACCGGCCGCCCGGTCGGCTTACCGGCCGGCCTTCGTGGGCACCGGAGCCGGCGGCGTCTCGGGCTGTGCGTCCACCTCGACGGGCGCCTGCGGCTCGGCGGACCTGCGGGGCATGAGTACGGCGACCACCAGGGCCGCAGAGCCGAGGACGACCGCGCCGAGCAGGCTGGTACCGGAGACGGCGTCGGAGAAGGCGGAGCCGACCGCGTCGGCCATCCGGTCCGAGCCCTGCGCCAGCTCCGCCGCCTGCTGCTTGAGCCGGGCGGCCTCCTCGGGCGACCCCGCCTGTACGGCCTGCTCGGCCAGTTGCCGTGCCTTCTCGTCGAAGGACTGGGCCACGGCGTTGCCCGCGGCGACCGAGTCCTTCGCGGCCTCCAGCGCCTCCGGCGGCACCTTGCTGCCCTCGGTCGCGTCGGTGAGGTTCGCGGCGTACGAGGAGGCGAGCGCCGAACCGAGTACCGCGATGCCGAGCGATCCGCCGAGTTCGAGCGAGGTGTCGTTGACGGCCCCGCCCACTCCGAGTTCCGACTCGGGGAAGGCACCCATGATCGTGTCCGTGCACGGGGACACGGCCAGGCCCAGGGAGACGCCGAGCAGGGCGAGCGGCGCCACGAAGTCCCCGTAGGCGGAGCCCGAGTCCACGCCGATGAGCAGGGCCAGGGCCGTCGTACCGCCCGCCATGCCCACCGTCACCATGACCCGGGCGCCCAGGCGCGGCGTCAGCACACCGGTCGTCGCGGCGCCCAGGAACACCCCGAGCGCCAGCGGCAGCATGCGGATGCCGGTCTCCAGCGGGTCGTAGTCGAGGACGAACTGGAAGTGCAGCGTGAGGAAGTAGAAGACGCCGAACACGGCGAGGAAGAACGCCGCGATGGCCAGGTTGGCCCCGGCGAAGGCGCGCTGGGCGAACTTGCGCACGTCGAGGATCGGGCGCGGGTGGCGCAACTCCCACCAGATGAACAGCAGCAGGCCGAGCGCGGCGATGCCCGCGGCGGTGAACGCCGAGGCGCCCCAGCCGAAGTGCGGGCCGTCGATGATCATGTAGATCAGGGCGCCGGACCAGACCACCGAGAGGGTGCCGCCGCCGTAGTCGATCCGGCCGCGGTCGCCGGCCTTGGACGGCGGCACCAGGACGTAGGCCGCCAGGATCGCCACGGCGCACACCGGGACGTTGATCAGGAAGGTGGACTCCCAGCCGTTGCTCTTGAGGAGCACACCGGCGATCAGCGGGCCGGCGGCGATGGAGAGCCCGGAGGTGGCCGCCCAGATGGTGATGGCCTTGGCCCGCTCCTCGCGCGGGAACGTCGCCGCGAGCAGCGAGAGCGTGGCGGGCATGATCATGGCGGCGCCGAATCCCATGACCGCGCGGACGACGATGACTTGGAAGGACGTGTCCGCGAAGGCGCCGGCCACCCCGCCCGCGGCCATGATCAGCAGCCCGAGCGCCAGCGACCCACGGCGGCCGTACTTGTCCCCGATGGCGCCGAGCAGCAGCATCAGCGCGGCGTACGGGACGGTGTACGCGTCGATGACCCACTGCAGGTCGGAGCTGGACAGATCGAGATCGCGGGTCATGTCCGGTGCCGCGACCGTCAGGGCGGTGTTCGCCATGACCGAGATCATCAGACTCAGGCAGAGCACCAGCAGCGCCCACCAGCGTCGGGCGTACGGCCCGCTCATGCGGTCGACCGGCTCGTTGACGATTAACGGCATGGGTCCCCCTCCGTTCTCTGTTCGGCCTGCGGCTGCCGGTCGGCAAGCGCAGAGCAGCACAACGCCAAGTTGCGCACATGTGTGAATGTAGCCGCACTTGCACACACCTGTAAAACTAGAAGGCATGCATCCACACGCGTCGAGCCTCAGAGCCGAGGCCAACCGCCGACACATCCTCGACGTCGCGCTCGCCGAACTGCTCCGCAGCCCGGACGCGTCCATCAACCAGATCGCCCTCGCGGCGGGCTTGTCACGGCGCACGGTCTACGGGCACTTCCCCAGCCGCGACGCACTGATCGCCGCGATCATCGGCGGGGCCATCGAGGCGGTGGAGCAGGCCCACACCGCGGGCCGCGAGGGGGTGACCGATCCGGCCGAGGCGCTGGCCCGCTCCCTCCTCGCGGTCTGGGAGGTGGTCGACCGCTACCGCCTGCTCCTCTCCCTCGCCCAGCAGAGCCTCACCATGGAAGGCATCCGCGACCGCCTCGGCGCCGTCCACGGGGCCGGCACCCAGCTCATCCAACGCGCCCTGGAGGAGGGGACGTTCTCCTCCCCGCTGCCGGCGGAGGGGCTGCGCTACGTGCTGGAAGGAGTGCTGTTCTCGGTGATGGAGGCCACCAACAACGGGCATGTGCGCCCCGAGGAGGCGGGCCGCGCCACGACGGTCACCCTGCTCTGCGCGGCGGGCATGCCGCACGCCCGCGCCGCCGAATTGGTGGCCAGGATCCTCGACGAGTGAAACACCGGGCCGCGGGGCGCCGCCGGGCCCCGCGGCACACCTCCCGCATTCGCCCCGGCCCATTCTCCCGGCGCCCCGGAGAATATCGGGACCGAGGGCACACCGTGCGCCCACTGTCCGCTCATCGCACGGTCTGCGGGCGCCCCTTGCGGCCCGGGAAACCTTTAGGATTGATTTCCCCCTCACCAACTTTGCGCTGCCGTGCGCGTCGTTCACCACACCACTGAGCCGATCTCAGGCAAGCGGGGAGTCCTGATGTGGTTTCGTATGCTTGGCCCTCTCGAAGTCGTCGCGGACGGACGGCCCATACCGCTGGGCGGAACCAAGCAAAGAGCCACACTGGCCTACTTGCTGCTCAACGCGAATCGCGTGGTGACCACCTCCGAACTCCTCAATGCATTGTGGACGGAAGGCGACGCCCCGACGACGGCGCGTAAAATCCTGCAGAATTCCATCTGGGGGCTGCGCCGCGCATTCGCGGCCCATCAGACCGGGCACCTTTCCGAAACCCTGGTGACGAAGGCGCCCGGATACATGATCCGGCTCGATCCCGGCCAGGTCGACCTCCATGTGTTCCACCGGCTGGTCGACGAGGGGCGGCTGGCCCTGCGGTCGGGATCGCCGGACCAGGCGTCGCGGACCCTCCGGGAGGCGTTGGACCTGTGGCGGGGCCAGGCCCTCACCGACCTCGCGGAAGCGGGGTTCCGCTGGCCCCAGCTCGCCGCCGCGGAGAACACGCGGCTCGACGCGCTCGAGGACTACGCCGAGGCCGAACTGCTCTGCGGACGGCACCAGTCGGTGCTCGCCGCACTGGAGTCGGTGGTCGAGTCCGAGCCGCTGCGCGAGCGCATGTGCGGCCAACTCATGCTGGCGCTCTACCGCTGCGGCCGCCAGGCGGACGCCCTGGACGTGTACAGCCGGCTGCGGGCCTCGCTGATCGACAACCTGGGCCTGGAGCCGGGGCGCGAACTGCAGTCCCTCCAGCAGGCCATACTGAACCACGACAGCGGGCTGTACCCGGCCGGTCCGGCAGCGTCCGCCGAGGGCGGCGAAGGCGTCCGCGCGCACGGAACCGCGCCCACGGACCGGCACCCGGCCGAGGCGGCCGAGCCGGGCGAGCCGGGCGAGCCGGGCGAGCCGGGCGAGCCGGGCGGACCGGAGGCCGACCTCCTCGTCCCGGTGGAGCAGCCGACCGGCGTACCGGCGTCCGCCGGGCTCGTCTCCCCGCCACAGCCGTCTCCCCCGGCCCTCCCGGCTCACCCGACTCCCTCGTCGCTGCCGCCGGCCGGGGAGCGCCGCGTCGTGAGCGTGCTGCTCCTCAGGCTGGACTTCGGGCCGGCGCCGGCCGATTCGGCGCCGGACGGGACGGACGACCTGCGCGACGGCACGGCCGACCGCGTCCGCAGCCTCGTCACCGCGTTCGACGGGGTGGTCATCGGCTCGCTCGGCGCCACCCACCTCGCGGTCTTCGACGCCCGTGACTCGGGCGGCAACCACGCGTGGTCCGCCGTGCGTGCCGCCATGGCGATCCGGGACGAGCTCCACGCCGACGATTCGTCCGCCCCGTTCCCCCGGCCCGCCCGCATGCGGGGCGGGCCGGCCCTGCACGCCGCGGTGGCCAGCGGCGAGGCCCGCCTGCGGTACGACGGGAGCGGGTGCACCGAGACCGGATGGACCGTCGACGGCGACCCGCTCGACGAGAGCCAGTTCCTGCTGCAGCACGCCGGGGCCGGCGAGATACTCGCCTGCGGGACGACGCACCGGATGACCGCTTCCGCCGTCCACTACGACCGCGCGGGCGACGACACGCACGCGTGGCGGGCCACCGAGGAACGCACCCGCTTCCCGGGGGCCCAGCTCGGGCTCGCCGACCGGGAGGTCGAGCTGGACGTCCTGGAAGCGCTGTGGCACCGGGTGCGCCATCACGGCACGCCCCATGTCGTCACCCTCTTCGGCGGCCCGGACACCGGGAAGAGCCGACTGCTCGAGGAGTTCGAGCGGCGTCTCCTCAACCAGGCGATCCCGCCCCGCTTCCTCTCCTACTCCCCGCCCCACCAGCCACCGGGACAGGGATGGGGCATCGCCCGGTCGCTCCGGGACCGGCCGGAGCCCCCGTTCGTCCCGCACGGGACCGAGGCCCCCATGGCCCGGCTGGCGGACCTGCTCGACCCGGGGGTGTCGTCCGGCGGCCCGGCGGAGCCGCGTCCGCTCGTGATAGCCATCGACGACCTGCACCTGACCGACGAGTCACTGCTGGACTACGTGGGCAACGTGTGCGCAGGCGCGGCCAGCGGCCCGGTCTTCTTCGTCACGACGGCCCGACCGGAACTCTTCCGCAGGCGGCCGGACTGGGGCCGCGGCACATCGCTCGTCACGGCCCTTTCCCTGGACCCTCCGGCCCTGTACCGAGGGAACATCCTGCGCGACGCCCGCCCGGGCACGCCCGACGCTCCGGGCCCGGTGGACTGACCGCGTCGGCCCGGATGAGCAGGGGTGGAACGGCGGGTGGGGCGCGCAGCCGTACGGGGGTGGGACGGCTGCGCGCCGGCTTTCGGGGTCACACCGCGAGAAGACCCGGATCAGCGCTGCCGCGCCTCGCTCAGGACCTTCTGGCTCACGCCGTCACCGCTCACCGCCGCGTCCAGCACGTCGATGAGCCGGGCGATCTGCGCGTCCCGCACGGAGAGCGCGCGGGAGACGCCCCAGACACCGCCCGCGACGAGCACGAGAGCCGCCGCCGCGAACCGCCAGTCCTCAAAGCTCTTCAGCATCGTCACCCCGGGTCTCGACTATGGACAGTACAAGTTCTACTCAGTAATATTCTTACCACTGACTTAACTTACGGGCTATAACAAATCATAGCCCAGCTATCGTGTCAACGGCTACGACTGCGAGGAAGAAGCAATGGCCCAGCAAACGTCAAGCTCCTGGGTGAAACGGCGCCGGCAGGCCACACTTCTTGAAATCCGCTCCACCGCGCGCCAGTTGCTGCGCAAGCACGGCCCGACCGGAGTGACCATCAATGCCGTGGCACGGGAGATGGGCATGAGCGGCCCGGCCGTGTACCGCTACTACGTCAGTCATGACGCCCTGGTCGAAGCGATCATCACCGACTTCTACCAGGAACTGACCTCGACGATGCTGGCGGCGCGCGACACCTGTCCGCCCGAGCATCCCGGCCGGAGACTGCTGCTGACCTGCCGGGCGATGCGCGCATGGGCCCTCGACCACCCCAGCGAGTTCAGCTGGATGTTCGCCAGCCCCGTGATGTCTGCGGCCAAGGCGGACGAGGAGTCGCCCCGGCAGCGGGCGGGGCAGCAGTTCGAGAGCGTCTTCCTCGACCAGCTCGCGGCGGTGTGGCAGCAGGCCCCTTATCCGGTGCCGGCCTTCACGGACCTGTCACCGTCCATCCAGCAGCAGATGACCGACTACTCCGCCCGGACGAACAGCAGCCTGCCGCCCGAGGCCCTGCACCTGTTCCTGTCGAGCTGGATCAAGCTCTACGGCCTGCTGTGCATGGAGATCCTCCACCAGCTCGACTTCGCCTACACCGACCTCGAACCGGTATTCGAGGAAGACCTCTACGAGCTGTGCACCATGCACAATCTGACGTACGAGCCCCCGGCGGAGTGACACTCGGCCCCGCAGCCCAGGCACTCCCCTCGCCCCGTCGGCGACAGGCAGCGACGGGTCAGCGAGACAGCAGCGCCTCCCGCACCACTGCCGCGACCTGCGGCACCTGGTCCTGGAGATAGAAGTGGCCGCCCGGGAAGACGTGCAGCCGGGTGTCGGCCGAGGTGAGGCCCCGCCACTGTGCCGCCTCCCGGGGTGAGACGATCGGGTCCGCCTCTCCGGTCAGCACCGTGACCGGGCAGTCCAGCGAGGCGCCGGGGGTCATGCGGTAACTCGCCAGGGCCCGGTAGTCGGCCCGTACCACCGGCATGATCAGCGAGAGCATCTCGGGGTCGTTCAGGATTTCCTCGCCGACGCCCCCCAGCCGGCGCAGCTCGGTCAGCAGTTCGTCGTCCCCGCGGAGCAGGTCGCCGGGGCGCGGTCCCGCGGACGGAGCGGCACGACCGGAGGCGAACAGGTGCGTGAGGTCCTTCGACGACCGTCCCCCGCGCAGCGCCACTGCCGCTTCGAAGGCCACGAGCGCGCCCATGCTGTGACCGAGGAACGCGCTGGGACGCCCGTCCGACAGCAGCGCGCCCAGCTCCTCGCCGACGGCCGCGGCCATCCGGCCGATGTCCTCGACCGGCTGCTCGCGGTGACGGTCCTGGCGGCCCGGATACTGCACCCCCAGCACCTCGATGTCCGGGGCCAGCGCCCGCGCCAGTCCCGCGAAGAAGGTGACGGCGCCGCCCGCGTGCGGGAAGCACACCAGCCGGACGTCCCCCGGGCCCTTCGCCCCCATCCGTCGTATCCAGTGGCCAGTGCCCATCGGTCCGTGCCCTCTTCCCGTTGTGGTGTTCCGTCGTCCCGCGCGGCTCCCGCGCTCCGCGGGTGTGCAAGCGGCAGTCGGCCGGCCCGTCCGTGCGGGCCGGCCGACTGCCGCCGTACCGGCTACTCGGCTCCGTCGATCAGCGCGAAGAGTTCCTCGTCGCTGGCGGAGTCGAGGTCGTCGGTGGCGTCCGGGTCCTCGTTCGGACCGGCGCCGGTCAGCTCCAGGAGCCGCTGGAGCTGTTCGGTGACCTGCCGTCGCAGCACGTCGTCGTCACCGACGTCCCGGATGCGCTCCTCCAGCCCTCCCAGTGTGGTGA
>NZ_JAIOJZ010000004.1 GCF_020404845.1 Streptomyces hyderabadensis | reverse complement strand
GGGGTGCGTGCGGGGGCGGGTCGCGGTGGGACGGGGTGTGGGTACCGGTGGCGGGCTGGGGTGGGGGTGGGGTGTGCCGATGGCGGGCTGGGGCGGGGTGTGGGTGCAGGTGGCGGGCCCAGGCGGGGCAGGGCCGTGCGTGCCGGTGGCGGGCTGGGGCGGGATGGCGCGCGTGCCGACCGATGGCGGGCCGGTGTGTGCGTGGGCGTGACTGCCGGTGACAGGCCGGTGTGTGCGTGGGCGTGGCTGCCGGTGGCGGGTCGGTGTGGGGTGACGGTCGCGGCGACCGCCGGTTCTGCCAGCGGCCGAGCACGGTGCCGGTACGGCGAAGGCGCCGGGTCCCGTGGCGGGAGCCGGCGCCTTCGCGCATGGGTTTCCGCCCCGGGGGCCCGGGGCGGGACCGGTCAGATGCCCTGCCAGTCCGGCTTGTGCGCGTAGGTGTGCCGGAAGTAGTCGGCGAGCTTCAGCTTGGACGCGGCGGCCTCGTCGACGACGACCGTGGCGTGCGGGTGCAACTGCAGCGCGGAGGCCGGGCACACGGCCGCGACCGGGCCCTCGACGCTCGCGGCGACCGCGTCGGCCTTGCCCTCGCCGGTGGCGAGCAGCACCACGTGCCGGGCCTCCAGGATGGTGCCGATGCCCTGGGTGATCACGTGGTGCGGCACCTGCTCGATGTCGCCGTCGAAGAAGCGCGCGTTGTCGACCCGGGTCTGCTCGGTCAGGGTCTTGATCCGCGTCCGCGAGGCGAGCGAGGAGCACGGCTCGTTGAAGCCGATGTGCCCGTCGGTGCCGATGCCCAGCAACTGCAGGTCGACCCCGCCGGCGCCGCCGAGCGCCCGGTCGTAGGCCTCGCACGCGCCCTGCACGTCCGCGGCCGTCCCGTCGGGACCCATGAACGCGTCCATGCCGATGCCCAGCGGTTCCAGCACCTCGCGCCGCAGCACCGAGCGGTACGACTCGGGGTGCTCCGCGGGCAGCCCCACGTACTCGTCGAGCTGGGCGATCCGTGCTCGCGCGGTGTCCACGGCACCCGAGCGCACCTTGGCCGCCAGCGCCTCGTACACGGGCAGCGGCGTCGAGCCGGTGGCCACCCCGAGCAGGGCGTCGGGCTTGCGCCGGAGCAGCTGAGCCATGGCTTCGGCTATGAGCTCGCCGCCCGCCTTGGCATCGGGAACGATGACAACTTCCACGCTGGCCTGCCGTTTCGAAGAGAGGACTCACCCGGGGCCCGGGACTGGCTATGTGGTTTAGACCAATCTAACAGAGCGGAGCCGCGCGGTCGCGTCGAAACGGTCGGACGAGTGGCGGTGTGCCGGGGGCGGTGTCAGGTCAGTGAACCTCCCGTGGCGTCCACCCAACTGCCCGTGACCCAACGGCCCCCGTGCGAGGCGAGGAACGCGACCACGTCGGCCACCTCGGCCGCCGTCCCCACCCCGCCCAGGGCGGAGAGCGCCGCGGCCCGCTCCCAGCCGTCCGCGCTCCCGTGCAGCAGCTCGGCCGTGTTGTCCGTGTCGATGATGCCGGGGGCCACCGAATTCACCGTGATGCCGCGGGCGCCCAGCACCTTGGACAGGTCGCGGGAGAACACGTCCAGCGCGCCCTTCGTCATCGCGTACGCCATGTTGTCCGGCATCACCGCCGTGCGGGCCAGGCCGGACGAGATGTTGACGACCCGGCCGCCGTCGCGCAGGCGCCCCATGCCGTGCTTGAGGATGAAGAACGGTGCCTTCACGTTGACCGTGAAGACCGCGTCGTACTCCGCCTCCCCTATCTCCCCTATGGGGCGCGTGCTGCCGATCCCGGCGTTGTTCACCAGGACGTCCAGGCCGTCGGCGTGTCTGTCGAACTCCTCCCACAGCGTCTCGGCGGCACCCGGAGCGGTCAGGTCGGCCCTGATCGTGAAGGCGGAACCGCCCCCGGCCTCGATCGCGACGGCCGTCTCCTTGGCCGCCGCCTCGTTCGTCCCGTAGTGCACCGCGACGCGGGCGCCGTCCCGGCCCAGCCGCTCCGCGATGCCCCGCCCGATCCCCCTGCTCGCCCCCGTGACGAGTGCCGTCCTGCCCGTAAGCACGCCCATGTCGGCGCCCCCTTCGATTTCACTAGTGGTCGCTACAGAAATGACCGTACCGCAGCCCCGCGCGACTTTTCTAGTGGCCGCTATAAAATGCACTCCATGGTGAGCGGCGAGAAGAGTGAACGGCCCCGGGCGTCGGCGCGGAGCAGCGCGGCCAGGACCCGCGGCCGCCCGCGCTCCTTCGACCGGGCGACGGCGCTGGAGGCCGCGCTGCTGGCGTTCTGGGAGCACGGTTACGAGGCCACGTCCGTCTCCGACCTGACCCGGGTCATGGACATCGGCGCCCCGAGCCTCTACGCCGCCTTCGGCGACAAGCGCTCGCTCTTCGAGGAGGTCGTCCAGGAGTACGGAGCGCGCTACGGCTCCTTCGGCGACCGTGCCCTCGCCGAGGAGCCGACCGCGCGCGCGGGCATAGAGAGGATGCTGCGCGAGGCCGCCGTCGAGTACACGGCCCCCGGGCGGCCGCACGGCTGCCTCGTCATCCACGCGGCCGCCAACTGCTCGACGGCCGAGGTCGAGGAGTCCCTGCGGGAGCGGCGCAACGCCAACATCGCCGCCATCGAGCGCCGGATCGGGGCCGACGTGGCGGACGGCGTCCTGCCGCCGGACACCGACGCCGCCGCCCTCGCCCGGTACACCGGCGCGATGATCCAGGGCATGTCCCAGCAGGCGCGCGACGGCGCGAGCCGGGCGGAGCTGGAGGCACTCGCGGAAATTGCCCTGGCGGTCTGGCCCCGAGGCTGAGCCAACAGGGTTACGCTTCTGGCGGCCGGCCACGCGGTGGTGCGGCCGACAGAAACCACCGACAACAAACGACGTCCACCGCATGGACACGGTTAGTGGTCTAGTCCACAATGGCACCGAGGCACCGACGGTGCCGCTCGCGCACAGTGATCGTCAGGCTTCCGTCCTCCCCGCACAGGAGGACGGACCGAGGAACCGGGCTCTCTGCCCTGACTGCCCCGGCTCCTCATCCTTCGGCCGACCGGGACCGCACACCCCACGGCCGATGTTGCTCCGGGCTGCGGTGCCGGGAGGGTTGAGGGTCCCTCTCAGGCGCCGCGGCCCGCGGGTGTTTCCGGGGCCCTGCGGGCCGAGCCCGGGGGCGGGGGAGCAGTGGACTGTGGCTGGTTTCGATCGCCGTCCGTACCGCCAGGTACGCTCAGCCCCGTGCCCTCCATGAACGAACTCGTACGCCAGCACACCGCGCTCGACGACTCCGACCTCGAGTGGCTCCATCTGCTGGTCTCGGAGTGGCAGCTGCTGTCCGACCTCTCCTTCGCCGACCTGGTCCTGTGGGTCCCCACCCGGGACGGCACGCGCTACGTCTCCGTCGCCCAGATGCGGCCCAACACGGGACCCACCTCGTACCAGGACGACATGGTGGGCCACCTCGTCCCGCGCGGCCGGCGCCCCATGCTGGACGCCGCCCTGGACGAGGGCCGCATCGTGCGCGAGGGCGACCCCGAGTGGCGCGAGGAGGTCCCGGTCCGCGTCGAGTCCATCCCCGTACGCCGCCAGGGACGCGTGCTGGGCGTCATCGCCCGCAACACCAACCTGCTCACCGTGCGAACCCCGAGCCGCCTGGAGCTGACCTACCTGCAGAGCGCCTCGGACCTCGCCCAGATGATCGCGGCCGGCGCCTTCCCGTTCGAGAACCAGCAGGTCGACATGGACGCCTCGCCCCGCGTCGGCGACGGCCTGATCCGGGTCGACGGGGACGGCATCGTCCAGTACGCCTCCCCGAACGCCCTGTCGGCCTACCACCGCATGGGGCTCGCCGCCGACCTGGTGGGCCATCACCTCGGCCGCACCACCGCCGAACTCGCCCCCTCCCGCGGCCCGGTGGACGAGGCGCTGGCCAAGGTCGCCAGCGGCTGGGCGCCCCGCGAGTTCGAGATCGAGGCGCACGACGGGGTGATCCAGTTCCGCGCCATCCCGCTCAAACCCAAGGGCACCCGCATCGGTTCGCTGGTGCTCCTGCGGGACGTGACGGAACTGCGCCGCCGTGAACGCGAATTGATCACCAAGGACGCCACCATCCGGGAGATCCACCACCGGGTGAAGAACAACCTCCAGACGGTGGCGGCCCTGTTGCGCCTGCAGGCCCGGCGCATCGAGTCCGACCGGGGCCGGGAGGCGCTGGAGGAGGCCGTGCGCCGGGTGGGCTCGATCGCGATCGTGCACGAGACGCTCTCCCAGAACCTGGACGAGCGCGTGGAGTTCGACGAGATCGCCGACCGTGTGCTGGCGATGGTGGCGGAGATCTCGCCGGGCAAGGTCACCGGCCGCCGCACCGGACGCTTCGGCATCCTCGACGCCGAGGTGGCCACCCCGCTCTCCATGGTTCTGACCGAGGTGCTGCAGAACGCCCTGGAACACGGTTTCCGGGACGGCGACACCGGCACGGTCGAGGTCTCCGCGGTCCGCGGCGGTACGACGAAGGAGGCCCGGCTGCTGGTCACCGTCCAGGACGACGGCGTCGGCCTGCCCGAGGACTTCGACCCGCACCGCTCCGGCAATCTCGGTCTGCAGATCGTCCGCACCCTGGTGGAGGGCGAGCTGGGCGGCGCCTTCGACATGGTCCCCGCCCCGGAGCGCGGGACCCGGGTGATCCTCGACATCCCGGTGCCCGCCGAGAAGTAACGGCGGCCGGTCGGACCGGGACGCGGGCACAGCAAAAAGCCCCGGACCGGTGAAGGTCCGAGGCCAGTGCTCGTGCGCTACATCGTCCGATGCGCATCGGGGGTACTGCGCGCTGCGGCTCGGGAGCGGGGGATGCGTACTCGCTGTACGCGCCGCCAAGCTGAGGCTGTCAGTAGGGGTGGGTTGTCAGGCGGAGGCCTGACGAGCCCGGTTGCGGGCGGCACGGCGCTTCATTGCGCGGCGCTCGTCCTCGCTGAGACCACCCCAGACGCCGGAGTCCTGGCCGGACTCGAGCGCCCACTGCAGGCACTGCTCCATGACGGGGCAGCGACGGCAGACGGCCTTGGCTTCCTCGATCTGCAGCAGCGCGGGACCGGTGTTGCCGATGGGGAAGAAGAGCTCGGGGTCTTCCTCGCGGCAAACGGCGCGGTGACGCCAGTCCATGGCTGCTACCTCTCCTTGGTATTACATGCTGGGATGCTTGTGAATGTGAACGCTTTCACGAATCCCTCAACAAGGGAAGGGCCTACCGCCAGGTTCCCTGGCGTGGTCCTGTGGTTTGAAGAGGGGTTCCGGTGATCTGTGGATGCCGGTCCTGCGGGCTGTCCCGATCGCCAAGAAGAGACTCGCAAACCTCGGCGGCGGATACAACCCCTTCCGGAAAGTTTTTTTTGATTCTTCGGTGTCGACTAGGTCACAGCCGTACTTCCATGGGGTGGACCCTGGTCTAAACGTTCGAGTGAAAGGACTTTCGCCCCTTCTGCTCACACAATCACACGCAGTGCACGGCGTACGCCTGTGAACGTCACGCTGGTGCGCAACCCCAGGTGGTCACCGTCCATCTGAAGGGGCAGAGGCACCTTCGAATGCAAGGTGAAGTCGGTCAGATCGTGCAGGGAGACCGCGTGCCGACCGCGCGGTCCGCGCTCGGGGGACGAAGTGAGCAACTGGGTGCCATACCGGGCAACCGCGGCCGTCGACAGCCGGCTGAGGCCGAAGACGTCGAGCGCGGTGTCGAACGACGCCTCGGGCGAGGCGTAGATCGGACGATTGCCGAGGAACGTCCAGGGACAGGTGTTCGAAACTATGGACAGCACCAGATCGGTGACCGGGTCCTCGCCGGCGCGCTCCAGGGTGATCGTCCCGCTGCGGCGGTGCGGCTCGCCGATGAGCTGGCGCACCACCTGGCGGACGTAGAGCGCGTGCGTCGACTTCTTGCCGCGCTCGCGGTGCTGCTCGACACGGCCGACCACGCCGGCGTCGAACCCGAGACCGGCGTTGAAGGTGAACCAGCGCGCCGGAACCGCCTCGTCCTCGGAGCCGGGCGTGCCCGACGCCAGACCCAGGCCGACGGTCCGCTCGCTGCCCTCGCGCAGGGCGTCCAGCAGGGCGCCGGTGGCCTCCACCGCGTGGTTGGGCAGGCCGAGGGCGCGGGCGAAGACGTTGGTGGAACCGCCGGGAACCACGGCGAGACCGGGCAGGTGCTCGGGGTCGGGGCCCGCGTGCAGCAGACCGTTGACGACCTCGTTCACCGTGCCGTCGCCGCCGAGGGCGACCACCAGGTCGATGTCGTCGCTCTGCGCCGCCTGCCGGCCGAGGTCGCGCGCGTGGCCGCGGTACTCGGTGGTGACCGCTTCGAGCTTCATCTCGCTCGCGAGTGCGTGGATCAGCACGTCGCGCGTGCGCGCGCTCGTGGTGGTTGCCGCCGGATTGACCACGAGAAGTGCACGCATGGTGTGCAGGGTACCTACTGGGCGGTACTCGGCCCAGACCGAGGTGAAGATCCCCACCGGCACACCCCGCGCGTGATACGCCCGACACCCGGACGGGCGCGCACACGCCGAGGGCTACCCTTCAGGGGTGAGCAGTGAGCAGACCCCCACCACCCCCGCCTCCGCAGCCGCCGACGCCGAGGAGGCGGGCCCCCGCCCCGGGCGGCTGACCGCCGCGGCCGTGCTCGCCGCGCTGGAGGGGCTGGCGCTCGTCGCCGGCGGCGTCTGGATGCTCGTGGAGGGCCTCACCGGGCACCCCGACGACCGGACCGCGGCCGTAACCGGCGGCGTCACCCTGATCGTGCTCGCCCTGCTGCCGCTGCTCGCCGCCCGCGGACTGATCGGCCGGAAGGGCTGGAGCCGGGGACCCGCCGTGATCACGCAGATCCTGGCGCTGCCCGTCGCCTACAACATGGTGCGGGCCGACAGCCTGGCCGTCCCGGCGGGCATCGTGCTCGGAGTCGTGGCCGTCACCGCGCTGGTGCTGCTCGTCAACCCGTCGACCACCCAGGCCCTGGGGATCCGGGGGCCCGGCAGCGCCAGGAAGTAGCCCGGGGGCGGCCCGGCGACGCCGCCCGGGCGCCCCGGCGGCTACTCCTCGACCAGCAGCTTCTCCCGCAGCTGTGCCAGCGTGCGGGCGAGGAGTCGGGAGACGTGCATCTGGGAGATCCCGACCTCTTGGGCGATCTGGGACTGGGTCATGTTGCCGAAGAAGCGCAGGAGCAGGATGCGCTTCTCGCGCGGAGGCAGGTCTTCGAGGAGCGGCTTGAGCGACTCCCGGTACTCGACCCCTTCGAGGGCCTCGTCCTCGGCGCCGAGGGTGTCGGCGACCGCCGGGGACTCGTCGTCGGTGTCCGGGACGTCCAGGGACAGGGTGGAGTAGGCGTTGGCCGACTCCAGGCCCTCCAGGACCTCCTCCTCCGAGATCGACAGCTTCTCGGCGAGCTCGTGGACCGTGGGGGAGCGGCCGTGCAGCTGGGACAGCTCCGCGGTGGCCGTGGTCAGGGCCAGCCGCAGCTCCTGGAGCCGCCGCGGGACGCGCACCGCCCAGCCCTTGTCGCGGAAGTGCCGCTTGATCTCGCCGACGACCGTAGGGGTCGCGTAGGTGGAGAACTCCACCCCGCGGTCCGGGTCGAAGCGGTCCACCGACTTGATCAGTCCGATGGTGGCGACCTGGGTGAGGTCGTCCAGCGGCTCGCCGCGGTTGCGGAAGCGCCGCGCGAGGTGCTCGACCAGCGGCAGGTGCATGCGGACCAGCCGATTGCGCAGCTCCGCGTACTCCGGGCTGTCCTTCGCCAGCGTGCGCAGCTCGGCGAACAGGAGGCGCGCACCGCTGCGGTCCTGCGGGTCGTGCCGTGTGCCCTGCGCGCCCCGCGCGCCCGGCAGGTGGCCCTCGGAGTGTCGCTCGTGCTCGCTCATCGTCCCGCCCGTTGCCCTTTCCCGAGCCCTCGCCTCCGCTCGGACGGGCCGGACGGGGGTGTCCCCGGTCCGCTGCCCGTCGCCCGGAACGACGGCCTCGGGCGAGGTCTCGTCCTCCGGATGCGGCCGGGCCTGCTCGGGGATGCCGTCGATGCTGTCCGCCGTGCGCCGCGCCTCGTTCGGAGAACGTGTGCCCTCGGCCGGCAGCTCCCGTGTCCCGCGCTCTTCGTCCCGCACCGGCCCGTCCCCGTCCCTCACGTCGGCCCGGGTCCCGCGCCGCGCTGTTTGTAGAGGCTGATCGAAACGGTTTTGTCCTCGTCCACGGCGGAGGAGACCTTGCCCGCGAGAGCGGAGAGCACCGTCCAGGCGAAGGTGTCCCGCGAGGGGGCGTGGCCGTCCGTGGTCGGCGCCGAGACGGTGACCTCGAGCGAGTCGTCGACGAGGCGGAAGACGCAACTGAGCACCGAGCCGGGCACGGCCTGCTGGAGCAGGATCGCGCAGGCCTCGTCGACTGCGATGCGCAGGTCCTCGATCTCGTCGAGGGTGAAGTCCAAACGAGCTGCGAGGCCGGCCGTCGCCGTACGCAGCACCGACAGGTAGGCACCCGCGGCCGGCAGCCGGACTTCGACGAAGTCCTGGGTCGCGGGCTCGCCTGCGATCTGGGACACCCTCACCTCCAAGGTGGTACAAGCGTTACAGGGCCGAGGGACGACCCTCGGGTCAACGCGATACGTGGTTCAGCGGTGACGTTATCGCGCCCCGAAGTTTCCTGTCCCCGAGACCCCAACCCCGTGCTGTCACTCATAGTAAACACGCGAACACGCACAGTGGCTAGGGGGTCGGCGGGCCCAAATCGGAAGAGCGCGCGCCGGGTTGACGTACCCAGGCGTCAGACGGTCGAACCGTCCCGGGCAGAGGTCACACGAGGACGTGATCGACGAAGCACCAGCGCCAGCTCTCACCGGGCTCGAAGGTCCGCATCACCGGGTGACCGGTCTCCTTGTGGTGCGCCGTCGCGTGCTGCTTCGGCGAGGAGTCGCAGCAGCCGACATGACCGCAGCTGAGGCACAGCCTCAGCTGCACCGGATCCGTGCCCTCGGCCAGGCACTCCGGACAGGTCTCGCCGCACGGCTCCGGTTCCGGGTGCGGCAGCGCGTCGGCGTGCGTGCACTGTTTCATGATTGCCAGGTTACGACGGGCGTGCGGATGACCGCGCGGAAAACGAGGGCGGGCGAGGACGATGGACGTGATGCCGCTGCTGCTGCTGGTGGCGGGCAGCGCCGCGATCGCCGCGGCGGGACGGCGCGTGCCGGTGCCGGCGCCGCTGCTGCTGGTCGCGGCGGGCCTGGCGGTGAGCTACGTGCCCGGCGTGCCCGACTACACCCTGGACCCGCACATCGTGCTGCCGCTCCTGCTGCCCCCGCTGCTCCACACGGCCGCCACCGACAGCTCGTACCTGGACCTGCGGGCGCAGGCGCGGCCCGTGGCGCTGCTGTCCGTGGGCTACGTCCTGTTCGCCACCTTCGTCGTCGGCTGCGCCGCGTACCTCATCGTGCCGGGCCTGCCGCTGACCGCGGCCCTGGTGCTGGGGGCGGTGGTGGCGCCCCCGGACGCCGTCGCGGCCACGGCGGTCGCCCGCCGCGTGGGGCTGCCCTCCCGGATCACCACGATCCTGCAGGGCGAGTCCCTGGTGAACGACGCCACCGCCATCACCGCCTTCAAGGTGGCGCTCGCGGCGGCCGTCGGCGAGGGCGCGACCTGGGCCGGCGGGATCGGCGAGTTCCTGATCGCGGCGGTGGGCGGCGTCGGCGTCGGACTGGTCCTGATGGTGCCGCTGCACTGGCTGCGCACCCACCTGAGGGAGGCGCTGCTGCAGAACACGCTCTCCCTGCTGATCCCGTTCGTCGCCTACGCGGTCGCCGAGCAGGTGCACGCCTCCGGGGTGCTCGCGGTCGTCGTCGTCGCCCTCTATCTCGGACACCGCGCGTGGGAGGTCGATTTCGCCACCCGGCTCCAGGAGGAGGCGGTGTGGAAGATGGTCGCCTTCGTCCTGGAGTCGGCCGTGTTCGCCCTCATCGGACTCCAGCTGCCCGTCGTCCTCAAGGGCCTGGGGGAGTACGAGGGGATCGACGCCGCCTGGTACGCCCTCGCCGTCTTCCTGGTGGTGGCCGTGGCGAGGTTCGTGTGGGTGTATCCGGCGACCTTCCTGCCCCGGCTGTCGGCACGGGTACGCGCGCGTGAGGGCGACCTCTCCTGGAAGGGGCCGTTCGTGATCGGCTGGGCCGGGATGCGGGGCGTGGTCTCCCTGGCCATCGCCTTCTCCATCCCGCTCACCGTGCACGGCGGCGAGCCCTTTCCCGAGCGCAACCTCATCCTGTTCCTCACCTTCACGACCGTCATCGGCACGCTGGTGGTCCAGGGCGTCAGCCTGCCGCCGCTGATCCGCCTGCTGAAGTTCCCCGCACACGACGTGCAGGCCGAGACGCTGGCGGAGGCCAACGCGCAGGCGCAGGCCTCGCGGGCCGCGGAGCTGCGCCTGGACGAGCTGCTGGCCGACGAGCGCAACGCCCTGCCGGCGCCGCTCGCCGACCGCCTCCGCATGGTCCTGGAGCGCCGCCGCAACGCCGTCTGGGAACGGCTCGGCCAGGTCAATCCCGTCACC
Source organism: Streptomyces hyderabadensis (assembly GCF_020404845.1). Classification (GTDB taxonomy): domain Bacteria; phylum Actinomycetota; class Actinomycetes; order Streptomycetales; family Streptomycetaceae; genus Streptomyces; species Streptomyces hyderabadensis. The sequence continues at coordinate 219,416 of NZ_JAIOJZ010000004.1, read as the reverse complement.
GGTGAGACCGTCGACGACACCTACCGGCGGCTCTCCCGGGAGATGATCAGCGCCGAGCGCGAGGTCTTCGTCCGGCTGCGGGACGGCCGCTACATCGACGACGAGATGCTCCGGACCCTGCTGCGCCGGCTCGACCTGGAGGAGGCCGCCGCGTACCGGGAGACGACGTGAGCGGGCCGGCACGCGCGTGTGTGCGCGTCGGTGCGGGGTGCCCCGGACCGGCTCAGGGGAAGGGGCGGCCGGTGACGACCGCCGCCAGGGCCGTCCCGCGCGGGAAGGCGCCCTCCTCCGTGAGCGCGAGCAGGGCGTACAGCAGCTTGGCGACGTAGACGCGCTCCACGGGGAGGCCGTGGCGGTGTTCGAAGTCCTCCGCGAAGGCGTCCAGCGCGGGTGTGGTGCGGGCGTAGCCGCCGTGGTGGAAGCGGTCGTCCAGGCTCCAGGCGCCGCGCGGCCCGCCGAACGCGCGTTCCTGGAGCCGCCGTATGTCGCCCTCCAGGAAGCCGCCCCTGAGCACGGGTATGCCGAGGGTCCGCCGCCCCCGGGGCAGCCCGGCGGCCAGGCCCGCGAGCGTGCCGCCGGTGCCGCAGGCGACGGCGGCCACGTCGGCGTGTTCGCCCAGCTCCTCGCCCAGGGCGCGGCAGCCGCGGACCGCCTCCGCGTTGCTGCCGCCCTCGGGGACGACGACGGCGCCCTCGGCGTCCACCGCCCGCAGGAGAGCCGCCAGCGTGTCCGGTTCGGACTTGCGCCGGTACGTCGAGCGGTCGACGAAGTGCAGCCGCATCCCGTCGGCGGCGCACCGGGCCAGTGAGGGGTTGAGCGGACGGTCGGCCAGCTCCTGGCCGCGGACCACGCCCACCGTGGGCAGCCCGAGCAGCCGGCCCGCGGCGGCCGCGGCCCGCAGGTGGTTGGAGTAGGCGCCGCCGAACGTGACGACGGCACGACCGCCCGCCGTGGCGAGGACCGGCGCGAGCTTGCGCCACTTGTTGCCGACCAGCTCGGGGTGGATCAGATCGTCCCGCTTGAGCAGCAACCGGACGCCGTGCCGCTCGAACCGCCCGTCGCTCACCTCGTGCAGGGGAGAGGGCAGACGGGGCCGCAGGGCGGCGAGGTCGCGGGGGTCGGTGCCGGTCACCCCGTCATTGTGGCGCCGCCACCCGGCGGACACCTCCCGCGGACCGGTCCCCGGGCCGCTCCGGCCCGGCCCGGGTCCCTCCGTCCCGCGGGCCGCTCCGGCTGGTCGACGGGTCGATGCGCTCGGCCCGCGGATCCCTCCGCTCGCCCGCGGATCCCTCCGCTCGGCCCGGGGTCACTTCAGCCGGTCGCGGATGCGCTCCCGCATCGACGTCATCGTGAAGCCGCGCGGGTCCACCTTGCCGGGCTGCCACTCCAGGTGTCCGATGACGGACCGCTCGTTCCAGCCGTGGTGGCGGCACACGGCCGCGGCGGCCCGCTCGATCGCCTCCAGCTGGGCCGCAGGCCAGGGGTCGTCGCCGTCGCCGAGGTTCTCGCACTCGAAGCCGTAGAAGTGCCGGTTGCCGTCGGTGTTCGCCTCGTTGTCCCGGGGCAGGGCCTTCTCCGCGATGACGGCGCGCAGGACGTCGTCGTCGCCGAGACCGGCGTGGTTGGCCCTGCCGTAGCCGACCAGGTGCACGCGGCCGTCCTTGGTGATCACGCCGTGGCACAGGGGGCCGGGCAGGCCCGCGTAGCCCTTGCGGCAGATGTCCACGGTCCGCGCGCTGCCCCGGGTCACGGTGTGGTGGATCATCACCCCGTGCACGGGGCCCCAGGCGCCCTTGTGGTTGCGGTTGTGGTCCCGCCAGTCGCCGACCTCGACGACGGTGAGGCCCTCCGCCTTCAGTGCCTTGAGGAAACTGCTCGCGGACATGGGTGAGGCCACGGCCGGCTCCTTCACGCTGCGCGACGACCGCCCGACGCGGCCGCCTCGTACGGAGCTTGTACCGAAACGGATCGCCTCCTATTACTTGCTCGGCCGGTGTGCGAATCGTTTCGGACAATCTCATCCCGGCCAGGGGTGTCGGGCAGGGCCAGGCGGAGTCGTGACACGTCGCCCAGACGCCGGACAAGCCCCCATATCTGCCCCGGCCGCAGGTGATCCATTCCCGCTCTTTCGTGTAATAGCACCGGCACGCTCCGTGAGGAAGGCTGGTCCATGCACATCGATGCCGGGCGCAGCCGTCCGGCATGACCGGGAGGGCAATTCCTTATGTCGGTAGGCGAAGAGGTCCGCACCGAGCAGACCAGGCCGCAGCAGAGCCTCGGCACGGCGGCCGCGCGGAACCTGGCCACCACCACCAAGTCCGTTCCTCAGATGCAGGAGATCAGCTCGCGCTGGCTGCTGCGCACGCTCCCCTGGATCGACGTCCAGGGCGGCACGTACCGGGTCAACCGGCGACTGACCTTCGCCGTCGGCGACGGTCGGGTGACGTTCGTGAAGACCGGCGACCGCGTCGAGGTCATCCCCGCGGAGCTGGGCGAGCTGCCGGCCCTGCGTTCGTACGAGGACGACGAGGTCCTGTCGGAACTCGCGCAGCGCTGTGAGCAGCGGGAGTTCGGCCCCGGTGAGGTCATCGCCTCGTTCGGCGGCCGGGCCGACGAGGTCTACCTGCTGGCGCACGGCAAGATCGAGAAGATCGGCACCGGCCCCTACGGCGACGACGCGGTGCTCGGCGTCCTCGCCGACGGCGCCTACTTCGGCGACCAGGCGCTCCTCGACGCGGACGCCATCTGGGAGTACACCGCCCGCACGGTCACCGCCTGCACGGTGCTGGTGCTGCCCCGCCAGGAGGTGGAGCAGGTCGCGGAGCGGGCGGACTCCCTGCGCGCGCACCTGGAACAGCAGCGCTCGATCCCGGAGCAGCGCACCAACAAGCACGGTGAGAAGGAGATCGACCTCGCGGCCGGCCACAGCGGTGAGCCGGACATCCCGCACACCTTCGTCGACTACGAGGCCCGGCCCCGTGAGTACGAACTGAGCGTCGCCCAGACCGTGCTGCGCATCCACTCGCGCGTGGCCGACCTGTACAACCAGCCGATGAACCAGACCGAGCAGCAGATCCGGCTGACGGTCGAGGCCCTGAAGGAGCGTCAGGAGCACGAACTCATCAACAACCGTGAGTTCGGCCTGCTGCACAACTGCGAGTACGACCAGCGCATCCAGCCGCACGACGGCGTGCCCGGTCCGGACGACCTCGACGAGCTGCTGAGCCGCCGGCGCGGCACCAAGCTGCTCCTCGCACACCCGCGCGCCATCGCCGCCATCGGCCGCGAGCTGAACAAGCGCGGTCTCGTCCCCGAGACGATCGACGTCGCCGGCAACCGCATCCCGACCTGGCGCGGTGTGCCCATCTACCCGTGCAACAAGATCCCGGTCACCGAGGCCCGTACGTCCTCGATCATCGCGATGCGTACCGGCGAGCAGGACCAGGGCGTCATCGGTCTGCGGGCCACCGGCATCCCGGACGAGATCGAGCCGAGCCTGTCGGTGCGCTTCATGGGCATCAACGAGCAGGCCGTCATCAAGTACCTGGTCACGGCCTACTACTCGGCGGCGGTCCTGGTGCCGGACGCGCTCGGCGTCCTGGAGAACGTCGAGATCGGCCGCTGGCGGTGACGTCACTGCCCCGAACGCCGTGTTCCCGCCCTCCCAGGCGGGTACACCCCCGGGGTACGGACGGGCCGAGGGGGAGGGTGAGTCCATGACGGAGACCCGGCGCGGCGGCACCGTGACGCGCCGTCCCACCGGAACGCCGGAAAGGCACGGGCCCATCGGCACACAGCGCGAGAAGGAACCGGGGGAGTCCACCGACGGGCAGGGACGTCCGGTGGCGGAAGGGCACGAGGCAGCCGTGCTCCTGAGTGAGTCACGGGCGTCGGTCGACCCCGAACTGCGGGCCGCCATCGCTTCACTGCCCGAGTCGATGCGCCGGATCGCGCTCTACCACTTCGGCTGGCAGCACGCGGACGGCACGCCCGCGGCGGGCAACGCGGGCAAGGCGATCCGCCCCGCCCTCGTCCTCACGGCGGCGACCGCGCTCGGCGGGCAGTCGGCCCGCGCGGCGGCCGGCCGGGCCGCCGCGGCGGTGGAGCTGGTCCACAACTTCACCCTGCTGCACGACGACGTGATGGACCGGGACACCACCCGCCGTCACCGGCCGACCGCGTGGACCGTGTTCGGCGACGCCGACGCGATCCTCGCCGGGGACGCCCTCCAGGCGCTCGCCCTGCGGCTGCTCGCCGCGGACCCGCACCCGGCGTCCGCGGCGGCGGCCACCCGGCTCGCCGACTGCGTCATGGAGCTGTGCGAGGGCCAGCACGCGGACACGGCCATGGAGCGGCGTCCGCCGGGCGAGGTCACGCTCGACGAGACGCTCGCCATGGCCGAGGCCAAGACGGGTGCCCTGCTGGGCTGCGCCTGTGCCCTCGGCGCGCTGTACGCGGGAGCGGCCGTGGAGGACGTCGAGGCGCTGGACGCCTTCGGCCGTGAGGCCGGGCTGGCCTTCCAGCTCATCGACGACGTCATCGGCATATGGGGCGACCCTCGCCACACCGGCAAGCCGGCCGGTGCGGACCTGGCCGCCCGCAAGAAGTCGCTGCCGGTGGTCGCCGCCCTCACCTCCGGTACCCCGGCCGCCGTCGAACTGGCCGAGCTGTACGCGGCACCGTACGACGAGGAGAAGGAGGATCTGGAGCGCACCGCCCTGGCCGTGGAGCGGGCCGGCGGCCGGGACTGGGCGCAGGCCCAGGCGGCCGACCGGATGGCGAGGGCCATGCAGGAGCTGGCCCGTGCCGTGCCCGAGCCGGAGGCGGCGGGCGGCCTGCTCGCGCTGGCCGAGTTCGTGACCCGGCGCAGCACCTGAGCCCGAGCGCCACCACGCAAGACCCCGGAGCCCGTGCAGGGCCGTACGGCACCTGACCGACGTACGGCCGCACCGCCGACGGCTCCGGTCCGGCGGGTCCCGCACTTCCCCACGGTGTGCGGGGCCCGCCTCTTTCGTCCCTCTGGGCCCGCGGCTCACCGGATAGGCTCAACCGCCGTACAAACGAACGGTGTTGAGTCGGTGGTGTCGAGTCGAAGGGGCGAGGCATGGGTGTGGTGATCCGGACGGCGGAGGAGGGCGACCGGGATCTGGTCGTCCGCTTGCTGGACGAGGCCTTCCAGGACGATCCGGTGAGCAGCTGGGTCTTCCCCGGCGAGGAGTACCGGCGCCGGACGCACCACCGGCTGATGGCCGCGTTCGCCGACGCCGTCTTCGCCGACGGCCGCATCGACCTCACCGAGGACGGCGCCGCGTGCGCGCTGTGGCTGTCCGTCCCGGCGGACGGGCAGGCGGCCGCCGAGCCGGCCGAGGACACCGAGGACGTTCCCGCGCGGATCCGCGAGGCCGTCGACCCGGAGAACGAGCGCGTGGAGCTGATAGCCCGGCTCACGGACGGCATCCACCCCACCGGCCGGGCGCACGAATACCTGTGGATGATCGGCGTGGTCCCCGGGCGGCAGGGCGAAGGGCTGGGCACCGCGCTGATCGAGAACGTCCTCGACCGCTGCGACCGTGAGGGACTGCCCGCCTATCTGGAGGCGAGCAGCGCCCGCGGCAAGGTGCTGTACGAGCGCCTCGGTTTCGAGTGCACGGCCCGGGTCCTGGACCTACCGGACGGCCCCCGGATGTGGCCGATGTGGCGAGAGCCGGCGACCCGGTGATCGCATAATCCCTGCCCGGACCACTACGTATGGAGTACTGTGATCGTAGTGGTCAAAGTGAAGGGGAGACCGGCTTGCGCAAACTCACGTACTTCATCGCCTGCTCGATCGACGGTTTCATCGGCGGTCCGGACGGCGACGCGTCGTTCATGTACCCGTTCGTCGACGAGGAGTTCCTGGAGTTCCTGAAGGCGGAGTACCCGGAGACGATGGCCACCCAGGGCCGCCGGGCGCTCGGTCTCGACGATCTGCCGAACAAACGGTTCGACACGATCGTGCAGGGGAGGGGCAGCTACGAGCTGGCTCTCAAGGAGGGCGTCACCAGCCCTTACGCGCATCTGCGCGAATACGTGGCCTCGCGCACGCTCACCGAGTCGCCCGACCCGAACGTCGAGATCGTCTCGACCGATCTGGTCGGCAGGGTGAGGAAGTTGAAGGCGGAGGACAGTGCCTTCGACATCTACCTGTGCGGCGGGTCGGCCGTCGCGGGTGAACTGGTCGACGAGGTCGACGAACTGGTGGTCAAGACCTATCCGGTGGTGCTCGGCACCGGCATGCCGATGTTCGCCTCCGGCTTCGCGGTCTCCGAGTTCGTGGCGGACGAGGTGCGGACCTTCGGCAACGGCGTCGTGGTGCGGACGTACCACCGCAAGCGCTGAGGCCGCGGGAACGCCGAAGGGGCCCGGCCGGGATGCGGCCGGGCCCCTTCGGGCTGTCCTGCGGCCTGCGATGGTGCACCGATCGCCGGCCCCGGGATGCTGACCTCCGTCAGGCCTTCTTGGTCGGTCTCCTAGTAGTGGGCCGGGTCGGTGACCTGCGGTGATGGTGGCCGCAGGTCGCTGACCTGGCCTTTTGGTGATGGGTGGCGATGGGGTGCGACTGTCTTGAGCGGGTGTTCTGCGGACTGTGTGCGGACCGATGTCGGCTCGGCATTGTCTCCGTGATCAAGGACTTGTCCTCGCTGTCGCCTCGCAGTCGCGTCGCACCCGATCATCCTGTCTGGGCCCGATCGTCCCTCACGTCGCCTACCGTTGTGCAGGTCAGCCCCAAGGGAGTGATCGGACGACAGTGACGGTCAGATGGCGGCAGCGAATGCGCTCGTCGAGCCAGTGGACGACTTTGGGTCCGTCCAGCACTTCCAGCAGCTCTCGGCAGCGTGCCACGCCACCTGTCAGCGGCTCCGCCACGATCAGGTGGTTGTCCACGGCCACCGGCCGATCACCTTGAATGAGAACCCCTGTTCCACGGGCGCCTCCTTTGGCCCCTTGCCCTGGCCGGGACGTACGGCGTATGACCACGAAGGGAGGATCGAGCAAGCGCCCACCGAAGCGGCGCTTGCGCTGTGGAAGCCCCGTCTCACCTTGGCCCGGCAGTTCCTTCGCCGTGAGATAGGGAACCACTGGTCCGTCGTGAGGGTCTCGGTTGTCGACGACAGGGCCGACTCCGACACGAAAATGGTCACCTATGACACGGTCGGAGGCGAGGGCGGACGACGGCCACCAAGCAACCGGGCCAGAGTGGCCCCTGGTTCTCCGTCGAGCGGAGAGGAGGAAGACATCAACGTCGGTGTAGTTGTCGAAGAGGCCGTGCGGGTGGATCTCCTCCAATTCCATCCGCTCGGCGATCCAGTCCCGCCAGGTTCGGTAGCGGCTGCCGCTGCGCAACACGTCGGGCAGGACGGCAAAGAGCCTTCCGCCCGAGGCCATCGCGGCTGTCGCCTGAGCGGTGAACGTCGCCGCCAAGGAGGTCCTGCCCGTCGACCATGTACAACCAGGGGGAGCCGCATCCGTTCCGTAGGGTGGGTTCAAGAGCAATCGCCCTGCGAATCCACGGGCATCGGACACTTCGCGCAACGCCTGCAGGCCGTCGCCGACCTGTACCCGAGGGAAGGCGGTGCGCCACCGGTGCTCCATGAGAGGAGCATCGGATCCGACAGCCCGGTGACGTTCTAGTAGCGCCAGGACCAGCCGCATGCGCGTCACGGACACGAAGGGATCGTGCAGGTCGTGGCCCCTGACCCGGCGGTTCCACAGCGTGAGCGTCTCCGCAGGCGTCGCCCCGAGTCGGAACTGTGCGGTACCGGCGAGGAGCAGATCCCCAGCGCCACAGGTGGGGTCCCAGATCACTGGCGTCCGCTCGGATGCCCCGTTGCGGGACAGCAGTTCCTCGTATGACTGCCGCACTCCGCCTGTGGTGAAGAAGGATCCGGTGGCGCGGCGATCGGCTCGGGAGACTATGCGGCGCAGTTCCCCCGACGCTTGGCCATTGAGGGCATGCGTCACGTCGTCCGCCACGCGTCGCCAGTGGCCCGCGGCCACATCGGTTACGAGCGTCTCAAGCTGACGTGCGTAGGAGCCGTAGGCCGTAATACTCATGTACTCCCCTCCTGTTGATCCGGAAGGGATGGCGTCCTGGATCAAGTGTCTGGAATGGCTGCGGTGTCATTCTGCAGCAGGACCACGGGCGTTGGGAACGGATCACCGAATCCCGTCGCCCTACGTCCTATCAGGCACTTCCTTCTGTCTGACGGTGTCGGGAGCCTTGCGCGGACCGGGGACGGGGAGTCGGCAGAGCGGGTTAGCCACGGCACCGCCGTCTACGAACGACCGGTGGGCTTCCAACGGCGGATCGAAGCGCAGCCCTGTCTCGACGCGCGTCACCGTCACGCTGCCCGCACAGGACCGGCCGGATTTGCGTCCCGCTGCCGGGAGGACTGCCAGGTGTCGGTCGGAGACGAGCTGCTTCTCCTCATGGCAGTGGACAGACAGCTGTGTGCATGCGATGTGGGCGTCCGGAGCCGCCAGCCGTACGCCCGCCATGATCTCCTGGTGCGGGTTGGCGGGGCGCAGGCCGCCTCGGATGGAGAAGATAACCAGTCGAGGAGTCACCAGTTCCGTCAGCTCTTTGGCGAAACTCCGCGGATCGGCCTTGCCCGGGAGTCCACCGTGATGGGGGAAGACCAGGACCGGCGCCGACAGTTGCTGGCCGTTCTGCTGGATGTGCTTGAGCGCTACCGCGTCCATGTCTGCCGCGAGCAGCACGGCGGGCTCCTCGTCCAGATGCACACGGACCACGATGGACACGGTATTGGTGTCCAGCTTGCCGAAGGCCGGGGAGGCCTCCGTCGGGCCGGTGCCGGCCATCAGGAAGCTGGGGTGGCAGACTTCGAGCCTAGCCCTGCCGCAGTACAGCGTCTGGGGCGTCTCCGTGTGCAGCATCTGGTGTCCGCCGAAGCCGCCACGCCTGTAGCGGGTGTAGACGGCTCGGATCAGTCGTTCCCAGATCTGGCTGTTCTTCTTCGCGTCCGGGTTGAACCAGGCGATTCCGACCGTTCGCAAAGGATCGAGCAGGATCTGCGGACCGCCACCGGCGTGATCTTTGTCCGAGTGCGAGATGATCAGGTGCTCGATGTGGTTGCATCGGACGCGATCGAGTTCGCGCTGGACAATGTCGCCGGGAGCCGCGTCAATGACGGCGCATGTCGAACCATCGCGCACCACGGCGGAATTGCCATGTCCCACATCCAGGACAGTGACCGCTAAGTCTGCTTCCAGTTGCTGGCCGAGCGGTGGCTCAGCGGGAGTCATCGGATCGGTCATGCGGTCAACCACTCCTGGGGCAGATCGGGAGCGAGGATGATGTTGCGATAGAAGAGGTCAGAGGCTTCCTTCGCGTAGCAGTTCACGTCAGCCTCAAGCCACCGACCCGGGAGCTCCTCCGGATGGAGGCCCGTCGCTTCCTCAATGGGCCGCAACGGCATCCAGACGGAAGAGTCGATCTTCCAACCGACCACGATGACCTTTGCCTTGGGTTCCTCTCCCCCAGGCCGGACTTCGAGGACTTCGATCGGAGTCGCGAAGGCTCGCCGCTCCCGGGCGAGATTTCCCGCCAGCTCATCCAGCGTGTACCGGAGCGCGTCGACGACCTCGTCCGAGGCGTCGCTTTTGTCGACGACGCTCGGGATGCCCTCCCGCCAGCGCAAAATCGCCCCGTTCTGCTCAGTGTTCACATGGCTGCTGATGAGTACAGCGGGCAACGGCCTCCCCGCGCGTCGGTTGGCCTTGCACACCAACTCCGCACCCGTGAAGCGGACGTTGCCACGCCCCGCAAGGATGTGGTCGCACACCACGGCGTCGTAGCGATCACCCAGGGAGGCGAGAAAGGCGTCGGCGTCCTGGCCCGGTGTGAACTCGGTGATCATCTCCGTGCGGAAGCCCGCGTCCTGAAGGGGAGGGACAACACTGATCGCGTCATTGACGTCGTCGTCGATGACCACGACCGACGATCCTTCCACCAACGGGCGTACATTCACCCGGCCTCACCCCCCAGCTCATGCCCTTTGGCCGCCAGCAATCTGCGCCGGAAGCCAGACCATGATACTCGCGCCGCCCAACTCGCCGCGCTCACGCGCCTCTTGAGTGCCCCCGAGGTCCGCGACGATGTCCCGGACGATCGTGAGCCCCAGCCCGGTCCCGTTGTCGCGTGTCGTCTTGCCCGGCAGCCAGATCGCCCTCAGTGAGATGTCCTTGATCCCGGGGCCCGAGTCATCGACGCAGAGACACAGCCGAGTTGAGTCTCCCTCCACATCGAAGCGTGTTCTGATCCGGATCACACGCTCGGGCCGGATGGCATCCGTGCGTGTGAAGGCGTGTGCGGCGTTCACGATCAGATTGGACAAGATCGACTCGATGTCGGCGATCGTGCTGCGGACTATCGCGCCTTCCGCGCCAAGATCGTATTCGACTTGGATTCCTCGCTCGTCGAGATAGCGGGAGAACAGCCGGACGATCGCCGGGCACTCCCGATCGAAGTCGACGTCGGTGATTTGCCGCTTGTTCTTAGTCAGGAGGGTCAACGGCAGCCGGGCGAAGGTCTCCAGAGTTCGGGCGCTGTCGATCGAGTTCTCGACCGACGAGTGGAATTTTTCCTTGTACTCGTCCTCTGAGACATGCTGTTTGACTCTGCGACTAACTGTCTTGACCTCGTTGATGATGCGGGCCGCCGGTTTCATCGCCTCGTGTGCGAAGACCGCAGTGCTGGTGCCGACCGTGGCCAGGGTGCGGTAGAGGAGGAGGTCTTCGCGGAGCGCTTCGATTTCCTGACGCTGTGAGTCGAATACCTCGGACGCTCGGTCGGTAAAGGACTCCAGTACGGCGGAATCAGCGACTCCGTCCAGTGTCGGAGTATCGGGGTCCTTCGGGTTGATGGCCTCCAGGAGGTTGCGGAACTGCTTCTCTGCTTCCTTGACCCGATTGCGCGCCTTCGGTGCCGCGCCGATGCGACGTTGTTCCCGCAGTTCGAGTCGCTGGTCCGCCGACCAATCCAGGGCTCGTTTGGCGAACTCCTGCAGCTCCAGGAAATGCAGGTTGTCTACGAAGCCGCTGCGGTCTGTCTTGGGCTGAAGAAGGTCGTCCGGGTCCACCACCCGAATCCGCCCCACAGAGTTGTTCGTGGACGGACGCACCTCGGGACTCGCTGCACGTCGCAAGTTGATGGCCAGCCAGTCGTTCCCTACGTCTCCGTAGGGCTGTACGCGCAGTTCCCGATGGTAGAGATGAATTCCGCCCACCTGCTTGAGCCACTTCCTGATCTCCTCTGTGGGCTGCTGCGCGAGTCGAACCTCCTTGGAGGCCCCGGGGTTGAGATTGAACATCCACATCTCGAACGTGGCCGGCGGAGCCGAGAATTGCAGAGGTGCGTCGCGGTCGCCACGCCCTTGGCGCTTCCTCCCCACATCATTGTGCCCCGCCGACTTAACGACTTCACCACGCCAGTTGTAGAGCGTCGCGGACGTCTGACCCTGCTCATCAAGCTCGGCCACAAGACGATACTCGACCCACTGGAGCAAAACTGTAGTGATCACCTTGGAGAGATTTTCGAACTCCGGAGAATCGCAGGTCACTCGGAACGCCGAACCATCGGCAAACGGGCCCGTCAGCATGAGCACCGAACGCGCCAGACGGTCGGCGTCCATCTGAGTGATTCCTTGGCGGAGCCCTGTGATCTCGACAGTCGTTCCTTTCTCTCCCGCGCACCTCCTGCTTTCGATTGCCAGCGGGACGTCTTCCACCGCATCGGACGCGTCGATGCGGTCCCAGTCAATGGTCAGCGCGTGCTCGGTGTCCAGCTGATCTTTGGAGCGTGTGCGTACGGTGACACGGGTGCCGAGGCGCAGAGCGGCAATTCTGCCCAGGCCCTTTTCACCCACTTTTCGCCGACCGCTAGGCGTGTGGGTGTCCGAGGATTTTCCGGACTTTCCTATGAGGAGAAAGCCATTGGCGAGCTGGTCCGCCGTCATGCCGTCGCCGTCGTCCGACACAATGAGTGTGCCGCCGGGCTGCTCGGCTTCGCTCATCCGCAGGTGGCAGAGCTTTGCGTCCGCATCGTAGGCGTTGCGGACGAGTTCCATGATGCCCAAGTCCGCGTGTGGGACCAGTTCTTCACCGAGCCGGGCGAGGATCTCCGGAGCGAAGCGGAGGTGGTGCTGCATCAAGGCGTTCCTCCCGTACAGCGCGGACCAAGGCACCGCCGCTCGATCGATCGGGCGGCCATCGGGAAATCGTAGCCGTCTCCTCCTCGGCGAACATGAGCTACAGGAAGCCACATGTTGCCGGGCAGCAAGTCAGCCTGTTGATCGGTTGTCGAACTCTGGGACGGTGAGAAGGCCCCCCAGCGACCGGCGCGAGAGGCCGGACATGGACGACTTGGAGATCTATGGTCGTTCATGCGGCCGATCTTGGTTGCCGAGGTTGAGCGATGAAGGCCCGCCCAGGCAACCGGTCGGGCCCACAGTTGGCCTCTATTGCCAGCCATCGAGGGAGACCTGCGGGCCTCCCTCGAGGTACTGGTGGAGGGCGCTTGAGGTGGTGTCCACGAAGTTCTCGGGGATTGCGTCGGCGTCGACCCAGCAGACCTGGGCGTGCTTGCGTGGTTCGCGGTTCTCGGGCTCACCGGTCCAGTCATGGGCGACGAAGGCGACGGTGAGGAAGCCGTTGGGTGCTTCGACGCCCCAGGCGCCGTGGATGATGTGGGCGACCTTGAGGGACTCGGGTTTCACGGCTAGGCCGGTCTCCTCGCACAGCTCGCGCACCGCGGTATCGATGATGGGCTCGCCGGGCTCACTCTTGCCGACGGGCAGATCCCACATGCCCTGGGCGAACTTGGCATTCTGGCTGCGCTGGAGGAGGACGACGCGGTTGGTGGCCTTGTCGTGGACGATGACGGCGGCGACCAGCAGGGTCATGGATTCGAGGGCGGGCGGCAGGGCTTTGGGCTGGTCGTCGGTTGTCCGCTGAGCCACGGCTTGTGTCCCTTCGTCGGCCGGTTGGTGGGCAGCTTAGGCCAGCGCTTCGCGTGCGCGGCGGGCGAGTTCGGCGGCTCCAGGCACGGCGACCTCGGCGGTGGTCAGATAACGCATGCATTCCCAATCGACTAGGTAGCAATTCGGTCTGCATAGGTTGTACTCGACGATCGTCGGTTAGCCAAATCGGGAAGCTCATGTTTCAATTAGGAAAGCAACGGTCGGGATGGAGGTTCGATGGCAGGCGACAAGGTCGACGGTGGTGAGGTGCCGCTGCTCTACAGCGAGGGCAACATCGCCGCGCGGGTGGCACTGGAGCGCGAAGTCAGGGGGTGGAGCACGATCGAGCTGGCGGATCGGGTGTCCAAGGCCGGCGTCAAGATGAACCAGACCGCGGTCTGGCGCATCGAGAACGGCACCCCGCGCCGCCGCATCAATGTCGACGAAGCCCTCGCCTTCGCTCGCGTCTTCGAGCTGCCCCTTGAAGAGCTGATGTCCCCGCCGCTGGAAGGGCTGGACCTCGACAGCAGACGGCTCGTCCAGGAGGCCGTCGAGGCGTACTACGAGACACGCGACGCCGAGGACCGCCTGCATCACGCCGTCGTCGGCATCGCCGAGCACATCCAGGCCCACCCCGACAGCTCTCGGGCCATCCACGAACAGTGCCTTCGCCTCATGGGCGAGGAGCGCGACGCCCGCGCCCTCACCGAGTACATCGAGGGCGGCGGCTACTACCGATAACCAACCCAAGGGAAAAGCCACTTGGCCAACATCCAAAAGCGCCCCAACGGCAAATGGCGGGCCCGCTACCGCGACCTCGACGGCAAGGAGCACGCCCGCCACTTTGACCGCAAGCTCGACGCCCAGCGCTGGCTCGACGAGGTCACGGCCAGCATTGTGACGGGCCAGTACGTCGATCCGCGCGCCGGACGGATAACGTTCGAGAAGTACGCGAAGAAGTGGGAGGAGTCGCTCATCGCCAGCGAGGCGGGCGAGCGCATCACCGACAACGCGTTGCGGCTCCACCTGGTCCCGGCGCTCGGCTCCCGAGCCATGGCGGCGATACGCCGCAACGACCTTCAAGTGCTCTTCAAGAGCCTGTCTGAGCAGCTCGGCCCCGGCAGCGTGCGAAACGTTTACGACGTCCTCGTGCGCCTGATGACCGCGGCCGTGGAGGACAAGGTAATCGCCTCCAGTCCGTGCCGTCGGATCACCCTCCCGCCCATGCCGGACGAGGAGGTCACCCCGCCCACGGTGGCGCAGGTCGAAGCGATGGCCCGAGTGATGCCGCCGTACATTGGCGCGGCGATCGTCACGCTCGCCGGATCGGGTTTGCGAATAGGCGAGTTGCTGGGTCTCAAGGTGTCGGACATCGACTTCAAGATCGGCACCATCCGCGTCGAGCGCCAGCGCCTCCAGTCCGGGAAGATCGGCCCGCCGAAGACCGCTAAGTCCCGGCGCACGGTCCCGGTTGGCGAGGTCGTCACCGACGCGCTCCTGGCGCACCTCGCCGCACACCCCTCCCAGGAGTGGCTTTTCACCATGGAGGAGGGCGAGCCCCTCAACTACCGCCGCTGGAAGACGGAGTGGAACTGCGCCCGCAGGACGCTCCAAGCAGCGGAGAACGAGGCGGCCCAGCGCGAGGGCCGCAAGCCCGTCGAACTCCCGCACATGGTGACCCACGACCTGCGCCACTTCTTCGCCTCCGCCCTCATCGCCGGCGGAGCGAGCGTCAAGCAGGTCCAGCTGGTCCTCGGCCACGCATCCGCCGTCATCACGCTGCGGATCTACGCCCACCTGTGGCCGGGCGAAGAAGACCGCACACGAACTGTCATGGACGCAGTTCTCGGCGGTATACGCAGCCGGTGGGGAGAGGGAGACCAGAGCACCAAGAAAACCGCAATCCAGAGGGCGTGACTTGAGTCCTACCCTTCTTCGTCTCGTAGCGGATCGGGGCGGGGATGACCTGGAGGAAGCTGATGGCCCGGATCTTCTCCGACGGCCTGCCTTGCGGAACGGTTGGCGCACTCTTTGACGTCTCAGCAGAGGATCTTGGAAGTCCGGCATGTCCGTCACCTTGTGGGCGCTACGGTGCTTGCCTACGCAGCGGAGATAAGCACGGAGGGGGCGCTTCACGTGTCGGACACCAGGCGCAGGGTGATGTGGGCGATCGCCGCGCTCTGCGGAGTGACCGGAGTTGGTTTGGTGCTGGTCGCGACGCTCGTGGATCTGGACAGCGCGGATCGAACGGCGAGCGTCGTTGGAGCTGTTGTCGCATTGGTGGGCCTCGCGCTGAGTGCATACACCTTGCTTCAGGCGCCCGCTAACGTCGGCAGTGCCGCGCGGGCGTACGGGCGGGGCGCGATAGCGGCAAGTGGCAGCATCTCGGGAAACGCCATCGGTGCTCGCAGCAAGGCTAGTGCCACTGCCGCGCCCGTCGCTCCTGTCACACCCCAAACGAATCCGGTCACTCCTGCCCCGCAAATCGAGTCGCGCGGCGAAGGGGCAGTGGCTGCGGGAGGGGACATAAACGGCAACGCCATCGGTGATGACAGTGAGGTGCGATGAATCCATCCCCATGGCGACGGAGGCCGACCCGCGGGGTGAGCAATTTGCCCCAAATCTCGGATGCTCCGGCGGCCAGCGATACGCGGATATCCGCTGAAGCTGATCTGGCGCAGGTCAGTGTGCGGGGCGATGGCGCACTTGGCGCTGGCCGGGATATCAAGGGCAACGCCCTTGGCGACGGCAGCGCCGTTACTTACATAGAGCACCTGATCGTACAGGAATCTGCACCCTGGCGTCAGCCTTCCTGGCCAGTGCTGATTGGCGTCGTCCCGGCTCAGGCAGGGTATTACCAGCACCGCCCACTGGCTGGGGAGCTCGCCGAGGGATTTGAAGGGAGCAGAACGGGACGGTGCCAAGTCATCACTGGCACAGGAGGGGTAGGCAAGACTCAGCTGGCCGCCGAGTACGCGCGTACCGCTTTTCCTTCCATAGGCAATCTGCCCAGCGCAGACGATGATAGAGCCCGGCCGCGCAATGGATCGGAGTCGAGGGCCGTCGAAATGCTGCTGTGGGTTAATGCGACCAGCCCGCAAGCAGTCACCGAAGCGTACGTCGCGGCTGCACAAGTAGTGGTTCCCGGTGGCGTAGCAGGGCTGGATGCGAACGAGGCTGCACAGCAGTTCTTGGCTTGGTTGGGTACTACGACCCGGCAGTGGCTGATAGTGCTGGACGACGTAATAGCACCTGGCACGCTCGCCGGGCTGTGGCCACCGGAGGTTTCGGCGGGCCACGTTTTGGTAACCACGCGCAGTCGGGATGCCGCCTGGAGCACCGAGACTCGCATGCTTTTGCAAGTCGGTATGTTCACACCCGACCAGTCCGCTGCGTACCTACACCAGGCCCTTGTCCGCCCAGGACGCCCCGAGCGCACTGACAGCGATACTGAGATCGCCGCTCTGGCCTCCGACTTGGGGCACCTTCCGCTGGCTCTTGCACAAGCAGCCGCATACCTAGTTGATACAGGTCGCGGTATTTCCAGATACCGTGTCCTGCTGTCTGACCGTGCCCGCCTCCTGTCCCACCTTGTCCCTGAGATCGGTGGGCTCCCTGATGCCCAGACTCGAACGGTCAATGCTGTTTGGGATATCTCCCTTGCGCTTGCTGACACTTGCCGGCCGGTTGGTCTGGCGAGGCCGATGATGGAACTTGCCGCATTATTGGATGGCAACGCTGTTCCTGAGCAGGTGCTAACCGCTTCCGCAGCTCGCTCCTTTCTCGAATTGCGCCGTACTTCTAATGTTGCGGGGATGTTCAAAGAGGCGGATGTGTCCGAGGCAAGCGTGGTGGACGACGTGGATGCCGAGGACGCTCTTCGCATCTTGCATCGACTGAACCTGCTGGATAATGACTTGAGTAGCGGTACCGTTCGCATCCATCAGTTGATCCAGCGGGCCATCCGTGAAAACGAAGACACTCGCACACATCTCCGTGACCTGGTCTCTGCTAGCGCTGGTGCCTTGATGGAGGTTTGGCCAGATCTCGAACGTGACACCATGTTCGCCTTGCTATTGCGGGCTAGCGCCGACGTGCTGATAAGTCGTAGTGACGGTTATCTGTGGCAAGCCGGAGCTCATGCTGTGCTATTCCGTGTTGGCCGAAGTCGAGGGGAAGCAGGTGAAATGCGGGGCGCGGTCGAGTATTTCGAGCGCTTGGCTAGCGATGCTCACACCAAATTGGGTGTCGACCATCCTGACACGCTTGCCGCCCGCCATGAAACCGCATACTGGCGAGGGCAGGCTGGCGACATAGCGGAGGCGCTTGCCGCCTTTGAGCGATTGCTGACCGACCAGCTTCGTGTACAGGGACCCGACCACGCTCACACACTCACTACCCGCAATGAAGTCGCCTACTGGCGAGGGAAGATGGGGGATGTGACGGGTGCTATCGCCGCA
Source organism: Streptomyces hyderabadensis (assembly GCF_020404845.1). Lineage (GTDB taxonomy): Bacteria > Actinomycetota > Actinomycetes > Streptomycetales > Streptomycetaceae > Streptomyces > Streptomyces hyderabadensis. Next base: position 201,937 of record NZ_JAIOJZ010000004.1, on the reverse strand, counting down.
ACAGAGGAACTGTTGGTCGACCAGGTGCGAGTGCTTGGGGCTGACCATCCTCGAACCTTCGCCAGCCGCGGCAATGCCGCTGGCTGGCGGGGGGAGGCGGGGGATGTGGCGGGTGCTGTTGCTGCTTACGAGGATCTTCTCGCCGATCGGCTGCGGGTACTTGGCCCTGATCACCCGGACACCCTTGCAACGCGCAACGAGCTTGCTCACTGGCGGGGGGAGGCGGGGGATGTGGCGGGTGCTGTTGCTGCTTACGAGGATCTTCTCGCCGATCGGCTGCGCGTACTTGGCCCTGACCACCTAGCCACGCTTGTCACTCGCAACAACCTTGCTGCGATGCGGGGGTACGCTGGTGACGCGTCAGGGGCGGTTTCAGCGTTCGGAGATTTGCTCACAGCATGTGAGCGTGTGCTGGGGCCCGACCATCCCCGTACCCTCACCACCCGTGGAAATCTCGCGTTCTGGCGAGCCGAGATGGGTGACATTGTGGGTTCCCGCAGTGCATATGCGGATCTCTTGCGTGATCGGTTGCGGGTGCTTGGCCCAGACCATCTGGACACCCTTGCTTCCCGTAGCGATCTTGCTGCGGCCCAGGGGGAAACGGGAGACACTGCTGGTGCCGTGTCCTCCTACGAGCAGTTGCTGGCTGATCGGCTGAGGGTGCTTGGCCCCGACCATCCGGACACACTTGCCACACGCAGTAATCTTGCCGGCTGGCGGGGTGAGGCAGGGGACCTGCAGGGCGCTATTGCGGCCACTGAGGAACTTTTGGCCGATCAGTTGCGCGTTCTCGGTCCCGATCACCCGGATATCCTCGCGACCCGCAACAACCTTGCTGGGAGGCGAGGGCAAGCGGGGGATGTTGCTGCTGCCATCGTCGCGTACAAGGAGCTGCTTGGCGATCAGATCCGAGTCCTCGGGGCTGATCACCCGAGCACTCTTGCAACCCGCGGCAATCTCGCTGGTTTCCAGGGGGAGGCCGGGGACGTGCCAGGGGCACGCATCGCACAAACGGATCTTCTCGCTGACCGACTCCGGCTTCTCGGCCCTGACCACCCAGACACGCTGACCACCCGCCACAACTTGGCTGCATTGCAAGGCCAGGCTGGGGATGCGGCAGGTGCTGTCATCGCTTACCAGGCGTTGCTGTCCGACATGTTTCGCATCCTAGGACCGCGTCATCCTGTGACTTTCGAGGCGTTTTGTCAGATGCAGTACTGGAAGAGTCAGGCGGCAGCAGACCCTCAGTAGATTTGAGGGCTCGACCAAGGTAGATGTGGACGGCCTTGAGTGGGCTGCTTGGCTAGCGGGGAGACCGAGGCTCTCCACGCAGGGTGTTGCGGCTGTTGGACGCGTCTCACGGCATGCCGTCAGGAGACAGAAGATCGCCTATCGCCAAGTGACGGTGCATGGCTGAATGTTGCTGCTACACCTCGCCGGGCATGGAGAACACGGACACGCAGCAGTGCGGGGCTCGCGAGCGCCTCCAACTGTCACAGCGCCTATGTGGAGGTGCGGCCCGCTTCTCCGTCAAGGGCATGTGTCAAGCAGGTCCAGCTGGTCCTCGGCCACGCGTCCGCCGTCATCACACTGCGGATCTACGCGCACCTCTGGCCGGGCGAAGAAGACCGCACCCGGACCGTCATGGACGCCGTTCTTGGCGGCCTGCGGACCGGGTGCGGACTCCGAGACACTGCAACCAAGGAAATCGCAGGTCAGAGGGCATGATCAAAGATCAAGCCTTCTTGGTCTCCCAGAAGATCTTGTCGATCTGGGCGATGTAGTCCAGGGCCTTCTGGCCGGTCGCCGGGTCCTTCGAGCCCTTGGCGGCCGAGAGGGCCTTCAGGGTGTCGTTGACCAGCTGGTGCAGCTCCGGGTACTTCTCGAAGTGCGGGGGCTTGAAGTAGTCGCTCCACAGCACGGAGACGTGGTGCTTCGCCAGCTCGGCGCGCTGCTCCTTGATGACCGTGGCGCGCGTCTGGAAGTGCGGGTCGTCGTTGCCGGCCATCTTCTCCTGGACGGCCTTCACCGACTCCGCCTCGATGCGGGCCTGGGCCGGGTCGTACACGCCGCAGGGCAGGTCGCAGTGGGCGCTGACCGTGACCTTGGGGGCAAACAGGCGGGAAAGCATGAAGCGTTCCTTCCTCGTGATCGTCTTCTCAGGGGGGACATTACTCCCTGGGAGGCCCGATTTCGCGAGTGCCCCCGTGGGCTTAGGACAAAAGTCCGGGGTGAGACTGAGACTGGTGGAGGAAAGACCGGGGAGGTGCCGGGTGATGCCGGAGCAACTGTCGCAGGAGACCGAGCGCGCCAGAGGGGCGTTGCCCTTCGGGCCGGCCGAGGTGACCGGGCCGTCCATGGTGCCCACGCTGCACCACGGTGACGTGCTGCTCGTGCACTGGGGGGCGAGGGTCCGGCCGGGTGACGTGATCGTCCTGCGGCACCCCTTCCAGCAGGACCTGCTCGTGGTCAAGCGGGCGGCCGAACGGCGCGGGACCGGCTGGTGGGTGCTCGGGGACAACGCGTTCGCGGGCGGGGACAGCACCGACTACGGGGTGGTCCCGGAGGACCTCGTGCTGGGCAGGGTCCGGTTCCGGTACCGCCCGCCGCGCTCCGGTCAGCGTTCGCCGCTGGCCGTGGTCCGCTGGGCGCTGTCGGCGGTCAGGCCGGTGCTGGCCGACCGGTCCGCCTCCAGGCGCTTGCGGGCGCGGTAGGCCGCCACGTTGGCGCGGGTGGCGCAGCGGTCGGAGCAGTAGCGCCGGGAGCGGTTGGTGGAGGTGTCCAGGTAGGCGTTGCGGCAGGGGGCCGCCTCGCACAGGCCGAGCCGGTCCACGCCGTACTCGGTGAGGTGGAAGGCCAGGCCCATCGCCGCGATGGCCGCGAAACCGGCGGTCGCGTTGGAGGGGTGGTCCGCCAGGTGCATGTGCCACAGCGGGCTGCCGTCCTCCGCCCGGTGGTCGTGGCCGGAGATCTGCGGGCTCACCGGGAACTCCAGGAGCAGTGAGTTCAGCAGGTCCACGGCGAGGGTCTCGTCGCCGCCGTCGGCCGCCTCGAAGACCGCGCGCAGCCGCCCCCGGACCGAGCGGAACCGCGTCACGTCGGCGTCGGAGGCGCGGCGGGCCGCCGACTGGTTGGCGCCGAACAGCTCACGGACGGCCTCCACCGAGGTCAGGGAGTCCTGCCCGCGCGACGGTTCCTCGGTGTTGACGAGACGTACGGCGTAATCCGAGTAATAGGCCAGTTCCACTTGTAGTCCTTACGAAGGGGCTCTAGGGTCGTGCCTGCGGTCAGGTAACAGCTGATCGTGCTTCCAGGGTATTACGCGACGCAGACGGAGGGGCTCGATGACGAACGCGGACGCCACCACGGCCACCACGGCCAGCACCCCGGCCACCCCGGCCACCGCGGCCGGTGCCGACTGGCAGGCCTGGCAGCAGAGCTGGGACCGGCAGCAGGAGTGGTACATGCCGGACCGCGAGGAACGGTTCCGGATCATGCTCGACATGGTCGAGGCGCTCGTCGGCCCCGCGCCACGCGTGCTCGACCTGGCCTGCGGCACCGGCACCATCACGGCCCGCCTGCTCGACCGGTTCCCGGAGGCCACCAGCACCGGCGTGGACCTCGACCCCGCGCTCCTCGCCATCGCCGAGGGCACCTTCGCGGGCGACGAGCGGGTCTCCTTCGTCACCGCCGACCTCAAGGACCCCGACTGGCCGTCGAAGCTGCCGTACGACGCGTACGACGCCGTGCTGACCGCGACGGCCCTGCACTGGTTCCACGCCGAACCCCTCGCGGATCTCTACGGGCGGGTCGCGGGGCTGGTCCGCGACGGTGGTGTCTTCATGAACGCGGACCACATGATCGACGACACGACGCCCCGGATCAACGCGGCCGAGCGCGCCCAGCGGCACGCCCGGATGGACGCCGCCAAGGACGAGGGCGCCCTGGACTGGTCGGAGTGGTGGCAGCTCGCCGCCAAGGATCCGGTGCTCGCCGCACCCACCGCCCGCCGCTTCGAGATCTACGGCGAGCACGCCGACGGCGAAATGCCCTCGGCGGCCTGGCACGCGCGCGTACTGCGCGAGAAGGGCTTCGGCGAGGCCCGGCCGGTGTGGTGCTCGCCCTCGGACACCCTGCTGCTGGCGGTCAAGTAGGACCACACGCCGAAGGGGCGGTACGGAGATCCGTACCGCCCCCGGCCTCGGCCCGCGCAGTCTCAGAGGACCTTGGACAGGAACGCCTTCGTCCGGTCGTGCTGCGGGTCGGTCAGGACGTCACGCGGGTTGCCCGACTCGACCACCACGCCGTTGTCCATGAAGACCAGGCTGTCGCCGACCTCGCGGGCGAAACCCATCTCGTGGGTGACGACGACCATCGTCATGCCGGACTCGGCCAGGTCGCGCATGACGTCCAGGACGTCGCCGACCAGTTCGGGGTCGAGCGCCGAGGTCGGCTCGTCGAACAGCATCAGCTTCGGGTCCATCGCCAGGGCCCGCGCGATGGCGACGCGCTGCTGCTGGCCGCCGGAGAGCTGCGAGGGGTAGTTGCCGGCCTTGTCGCCCAGGCCCACGCGCTCAAGCAGCGCCCGGGCGCGGTCCCGGGCCTGGGACCTGCTCATGCCCTTGACCTGGACCGGCGCCTCCATGACGTTCTCCACGGCCGTCATGTGCGGGAACAGGTTGAAGCGCTGGAAGACCATGCCGATGTCGCGGCGCTTGACGGCGACCTCGCTGTCCTTCAGCTCGTAGAGCTTGTCACCCTTCTGGCGGTAGCCGACCAGCTCGCCGTCGACGTACAGACGTCCGGCGTTGATCTTCTCGAGGTGGTTGATACACCTGAGGAAGGTGGACTTGCCGGAGCCGGAGGGGCCGATGAGGCAGAACACCTCGCCCTGCTTCACCTCCAGGTCGATGCCCTTGAGGACCTCGACGGCACCGAAGGACTTGTGCACGCCCTCGGCCTTGACCATGGCGGTCATGCCGCACCTCCCGTCGTGCTGGAGCGGTTCGACAGGGAGAACAGGTTCGCCCTGATCTTCTGCAGCGGGGTCGGCGGCAGACTGCGGCTGGAGCCGCGGGCGTAGTGGCGCTCCAGGTAGTACTGGCCGACGCTGAAGACCGAGGTCAGCAGCAGGTACCAGGCCGCCGCCAGGAACAGCATCTCGGCCGGGGCGCCGGATGTCTGGCCGATGTCCTGGGCCACCCGGAACAACTCGGCGTACTGGACGACCGACACCAGCGAGGTCGTCTTCAGCATGTTGATGACCTCGTTGCCCGTCGGCGGCACGATCACGCGCATCGCCTGCGGGACCACGATCCGGCGCAGCGTCTTGGAGTGGCTCATGCCCAGCGCGTGCGCCGCCTCCGTCTGGCCCTCGTCGACCGCGAGCAGACCGGCGCGGCAGATCTCCGCCATGTACGCCGCCTCGTTGAGGCCGAGACCCAGCAGCGCCGTCAGGAACGGCGTCATGAAGTCCGACCACTCGTCGCGGTAGAACGGCCCGAGGTTGATGTACTCGAAGACCAGGCCGAGGTTGAACCAGACGACCAGCTGCACCAGGACCGGCGTGCCGCGGAAGAACCAGATGTAGAACCACGCGATGGACGAGGTCACCGGGTTCTTCGACAGCCGCATCACGGCGAGCAGGATGCCGCCGACGATGCCGATCAGCATCGCGAGCACGGTGATCAGCAGCGTCTTGCCCATGCCGGTCAGGACGCGGTCGTCGAAGAAGTAGTCCGGGATCGCACCCCAGTTGATCTTGCCCTGGGAGAACGCGTAGACGACCGCGGCCAGCAGCGCGATCGCGACCACCGCGGAGACGTACCGCCCGTAGTGCCGCACCGGGATGGCCTTGATGGCCTCCGGAGGGGTCGGCGGGGTGCCGGACGGGCCGCCCGCCGTCTTGTCGATGTCAACAGTCACGGATGTTGCCTTTCAGCGCCCGCCGCGCGGTCACTTGCCGCCGTTGACGGTGGCCTGGGTGACGGCGCCTTCCGCCACGCCCCACTTGTCCATGATCTTCTTGTACTCGCCGTTCGCGATCACCGCGTCCAGCGCCGCCTTGAGGGCGTCGCGCAGCTGCGTGTTGTCCTTGGCCACCGCGATGCCGTACGGGGCGGCCTCGACCTGCTCGCCGACGAGCTGGAAGTCCTTGCCGCCGCCGGAGGTCTTCACCGCGTAGGCGGCCACCGGGAAGTCGGAGGAGCCGGCGTCCGCGCCGCCCGCGCGCAGGCGGGTCTGGGCCTGCTGGTCGTTGTCGAAGGCCTCCATGGAGATCTTCTTGCCGGCCGGGCACTTCTCGTTCTCGGCCTTGGCCAGGTCCTCCGAGACCGTGCCGCGCTGGAGCACGAGCTTCTTGCCGCACAGGTCGGACCAGGTCTTGATGCCCTGGTCGTCGCCCTTCTTGGTGTAGATCGAGACGCCGGCGGTGAAGTAGTCGACGAAGTCGACGCCCTGGCCGACCTTCTTGCCGGTGTCGGAGTCGATGCCCTCCTGGCGGTCCTTGGTGTCGGTCATCGCGGACATGGCGATGTCGTACCGCTTGGAGCGCAGGCCGGTGATCAGGGTGTCGAAGGTGCCGTTCTCGAACTCGAACTTCACCCCGAGCTGCTTGCCCAGCGCGTCCGCGAGATCGGGGTCGATACCGACGGTCTTGCCCGAGTCATCCTTGAATTCGACGGGTGCGTACGCGATGTCGGAGCCGACCTTGATGGTGCCCTTGTCGCGAATCGACTGCGGCAGCTTGTCGGCCAGCGGAGCGCCGCTCGCGGACTGGGTGTCGCTGCTGCCGGAGTCGCTGCTCTCGGTCTGGTCGCCGCATCCGGTGAGCAGCAGGGCGCCTGCGACCGCGATCGCACCGACCGCTGCTAGCCGGGAGTGCGCGGCGGTCGTACGACGGGTGGAGCGTGCGGTCATGGTGGTTCCTCCGGCGGATGAGGGATTGCCGATGGGGACGGTGGAGTTCCGGTGGGACGAGACGCCGGCCGGGGACCGGCCGGCGCCGTGGGTCGACGAGAGCACACACCTTCGAGTGCCGCGACCTCGTGTGATTACGGCATCTTGCCATTCGGACTCGGCCGTTCAGGGGGGCCGTCATGTCAAAATCGGATAACGGGTCGCCTCCCGAACCGCACCAGGTCGGTACATCACGACCGAACCTTTGCGGGAATCTGCCCTTCCGGCCGGAAGATCTGCGGAATTTCTCCTTATCCCGCCATGGATGACAGATGGACCGGGCCGTTGAAGGTGGCGAGTGCGGGTCTGTCAAGAGGTGGCGGGAGGTTGTCCAAAACCCTGGCTATGAGCCATGTCACCGACATGCGGCGTTCGGGGTCCGGCATGTGAGCTTGCGCTTATCGGACTCGTCGCGGGAGGCGTCCGTCGGGTAAGAAGGTTCTTTACACCCCTCATCAGGGGCTCAGGGCGCGTGTGCGGCGCGCCCGTCGCGCAGGGGCCCGCGTGGCCCAGACGGTCATCTCCCTGTGCGGTGCCCGCCCATTCCTCACCAGGAGTGGACAAACCCTCAAACCATGAACTCTTAAGGGGTAAGACAAAGTGGCAGCGGAGATCGTCAATCCTCGCAGCGACAGCGAAGCCGGTGCGGAGCAGGAGGCGGGCGCCGAGCCGCTCGACTCCTTCGACCCCGCGTTCGCGCTGCACCGCGGCGGCAAGATGGCCGTGCAGGCCACCGTGCCGGTCCGCGACAAGGACGACCTGTCCCTGGCGTACACGCCCGGCGTCGCGAAAGTGTGCAGCGCGATCGCCGAGCAGCCCGACCTCGTCCACGACTACACCTGGAAGTCGTCGGTCGTCGCGGTCGTGACGGACGGTACGGCGGTGCTGGGACTCGGTGACATCGGGCCCGAGGCCTCCCTCCCGGTGATGGAGGGCAAGGCCATCCTCTTCAAGCAGTTCGGCGGAGTGGACGCGGTCCCGATCGCCCTGAACTGCACGGACGCAGGCGAGATCGTCGAGACCGTGGTCCGGCTCGCTCCCTCGTTCGGCGGCGTGAACCTGGAGGACATCTCGGCACCGCGGTGCTTCGAGATCGAGCGCAAGCTCCAGGAGCGCCTGGACATCCCGGTCTTCCACGACGACCAGCACGGCACGGCCGTGGTGACGCTGGCGGCGCTGCGGAACGCGGCGCGGCTGAGCGGGCGGACGCTGGGCGAGCTGCGGGCGGTGATCTCGGGCGCGGGCGCGGCCGGTGTCGCCATCGCCAAGATGCTGGTGGAGGCCGGCATCGGGGACGTCGCGGTCGCCGACCGCAAGGGTGTCGTCTCGGCCGACCGGGACGATCTGACGCCGGTGAAGCAGGAGCTGGCCTCCTTCACCAACAAGGCCGGGCTGTCCGGCCCCCTGGAGACCGCCCTCGCGGGTGCGGACGTCTTCATCGGCGTCTCCGGGGGTACGGTGCCGGAGCCGGCGGTGGCGTCGATGGCCGAGGGTGCGTTCGTCTTCGCGATGGCCAACCCGAACCCCGAGGTGCATCCGGAGGTCGCCCACAAGTACGCGGCGGTCGTCGCGACGGGGCGGTCGGACTTCCCGAACCAGATCAACAACGTGCTGGCGTTCCCGGGCATCTTCGCGGGCGCGCTGCAGGTGCGGGCGTCGCGGATCACCGAGGGCATGAAGCTCGCGGCGGCCGAGGCGCTGGCCTCCGTGGTGGGGGACGACCTTGCCGCCGACTACGTCATTCCGTCGCCGTTCGACGAGCGGGTCGCGCCGGCCGTCACGGCGGCGGTGGCTGCGGCGGCCCGGGCGGAGGGGGTTGCGCGCCGGTGACGGTGTGACGCCTTCGGTGTGATCGCTGCGGGGGTGATTCCTGCGGGGTGTTTCCTGCGGTGTGATTCTTGCGGTGTGGTGAGTGGCCTCGTCCTTGGTGGGCGGGGCCCTTGCCGTTTTTGGGTGCGGGTGCGGGTGCGGGTGCGTTGGGGCTGGGCGAGGTGGGGGCGCTGGCCGGCGCTGGGCGGGTGCCGCTGCGCCCACCCGTGCCGCCCCAGCGGCACGACTGCCCGCAGCTGGGGGCGCGACTGCCCGCAGTTGGGGGGCGCAAGAGGGGGTGTGTCACATGGGGGTGTGGTTCCGGATGGGGGGCTTGGAACCTATCGTCAAGGTCATGTTCGCTGTCTACGCCGCCCGAATCGACCGCGACCAGCCGTTGGCCGGCCTGGAGTTGGGAGAGCTTCCGGCTCCCGAGGCCCGGCCGGGCTGGAGTGTCGTCGATGTCAGGGCCGCCTCCCTCAATCATCACGACCTGTGGTCCCTGCGCGGCGTCGGCCTCCCCGAGGACCGGCTGCCGATGATCCTCGGCTGCGACGCCGCCGGGATCGACGCCGACGGCAACGAGGTCGTCCTGCACTCCGTGATCGGGCAGACCGGCCACGGGGTCGGCCCCAAGGAGCCCCGTTCCATCCTCACCGAGCGCTACCCGGGGACGTTCGCCGAGCAGGTCGCCGTGCCGACCTGGAACATCCTGCCCAAGCCCAGGGAACTCTCCTTCGAGGAGGCCGCCTGTCTGCCGACCGCCTGGCTGACGGCTTACCGGATGCTCTTCACCAACGCCGGGGTGCGTCCCGGTGACTCGGTGCTGGTGCAGGGCGCCGGCGGCGGGGTCGCCACGGCGGCGATCGTGCTGGGCAAGGCGGCGGGGCTGCGGGTCTTCGCGACCAGCCGGGACGAGGCCAAGCGGAAGCGGGCCCTGGAGCTGGGTGCGGTGGAGGCCGTGGAGAGCGGTGCGCGGCTGCCGCAGCGGGTGGACGCCGTGATCGAGACCGTGGGTGCCGCCACCTGGTCGCACTCGATCAAGTCGCTCAGGCCGGGCGGCACGCTGGTCATCTCCGGTGCCACCAGCGGCGACCGGCCCTCCCACGCCGAACTGACCCGGATCTTCTTCCTGGAGCTGAAGGTCGTCGGCTCCACGATGGGCTCCAAGGACGAACTGGAGGACCTGCTGTCCTTCTGTGCCGCCACCGGGGTGCGGCCCGTCCTCGACGAGGTGCTCCCGATGGACCGGGCCCGTGAGGGGTTCGAGCGGATGGCCTCCGGGGGGCAGTTCGGCAAGATCGTGCTCACCAATTCCTGAACTTCTCACGCGCTCCCTCGTGTGCGGCGGGTCCGGTTCTCCGGGCCCGCCGTTCGCGTTCACCGTCCCCGCCCTCATTTGTCAACCAGGGTTGACAGGCGGGTGATGTCAACTTACGTTGACATCATGAGCGAAGCAACGGATCTCGCCACGCGTGCGGGTGACCGCGATCCCCGGATCGGACTGCGAGCCGTAGCCGCCCTGCGGAGGCTGGTGGAGCAACTGGAGGCCGTACAGGTGCGCAGTGCGCGCCAGCGGGGGTGGTCGTGGCAGGAGATCGCCACGGAACTCGGGGTCAGCAGGCAGGCCGTGCACAAGAAGCATGGGAGGCATTGATGTTCGAGCGATTCACCAAGGACGCCCGCGCTGTCGTGCAGGGGGCGGTCGGACACGCCGAGGAGGCGCTGGCGGAGACCGTCGAACCGGAGCACCTGCTGCTCGCCCTGCTGGACCGGGAGGGCAGCCGTGCCTCCTTCGCACTGGCGGCACTCGGCGTCGGCGAGCACCGGGACGCGGTGCGCCAGGCGCTGCGGGACGCCCGGCGCCGAGCCGGTCTGTCGCAGTCCGAGACGGAGGCCCTCGCCGCGATGGGGATCGACGTCCTGGAGGTCGTCGCCAAGGTGGAGGCGGCACATGGCGTGGGGGCGATGTCCCCCGACGGCCGTAAGGGCGGGCGCCGGCGGACCGGACACCGCAGCTTCAGCCGTGGCGCCAAGGAGGTCCTGGAGAAGGCGCTACGGGTCGCCGTCGCCCGCCGTGACCGGCACATCGGGGACGAGCACCTCCTTCTCGCCCTGGCCCTGCGTCCGGGGGTGCCCGCCGAGGTGCTCGCCGACCACGGGGTGAGCCATGCGTCGCTGACCAGGGTGCTGGGCGAGGGTGGGGGCAGAGCCTGCGCCTGACCGGTACGCGTCGCCGGTGCGGGGTTGCCGATACCCGTCACCGGTGCGGGTCACCGGCGCCTCGCTGGCGTGCGGCGCCCCTGGGAGCTTGGCGGGGCGCCGTGCCGTGGCGTGCCGGGCTCAGGCCTTCGGGGTGCGCAGGATCGCCCCGATGTGCGCCGCCGCCTCCGACAGCCGACGGCGGGTGTCGCGCAGCTGGTCGGCCGTCACGCCGTGGTCCCGGGCGGCGTCGCGAATGTCGTCCCGGAAACGGTCGAGCAGCCGGTCCAGGTCCCGGGCCGGGTCGCCGGTGGACTCCGCGGCGTCCTCGTGGGCCCAGCTCGGGGCGTATCCGGCGGGGAAGTCCTCGGGCGTGACCGAGTACTCGGGCCGGCGGGCGGTGCTCCCGGTGTCGGTGCGGCCGAAGCCCCAGTCCTTGCCGAACTCCTTCCCGAAGTCCTTTCCGAAGTCGCCGACCTCCTTGGCCAGTTCGCTCAGCCCCTCGCGCAGTCCCGTCGGCCAGTCGCCCCGCGAGAAGTGGTCCTGCACCTGTTCCTGCACGCGCTGGGCGATGCGCTGGACCTCCTCCTGCGCCTGGGCCCGGGCCCGCTCCTGGGCCTCCTTGGCCTGGCGCCGGGCCCGCTGGGCCTCGTCCCGGGCGCGGCGGCTCTCGTCCTTGGCGCGGCGGGCCTGCTCCTTCCACTCCTGCTTGACCCGCCGCATCTCCTCCTTGGCGGCCCGCCAGGCCTCCTTCTCGTCGGTGTCCCCGACGCCGGCGGAGCCGCTCCCCTCGTCCTGAGTCCCGGTGGCGCCCCGGCGGGCCGCGGTGGCCGCTGCCCGCATCTCGCGCCGCAGATCACCGGCCGCGCCCCGCACGTCGGCCCGGATCTCGGCGGCCAGCTCGGCGACCGACTCGCGGATCTCCAGCTCGAGGTCGGCCAGCTCACCGCTGCGGTCGGCCAGCTCGGCGCGCCCGGCGTCCGTGATGGCGTACACCTTGCGGCCGCCCTCGGTGGTGTGGGTGACCAGGCCCTCCGCCTCCAGCTTGGCCAGGCGCGGATACACCGTGCCCGCGGACGGGGCGTACAGGCCCTGGAAGCGCTCTTCGAGGAGCCGGATCACCTCGTAACCGTGGCGCGGGGCCTCGTCCAGGAGCTTGAGGAGATAGAGGCGGAGGCGGCCGTGGGCGAAGACGGGGGGCATGTCAGAGCACCTTCTTGTCGGTCGTGCCGTCGGAAGGGTCACCGGTGGTGCCCTGGTCCCGGACGGAAGCGGAATTGTCCCCCGAGTCGTCCTGCGTCCGGCTCGCCGGGCCGGAGTCCTCCGGCTCCGGCTCCCACGGTGTCCCCTCCTCCGTCGCCGGCCGGCGGAGCAGGGCGATCGAGCCCGAGACCGTGGTCGCCTTCAGCCGGCCGTTGCCCGCGCCGAGCCGGCCGGTGATGCGCTTGGCCCCCCACTGGCCGCCCACCCGGAGGTCCTCGAAGGCACTGCTGACCATGCCGCTGGCCGTGTTCGCCTCGACCTGGGCATCGGCCGGCTGGGGCAGCCGGATGGCGATCTCGCCCGAGACGCTGTTCAGGCTGATGTCGGTGGGTCCGCCGGACGGGTCCAGGTCGACGATCATCGAACCGCTCACCGAGTCGGCCCGCACGGAGGAGCCCGCCTCCACCACCGTCAGGTCACCGGAGACTGAGTTGAAGCGCAGGTCGCCGGTGAGGGCCTGCGCCTCCACGTTCCCCGAGACGGTGTCCGCGCGGACGGGGCCCGCGAGGCTCACCAGGGTGGTGTCCCCGGAGACGCCCTTGACCTCGGCGGGCCCCTCCAGGCCGGAGACCACGGCCGCGGCGGTGACCGCGCCGACCTCCACGCGGGTGCCCGTCGGTACCGCCAGGGAGACCACCGCGCTGCGGCGCCAGCCCTTGCGGTCCAGCCACTTGAGGAAGCCCTTCCAGGGCAGGTCCTCGTAGGCGACCGTGAGCACGCCGTCCCGGTGGGTCACGATCAGCGGTGGTCCCTCGATGTCGGAGACCTCCAGGCGGGCGGAACCTTCGTCCGTGCCCACCACGTTCACCGTTCCACCGACGACGCGTACGTGGAGCCGGCTCACGGGCTCGTCGAAGGTGAGCTTCCTGGGCTCCGTGACGGACCACTCGGACATGGTGACGACCTCCTCGACCGAACGCGCCATATCGCGTCCCTCGCAATTCACGATATATCGCGGACGTGGAAAGTCAAGACACCCGTTCTGGTGATCGCCGATCGGCCGGGTGGTCAGACTTGGCCTAGCTTGTTCCCATGTCGACGGAAGAGCCCGTGTCCGCCCGCCTTCCCGGTGCCCTGCTGCTCTGCCGCGCCGAGCCGGATTCCGTCGCCGCGGTCGCCCCGCTGCTGGGTGAACGGATGCCGTTGGCCCGGGCCGGCGAGGGATGGAGCGTGCTCGTGCCCGAGGGCCGGGCCTGGCGCGAGGGCGGGGAGCCCGTCGACCGTGTCGTCGGCGGCTGGGCCGCGGCGCTCGCCGTCGGCGCGCCCTGGCCCGTACTCGCCCTGTGGTGGGACGCCGACCGGGCCGGTTACACCCTCGCGTCCGGATTCCGCCGCCCGGTGGGCTACGTGTGGCTCGCCGACGGCACTCCGGCCGGCGAGGACGAGGCGATGCGCACCTTCGCCGCCCGGCTCGGTCTGGACCCGGTCCTGGACGTGCAGTCGCTGGACCGGCTCACCCGGGCCGATCCGGACGCCGGTCGCGAATCCGGGGCCCGGGCGGCCGGTGCCGGTGCACGGGCCAGGTTGCGCGGGCTGCTCGCGGTGCTCACGCGCGCGGGGATCACCCTCCCCGCCGGGCTCGACCCCGGCGCGGGCGCCGACCGCCTCGGCGCGGCCGCCGACGCCCTGCCCGGCGTGCTCCGGACCGAGACCGCCGGACGCCGTCCGACCGCCGACGAGAGCCGACTGGCCGCCTGGATGCCCTGGACGGGCGGACCGGGATCCCGCGTCCTGGCGCTGGCCCAGATGGCGACGGGGCTGCCGCTCACCGTCTGGGGTCTGCGGCGCCGCAGCGGAGGCTGGACCGCGGCGGGGGTGCTGCTGATCGGCCACGGCGCGCTCGGCGCGGCCTACGGGCTGGCCAAGCGCACCTGACGGTTCCGCGGGGTCCGGTTCAGCGGGCTTGGCCGCGCCGTCGGGGCCCCGCCGCGCGTCCGGGCCCCGCGGGTCTCCGTGGGACCCGGCCGGGTCTCCGGGCGGCCCCTCGTGTCTCCGGGCGGCCCCGCGGTGTCCCTCCGGGCGGTCTCGCCGGTTGCCGTGCCGTCGGACGGCGGGGCTTGGCCGTGCTGCCGCGGCGGTCCGCGATGTTTCCGGGTGGCTCTACCGCGTCCCGGGCGGGGTCGGTATGTCTGTTCGGGCGGTCTCGCCGGATTCCGTGCCGTCGGGCAGCGGGGTGGGGCTTGGCCGTGCTGCCGCGGTGGTCCCGTGGCGTTTCTGGGTGGCTGCACCGTGTGTCCCGGGCGGCCTCGGCATGTCCCTCCGGGCGGTTTCGCCGGGTTGTGTGCCGTCGGACGGCGGGGCTTGGTCGTGCTGCCGCGGTCCCGTGGTGGTTCCGGGTGGCCGCACCGTGTGTCTGGGCGGGGGCGGTATGTCCGTCCGGGTGGTCTCGCCGGGGTGCGTCGCGGCGGCTCACCGTTTCCGGTCGTGGTGCCGGGGCGGTGCCGTCGTGGCCCGCGGGCTGCCTCGCCGTTGCCCGGGCCGCCGTGGCGTACACGCCCGGGCTGCCGTGGCGTACACGCCCGGGCCGGTCGCACGGGCCTGCGTGCTTCTTCTGGCGCCCGGGCGCCCCTGCTCGTCTCGCGGGTCGCCGCGGACTACTCGTCCTCGTCCTCGTCGTCCAGCCGCGCCAGCCACGTGGCCAGGCGTTCCACCGGTACCTCGAAGTCCGGGTTCAGGTCGACGAACGTGCGCAGCTGCTCGGCGAGCCACTCGAAGGTGATCTCCTCCTCGCCGCGCCGCTTCTCCAGCTCCTCGATGCCGCGGTCGGTGAAGTACATGGATCGTGCTCCGTCGGGTCTTTGCAGGGTTGAGAGCCTCCCGTGCGGGAAGAAACCTGTGCCTGCGGGGTGGAGAGATGGGGTCTTTCCGTCGGTTGTGAAAAGACAGCACAAGGATAGGCGTCCACAGGGCCGTGCCTTCCGGGGCCGTCGAGGGGGCGCGGGGACGGGGGAAACGCATGGGACAGGAAGCGACGCGCGTCACGCGCATCGTGCTGCCGGACGGGACACCGGTCTGGGCACGGATCTCGGGCGCGGCGGAGCTGCCGGCGCCGTCCGGTCAGCTGTCGTTCAGCGACACCGGCTTCACGGAGCGGATCGAGGCGAGCGTGGAGAGCCTGAACGCGCTCGTGACCGGCGTCGCCCGCTCACTGGCGGAACCTCTGCGCGCGGTGCGGCCGGACGAGGTGAGCGTCCAGTTCGGCATCGAGCTGACCGCCAAGGCAGGCAAGGTCGTGGGACTCCTCGCCGACGGCGAGGCCAAGGCGGGCATCTCGGTCACCCTTACCTGGAACGGCGGACCGCCGGACCCGTCCGCGCCCGGCGCCGGCGCCCCGGGTGGTGAGCCCCCCGACGCCACCGCCGACGCATCCGCCCGCGCTCCGGGGCACGGCGGGACCGGGGACGCCGCTGCCGGGAGCGGGGCATGACGCACGGACGCGCCCCCGGCGCACCGGGGGCCCACGACGCGGCCCGCCGTGCGCTGCGTGGCCTCGTCGTGGCGGCGACCGTTCGCATTCATCGGCCGGACGCCGGGTATGCCCTGGACGAACCCGAGACGTTCCTCGGGAGCGGCTATTTCGTCGCGCCGAGTTGGGTTCTGACCTGCGCACACGTGGCCTGCGGCGGTGAGGGGGACGAGGTGGTGGTGGTGTACGAGCCGGCACCGGGCCGCGGCATGTCCGCGGTCTCGGGCCACGTGGCGGCCGCGCTGCCCGAGGGCGCCGGTTCCGTGCCCGGCAACTGGCCCGCCCCGGACCTCGCGCTGGTGCGGCTGAGCGAGCCGGTCGACCACGAGTGCGTGTACCTCTCCGAGCGCCCCGCGGCCTATTTCGGCGAGGGCAGGGTCCTGTACGCGGGCTGGACGGTGGTCGACGGGCGGCTGAGCATGCTCGACGGCACCCTCACCGTGCAGGGCACCATCGGCGGCTGGACCACGGACGTCCAGATGCGGCTCGGGGACAACGACCTGCCGGACGGCGTCTCCGGCGGCCCCGTGATCGATCCGGAGCGCGGCGAGGTCATCGGCGTACTGAAGTCGCGTTCCGATCACGCGCGCGGGGGCACCTCCACCGGGCTGGAACAGCTGCGGACGCTGCCCGTGCCGTCCGGGGAGCTGAAGGCGGAAGCCGACGACCTGTACCAGGCGGTGGTGCACGCCCACGACCGCTACCACCGTGACCGGCAGCGCCATCCGGACGCGCGCCGCCACACCTGGGCGGACGTGCAGAGCCAGCTCGGTGCCCGGCCCGGCCAGACGCTGAGCCCCGACGAGCGCGTCCAGTTGCTCGGCCGTCTCGCGGACCTGCCGCCCCCGGCCAGCACCCGTTCCCTGCTGGACCTCCTGGACTCGCTGCAGGACTTCGAGGCCCCGCCCCCGCTGCCCGCCCCGCGCGGCTGGCGGGACGGGCTCGGCGCCCTGTACGAGTACGCGCGCGACGACGGCGCCCTCTATCTGGTGCTCGACTACGCGGTGCACGCCATGACCGCCGACCGCCCGTTCCTCGCGCCCAGTACGCCGGCCGCCGAGGAGGCCCTGTGGGCCGGGGTGAGGCAGGCGGCCCAGCGACTCGGCCCCGGCCGCCGGACCGCCCTCGTCGAACGGCGGAACGACAGGCTGCGGGCGCGCCGGCCCGTCCCGGTGGTGGGCCCCCGGCGGGCCGGACCGTCCGCCGGTGATCCGGGCCGGGCGGCGACCGGGCAGTCGTCCGTGCTGGTCGAGATCGTGCGGCGGGGCTGGGAGCCGGACCGCTGCGACTGGTCGGTCTTCGTGGTGGGCTCCGACGGGGAGGCCAAGCGCATCGAGGAGGTCCAGCGAGTGCCGCTGGCCGACCTCGCCACCCAGCTGTCCGCACCCCTCAAGGAGGCGTTCCGGCAGTGCGACACGCCGGGACGGCCGGCGGTCCTGCAAGTGGCGACGGAGCACTCGCTGCTCGCCCTCGACGTGGACGAATGGCGGCTCGGCCCCGGGGACGAGCGGCTCGGCACCCAGCGCCCGGTCGTCCTGCGCTGCTCCGACCGCGACCAGCTGACAGAGAACGGCGAGTACGGCGAGGTCGGTGAGTACGGCGAGTACGGCGAGTACGGCGAGGACGGCGGACCTGGGTCGAGCGGCGGAGACGGCGGGAGGCGTGGGACCGGCGGAGGCGGGGGGCAGCCGTCGGCCGCACCGGACGGTGACTACCGGCTGGACATCGACGAGGAACGCCGGGCCCGCTGGCGCTGGCTGCACGCGCACCCGGTGACGGCCGCGGTCCTCGACTGCGACGACGGCCTGCGCAAACCGGTGCCGCCCGTCGAGGAGTTGCGGGGCCTGTCGCACGGCACGGTGCCGGTGCTGTGCCGCTTCGACGGCCACGGCCACGGCCACGAGGGCGACACGGAGGGGCTCGCCCGGCTCGTGCGCGGCGGTTTCGGGGTGGCGTTGTGGCGCCGCCGGCACGGGCTGCCGGAGGCGGTGTGCGGTGAGTTCCACCGCGGCACCCTGGACCAGATCGCGGGTCCGGCCGGCGCCCACCGATTGCCCGAGGCGGTGCGCGACCTGCGCTTCCGGCTGCGATCGGGCCGGCCCGAGACCTTCTGGGCCCACGGCATAGCGCTGCTGTACGACGATCCGCACCAGCCCCTGCCCGGCGCGGGCGACCTGCTGGAGGCACCGTGACCGCGGCCCGCGCGCGCCTCCGTCGGCCGCCCTCCCCGGCGTTTCAAGTCCCTTTGCCGAGGGACCCGTTGGGTGATGTGCCTCTTACCAGTCCCGTTCAGGATCGATACCGTGATGGACGCCCCACGACGACAGCGCCCCCGGGACGAGTGACGACGAGGATTGGATCATGACCGAATCCAGCGAGTGGCTCATCTACCGGGGCGCCGGCGAACCCCACGACGGCCTCGACCGGCTTCCCGACCCGCCCCCGTGGCGGGACTTCACCAGCCGGGACGCGGCGGGCTCCGGCGACGGCTCCGAGGACCGCAGGCTCGGCGCCCACCGGCACCTGGCCGAGCTGCACCGGCCGGGCGCCGAGGAACTCGAGATGATCAACGCCGCGCTGTACCTGCGCCGGCCGCTCCTCGTCACCGGCAGCCCCGGCGCGGGCAAGAGCACCCTGGCCCACTCGGTGGCGTACGAACTGGGCCTGGGCAACGTACTGCGCTGGTCCATCGTCAGCCGCTCCGAACTGCAGGACGGCCTCTACCACTACGACGCCATCGCGCGCCTGCAGGACGTGCAGATCGCGGCGCAGGCGGACAACGGCCCGGGATCCGGGACGCCGGGCGCGGTCGACGGCATCGGCGGCTACATCCGGCTCGGCCCCCTCGGCACCGCCCTGCTGCCCTCGGACAAGCCGCGTGTCCTGCTCATCGACGAGCTGGACAAGAGCGACATCGACCTGCCCAACGACCTCCTGAACGTACTGGAGGAAGGCGAGTTCGCCATCCCGGAGCTGGAACGCATCGCGGACCGGCTGCCGGACCGCACCGCCGAGGTGCTCACCGCGGACGGCGTGAAGGTGCCGGTGCGCGACGGCCGGGTGCGCTGCCGTGCCTTCCCGTTCGTGGTGCTCACCAGCAACGGCGAACGCGACTTCCCGGCCCCGCTGATGCGGCGCTGCATCCACCTGGAACTCGGCCGGCCCGACCACAACCGGCTCGCCACCTTCGTACGGGCCCACCTGGGCGACGAGGCGGCCCGCGCGGGCGACGACCTCGTCACCCGCTTCCTGGAGCGGTCCCGCAGCGAGTTGCTGGCGACGGACCAGTTGCTCAACGCGATCTACCTCACCGACGCCGCCGCCACGCCCAGCCGCGACCGCCTGGCCGACCTGCTCATCCAGCGGCTCGATCGCCCGAGGTGACGCGATGCCCGACGAGACGGCGCGTCA
This sequence comes from Streptomyces hyderabadensis, assembly GCF_020404845.1. GTDB lineage: Bacteria > Actinomycetota > Actinomycetes > Streptomycetales > Streptomycetaceae > Streptomyces > Streptomyces hyderabadensis. Next base: position 182,829 of record NZ_JAIOJZ010000004.1, on the reverse strand, counting down.
CGGCCCCGGCGGCAACGGCACCCCCGGCCACCCCGGCGCGCCCGGCGACGGCGGCTCCCGGGCACGTCGTGCCGCCGCGCCCGGCGACGGTGGTTCCGGGGCAGGTCGTGCGGCCGTGCCCGGCGACGGTGGTTCCGGGGCAGGTCGTGCGGCCGCGACCGGCGACGACCCGCTCGCCCGACTCGTCCTGCGGCTGCGGGAGATCGGCCTGGACCCGGACGCCGAGCAGCTCTGCGACGCGCTCTGGCTGGCCCGGTGGACCCGGTCCGCCGACGCCACGGACCCGGCGCCCGACCCGGGCGACCGCCTTGCGCCCCCGGCGGTCCGGCCGCCCGCCCGGCCCGTTGCGCCGCCCCCGCCCGAGACCCGGCCGCCCTCGCCCGAGCGGCCCGACCCTCCGGCCGCCCGGCGGGTGGCCCTCTACCCGCTGCCGCCCGGCGAGGGAACCGGGGTGCGCGGAGCCGGCCGGGCCCGGGCGCTGCCGGTGGGGGTGCCCGCCGCTCCGGTGCTGCCCGCGCCGCTCGAACTCCTGCGCGCCCTGCGCCCCTTGCAGGGCTACCGGAGCCCGGCCACCCCGCTGCGCTCCGAACTCGACGAGGTCGGGACCGCGGAGGTCAGCGCCCGGGCCGGGGGACTGATCCTGCCCGTCCGCCGGTACCTCACCCGCGGCGACGCCCGGTTGCAACTGGTGCTGGACGCCTCCTCCTCGATGCGCGTATGGGGCCGGCTGTTCGCCGAACTGGCCCAGATCTTCAGTCGGCTGGGGGCCTTCTCGGACGTCCAGGTCAGCCATCTGCACCAGGGTCCGGACGGGGGCCCGGCCGTCAGCCGCAGCGCCGACCCGCACGGCGCGCCGCTGCACGCCGCCGACCGGCTCAGCGATCCGACCGGGCGCCGGATCGTCGTCCTGGTCAGCGACTGCGCCGGCCCGCTGTGGCACAGCGGCCACGCCCACCGGCTGCTCCACCACCTGTCCCGGCAGGGCCCCGTCGCCGTGCTCCAGCCGCTGCCGCAGCGCATGTGGAACCGCACCCGGCTGCCCGTCACCTTCGGTGGCCTGTCGCGCGGTGACACCCTGGGCGGCGGACTGCTGCGGGTGCGCACCGCCTCCGGCGCCTCCGCCGAGGCCCGCCGGGGCGCGCTGGCCGTCCCCGTACTGCCGCCGGAGCCGGTGGCCCTCGGCTCGTGGGCGCGCCTGCTGTCCGGCGCCGGACCGGTCCCGGGCGCCGTGGGCTGGGTGCGGGCCGACCAGCCGGCCGCCCCGGCGGCCCGCCCGGACCGCCGCCGCACGCCGTTGGAGCGGGTCAGCAGGTTCAGCGCGGGGGCGTCCCCGGCCGCCGCGCGGCTGGCCGTCTACCTCGCGGCGACGCCGCTGTGCCTCCCGGTGATGCAGCTGGTCCAGCGGACGATGCTGCCCGGATCCGGCCCGTCCGAACTCGCCGAGGTGCTGGTCGGCGGCCTGCTCACCCGGGCCCGCGCGGAGCACGGCGAGGACGGCACCCAGTGGTACGACATCGACCCCGAGGTGCGCGAGGCCCTGCTGTCCCGGCTCGGGCGGGACGAGGCCATGCTGGTCCTCAAGCACTGCTCGGAGTACATCGAGCAGCACTTCGGCAAGGGCGGCCCCAACTTCCCGGCGCTCGCGCTGGCCCAGCTCGGCGACGACGGCCCCGGCCGCCCGCACCCGCACCCCTCCGGCGCCGAACCCGGCTACCCGGGCGAGAACGGGGGCAACGGCGCGAGCGCCCCGGTCCCGCAGCCCTTCGCGGAGGTCGCGGCCCGGATCCTGGAGCGGTTCATGCCGTTGCCCGAGCAGTTCGCGACGTACGACAGCCGGACCGGCACGCAGCTCACCGCGGACCGGCCCACGCACCGGGCGGTCGTCCGGGCGCGCGCCCTGCTCGCCCGGTTCGACGGCGAGGGCATGGTCCAGGACGTCATCGACGCCGTGCAGTTGCTGCGCGGCGCCACCGAGCAGGAACGGCCGGCCGGCGCCGACCCCGAGCTGTGGGGCGAGTACGCGCGCTGCACCCTGCGGCTGTGGGAGGTGCAGGGCGGTGCCGCGCTGCTGCAGGAGGCCACCCGGGCCGCCGAACGGGCCGCCGCGCCCCCGCACGCCCTGCGGGAACGCGCCGTCCTCGCGCGCGTGCTGCACGCCGCCGCCACCGACGCGCGACGGCGCGGAGACCGGTCCGGCGCGCTCGACCTGCTGCGCCGCGCCGACCGGGAGTACGCGGTCGCGTGCGCGGCACCCGGCCTGGACGAGGCGGAGGCGCTGCGGCTCACCCTGGAACGGGTCGCCTCGCTGGAGACCCAGTGGCGCCTGGGCGGCGACAGCGCCCTCCTGCAGAGTGCCGTCGGCATGCTGGAGGCGTTCGCCGACGCCTGGCCCGACCGCAGCGACCGCCCCGCCGAGCTGCTGCTGGCCCACGGCCGCACCCTGCTGCGTCTGTCGGCGGTGACGGCGGACCCGGCCCAGGCCAGGCTGTACGCGGAGCAGTCGGCGCGGTCGCTGCGCCGGGGGCTCGAGGCCGACCCGGAACAGGACACCGCCGAGTCCGTCCGTGACCGGGTCCGGGTGCTGGTCGACCTGGTCGACGCGCTGTTGGCGGCGGGCGGCCCGCTGGACGAGGCCCAGGCCCGGACCGACGAGGCACTCGGCCGGGTACGCGAGCAGGCGCAGCGCGCGGCGTTGCTGGTCCGCGCCGGGCGGGTGGCCCTGGCCCGCTACGCCGAGTCCGGGGAGCCGCCCGAACTGCACGCGGCAGCCGACCGTTTCGCCCAGGCGGCGCACTGGATGTCGAGGGACGCGCCCGCGCACGCGGACGTGCTCGCCGAGTGGGGGAGCGTACTGCTCCGGCTGGCCACGCTGGAGCCCGCCCACCGGCGCCGGGACCGGGTGTCCGACGCGATCCGGGTGCTGCGGGACTGCCGGATGGAGACCCCGGCGGGCAGCCCGCGGGTCGCCCACCGGCTGCTGCTCCTCGGCCAGGCCCTCATGCTCCGGTACCAGGCGCGCGGCGACCGGGTCGACCTCAGGGAGGCGGAGCACCTCTTCGGGCTCGCCGCGGCCGACGCGGAGGACCCGCTGCTGGCGGCACGCTGCCGACTGGAGCTGGGGCAGGCCCAGTTCGAGGCGTTCCAGAGTCTCGGCCGGGCGGCGCGGCTGGACGTGGCGGTGGACGCCTTCCGGGCGGCCGCCGAGGCGGCCCGCCGGGCGGAGGAGGAGGCCGAAACCGAGCGCCGACGCCAGGAGGCCGTGGAACTGGCCGCGCAGGCACACCACTGGCGGGGTATGTCCTTCGAGGCGGCCGTCCGGCCCCGCGCGGCACGGGACGCCTACGCGGCGGCCCGGGCGCAGTGGGACCGGTTGCCGGACGACCGTCTGGCCACCGGGGAGCCGACCGCGCGGCAGACGGCGCAGCGGCTCGCCGACCTGGAGTGAGGGCGGACACCGTCGAAGTCGGCTCGGGGCAGCAGGGGAGAGGAGACGGGAATGGACAAACAGGAAGAGGCCGGCGGGGCGGAGCAGGCGCTCACGGGCGCCGGGGAGCCACTGCCGGACCTGCTGGCACTGGACCTCGCACAGCTGGGCACCATCGAGCACCCGGTGCTGCGCGAGGTGCTGGGGGAGCTGAGGGCGCGGGCCGCGGAGCCGAGCGAGATGCTGTGGGGCTTCGACAACTCCTTCTGATCCCGCTGGTCTCTCTGATGGCCTCTCTGAATTTCTCAGCCCGGCGGCCGCAGTCATCTTGGTGCCTGAAGATATGTGAATAGGACAACTTCCGCGGCGTCGAGTTTCGGGCACCCGCCGCGCCGGGAATGCGGCTCCGTGCGGCACGGTGCCGTGGCGCCGAGTCGCGGCGACACCGGCCGAACCGTTACGGCATGGGGGGTGCTGGAATGTCGGAACAGGCCATGACCGAACCGGCTCCCGCCGTTCCCGGTCCGGGAACCGGTCCCGAAGGCGCCTTCCCCTTCCGTCAGTTCATCGTCAAGATGCACGGCCGCTGCAACCTGGCCTGCACCTACTGCTACCTCTACGAAGGCCCGGACAGCGGCTGGCGCGACCGTCCCGCCGCCGCCTCCGCCGCCGTCCTGGAGCGCACCGCCACCCGCATCGCCGAGCACGCCGCCCGGCACGCGCTGCGCGACCTCGCCCTGGTCCTGCACGGGGGCGAACCGCTGCTCGCGGGGGCCGGGCCGCTGGCCGCGGTCGCCGGACGGGTGCGGGAGCTGGTCCCGCCGGGGTGTCAGGTCCACGCCACCGTGCAGACCAACGGCACCCTGCTCACCGAGGAACGCCTCGCCGTACTGGCCGACGCCGGCGTCCGCGTCGGCATCAGCCTCGACGGAGGCACCGCCGCCCACAACCGACGGCGGGTGGACCACGCGGGCCGCCCGTCCTGGCCCGCCGCGGCACGAGGGGCGCGCCTGGCCGCCGAGCGCTTCCCGCAGGCGTACGCGGGTCTGCTGACCGTCGTCGACCCGACGCTGGACCCGGTCGAGACGTACGAGTCGCTGCTCGGCCTGCGCCCGCCCGCGCTGGACCTCCTGCTGCCGCACGGCAACTGGTCGGCGCCGCCGCCGGGCCGGACCGGCGTCCGGTACGGCGACTGGCTGTGCGCCGTCTTCGACCGCTGGTGGGCCGCAGGGCGGCGTGAGGTCCGGGTGCGGCTCTTCGAGGAGTGCGTGGCGCTCCTGCTGGGTCTGCCCGCGGCCACCGAGGCGCTGGGGCTCGCGCCGTTCGACGCGGTCGTGGTGGAGACCGACGGGTCGATCGAGCAGGTCGACTCGCTCAAATCGGCCTATCCGGGGGCCGCGCGGACCGGCCTCGACGTGTTCCGCCACACGTTCGACGAGGCGCTGCGGCACCCGGGCGTGGCCGCCCGCCAGGCGGGCGCGGCGTCGCTCGCGGACCAGTGCCGGGCCTGCCCGCTGCTGCGGGTCTGCGGAGGCGGGCACTACGCGCACCGCTACCGCGCCGGGCACGGCTTCCGGAACCCGTCCGTGTACTGCGCGGACCTCCAGCGCTTCATCCGCCACGTGTCCTCGCGGCTCGCCGTGGCCGCGAACGGGGCGACCGCGGGTGACTCGTCCGCGACGGGTCCGTCCGCGACCGGCCCGGCGGCGGCCGATGTCGTTTCGGGCGGTGGGGCTTCGATCCGGCCGGTCGGGAACGGTTCGGCCCGCGCCGGGACGGTCTCGGCCCCAGGAGGCGTTTCGTGATGTTTCCGGTGGTTCCCGAGCGGGCCCTGCTCGAACTCGCCCGGACCGAAGGCGGCCCCGACACCCTGGCGCTCCTCGTGCGGGACCAGGACACGCGGCGGTTGCTGCTGCTGCGAGCCGTGCTGGACGCGGCCGAGGGGGCCGAGCGGTCCGTCTGCACCGCCGCGCAGAAGGCGAGGCTGCGCGAGGACTGGGCGCTGCTGACCGAGGCGGACCGGCTCCCGGCGGCGGACGCGCGGGGCCCGGAGCGCCGGCCCGGCCGCGCGACGCCGAGCGGCGACCGCGATGCGCTGCCCGGCGCGTGGACTACCGGCGTTGCCGCCGATGCCGGGCGCGGCGTGCGGAGTGACCGTGCTGCCCCCGATGCCCTGCCCGGCACGCCGAACGACCCTGTCGCCGCGGCCGACTGGCACGGCGCGCCGCCGGACGGTGCTGCCGCCGGTGCCGGGCCCGGGTCCCCGAGCCACCGTGCTGCCGCCGGTACCATGCCCGGCGCGCCGCCTGACCGCGCTGCCGGCGGTGCCGACGACGCCCTGCCCGGGGCAGGGAGCCCCCGCCTCGCCGACGACGCCCCGCCCGGCACATGGAGCCCCCGAGCCGCCGCCGACGCCTCAACCCGCGCAGGGGCCGGCGCGTCGCCCTCCTTCGCCGACGCGTGGTTCGGCAACCCGGCGCGTGCCCGGCTCTTCCACCCGCTCACCGGTCCCTGGGCGCGCTCCTGTCTGCGGGGCCTCGACGCCCCGCCCGGAGCGGCGGACGGTGAGCGGGCCCGGCGGCTGCGGCGCGACCTCGCCCACTTCAGCGCGATCGCCGCGGTCGTCGCGGCCGGGGCGGGCATCCCCTTCCGCACCCGGCTCACGGCCCGCGACGGAATCCTCGCCCTCCCGTCGCTGGGCGCGCTGCACACGGCACGGTCCGGGGACGTACCCGTCGACGTCACCTGCACCGACGGCCGGCTGGTGCTGCGCCAGGCCGACGTCCCCGACGTGACCGTCCACCTGGAGAGCGGCGTCGGCGCCTGGTCCGGCGCCCTCGCCTGGACCCCCGCGCACGCGCTCCCCGGCCTCACCCCGGCCGCGCCGCCCCTGCCGCTCGACGACCTCGACCCGTACCGCGAACTGCCCGACGGCCCCGGCCACGGCAACCTGCGCACCCCGCTCGCCCTCGACGACGCGGAACGCAAACGGTGGCTCCAGGCCTGGTCCGGCACGGCCCTGGCGCTCCGCTCGGGCGGCGCGCAACGCCTCGCCGAGGCCGGTGCGCTGCTGCGCTGCCTGGTCCCGCTGGAGACGCCGCCCGACGTCGGCACCGGCCGCGGCAGTTGCAGCGCCACCCGCCGTGAGGCGTTCGGCGCCCTCCTCAGCAGCACGCCGCCCGACGCCGTGACCCTGGCCGCCACCCTCGTCCACGAACTGCAGCACGCGAAACTCGCCGCCCTCGGCGACCTGGTGACCCTGCACCGGGCCGGTCCCGCGGCGCGGTACTTCGCCCCCTGGCGGGCCGATCCCCGGCCCTACGACGGCCTGCTCCAGGGCACGTACTCCCACCTCGCGATGGCCGCGTTCTACCAGCGCCGGGCGCTCGCCGGCGGACTGCCGGACCGGGACTGGGCGTGGGCCCAGCACGCGCGCTACCGCGCCCAGGTCGGGGCCGCGCTGCCCGCCCTCGTCGGCTCGCCCGACCTCACGGTGCCAGGGCGCCGGTTCGTCGACGAGATGGCCGCCGCCCACGAACGGATGGCCGAACACCCCGCACCCAGGGGCCACGTGGCACGCGCCCAGGCGTACGTGGCCTCCGCTCGCGCACTGTGGGCCCAGCGGCACGCATCCGCGCTCCCGCCCTCTAACGGATGAATGCCCACGCACCGCCGCCGGGTACGGAAAGATCGTCCGTACAGGGGGTGTTGCCGTCGGTCGGCGGACTTACGCGCGACGCTCCGGAGTCCTAGGATTTTGCGGTACTACGTGCTGGAGGCCACTGCATGTCTGGAGCTCGCAAGCCGGTCGAGACGGCCGAGAGGGGGACCGCCAGGCAGACGGTCACGATCCACTTCGCAGGCTTCAACCGGGCCTGGGCGGCCTGGATCGGGGACCGGCTGGAGCGGCGCGGCGTACGGGTGGTGCCGCTGCGCTGGGACTCCCCGGCCGACGTCCCGCTGGTGGACCTGCTGCGCGACCTGACGCTGGCCGAGGGCCGGGTCCTCATCATCGTCAGCGAGTGGTACTTCCAGCTCGGACCGCGCACCCACGAGGAGTGGAACGCGGCCCTGCGCGAGATCGTCGCCCCCGATCCGTCCCGCTTCGCCGCCGTGTCCGTCACCACGGCGGCGGTCCCGGCCGCCGCGGCCGTCCTGGCCCCGGTCGCGCTGACCAACATGGGCGCCGAGGAGGCGGAGCGCCGCCTGCTCGACCGGCTCGACCTGTCGCCCGACGCGCCCGTCGACACCTCGGCGGAGTCACGGCGCGGGCCGCGGTTCCCGGCCGCGATGCCGGACGTGTGGGGCGTGGTGCCACGGCGCAACACCCGCTTCACCGGCCGCGAACCGCTGTTCAACGAGGCCTACCACCTCCTGCAGAGCGCCGAGCCCGGCGCCGGCGTACTGACCCTGCACGGCATGTCCGGTGTGGGCAAGACCCAGTTCGCCGCCGAGTACGCGCACCGGTTCGGTTCGGAGTACGACGTGGTCTGGTGGGTGAACGCGGAGAAGCGCGTCACCTACCGGCGGCAACTGGCGGAACTGGCACCGAAACTGGGCCTGCGCACCGGCCAGGAGTACGGCGAGCGGCTGCGCGCCGTACGCGACGCGCTCCGGCGCGGCGAGCCGTACTCGCGGTGGCTGCTGGTCCTGGACGGGGCGGATGAACCGGAGCAAATCTGGGACCTGCTGCCGACCGGCCCCGGACACGTCATCGTCACCTCGCGCAACCCCGAGTGGAGCGAGCACAACAGCAAGCTGCTCGAAGTGCGGGTCTATCCCCGCGACGAGTCGGTCGCCTTCATCCGCCGCCGCGCCCCCCGGCTGTCGGAGGCCGAGGCCGACCAACTGGCCGAGGCACTGGGCGACCTGCCGCTGCTGCTCGACCAGACGGCGGGCTGGCTGAACGACTCCGACCTGTCGGTCGACGAGTACATCGCCCTGCTGGAGGGCGGTATCGACAGCGATGTGGTCAAGGTGTCGGCGGACTTCCCGCTGGCCTTCCAGACCGCCTGGTCGATACTGCTGAACAAGCTCCGGGAGACCGTCCCGGAGTCCGTCGACCTGCTGCGCCTGTGCACCTTCTTCGCGCCGGGTTTCATCCCCGTGCGGCTGCTGAAGGAGATGCCCGTCGACGAGCTGCCCGAGCAGCTCGCCGGACTGCTCAACGACCCGCTGCTGTGGAACAAGGCGATCAACCAGCTGCGCACCTACTCGGTGGTCCGGCTGGAGTCCCACGAGGCGTCCCTGGACGAACCGGTCTCCGCCGGGGAGTCGCTCTACCTGCACCGCATGGTCCACCAGATCGTGCACAAGGACATGCCGGACACCGACCGCAGCGAGTTCATCGACGTCGTACGGCGGGCCCTGGCCGCGGCCGACCCGGGCCGGCCGACCGAGACCCGGCTGTGGCCCGGCTACGCCGAGATCGTGCCGCACCTCAAGTACGCGGACGTCCTCAAGAGCAAGGACCCGAAGGTCCAGCGCATGGTCCTGAACTGCCTGCGCTACATGTACTTCTCCGGCGAGTACCGGGCCGGCATCAAACTCGGCGAGCGCGCCCTCACCGCCTGGCGCCGGCTCCTCGGTCCGACCCACGCGCGGATCTGGGAGCTGACCTACCACTACACCAACCTGCTGCGCGCCATGGGCGACTACGCCCGCACCGAGTCCCTCAGCCGCGACGCGGTCGAGCACCTCAGGGAAGAACGCGGGCCCCAGGACCTGGATCACCTGCGCGCCGCCGCGGGCCTCGGCGGCGACCTGCGCGGCCTGGCCCGCTACGACGAGGCCCTGGAACTCTCCCAGTGGGTCCTGGCGGCCTACCGCGAACTCCTCGGCGACCAGGACTCCAGGACCCTGAACGCGCAGAACAACCTGGGCGTCTCCCTGCGCCTGCTCGGCCGGTACGAGGAGACGCTGGAGACCGACCGGAGAACCATGGAGGCGCGTCGCCAACTGCTGCGCGCCCGCCATCCGTGGGCGCTCAGCTCCGAGATCACGTACGCCATCGATCTCCGCCTGCTGGGCCGCTACGCCGACGCCGAGTCCCTGCAGTCGAAGAACGTGCGTGAGAACCGCATCGTGATGGGTCCGGACAACCCGCAGACGCTCAAGGCCGAGTACAACCTGGCGCTGTGCCGGTACCGCCTCGGTGAGCGGGCCCCTCACGGCGAGGAGCCGGGACCGATGCTCAGCAGCGTTCTGGAGCGCGGGGAACGGGTGCTGGGCGAGACCCATCCGCTGACCTTGATCTTCGCGACGGGGCAGAGCTGCTACGCCCGTGAACACGGCGACATCGACCAGGCGCGCGAACTCAGCGAAGCAGTCGTCGCCCGCTACGAGATGATGCTTCCCGCCGGACACCCGTTCATCGCCGGGTCCCGCGCCAACCAGGCGCTGATCCTGCGCAACGTCGGCGAACGCGAGCACGGGCACGTCCTCGTGGAGCAGGCGCTGGCCGAGATGACGCAGGCCGTCGGCGAGAGCCACCCCTGGACGCTCGGCTGCGCCCTGAACGCCTCCGCGCTGCGGAACCTGGTGGGCGACACCGAAGGCGCCGCCGAGCTGAGCCGGGACACGGTGGCGCGGGCCATCGAGTCGCTCGGCCGCACCCACCCGCTCACGCTGTCGACCCGTATCGCCTATGCGGCGGACCTGCGTGGCCTGCGGGACCGCCGGCAGGCGGAGAAGGTCGAGCAGGAGGCACTGTCCGACCTCGACGCGACACTGGGCAGCAAGCACTCGCACACCGTCTCCGCCCGCTCCCGCAACCGCCCGTACTGGGACTTCGAGCCCCAGACCACCTGACCGCGCGGAGGCCGGACCGGAAGGTCACGTTCGTTGCCCCGGGGCGCATAACCCCCCGCGCCCCGGGGAAGAACAGGGTTCCACTCAACACACCTGTAACACACACGAGTTGAGCCGTGGGGGAGCGTGTGGTGATCCTATTGGGGCCCGTGCCGGCGGGCGCGGACGGGCCGATACCGGTCGAGGTCGACGCGCAGGTCGACGCGTCCGCCGTCGACGGGCTCGACCTCGTGTTCGGCGGCGAGGTGACCCGGGACGGCGCCGGACAGCGGGTCGTCCGGGTGGCGCGGGACGTCTACACCGACGGGCTGGACCTCGCCCGCAGGTGCGCCGCCCAGGCCGTACGGCGCTTCGGCGAGCTCCAGGAGGGGCTGCGGCCGGACGAGATCGAGATGCAGCTCGCCATCAAGATCGACGCCGGGGTGGCCACCCTCGTCAAGAGCGGGGCCGAGGCCCAGCTCCAGATCACGCTCCGCTGGCAGACCGCCCCGGCGACGGCTCCGGCCACGGACCCGGTCCCCGCCCCCGCCCCCGACGACCAGGGGGCCGGTACGGCGGACGGGGCCGGTTCGTGAACCGGGAGGTGCCGGGCCCGCGCATCCTGCCGTACTCCCGTGTCGTGGCCCAGGACGAGCTGAAGCTGGCGCTGGAGCTGCACCACGTCGTCCCGCGCATCGGCGGCGTGCTCATGGCCGGTCCGCGCGGTACGGCCAAGTCGACCCTCGTCCGGGCCTTCGCCCTGATGGCCCACGGTGAACTGCCGGTCACCCTGCCCATCAACGCGACCGACGACCGCGTCGTCGGCGGCTGGGACCTGGACGCGCTCATCCGCGGCGAGCCCCGGCCGCAGCCCGGACTGCTGGAGGACGCGGCGGACAAGGGGCTGCTCTACGTCGACGAGGTGAACCTCCTCGACGACCACCTCGTCGACATCATCCTGGACGTCGCCGCCACCGGTGTGCTGTCCGTGCAGCGCGAGGGGCTGGACACCGCCAAGTACCTTTCGTTCGGGCTGGTCGGCACCATGAACCCCGAGGAGGGCGGCCTGCGCCCCCAACTGCTCGACCGCTTTGGCCTGATGGTCACCGCCGAGACGCTGGACGCGACCGCCCGGCACCTGCTGCTGCGCACGGTGCTCGACTTCGAGCAGGAGCTGGGACGCGAGGACTCCGCGTGGCTGTCCGACGCGCGGCGGGAGGACGGGCGCGCCCGGGACCGGCTGACGGCCGCCCGGGCCAGGGTCGGCGCCGTCGACGTCCCCGACCACGTCCTGGAGCTGTGCGCCCGGGCCGCGGAACGCACCGGGGCGGTGGGCCAGCGGGGGGAGATCGTGGCCGTGCTGGCCGCCCGGGCACTGGCCGCCCTGGAGGGCGCGGACCGGGTGACCCCCGGGCATCTGCGGCGGGTCCTGCCGATGGCCCTGCGGCACCGGCGGCCGGAAGCGGCGCGCGGCGACACCTTCGACTGGGAGCCCGACGACGACGCCCGCCTCCAGGACCTCTTCGAGGGCTGACCGAGATGGCAGCCGTCCCCCACGTCCCGCACCTCCCGCCCGCGTCGTCCGACCCACCACCGGGGGACGGCACCGCCGTCACCGGCGCGGCACCCTACGGCGACCCGGCGCACCGGCTCGGCCTGGCCCTGGTGTGCGCGGCGGCCGAACCCGCCCTCTCCGGGGTGCTGCTGCTCGACCTGGACCCCCGGCTCGTCGAACCGGTCGCCCGGCTGTTCGGCGCCGTGCTCGCCGGAGCCGACGAACCGGCGCGCCCGCCGCTCGTGCTCGGTGCCGCGGACCGGGACGAGGACCTGTGGACCCGCACCAGGATCCGCGGCGGCGAGCACGGCATCACCGTCGTCACCGAGCCCGGTCCGCTGGCCGAGGGGGACGGCGCCGACGGGGCGCCGCCGCTGGTCGTGGTCCCCGACCTCGCGCGGCTGAGCGTCGCCGGGATGCGCGCCGCGGTGCAGCTGCTCGGCGCCGACCTGGTGACCGTCGAACGCGGCGGACCGCGCCGGACGGTCCGGCCCCGGGCCCGCTGGCTGGCCGTCTGCCGCGGCGCCGACGCGGGACGGGTGAGCCGACACCTGCTGGACCGGTTCGCCCTGCGGCTGCCGATGGCGGGGCTGCGGCTGCCCGGCCCGGGCGCGGCGCTCGCGGAACCGGGGGCGGGACAGGCAGGGGAGGCAGAGCAGGCACTGTTGGCGGGGCTCCCGGCCGCCTGGCGTTCGGCGGCCCGCCGAGGCGTCCGGCCGGTGCCCGTCGGCGACGCGGCGATCGCCCGGGCGCAGGAGCTGCTCGGGCCCGGCACCGGGGTCCGCCGGGAGCTGGCCCTCCTGCGGCTGGCCCGTACCCTCGCGGCGCTGGACGGCCGCCCGTCGGCCTCGGCCGAGCACAGCGACGCCGCGGCCCGGCTGATCGGCGTGGCCGTGCCCGAGAGCGCGCCGGACCGCCCGGAGGGCCACCCCGAACCACTCGATCCGGCGCCGGGGCCGACAGGCCCGCCCGGCACCCTCCCGGAACGCCGCGGCGCCGGCGCGGACAGCCGGCCCCGGGCCCGTGACGGCGGCCGGGGACTGCTGGACACCGGGCCCGCCGAGGGAATCGGCACCGCACCCGGCGCCGCGCCCTCCCCGGCCGTGGGAAACCCGTACCCGGAGGACGAACCGGCCGCGGTGCGGGACGCCGTGCCGCTGAGCGGTCCCCGGCGGCGCACCACCGGGCCCGGCTCCACCCGGGGCACCGTGATCGGCACCCGCCGCGCCACGGATCTGCGGGACATCGCCCACGTCCGCTCGGTGCGCGAGGCCGCCGTGCACCAACGCGCCCGGCGCACCGAGCGGTTCACCGTCTCGCCGGTCGACCTGCACAGCAATGTGCGCGCCGCCGCCCCCGAGCGGGTCCTGGTACTGCTCCTGGACCACACCTGCCGGGCCGGGGCCGGACCCTGGCCGGAGGTCCTCGCCCCCTTCCTGCAGTGGGCGTACACGAGCCGGGCCGCGGTGCAGGTGATCGAGGTCGGCGCGGCGGACGCGGCCGACGAACTGCGGGCGGGTTCCTTCACCGCCCGCGGCGTCCTGGACCCCCGGGTGCCGGCCGCGCTGCACCGCCGGGCCGGGCGGGCGACGCCGCTCGCCCACGGTGTCGAACTCGCGGCGCAGGCGCTGCGCCGGCTGTTCCGCCGGCAGGGCACCGGGCCGGCCGAGGCGTGGCTGGTGGTGGTGACCGACGGCCGCGGCAACGTCCCGCTGCGGGTCAGCCACACCGGGCGGCCCGCGGGCGAGGTGGCCGCCACCGGGGTCGAGGACGCGGTGGCGGCGGCCGCCCGGATCGGGGCCATGGACCGGACGCGGCTGCACGTGGCGGTCGTCGACCCGGGCCGGGAACCGTACGGCGACCTGCCGTACGTCCTCGCCGACCGGCTGGGGGCGATCGTCGTCGACGGCGGCCGCGGGTCCGGGGCGGAGGTGGCCGGTGGGTGAGTGGCGGCGCGTGGCTCGCGGGGTCCCGGTAGTGGCATCGCCGCGGTTGCGTGGGGCGGTCGCGGAGCCGGGCCGGGAACCGTACGGTGACCTGCCGTACGTCCTGGCCGACCGGCTGGGGGCGATCGTCGTCGACGGTCGCAACGGGTCCGGGGCGGAGGCCGCCGGTGGGTGAGCCGCGCCGCGGGTCCCGCGGACTCCCCGGCAACGGCACCGCCGCGCTCCGTGCGGCCCTGCCGGGACTGAAGGCCGTGACCCGCCGTCCCGCCGCCTCGGTGCTGAACCTGCGCCGGGCGCAGGAGCCGCCCGCCGGGCTCGGCGGCACCGACGGCCGGCCCGGCGACCGCCTGGAGGACGGCTTCGCCGTGCTGCGCGTCCTGCGCGCCGACGGGGCCGACGGACTGCCGGGCTACCGGCTGCAGGGCTGGTGCGGAGACCTGTCGGTGAACTGCGCGGCCGGACCCACCCGCCGCCCCGCTCCCGCCGTCAGCCTCGCCCGGCTCCGGCAGGACGGCGAGGCGCACTACCCCTCGGAGGTGCTGCGGGGCATTCTCCTGTGGTCGGAGAACCAGCACGAACTCGCCCGCTGGATCAACCGGATCCGCGCCCGGCACGGCGACGACCTGCACCTGGTCGTGTGGGACGACACCGGGTACGACCTGCCCTGGGAGCTGCTCCTGCTCCCCGGGGACGCCGGTCTGGGCCTGGCGGGCGGCCCGCTGGGCGCGTTGATCGCCGTCGCCCGCTGGACCACCGTGCGCGATCTGAGCCAGGGCGGCCTGCCCGCCGAGACCGGCGACTGCCACGGCCGGGTGCTCGGCTACCTCCACCAGGACATGGCGGACGACGGCCGCCTCTTCACCTCGTACGCGCACCGGCTGCACCGGAGCATGACCCCCTTCCTCAGCGACCTCGACACCCAGGACGACCGCACCGGACTGGTCTACCTGGGCTGCCACGGCACCTACGGCGACACCGTGCCGGGCCTCACGCTCGGCGACCGCACCTGGGCCGAACTGAACGGCGAGCCGATGTCGGCGCTGCGCCGGGACGCCTCGCTGGTCTGCCTCAACGCCTGCGACTCCGGCCGGTTCGTCGACAACCGGGCCCAGGGGGAGGAGGCGTTGCGCGGGTTCGCGGAGCTGTTCCTGCGCAAGGGCGCGGGCGGCTGCATCGTCAGCTCCGGGAAGGTCGGTGACCTGGAGGCCCGGGCGATGGCGCGGCGCCTGGTGCGCGAGGTCGCCGAGCACCCGCGCCACCCGGTGGTGCGGACGCTGCGGGCCTTCCGGGTGCGGGCGCTGGAGGAGTTCGGGTCCCTGGCCAGGATGCCGAGGGTCCGCAACGATGACGGACAGGTCGACGTCGTGGGCCAGAAACGGGTCCTGCGGCTCCTGTACGCGTTCATGTTCCACTACTACGGGCATCCGAGGACGGCGCTGCGGCTCACCGCGGTGGACGCGCTCGGCACCGAGGGGGGAGGCGGCCGGTGAGCGCCGCCGGACAGCCGTCCGGGCAACCGCCGCTGCTGATCGAGCCCGTCGTCGCATGGCCCCGGCAGGCGGAGGCCGGGGGCGACTACCTCGTCACCGTCGATCTGCGCGGCCCCCTGCCCGCCCCGGACGGCACACCGGCCCAGTGGCCCTACCCCGAGGAGGAGTTCACCTTCACCGTCACCCTGGACGGCACCCCGCACTTCGACTGCGCCGCCCTGGGCGAACCGAACGTCGTCCTGCACCGCTTCGGCGGCACCTACGGTCCCGCGCGGTTCCGGGTCTCCGCGGGCACCGACCCCGGCCCCGCCGCGCTGTGGCTGACCGTCAGCAACCAGTGGGGCGTACCGGTCCGCACGGCGGAGCTGAGCAGCGAGATACGCACGGCCGGCGCCGACACGGCGGGACCGGCCCCGGGCGGACCCACGCCGCCGTCCGTCCCGCGCACGCCCCTGCCGCACCGGCCCCCGGCCACCGTGCGCCCCGACCCGGACCGGCAGACGGTCACGATCAGCTTCGCCGGTCTCGACCGGGCCTGGGCGGCCTGGATCGGGGACCGGCTGGAGCGGCGCGGGGTGCGGGTGGCGCCGCTGCGCCGGGGCTCTGCGGCGGAGGTGCCCCCGGCGGCCCTGCTGCGCGACCTGACCCTCGCGCCCGGGCGCGCCCTGCTCGTCCTGAACACCCCCTACTTCGGCCACGGCACCCATCCGCCCGAGCAGTGGAACGCCGCCCTGCGCGAGGTCGTCGCCCCCGACCCGGACCGGTTCGCGGCCGTGTCGGTCACCGGGGACCCGCTCCCCGCGGAGGCCTCCCTGCTGGCGCCCGCCGCCCTGCACGGCCTGCGGGCCGAGGAGGCCGAGCGGCGCCTGCTGGACCGGCTCGGCCTGCCGTCCGAGCCGCTGGCCGAGGACCCGGAGCGGGCCCGGACCGGGCCGCGGTTCCCGGCGGACACACCCCAGGTGTGGGGCGCCGTACCGCGCCGCAACACCCGGTTCACCGGCCGCGAGGCCCTGCTGGACGAGGTGCACGACCTGCTCGGCGGTCCGGGCCCGGGGACGCTGACGCTGCACGGCATGTCCGGGGTGGGCAAGACACAGCTCGCCGCCGAGTACGCGCACCGGCTCGGCCCCGAGTACGACGTGGTGTGGTGGGTCGACGCGCGGGACCGGGCCGGCTGCCGCCGCCAGCTGGCCGAACTCGCCCCCCGGCTGGGCCTCAGGACCGGCCAGGAGTACGGGGAACGGCTGCGCGCGGTGCGGGACGCGCTCGGCCGCGGCGAGCCGTACTCCCGGTGGCTGCTGGTCCTGGACGGTGCCGACGAGCCCGGAGAGATCGAGAGCCTGGTGCCCACGGGCCCGGGGCATGTCCTGGTCACCTCGCGGAACCCGGAGTGGGGCGGCCACGGCAGCGGGCTGCTGGAAGTGCCCGTGTACAGCCGTGACGAGTCGATCGCCTTCATCCGCAGCCGCGCGCACGGCCCGACCCGGGCCGAGGCCGGCCGGCTCGCCGAGGCCCTGGGCGACCTGCCGCTGCTGCTCGCCCAGACGGTGGGCTGGCTGAACGACTCGGACCGCTCGGTGGACGAGTACCTGGCCCTGCTGGCGGACGGCGACGGCACCGAGGGCGACGCGCGGAGCGCGGCGGAGGACTTCCCGCCGGCCTTCGGGACGGCCTGGTCGATCCTGCTGGCCGAGCTGCGCGAGAGGGCCCCGGAGTCCGTCGTCCTGCTCCGGCTGTGCACCTTCTTCGCCCCCGGCCTGGTCCCGGTCCACCTGCTGCGGAGCATGCCGCCCGACGGCCTGCCCGGCTCCGTGGCCGGACTGCTGACCGACCCCCGGCGGTGGGAGCGGGCCGTCGGCCACCTGCGGCGGCACTCGGTCGTCCGGGTGGAGCCGGACCCGGAGCAGCCGGAGCGCGAGAGCCTGTACGTGCACCGGGCCGTCCACCAGATGGCGCACAAGGCGATGCCGGAAGAGGTCCGGCGCGACCTCGTCGACGTCGTACGGCGGGCGCTGGCGGCGGCGGACCGCGGCCGGCCCTCGGCCCCCGAACAGTGGCCCAGATATGCCGAGATCGTGCCGCACCTCAAGTACGCCGACGTCCTCGCCACCACCGACGAGGCCGTGCAGACGCTGGTCCTGGACTGCCTGCGCTACCTGTACCTGTCGGGCGAGTACGGGGCGGGCGTCCGGCTCGGCGGCCACGCCACCCGGATCTGGCGGGCGCTCCTCGGCGACCAGCACCCCCTCGTCTGGGAGCTGACCCACCACTACGCCAACCTGCTGCGCGCGGCCGGCGACTTCCACCGGACGATGGAGATCGAACGGGCGGCCGTCCGGCAGCTGAGCGAGCAGCGCGGGGAGCGCGACCCCGTCCTGCTGCGGGCGCTCGGCGGACTGGCCGCGGACCTGCGCGGCCTCGGGCACTACGCGGAGGCGCTGGAGATCTCCCGGCGGGTGCACGGCGCGTACCGCGAACTCCTCGGCGACCAGGACACCCGCACCCTGAACGCACGGAACAACGTGGGCGTCTCGCTGCGGCTGCTGGGCCGCTACCAGGACGCCCTGGACGTCGACCTGCCCACCCTGCGGGATCGCCGCCGGGTGCTGGGCGACCGGCACCCGTGGACGCTGGGTTCGGAGACCACCTGCGCGGTCGACCTCAGGCTGCTCGGCCGCCACGAGGAGGCCGTGTCGCGGCAGGACGCCAACTGGCGGAAGGCCCGCGCGGCGCTGGGCGCCCACAGCAGGCAGACCCTGCTCGCCGCGCACAACCTCGCCCTGTGCCGCTACGCCGTGGGCGACACCGACGAGGCGGCGCACCACGCCGGCCAGGCACTGGAGCTGGCGGAGCGGGTGCTCGGCGACAGCGACCCGCTGGTGCTGATGCTCCTGGCGAGCCGGAGCTGCCTCGCCCGGGAGCACGGCGACCTCGGCCTGGCCCGTGCGCTGAGCGAGCGCGTCGTCGGCCGCTACGAGGAGACGCTCACCGCCGGCCACCCCTACGCCGCGGGCGCCCGCGCCAACCACGCCCTGCTGCTGCACCGGGCGGGCGAGGGGGAGGGCGCCCCGGCCCTCGCCGACGCCGCGCTGGCCGACATGACCGACGCCGTCGGTCCCGACCACCCCTGGACGCTGGGCTGCGCGCTCAACGCGGCGATGCTGCACGGGGACGCCGGAGACACGGACCGGGCCCTCACCCTGAGCCGGGACACGGCCGGCACGGCGGCGCGGGTCCTCGGTCCCGCCCATCCCTTCACGCTGTCCGCGGACGTGGCCCTCGCGGCCGGACTGCGCGGGTACGGGCCGCGCGAGCAGGCCGACGCGGTCGAGCGGCGGGCCTTGGAGGGACTGGCCGCCGTGCTCGGCCCCCGGCACCCGCGCACCCTCTCGGCCCGCGCCCGGCAGCGCCCGTTCTGGGACTTCGAACCCCAGCGGACCTGACCGGCACCCGCGGGCGCCGCAACGCCGAAGGGCCCGGCCCCGGAGT
Source organism: Streptomyces hyderabadensis (assembly GCF_020404845.1). Classification (GTDB taxonomy): domain Bacteria; phylum Actinomycetota; class Actinomycetes; order Streptomycetales; family Streptomycetaceae; genus Streptomyces; species Streptomyces hyderabadensis. The sequence continues at coordinate 164,136 of NZ_JAIOJZ010000004.1, read as the reverse complement.
GTTCCGGAACCGGGCCCCGCACGGCGCGGCGGCCGTGGGCGGCGTCAGTGGCTCAGGCCTCGAAGACCTCGCGCACCAGCTGCTCCTGCTCGGCCTGGTGGCGCTTGGCGGAACCGACGGCCGGGGACGAGCTGTGCGGCCGCGAGATGCGGCGCAGGCGCTCGCCGTGCGGGACGTCGGCGCCGACCGCCAGGTCCAGGTGGTCGATCAGGTTGAGCGCGATGAACGGCCAGGCACCCTGGTTCGCCGGCTCCTCCTGGGCCCACAGGTACTTCTCGGCGTTCGGGTACTTGGCGATCTCCGCCTGCAGCTCGGCACCCGGCAGCGGGTACAGGCGCTCGATGCGGATGATCGCCGTGTCCGTCAGACCGCGCTTCTTCCGCTCGGCGTCCAGGTCGTAGTAGACCTTGCCGGCCGTGAAGACGACCTTCTTGACGGCGGCCGGGTCGACCGAGTCGTCGCCGATGACCGGGCGGAACTGGCCCGTCGTGAACTCCTCCGCCTTCGAGGCCGCCGCCTTCAGGCGCAGCATCGACTTCGGGGTGAAGACCACCAGCGGCTTGTGGTGCGGGTTGTGCACCTGCCACCGCAGGAGGTGGAAGTAGTTCGACGGCAGGGTCGGCATCGCGACCGTCATGTTGTTCTGCGCGCACAGCTGCAGGAAGCGCTCGGGGCGGGCCGAGGAGTGGTCCGGTCCCTGGCCCTCGTAGCCGTGCGGCAGGAGCAGGGTGACGCCGGAGGTCTGGTTCCACTTCTGCTCGGCCGAGGAGATGAACTCGTCCACGACCGTCTGCGCGCCGTTGACGAAGTCGCCGAACTGCGCTTCCCACATCACCAGCGCGTCCGGGCGGGCCAGCGAGTAGCCGTACTCGAAGCCCATCACCGCGTACTCGGAGAGCAGCGAGTTGTAGACGTTGTACCGGGCCTGGTCCTCGGACAGGTACAGCAGCGGGGTGAACTCGTCGCCGGTCTCCCGGTCGATGACGACCGCGTGGCGCTGGCCGAAGGTGCCGCGCTGCGAGTCCTGGCCGGTGAGGCGGACCGGCACGCCCTCCAGGAGGAGGGAGCCGACGGCGAGGGTCTCGCCCATGCCCCAGTCGATCGTGCCGTCCTCGACCATCGCCGCGCGGCGCTGCAGCTGCGGCAGCAGGCGCGGGTGGATGGTGACGTGGTCGGGGATGTTGACCTGGGACTCGGCGATGCGCTTGACGGTCTCGGCGCTGACCGCGGTGTTCACGGCGACCGGGAACTCGGCCTGCGGGTCCGAGGGCTCGGCGGCCGACGGCTGCGAGACGGCCTCGCGGACCTCGGTGAAGACCTTCTCCAGCTGGCCCTGGTAGTCCTGGAGCGCCTGCTCGGCCTCCTCCAGGGTGATGTCGCCGCGACCGATGAGGGACTCGGTGTAGAGCTTGCGCACCGAGCGCTTCTTGTCGATCAGGTCGTACATCAGCGGCTGGGTGAAGGCCGGGTTGTCCGACTCGTTGTGACCGCGGCGGCGGTAGCAGATGAGGTCGATCACCACGTCCTTGTTGAACGCCTGGCGGAACTCGAAGGCCAGCCGGGCGACGCGGACGACGGCCTCGGGGTCGTCGCCGTTCACGTGGAAGATCGGGGCCTCGATCATGCGGGCCACGTCGGTGGCGTACATGGACGAGCGGGAGGACTCCGGGGCGGCGGTGAAGCCGACCTGGTTGTTGATGACGACGTGGACCGTGCCGCCGGTGCGGTAGCCGCGCAGCTGCGACATGTTCAGGGTCTCGGCCACCACGCCCTGGCCCGCGAAGGCCGCGTCGCCGTGGATCGCCACCGGCAGGACGGTGAAGTCCGTGCCGCCCTTGTTGATGATGTCCTGCTTGGCGCGCGAGACGCCCTCCAGGACCGGGTCCACCGCTTCCAGGTGCGAGGGGTTGGCGACCAGCGAGACCTTGATCTGCTCGCCGTCCAGGCCGGTGAAGGTGCCCTCGGCGCCCAGGTGGTACTTCACGTCGCCGGAGCCGTGCATCGACTTCGGGTCGAGGTTGCCCTCGAACTCGCGGAAGATCTGCGCGTACGACTTGCCGACCACGTTGGCCAGCACGTTCAGCCGGCCGCGGTGGGCCATGCCGATGACGACCTCGTCCAGGCGGGACTCGGCCGCCGAGTCGATGACCGCGTCGAGCAGCGGGATGACGGACTCGCCGCCCTCCAGGGAGAACCGCTTCTGGCCGACGTACTTGGTCTGCAGGAAGGTCTCGAAGGCCTCGGCCGCGTTGAGCCGGCGCAGGATGCGCAGCTGCTCCTCGCGCTCCGGCTTGGTGTGCGAGCGCTCGATGCGGTCCTGGATCCACTTGCGCTGCTTGGGGTCCTGGATGTGCATGAACTCGACGCCGGTGGTGCGGCAGTACGAGTCGCGCAGCACGCCGAGGATGTCGCGCAGCTTCATCAGGGACTTGCCGGCGAAGCCGCCGACCGCGAACTCGCGCTCCAGGTCCCACAGGGTGAGCCCGTGCTCGGTGATGTCCAGGTCGGGGTGCTTGCGCTGCTGGTACTCCAGCGGGTCGGTGTCGGCCATGACGTGGCCGCGGACCCGGTAGGAGTGGATCAGCTCGAAGACCCGGGCGGCCTTGGTGACGTCGTCGTCGTGGCTGGCGTCGATGTCCTTGAGCCAGCGGACCGGCTCGTAGGGGATGCGCAGCGCCTTGAAGATCTCGTCGTAGAAGCCGTTCTCGCCGAGCAGCAGGTTGGCGACCTGGCGCAGGAACTCGCCGGAGGCGGCGCCCTGGATGACCCGGTGGTCGTAGGTCGACGTGAGCGTCATGACCTTCGAGATGCCGAGCTTGTTCAGGGTGTCCTGGCTGGTGCCCTGGAACTCCGCCGGGTAGTCCATGGAGCCGACGCCCAGGATGACCGACTGGCCGGGCATCAGGCGCGGCACGGAGTGGACGGTGCCGAGGCCGCCGGGGTTGGTCAGGGAGACCGTGACGCCGGTGAAGTCGTCCATCGTCAGCTTGTTGTCGCGGGCGCGGCGGACGATGTCCTCGTAGGCCTGCCAGAACTCGAAGAAGTTCAGCGTCTCGGCCTTCTTGATCGCCGCGACGACCAGCTGGCGGTCGCCGTTGGGCTTGACCAGGTCGATGGCGAGGCCGAGGTTGATGTGGGCCGGCTTGACCAGGGTCGGCTTGCCGTCCTTCTCGCCGAACGAGTGGTTCATCGACGGCATGGCCTTGATGGCCTGCACCATCGCGTAGCCGATCAGGTGCGTGAAGGAGATCTTCCCGCCCCGGGCACGCTTGAGGTGGTTGTTGATGACGATGCGGTTGTCGAACAGCAGCTTCACCGGGACCGCGCGCACGGACGTGGCCGTGGGCAGCTCCAGCGAAGCGTTCATGTTCTTCGCGACCGCGGCGGCCGGGCCGCGCAGGGTCACCAGCTCGGGGCCCTCGGGGGCGGCGTCGGCGTCCTTGGCGGGCGCGGCGGCCTTCGCCTGCGGCTTGGCGGCGGGCTTGGCCGGCGCGGGCGCGGCCGCGGGCTTGGCGGCCGGAGCGGCGGGGGCGGCAGCGGCGGGCTGCGCGGCCGGCTTCGCGGGCGCCGGGGCGGCCGCCTTCGGCTGGGCGGGGGCGGAGGCCTGCGCCGGCGCGGCGGGCGCGGCCTGCGGCGTGCTGCCGGAGTCCGTGGTCACGGCGCCGGACGCGGGCTGGGCCGCCGCTCCGGGCTTGTAGTCGGCGAAGAAGTCCCACCAGGCTCGGTCCACGGAGTTCGGGTCCTGGAGGTACTGCTGATAGATCTCGTCGACGAGCCACTCATTGGCACCGAACGCGGCCGCGGGGTTCTTTCCCGCGGTGCCCGCTTGGTCGGTTTCGGTCGAGATGCTCGAGTTACTGGGGGACTGTGGCGACACGGCGAGAACCGCCCTCTTCCGCTTCACAAGATGGTGGACAGCGGGAATCAAGGCTACGCCTACCGGCCCCGGAAGGTCAGTCTGGGCCCGTTCATCGTCGCGTAAGTCACATCGCAGACCGCGTTTCGGCGCTGGAAATGGCGGGAAACAAGCGAGGTTCTGCTGCGTGCGGGATCGGGAGACCGGGACCCGGCGCCTCGAAAACGCGGGCCCGTGCCTGATCACACGTGTCCGCCAGCGCGGATGCAGTGGATCTTGACGCTCCGCTTCGAACCCTACGTCAACCGGACGTCGACGGCAGGCCCGGAAGAGTGATGAGGATGCGGCAGCCCCGCTCGGATTCGGCCACTCCGATCCGGCCGCCGTGCAGATCCACCGCCCAGCGCGCGATCGCGAGGCCCAGACCGGTGCCGCCGTCACTGCCCGGACCGTGCGGCCGCGACACCGAACCCCGGTTGAACCGCTCGAACACCCGGCGCCACTCCGAGCGCGGAATGCCGGGCCCCTCGTCGAGCACCTCCAGCTCCAGGGACTCGGGCAGCTCCCCGCGCCGGGCCCGGACCGTCACCCGGCCGTGCGGCGGGCTGTGCTTGACGGCGTTGTCGATGAGGTTGGCGACGACCTGGTGGATGCGCTCGGGGTCGGCGTGCGCGGTCAGCTCCGGCGGGAAGACGTCCAGCGCCAGGTGCACGTCGGTGCGGGTGTGGCTGCCGGAGCCGGAGGCGATGCCCGCGCGCGCGGAGGCGACCATGTTGGCCTCCTTCAGCACGCCCGACAGATAGGGCCACACCTCGAAGCGCCGCTTGCGCAGCGGTATCACGCCGTTGTCCAGGCGGGAGAGGTCCAGCAGCGTCTCCACCAGCCGGCCCAGCCGCTCGGTCTGTCCGAGCGCCGTGCGCATGGTCTCCGGGTCGGCCTCGGTGACGCCGTCGACGATGTTCTCCAGCACCGCGCGCAGGCCCGCGATCGGGGTGCGCAGCTCGTGCGAGACGTTCGCCACCAGCTCCTTGCGCTGGAGGTCCTGGGCCTCCAGGTCGTCGGCCATGCGGTTGATCGTGACGGCCAGGTCGCCCAGCTCGTCGCGGCGGTTCTCGCGCACCCGGCGGGTGTAGTCGCCGTGCGAGATGGACCGGGCCACCGCGTTCATCTCGTCCAGCGGCGCGGTCAGCGAGTGCGCCACGAACTGCGTGATCAGCAGCGTCGCGATCATCGAGAAGACCGTGATGAAGCGCAGCTCGGTCTTGGTGTGCACGGCTATCACCGACAGGCCGGTGGTGATCAGCACCGACGTGACGACCAGCGCGCCCAGCTTGGTCTTGATCGAGAACGGGCGTACGCCGCCCCAGGGCTCCCCGGAGTTTCGAGGGCCGGGGCTCCTCCGTGCGGCTTCCCGTCCTCGGCTCATGGCGTCGGCGTCTCCAGGGCGTAGCCCACGCCGTGCACGGTGCGGATGCGCTCGGCGCCGATCTTGCGGCGCAGCGCCTTGATGTGGCTGTCCACGGTCCGGGTGCCGGAGGCGTCCGCCCAGTCCCACACCTCGGCGAGCAGCTGCTCGCGGGAGAGCACCGCGCGCGGCGTGTTCGCCAGGCAGACCAGCAGGTCGAACTCGGTCGGCGTGAGGTGGACGTCCTCGCTGCGCACCCGCACCCGGCGCTGCGCGTGGTCGATCTCCAGTTCGCCCAGGCGCAGGATGCCGCTGCGCGGCGTGGAGGCGGCCACCACGGCCCGCTCCACCCGCCGCAGCAGCACGTGCACGCGGGCGGCCAGCTCGCGCATCGAGAACGGCTTGGTCATGTAGTCGTCGGCGCCCACGCCGAGGCCGACCAGCATGTCCGTCTCGTCGTCGCGCGCGGTGAGCATCAGCACCGGCACCGGCCGCTGGGCCTGCACGCGGCGGCAGACCTCCAGACCGTCGAAGCCGGGCAGCATGATGTCGAGGATCAGCAGGTCGGGCTGCCATGCCTCGGCCGTGTCGACGGCGGACGGACCGTCGCCCGCCGTTTGCACCAGGAACCCCTCGGCGCGCAGACGGGTCGCGATGGCGTCCACGATCGTCTGATCGTCCTCGACCACCAGGACCCGGCGCTGGGCGCCCTGGGTGGCCGTGCCGTTGTGGGAGGTCTGTGTCTGCTCCATCGCCCGCCCCTGAGGTGTGCTTTCCGGAATCCGTGGGGTGATCCCATGACTGCGCTTGACGCTTGAATGATCCGCGTCAGGGCAGCAGCGTACGGGGAGTCACCGCGCCTTTGCTATCCAGGCCCGACGCCGATGTGCACGACGTCCGGAACGCCCCGGGCAACGGGGATCTCTTCGGTACGCACCTGTTGGAAACCGGCATTACGCAAGGTTTCTTCGAATTCCGGAGAGGGCTGCGCGGACCATACGGCGAGCACCCCGCCGGGCCTCAACAGCCGTGCGCAGCCCGCCAGTCCGGACGGCGCGTACAGCCCGTCGTTGCCCTCGGTGACGGTCCAGCCGGGGCCGTTGTCGATGTCCAGGCACAGGGCGTCGTACGTGTCGGATGTCTCATTGACGTACTCGACGAGGTCCGCCTCGACGATCTGCGCGCGGGGATCGGCGAGGGCGTCGGCGGAGAGCGCGGCCAGGGGGCCGCGGCGGTGCCAGTCGATGATGGCGGGCTCGCGTTCGACGACCGCGATCCGGCCCCAGCGGGGGTCGGCGGCCGCGTGTGCGAGGGAGAAGCCGACGCCGAGTCCGCCGATGAGCAGGTGCGGCGCGGTCCGCCCGCCGGAGGCGGCCAGCGCGTCGGCCGCCGCGTCGACCAGGCGCCGCTCCGAACGGCCGTCGGAGGTGTCCATCAGGAAGCAGCCGTTCGCGATGATCTGCAGCAACGTCCCGTGCCGGCGCAGGACCACCTCGCCGTACGGACCCTCGCGGCGGTCCAGCACCTCGGGGGCCTCGGGGGTGTCGTGGGTAGTGAGGGGCATCGGCCCATCCTGGCATCGCCCGGCCGGCGGAATGCGGACCGGTGCGACGGTGCTGTCCCGCAAGAGGCGCGGGGCGCCCTCCGGACTTGATCGCTCACAGCGAACAGGGCTTGGGGAACAATCCCGGGCTCCCTTTCATTGAGTCGATGTAACTCAACTTGACTGCCGAAGGGGAGATCATGGCTGCTGAGTCCGCCGCCTTCACACCGCTCACCCTGCCCGTGCTGCCGCTCGACGACGAAGTGGTCCTGCCCGGAATGGTCGTCCCCCTGGACCTGAGCGACGCCGAGGTACGGGCCGCGGTGGAGGCCGCCCAGGCCGCCGCCAGGTCCGAACCCGGCAAGCCCCGCGTCCTGCTCGTCCCGCGGATCGACGGCACCCACGCCGCCACCGGCGTGCTCGGCACGGTCGAGCAGGTCGGCCGCCTGGCCGACGGCGACCCCGGCGCCCTGATCCGCGGCCGCGGCCGGGTGCGCATCGGCGCCGGCACCACCGGCCCCGGCGCCGCGCTCTGGGTCGAGGGAACCCGCGTCGACGAGACCGTCCCCGACCCGCTGCCCGGCCAGGTCGCCGAGCTGGTGAAGGAGTACAAGGCGCTCGCCACCGCCTGGCTGCGCAAGCGCGGCGCCTGGCAGGTCGTCGACCGGGTCCAGGCCATCGACGACGTGTCCGCGCTCGCCGACAACTCCGGCTACTCGCCGTTCCTGACCACCGAGCAGAAGGTCGCCCTGCTGGAGACCACCGACCCGGTGGCCCGGCTCAAGCTCGCCACCCAGCAGCTGCGCGACCACCTCGCCGAGCAGGACGTCGCCGAGACCATCGCCAAGGATGTCCAGGAGGGCGTCGACAAGCAGCAGCGGGAGTTCCTGCTGCGCCGCCAGCTCGAAGCCGTCCGCAAGGAGCTGCGCGAGATCAACGGCGAGCAGGAGGGCGAGGAGTCCGACGACTACCGCGCCCGCGTGGAGGCCGCCGACCTGCCCGAGAAGGTCCGCGAGGCCGCGCTCAAGGAGGTCGACAAGCTGGAGCGCTCCTCCGACCAGTCGCCCGAGGGCTCCTGGATCCGCACCTGGCTCGACACGGTCCTGGAGATGCCGTGGAGCGAGCGCACCGAGGACGCCTACGACATCCGGGGCGCCCAGGCGGTGCTGGACGCCGAGCACGCGGGGCTTCAGGACGTGAAGGAGCGCATCACCGAGTACCTGGCCGTGCGCAAGCGGCGCGGCGACCGGGGCCTCGGCGTGGTCGGCGGCCGGCGCGGCGGTGCCGTGCTCGCCCTGGTCGGCCCGCCCGGCGTCGGCAAGACCAGCCTCGGCGAGTCCGTCGCCCACGCGATGGGCCGCAAGTTCGTCCGCGTCGCCCTCGGCGGCGTCCGCGACGAGGCCGAGATCCGCGGCCACCGGCGCACGTACGTCGGCGCGCTGCCCGGCCGGATCGTGCGGGCGATCAAGGAGGCGGGGTCCATGAACCCGGTCGTCCTGCTCGACGAGATCGACAAGGTGGGCTCCGACTTCCGGGGCGACCCGGCCGCGGCCCTGCTGGAGGTCCTCGACCCGGCCCAGAACCACACCTTCCGGGACCACTACCTGGAGGTCGAGCTGGACCTGTCCGACGTGGTCTTCCTCGCCACCGCCAACGTCCTGGAGGCCATCCCGGAGGCCCTGCTCGACCGCATGGAGCTGGTCCGCCTCGACGGCTACACCGAGGACGAGAAGGTCGTCATCGCCCGTGACCACCTGCTCCCGCGCCAGCTGGAGCGGGCCGGGCTGGACGCCGACGAGGTCACGGTCGACGAGGGCGCGCTGCGCAAGCTGGCCGGCGAGTACACCCGCGAGGCGGGCGTGCGCACCCTGGAGCGGTCCATCGCGCGGCTGCTGCGCAAGGTGGCGGCCCAGCACGAACTGGGCGAGCGGAAGCTGCCCTTCACGGTCACCGAGGCCGACCTGCGCGCACTGATCGGGCGGCCGCACCACGTGCCCGAGTCCGCCCAGGATCCGGCCGAGCGGCGCACCGCGGTGCCCGGTGTGGCCACCGGCCTCGCGGTCACCGGCGCGGGCGGCGACGTGCTGTACGTCGAGGCGTCGCTGGCCGACCCGGAGACCGGCGCGGCGGGTCTGACCCTGACCGGTCAGCTGGGCGACGTGATGAAGGAGTCGGCGCAGATCGCGCTGAGCTTCCTGCGCAGCCACGGCGCCGAGCTGGAACTGCCGGTGGGCGACCTCAAGGACCGGGGAGCGCACATCCACTTCCCGGCGGGCGCGGTCCCCAAGGACGGTCCGAGCGCCGGCGTCACCATGACCACGGCCCTCGCCTCGCTGCTCTCGGGCCGGCTGGTGCGCACCGACGTGGCGATGACCGGCGAGGTCTCGCTGACCGGGCGGGTGCTGCCGATCGGCGGGGTCAAGCAGAAGCTGCTCGCGGCGCACCGGGCGGGGATCACCACGGTGATCATCCCCAAGCGCAACGAGCCCGACCTGGACGACGTCCCGGCGGAGGTGCTGGACAGGCTCGACGTCCACGCCGTCACCGACGTCCGCCAGGTGCTGGAACTGGCGCTCGCACCGGCGACCAACGGTGCGGAGCGTGAGGTTCCGGTCGCGGCGTGACGGACGCGGCCGGATGAGGAAAGGGGACGGCCCGGACTCCGTGCGGAGTCCGGGCCGTCGCCGTACGCGTCGTGGGTCAGCCGTTCGCGAGCGCCTGGACGCGGTCCAGCGCGCCGTTGAACTTGTTGTGGTCGCCGACCGTCGGACCGGACGAGGTGTACTGCCACATCGTGTAGTAGCCCCAGCCGGCCGGCAGCGTGCCCACCGTCGAGGCGTACCGGGCGATCCACAGCGGGTTGTCGGCGGCGAAGCCGCCGTAGTTGCCGGTGCACTGGGTCCACCAGCTGGTGGCCGTGTAGATCACGGCGTCCCGGCCGGTGCGGGCCTTGTAGGTGTTCAGGAAGTCCCGGATCCAGGACACCATCGCGCTCTGCGACTTGCCGTAGCAGGTGGCGCCGTACGGGTTCCACTCGATGTCGAGTGCGCCCGGCAGCGTCTTGCCGTCCCTGGACCAGCCGCCGCCGTGGTCGACGAAGTAGTTGGCCTGGGTGGCGCCGCTCGTCGTGTCCGGGGTGGCGAAGTGGTACGCGCCGCGGATCATGCCCACGTTGTAGGAGCCGTTGTACTGCTGGGCGAAGTAGGGGTTGGTGTAGTACGTCCCCTCGGTGGCCTTGGCGTAGGCCCATTTGACGCCGCTGCTCCACAGGGTCGACCAGGCGACGTTGCCCTGGTGGCTGGAGACGTCGACGCCCTCCGTCTGGACCGCGCGGCCCGGGACGGGGGTGCCGTGTTCGCCGTCGTGGGCCGCGACGCCCATGCCCATGTGGGCGGAGCCGCGGGCCGGGACGTCCGCGGACGACGAGGCGTCGGCGGGAAGGGTGAACACGAGGGAGAACGCGGCGAGCAGGATCCCGGTGACGGCGAACCGCCGTCCGCGGGCCGATCCGGATCTGTGCACGAGCATGACGTGCCTCCGCTGGCTCGGTGGTGCTCGGTGGGGGATGCGCGAGTGGGGAGAACCCCTGGATGGCACGGGAATGGCGTGCGCATGCCATCCGGAGTCCGGTGAAGACTCTACGCACGTAGAAACGGCGGGTGGAAGAGGACCGGGAGCCGCCGTTGGTCTAAGCCTGCGAAATACTTGGCGAGCTGCGGCGATGGCGGCCCGCGGCGGAAACTTTCAGGACCGGAAAAATCGAGGCAGGGGCTGACGTGCACGAAGACGGGAACGGCGGCGGTCGCGGAGGCGAATCCCACCTGTCCGGCAGTGGTGTGAACCAACCGGAGTTCCTCGCCCTGGAACGGGAGTTGACGGTCCTGCTGCGACGGGCCCGGGCCAACCAGGGGGAGATGGCCCGGGAGGTCCACCCCGACCTGGAGTCGTCCGCGTACGGCCTGCTCGTCCGGCTCGGCGAGTGCGGCGGTCAGCGCGCCACCGACCTGGCCGCCTTCATCGGCGTCGGCAAGGCGACGATGTCCCGCCAGCTGCGCGCCCTGGAGGACCTCGGGCTCGTCGCCCGCGAGCCGGACCCCGCCGACGGCCGGGCCTGGCTGGTCACCCTGACCCCGGAGGGCCAGGAACGCGTCGGCCGGGTCCGGGAGGCCCGCCGCGCCCGGTACGCCCGCCGGCTCGCCGACTGGGACCCGCGCGAGGTGACGGAACTGGCCCGGCTGCTGCACGAACTCAACCGGGGCATGGAGAGGTAGTACCGGCGCGGACCGGCCGTCTCACACCTCGGCGTAGACCACCGTCGCGTCGTCGTGCGTCTTGCTGCGCCCGAGGAACGCCCGGTCGCCCGCCGCGTCCGCGCGCTCCAGCTCCCGCACCCGGTCCACCAGTGCCTGTGCGCCCTGCTTGCGCACCAGCGCCAGGCAGTCCGCCCAGTCGCCCTCCCCGAACTTCTCCACCCACCGCGCGGCCCCGTCCGTCAGCGCCGCCAGCGTCCGCACCCCGGCGCGCGGCAGCACCCCCGTCACGGCGCGTGCCGCCACCCCGGGGTCGGCCGCGGCCGTGAAGAAGCCGCCCTCCTTGTTGCGCAGTTCGGCGTCGATCACCGCGTCGCTCACCAGGGCCGAGCGGGGCAGCCGGGACAGCCGGTCGTCCAGGACGGGGGTGAGGGTGCCGTCCGGGGCCTCCAGCAGGAGGGCCGAGTCGGACAGGACCAGGTACTCGACCGCGGCCGGGGACCAGCGGGCGAGGACCACGGTTGCCTGCGGTGTCCGTGGGTGAGAAAGGTCACAGGTTTCCGCATGGGCCGCCGCGGTACGCGCGATGGCGCGGGACAGGGCCTCGGCGAGGGGAAGATCCGGGAGTGAAACGGTCAGTTCGGTCAGCGCCCCGCCCAGGCGCGCCGTGAACCAGGGCACGGAATGCAGACAGCCCGTCGCGGTCCGTGGCGGTGTCACGCCGTCCAGCAGGACGAGTGAACCACCCTGTCCCGAGGCGGGTAGTCCGACGCTCGCGAAGTCCTCGTTGGGCTGGTCGGCGAGGCCTGGTTCCGAGACGAGTTCCGTACGCATCCGGCCAGTCTGCACGAGGCCTTCACAGCGTTCGCAGAAGGCTGGCACCTTCCTCGAATTCTCCCGGAATCGACGCGGTGGCGCAGGTCAGGCGCCGGATTTGGGGTGGAATCACATCCTCCGGCGGTGCGTGGCGGCACATAGTGCCACCGCCCGTCCCAGACGTCCAACCGGCTCGCCGGTCACGCACCTGGCACGAGCCACGGGAACTTGCTCCTCAACTCCCCTCCGGGGTTCACTCCTTCGGGTGGCGGGTCGGACGATGCGCGCTCACCGCCCACCGGCACTGGGAGGGTCGGGAACCGGTGGGGGGACTGCCCCGCTCACGCGGTCTCCCCGCCCGACGCGCTGCCGGCGGCCGGGGAACGGCCCAGCGCCCGGCGGAGGGTGCACGCGCCCCCGGCCGGCCAGTTGACGGAGCGCCACCCGGGCCCACGGGTACACGAGTCAGGAATGCGAGCACCGGTGCAGAAGACGCGGCCTCGTCGCACAGGCAAGCAGACGGCCCCCGCGGGGAGCGCGGAGCGCACCCCCGGCACCTCCACCCCTCCGCAGCCGCCGGAGGCCCCCGTCGGCAAGGGCCGTGCCACCCACGTACGCAACCGCCTCATCGTCGCGGTGGCGGTCGTGGCCGCCGCCGTCGCCGGGGCCGGAGCCCCGTCGGTGGTCGCCGCCTCCGGGCAACTGCACGACTCCCAGGAGCTGGTGACGCTCGCCGAGCAGACCCAGGGCGCGCTGACCCTCGCCCACTCCCTCGCCGACGAGCGGGACGAGGTCACCCCGTACATCGCGGCCGGCCGCCCCAAGTCCAAGGCGCCCTCCGAGCAGCGCAGCGCCCGCGTCGACCGCCAGGTGGAGGAGCTGCGCGCCGACCCCGACACGCCCGCCTCCCTGCGCGAGGACCTCGACGCCGTCGCCGCGCTGCGCCGCGCCGCCCTCACCGGCAAGAGCACCGCGCTCCAGGCCCACCAGGCGTACTCGGAGGCGATCACCGAACTCCACGCCCTGGCCGAGCAACTGGCCGAGGAGATGCCGCCCCGCGCGGGCTCCGGCGCGTACGCGCTGGCCGAGCTGGACACCGCCGTCCAGCAGGCCGCCGCCACCCGCGGCCTGCTGCTGGCGGCGCTGAACGTGCCGAGCAGCACCGAGACCGTCATCGACCCGGTCACCGGCCTGCCCACCGAGACCACCAGCACCTCGGACGCCGACGCCGAGCAGCGCGACGCGCTCTCCGCCGCCGCCCAGCAGGCCCGGGTGCGCTCCGACGCGGCCCTCGCCGACTTCCGCGAGGGCGCCCCCAAGGAGGCGCGGAGCAGCTTCGACGCCACCGTCGCCGGGCCCGAGGTCAACTCGGCCGAGAAGTACCTGGCCGGTCTCACCGACGAGCCCACGCTCTCCGACGGCGACCTGCGCACCAGCACCAAGCGGCTGGACGCCGCGCTCTCCGCCCGCGTGGACGCGATGCGGGGCGCGGAGTCCGCGCTGTACGAGAAGCGCGTCCAGGACCTGGAGCAGCTGCGCGACGACGACGTCACCGCGCTGGAGATCCGGATCGCCGTCCTCGGCGCCCTGATCCTGCTCGCCGTCGGCATCGCCACCGCCCTGGCCCGCACCCTCACCCGCCCCCTGTCGGTGCTGCGCCGCGGCTCGGCCCGGCTGGCCGAGGCGGAGGACCCGACGACCCAGGAGCCGGTCGCCTTCACCGGCCGCAACGACGAGTTCGCACAGGTCGTCCGCTCCGTCAACGCCCTGCACCGGCACGCCGCGACGCTCGCCGGGCGGGTCGCCACGCTGGAGTCCGACCGCAAGCACCTGGTCGGCCAGCGGCAGAAGATGGCCGACGCCCGCGAGGAACTGCGCGCCGAACTCGCCGAGTCCGCCGCCCAGCTGGAGGTGGTGCGCAAGAGCATCGGCTCCACCTTCGTCAACCTCGCGCTGCGCACCCTCGGCCTGGTCGAGCGGCAACTGGCCGTCATCGAGGGCCTGGAGGAGCGCGAGCAGGACCCGGACCGCCTCGCCACCCTGTTCAAGCTCGACCACTTCGCCACGGTCATGCGCCGGCACAGCGAGAACCTCCTGGTGCTCGCCGGTACCGAGCACGTCCAGCACAGCGCCTCGCCGGTGCCGCTGGTCGACGTGGTGCGGGCCGCGGTCAGCGAGATCGAGCGGTACGAGCGGGTGCGCATCGCCGCGCTGCCGCCGCACGCCCACGTGGCCGGGTTCGCCGCCGACGACCTCTCCCACCTGCTGGCCGAGCTGATGGAGAACGCCACCTCCTTCTCGCCGCCGGACCTGCCCGTCGAGGTCTCCGGCTGGCTTCTGGAGAACGGCGAGGTGATGCTCTCCGTCCAGGACGAGGGCATCGGCATGGCCACCGAACGCCTCCAGCGGCTCAACGCCCGCCTCACCGACTTCGACCCGGACGCGCCGTACGACCAGGAGGGCGAGGACGGTCTCGGGCTCGGCCTCTACGTCGTCGCCCGGCTCGCCCACCGGCACGGGGCGCGGGTCCGGCTGCGGGAGCAGAAGCAGGGCGGCGTCGCGGCCGTCGTCGTCCTCCCGGGCCCGCTGCTCGCCGCGGCCCCGCCGGCCGCGCTGGCCCCGACCGTTCCGGTGTCCGACGGCACCGGTTCCTTCACCCTGCCCGGCGCGGACGCGGAGGCCAACTCCAACGTCCTGCACGGGCGGGCGGAGAAGGCGGGGCAGGCGGAACAGGACGCCGGCCCGGAGGCGGAGCCGCCCGGCACCGACCCGCTGGTGGCCTCGGCGGAGGACGCCGTACGCCGCGCCGAGGCGGACGCGCTCCGCGCGGATTCGGACGCCCCCGCCGCCACGGAGGCCGCCCCCGCCCGCGCGGAGACACCGGCCCCCAGCACCCCGGGCTCCGCCCCGCAGGGCCCCGCTCCGGACGCCCCCGACGCGCAGGACCCCGCCCCGCAGGGTGCCGCTCCGGATGGCCCCGGCTCCCAGGGCTCTGCCCCGCAGGGTGCCGCTTCGGACGCCCCCGGCGCCCCGGGCTCCGCCCCGCAGGGTCCCGCGCCGGACGCCCCCGGCTCTCAGGGCTCCGCCCCGCAGGGCCCCGCTTCGGACGCCCCCGGCGCGCAGGGCCCCGCCCTGGACTCCGGTTCGCAGGGCCCCGGTTCGCAGGGCCCCGCTCCGGTCGGCTCCGGTTCCCCGGGCCTTGACGCCCCGGACCTCGCCCCGCGGGAGCCCGTCCCGGACGGTCCCGGTGCGCAGGACCGCGCCCCGGGGCTCGGCGCCCCGGACGACGTGGCCGTTCCGGGGCAGTCCGGGCAGGACGACGCGGCGGAGGCCCCCGGGGACGGTGCCGCCCCCGGCAGCGACCTCCCCGACGACGCCACGATGGCCCTCTTCCTGCCGGTCCCGGCGGAGCCTGAGACCCCGGCGGAGCCGGAGACCCGGGCGGAGCCGGAGGACTCGGCGGAGCCGGTCACCGACCCGTACGCCATCGGACCCGACGCCCACGACCGCACGCCGGACGAGGGCACCGGCCCGGGCGCGGAAGCCGCCCGGGCCGAGGGCACCGGGCCGGCCGGGGACGCCGGCCGGACCGCGGGCACCGAGCCCGCCGAACCCGTCACCGACAAGGGGCTGCCCAAGCGGACCCCGAAGCTCACCACCCCCGCCGCGGTGCCGCGCCCGCGCACGTCGGGGTCCGTCGACGCCGACGCGCTCCGCCGCCGGCTGGGCGGATTCCGCCGGGGGGCGGAGGCGGGCCGCCGCGACGTCGAGGCGGAGATCGCGGACCGCACCGGACCGCGGCAGGCGCCGGTCGACGCGGACACAACCGAAGAAGCCACGGGGGGCACTGTCGAGGAGGCAAGCAGTTGACCGCGCCCAGTACCTTCGGACTGAGCAGTGAAGCCCGCAATCTCCACTGGCTGCTGACCAACCTCGTCGAGGAGGTGCCCGGCATCCAGTCGGTCGCCGTGGTCTCCTCCGACGGGCTCCTGCTCCTGTCCTCCGACCCCGGCCGCAACGAGGAGGCCCGGCAGGTCCGCGAGACGCCCCGGGCGGGCCCCCGCGGCTCCGCCGCCGACCTCGCCACCGTCGTCTCCGGCGTCGGCAGCCTGACCATCGGCGCCGCCCGGCTGATGGACTTCGGCACCGTGAAGCACACGATGGTCGCCATGGACGAGGGCAGCCTGTTCGTGATGTCGATCAGCGACGGCTCGCTGCTCGGCGTGCACGGCTCCGCGGACTGCGACATGAGCGTCGTGGCGTACCACATGGCGCTCTTCGTCGGCCGCGCCGGCCACGTCCTGACCCCCGAACTCCGCACCGAGCTGCGGAAGTCCCTGGAGTCCGAGTCGACGGGGAGCGCCCGATGAGCAGCAGTCCCGGAAAACCCGGCAAGAACGGCCGGGGACACCTCCCCGTGCGCGGTGCCGACCGCAAGCCCGCCCGCGTACGCCCCTACTCGCTCACCGGCGGCCGCACCCGCTTCGGCCATGTGCTGCTCGTCGAGACGTTCGTCGGCGCCACGGCCGGCACCGCCGCGCTCGAAGCCGCCGAGGAGCGCAAGGAACTGACGAATGGCGGCCTCACCTCCCGCGTGATGCCGGAGATGCGGGCCATCGTCGAACTGTGCCGCCGGATGCGTACGGTGGCCGAGATCGCCGCGCTGCTGAAGATGCCGCTCGGCGTGGTCCGCGTGCTCCTCAGCGACCTGGCGGACCAGGGAAAGATCCGTGTGTACGGCACCGGGACCGGCCACGGCACGGGCCGCCCGGACCGCGCTCTGCTCGAAAGGGTGCTCAGTGGACTCCGTCGTCTCTGACGCCGCCGCGTTCGGCGTCCCCCCGCTCGTCGACACCGACGGGCCCGTGCAGCCCTGGCAGACGGATCCCACCCGCGCTCCGGTCGCCACGAAGATCGTCGTCGCGGGAGGGTTCGGCGTGGGCAAGACCACGCTGGTCACCGCCGTATCGGAGATCACGCCCCTGCAGACCGAGGCGCTGATGACCGAGGCGAGTGAGGAGACCGACGACCTCACCGCCACCCCGGGCAAGCTCACCACCACCGTGGCCATGGACTTCGGCCGCATCACGCTCGACGACGACCTGGTGCTCTACCTGTTCGGCACCCCGGGCCAGCAGCGGTTCTGGTTCATGTGGGACGACCTGGTGCGCGGCGCGATCGGCGCCGTCGTGCTGGCCGACACCCGGCGCCTGAAGGACTGCTGGCCGGCGCTGGACTACTTCGAGAGCTGCGGACTGCCGTACGTCGTCGCGGTCAACCACTTCGACGGCAGCGAGCTGTTCGAGGCGGAGGACGTGCGGGAGGCGTTGACGATCCCGGCGCACATACCTGTAATGATCATGGATGCGCGCCGTCGGATCTCGGCCATCGAGACCCTCTTGTCCCTCGTGGGCCACGCGCTCGACGAAACACCCGAGTAGACGAACCCTCGTCCAGACGCCCTCGACCAGGAGACGGAAACCGCATGCGGAAGATACTCGTCGTCGGAGCCGGCCAGTCCGGTCTCCAGCTCGCCCTCGGCCTGCAGTCGCACGGCTACGAGGTCACCCTGATGTCCAACCGGACCGCGGACGAGATCCGCACCGGCCGGGTCATGTCGACGCAGTGCATGTTCCACACGGCACTCCAGCACGAGCGCGATCTCCAGCTGAACTTCTGGGAGTCCCAGGCCCCGAAGATCGAGGGACTCGGCGTCTCGGTGGCGGCCCCCGGCTCCTTCGACCCGGGCCCCTCGCAGCGCGCGATCGACTGGCTGGGCCGCCTCGACGGCTTCGCGCAGTCGGTCGACCAGCGGGTGAAGATGGCCGGCTGGATGGAGACCTTCGCCCAGCGCGGCGGCCAGCTGGTCATCCACGGCGCGGCCGTCGGCGACCTGGACTACTTCTCCCGGGCCTACGACCTCGTCCTGGTCTCGGCGGGCAAGGGCGAGCTGGTCCAGATGTTCGGCCGGGACGCGGAGCGGTCGCCGTACAGCGAGCCGCAGCGCGCCCTCGCCGTCGCCTACGTGCACGGGATGGGCCCGCGGCCCGAGCACCCGGAGACGGAGGCCGTGCGCTGCAACCTGGTGCCGGGCGTCGGCGAGATGTTCATCATGCCGACGTTCACCACCTCGGGCCGCGCCGACATCCTGTTCTGGGAGGGCATACCCGGCGGCCCGCTGGACGCCTTCAAGGACGTCAAGGACCCCTCGGAGCACCTCTCCCTGACTCTGGAACTCATGGAGAAGTTCCTCCCCTGGGAGTACGCGCGGGCCACCAAGGTCGAACTGACCGACGCCGGCGGCACCCTGGCCGGCCGCTACGCCCCCACCGTCCGCAACCCGATCGGCCGCCTCCCCGGCGGCGGGCTCGTCCTCGGCGTGGCCGACGTGGTCGTCGCCAACGACCCGATCACCGGCCAGGGTTCCAACTCCGCGTCCAAGTGCGCCGCCTCCTACCTCGCCTCGATCATCGAGCACGGCGACAAGGAGTTCGACGAGACCTGGATGCAGCAGACCTTCGACCGCTACTGGGAGACCGCCCAGCACGTCACCAAGTGGACCAACACCATGCTGGCCCCGCCGCCGGAGCACGTCCTCAACCTGTTCGGCGCGGCGACGCAGCTCCAGCCCATCGCCGACCGCTTCGCCAACGGGTTCAACGACCCGGCCGACTTCGAGAACTTCTTCTACGACCCGGCGAAGACCGAGGGCTACCTGGCCGAGGTCTCGGGCGCCGCGGGCGCGTAGGACGCCGCGTACCCCTGGTCCGACCCGTCCGTCGCCCCCGCGGGGAGCCTCGGCGGCGTGTAGCGCCGTACCGGCTCCCCGTCCGGGTCGGGCCGTACGGCGCCCAGGACCGGGTTGGCGGCGATCGGTGACACCTTGACGTCGGCGCCGGGCCGCGGTGCCTGGACGACCATGCCGTCGCCGAGGTACATCGCCACGTGCGTGGCCTCGGGGAAGTACACGACCAGGTCGCCGGGGCGCAGCTCGTCCAACGGCACGTGGTCCAGGCGCGCCCACTGCTCCTGGCTGGTCCGCGGGATCGGCGTCCCGGCCCGCTCCCAGGCCACCGAGGTCAGCCCCGAGCAGTCGTACGACGCCGGGCCCTCGGCGCCCCACTCGTACGGCTTGCCGAGCTGCTCCACCGCGAAGCGCACCGCGCTCTCGCCCCCGGCGGACGGCTTGGCGTCGTCGCCGAGCGCGCCGGACGCCAGGAACCGCTCCTGCTCCTCGGCGATCCCGCTGTTCTCCAGCTCCGCCAGCGCGGCCAGTTGCTCGGGGGTGAGGGAGGCGAGCAGCTCCTCGACGGCGCGCAGGCGTTCGCGCACCCCGTCCCGTTCCTCCTCCTGGCGCTCGGCCAGGGCGGCCTGCCGGGCCAGGGCCTCGCGCGAGCGCCGGGACAGCTCCTGCGCCTTCTTCTCGTCGCCCGTCAGGCGGCCCACCGTGTCGACCCGCTCCCGGGCCAGCCGGCCGATCACATGGCCCTGGTCGATCGCGTGCTGCGGGTCGCGGGCCAGCAGCAGCCGAAGGTAGGGGGAGAGGTTGCTGCTGCTCTGGTACTGCTGCCGGGCCAGCCGCCCGGCCGCGCCCCGGCTGTCGTGCAGGGACGTGCGGGCCCGCGCCAGCTCGGCGTCCAGCCGCCGCACCTCGGCGCGCTGCTCCTTCAGGCGCTCCTCGGTGCCGTTGTAGGTCTCGGTGGCCCGCTCCGCCTCCCGGTACAGCCGCTGAAGGTCCGTCAGCAGCCCGGCCACGGTGCGGTCGTCGGCCGTACCGGGCGCGGGTTCGGCCGCGGCGGGCACGGGCGCGAGGACGATCCCGGCCGCCACCGCCGCCGTACACACCAGACGCAGAAGCCTTCCTGACACGCCATCACCTCCGACGCGGGGCGGCGGGTCCGCTCCGCACGGTGAGCATGTGGCGGGTGCGCGGGCTTCGCGCGCCGAGTGTGCGCGGATCGGCGCAAGCAGGTCACCCGTCCGCGTCGTCCGGCTTGCCGTGCGGCGTGGCGTCTGGATCGGCGGTCGCCGGGCGGTCCGGCTTCGACCAGGGCCACCTGCGGCCCGAGCCCTTCCGCCCCGAGGGGTCGTAGGTGTACTTCCAGCGCGCGAACCGCAGCCCGCCCCGGGCGTCCCGGGGCTGCCTCCGGTACACCAGCACGGTGGGCGGGCCGCCGTCCGGGTCCGGTACGGGGATGCGGTACGTCTTCGGCGGGTGCCCGGTCATCCCGACCAGGACGGGCAGCACACGCCCGTCCATGGGGCCGCCCTCGAAGGGGGTGTCTTCGCTCTTCACGGCACCAGTGTCGGTGATCGGCCGGCCGTCCGCCGGGGCCGGCCGGCCGGTGTCACAGGTCCGCCGCCAGCGCCTCGACCAGCGTGGCGGTCTGCGGGTCGCGGCGGGCGGTGACCGTCAGTACGGCCAGGAACTGCTCCACGAGCCAGTCCCGCAGCTCGTCGCGGGGCGGCTGCTTGTCCTCGTCCAGCCAGATCAGCGAGGCCGCCTCCACCGCCGTGATCCACATCCGGACGGTCATCCGCAGCCGGGGGCCGGGCTCGGTGACGTCCAGGTGGCGCATGATGTGGTCGGCCGCGGCCCGGCGGACGCCGTCCACGATGCCCGAGGTCTGCGAGGTCTCGACCACGCTGCCGCCGCGCAGCAGCGCGCTGAAGCCGGTGTCGTGCTCGTCGACGAAGGCCAGGTAGCGGTCCAGGGCGCGGGAGAGCCGGGCCAGCAGCGGGCCCACGCGGGGCTCGTCGAAACACAGGCGCAGCTCGTCGGCGGCGGAGCCGAGCGCGGCCTCGTACAACTGCTGCTTGCCGCCGGGGAAGTACCGGTACACCAGCGGGCGTGAGACCCCGGCCTGTTCGGCCACGTCGTCCAGGGAGACCTCCTCCGGGGGCCGGTGCGCGAAGAGGGCGAGCGCCGCGTCCAGCAGCTGGACGCGGCGCTCCTCCACGCTGAGGCGGCGGTAGGCGGGGGTGGAGGCCTGCGGGGTCATGAACCGCAGCGTAACCCGCACAACCGGGCGCCCCCTCATGACGGCGGAGCGGACCGGCCGGACTACGCCAGCAGTCCCGACGAGCGCCACAGCTTCCGGCCCACGCCGCGCAGTACGCCGATGTCGTCCAGGAAGTCCGTCAGGCGCTTCGCGCCGGTCTGCATGATCTCCTTGCGGTGGCCGCTGGCCTTGACCTGCGCCAGGGCCTCGCGCTTGTCGAGGCCGACGTTGGTGTACACCTCCGGGTTGATGAAGGCGATGGAGAAGACCCGGGCGAACTCGCCGGAGGTGACCCGGGTGAACTCCTGCGACCACTTCGGGGCCGTGACCATCTGACGCCGCAGCTCCTCACGGGCGTACCGCACGTGCCGGGCCTCCTCGACGACGTGGATGCGCGTGACGCCCCGGATCAGCGGCTGGACCCGCTCGTCCGGGAAGGTCAGCCGCTGCATCCAGTCCAGGACCTCCTCGCCGAGCAGCGTGGCGGTGAAGGAGCCGGGCGTGGTGGAGATCGTCTTGAACAGGCGCCCCAGGTGCTGGTGGACCGGGCTCACCGGGTACCAGGGCGTCTCGCCGCGGGATATCAGCCGGGCGAACATCTTCGAGTGCCGGCACTCGTCCTCGATCTCGGTGAGTGCGTAGCGCACGTGGGCGCTCGTCGCCGCCTTGTCGTAGATGTGCCGGACCAGCAGCTGCATCAGGATCAGCTCGAACCAGATGCCGAGCGAGGCGAGCGCGGCGGCCTCGTGCTGGGAGAGCAGGATGCGCTGCTCCTCGCTCATCCGCTGCCACATCGGGGTGTCGTACAGCGACACCAGCTCCGGCGGCCAGAACCACTTGCCGTCCTCGAACGGCGCGTCCCAGTCCAGCTCCTTGTCCGGGTCGAAGGAGTGCTTGGCGGACGAGTCGAGCAGCCGTTCGGCCACCTGCTCCCGGTCCTTGAGCAGGCCGAGCGCGTCGCGCAGGCCCTCGAGCGCGTCGGCTTCCGTCAGCGTCGTCATGGCTGTGTCCCACCTCGTCGAACGGATCGTGTTACCCGCGGTCACTCCAGCGTGCTGCGTCTTATGAGACTGCGTGTCAGCAAGCTCGTCAATCCCCTGCGCGGAACTTGTTGACCGCGAGTAAAGATGACCGGGGTCAAGTGCGGGGTGGAGATCGCTCGATGGGGTGTCGGTACGCGGTAGGCCCGTGCCGACGGACAGTTTCGGCAAAGCTCCGGAGCATGACAGTGGGTTTGGATCGCGACTACGGGCTGGACGATGACTACGAGTGGGCTCGTCCGCCGGACGGCGGCTGGACGGCCGACGACCTCGACAGGCTCCCCAACCTGCCCAGTCGTACGGAGCTCCTGGACGCGAGTCTCGTCTTCGCGAGTGCGCAGACGATGTTCCATGCGAGCACGGTCCGGCTGCTGGAGGGGGCGTTGGTCGAGCAGGTTCCGGACGTCTTCGAGGTCTACCATTTCTTCTCGGTGACGCTCGACACGCGGAACCGGCTTGAACCAGATGTGCTGGTCTCCCGCGCCGGTGCGGACCTCGGGCCCAGGCAGACCCGCCTTCTCCCCGAGGACGTCACTTTGGTGGCCGAGGTGGTCGCCGAAGACTCGATCGGCCGTGACCGGGAGGCCAAGCCCCGCAAGTACGCAGGCGCGGGCATCATGCATTTCTGGCGGGTAGAGGAGCAGGACTGCCTTCCTGTTGTCTACGTCTACGAACTCGACCCGGCAACCAGGACTTATGTGCCGACCTGCATCTTCCACAACCGCCTCAAACTCACTGTCCCCTTCCTCATCGACATCGACCTCACCGCCGTGAACCGCCGCCGATAGCCCTCACCCTCCCCCTCCAAGAACCGCCTCCATCACCGCCCGCGCGATCGGCGCCGCGAGCCCGCCGCCGCTGATGCCCTCCCGGTCCGCCGCCGAGCCCTCGACCACCACCGCGACCGCGACCTTCGGCTCCACGTCGCCGGCGCCCCGCGCCCAGGAGATGAACCACGCGTACGGCGTGCCCGAGTTGCCGACGCCGTGCTGGGCGGTGCCGGTCTTGCCGCCGACCACGGCACCCGGGATCGCCGCCTTCGCGCCGGTGCCCTTGTCCACCACGCCGGTCATCAGCTCCTTGAGCAGCGCCGCGGTCGAGGGACGCATCACCTCCCGGGAGGGCCGCGACCCGGCCGCCGCGACCAGGCTGCCGCCCGCCCGCTGCGTCCGCTCCACCAGGTACGGCGAGCGCACCTGACCGCCGCCCGCCACCGCGGCCGCCACCATCGCCATCTGCAGCGGCGTCGCGCGCGTGTTGTACTGCCCGATCGACGACAGGCCGAGCTGCGCCCGGTCCACCGAGGAGTCGAAGGTGCTCCTTGCGACGGGGAAGGGGATCCGCAGCCCGTCGTCGTTGAAGCCGAAGGCCTCCGCGGTCGCCGCCATGCCGCGCACCCCCACGTCCACGCCGAGCTTGGCGAACACCGTGTTGCAGGACCACTCGAACGCCTCCCGCAGCGAGGCGTTCCGGCACCCGTCGGCCTCGTTGGTGAGCTTCGTGCGGGTCCCGGGCAGCGTGTACGGGTCGGGGGAGCGGGTCGGTGCGTCCAGGTCGCGCACCACCCCAGCGTCCAGCGCCGCCGCCGCGGTGACCACCTTGAAGGTCGAACCCGGCGGATAGGTCCGGCTCACCGCCCGGTTGAGCATCGGCTGGTCCGGGTCGGCGTTCAGCCGGTTCCAGGTGCGGGTGGCGGCCGCGCTGTTGCCGGACAGCAGCTGGGGGTCGTAGGAGGGGGTGGAGACCAGGGCCAGGACGCGGCCGGTGGCCGGCTCGATCGCGGCCACCGCGCCCTTGCGCCCGCCGAGCCCCTCGAACGCCGCCCGCTGCGCGGCCCCGTCGATCGTCGTCACCACGTCGCCGCCCGGGTTGTGGGCGCCCGTGACGTCGTTCCACAGCGGCAGCGGCGCGAGCACCGGGTCGGCGCCGGACAGCAGGCCGTCCTCGGCGTGCTCCAGGAGCGTCGTCCCGTACGCCTGGGAGGCGAAGCCGGTGATCGGCGCGTACATCGGCCCGTTCGCGTAGGTCCGTTCGAAGCGCAGGTGCTCGCCGGTGTCCCGGGAGCCGGTGACCGCCTCGCCGCCGACCAGGATGTCGCCGCGCGGCTGCTGGTAGCGGGCGATGTCGGGGCGGCGGTTGGCCGGGTTGTCGTCGTACTCCGGCTTCTGGACGATCTGCACCCGGGCCGCGTTGACCACCAGGGCGACCAGCAGCAGGGCGCAGAAGACGGCCGCGTGCCGGATGTTCCGGGTCACGAGGGCGTCCCGCGCCGGGCCGCGTGGCTGACCCGGATCAGCAGCGCCACGATCGCCCAGTTGGTGACGACCGAGGACCCGCCCTGCGCCAGGAACGGCATCGCCATGCCGGTCAGCGGGATCAGCCCGGTCACCCCGCCCGCGATGACGAACACCTGGAGCGCCACGATCGAGGAGAGGCCGACCGCGAGCAGCCGGCCGAAGGGGTCGCGGGCGGCCAGGCCCGCCCGGTAGCCGCGCTCCACCAGCAGCCCGTACAGCAGGAAGACGGCGGTCAGGCCGAGGAAGCCCAGCTCCTCCCCGGCCGTCGCCAGGATGAAGTCCGACTTGACGGCGAAGCCGATCAGGACCGAGTGACCGAGGCCCAGACCGGTGCCGGTGACGCCGCCCGCCGCGAAGGCGAACAGGGACTGGGCCAGCTGGTTGGGACCGTCGCCCGCCTCGATGGAGGCGAAGGGGTGCAGCCAGTCCTCCACCCTGTTGTGCACGTGCGGCTCCAGCCAGCCCACCGCGACCGCGCCCAGCGAGGCCAGCAGCAGGCCGACGGCGATCCAGCCGGTGCGGCCGGTGGCGACGTAGAGCAGGACCACGAACAGGCCGAAGAAGAGCAGCGAGGTGCCCAGGTCCCGCTCCAGGACCAGCACGCCGACGCTGACCAGCCACACCGCGAGGATCGGACCGAGGACCCGGCCGGTGGGCAGTTGCAGCCGCCACACCCTGCGTCCCGCGTACGCCAGTGCGCTGCGGTTGGCGGCCAGGTAGGCGGCGAAGAACACCGCGAGCAGCACCTTGGCGAACTCGCCGGGCTGGATGGAGAAGCCCTCGATCCGGATCCAGATGCGGGCGCCGTTCACCGCCGGGAAGAAGATCGGCACGGTGAGCAGGGCGAGCGCCGCGGCGACGCACACGTAGGCGTAGCGCTGCAGCACCCGGTGGTCGCGCAGGAGCAGGACGACCACGATGAACAGCGCGACGCCCAGCGTCGACCACACCAGCTGGGTCGGGGCCGCCCGGTCGCCCGGCGTCTCCAGGTCCAGCCGGTAGATCAGCACCAGGCCGAGGCCGTTGAGCAGCACCCCGATGGGCAGCAGCAGCGGGTCGGCGTACGGGGCGCGCAGCCGTACCGCCAGGTGGGCGAGGAGCGCGAGCACCCCGAGCCCGGCGCCGTAGCCGACGGCGCCGGGCGGCAGGGCGTCGTGCTGGGCGAGGCCGACGTTGCAGTAGCCGAAGACCGACAGCAGGACGGCCATGACGATGAGCGCGAGTTCGACGCCCCGGCGCCGGGGGAGCCGGGCGACGGGAGCTGGCGTGTCCGCCTGTGCCACGGTGATTCCGGTTCCGGTTCCGGCCTTGGTCATGTCCGGAACTTACCCAAATGGTGGGGTGTGCTCGGTGTCCGGCTCAGCACCAGCGCGGCGCGGGGCCGATGTTGTCGATGTAGCGGGCCGCGCCCCAGGCCCAGGTGCCGTCCGTGAGGAGGTACCAGAGCGGGTTGCCCTGCACCCGGTCGCCGGGCGTCTTGCAGTAGATGGAGACGACCTCGCCCCGGCGGGCGTACCGGATGACGTCCGAACCGCGGGTCGGCGAGGTGCGCAGGGCGAGGCGCTGGGCCGTCACGACGCCCCGGTAGCGGCCCTGCTCCTGGCGGCCGTCGCCCCCGCCCCACTCGTCGCCGCCGTTCCCGCCGCGGTTTCCCGCACCGGTGACGGCGGACGTGGAGCCGGCGTCCCCGCCCCGCCCGTCGTTCGCGACGGCCGGGGCGACGGCGACGGCGGTGGCGAGCGCGCCCGCCGCGAGGGCGGTGGCAAGACCGCGGACCAGGGGTGAGTGCGAGGCCGGTGCGGACAGTGGGGACATGGGAGTACCTCCCGGGAGCGAACGGTTCTTCAGATGACTAACCGCCACATTAGGAGCGCCCCCCACGCGCCGCCCGCCGCACTGAGCCATCGGGGAAGGTGCCGTGGTCAGGGCTGCTGAGGCAGTGTCAGCCGGGCCAGCGCCCCGCCGTCCGGCGGGTTGGTGAACTCAAGGCGTGCCCCGAGCACCTCGGCCTGCCCCAGCGCGATGGTCAGCCCGAGCCCGTGCCCCTTCGTCCCGCCCTCGGTGCGGAACCGCTGCGGACCGTGCGCCAGCAGGTACTCCGGATAGCCGTCCCCGTGGTCCCGCACGGTGAGCACCGCGCCGTCCACGGTCAGCACCACCGGCGCCCGCCCGTGCCCGTGCGCGTTCGACACCAGGTTGCCCAGCACCCGCTCCAGACGCCGCCGGTCGGTCTCCACCCACGCGTCCCGTACGACGTCCACCCGGGTGTCCGTGCCCGAAGCCCGCACCACCCGCCGGGCCAGCGCGCCCAGCTCCTCCGGCTCCGTCGCGGGCCGCTCCCGCCCGCTCTCCAGCCGGGAGATCTCCAGCAGGTCCTCGGTGAGGGTGCGCAGCGCCGCCACCCGGTCCCGCACCAGCTCGGTGGGGCGGCCGGGCGGCAGCAGCTCGGCCGCCGCGTGCAGGCCGGTGAGCGGGGTGCGCAGCTCGTGCGCCACGTCCGCGGTGAACCGCTGCTCGGCGAGCAGCTTGCCCTGCAGCGACGCCGCCATGGAGTCCAGCGCGGCGGCGACCGAGGCCACCTCGTCTAGCGGGCGGGTCGGATCCTGGGCGCGCGGGTCGCCGACCCGCGCGTCGAGGTCGCCGCCGCTGATCCGCCGCGCCACCCGCGCCGTGGTGTGCAGCCGCCGGGTCACCCGCGTCACCGCGAACGCGCCGACCAGCAGCGTCGCCCCGATCGCCAGCGCCGACGCCCACACCAGGGTGCCGTCCAGGCCGTCGATGGTGGCCTGGCCCTGGGAGTGGTCGACCCGCACCGCCAGCGCCCGGCCGCCGTCGGCGGGGCCCGCCGCCCACATCGTCGGCCGCCCGGCGTACCGGGCGACCATCGTGCCGCGCCGGCCCGACACGGCCAGCTCCCGCAGCTGCCGCGGCAGGCCCGGCGGATCGACGCCCGCCCCGCGCCGCAGCGGGTCACCCGCCTCGTAGGACTCCGTCGCCTCCCGCAGCCGGGACAGGGCGACGTCCCGCGCCTGGCCGACGGTCCGGTTGGTCACCGACACGTGCACCAGGACGCCGAGCAGCGCGGCGAGCCCGCAGCACATCACGGTGATGAAGACGGCCGCCTTCACCGCGAGCGGTCCGGTCCACCGCGGGAGCGCGAGCCTCACCGGGCGCTCGCCGAGGGCGACGGAGCGGGCGACGTCGAGGGCGACGGCGAGGCGGACGGGCGCTTCGTGTGCTGTCCGCCGTCGCCGGTGCGCAGCATCTCGTCGCTGGTCAGCAGCATGGCCCGCTGGTCGGCGTCCCAGGTCCACTGCAGCCGGTACTCGTACCCGGCGACCTCGGAGGGCGAGCGGACGATGACCGTCCGCCCGGCCAGCTCGACCGCGCTCACCGCGTCCTCGTAGGACATGACCCGCACCAGCCGGTCCTTCTCGACGGTGTACACCCGCACGGCGGTCAGCTTGTCCGGCAGCAGCCGGAAACCCAGCGTCATCTCGGGCCGTCCGTCACCGGTCAGGTCCCGGTAGTACGGCCGCAGCACCGGGCAGCCGCCGCGCGTGTCACCGGCGCCGTCCGGGCCGCAGTCCGCCATCCGCACCGACGTCTCGTGGTACCGCGCCTCCGCGCCCGCGTAGTCGTCCGGATGCGCGGCGATCTCGGCCCGCACCGCCGCCACCGGATCCGCCCGGCGGATGTCGCCGCCCGGCACGGCGACGCCCTGCACCGGCGCGTGCTCCACCTCGCCGATGTCGTACGCCGGACTGGACGCCGGGGTCAGACCGGGCCACAGCCGGGCCGGATGGCGTGCGGCGGGCGTCGCCCCGGCACTCTCCAGGCCGCCGCCGTCCCCGCAGGCCGCCAGCGCGCCGGCCGCCGCCGTCGCCAGGAGCAGCGCGAGGGCGGCGGGGACGCGGGCGGGGCGCCCGCGGCGGCTCGGGAGCACTGCACTCCAGGGGTTCGGTGATCGGCGTCGGCGGTCCCGCACGGCCGCGGGCGGCACCGCGGACCTCACGGCACCCACGCATCTTCGTACGGAAGGCCATTTTGCGTGCGTCCGGGCCCGCCGGGCTACTCGGCCAGCTCCTCCAGCTGCCGCACGGTGGCCAGACCGGCCCGGAGGTAGGCCACGAAGAGGTCGTTGTGCAGCGCCCACGGCGAGCGCCGGGCCCGGACCAGCCGGATCGCCTCCTCGGCGCCGCTGCCCCGCCGCATCAGCGTGTGCGCGACCACGAGACCGGAGCGGTTGTACCCGTGATAGCAGCGGACCAGGACCTTCCGGCCGTCGTCGAGCGCCTCGCCAGCGGCCCGGGCCAGCCGGATCACCCCGGCGAGCTGCGTGCCGTCCAGGGGGCCGTCCGGGATCGGCCAGACATGGTGCTCGACGCCCTCGTCCGGTCCGTGTCCGGGCAGCCGCAGCAGCGTCTGCACCAGGTCGAACTCGTCCCGCACCACGGCGAACTCCAGCCGCCCGGCCGACCGCCGGAACTCGTGCCCGCCCATCCACAGCCCCGGCACGATCTCGTCCCACGGCCGGTCCGGGGCCGGTACGTCGGGGCCCATCCCACGGGTACGCACGGGCGCCTCCCAGTCCTGCCCAGGGCCTGCCCAACTCCTCCCAAAGGTAACCGGGTTCTTGCCCCGGCAGCACCCCTCCTGGTCCCATGGACGGGGGTGGTGATGGCATGGACGGACTGCGTGTCGTGCCGACCCGGCGCCACGGCCGGGAACGGCTCTACGTCTGCCTCCCGGACGGCGCGAACGTCGCCTGGTACGACCGTGAGGCGGCCCGCGTCAACCTGCTGAGCGACGACCGCAGGGACGAGGTCCTGCAGGCCCTCGGCCCCTTCGTCACCGGCCCGGTCACCATCGGCCCGCCCCCGGTCCCGACCCCCGCGGAACTGGCCCGGCTCAGCCTCCACCCGGACGACGACCTCGCCCCCAACCGGCCCGGCGAGGCCCTGCTGGTCGCCCTGGAGCGGGAACCCGGTCCGGCGCACCGGCTGCGCCCCGACCCGCGCCGCCGGGCACTGGCCGCCGAGCAGACGACGGGGGCCGCCCTCGACCGGCTCGACGGCGCCGGCTGGCACGCCCTGCACTCCCTCCCGCTGCCCGGCGGCGACCGCGTCCACCACCTGCTGATCGGCCCCGGCGGCCTCTTCGCCCTGCACGTGCTGCCCGCCCGCAGACAGCGGGTGCGGATCGACGACCCGCGGGTGGCGCTGGGCCGCCGGGCACCCCTGCCCCTGCTGCGCCGGGTCCGCGCGGACGCCGACCGGGCCTCCCACGCCCTGACGGCGGAGGTCCGCCCGGTGCTGGTCCTCGTCGAGCCCGCACACGTGTCCGTCACCGTTCCGCCCCGCTCGGTGCGCGTCCTCACCGACCGGGAGCTGCCCGACCTGGCCCGCACGGGCGGGGTGCTGAAACCGGCGGACGTCGAGGCCCTGCACGCCATGGCCCGGGACCGGGCCACCTGGCAGCGCCTCTGAGCACATCGGCGGGGCGCGGCGGTCTGCGGAGCGCGGCGGGGTACGGCGGCCGCGGGCCGCAGGACGGGGCGCGGCTCAGGGCAGCGCCGCCGCCCGGCCGCGCTCGAACAGCGGCGCCAGCAGGTCGCCGTAGTCCTGCACCCGGGGCCCGACGTCCGGCGCCAGGAAGACGAACTGCTCCGCCCGCCCGCACCCGGCGACCTCCTCCCACGTCACCGGCGTGGAGACCGCGGGCACGTCGCGGGCGCGCACGGTGTACGGGGCGGCCGTGGTCTTGCGCGCGGCGTTCTGGCTCCAGTCCACGAACACCTTCCCCGGCCGCAGGCTGCGCGTCATCCGGTGCACCACCAGCTTCGGCAGCGCCCGCTCCGCCTCCACCGCGAGCGCCTTCGCGTACTCCGACACCCGCTCCGAGGACGACCCCCGCACCCCGGCCAGCAGGTGCAGCCCCTTGGCCCCGGAGGTCTTGGCGTACGCCTCGATCCCGTCCGCCGCCAGCCGCTCCCGCAGCCACAGCGCGACCTCGCAGCACTGGACCACGGTCGCGGGCGGCCCGGGGTCCAGGTCGAACACCAGCCGGTCGGCCTCGCCGGGGTCGTCCGCGGTCCACTGGTGGGTGTGGAACTCGGTCACCAGGTTCGCCGCCCACATCAGGCTCGCCAGGTCCTGCACCAGCACCATCCGGGCCGGGCCCTCCGAGCGGGGCACCTCGGCCGTGGTGACCCAGTCGGGGGTACCCGGCGGCACGTTCTTGGTGAAGAAGACCTGGCCGTCCGGGCCGTCCGGATACCGCAGGAAAGAGACCGCGCGGTCCCGCAGATGCGGCAGCAGCACGTCCGCCGTCGTCGCGTAGTAGTGCAGCAGCTCGCCCTTGGTGAAGCCGGTCCCGGGATACAGCACCTTGTCCAGGTTGCTGAGGGCCACCCGCCGCCCCTCCACTTCCGTGATAGGCGCCATACCATGAGAGTCTCACGAAACCCGGACAAAACGCCCGCGACTGATCCGGTACTCGCCCGACGGGAAAGGTGCGGCACGTGCGATCCATCTGGAACGGCGCCATCTCCTTCGGCCTGGTCAGCATCCCGATCAAGCTGGTGAACGCGACCGAGAGCCACGCGGTCTCCTTCCGCCAGATCCACACGGAGGACGGCGGCCGGATCCGCTACCGCAAGGTGTGCGAACTGGAGGACCGCGAGGTCACCCAGGCCGAGATCGGCAAGGCCTACGAGGACGCCGACGGCTCGATGATCCCGATCACCGACGAGGACCTGTCCCAGCTGCCGATCCCGACGGCCCGCACGATCGAGATCGTGGCCTTCGTGCCCGAGGACCGCATCGATCCGCTCCAGATGGGCTCGGCCTACTACCTCGCCGCGAGCGGCGCCCCGGCCGCCAAGCCGTACACGCTGCTGCGCGAGGCGCTCAAGCGCAGCAACCGGGTCGCGATCGCCAAGTTCGCGCTGCGCGGCCGGGAGCGCCTGGGCATGCTCCGGGTCGTCGGCGACGCCATCGCGATGCACGGGCTGCTCTGGCCGGACGAGGTCCGCGCCCCCGAGGGCGTCGCCCCGGAGGCCGGCGTCACCGTGCGCGACCAGGAACTGGACCTCGCGGACGCCCTCATGGACACCCTCGGCGAGATCGACCTGGACGACCTGCACGACGAGTACCGGGAGGCCGTCGAGGAGGTCATCGCCGCCAAGGCCGCCGGTGAGCGGCCCCCGGAGGTCCGTGAGGAGGCGGCGCCCGGGAAGGTGCTCGACCTGATGGCCGCGCTGGAGAGCAGTGTGCGGGCCGCGCGGGAGTCCCGGGACGGCGAGGAGGCCGGGGCGGCCGAGGAAGCGGAGGTCAGGTCCCTGCCGCGGCGCGAGACCTCCTCGTCCCGGCGGGCCCCCAAGGCGACCGGCGGCAAGAAGTCGACGTCGACGGCGGCGAAGAAGACGGCGGCCAAGAAGGCGGAGCCGAAGAAGTCGACGGCGAAGTCCGCGGGGTCCGCGAAGAAGACGGCGGCCGCCAAGGGCACCGCCAAGAAGGCCACGGCCAAGGGCACCACCAGGGGCGGCGACAAGAGCACGGCCAAGACCACCGCGAAGAAGACGGCGTCCCGCAGGCGCAGCGCCTGAGCGGCGCCCGCCGCACCCCCCGGTCGGCGGTGCGCTCCGGGGGAGGGCGGCCGTCGTGGACGGAAGGTCGTGTGGCGGTCGGTCGTGTGGTGGTCGGTCGTGGGGCGGGCGGTGGTGTGGCGGTCGGTCGTGTGGCGGACGGCCGTGGGGCGGGCGGTGTGTGGCGGATGGTCGTGGGGCGGGCGGTGGTGGGGCGGACGGCCGTGCGGCGGTCGGTCGTTCAGCTGGCCGGCCAGGCGGACGCGGACGCGGACGCCCGGGGTATCGCGGACGGCGCGGGCGCGAAGACGGCGGGGCTCGCCGCGGCGGACCCCGTCGGCGCGTGCGAGGCCGGCCCGAGCGAGGCCGAAGTGGGCACGGCGGGGCTCTCCTCCAGGCGCTGCCCGATGGTCTCGGCCGGGTCCCCGCCGGGGACGGCCGGCCCGGTGGACAGGTGCGACCAGGCGGTCAGCGCGAGGGCGACGGCGGCGGCCGTGCCGACCACCCGGCCGATCCGGCGCAGCCGGGCCCGACCGTCCAGCTCGTGCCAGCCGGGTCCGGCCCACGTCTCCTCCCGGCGCCACGCCTCGCCGACCGTGCCGCGAGTGCCGCCGGGGCGGTCAGGGAGACCGTGGCGGTCATGGTGGCCGTGGTGGCCTGGGCGACCGGCGGGGGGCTCCTCAGGTCGCCATCCGGGGACCCGGTCGCGTGCGGAGGGTTCCCTGGGGGCGGAGGCGCGGATGGCGCGCTCGTCGTCCTCCAGGAACAGCCGCCAGACGTACTCGGGCACGTCCGGCGTGCCCTCCGGCTCGCCCGGTGTGCCGCCGCTGCCCGGCCCGGAAGCGGTCATGGTCCCGCTCTTCCTGTCGTCGGCCCCGGACGGACACGGGCGGGGGCGAGGGGTGGGCCCGCCCACCACCGGGTCCGGCGCCGGATGGTCATGGCCCGGCGGACTCCGTCGGCCGCCACCCCCTGAGAACGTGCGCGACCGGCGGCCCGTTCCCCACGCCGGCGGTCGTGACTGGGTCGTGATCGTGACCGTGCCCGAACCCCGGCTCCTCAGCGGGCCGCCGGGGACGGAGTGGGCGTCGGGGAGGCGGTGTTCACGTTCAGGTCGGGGCGCGGCTTGAGCACCAGCACCCGCTCGCCAGGCTGCGGCGGGGGCGGGGTGACCTTCTCCCTCGGCAGCTTCGCCGGGCCGGTCTGCTGGAAGGTGACCTGGTCGTACTCGACGAGTCCGGTCTTCTCCAGCACCGTGATGTGGTCGAGCACGGTGTCGTTGGCCAGGTCCGCCAGCTGCCGCACGAGGGTGTTCTTGGTGGAGGCCCGGATCTTGGCGATGGCCGGGAAGATCTGGCCGTGGGTCACCCGCATGATGTTGACCGCCGACGAGTCGAACTCCTTGCCGCTCTTGGCGTCCACCGTGGCCACGAAGCCCTCCTGCTGCGGGGAGGCCCGGTTGGGCAGCGTGATGCCCAACTCGGGGGAGATCTCCCGGCACATCGCGTCCAGACCGGCGTGCCCGACGACCAGGTGCTCACCGGCCGTCTTCATCGCCTCCGTCGTACCGCGCTCCATCACCATCTCGCCCAGCGGGTACTCCCACAGCCCGGCGGCGCGGACCTTGACCACGAAGTCGCGGTCGGCCTCGGTGAGCGGGCCGAACTTGGTACTGGCCACGATCCGGTTCTGATCGCCGTCGGCCTTGTCCAGACCGAGCACGGCCGGAAAGGCCAGCGCGGTGAGGGTCAGGGTCATCGCACCGAACAGGACGACGACTCCGATCCTGCTGCGGGACGGGCGCATGGTGCCTCCAGGGGCGACGCGGGACGCGCACGCGTGCGCGTGCTCGTACGGGTACGCCAGGAGATACGCAAGCGGCGGGCGGATCCTTCACCGCCGCGGCACACGACCTGCGGCACACGACCGGCGGGGCGCGCCGGGTGCGCTCAGGGCACCGCGGGGCCGCCCAGGTAGGCGCCGTCCTCGTCGTAGGGCCAGGCGTTGGCCACGCACCCCTTGAGGCCCTTGATCTGCTGCATCATCGCCGGAGCGGGCCGGCCGGCGCCGGGGCAGGTCTCGTGGCCGTGGCCGATGCGGTGCCCGACCTCGTGGTTGACGATCAGCGCCCGGTAGTCGTGGATCGGGCCGTCGAACTGGGGGGAGCCCAGCACCCAGCGCTTGAGGTTCACCACGACGTCCGTGCCGACGCTGCAGTTGACCTCGCCCCGGGTGAGCAGGCCCGCGGCACCGCAGATCTCGTCGACGGTGCCGGGCGTGGCGATCTTCACCACGAAGTCGTACGAACCGCTGCTGACCAGCCGGAAGGAGTTGGTCCCGTCCCGGGTCCAGCCGCGCCGGTCGGCGAGCACGTCGGCGATCTCGGCGGCGGCGGCGCTCGGCCGGACGTCGATGTTCTTCTCGACCAGGACCTTGTAGCGGCGTACGCGGTTGCCGGTGCCCACGGTCGTGCCGTCGGCCTGCGCGGTGACGAAGGTACCGGGGCCGGTCGCCGGGACGGCGATGGTGCTGGGGGAGGGCGAGGCTGAGGGAGAGGCCGAGGGTGAGGCCTTCGGGGACGGCGACGCCGAGGGGGAGCCGGAGGGCGAGGGCGAACGGGTCGAGGCCTCCAGGGCGTCCGCGACGTCGGCCACCTGGTCGTCCGTCACCGGCGGCCGGGTGTCCCGCCAGTACGCGACGGCGGCGCCCGCGGTGAGCAGGACGGCCCCGAGGGCGAGACAGGCCAGGACCGCGCGGGCGGGTCCGCGGCGTCTGCGTCTGCGGGAACGGGATCTGCGCCCGGCGCCGGCCGGCCCGGTTCTCCGGCTGGTCCGGCGGGCGGTGGATCGGCCCACGGCGTGCGTCCTCTCTGCTGGTCGGTGGGGCGCGCACAGCGGACTCCGGTGTGCTGTCGTACCCCCAAGATCCAAGCGGACGCACGTGCGAAAACGTCACGGTTTCCGAAGTGTCCCTTCTCACGCGGACATTCGTCGCACGGCTGCAACCGTTCGCCGCCCCCGTACGTCTTCGCCCGGACGTGCCGTGCTGTTCCGTGCTGGTCCCCGCTGCTCTCTGCTGTGCCGGAACGGAGACGTCGGGGCCGCCCGGCGAGAACCGGGCGGCCCCGACGCGTCCGGGGCGGAGTGCCGTCAGCCGACGGGGGTCCGCTCCCAGCGGTAGAAGCAGCGCGCCATCGCGTCCTTCGGACCGCGCCAGGTCGCCGGGTCGTACGCCGAGACGTACGGCTCCAGCCGCTCGCTGACCCGGCGGAACTCCGGGTGCCCGGTCAGCCTGCCGATGGTGGGGGCCGGGTCCTCGTCGCTCTCGATGAGGTGCATGTACACGCCGTCACCGAACTCGAAGAGGCTGCGCCGGTTGACGCCCACCAGGTGCGGCAGTTCGCCGCTGTCGGACTCCGCGAACACCTTCGCGATGTCCGGTGCCGCGCCCGGTGCCATCCGGGCGACGATCAGTGTGTGGTGCATGGGGTGCTGCCCTTCGCCGGTCTCGGTCCCTGTCCGGGTGTCTGTCAGTCGGCGAGCGCCGAGGCGGTCCGCCGCTCGCTCGCCGCCTGCTCGATCCGGTCCCGGATCAGCGCCATCTGCGTACGGGAGTTGCGGTTGATGTTGTCCGTCATCCACGCGTCGTCCACGGGCGCGTCCGGCTTCATCGCGAAGTCCTGCGTCCAGCGCATGACGACGCCCTCGGCGGTCTCCGCGTACTCCCAGACGATGTTCATGTACTGGAAGGGCCCGGTCTCCACCCGCTGGGCGCGGACCGTGCGGGTGACCGGGTCCGCGACCCGCTCGGAGACCCAGCTCCACACCTTGCCGTCGGCGTCCGGGTGCATGGTGAGCCGGAAGGTGACCTTGTCGTCGGTGCGGTCGAGCACCTCGACGGAGGCGTACTCGCTGAACAGCCGGGGCCAGTTCTCGATGTCGTTGGTCATGTTCCAGACCAGCTCCATCGGGGCGGCGATGGTGATCTCGTTGTCGGTGTGGCCTGCCATGTCACACTCCCGTCTTGAGGGCGCCGTTGACCAGCGCGAGGAAATCCGCGGGCGTCTTGCAGCGCTCGGCCTGCTCGGGCAGGCCCAGGCCGTACCGCTTCTCCAGCTCGGCCACGATGCCCAGCAGGCCGAGGGAGTCCAGGCCGAAGGTGTCGAAACCGTCGTCGGCCTGCTGTTCGAGGGTGAGCGGGTCGACGTGCACGCCGGCGGTGCGCTTCATCAGCGCCGACAGCTCCTCGACGGTCACCTGGTAGTCCAGTTGGTCGGTCATGGGTGTCCTCCTTGACTCGGTTCGGTCGGTCACGGACGTCCTCCGCGGCCGTCGGTCGTGGTTCGTCGGTCGGTGGCCCGCGTGCACGGCGCGCGTTCGCGGCCCGCCTGCACGGGCCCTCGTCAGCGGCTCCCGGCCGGCGCGGCGCCGCGTCGCAGCACGAGCGCCGAGTTGGACCCCATGAGCCCGCGCGCGAGAACCAGGGCGGTGCGCGGCTCGGCGGGGCGGGCCCGCCCGGTCACCAGGTCCAGGTCGTGGCACACGTCGAGGACGTGCGGGGTCGGCGGGACCAGCCCGTGCTCCATCGCGAGCACCGCCGTCGCCACGTCCAGCACCGGCGCGGCGCAGTACGCCCGTCCGGTCCCGGTCTTGGGCGCGGTCACCGGCACCCGCGCGGCGTGCGGGCCCAGCGCGTCGGCGAGGGCCAGGGCCTCCGCCCGGTCGGCCTCCGGGATGCCGAGGGCGTCCGCGAAGACCACGTCGACCTCCTCGGGCCGGCAGCCCGCCTCGGCCAGGGCGCCCTCGATCGCGCGGGCCAGGCCTTCCCGGGACTCGGCCCAGCGGCCGGGCCCGGTGAAGGTCGCCGCGTGCCCGGCCACCGTCGCCCGCACGTCCGCCCCGCGCTGACGGGCCGCCCCCTCCTCCTCCACGACGAGTACGGCACCGCCCTCGGCCGGTGCGAACCCGCAGGCCGCGTCGGTGAACGGGCGGTAGGCGCGGTCCGGTTCGGCGGCCCGGCTCAGCTCGGGGTAGCCCAGCTGGCAGACGATCGAGTACGGGGCCAGCGGCGCCTCCGTCGCGCCGCAGACCACCGTGTCGGTGCCGTTGCGCACCGCCAGTGCCGCGTGCGCCAGGGCGTCCAGACCGCCCGCCTCGTCGGCGGCCACGACCCCGCAGGGGCCCTTGAAGTCGTTGCGTATGGAGACCTGGCCGGTGCTGGCCGCGTAGAACCAGGCGATCGACTGGTAGGGGCCGACGTGGCGCGAGCCCTGTCCCCACAGGTTCTGCAGCTCCCGCTGCCCGAACTCGCCGCCGCCCGACCCCGCCGCGGTGACCACGCCGACCGAGTACGGCGAGTCGGCGTCGGCCCGGCCGAACCGGGCGTCGGCCAGCGCGTGCTGGGTGGCGGCCAGCGCGAAGTGCGTGAACCGGTCGGTCTGGACGAGGAAGCGGTCCTCGACCGTCTCGGCCGCGTCGAAGCCGTGCACCTCGCCCGCGACCCGCAGCGGCAGGTCCGCGCAGCCCTCCCGGGTGACGGGCCCCAGGCTGCTGGTGCCGTCGGCGACCGCCTTCCAGTGCGCCTCGACACCGGTGCCGTGCGGCGACACCACGCCGAGTCCGGTGACGACCGCGCGCCGGCTCCCACCGCCGGTGCCGGTCCGCTGTGGCCCGCTCATCGCAGCCCTCCTTCACTGCCGCTCAGTACGACCGCGGACTGGAAGCCGCCGAAGCCGCTGCCCACCGACAGCACATGCCGCAGCGTCCGCTCCCGTGCCTCACGCGGCACGTAGTCCAGGTCGCACTCGGGGTCGGGGGTGGTGTAGTTGGCCGTGGGCGGCACCACCTGGTGGTGCATCGCGAGCACGCACGCGGCCAGCTCTATGGAGCCGATCGCGCCGAGCGAGTGGCCCACCATGGACTTGATGGAGCTCATCGGCGTCTCGTAGGCGTGCGCGCCCAGCGAGCGCTTGACCGCCGCGGTCTCGTGCCGGTCGTTCTGCTGGGTGCCGGAGCCGTGCGCGTTGACGTAGTCGATGGCCGAGCCGTCGAGGCGGGCCATGTCCAGCGCGGTGTCGATGGCCCGCGCCATCTCCAGGCCCTCCTTGGTGAGCCCGGTCATGTGGTAGGCGTTGCCGAAGGTGGCGTAGCCGGAGATCTCGCAGTACACGTCCGCGCCCCGGGCCCGGGCGTGCTCCAGGTCCTCCAGGACCAGCACCGCCGCGCCCTCGCCCATCACGAAGCCGTTGCGCTCGGCGTCGAAGGGGCGGGAGGCGTGCGCGGGGTCGTCGTTGTTCGGCGAGGTCGCCTTGATGGCGTCGAAGCAGGCCATGGTGATCGGCGATATCGGCGAGTCCGCCGCTCCCGCCAGGCACACGTCCATGCGGCCCTCGGCGACCGCGTGGTAGGCGTAGCCGACCGCGTCGAGACCGGACGTGCACCCGGTGGAGACCGTCTGCACCGGCCCGCGCACCCCGAACTCCTCGGCGACCGCGGAGGACAAGGTGGCGGGGGTGAACGCGCGCTCCAGGTGCGGCTCGGCCCGCCGGTCGTCGACGTCCCAGCGGGAGCCGCGCTCGCTGACCAGGACGTAGTCGTGTTCGAGCCGGGTGGTGCCGCCGACCGCGGTGCCGAGGGTGGCCCCGGCCCGCCAGGGGTCCTCGCGGTTCATGTCGAGGTTCGCGTCCCGGACCGCCTCCGAGGCGGCGACGAGCGCGAACTGCACGTACCGGTCGCAGCGCTGGACGGTGGCGAGGCCGAGCCCGTGGTCGGCGGGCTCGAAGTCGCACTCGGCGGCGATCTGCGAACGCAGCCCGGCCGGGTCGAACAGGGAGATGCGGCGCGTCGCCGTACGGCCGTCGGACAGCAGCCCCCAGAACTGGGGCACGCCGATCCCGCCCGGGGCGACGACGCCTATGCCCGTGACGGCGACCCGACGCCGGGTCATGACACCACCTCGGCCGCCGGGGCGGGCCGCTCGTGCCCGGCGTGGCCCGCGTGAGCCCCGTCGCAGGGCAGCGCGTTGCCCTGAGCGTCCTCCGTGTCGACGTGACCCAGCTCCGGGCGCGGGGCGAGCGGCCCCAGGTGGAACACGAGCCGCGCCTCGACGTCCCCCGTGTTGCGGAAGCGGTGGCGCATGTCCTGCGGGATCAGCAGCCCCTGCCCGGTGGCGAGCGAGTGCGGCACCCCGTCCAGGTCCACTTCGAGGGCGCCCTCCGTGACGTACACGAACTCCTCGGAGTACGGGTGGTAGTGCTCGGCGATGCGGTCGCCGGGCTGCACGATGGCCACGCCCATGAACCCGCTGGTCGACCCGGCGGTGGTGGGCGTGAGAAGGGCGCGGAGGTCTCCGCCGCGACGGCGGTTGGGCGCGATGTCGCCGAGGGAGACGATGCGTACCTGCTGGTCTGTCATGTCGTTCACTCCGGGGTGACGGGAGGAAGGGGAAGAAGCGGGGGAGGAGCGGGAGGAGAGCGGGAGGAGCAGGAGGAAGCGGAGGGGCGGGGCGGGTTCGCGCGGACGGACGGGCGGTCGGGCACGTCGTCGGGCCCGGCCGGGTCGGTCGCGCGGCCGTGCGGTCGCGGGAGCGTGGTTCAGGAACCGGCCGAACGCCGGTCGGTGAGGGGCGTCATCCGCAGCCGGGCCAGCAGCGCGGCCTGCGCCGCTGCATCTGCCGGTACCCCGTCGACACCGACGGCGGCCGTGTCCAGCAGCCGTTCGGCGGCCGCGGCGCCCTCGGAGCCGTACAGGCCCAGGACGGCGGCGGGCGCGGCCTCGGGGTCGCCGGTCACGTCCACGAGCCGTACGACGAGGTCGTCGCGGTGGAAGACGGTGGCGGCGCGCACCGGGCCGTCCGGGTCCTGCGCGGCCGAGGCGTCCCGGCGGGCCAGCAGCCGGGCCAGCTCCCCGCCGGCGCCGGGACGCACCGGGTAGAGCAGCGCGATCCGCTCGACGTGCGCACCGGACCGGCCGGGGGAGGTCGCGTGGTGGACGGCCGGCATCGCGGCCCGGGTGAAGAAGCGCCGGGCGGAGTGCGGGTCGGCGAGGTCCCGGTCCTGCTCCAGATACGGGTTCAGGGCCTCCTCCACGGCCCGCACCCCGGGCTGCCGGGCCACGTGCCGCAGCGCGGTCTGCAGGTCGCCGCGCACCTCCACGGCCCGCACGATCCGGTTGCCGGACATGAAGAGCGAGGTGCGCAGCAGCCGCGTGGAGCCGTCCACGTGGGCGTCGGGCGACACGTACTCGGACAGCAGCCGGGCGGTCTCGGCCTCGGTGCCGGGCCGCACGGTGAAGGTCAGGGCGTGGCGTACGACGTTGCCCCCGATCCGGGGCGCGGAGCGCGGCTCACCGGGTGCGGGCCGGGCGCCGTCGGTCTCCCGCAGGACGCTGTAGCGCAGCGAGCGGGTGTCCCGGACGCAGGTCTGCAACGGCTCCACGGTGTCCAGGTGCTCGTCGCTGTTGACCCAGGCCAGGAAGGGCGCGGCACTCTCCCACTCACTGGTCAGCAGCCACTGGGTGGGGTTCTCCAGGGACTGGCACAGCTGGTCGCTGACGTGTCCCGGAACAGCGGCGACCCGGTCGCGGATGCGCTCGTAGGCGTCCAGGAACTCCTGCTGCATTCCGTCGTGGACGTCCAGCATCAGGACGACCCGCACGCGGGATCCGTCGAACGCGGATATCGACACGCCGCCGGCGTCCGCCGCCACGGCCTTGCTGTGCGTGGCGTCCGTCGCGTCCGTGGCATCCGTGCTCGGGGCATCCGTCGCTACGACGGGAGAGACCGTCATCCGGCCCACCTCTTCTCGGGGTCTTCCTCGTGGACTGGGGCGATCGTCGGCGGCGCCCGCCGGGCAGGCGGGGTGCGACGGTCGCGTAAGCACGATCGTGGGCCGTGCCCGCGGGGTCCGCGAACCAGGAGGGTTAAGCGGGTGAAGCCTGCGCCGCCGCGGGCCCCGGCGGGCCGTACGGGGCATGCATGAAGGCCCCGGCGCACCCCTGTCGGACCCCACCCGCAACTCGCACGTCTGTCGCGCGTCCGTCGCGCACCTGTCGCACAACGGAGGACGAACCATGAACGCAAGAGCCGACCGGTCCGGCGGCGCCGCCCCCGGGGGCGACCGGACCCACCGCGTCCCGGTGCTGGTCGTCGGCGGGTCCCTGGTGGGCCTGTCGACCTCCGTGTTCCTGGGCCGGCTGGGCGTGAGGCACACCCTGGTGGAGCGGCACGCCGGCACCTCCATCCACCCGCGGGGGCGCGGCAACAACGTCCGCACGATGGAGATCTTCCGGGTGGCCGGCACCGAGCCCGACATCCGCCGGGCCGCCGCCACCCTGGCCGACAACCACGGCATCCTGCAGACGCCGACCCTGGTCGGCGACGCGGGGGAGTGGCTGTTCAAGCAGATCGACCCCGGCAACGGCCTGGCCCGCTTCAGCCCCAGCTCGTGGTGCCTGTGCAGCCAGAACGACCTGGAGCCCGAACTCCTCGCCCACGCCGCCAACCTCGGCGGCGACCTGCGGTTCGGCACCGAACTGCTCTCCTTCGAGGCCGACACCGAAGGCGTCACGGCCATCGTGAAGAGCCGGGAGACCGGCGAGCACACCACCATCCGCGCGGACTACCTGGTCGCCGCCGACGGTCCCCGCAGCCCCGTGCGCGAGCAGCTCGGCATCGGCCAGAGCGGACCCGGCGACCTCTTCCACAACGTCAGCATCACCTTCCGCTCCCGGCGGCTGGCCGACGTCGTGGGCGACCGCCGCTTCATCGTCTGCTACCTGACGGCCGAGAACGCCGACGGGGCGCTCCTGCCGGTCGACAACCGCGAGAACTGGGTCTTCCACGCCCCCTGGCACCCCGAACAGGGCGAGACGGTGGAGGACTTCACCGACGAGCGCTGCGCCGCCCACATCCGCCGCGCGATCGGCGACCCGGACCTGGACGTCGAGATCACCGGCAAGGCCCCCTGGCACGCCGCCCAGCGCGTCGCCCGCAGCTACCGCTCCGGCCGCGTCCTGCTGGCCGGCGACTCGGCCCACGAGATGTCGCCCACCGGCGCGTTCGGCTCCAACACCGGCATCCAGGACGCCCACAACCTCGCCTGGAAGCTGGCCGCGGTCCTCGAGGGCTGGGCGGGCGAGGGCCTCCTGGACACCTACGACACCGAACGCCGCCCGGTCGCGGAGGCCACCAGCGCCCGCGCGGCCCACCGCTCGGTCGAACACAGCCACCCGGGCTTCGCCCCGCCCCCGGCCATGGGGGGCGGGGCGCCTGGCGGTCCGGGCGGTCCCGGGGGCCCGGGTGGCGTGCCTGGTGGTCCGGGGGGTTCGGGTGGTCCGGGCGGTGTGCCCGGGGGTGTCGGTGGTGCGGGGGACGTCCGCGGTCCGGGCGGGGCCGGGGGCCCGGGCAGTGCGCCCGGGGTTGCCGGCGGTCCGGGAGGCCCTGGTGGTCCGGGAGGCTCCGGTGGTCCGGGCGGACCTGGAGGCCGACCCGGTGGCGGGCCCGGTGCCGGCGGCCCCGGCGGCGGTCCGCAGCGCGGGATCCTCAACGTCGCCCTCGGCTACCGCTACCCCCGGGGCGCGGTGGTCGGCGCCGACCCGGCGACCCCGGTGGTCCCGGAGGGCCTCGACCTCACCGGCGCGCCCGGCAGCCGGGCCCCGCACCTCTGGCTCCGCCGGGGCGAGGAGCACCTGTCCACCCTGGACCTCTACGAGGACTCCCTGGTCCTGCTCAGCGACGCCGCCCAGCCCACCGGCTGGCACGAGGCGGCCGCAGAGGTGGCCGCCGGGATGCGGGTCCCGCTGAAGTCGTACCGCGTGGGCGGCACCCCCGCGGCCGACCTGGTCCCGGACGACGAGGAGACCGACTGGGCGCGCGCCCACGGAGTGACCCGGGACGGCGCGGTCCTGGTCCGCCCCGACGGCTTCGTGGCGTGGCGCTCCCCGGGGCCCGTCCCCGACCCGGCGTCGATGCTGCGCCAGGTGGTGGCCTCGGTACTGGCCCGCACCTGAGGCGAGCGACCGCCCCCAGCGTGGACCACTCCCCGGTTACCTGCCGGCGTCACGTGCGACGGCAAGCGGGGAGTGGTCCCCGGTACGGGAAGGGGCGGGCTCGGCCCCGGCCGGCCCCTCCGGCAGGGCCGAGCGCCCCACTCAGCGGGCCGGCGTCCCGAAGGCGTACCGCACCGGCGGGTGCACCTCGGCGACGGTGCCGTCGACGTCCGCGTCGATCCACCCGATGCTCGTGCCGTCGTCCAGCTCCACGGACAGCACCGGTGTCTTCCGGGGATCCACCCGCAGGGTGCGCTCGGTGGCGGTGGGGAAGCCGAGCGCTTCGTCCGCCCGGCGGTACAGCTCAGGGAGCACCGACCAGTCGACGTCCGCGAGGTCGAACCGCGGCCGGCCGGCGCGCTCCCGGCCCGTGGCACCGAGGCCCCGCAGCCCGGACCCGCTCCGGTACTCGTACCGCGCGGACTCGCCCGTACCGCCGTCGACGGGGACCGTGATCCAGGAGTACTGCTCCGACACCGAGAAGAAGTACACCTCGGTGCCGCCGGTGCGCCGTTCGAGGCTGTCGACGATGCTGCGCACCCGGTCGGGCGCCGTCAGGTACGGGCCCGGGGCGGTGGTGGGAGCCGAGATCCCGGGTGCCGGGGACACGGAGGCGGACGCCGAGGGGGCGGGCGGCGCGGACGCGGGGCGCGGGTCGGGCGCCGGGAGCAGTGCCCACACCAGCAGGCCGGTCACCGCGGTGCCCAGCAGGGCCGAGGCCAGGGCAGTCCCCCGGGCCCGCCACACCTGCCGACGCCACTCGCCCGGCGGCAGGACGGGGTCGGGCGCCACGCGTCCGCCCGGCGCGTCCTCCCAGCCCGCGGGTACCGCATCCTGCGGCCCGGCGCCCCCACCGGCCACGGCGACCGCGTCGGCCACGGCGTCCGCGTCGGTCACCGCGTCCGCGTCGGTCACCGCGTCCGTCGGCCGCATCTCGCCCACGTCACACCCCCAGCAGTACGAGCAGGACCGCGGCGACCACGAGTCCGGCCAACGGCAGCAGCACACCGTCCGGAAGACCCGCGCCCGGGTAGCGGGAAACCGGCAGCGACCGGTGGACCGCCCCCTCGGCGACCAGGCCCTCGGCCCGTTCCCGCAGCGCACGCGGCGGGTCATCGGCCAGCTCCACCAGCCAGGGCCGCTTCGTGGAGTACGCGACGACCACGGCATCGCCGTGCAACAGCCCCCGCACGTCCAGCGGATGCTGGACCGTCACCCGGTACGGGACGCCCTCGTCCCCCACCACGACCAGCTCCATCTCGGCCACGCTGGAGGCGTCCCGCCGGTCGAGCGCCGGCCGGCCCGTGTGCTTGTTCACCACGCACGAGGAGACGACCAGCGCGGGGGCGAGCGCCCGGCGTCCCGTGGGCGCGCCGGTCACCATGGTGTTCGGCGCGGCGACCCTGCCCAGGAGCCCCAGCGCACACGCGGACACGGTGAGCCCGACGGGCAGCAGCCACCGCGGCCCGTCCCCCAGGCCCCGCACCACGGCCACCAGCGCGCCCCCGATGAGCAGCGCGGTCACCCAGCACTCCGGGACCAGCAGCCGGCGCAGCGAGTTCCGCAGCAGGGTCACGACGTCCGCACCTCCCCGGCCGCGGCCGTGTTCACGGGTGAGCCGTCGTCGAGCGGGCGCAGCGAACGCGGCGCCGCCACCCGGGTGGTACGGGCATCGGCCGGTCGGGCGGGATCGTAGACGGCCACGAGATGCCGCGCCAGCGCGTACCTCTCCACGACGACGGGCACCCGGTGACGCACCCCCGCCTCGTCCCGGAACACGGCCAGCCCCGCCCCGAAGCCACCCGGCCCGTGCCGCCGCCAGTCGACGACGCGGGCGTCCGCGACCCGGTACCGCCGGGACCACCGCCGCAGGACGGCGGTCCGCCGCAGCCCGGTCGCCGCGCACCACCAGGTCACCAGGCTCGCGGCGAGCGCCACCGCGGCGAACAGCACGGACCAGGCCGCGTCCGACGTCCCGGTCCGCTCCACCCCGTACAGCCCGGCGACCGCGGCGAGCAGCACCGACGCGGGCACGGCGGCCCGGTGCAGGAAGCGCCAGGACAGTGCGACGAACAGCGCCAT
Organism: Streptomyces hyderabadensis; assembly: GCF_020404845.1. Lineage (GTDB taxonomy): Bacteria > Actinomycetota > Actinomycetes > Streptomycetales > Streptomycetaceae > Streptomyces > Streptomyces hyderabadensis. The sequence goes on along the minus strand of NZ_JAIOJZ010000004.1, from coordinate 119,212 downwards.
GGACCCGGCACCCAGGAACGGCGCGTAGTCCACCAGCGGATCGCCGCCGCACAGCTCACCGACCGGACAGGGAGGGTAGTGCACCGGCCAGGCCTCACGGGCCGCCAGGTCCCAGAGGAACCAGACCTGCCACCCCGCCAAACCGCAGGCCACCACCTGGAGAACGACCCCGTAGACCCTGAGCCCCACGCCCGCCCCGTTCCGTGTGCCACCCGTGCGACGCGCACCCGCCCCCCGGCGCGTACCGGAACGAAGCTAGCCGCCCCCGCGGCGGTCTGTCACCGCCGGGTCCTGGTGAAGGAGAGGTGGGCGAACCGCTCGCCCTCGCGGGGCGCCCGTGTCCAGGACCGGGTGGTGAAGGCGGGGAGGCTGCCCCGGGTGAGCGCGAACCGGGGCAGCGCGAGCCCGAGTTCCCCGTACAACGCGTCGAGCACCCGCCGCTCGCCCCCCACTCCGTCCGCCCCGGGCCCGAACAGCCGGTCCGGGTCCAGGGCCTCGGGTATCGCCCCGGACCGCTCGGTCTCCGTACCCCGCACCGTGAACGCGTACAGCTCCGTGCCCTCTTCGGCCACCGACAGGTGGAACGCGACCGGAGGGCCCTCCGGGTCCCCGGGTCCCCGGTCGCACCACACCACCACGGCCCGTCCGCCCGCGGAGGCGGCCGCGGCCGGGGACCGGAACCGAGGACCGAAGCGGCTGCGGCCGTGGCCGTCGAAGGCGAAGGCGAAGGCCCACGATCCCGAGCGGCCGACGGAGACCACGGCCCGGTCCTCCCACGGCTCCACGTCCTCCCGCCCGTGGACCCCGACCGCCAGCCGGGACACGTCGAACGGACGGAGCGGAGAACTCAGGACCGCGCCCTCCTCACCGATGAGCCCCGGCAGACGCGCCGGATCGACCCCCTCGACCCAGGCACCGCGATACCCGCCGCCGAGCGACGTGCGGTGCGCCGCGGGCTCCGCCAGCCAGCCGAGCCCCGGCGGATCGAGATCGGGCGCCGGAACGGGCGCCGGACCCCGCTGCCCGGCCCGGGGCGTCGCCAGCACCTCCCGCCCCCGCTCCGGGGTCACCAGCGGCCCCAGCACCGGGTCGGCGAGCAGCCCGAGCGGGACGATCAGCCCCGGCCCCGGCTGCTCCCACCGCGGGAGCGCCTCCCGCAGCACCCGCCACGCCGCGTCCCCCGCGCCCCAGCGGGCCGACTCCCGTGCCTCGGCCACGGCCCGGCCCCACGCGCCCCGGGGCGCATAGCGGTGGCTGCCGTCCCGCAGGGCCCCCAGCACCGCCTCGGCCGTCTCCCGGGCAACGCCGCGCGCGGCCATCATCCCCAGCCAGTGGTCGTCCCCGTCGGGCCGCCGCCCGTCCCGCGCCCGCTCCATGGCCTCCACCGGCAGCACCTCCGGCAGGCAGCCCGCCTCGGCCACCAGGCCGCCGTACCCCCGGGAGCGGTGCGGAGCCAGGAAGTGCCGTATCTGGTTCAGCAGTACGGCACTGTGCGGCCGCCCGAAGCCGGACGCCTCCTCCAGGAGCGGTACGGCCTCCTCGTGGCGCCCGCGCAGGGCCAGCAGCCGCGCCCGCTCCACCCGGGCGTCCTGCTCGCGCGTGGTGGCGTTCACGAAGTCGGCCCGCTCCGCCCGGGTGGCGTGGAAGTGCCGGTACATGGCCTCCATGTACGCGCGGAACGACGGGTAGCGGTCCGGGAACTCGCCGCTCCAGCCCTTGTAGACGTAGAGCGCCCATTCACCGTCCTCGTCGCGGTCCCCTGGATCGAGCAGCGCGTACGTCATGTCCGAGTCCGTCTCCAGCCGCAGCGCCCGCCGCCACATCCCGGCCAGCAGGGTCTCCTCCGGCGACGGGTCGGCGCCCAGGTCCCGCTCGTACATGGGCGTCATCCCGTACGGATCCCCGAACCAGTCGATGTCCGCGACCCCGCCGAGCCGGTAGACGCCGGCCATCTGGTCCACGTACCACCCGTCGCTCACGGACAGGAACTGCCGGTACGAGGGCGGCAGCCGCCGCCCCAGCCGCTCCTCCGCCGCGGCGACGGCCGCCTCGTCGGCCCCCGCGCGGCCCAGCACGACGGTGCCGGTCCGGCGGTCCCCCTCCCGCTCCGGCCGCGGCATCCACTCCTCCTGCCAACGCCCGAGGAACGCACGCCAGTCGAACGGTTCGCAGGGCTCGCGGCGTTCCACGGGCTCGCAGGGCTCGATGGGTCCGTTGAATGACTCGCCACTCATGACCGCATGGTGCCACCGGGCACTGACAACGGGCCCGGCACGCCGTGGAGTCAAGCGTGGGGCACCGTGGCGTCAGTCCCGGGGCTCCGCCAGGCCGGACACCTCGTCGACCAGGGGCTGGACGCGGTAGGGGACGACCGCGCTCAGCGCGATGACCGTCGTGCTGCGCCGCACCCCCGGCACCTCCAGCACGTGGTCGATCACCTGCTGCACATGCTGGTTGCTCGTGCCCGCGATACGGCACCAGATGTCACCGGGTCCGGTCACCACGTGCGCCTCCAGGATCTGCGGCACATCCCGCATCCGTGCCGCGATCGCCTCCCGGGCCGGCTGGTCCACCTCGAACGTCGTGAACGCCTGGACCACGTGCCCGAGGGCGGCCACGTCCATGTCCGGCCCGTAACCGGTCACCACGCCGGAGCCGGTCAGCCGGTCGAGGCGGGCCTGCAACGTGCCGCGGGCGACCCCCAGCTGCCGGGCGATCTCCAGCAGGCCCTCACGCGGCCGTTCCCGCAGCAGCCGCAGCATCCGGCCGTCGAGCCGGTCGAGCCCCTGTCGTGCCACCGTACCTGCCGATCTGCCACCGTAAGGGCACCGTGATGCCGCGTCTCTTGCCAAATAGACAGCACAATGAGGTCTCTGTTGCTCATTGCGCACCGCGTCCCCCACTCTATGGTCTCCCCGTCCAGGAGGAGACCCGTGAGCCCGGCGAGGCAGCACACCCACCCGTTCGTCCGCTACCGGCCCGACCGGTACGACGAGGCCGAAATGATCCGGCGGGGACGGGACTTCGTGTCCTTCGTCGACCGCCGGCGCAGCGTGCGGTTCTTCAGCGACGAGCCGGTCCCGCGCGAGTGCGTCGACCTCGCCGTCGCCGCCGCGAACACCGCACCCTCCGGCGCCCACTTCCAGCCGTGGAAGTTCGTCGTGATCGGCGACGCCGAGACCAAGCACCGCATCCGGGTCGCCGCCGAGGAGGAGGAGCGGATCAACTACGAGGGCGGACGCATTCCGCCCGAGTGGCGCGCCGCGCTCGCCCGCCTCGAAACGGACTCCGACAAGGGCTTCCTCGACGTCGTGCCGTGGATCGTGGTCTGCTTCGCCGAGAAGAGCACCGCGATGCCGGACGGTTCGCTGCGCAAGAACTACTACGTGAACGAGAGCGTCGGCATCGCCTGCGGCCTCTTCATCACCGCCCTGCACGCGATGGGCCTGAGCACCCTCACCCACACCCCCAACCCGATGGCCTTCCTCACCAGAATCTGCGAACGCCCCGGCAACGAACGCCCGTACATCCTCTTCCCCGTCGGCTACGCGGCGCCCGACTGCGAGGTCCCCGACCTCACCCGGAAGCCGCTGGCAGAGGCGATGACCGAGCCCCCGCGCTGACGACCCCCGACGCCGCGCGCACCGCGCCACCGCGGTGCAGTCGTCGCCGGCTCACCTTCCTCGGCCCGCGTCGCCGACGGCCCCCGACGCCGTAGGTGCGCGTCGGGGGCCATCGGCTCAGGACCGGGTCACTCCGCGGCGAGCCGCCGCAGCCGCCGTCGGCGCAGCAGCAGCCCGCCGGCCACCCCGGCCGCACCGGCCACCGCGAGGGCACCCGCCCCGGCGGCGACCGGAGCGGCGTCCGGCGCCCCCGAGCCGCCGGCCCGGACGTCCGCGGCGAGCCGCGCCCGGTCACCCCCGGTGTCGTACCCACCGGCGTAGCCGCGCTCGTCGTACCGCGACCCCGGCATCTTGTCCGCGTACCGCTGGTGCACCAGGCGCTGGTAGCGCGCCAGGCCGGTGCCGTCGGCGCCGACGGAGGAGCGGGCCTCCTCGTTCAGCGGGAGCACCCGGCCGCCGGTCACCCGGTACCAGGCGTTGAGCTGCGGTTCCCGGAACACCACCGAGTCGGCGTCGGCGCGGGCGGCGTAGTCGGTCTCGTCGCTGCCGGTGGCGATGTTGACCACCTGCCACTCGCCGGAGACCCGGGCCGTCCACACCGAGGCGTGGTCGCCGTCGGCGTCGACCGCCTTGGACGCGGCGAACTCCATCGTGGCCACCGGGGTCCGACCGGCCGAGGCCGCCGTGACGAAGTCCGGGTTGAGCGAGTACACCGGGACGGCCGCGCCGACCAGGCGCGGGTCCGCGGCCTCGGCCGCCCTGGCCTCCTGGGCCGGACCGAGTCTGCCCTTCTGACCCGGCGGGAGCCCGTCGCGGGCGAAGAAGGTCTCCAGGACCCGCAGCGTGGCCGCGGACCCGGCGGCCCGGTGGGCCCCGGACAACTGGGCCGCGGTGGGAGCACCGGCCACCAGGGGACCGGCGGAGGGCCCCGGCTGGTCAGCGGTACCGGCGACGGCCGGTGCGGCACCGGCCAGCAGACCCGCTCCGAGCAGACCGGCCCCGAGCAGACCGGCCCCGAGCAGGGCCGCGCCGGGGAGCGCGATCAGCGGGGCGGCGGTACGGCGTCGGGCCTGCCGGGCGGTGTGTCGGCGTTGTGGTCGCATGCCGGGTTCACGCTCCGATGCCATAGAGGGAGTGGGTCCAGAAGAAGGAGCCGTTGTTGACGTAGTAGCTGTAGGTGGCCCAGTTGTAGCGGTTGCTCGACGGCCAGGGGTCGCCCCAGTACACCCAGTTCTTGCTGACGTCGTAGCCGTAGACGGTCAGCATGTGACCGCCCCCGGACTGCCACTGGATCCGTGACATCACGGGCCGGTCGGCGTCTATCTCCCGGGTGATCGTGTCGTAGTTCAGGTAGCCGTTGACGTACCGGCCCGGGTTGATGCCCATGCGGTCGAACGCCTGCTGGTCGTTGCCCAGGGTGGCCTGCCAGTTGGGGCAGGAGCTGTTCACGGCCCGGCCGAAGGCGAGGTTGCAGAACTGGTTCTGCGAGTAGTCGTACCCGTAGTACTCCGCGACGGTGTCGCCCGACGCCGCCCAGCACCAGTTGCTCAACTGCTGGGCCTGCATGGAGATGTTCAGCCGGCGCCAGGTCCACTCGGCCTGGGTGGTGCTGCCGCCGACCGCCGAACGCGCGGTGGCGGGCGCCGCCGCGCGGACGGCCGGCGGGGACGCCGCCGACGCGACGGAGGGGCTGAGCAGTCCGACACCCGCCGAGAGCGCGAGCGCGACGGCCCACCGTCGCCGTCTCCGTGGGGACAGGGACAGGCGCATGGATGGCCTCCTTGTGGGGTTGGTGAACCACCGGCCGGGACCAGGGGAGGACGACGGAACCAGACACCGGACACGAGGAACCGGGCAAGGCGGAGAGCGGGACCGTCGCGGCCGACCGGGGGACTGGTCCGAGAATCGAACCGCGCGCCGGTTCCTTCAAGGCACGGGAAAACCGGGCCGGTTCGGCGGTGAACCGGGTGTGAACAACCGTGAACGGCCCACGAACCGCCCCCGGAACCCCCAGCACCCGGCCGGGACTCGACCACCGCGGTCCACCGCGGTCCACCGCCGCGCACCGGCCGTGGAATCGTCCCGTCCGACCCGGTGCCTTCGACCGCCGACTGTGTGAACATCCACTCGAAGCACACGGGACCGGGTACCGGCGGAGGTGAAGGTGTGATGCGTACCGATGCGCGCCCCGGCGGCGCCGTGCACGGCGACCCGCCGGACGATCCCCTGACCGAGGCGCTGCGCACCGGCCCCTTCCACCTGGCGCTGCGCACGGCCGTCCGGCGCCGCGGCCTCGCCCTGCACCGCATCCGCCACCACCTGGCCGAGCAGGGCCTCCAGGTCAGCGTGACCAGCCTCAGCTACTGGCAGCGCGGGGAACGGGTACCGGCGAGGACCGAGTCGGTGCAGGTGGTCAGGGCCCTCGAACGCATCCTGGACATCACCCCCGGCGCCCTGGTCCGCCTCCTGGAGCCGGCACCCGGCGGGACCGCGGGCGCCACCCGGGCGGCCCGCCGCTACCAGGAACTGATCGGCTCCGACACCGCGGTCCTCCACCTGCTTGACCAGCTCGACTGCCCCACCGAGGACCGCCTGCACACGGTGAGCCAGTCCGAGCAGGTGCACCTCGGCCCCCGACGCGAGCTGCTGGGCCGCGAGATCCAGCAACTCGTACGGGCCCACCGGGGCAACGTCGACCGGTACGTCTCCATCTACGAGGGCGACCCCGGCTGCGACATCACCCGGGTACGGGTCGACCCCCTGGACAACTGCCGCGTCGGCCGCGTGCGCAGCGACCGGGCGGCCTCACTCCTCGCCGTGGAACTGGTCTTCGACCGCCCCCTGGCCCTCGGCGAGACCCAACCCTTCCGCTACCGCATCACCGACGGGACCGGCGGCGAGTGCACCGAGTACACCCGCGGCTTCCGCTACCCGGTGGGCCACTACCTGCTCCAGGTCTACTTCACCCCGCCGGCCCTCCCGGTCCGCTGCTACCGCTTCACCCGCCGCTCCGCCCACGCCCCCCGGCACCGCGTGACGCCGATCCCCCTCAACGGCTACCACAGCGCCCACCTGGCAGAACAGGACTCCAGCCCGGGCATCGTGGGCCTGGCCTGGGAATGGGACTGACCACCTCAGGCCGAGCCGAATCGATCGAGCTCCCGCACACAGACCGCCGCCTCGGCGATCTGATCCTCCCCGAACACCCGCACCCCCGCCCGCCGCAACAGTGCCGTGGTCACACCGCGCCCCGGCACCCGCGTCCCGGCGAACCGCCCGTCGTACACACGCAGCGAACCGCAGGACGGACTGGACTCCTTCAACAACGCCACCCGCACCCCGGCCTCCTGCGCCGCCTCCAGCGCAAGCCGGGCACCCCGCACGAACTGCCGGCTCACATCCTCCCCGGACGCGGTGAGCACCCGGGCCACCCCATCCAGCACATCGGCACCGTCCCCGCCCACGATCTCCGCCGGCGCCCGAGGCACGGGCAGCCCCCCGGACACCTCCGGACAGAACACCACCACCCGCCCCTCCTCCCGCCACCGCCCGACGACCGCGCCCCCGACCGGCTTGGCACCCCCGTCATAACGCACCCGCCGCCCCACCAAACAAGCACTCACCAAAATCCGCTCCACGACGCCAGGCTACGACCCGGAAACATCCGGCCGACGCGACTCCCCTCCCTCCGTCAGGGTGCCGAAGCGATCATCGATGACACACCACCACCGGCCGTCCGGCCCCCGCCGAGCGACACCGATGGCAGCGCCCTCGACATGCACGTCCTGCCCCTCCCGGCCGACCCCGTCGATGACCCAGTCCCCGATCAACAGAGCCAGTCCCCCACTGCGATACACCTGCCGCGGACGAACCGAAATGGGCACACCAAGCCCCTGCAGGCGACCGTTCGCGACATGCAACTCCGGTCCGGCCACCGGGTCCCCGGCTGCGGCACCAGTAGGGCCGCGTCCTCCAGGCCCTGTGGGCATGGGGAACGCAGACCCCACTCCCGGACAAGGGGTCAGCACCTGGCCGAGTTGCTGAGACTGGCCCTGGCAAGCGCGGCCGTGCCGCACCCGTCCACTGAAGCCGACCACGAGCCGGGGGAGTGACCTGATGACGGACCGGCATGGAGTCATCGCCCCTCGCGCCGAGAACCTGACAGTCGGCGTGAACTATGTCCAGGGCTGGGCAAAGGCCCGACGCGGCGCCGAAAGCCTTGCCGAGCAGCTTGCAGCGTTCGGCCTGGGAACCGATTTTCAAGGCCTCGCCGCAGACGTGAACGTGTGGGGCGACGGCCTGGTACGACTGGGCGCGGTTCGCCCTGATGCGGCGCTACTGCTGGCACGGCTCATTGAGGCCGGCACGGCGGTACAGGAGCGTGAGACGCGCCCGCATCTCAGTGTTCGGAACTGATCGACTCGAAGCCTCCTTCTCTGTTGCTGAGCGGCCTGTGGTCTGCTGCCCGGCCGGGACCGGCGCCCCAGCGCCGCAGCCCGGCCGGGCAGCAGACCACAACGCCGTTGCAGTCGTCAGCTTGGGAAGTGGATCGATAGTTTCGGCTGCGCGGCGCGGGACTGTGGGAGCACACTGCCCCAGTGATCGAGAAGCTCGTGTCCCTGATCAAGACCCTCGGTATCGTCGCCTTCTATTGCGGGGTGGTGATCGCCTGGGTAAGGACGGCGCCGCTTCGTCAATCGCTGAAACGAAGAGCCAGACAGATTGTTCGGAGCGCAGTTACGCCCGTAGGTCGACATTGGAATGCATGGATCACGGCGCATGCGATGCGGCGCGTGAGTAAGGCGTTGATCCACTTGGAGATGGCTGTACCTGGGGTACCGACGCGCGGATGGTTCGCTCTCATTGAGGCAACCAAGGCTTGGACTGCCTTCATGCCTCTCGCGCTAGTCGGGCAGGCTATTCAAATCATTCTGTTGAGCTTTGCACTGCTCAATGTCGGAACAATTGTCGCTGCGGTCAGGCATGTCATGCAGAACCCGCCGGGTAGCGAGCGTCCGCGTGAACTGAACTGCCAGGGCAGTGGGAAAGTAGGCGGGCAGGACCCTGAGGCTGGCACAGGCGTCTCACCGCATTGCACTGAGCTCGACCCGCTCGCGACCCTCTGGGATGCAGGGCGTGATGCAGGTGAATGGCTGTGGTCAGAGCTTGCGCCTGTGATCGCCAATCCATTGGGAGATCTGGCGGCCACTGCACGAACAGTTGTAGCTCTAGCCCTGTCAGTGATGTTTGGGGCGGCCCTTTGGGTCGCAGTGTCCCTTCTTCGCCACGTCAACGTCTCTACTGAGCACCGCGGTCCCAGCCTCTTGCCCACGGCTGCTCGGGAGCCTCGACGGGTGCCAGCTTATAAAAAGCAAGATAGTACGACAGCAAGGTGGCAGCCGGTTGTAGTTCTACTGACTGTTTGCAGGAGTGTCGGGCTAGCGTACAGCCATTTGCAATCCCGTCACGTGCTGCATGCACCCCGGGTTAGTTTGAAGACAGCCGAGCGGGTCGCATGGTCCGCTTGGCGAACTAGGCACGGTCGTATCCGACGGGCTCGCCGGGGCGAGCTGAAAAGGCATGCTGCTGCGGTAGTAGGGGCTGTGCGCGCCATGGAAGCAAGGCAGGATAGTGAGGCTGATACGTCAAGGGTGCTGGAGGATACGGCGATGATGCTGCTGAAGATCGCTCAGCGTTATGCAGAAGGGCGCACGCTAGCACTATTGGACCCCGATGATCTTGCAAACGTGACTCCGGCGCAGAGCCGGGAATGGATGCGTCTGGTCGCTCTCGGATTGATTGTCACGGGCACAGTGGCGGGCGCACTGCTGGCCGGATTGCCGGAAGCGGCGGCAACGCCGCTGATCGGGGTGATTTCTTTGCTCACTTGGAGCGTTTTGTACGGAGGGCGGATGGTTGGTGCTGACCTCGTCGATGTCCTGCGGGGACAGAGCCGTGGATAACGACAATCACGCACTATACAACTGTGTTGGTGATTTCGAGCCGACCCTTCTGGCTGTGCCGCCCTGCGACACCCGCTTTAGACGTCGTTTCTTATGGCGCGATCGGTCGTTGAACCGTGCATGACGGATCTCGTTGAGCGGCTGGTGCCGGACCAGCTGTGGGTGCTGTTTCGCCGAGTGGTGCCGCCGTCTGAAGTGAAGCGTCCGCAGGGTGGGGGCCGGCGCCGGGCAGGTGACCGTGAGGCCCTGGCAGCGATCATCTTCGTGGCGACGTCGGGCTGCACATGGCGCCAGCTTCCACCGGTGTTCGGCCCGAGCTGGCAGACGGTCTACCGAAGGTTCGCCCAGTGGAACCGCGACCGGGTCTGGGCGAGGCTCCACCGCGTGGTTCTCGACGAACTCGGAGTGCGAGGCGAGCTGGACTGGTCGCGGTGCGCAATCGATTCCGTGAGCCGGCGGGCCGCAAAGGGGGGCCATTGACGGGACCGAATCCGACCGATCGCGGCAAGTTGGGATCGAAGATCCACCTAATCACGGACAGGAACGGGTTGCCGCTGTCCCTGGGTGTCTCCGGCGCGAACATGCATGACAGCCAGGGCCTGGAGCCTCTCGTGCGCGGCATCCCGCCCGTCCGGTCCCGCCGTGGGCCCCGGCGCCGCCGGCCCAAGAAACTGCACGCCGACAAGGGTTACGACTACGACCACCTCCGTCGCTGGCTTCGCGGGCGCGGTATATGCCACCGCATCGCTCGCAAGGGGCACGAGTCCTCCCAGCGGCTGGGCCGGCACCGCTGGGTAGTCGAGAGAACCGTGTCCTGGTTGGCCGGCTGCCGCCGCCTGCACCGCCGCTACGAACGCAAAGCCGAGCACTTCCTCGCGTTCGTTGCCATCGTCGCAGCCCTCATCGGGTATCGCCGTCTCAGCAGATGAGCCTGGCCGCCGCCCAGATACTGACCAGGCTCGCGTTGTCACCGGCAGCCCATAAGGTGCGCTCACCATCTCTAAGGAGGAACCGCCATGGGATTCTCGGGTCACCTGGTCTTCGCTCGCAGCAACCGCCCCCTGCTGGAAGCTCCCGTCTTCGACAGCCTCGACGAAGAACTGAAGGCAACCGTGCACACATGGGAGTCACGATCGGCCGGCTGGCAGACGCTCCAGATCGATTCCGGGGCATGGGACGACGCGGATCTCCCCGCCCTGGTTGAGTGGAGCAGCGCACCGGCCTGCGTCGCCGACGTCTCCGACAGTTCCCTCGCTCTCGTGACCGGGCTGGACACCACCGGACAGCGCTGGCAGGCGTGGCTCAACCTGGACATAGCCGCCAGGCTTCTGGCCGAGGAGCCCGAAGACCTCGAAGATCAACTCCTGTGGCTGGACACGCCAGAGTTCCACGAAGCCGTCAGACATAAGCGCGCCGAACTCGACGCCGAGATACCCACCGACGCCGAGGGCGCCGTTGCCTGGGCCGCATCTGCTGGCGTCCCCGTCACGCCGGAGACAGCCAGGATTGAAGAACTGCTTCGCTCACACGAGACCTTCGCAGAAGACCTCTTCAGTACGCTGCTCGACCAGCTGGGCTTTCCCCAGGCCACTCAAGCCCTCACCTGAACCATAAGAAACGACGTCTTAGGAGAGAGGCGGGGGCATCGTGCCGCTGAGCTGGGGCTTCGATACCTCGTCAGGGTGCGGAGAACTCGACCGCTAGGCACCCCCGTTGACCGTGTCTGACCCCTGCATCTGGCACGGCAGTGGCACGAAGCTCAGCCGACGACAGTCCGCCACGACGGTGGGTGCGCCAACCGAGCACGCACGCGCGTGCCTCGCTGCACCCCCACCGGCCTTAGCCACGCTGTCGGTATATTTCGTCGACCAGAGCAAGCGGCCACGGCCGGCCGGTGACGACGGCCGGAGCCCTCAGCTTGGGAAGCTGCGATCACCGTGGCAAGTTCCAGCGCTGACCTGGGCGAACGCGTGCCGGGCACCGCTGCTTTTACCGTGGTTCCCCGCTCGATCTGGTGCGCTTGTGGTGCGGCGACGGCAGAGGGCAAGTGGCCAGAGGCGGCCTTGAGTTCGAACCCGCCTACAATCCGCCTTGAAGGCTGCTGACTTCTTCCGCATTGAGCAAGACCCGGCTTGGGACATGAACGGTGACCCTTGGAGCTCGTGGCATGACGTTCTGGATACTGAGCTCGTGGAACAGGTCAAGCGGGGGAACCAGGATGGGATAACTGACCTCGATGCGGCACAGGGGATTGCTCGGCTGGCTCATCAGGAGTTGCTGCACTACGGAACCGACCAAAATCAATGCAAGCTCGGCGATGATGAAATCGCCGAGGTACTGAGCGCGCTGCGTGCCGTTCTACGACGTCTCGGCATTGAGTTCAGGCCGCCATTCCACGACTTCACTGGCTTCCACGGCTACTGGAGCAAGCACGACATGGGCTATAGCTGGGCCGCCCGTCGGGGCTACCTCAGCGAGCTGTTTGGGCCGCTCTGGGAGCAACTGGACTCCCTAGAGGATGCCCAGTCGGCCTCGGTCGGCTACTGCGGCGTTGATGGTCAGATGCAGAACATCATCTTCGCCTCAACCGGCTACAAACCTGAGATGGTGATGCGCGACGCCATCAATAACGTCATTGAGATCGTCGAACATGGGGACTCATGTTTGGTGTATGACCGACCATTGACGGATGCGGGACTGACCTGGGGCGACATCGTGACCTGGTGGCGAGACAAGCGAGGGCTCGCCTCGGCCGATGACCGCGCGGTTGGACACGACCTGTACCGGCGGCTAAGGGCATCCATGCGGGACAACGGCCAGGAGAACCCGGCCGAGGTACTGCTGTTCAACACCTACTGCGAGCGGTACCGGGGCGAGGAGGGCATGAAGCGACCCGCGCTGTTGCCTCAGGTCTATCTGCACTATGACCCGCTCACCCGGAAACAACGCCAGCAACTCCGCAAGGGCGACCGCCTCAAGCGCGAGCGCATGGATTTCCTACTGATGTGGCCGGGCCGCGCCCGGGTCGTCATCGAGGTCGACGGCAAGCAGCACTACACCGAAGGCAAGACGGCATCGCCCCGCCTATACGCCGAGATGGTGGCCGGGACCGGGCGCTGCGACTCAAGGGCTATGAGGTGTACCGGTTCGGTGGCTACGAGCTGACCGACAACCCCGATGCTCCAGCCATGCTGCGGCAGTTCTTCGATGACCTTGAAGCTCGCTACGGCCCCACGCCTTAGCAGCAGGGGACCTCATCCCCTGATGTTTCACGCTTCTCTTCGGTCGGGCGGGTTCTATCTAGTGCGTTCGTGGTGCGCTGGGCAACTAGGGCGTCTCCGGCGTCGAGGCGGACCCTGACCTGCCGTCGACAAGCTCAGAAGCCCAGTCGAGGGCCGGCCAGAATCTCGTTGGCTCGCGTGGCGAGCTCAGCACTGTTGGCAACTTTCCACGGGGCTCTCAACCACCACAGCAACGACGGCCCGCGCCGCGGCCCGGCACGCTGCGCGTCGATCTCTTGGGTTCGAGCCTGCACGACCTCCTGGTCGAAGTCTGTGGGGGCGGAGACGTCGTGCCGTGTGACCTCGGACGCCACGAGACGCCGCGAACGACTGCCGAAATCTGATGCATTAGGGCCCGGACATCTACCACACTGGCGTCTATGGATGCCTCTGACGAGATAGCTGAGCCCTCTGATCCAGCTCCGTGGCCGAGCGACGATGCCGACCTCTTGCGGGAGGAGTCTGACTGGTGGGCTGTGGCCTGCATGGACTGGCCCCGCGATCGATGGCTTGGATACATCAACGGGTACTGGAAGGCAGCGGAAGCAATCTGTGACCAGATCATCAGCAGCGGCCGCAGCCAAGATCAACTCGTGTATCCATTTGTTATGTGCTGGCGGCACTACGCGGAGCTGCACCTGAAGACCTTGATCGAACTCGCGCGCACGTACCTTGATGAAGCACATGTTCCTCTAAGGACGCACAAGATCGACGTTCTGTGGTGCGCGGCTCGCCCACTCCTGGAGAGGGCTTTCCCCAGCGACGATCAGTCCAGTTTGGACAATGCCGAGCGAGTGTTGTTGCAGCTGCATGCCATGGACCCCACCTCCGAGCATTTCCGCTACCCCGTTCGGAACGACGGCTCCTCCACCCTCGACGGCATCGCCAGGATCCATGTCCGCAACTTTCACAACGTGATGTTGGGGGTTGCAAACCTGCTAGATGGGGCAGACACCGGCCTTCGGGTAATGATCGACACTAAGAATGAGATCGCTGAGTACTACCGAGATTGGACTTCCTGAAGCACCTGTTCGACCGAAGAATCGCAGGCAGTGATGCGCTCGCGCAGCCAATATTGAGGTCGCGCGACGCGACATGGCGGGCCCGCACTCCGACCTGCCCTATTACTCGTGAGACGTCGACGCTTGGTCTCGCTGCACGTCATCGGTATATGCCAAAGCCAATCATCCGGCGTCTTTGGCGGGCGCCTCGGCAGGATCCGCACCTCCGTCAAGCTTTTGCGCGGTGCGATCTACCTCGGTCCGCAACCTGCGAGCACAGTGCTAATCCTCGCCTCGGGCATCCATTGTTTTCCACCTCTCGATGATTGGACCAAAAGGGCCAAGATAATTCATATCCTCGATGTCGGAATCGGTGATTGTCCCGCCGAGGAGCACTTTGCCGAACCGACTTCTGGAGAATGGGGTAGTCAATGTAATGCGCCTGCCGTCACGGGTGGCCCCAAAAATCTGGAGCGCCTCCAATCGATCCTTGCCTCGATCTCTGGCGGGTATCAATTGACCGTGTTCATCGAATTTGTGATCCGTTACGTACCAGGACTCTGCCAGGTAGATTATTCCATTCGCGCGCAGGGTTTCGACTCGATCTGCAAGTCGATGAAAGGTGAGATACTTGGCGTTTTGGTCTGCGTACATGGGTGACATGACGTCTACAATCTCGTCACCCCGCAAGAACCAAGCGAAATTGGCATGCTTTTTGTCGCGCTCAAGAATGGCGTGAGCCGCCTGCATGATTTTTGGGGCCAACTCTATAGCGTCTCCCTGCCCGATTTCGGTAATGCCGTATCTTTTCCTTGCCTTTCGGGTGGCATTTTCGTCTCGCGGAACGGAAAGGAAATCTTCCTTAATTCCGACGCCTGCGTTCAAGTCGATGTGCTCTTGGAGGATCGCAGGGTTGATTTCCATGCATCGTAGGGGATCGCGGGTAAGGTCACTTGTGACGCACGGCGGCTCGCGAGTTTCGAATGTGCAGGATTCCACATGGCAAGCCTCGTGTGCAGTGGTCAGTAGCCTGCTTAGGGCGATATAGACCTCGCGAGTGGCGTGAAGGACTTCGTAATCGGGAAGTGCTTTATCTACCCACCTCCGGGTGAGGGTGATGACACCAACGCGCGGATTGCCTGGATCCGAAAAGATTGCACCAAGCATCTCCCGTGAAGTCATGCGAGGGGGAAAGGTGAATTTGCGCTCACCCTTGGTGAGCCAATCAATCACCCACCGAATTTTCGCCTCACTGTGAAGTTCGAGGTCAGACTCTTTGACGATCCGGTTCCTGGAATTAACCGACCATCGCATGAGTGGGCTGCGACGCGCCTGCTCTTGGAATTCTGTGTACCAGGTTTCGAAGTGCGACAGTTCGCGCTTTTGCTTCTGGAGTACGAATGTTACATTCCGCAGCCCTTGGATTAGAGAATTCAGATGCATTCGGAAAGTGTCTGGCTGCATGTATGCGTCCGCCAGAGAGTGCCACATGGCATGGCAGTCCATCAGGCGCTTATGTGCTGCAGGTGCAGGGCACTGGTTGGCAGGCGTCATGGCTGCAGCTTAGACATCTCCTGCCCCGTCACGGCATGATTTGCGTCTTTCCAGCAGATGCATGCTCTGCGCGCGGCACGGACGCCGGCCGGGCTGGAGCGGGGCGGAGACTGGAGCGCAGGCCCGGCCGGCGTCCGTGCCGCGCGCGGGGAGCGAAGCGAGCCGCCTTGATGGAGTAGAGAAAGTCTGAACCGCAGCGCTGCTCCTGGGGCTGGGGGCTGCCGTTACAGCCGGAACGCAAGCTCCAAGTTATGCCCCGGAAGGTGGAACTCCTCCAGAGCAAGCGGCTTGTCGGCGGCGGTGAGCGTCACGCGCAGAACATGCAGCAGGGGCACCCCGTCGGCAAGCCGGAGCGCCTGGGCCTGGTCCGGCAGGGGCATGCGTGTGCGGACGTACTCCGTGAAGTGCAGCTCGTGGCCCAGCTCGGCCAGAGCGTTGTAGAGCTGCGGAGCTGGCGGCGGGGGCGTCTCCTCGTACTTGGTGCCGAGGAGTACCGAGAACGGCACGTAGGTGCGGTGTAGTTGGCGTAGGCGGCCTTGGTCCGCGGTCTGCAACGCGTCGTACGTGAACAGTGGCTCCCCCGGCGGGATGCGCAGCAGGTCGGCGAGCGCGAGCGGGGCGTCAGTGCGGGTTGCCGTGGGCTCCTCGGCGTCGTTCCAGCGGATGCCGTCGGCCTTGGTGTACTGACCGTCGGGCGAGCGGCGGACGCCGCGCGGGTAGGTGAAGCTGGGGCGGTTGTGGGGGGAGCGGGCGAACGTGCCCCGGCCCATGATGGCCTCGACCAGGCCGGATGCCCGTAGCTCGGTGAGTCCCTGACGGACTGTGGGGCGTGTCACACCGAACTGCTTGGCCAACGCCTCCTCCGACGGGAGCGGCTGGCCGGCGGGGAAGGTGCCGTCAAGGATGCCTTCGCGCAGGTAGTCGGCAATCTGCCGGTACTTCGGCTGCGTGTTCTTCGGCGGCATGCCCTGTCCTCCGTGGCCTCGGCTTCTGTGGCGTGTGCGTTGTCGTGAACGCCCTGCCCACGATCGTGGACAGCTTCTCCCATCCCCAACCCGGTTGACAACCCGTACTACGGGTCGCCAATCTGGACCCACGCCACCCGTACTACGGGTGGTCTAGCAGTCCGTAGGGCCGCCTGCGGCTGCTCGTCATCCAGATGTGAGGAGTCCAGAACTGTGGCAACCCTTCCGATCGACACCGCGAAGTACACGGGGATCATCTGCGCCGTGCCCCCGGCTCCGCGGCTCGTGAACCGTGAGTCCGGTCAGGTGCGGGTCGACCGCGACACTGGCAAGACGCTGTACCAGGTGGGCCTGTGCCTGATGGCCGGCACCTCGGCGGACGTGGTGAACGTGAGCGTCCCCGGTGAGCCGTCCGGCGTGCAGGTCGGCACCCCCGTCACCGTGCGGGACCTGGTCGCCGTTCCCTGGGAGAACGAGGGACGGCACGGCATCGCCTACCGCGCCGCCGAGATCCGTCCCCTCCACGCGGCTTCCGCCGCAAAGGGGGCCGGGCAGTGATGATCCTGGCGTCCTCCGACCCGTCGGCCGGATCTACCTGGCCGGGGCGGGTCTTCGTGGTCGCCGCCGTCGTCGCGTCGGGCCTGCTGATCGTGGGCCCGGCGCTGCGCCGGAGGTCTCCGGCGGCCTGGTGGCTGTTACTCGGTTACCCGGCGTCCGCCTTCCGCGTCGCCCGTACCTGGCGGGCGCTGATGGCCGGGTGTGGGCTCGCCGTGAGCCGTCGCCCGGCGCTGACCGTGGTGTCCGGGCTCGTCGGGAACGGCGCTCCGCCGCCCCAACCGCGCGTCCCCCGGCACGGTTTCATCCGGCCCACGGCGGCCGGCTTCGAACTCGTGGCGCGGCTGCTGCCGGGACAGCTGCCCGACGACTTCGTGAAGGCGGCCCCCGCTATGGCGGAGGACTGGCAGGTTCACGCGGTCCGCGTCACCTCCCTACGGCCCGGCGTCGTACGGATCGCCGCCCTGTATGCCGATCCGCTCGCCGCACCTCGGGTGCCCCGTTCCCGGGGGCCGGGGCGGCTGCTGCGGGTCGTCGTCGGGACGCTGGAAACCGGGGCGTCCTGGGTCATCGACCTGCGCCGCATCCCGCACTGGCTGATCGTCGGCGCCACGCGCTCCGGCAAGTCCACGCTGATCCACGCTCTCGTCGCCGGACTCGCCCCGCAACCGGTCGCCCTCGTCGGGATCGACTGCAAGGGCGGCATGGAACTGTCCCTCTACGGCCCCCGCCTCTCCGCCCTCGCGACCGACCGGGCACAGGCGGTACGGCTGCTGTCCGCGCTGGTGGACCTCACCCTCGACCGGATGACGGTCTGCCGCACCGCCGGAGTCCGCAACATATGGGGCCTCGCCGAGAAGGAACGGCCGGTCCCGGTCGTCGTCATCGTGGACGAGATCGCGGAACTCTTCCTCGTCGCCGGACGCCACGAGAAGGACGAAGCCCATGCGGCCGGCACTGCCCTGATCCGGCTCGCCCAGCTCGGCGCGGCCCTTGGCGTCTTCCTCGTCGTCGCCGGGCAGCGCGTCGGCTCCGACCTGGGGCCAGGCGTCACCGCGCTCCGAGCCCAACTCGGCGGCCGGGTCTGCCACCGCGTCGCCGACCCCGGCACTGCGGAAATGACCCTCGGTGACCTCAATCCGGACGCCCTCAAGGCCGCTCAAGCCATCACCCCCGAACAGGCCGGCACCGCCGTGCTCGCCTCCGGTGACGGCTGGGAGCGCGGCCGGTCCCACCTGGTCACCGAGACGGAGGCCGAAGCCATCGCCACCGCCCACGCGCACCTGACCCCCGCACTGCCCGAACTGTCCACCGCCCTGGCCTGACAAGGAGTCACCGTGCTGGTCACGACCTCGGCCGTACTGCTGCTCGGCCTCGCGATCTGGTTCCTCCTGCGCATCCGCTACCTGCGCTGGCTGGACGTGCTGCTCTGCGGCGCCTTCGGCTTCCTGCTCTCCCGCACCGTCGCCGCGCCGCTGGCGCTCCTGCTCTCCGGGGTGAACGGCCTGCTCGGACAGATGCGCTTCTGAGCCCTCCACACCGCGCCGCGACGTGCCCCGACGAACGACCCGAACGAAAGGCATCCGTCCGTGTCCGACTACACCGTCCGCTCCGGTGACCGTGCCGCCTTCCTGGTCGGCCTGCGGGAGCTGACCGACTTCCTGACTGCCAACCCGACCGTCCTCGTGCCGCGCCGCCCGTCCTTCGCC
Organism: Streptomyces hyderabadensis; assembly: GCF_020404845.1. Classification (GTDB taxonomy): domain Bacteria; phylum Actinomycetota; class Actinomycetes; order Streptomycetales; family Streptomycetaceae; genus Streptomyces; species Streptomyces hyderabadensis. Next base: position 100,561 of record NZ_JAIOJZ010000004.1, on the reverse strand, counting down.
GTCCTGGTCGACGCGGACGACTCCGACGCCCGCCGGACCGGGGTGGAGTCCGCTGCCTCGGCGCTCGGCGTCCCGGTCGCCGACCTCGGCATGGGCTATTTCGACGCCCGCCGTGAGTTCGGCCCCATCTCGTACCTGGTCATCAGCGTTCCGCCCGAGGACCGGCAGTGACCACCCGTTCCACGGGCTCCCGACGGGGCGCGAAGTCGCCAAACCCGACCCCGCCAGGAGCCCACACCCTCCGCCACATGAGCAGTGAAAGGAGCACTCACACTGTGTCCACCGCCCACCGTCCGCGCAAATCCCACGCGCCGGACTGCGACCTCCGGGCGCCCGACGACCACCCGGCCACCTGCGCCGGCCACGAACAGGTCGTCCTGGTCGCCCTCGACAACACCGAACGCCGCCTCTGCCCCGGCCACGCCGCAGCGGTCTGGCTGACGGACCCGACGTACCGGTTCAGCGCCAAAACCCGACCGGAGACCATCGCCGCCGTCATGGGGTACGCCTTCGGCCCCGGGAACGGAGGGCGCCGATGAACGTGCCGCCGCCGCTCCCGCCCGCCGTGGCCGCGCTGCTGGACCGTGCGGCCCGGCCCGACTTCCCCGACTGGCGCCGTACCGTCATCCGCCTCGGCGGCTGCACCAACCCGGTCCACCTCGTCGGCTCCGCCGTCCTGGTCGATACGGCGACGGGGGAAGCCCTGACCGATGTCGACGGCTCCGACCCGAACGGCAGGCGTCTGCTGACCGCCTGCGGCAACCGCCGTGCCTCGGCCTGCCCCGCCTGCTCCCGCGTGTACCAGGCGGACACCTACCAACTCGTACGCGCCGGCCTCGTCGGCGGCAAGGCGGTACCAGAGACGGTGAGCGAGCACCCCCGAGTGTTCGCCACCCTCACCGCTCCCGGCTTCGGGCCGGTCCACACCCGCCGGGAGCAGTCGGGCCGCGTACGCCCGTGCCGCCCCCGCCGGGATGCGAAGAACTGCCCGCACGGCGTACCCCTCGGCTGCTCCGAGCGGCACGCGCCGGACGACCCCCGCCTCGGCGAACCCCTCTGCCCCCGCTGCTACGACTACGGCGGGGCCGTGCTCTGGCAGTCCTGCGCCGGCCTGCTCTGGCACCGCTTCGGCATCGAGCTGCGGCGGGAGATCGCCCGCAAGGCCGGGCTGTCCCGTACCGAGCTGGCGGACGTTGCCCGGCTCTCGTACGCGAAGGTCGCCGAGTACCAGCGGCGCGGCCTGGTCCACTTCCATGCCGTGGTCCGCCTCGACGGCCCGGACGGGCCGGACTCGCACCGCCCTCCTGGGCAAGCGCCGCCCTGCTCGCCGATGCCGTCCCCGCGGCCGTCGCACGGGTCCGTTTGCAGGCGCCTGGCTCGACGGTCGTCGGGGCGCGCGTGCTGCGCTTCGGCACTCAGGTCGACGTACGCCCGGTCGCCGCCTCACCTGCAGGGGAGCGGCCTGCGCCGGGCGCGGTGGCCGGGTACATCGCCAAGTACGCCACCAAGGGCGCCGAGACGGCCGGCGCGGTCGACGGACGTATCCGGTCGGCCCGGGAAATGGTCCTCCTGCCGGTGCGGGCGCACGTGCTGCGCATGATCGGTACGTGCTGGTGGCTCGGCGGCCTCCCCGCCTTCGCGGGCCTCGGCCTGCGCCGCTGGGCGCACATGCTCGGCTATGGCGGCCACTTCTCCACCAAGTCCCGCCGCTACTCGACCACCCTCGGCGAACTCCGCCGCGCCCGCGCCGAGCACCGCGCCCAGGAGCAGCGCGCCGCCTTGGGCCTGGAGGACCATCCCGTGGCCTACGTCGGCCAGGGGCGGTACGCCGGACGCGGTTACTCCCCGGAAGCCGCCCTCCTCGCGGCCTCGGTACGGGAGGACGGTGTTCCCCTTGGCGCGTGACCGGACCGGCATTGAGCTGCTCACCGTGCGCCAAGTGCTGGAGGAACTGGGCGGCGTCTCCCGCCGCACCTTCTACCGCTGGCGTGAACTCCACCTCGCCCCTGCCTGCATCCGGCTTCCGAACGGTGAACTCCGGGTCCGGCGCGACGCGCTCGACGCGTGGGTGGAGGAGCGCGCGGAGGACACGGGCGGTGGTGTCCGGTGAAGTCGTACAAGGTCGTCATCTGGAAGCTGAGCGTCAACCGGTCCGCCAAGAAGCCGACTCACCTCGTGCGCTGGTCGGTCGACGGTGAGCCCTTCCACGAGTCGCACAGGACCAAGGCTCTCGCCGACCGCTTCCGCGCCAAGCTCCTGCGCGCCGCCGACAAGGGCGAAGCCTTCGACACCGTGACCGGACTGCCCGACTCCCTCCGGGGCGGCAAGGTCGCGCTCAGCTTCGTAGAGCTGGCGGTGAAGTACGTGGATGCCCGGTGGGCGGAGGCGTCGGCGAAGCAGCGCGACAGCATGACCGATGCGCTCTCCACCGTCCTGGCGGTCCCCGTCAAGGCTGCGCGCGGACGGCCGGCGCCCACGGTCCTGCGCCGCGCGGCACGGTCGTACCTGCTGCCTCCTCCTCGCCGGGAGAGGGAGCGTCCCAAGGAGATCGCCGCCGCACTGACGTGGCTGTCCAAGGCGTCCCTCCCGGTGGCCGAACTGTCGGAAGGGAGCCGCGCCCAGGACCTGGTGGACGCCCTGACCCGTCGCCTCGACGACAAGCCGGCCGCGACACAGACCTACCGGCGTCGTCGGGCGGTGGTCTTCAACGTGTTGCAGTACGCGGTCGAACTGGGCGCCCTGAACGCCAACCCGCTCTCCCAGGTGCGCAGGAAGCGGGGGAAACGGGCCGTGCAGGAAGTCGACCGGCGGGTGGTGGTCAACCCCCGGCAGGCACGGGAGCTGCTGACCGCGCTGACCTACGTCGGCGGCTACGACCGGGCGAGCGGTCGACGACTGCGGGCGTTCTTCGGATGCCTGTACTACGCGGCCATGCGGCCCGGTGAAGCGCTCGGCCTGCGCCGGTCGGACTGCACGCTTCCCGAGAAGGGGTGGGGCCGTATCGAACTGGCGGAGACGCGGCCCACGGGTGGCAAGGCGTGGACGGACTCCGGGGAGGCGCACGACCGCCGGGGCCTCAAGCAACGGGAAGCGGGCGAAGTACGGACGGTCCCCATCCCGCCCCCACTCGTCCGCCTGCTCCTCGACCACGTCAAGGAGTTCGGCACGGCGGACGACGGCCGGCTGTTCTCCAGCGAGCGGGGCAACGTCATCGCCGCGTCCTCGTACTCCCGCGTGTGGAAGCAAGCGCGGGAACTGGCTCTCCTGCCGCATCAGGTCGACTCCGTGATGGCGGCCCGCCCCTACGACCTCCGGCACGCCGGCGTCTCCCAGTGGCTCAACTCCGGCGTCCCCGCACCGGAGGTGGCAGCGCGGGCCGGGCACTCGGTGGACGTGCTCCTCAAGATCTACGCCAAGTGCATCGACGGCCAGGAGGCGGAGATGAACGACCGGATCATGCAAGGGCTGGGGGAGGACGACGGCATGCCGTGAGAGGCGTACACGCCTCGCTCGGAGGCCCTGGGGCGGACGCGCTCCGGGGCCTTCTTCGCGTCCACGTGAGCAGTCCGGAAACGGCGCCCCACCTGCGCGAACGACGCCCAAGATCATTACGTCGTCATTACGTGATCACTGGCAAACGCCTGCTTCCGGCGGCATCCGCCCGCATACACGCGAAGACCCCGACTTCAGCGTTACCGCTGATGGCGGGGTCTTTGGGCACCTACTACAAGGTGCCCCCGGCAGGATTCGAACCTGCGCACACGGCTCCGGAGGCCGTTGCTCTATCCCCTGAGCTACGGGGGCGTGTTCGTCGCGGGCGGTGTTGCTCGCGGCGACGGGTAGAACACTACCAGCTCGCCCGGGGTGGTCATGAACGGGTTTTCGCGGGTCGTGGGGTGGTGCTCGTGCGAGGTCGGGTCCCCCGGGAGGGGTGGAAGTGGGGAAAACCCGGACGCGGTGGCCGGTCCGGACCTACTCTCGAGTTGTGCCTAGGGCGTCCGGCCGGATTCTTGTTGTGGACGACAACAAGGTCATCCGGCAGCTGATCAGGGTCAACCTCGAGCTGGAGGGCTTCGAGGTGGTGACCGCGGGCGATGGTGTCGAGTGTCTGGAAGTCGTCCACCGGGTGCGGCCCGACGCCGTGACACTGGACGTGGTCATGCCCCGGCTGGACGGGCTCAGGACCGCCGCCCGGCTGCGTGCCGATCCGCGGACCCGGGACCTGCCGATCGCGATCGTCAGTGCTTGTACGCAGTACGAGGTCGACGCCGGGTTCGCCGCGGGCGCCGACGCGTTTCTGTCCAAGCCCTTCGAGCCCGCAGAGCTGGTCGGGCTCGTACGGCAGTTGGTCGAGCGGAAGATCAGCGGGGCCGGCGTCAAGGGCGGGCCCTCGCTGCCGCGGGTTCGGGGGCTCGCCGGGGAGAGTGAGGCGTCCGCTCAGGCGTGAGGGGAGGGGAGGGGGAGGTGTCCGGGGTGGGTTTCGGTCCGCGTCGGCTTGACCTCGCGGCCCCGGCGCTCGTCCATATCCCGGGACTGTCGCGAAACGGTTCGCCTACCCACCCCCCTCCTCCCATACGCTTGTCCCGTGACACCCGTAGAGCTCTCCCGCACCGTGCTGCACGCGGTGCGTCGCGCCGTCGACGCGGGGGAGCTGAGCGTGTCCGTGCCGGAGCGGGCCGTGGTCGCGCCGCCGGGGCCCGGAGGGTGCGGGGACTACGCCACCAGCATCGCCCTCCAGCTCGCCCGGCCGGCCGGGCAGCCGCCGCTGAAGGTCGCCGAGGTGCTGCGGCCTCACCTCCTGGGGGCCGACGGGATCACGGACGTCGTCCTCACCGGGCCGGGGTTTCTCAACATCTGTCTCGACCGGGGTGCCTCCGATGTCGGACTCGTCCGCGAGATCCTGCGCCGCGGTGACCGGTACGGGTACGCCGACCGCCCCGACCGCCCCGACCGCCCCGACCGGCGCGTCGTGCAGCTGCACTGCCCGCACGAGCTGCGTGCCGTCGTCGTCGCCGAGGTCGCGGCCCGGCTCCTGCGTTCCCAGGGGGCCCTCGTCCGTGTGAGCACTGAAGGGTTCGAGCCCGCCTGGACCTCCGTCCTCGGGGTCGTCGTCGACGCCGTCGGGCGCGCTCCCGCCGAGCTGCCCGTCAACGTCCGGCCCGTCCCCGCGCCCGCCGGTGTACTCGCCCTCGGGCGGGACGCCGGGCGCTGGGCCCTGCTCCACCCCGCGGCCCACGACCGGCCCCGGGTCGGTGACCAGCACCTCGTCCAGCGGGAGAGCAACCCCCTCTTCCGGGTGCGGTACGCCCACGCCCGCGCCCGCGCCGCCACGCGCAACGCCGCCGACCTCGGCTTCATGGCCGAACCCGGCCCCGTCACCGGCAGCGGCTCCGGTACCCCGACCGTCACCACCCCCCTCGCAGACGCGGCGCCGGAACTCCTCGCCGCCCTCGCCGACCACCCCCGTGTCCTCGCCGCCGCCGCGGACCACCGCGCTCCCGACCGGCTCGCCCGGCATCTCGTCACCGTCGCCGACGCCGCGCTGCCGTTCCTGCCCACCGTGCTGCCGCGCGGCGGGGAGAAACCCTCGGCCGCCCACCGTGCCCGGCTGGCCCTCGCCGAAGCCGTCGGGACGGTGCTGGCCGGCGGCCTGGCCCTGCTCGGCATCGACGCACCCGACCACCTCTGAGAGAGCGCAGAAGACGCCATGAGCCGTTCCGCACACCCCGCCGGGCCCCGGCACGCCGATGTCCTGCCCGAGGGGCACTACGCCGCCCCGGCCGAGGACCTGAACGCCCTCGACCCCAAGGTCTGGGCGCACACCGTCGGACGGGACGCGGACGGTGTGGTCACCGTCGGCGGGATCACCGTCACGCAGCTCGCCGAGGAGTACGGCACCCCCGCCTACATCCTCGACGAGGCCGACTTCCGGGACCGGGCGCGGGCCTGGCGCACTGCCTTCGGTACGGACGCCGACGTCTTCTACGCCGGGAAGGCCTTCCTGTCGCGCGCCGTCGTGCGGTGGCTGGACGAGGAGGGGCTCAACCTCGACGTGTGCTCCGGTGGGGAGCTGGCGACCGCCCTCTCCGCCGGGATGCCCGCCGAGCGGATCGCCTTCCACGGCAACAACAAGTCGCCGGAGGAGATCGAGCGGGCCGTCCGGGCCGGAGTGGGGCGGATCGTGCTCGACTCCTTCCAGGAGATCGTGCGGGTCGCGCACATCGCACAGTCGCTGGGCAAGCGGCAGCGGGTGCAGATCCGGATCACCGTCGGGGTCGAGGCGCACACCCACGAGTTCATCGCCACCGCCCACGAGGACCAGAAGTTCGGCATCCCGCTGGCCGGCGGGCAGGCCGCCGAGGCCGTGCGGCGCGCGCTGCAGCTCGACGGGCTGGAGGTCATCGGGATCCACTCGCACATCGGGTCCCAGATCTTCGACATGTCGGGGTTCGAGGTCGCCGCGCACCGGGTGGTGGGGCTGCTCAAGGACATCCGGGACGAGCACGGGGTCGAGCTGCCCGAGATCGATCTCGGGGGCGGGCTCGGGATCGCGTACACCAGTGACGACGATCCCCGCGAGCCGCACGAGATCGCCAAGGCGCTGACCGAGATCGTGACGCGGGAGTGCGAGGCCGCCCGGCTCGCCACCCCCCGCATCTCCGTCGAGCCCGGGCGGGCCATCGTCGGGCCCACCGCCTTCACGCTCTACGAGGTCGGCACCGTCAAGCCGCTCGACGGGCTGCGGACGTACGTCTCCGTGGACGGCGGGATGTCGGACAACATCCGCACCGCGCTCTACGACGCCGAGTACAGCGTCGCCCTCGCCTCCCGCACCTCGGACGCCGAGCCGATGCTCGTGCGGGTCGTCGGCAAGCATTGCGAGAGCGGGGACATCGTGGTGAAGGACGCGTTCCTGCCGGGGGACCTGGCACCCGGTGACCTGATCGCCGTACCGGCGACGGGGGCGTACTGCCGCTCGATGGCCAGCAACTACAACCACGTGCTGCGTCCGCCCGTCGTCTCGGTGCGGGACGGCGCGGCGCGGGTCATCGTGCGGCGGGAGACCGAGGAGGATCTGCTGCGTCTCGACGTCGGGTGACGTCGCAGGGGGGAGGAGCGGGTGCGGGCGAAGATCTTTCGGCCTGCACCCCGTCCGAAAATGAAATAAACGTCTCACGATCCGGACGAAAGGCAGAAAATCCCGTCCGGTGCGTGAGACTGGTCCAACCGTAGACGGTAAGAGGAAACGAGGTCGGATGATGCGTACGCGTCCGCTGAAGGTGGCGCTGCTGGGCTGTGGAGTGGTCGGCTCAGAGGTGGCGCGCATCATGACGACGCACGCCGCCGACCTCGCCGCCCGGATCGGGGCCCCGGTGGAGCTGGCGGGCGTGGCCGTACGGCGGCCCGACAAGGTGCGCGAGGGCATCGACCCGGCCCTCGTCACCACCGACGCCACCGCGCTCGTCAAGCGCGGGGACATCGACGTCGTGGTGGAGGTGATCGGGGGGATCGAGCCCGCCCGTACGCTCATCACCACCGCCTTCGCACACGGCGCCTCCGTGGTCTCCGCCAACAAGGCGCTCATCGCCCAGGACGGTGCCGCCCTGCACGCCGCCGCGGACGAGCACAGCAAGGACCTGTACTACGAGGCCGCCGTCGCCGGTGCCATCCCGCTGATCCGGCCGCTGCGCGAGTCGCTGGCCGGCGACAAGGTCAACCGGGTGCTCGGCATCGTCAACGGGACGACCAACTTCATCCTCGACGCGATGGACACCACGGGCGCCGGGTACCAGGAGGCGCTCGACGAGGCCACCGCCCTCGGGTACGCCGAGGCCGACCCGACCGCCGACGTCGAGGGCTTCGACGCCGCCGCCAAGGCCGCCATCCTCGCCGGGATCGCCTTCCACACGCGCGTGCGCCTCGACGACGTCTACCGCGAGGGCATGACCGAGGTGACCGCCGCCGACTTCGCCTCCGCGAAGGAGATGGGCTGCACCATCAAGCTGCTCGCCATCTGCGAGCGGGCGGCGGACGGGGGATCGGTCACCGCACGGGTGCATCCCGCGATGATCCCGCTCAGCCACCCGCTGGCCAACGTGCGCGAGGCGTACAACGCCGTCTTCGTGGAGTCCGAGGCCGCCGGACAGCTCATGTTCTACGGGCCCGGCGCCGGCGGCTCGCCGACCGCGTCCGCCGTGCTCGGCGACCTCGTCGCCGTCTGCCGCAACCGGATCGGCGGAGCGACCGGACCAGGTGAGTCCGCGTACGCCGCGCTGCCCGTCTCCCCGATGGGCGACGTCGTCACGCGCTACCACATCAGCCTCGACGTGGCCGACAAACCGGGCGTGCTCGCCCAGGTGGCGACCGTGTTCGCGGAGCACGGTGTCTCCATCGACACCGTGCGGCAGTCCGGCAAGGACGGCGAGGCCTCCCTCGTCGTCGTCACCCACCGCGCGTCCGACGCCGCCCTCGGCGGTACGGTCGAGGCGCTGCGCAAGCTCGACACCGTGCGGGGTGTCGCCAGCATCATGCGGGTTGAAGGAGAGTAACCAGCAATGACCCACCAGTGGCGCGGAATCATCGAGGAGTACCGGGACCGGCTGCCCGTCTCCGACAGCACGCCCGTCGTGACGCTCCGTGAGGGCGGCACCCCGCTCGTGCCCGCGCAGGTGCTCTCCGAGCGCACGGGCTGCGAGGTCCACCTCAAGGTCGAGGGGGCGAACCCGACCGGGTCCTTCAAGGACCGCGGCATGACCATGGCCATCAGCAAGGCGAAGGAGGAGGGTGCGCAGGCTGTCATCTGCGCGTCCACCGGCAACACCTCCGCCTCCGCCGCCGCGTACGGCGTGCGCGCCGGCATGGTCTCCGCGGTGCTCGTGCCGCAGGGCAAGATCGCGCTCGGCAAGATGGGCCAGGCCCTCGTGCACGGCGCCAAGATCCTCCAGGTCGACGGCAACTTCGACGACTGCCTCACCCTGGCCCGCGCGCTCAGCGACAACTACCCGGTGGCGCTGGTCAATTCGGTCAACCCGGTGCGTATCGAGGGGCAGAAGACGGCCGCCTTCGAGATCGTGGACATGCTCGGCGACGCGCCCGACATACACGTCCTCCCGGTGGGCAACGCGGGCAACATCACCGCGTACTGGAAGGGGTACCAGGAGTACGCCGCCGACAAGGTCAGCACGAAGCGGCCCCGCATGTGGGGGTTCCAGGCCTCCGGCTCCGCCCCGATCGTGCGCGGCGAGGTCGTCAAGGACCCGTCGACCATCGCCACCGCCATCCGGATCGGCAACCCCGCCTCGTGGGACTTCGCGCTCGCCGCGCGGGACGAGTCGGGCGGCGCCATCGACGAGGTGACGGACCGTGAGATCCTGCGCGCCTACCGGCTGTTGGCCTCCCAGGAGGGCGTCTTCGTGGAGCCCGCGTCCGCCGCGTCGGTGGCCGGTCTGCTGAAGGCCGCCGAGCAGGGCAGGGTCGACCCGGGGCAGCGCATCGTGTGCACCGTCACCGGCAACGGTCTGAAGGACCCGGACTGGGCCGTCGCCGGCGCCCCGCAGCCGGTCACCGTCCCGGTCGACGCGGCGACGGCGGCCGAGCGGCTCGGCCTGGTCTGACCGCTGGCGGGCGCCGCTGAGCGCCGCACCCGTGGAAGGTGCCCGGCGTAAGAGGGCGTAAGCGACGCCCAGCCGGGAAAGTCACTTGCAGGGGGTGCACAGGGGGCTTACGACACGCATCGTGCGCCTCCTGTGCGCCCTATGTCGCCACAGAACCTTCCTTCGATAGGCTGTACCTAACCCGCCTGCCGCATATGCCGCGGTGCCGCGCTGTCTCCGCGGTCGGTACGGGCCGGCCGTTCGACAGGGAGCGGCGAGCCCCAGGGTCCCGTACGTCATCGAATGTCATTCGACAGTCCCGCAGCTCAAGGAGAGTCATCGAGCGATGGCCGGTCCAGCGTTCCGCGCCGCCGCCGTCAGGGTGCGCGTCCCCGCCACCAGCGCCAATCTCGGTCCGGGCTTCGACGCCCTCGGCCTCGCGCTGGGTCTCTACGACGACGTGGTCGTCCGGGTGGCCGACTCCGGGCTGCACATCGACATCGCGGGCGAGGGCAGCGAGACCCTCCCGCGGGACGAGAAGCACCTCCTCGTCCGCTCCCTGCGCACCGCCTTCGACCTGCTCGGCGGGCAGCCGCGCGGCCTGGAGATCGTCTGCGCCAACCGCATCCCGCACGGCCGCGGCCTCGGTTCCTCCTCCGCCGCCATCTGCGCCGGCATCGTTGCCGCGCGTGCGGTGACCATAGGCGGCGAGGCCCGCCTCGACGACGCCGCGCTGCTCGACCTCGCCACCGAGATCGAGGGCCACCCGGACAACGTGGCGGCCTGTCTGCTGGGCGGTTTCACCCTGTCCTGGATGGAGTCCGGCGCCGCCCGGGCGATCAGGATGGAGCCCTCCGATTCCATCGTTCCGGTGGTTTTCGTGCCCGGGAAGCCGGTACTGACCCAGACCGCCCGCGGTCTGCTCCCGCGCAGCGTCCCGCACGTCGACGCCGCCGCCAACGCCGGCCGCGCCGCACTGCTCGTCGAGGCCCTCACCCGGCGCCCCGAGCTGCTGCTGCCGGCCACCGAGGACCGCCTGCACCAGGAGTACCGCGCCCCGGCCATGCCGGAGAGCGCGGCGCTGGTGGAGCGGCTGCGCGGCGACGGCATCCCCGCGGTGATCTCGGGTGCCGGACCCACGGTGATGGCACTGGCCGACGCCGGCACGGCCGACAAGGTCGAGGCGCTGGCCGGAACGGACTGGGCGGCCAACCGGCTCGGCCTGGACCAGCAGGGCGCGAGTGTCCTGCCCCTGGCGACCGCCAGTGACACCTGACGCGGACGGTTGCCGGATTTCGAGAGGGGGAATGTTTGTTGGATCCGGTAGTGTTAATCTCAAGTCTGCACCCGACCCCACCATGGCGAGGTGCCTCGTGTCCCCGTCCGGGACAGACATTCTTCCGGGAGCCCCCCAAGCCGCATTGTGCAGTGGATGTCGTACGTGATCAGTACGGCCGACACGGGCACTGAGCGGCCCACCGGTGGGGGTTACCCCCGCTGGGGGAGTTTCGGAACCGGTGCGACCACGCCGCATGACACAGACACCGGGTGCCACGGCTAGGGGAAGCGCCATCACCAGATATCTCTTCCGCCGTTCAGGCGGACCACCGCCCCGGCACGGTTCGCACAGCAAGGACCGAAGCCGGACAGCACAACCGGTCGCCGAGCCAGACAGGCCGACGTCCGCTCCAGGGAAGGACCCTTCGTGAGCGACACCACCGATCTGATGGGCGCACGTGTCGAGGAGACCGCTGCCGCGCCCGCCACGGACGCCTCCGCGCCTGCCACCGGTGCCGGCTCCCGGCGGCGCCGCGGTACCGGCCTCGAGGGCATGGTGCTGGCCGAGCTGCAGCAGGTCGCATCCGGCCTCGGCATCAGGGGCACCGCGCGTATGCGCAAGAGCCAGCTGATCGAGGTCATCAAGGAGGCGCAGGCCGCGGGGGGTGCCCCCGCCAAGGCCGCGCCCGCCGCGGACACCGCCGGCGAGACCAAGCCGAAGCGCCGCAGCACCTCCCGGACCCGTACGGGCGACGAGGCACCCGCCGAGAAGGCGGAGAAGGCCGGCAAGGCCGAGAAGAAGGTGGACAAGGCGGACGCCGAGAAGGCCGCCGCCCAGCAGCAGATCGAGATCCCCGGTCAGCCGTCCCCCAAGGTCAACGCCTCGGCCGAGCAGTCCGCCCCCGCCGATGACGCCCCCGTCGAGCGCCGCCGCCGCCGGGCCACCGCCGACGCGGGCAGCCCCTCCGCCGGCACCGAGACGGTGGCCGTGGAGACCCGCGCCGAGTCGAAGGCCGACACGTCGGGCCAGCAGCAGACGCAGGGCCACCAGCAGGGCCAGGGCGACGCCCGTTCCGACGGCGAGGGCGGCGAGGGCCGCCGTCGCGACCGCCGTGACCGGGGCGACCGCGGTGACCGCGGCGGCCGCGACCGGCGCAACAAGGGCGACGACCAGCAGAACCAGGGCGGCGGACGCCAGGACCGCCAGCAGCAGGGCGGCGGCCGTCAGGACCGTCAGCAGCACGACGACGGTTACGACGACGACGCGGGCGGCCGTCGCGGCCGCCGGGGCCGTTACCGGGACCGCCGGGGCCGTCGCGGACGCGACGAGATCCAGGAGCCGCAGATCAACGAGGACGACGTCCTCATCCCGGTCGCCGGCATCCTCGACATCCTCGACAACTACGCGTTCATCCGGACCTCCGGCTACCTGCCCGGCCCCAACGACGTGTACGTCTCCCTCGCCCAGGTCCGCAAGAACGGCCTGCGCAAGGGCGACCACCTCACCGGTGCCGTGCGCCAGCCCAAGGAGGGCGAGCGCCGCGAGAAGTTCAACGCGCTGGTGCGCTTGGACTCCGTCAACGGCATGGCGCCCGAACACGGCCGCGGCCGCCCGGAGTTCAACAAGCTCACCCCGCTGTACCCGCAGGACCGCCTCCGCCTGGAGACGGACCCGGGCGTCCTCACCACCCGCATCATCGACCTGGTCGCGCCGATCGGTAAGGGCCAGCGCGGTCTGATCGTGGCCCCGCCGAAGACCGGCAAGACCATGATCATGCAGGCGATCGCCAACGCGATCACGCACAACAACCCCGAGTGCCACCTGATGGTCGTCCTGGTCGACGAGCGTCCGGAAGAGGTCACCGACATGCAGCGGTCGGTGAAGGGCGAGGTCATCTCCTCGACCTTCGACCGCCCGGCTGAGGACCACACCACGGTCGCCGAGCTGGCCATCGAGCGCGCCAAGCGCCTGGTGGAGCTGGGTCACGACGTCGTCGTGCTGCTCGACTCGATCACGCGTCTGGGCCGTGCGTACAACCTCGCCGCCCCGGCCTCCGGCCGCATCCTGTCCGGTGGTGTCGACTCGACCGCCCTGTACCCGCCGAAGCGCTTCTTCGGTGCGGCCCGCAACATCGAGGACGGCGGTTCGCTGACCATCCTCGCCACCGCCCTGGTGGACACCGGGTCCCGCATGGACGAGGTCATCTTCGAGGAGTTCAAGGGCACCGGCAACGCCGAGCTGAAGCTCGACCGGAAGCTCGCCGACAAGCGCATCTTCCCCGCGGTGGACGTCGACGCGTCCGGCACCCGCAAGGAGGAGATCCTGCTCGGCAACGAGGAGCTGGCCGTCACCTGGAAGCTGCGCCGGGTGCTGCACGCCCTCGACCAGCAGCAGGCGATCGAGCTGCTGCTCGACAAGATGAAGCAGACCAAGTCGAACGTCGAGTTCCTGATGCAGATCCAGAAGACGACCCCGACGCCCGGCAACGGCGACTGAGCCACCGCCGGTCCTCCGGATCGCACTCAGAGGTACTCAGAGGTCCCGCTTCGTCACACGGTGACGGGGCGGGACCTCTGGCGTTTCAGGACGCGGATGGCTTCTCAGGGCCCGGACGCGGGACGTCGGCCCCCGCACCGCCCGCCGCCCACCGGGCCCTCCCGGGCCTGCGACCTTCGCAGCGTCCACCGGCCCCCGGGCCTGCGACCTTGCAGCGTCCACCGGCCCCGGGCTTGCGACCTTCGCCACAAGCGGCGGCCCGGCCGGTGGGTCGGCGGGTCAGCGGCCGGGCCCGCGGAAGCCCAGGTCAGCGCGGCGAGCCCGACGGCGTCGAACACGCTCCGTCACCGTTTCCCCACCGAGTCGCCACAGACAGTTGTGCAACCCTGTCCCGAGTTCCGCCGTCTGAGCTACGGAGGGACCATGGTGAGGAACCGGCGCCGACCGCCGGAGCCGACCGACCCGACCCTGAGCGCAGGGGGTAACCGACCGGACGAACACCGAGGAGCCCATGTCCGCCCAGAGCACGCCGGATCCCGCGATACCCGGCCCCGGCCAGTCCCGCACCCCCGGCCACGGCCGCCGGGGCAAGGGCCGCCGCCGCAAGCCCATGGCCAAGCGGCGCAAGGCCCTGCTCGTCGCGGCCTGGAGCGCCGCGGGCATCGTGGTCCTGGGCGGCACCGGAGCCGGAGTCCTGTACTTCAAGCTCAACGGCAACCTCACGAGCGTCGACATCGACGCGGCGCTCGGCGCCGACCGGCCCGCGAAGACCGACAACGGCTCCGAGAACATCCTGGTCCTCGGCTCCGACACCCGTTCCGGCGGCAACAAGAAGCTCGGCGGCGGCACCGACGACGGCACCGCACGCTCCGACACGGCGATGATCGTGCACGTCCACAAGGGCCACAAGCAGGCCAGCGTGGTCTCCATCCCGCGCGACACCCTCGTCGACCGCCCCGAATGCACCGACACGGACGGCGGCGAGCACCCCGCCGCCGACGGCGTGATGTTCAACTCCGCCTACTCCACCGGCGGTGCCGCCTGCGCCGTGAAGACCGTCGAGTCGATCAGCGGACTGCGCATGGACCACTACCTGGAGGTCGACTTCAGCGGCTTCCAGAACCTCATCGACGACCTCGGCGGCGTCCAGGTCACCACCACCGAGGACATCAAGGACCCCGACAGCCACCTCGACCTCACGGCCGGCACCCACCGTCTCGACGGCGAGCAGGCCCTCGGCCTGGTCCGCACCCGGCACGGCGTCGGCGACGGCTCCGACCTCGGCCGCATCCAGCTCCAGCAGGCCTTCGTCAAGGCCCTGGTCGACCAGGTCAAGGACGTCGGGCTGCTCGGCAACCCCAAGAAGCTGTACGACATCGCCGACACCGCCACCAAGACCGTGACCACCGACTCCGACCTGGGCTCGGTGAACTCCCTGATGTCCTTCGCGAGCAGCCTGAAGGGCATCGGCCCGGACAAGATGCACATGGTCACCATGCCGGTGGTCTACGACCCCGCGGACCCCAACCGGGTGCTCCTGGAGAAGACCAAGGCCGACCAGGTCTGGACGGCCCTCAAGAACGACCGCCCGATCCCGCAGTCGGCCACCGAGGGCACGGCCACCGGTGAGGCCAAGGGCGTCGTCAACGCCGGGGAATAGATCCCGCCGCCCCCCGGTTTTGGGGGATGGCGCCAGTCCTGGCAGACTGGTTCGTCGGCCCCGGTTCACGCCCCCGCATCCCGCGGCGGCGACCCGGCGCCCTCCGAGAACCGTAGGAGACACCTTGAAGCGCGACATCCACCCCGAGTACGTCGAGACGCAGGTCAGCTGCACCTGTGGCGCGTCGTTCACCACCCGCAGCACCATCGAGTCCGGCACCATCCGGGCCGAGGTCTGCTCCGAGTGCCACCCGTTCTACACGGGCAAGCAGAAGATCCTCGACACCGGTGGCCGCGTGGCCCGCTTCGAGGCCCGCTTCGGCAAGGCTGCCGCCGGCTCCAAGAAGTAGCGAGCCCCCAACCGCCGGTCCACGGCCGCATCCCCTCCCCGGGGAGCGCCGGGACCGGCGTTTTTGGTCGCCCGCCTTCCCCTTCCCGAGCAGTAAGCAGGAGCCCAAGATGTTCGAGGCCGTCGAGGAACTCGTCGCCGAGCACGCCGACCTGGAGAAGAAGCTCGCCGACCCGTCGGTCTTCGCCGACCAGGCGAACGCGCGCAAGCTGAACAAGCGGTACGCCGAGCTGACCCCGATCGTCGCCACGTTCCGCTCCTGGAAGCAGACCGGCGACGACATCGAGACCGCCCGTGAGCTGGCCGCCGACGACCCGGACTTCGCCGCCGAGGTCAAGGAGCTGGACAAGCAGCGCGAGGAGCTGACCGAGAAGCTGCGCCTGCTGCTCGTCCCGCGCGACCCCAGCGACGACAAGGACGTGATCCTCGAGATCAAGGCGGGCGCGGGCGGCGACGAGTCGGCGCTCTTCGCCGGCGACCTGCTGCGCATGTACCTGCGCTACGCCGAGCGGGTCGGCTGGAAGACCGAGATCATCGACTCCACCGAGTCCGAGCTGGGCGGCTACAAGGACGTCCAGGTCGCCGTGAAGACCAAGGGCGGCCAGGGCGCCACCGAGCCCGGCCAGGGCGTCTGGGCCCGGCTGAAGTACGAGGGCGGCGTGCACCGCGTGCAGCGGGTGCCGGCCACCGAGTCCCAGGGCCGCATCCACACCTCCGCGGCGGGTGTCCTGGTGACCCCCGAGGCCGAGGAGATCGACGTCGAGATCAACCCCAACGACCTGCGCATCGACGTCTACCGGTCCTCCGGGCCCGGTGGCCAGTCCGTCAACACCACCGACTCCGCCGTGCGCATCACGCACATCCCGACCGGAGTCGTCGCCTCCTGCCAGAACGAGAAGAGCCAGCTGCAGAACAAGGAGCAGGCGATGCGTATCCTGCGCTCCAGGCTGCTCGCGGCGGCGCAGGAGGAGGCGGAGAAGGAGGCCGCGGACGCCCGGCGCAGCCAGGTCCGCACCGTGGACCGCTCCGAGAAGATCCGCACCTACAACTTCCCGGAGAACCGCATCTCGGACCACCGTGTCGGCTTCAAGGCGTACAACCTGGACCAGGTCCTGGACGGCGACCTCGACTCGGTGATCCAGGCCTGCGTCGACGCGGACTCGGCGGCCAAGCTCGCCGCCGCGTAGGCCCCGGCCCCCAGCCGTACCCGCACCCCGTACCGGACGACCAGCTCAGCCCCGGAGGACCAGCGTGAACCTGCTGCTCGCGGAGGTGGCCCAGGCCACCCAGCGGCTGGCCGACGCCGGCGTGCCCTCGCCGCGCACCGACGCGGAGGAGCTCGCCGCGCACCTGCACGGCGTCAAGCGGAGCGAGCTGCACACCGTGCCGGACGCGGACTTCGACGCCCGGTACTGGGAAGTCGTCGCCCGCCGCGAGGCGCGCGAGCCGCTCCAGCACATCACCGGCCGCGCCTACTTCCGCTACCTGGAGCTCCAGGTCGGCCCCGGCGTCTTCGTGCCCCGCCCCGAGACCGAGTCGGTCGTCGGCTGGGCCATAGACGCGGTGCGCGCCATGGACGTCGTCGAGCCCTGCATCGTCGACCTGTGCACCGGCTCGGGAGCCATCGCGCTGGCGCTCGCCCAGGAGGTGCCGCGCTCGCGCGTGCACGCCGTGGAGCTGTCCGAGGACGCCCTCAAGTGGACCCGCAAGAACATGGCCGGGTCCAGGGTCGACCTGCGCCAGGGCGACGCCCTGACCGCCTTCCCGGACCTCGACGGACAGGTCGACCTGGTGGTCTCCAACCCGCCGTACATCCCGCTCACCGAGTGGGAGTACGTCGCCCCCGAGGCCCGCGACCACGATCCCGAGCTGGCCCTGTTCTCCGGCGAGGACGGCCTCGACCTGATCCGCGGCCTGGAGCGCACCGCGCACCGCCTGCTGCGCCCCGGCGGCGTGGTCGTCGTCGAGCACGCCGACACCCAGGGCGGCCAGGTGCCGTGGATCTTCACCGAGGAGCGGGGCTGGGCCGACGCGGCCGACCACCCCGACCTCAACAACCGGCCCAGGTTCGCCACCGCCCGCAAGGCACTGCCGTGAGCGACCCCGTCCCGCCGACTTCGATCCCGCAGATCCCGCAGTACGTGTACGAGGAGGCCCGCTAAATGGCACGGCGATACGACACCAACGACTCGACCGACCGAGTGACCGGTCTGCGCGAGGCCGCGTCCGCCGTCCGCCGTGGCGAGCTGGTGGTGCTGCCCACGGACACCGTGTACGGCATCGGCGCCGACGCCTTCGCTCCGGAGGCCGTCGGTGACCTGCTGGAGGCCAAGGGGCGCGGGCGCACCATGCCCTCCCCGGTCCTCATCGGCTCGCCGAACACCCTGCACGGCCTGGTCACCGACTTCTCCGAGCTGGCCTGGGAGCTGGTCGACGCCTTCTGGCCGGGCGCGCTGACGCTGGTCGCCAAGCACCAGCCGTCGCTGCAGTGGGACCTGGGCGAGACCCGCGGCACGGTCGCGGTGCGGATGCCGCTGCACCCGGTCGCCATCGAGCTGCTGACCGAGGTCGGCCCGATGGCCGTCTCCTCCGCCAACCTGACCGGCCACCCGTCGCCCGAGGACTGCGACGCCGCCCAGCAGATGCTCGGCGACTCCGTCTCCGTCTACCTCGACGGCGGCCCCACCCCCGGCATCGTCCCGTCGTCCATCGTCGACGTCACCCGCGAGGTGCCCGTGCTGCTGCGCGCGGGCGCCCTGTCGGCGGAGGAGCTGCGGAAGGTAGTACCCGACCTCGAGGTGGCGAATTGACGGCCCCTGAGACGGGGCGTGGCATAGGCGCCGGGGAACGCGCGGCGGAGATCACCACCACGTTCGTCGGCCTCCCGCGCGACAGCTTCCGCATCCTCCACGTCAGCACCGGGAACGTCTGCCGCTCGCCCATCACCGAGCGGCTGACCCGGCACGCGGTGCAGGAGCGGCTCGGCGTGCTGGGCGGCGGTCTGATCGTGGAGAGCGCGGGCACCTGGGGCCACGAGGGCGCCCCCATGGAGGCGAACGCCGAGACGGTCCTCACGGACTTCGGCGCCGACCCGGCCGGCTTCACCGGCCGCGAGCTGCTCGACGAGCACGTGATCCGCGCCGACCTGGTGCTCACCGCGACCCGGGACCACCGGGCCCAGGTGATCTCCATGGGCCACTCGGCGGGCCTGCGCACGTTCACCCTGAAGGAGTTCACCCGCCTGGTGAACGCCATCGACCCGGCGACGCTCCCGCCCCTGGAGGACGGCGTCGTCACCCGCGCCCGGGCCCTGGTCCGCGCGGCCGCCGCGCTGCGCGGATGGCTCCTCGCGCCCACGGTCGAGGCGGACGAGGTGTACGACCCCTACGGCGCCCCGCTGACCTTCTTCCGCTCGATCGGCGACGAGATACACCAGGCCCTGGACCCCGTGGTGACGGCGCTGACGGGGGTTCCCGCGCGGGCGTGAGGCGGGGTGGGGCGACATTCCGGGCCGGTGAGCCGGCGGACGGAGTCCGACGCAGCGTCCCGACGCCGGGGAGGCCCCGAGGGCCGGGTGGTGCGAGGGGCGCGTGAGAGCCGGGGTCCCGTGGTGACGGCGCTGACGGGGTTCCCGCGCGGGCGTGAGGCGGGGTGGGGCCCGCGGGCCTACATTGGTCGTACGTCACCGTCGACGCACGCCCGGAGCGCACCATGTCGGTCACCCACGACATCATCGAGGCCGATGACAGCTCGCTCGGCGTCCTGCTGCGCCAGGATCCCGAGCTGGCCGAGATCCTGTTCGCCGAAGGCCGTCGGCAGTCGACGACCCTCCAGCTGATCGCCGCCGAGAACTTCACGTCCCCCGCCGTGCTGGCCGCCCTCGGCTCACCGCTGGCCAACAAGTACGCCGAGGGCTACCCGGGCGCCCGCCACCACGGCGGCTGCGAGATCGTCGACGTCGCCGAGCGCCTGGCCGCGCAGCGGGCCCAGGCGCTGTTCGGCGCCGACCACGCCAACGTGCAGCCGCACTCCGGCTCCTCCGCCGTGCTGGCCGCCTACGCCGCGCTGCTGCGCCCCGGCGACACGGTCCTCGCCCTGGGCCTGCCCTACGGCGGCCACCTCACCCACGGCGCGCCGGGGAACTTCTCCGGCCGCTGGTTCGACTTCGTCGGCTACGGCGTGGACGCGGAGACCGGCCTGATCGACTACGACCAGGTGCGCACCCTGGCCCGCACCCACCGCCCCAAGGCGATCGTCTGCGGGTCCATCGCCTACCCCCGCAACCCCGACTACGCCGCCTTCCGCGCCGTCGCCGACGAGGTGGGCGCCTACCTCGTCGCGGACGCCGCCCACCCGATCGGGCTGGTCGCCGGGGGAGCGGCGCCCAGCCCGGTGCCGTACGCGGACATCGTGTGCGCCACCACGCACAAGGTGCTGCGCGGCCCCCGCGGCGGCTTGCTCCTGTGCGGAAGCGAACTCGCCGAGCGGGTCGACCGGGCCGTCTTCCCGTTCACCCAGGGTGGGGCCCAGATGCACACCATCGCCGCCAAGGCCGTCGCCTTCGGGGAGGCGGCGACCCCCGCCTTCGCCGCCTACGCCCACCAGGTGGTCGCCAACGCCCGGGCGCTCGCGGACCACTTGGCCGCCGAGGGCCTGGTCGTCACCACCGGCGGTACGGACACCCATCTGCTCACCGTCGACCCCACCCCGCTCGGCGTCGACGGGAAGGCCGCACGGGGGCGGCTGGCGGCGGCCGGGATCGTCCTGGACTGCTGCCCGCTGCCGCACGGCGACGCCCGCGGGCTGCGCCTGGGCACCGCGGCGGTGACCACGCAGGGCATGGGGGAGCGGGAGATGCGGGCGGTGGCCACGCTGCTGGCCGGGGTGCTCAGGGGCGACACCGAGCCCGCCGCGGCACGGGACGACGTACGCGACCTGGTCACGCAATTCCCGCCGTATCCGGACTGAGCCGCCACCGGTGTCCGGACCGGGACGGGGTGGGCGGACACGGACGCGGACACCGCTGCACAGCCGCACGTGCAACCATCGTCGCTACCCGGAAGTCCTCATCCATATGCCTGCATGGCTAGGCTGTGAGGCCGGGAATGGCCAGCGAGACCTGTGGGGAAGCCCGTGCGTGAATACCTGCTGACGCTCTGCGTCACGGCCGCGGTGACGTATCTGCTCACCGGGCCGGTACGCAAGTTCGCGATCGTGGCGGGTGCGATGCCCGAGATCCGGGCCCGGGACGTGCACCGGGAACCCACTCCGCGGCTCGGCGGGATCGCCATGTTCTTCGGCCTGTGCGCGGGCCTGCTGGTCGCCGACCACCTGACCAACCTGCACCAGGTCTTCGAGCAGTCCAACGAACCGCGGGCGCTGCTCTCCGGCGCCGCGCTGATCTGGCTGATCGGTGTCCTGGACGACAAGTTCGAGATCGACGCGCTGATCAAGCTGGGCAGCCAGATGATCGCCGCCGGCGTGATGGTGGTGCAGGGACTGACGATCCTGTGGCTGCCCATCCCGACCGTGGGCACCGTGGCCCTCACCCAGTGGCAGGGCACGCTGCTGACGGTGGCGCTGGTCGTGGTGACCATCAACGCGGTCAACTTCGTGGACGGCCTGGACGGTCTCGCGGCCGGCGTGGTGTGCATCGCGGCGGCGGCGTTCTTCATGTACGCCTACCGGATCTGGTACTCGTACGGCATCGAGGCGGCGGCGCCCGCCTCGCTGTTCGCGGCCATCCTGATGGGCATGTGCCTGGGCTTCCTGCCGCACAACATCCATCCCGCGCGGATCTTCATGGGCGACTCGGGCTCGATGCTGATCGGCCTGGTGCTGGCGGCGAGCGCGATCTCCATCACCGGCCAGGTCGACCCGGACAGCCTCTTCGGCGGCTCCGAGCGCAACACCGTGCACCAGATGGTGCCGGTCTACATCCCGCTGCTGATGCCGCTGACCATCATCGCCATCCCGGCCGCCGACCTGATCCTGGCGATCGTGCGCCGCACCTGGCGCGGCCAGTCCCCGTTCGCCGCGGACCGCGGGCACCTGCACCACCGGCTGCTGGAGATCGGGCACTCGCACAGCCGCGCGGTGCTGATCATGTACTTCTTCTCCGCGCTGATCGCGTTCGGCGCGCTCGCCTACTCGGTGAACGCGGCGTCGATGTGGATCGTGCTGGGCGTCGTCTTCCTCAGCGCGATCGGCCTGGTCCTGCTCCTGCTGCCGCGCTTCACCCCGCGCGCCCCCCGCTGGGCCGAGGCCTTCGTGCCGCCGCGCTACCGGCGGCGCCGGGCGGCCGCCGCCACCGAGGCTGCCCAGGAGGCGGCCGGGGCCGCGAACGAGGCCGAGGACGAGGAGCGGGTCCGCGTCACCGTCGGTGTCTCGGGCGTCAACGGCGCGACCGCCGTCGGATCCCGAACACGGGCGAGGTGAGAAATGTGCGAGGGGATAAACGCCCCCATTACCAGACAATTGGCCCCAGTAATTGCACAAACGCGCAGGGTCACTCTCACGTGTGACAGCAAGCACACCCAGAGGTAAAGACCTCATCAAATAGTTTGTGATACGGTTCACGAGTAATCCCGGGGTAGAGCCCAAGGACCGTGGTGCGACGGTCTCTTGAACGTGCGGACAGCGTCCGGCCCGGGGCTACGCTCGTCCATGACGACACCCTGCCCCCTGTGTGTTGAAAGCGGAGTTGCCGCCATGCCGTCCAATGACGTCCGGATCCTGCTTCAGGCCGCCGTGCCCACGGCTGCCGTCGGCGCTGTAGCCGCCGTCGTCAGCGCCGTGGTCGCCGGCGGCAAGGGCGCGGTCGGAGCCGTCGTCGCGACCGTGGTGGCGATGCTCTTCATGGGGATCGGCCTCTACGTGCTGCAGCGCACCGCCAAATCGCTTCCGCACCTTTTCCAGGCGATGGGTCTGATGCTCTACGCGGCGCAGATCCTGCTGCTGTTCGTCTTCCTCGCCGCGTTCAAGAACACGACGCTGTTCAACCCCCGGTCCTTCGCGATCACTCTGGTCGCCGTCACGCTCGCGTGGATCGCCGCGCAGACGCGGGCGCACATGAAGGCCAAGATCCTCTACGTCGAGCCCGATCCGACGGGCGAAAAGCCCGAAAAGACGGGCCACTCGTCGTGAGGGGTAGGGCCGGGATAAAGAGGCATGTGAAGTCCTGCTATCGTCCGGTGCCAACTGCGGCATCGCGGGCGCGGGCATCTTGGCTGACGCCTGCTGAATCGCGAGGCGAGATGCCCCACAGCCGCCCCCACACCCGTAACACCAGTCCCGTGCCGAACAGCGGTTACGCACCGCGCCGACACAACGAGGTTGCCGTACCCATGCGCCACGATGAAGGAGCCCGCGGTGAGTGCTGACCCGACGCAGGTGCTCGCCTTCGAGACCGACTGCCACATCTTCGACGGTTGTGGCTTCCCGGCTCCCGGCCTGCACTCGTTCCTCTTCGAGCCGCTCTGGGGCGACGCAGACGGCAACGGCATGTACTTCAACAAGCCGATGCTGCTCGCCCTGCTCGGCTCGATCATCATCGTGGGCTTCTTCTGGGCCGCCTTCAACAAGCCGAAGGTTGTCCCGGGCAAGCTCCAGATGGTCGCCGAGGCCGGCTACGACTTCATCCGCCGCGGCGTGGTGTACGAGACGATCGGCAAGAAGGAAGGCGAGAAGTACGTCCCGCTCGTCGTGACGCTCTTCTTCTTCATCTGGATGATGAACCTCTGGTCGATCATCCCGGTCGCCCAGTTCCCGGTGACGTCGATCATCGCCTACCCCGCGGGCATGGCCGCGATCGTCTACATCCTGTGGGTCTCGCTGACCTTCAAGCGCCACGGCTTCGTCGGCTTCTTCAAGAACGTCACGGGCTACGACAAGTCGCTCGGCCCGGTGCTGCCGCTGGCGATGACGATCGAGTTCTTCTCGAACCTGATCGTCCGCCCCTTCACCCACGCCGTCCGGCTCTTCGCGAACATGTTCGCGGGCCACACGCTGCTGCTCCTCTTCACGATCGCCAGCTGGTACCTGCTGAACGGCATCGGCATCGCCTACGCGGGCGTCTCGTTCGTGATGACGATCATCATGACGGCCTTCGAGCTCTTCATCCAGGCCGTGCAGGCTTACGTGTTCGTGCTGCTGACCTGCACCTACATCCAGGGCGCGCTCGCCGAGCACCACTGAGTCGTCCCGCATCACACCCCAGCCGTCCGGTGGCCAACCCCCACCGGTCCGTAAAGAGAAGGAAGAACTGGCATGTCCCAGACCCTTGCTGCCGTCGAAGGTTCGCTCAGCTCCGTCGGTTACGGCCTGGCGGCCATTGGCCCCGGCGTCGGCGTCGGCATCATCTTCGGCAACGGCACCCAGGCCCTCGCCCGCCAGCCCGAGGCGGCCGGTCTGATCCGCGCCAACCAGATCCTGGGCTTCGCGTTCTGTGAGGCGCTCGCCCTCATCGGTCTCGTCATGCCGTTCGTCTACTAAGACGAGCACTGACGACCGACCCTTTCGACGAAAGGCACTGATGTGAACTCCGCCCTGGTTTTCCTGGCGGCTGAGGGTGAGAAGGAGAATCCCCTCATTCCGCCGTGGCCGGAAGTTGTCATCGGCCTCATCGCTTTCGTCATCGTCTTCGGCTTCCTCGCCAAGAAGCTCCTCCCGAACATCAACAAGGTTCTGGAAGAGCGTCGCGAGGCCATCGAGGGCGGTATCGAGAAGGCCGAGGCCGCGCAGACCGAGGCCCAGAGCGTCCTTGAGCAGTACAAGGCCCAGCTCGCCGAGGCCCGGCACGAGGCCGCGCGACTGCGTCAGGAGGCGCAGGAGCAGGGCGCCACGCTCATCGCCGAGATGCGCGCGGAAGGCCAGCGGCAGCGTGAGGAGATCATCGCCGCCGGTCACGCCCAGATCCAGGCCGACCGCAAGGCCGCCGCGTCCGCGCTGCGCCAGGACGTCGGCAAGCTGGCCACCGAGCTGGCCGGCAAGCTGGTCGGCGAGTCCCTCGAGGACCACGCCCGCCAGAGCCGTGTGATCGACCGCTTCCTGGATGAGCTGGACGACAAGGCGACGACGGCAGAGGCAACCCGATGAGTGGGATGCACGGAGCGAGCCGCGAGGCTCTGGCCGCCGCGCGTGAGCGTCTCGACGCGCTGACGGACTCCACGTCTGTCGACGCCGGCTCGCTCGCCGACGAGCTGGCCGCCGTCACCGCGCTGCTCCACCGCGAGGTGTCGCTGCGTCGGGTCCTGACCGACCCGGCGCAGTCCGGCGAGGCCAAGGCCGAGCTGGCCCAGCGTCTCCTCGGCACCCAGGTCAGCGGCCAGACCCTCGACCTGGTGGCCGGCCTGGTGCGCAGCCGCTGGTCGCAGTCCCGCGACCTGGTGGACGCGCTGGAGGAGCTGGCGAACACCGCCGACCTCACCGCCGCCCAGAAGCGGAGCCGGCTCGACAACGTCGAGGACGAGCTGTTCCGGTTCGGCCGGATCGTCTCCTCCAGCACCGAGCTGCGCGCCGCGCTCACCAGCCGGTCGGCCAGCACCGCGGCCAAGGGCGAGCTGCTGCGCGAACTGCTCGGCGGCCGGGCGGAGCGGACCACCGAGCGTCTGGTGACGCGCCTTGTCACCGCGCCGCGGGGACGTAGCCTGGAGTCGGGACTGGAGTCCCTGTCCAAGCTCGCCGCCGACCGGCGCGACCGGATGGTCGCCGTGGTCACCTCGGCGGTGCCGCTGAGCGACACGCAGAAGCAGCGCCTCGGCGCGGCCCTCGCGAAGGTCTACGGCCGTCCGATGCACCTCAACCTCGACGTGGACCCCGAGGTCCTCGGCGGGATCCGGGTGCAGGTCGGTGACGAGGTCATCAACGGCTCCATCGCGGACCGCCTGGAGGACGCCGGCCGCCGGCTGGCGAGCTGACGCTCCCGCGACGGCGATCGCGACAACAGCACAGCAGTAACAGAGCAGTAGCAGTACGTACTTACGACGGCCCTGGTTGGGCCGTGCAGAGGATTCACCTCTCATTGGGGGGAGTCCCGACTCGTGGAATACCCCCCAAGTGAAACTTCGGGCCCAACAAGGAGAGCAGGGAACTCAGATGGCGGAGCTCACGATCCGGCCGGAGGAGATCCGGGACGCACTGGAGAACTTCGTCCAGTCGTACAAGCCGGACGCGGCCTCGCGCGAGGAGGTCGGTACGGTCACCCTTGCCGGCGACGGCATCGCGAAGGTCGAGGGCCTGCCCTCGGCCATGGCCAACGAACTGCTGAAGTTCGAGGACGGCACCCTCGGCCTCGCCCTCAACCTCGAGGAGCGCGAGATCGGTGCCATCGTCCTCGGTGAGTTCAGCGGCATCGAGGAGGGGCAGCCGGTCTCGCGTACCGGTGAGGTCCTCTCCGTGGCCGTCGGCGAGGGCTACCTCGGCCGCGTCGTCGACCCCCTCGGCAACCCGATCGACGGCCTCGGCGAGATCGAGACGTCCGGTCGCCGCGCCCTCGAACTGCAGGCCCCCACGGTCATGCAGCGCAAGTCGGTGCACGAGCCGATGGAGACGGGCTACAAGGCCGTCGACGCCATGACCCCGATCGGCCGCGGCCAGCGCCAGCTGATCATCGGCGACCGCCAGACCGGCAAGACCGCCCTGGCCGTCGACACGATCATCAACCAGCGCGACAACTGGCGCACCGGCGACCCGAACAAGCAGGTCCGCTGCATCTACGTCGCCATCGGCCAGAAGGGCTCCACCATCGCGTCCGTGCGCGGCGCGCTGGAGGAGAACGGCGCGCTG
The DNA here is from genome assembly GCF_020404845.1 of Streptomyces hyderabadensis. GTDB lineage: Bacteria > Actinomycetota > Actinomycetes > Streptomycetales > Streptomycetaceae > Streptomyces > Streptomyces hyderabadensis. The sequence goes on along the minus strand of NZ_JAIOJZ010000004.1, from coordinate 74,400 downwards.
GAGTACACGACCATCGTGGCCGCCCCGGCGTCCGACCCGGCCGGCTTCAAGTACCTGGCGCCGTACACCGGCTCGGCCATCGGCCAGCAGTGGATGTACGAGGGCAAGCACGTCCTGATCATCTTCGACGACCTGTCGAAGCAGGCCGACGCCTACCGCGCCGTGTCGCTGCTGCTGCGCCGCCCGCCGGGCCGTGAGGCCTACCCGGGTGACGTCTTCTACCTGCACTCCCGTCTGCTGGAGCGCTGCGCGAAGCTCTCCGACGCCGAGGGCGCGGGCTCGATGACCGGTCTGCCGATCGTCGAGACCAAGGCCAACGACGTGTCGGCGTTCATCCCGACCAACGTCATCTCCATCACCGACGGCCAGTGCTTCCTGGAGTCCGACCTGTTCAACGCCGGTCAGCGCCCGGCCCTGAACGTCGGTATCTCGGTCTCCCGCGTCGGTGGCTCCGCCCAGCACAAGGCCATGAAGCAGGTCTCCGGCCGGCTCCGCGTGGACCTCGCCCAGTTCCGTGAGCTGGAGGCGTTCGCCGCCTTCGGTTCCGACCTGGACGCCGCGTCGAAGTCGCAGCTGGAGCGCGGTCAGCGGATGGTCGAGCTGCTGAAGCAGGACCAGTACCAGCCGATGGCCACCGAGGACCAGGTCGTCTCCGTCTGGGCCGGCACCACCGGCAAGATGGACGAGGTGCCGGTCGGCGACATCCGCCGCTTCGAGAAGGAGCTGCTGGAGTACCTGCACCGCCAGGAGCAGGGCCTCATGACCTCCATCCGCGAGGGCGGCAAGATGTCCGACGACACCCTGCAGGCCGTGGCCGACGCCATCGCGGCGTTCAAGAAGCAGTTCGAGACCTCGGACGGCAAGCTGCTCGGCGAGGACGCCCCGTCCGTCGCCAAGTGACGTAAGGAAGGGACCTGACTCATGGGAGCCCAGCTCCGGGTCTACAAGCGTCGCATCCGATCCGTCACCGCGACCAAGAAGATCACCAAGGCGATGGAGATGATCGCCGCCTCGCGCGTCGTCAAGGCGCAGCGCAAGGTGGCGGCCTCCACGCCGTACGCGCGGGAGCTCACCCGCGCGGTCACGGCGGTCGGGACCGGGTCGAACACGAAGCACCCGCTCACCACGGAGGCGGACAGCCCGAGCCGTGCCGCGGTCCTGCTCCTCACGAGCGACCGCGGTCTGGCCGGCGCCTTCAACTCCAACGCCATCAAGGCGGCGGAGCAGCTGACCGAGCGCCTCGAGCGTGCGGGCCGCCAGGTCGACACGTACATCGTCGGCCGGCGCGGTCTGGCCCACTACAACTTCCGCGAGCGCAAGGTCGCGGAGTCGTTCGCGGGCTTCACCGACGAGCCGACGTACGCGGACGCCAAGAAGGTCGCGGCGCCGCTGATCGAGGCCATCGAGAAGGACACGGCCGAGGGCGGCGTGGACGAGCTCCACATCGTCTACACCGAGTTCGTCTCGATGATGACGCAGACGGCGGTCGACTCCCGGCTGCTGCCGCTGAGCCTCGAAGAGGTCGCGCAGGAGTCGACGACGAAGGACGAGATCCTTCCGCTGTACGACTTCGAGCCGTCGGCGGAGGACGTCCTCGACGCCCTGCTGCCGCGCTACGTCGAAAGCCGCATCTACAACGCTCTGCTGCAGTCGGCTGCCTCCAAGCACGCCGCCACCCGGCGCGCGATGAAGTCGGCCACCGACAACGCGGGCGAGCTGATCAACACGCTCTCCCGTCTTGCCAACGCGGCCCGCCAGGCCGAAATCACCCAGGAAATCAGCGAGATCGTCGGTGGCGCCAGTGCCCTGGCCGACGCGAACGCGGGGAGTGACAACTAATGACCACCACTGTTGAGACCGCGACGGCCACGGGCCGTGTCGCCCGGGTCATCGGCCCGGTCGTCGACGTGGAGTTCCCCGTCGACGCGATGCCGGACATCTACAACGCACTGCACGTCGAGGTCGCCGACCCGGCCAAGGAGGGTGAGCTCAAGACGCTGACCCTGGAGGTCGCCCAGCACCTCGGCGACGGCCTGGTCCGCGCCATCTCCATGCAGCCCACCGACGGCCTGGTCCGCCAGGCCCCGGTGACCGACACGGGCGCGGCCATCTCCGTCCCGGTCGGCGACTTCACCAAGGGCAAGGTGTTCAACACCCTCGGCGAGGTCCTCAACGTCGACGAGCAGTACGACGGCGAGCGCTGGCCGATCCACCGCAAGGCCCCGAACTTCGACGAGCTCGAGTCGAAGACCGAGATGTTCGAGACCGGCATCAAGGTCATCGACCTGCTGACCCCGTACGTCAAGGGCGGCAAGATCGGTCTGTTCGGCGGCGCCGGCGTCGGCAAGACGGTGCTCATCCAGGAGATGATCTACCGCGTCGCCAACAACCACGACGGTGTGTCGGTGTTCGCCGGTGTCGGTGAGCGCACCCGTGAGGGCAACGACCTCATCGACGAGATGAGCGAGTCGGGCGTCATCGACAAGACCGCGCTCGTCTTCGGTCAGATGGACGAGCCGCCGGGCACCCGTCTGCGCGTCGCGCTGGCCGGCCTGACCATGGCCGAGTACTTCCGCGACGTCCAGAAGCAGGACGTGCTGTTCTTCATCGACAACATCTTCCGCTTCACCCAGGCGGGCTCCGAGGTGTCGACCCTGCTCGGCCGCATGCCCTCCGCGGTGGGCTACCAGCCGAACCTGGCCGACGAGATGGGTCTCCTCCAGGAGCGCATCACCTCGACCCGTGGTCACTCGATCACCTCGATGCAGGCGATCTACGTCCCCGCGGACGACCTGACCGACCCGGCCCCGGCCACCACCTTCGCCCACCTCGACGCGACGACGGTGCTCTCCCGTCCGATCTCCGAGAAGGGCATCTACCCGGCCGTGGACCCGCTGGACTCGACGTCCCGCATCCTCGACCCGCGGTACATCGCGGCGGACCACTACCAGGCCGCGATGCGCGTGAAGAACATCCTGCAGAAGTACAAGGACCTGCAGGACATCATCGCGATCCTCGGTATCGACGAGCTGGGCGAGGAGGACAAGCTCGTCGTCCACCGCGCCCGTCGCGTGGAGCGCTTCCTCTCCCAGAACACCCACGTCGCCAAGCAGTTCACCGGCGTCGACGGGTCGGACGTCCCGCTGGACGAGTCGATCGCGGCCTTCAACGCGATCTGCGACGGCGAGTACGACCACTTCCCGGAGCAGGCGTTCTTCATGTGCGGTGGCATCGAGGACCTGAAGAACAACGCCAAGGAGCTGGGCGTCTCCTGAGCCCCGGCTCGCGGTGAGCCGCACGGTTCACCACCCGGAGGGGGCGGGCGCGTCCCGTCCCCTCCGGCACGCCCCTTAGACTTGTAACCAACACCCGGCTCTCCCGCCGGGTGGTGACCCGAGGAGCCACCTTGGCTGCTGAGCTGCACGTCGCGCTGGTCGCGGCCGACCGAGAGGTCTGGTCCGGCGAGGCCACCCTGGTCGTCGCGCGCACCACGTCCGGCGACATCGGCGTCATGCCCGGTCACCAGCCGCTGCTCGGTGTGCTGGAGTCGGGCCCGGTGACCATTCGTACGAGTGACGGCGGGACGGTCGTCGCCGCGGTGCACGGCGGTTTCATCTCGTTCGCCGACAACAAGCTGTCGCTGCTGGCCGAGGTCGCCGAGCTGTCGGACGAGATCGACGTCCACCGCGCCGAGCGGAAGCTCGAACAGGCGAAGGCGGAGGGCGACGCCCACGCCGAGCGCCGCGCGGACGTCCGACTGCGCGCGGCGGCGGGACGCTGATCCACAGCACAGTGCGATAGCGTCGTGCCATGACGTCACTCAGCCGCGGCTGGGACCGGAGCCATCCGGACCCGGCCGCGGCTGAGGCAGATCCGGGTGTTTTTCCGTTCCGTTACCTAGGAGACGAGGAGGTCGGTGTCGATGGCCCTCGCTCTGACTGTGTGCGGAATCGTGGTGGCCCTGGTGGTGATCGGGCTCTTCGTCTTCGGTCTGCGCCGGCGGCTGATCCAGCGCTCGGGCGGCACCTTCGACTGCTCCCTGCGCTGGGACGCCCCCAAGGAGGGCGACACCACCGACGGCAAGGGCTGGGCCTACGGGGTGGCCCGCTACAACGGCGACCGGGTCGAGTGGTACCGCGTCTTCTCGTACTCCCCCCGCCCGCGCCGCGTGCTCGAACGCTCCGCGATCGAGGTGGCCGGCCGCCGGGTGCCGGACGGGGAGGAGGAGCTGGCGTTGCTCTCCGACGCCGTGGTCCTGGCCTGCCTGCACCGGGGCACACGGCTCGAACTGGCGATGAGCGAAGACGCGCTGACCGGATTCCTCGCGTGGCTGGAAGCAGCCCCGCCCGGACAGCGAGTGAATGTGGCGTAGCCACATTCACTCGCTGGTTGGGGGTCCCCCCGGACGAAGTCTGGGGGAGCGTCAATGTCGCTTAGGGCCTGTGGCCCTTGATATCTACTTCAGGCCGCTGTCGATGGCGCTCACCAGTTCGCCGTTCGTGGTGTCGCCGCTGAACTCCCAGAAGAAGGCGCCGCCGAGGCCCTGCTGCTCCGCCCAGTCCATCTTGGACTTGATGGTGGCCGGGGTGTCGTAGGACCACCAGTTGGAGCCGCAGTGGGCGTAGGCGGTGCCGGCGACGGTGCCGGTGGCCGGGCAGCTGTTCTTGAGGACCTTGTAGTCCTCGATGCCCGCCTCGTAGGTGCCGGTCGCCGGGCCGGTGGCGGTGCCGCCGGGCGCGGACTGCGTGACGCCGGTCCAGCCGCGGCCGTAGAAGCCGATGCCGATCAGCAGCTTGTCGGCCGGGACGCCCTTGGACTTGAACTTCGCCATCGCGTCGGCGGTGTTGAAGCCCTGCTGCGGGATGCCGTCGTACGCGGTCAGCGGCGAGTGCGGAGCGGTCGGGCCGTTCTTCGCCCAGGCGCCGAAGAAGTCGTACGTCATCACGTTGTACCAGTCGATGTACTTCGAGGCCTCGCCGTAGTCGGCGGCGTCGATCTTGCCGCCGTCCGAGCCGTCGGCGGTGACGGCCGCGGTGATCAGGTAGTCCTGGCCGAACTCGGCGCGCATGGCCTTCATCATGGTGCTGAAGGCGTTCGGGGCGCTGGTCTCGTCACAGCTGAGACCGCAGGCGTTCGGGTACTCCCAGTCCAGGTCGATCCCGTCGAAGACGTCGGCCCAGCGCGGGTCCTCGACCAGGTCGTGGCAGGACTTCGCGAACGCGGCCGCGTTCTTCACGGCGTCCGGGAAGCCGCCGGACCAGGTCCAGCCGCCGAAGGAGTAGAGGATCTTGATGTTCGGGTACTTGGCCTTCAGCTTGCGCAGCTGGTTGAAGTTGCCGCGCAGCGGCTGGTCCCAGGTGTCGGCAACGCCGTCGACGGACTGGTCGGCGGTGTACGCCTTGTCGTAGTCGGCGTAGGCGTCGCCGATGGTGCACTTGCCGCCCTGGACGTTGCCGAAGGCGTAGTTGATGTGCGTGATCTTGTCGGCGGAGCCGGAGGTGACCAGGTTCTTCACGTGGTAGTTGCGCCCGTAGACGCCCCAGTTGGTGAAGTAGCCCATCTTGACCTCGTCACCGGTGCCGGGGTTGCCGCCGTCCCCGCCGGTCGTGGTGACCTTCACGGAACCGCTGGCCGGGCCGGTCTGGTCGCCGGTGTCGCGGGCCTTGACGCTGTACGAGTAGGCGGTGCCCTTGGTCAGCCCGGTGTCGGTGTAGGTGGTGCCGGTGACGGTGGCGACCTTCGCGCCGTCCCGCAGGACGTCGTAGTTCTTGATGCCCTTGTCGTCGGTGGCCGCCGACCAGGACAGCTTCACCGAGGTGTCGGTGATGTCGGAGGCGGTGGGCGTGCCGGGCGCGGAGGGGGCCTCGTCGCCGGGGACGGAGGTGCCGTCGCAGCTGCCGCCGTTGAGCTTGCAGTTGGACGGGGAACCGGGGCCGCTGCCGTTGAAGCCGAAGGAGACCGAGGCGCCGGGGGCGAGCGTCCCGTTCCAGCCGACGTTCTTGGCGGTCCAGTGGTCGGCGGAGTTGGTGACGGTGGCGTCCCAGGCGGAGGTGACCTTGGTGCCGGAGGGGAAGTCCCACTCGACGGTCCAGGAGCTGAGGGAGGTGGTGCCGGTGTTCTTCACCGTCCACTTGCCGCCGAAGCCCGTGCCCCAGTCCGAGGTCTTCTCGAAGGTGGCCGTCGCGCTCGCGGCGGCCTGGGCCGGGCTCGCGAGGCCGACCAGGCCGGCGAGGGGAAGCGCCAGGGTCGCTGCGAGTGCCGCGGCTTTGTGTCTGAAGCGCATGTGCGCCTCCTTATATGGGGATGTTGTCGAGGGCATGACTGAGCCTCATGCCCGCAGTGCGGCGAGAATAGAAAGGTCTGGACCATAGGTCAATAGGTCTGGACCAATGTGGTGAGCAGTGGTTGAGCCGGTACTGGAGAGGGGAAACTAGATCCCCAACTCCTGCGCCAGCACCGCCGCTTGCACCCTGCTGCGCAGCCCCAGCTTGCCCAGCAGCCGGCTGACGTGCGTCTTCACCGTGGCCTCCGCCATGTCGAGACGCTCCGCGACCGCGGCGTTGGACAGCCCCTCGCCGAGACAGGACAGCACCTCGCGCTCACGCCGGGTCAGGTCCCGCAGTACCGCCGGGTCCGCGGTCGGCTCCCGCACCGGCTTCGCGGCGAACTCGGCGATCAGCCGCCGGGTGACCGCCGGGGCCACGATGCCCTCGCCGCCCGCCACCGTGCGCACGGCCGCGATCAGGTCCTTGGCGTCGGTGTTCTTCAGCAGGAACCCGGCGGCCCCCGCCCGCAGCGCCCCGAAGACGTACTCGTCCAGGTCGAAGGTGGTCAGCACCAGGACGTCGGCGAGCTGCTCCCCGACCACGATCCGGGTCGCCGACACGCCGTCCAGGCGCGGCATCTGCACGTCCATCAGCACCAGGTCGGGACGCAGCTCCCGGGCCAGCGCCACCGCCTGCTCGCCGTCCGCGGCCTCCCCGACCACCTCGATGTCCGGCGCGCTGCCCAGGATCAGCACCAGCCCCGCGCGCACGGCGGACTGGTCCTCGGCGACGAGGACGCGGATCATGCGAGGTCTCCTTCGGTCAGGGGCAGCGCGGCGCGCACGGCCCAGATCTTGCCGCCCACCGGGCCGGGGTCCGCCACCGCCCCGGCCTCGAACGTGCCGTGCAGCAGCGCGGCCCGCTCCCGCATCCCGACCAGACCGGCGCCGGAACCGGGGGCGCGCGGGGTGTCCCGGTCGCCGCAGGGGCTGGTCACCTCGACCCGCAGGGCGTCGTCGTGCCGGTCGAGCCGGACCCGGACGGTGCCCGGCGAGGCGTGCTTGAGCGCGTTGGTGAGCGACTCCTGCACGATCCGGTACGCGGCCAGCTCGACCGGCGCCGGCAGGTGGTCGCCGGGGTCGGCGTCGAGGGTGACGTCGAGGCCGTTGGCGCGGGCGCCGTCGACCAGTGCGCCGAGCCCGTCCAGGGTGGGGGCGGGGGCCGGTTCCGTGTCCCCGCCGCTGTCCCGCAGGATGCCGATCAGGCGGCGCATCTCGGCCAGTCCCTCGACGCTGTTCTCCCGGATCACCCCGAGCGCCTGTCGGGTGGTCGCCGCGTCGTCCAGGGAGAGCGCGGCCGTGGAGTGGATGGCGATCGCGGAGAGGTGGTTGGCGACCATGTCGTGCAGCTCGCGGGCCATCCGGGAGCGCTCCGCCGTCACCGCCTGGACCCGGTCCATCTCGGCGAGCAGCGCGGTCTGCTCGGCCCGCAGCAGGGCGGCGTCGGCGGCCTCCCGGTGGTTGCGGACGATGAGCCCCGTGGAGGCCGGCGCGAAGGACACGATGCCGACGGCGACGCCGACGAGCAGCGCCTCGGGCACCCGCCACAGCGCGAACGGCACGACGGTGCCGGCCACGGTGAGCAGCCCGGTGATCCACGGGATGCGGCGGGCCGAGGCGGGCGGACCGTAGAGCACGGCGGCGTACATCAGGTCGGTGTACATGATCACCGTGACCAGGCTGCCCTGGGTGAGCGTGTCCGCGATCAGCGCGGCGGTGCCGATCAGCAGCCCGGTGCGCGGTGCCGCCCGGCGCAGCAGCTCGCAGCCCGCCATGACGGCGAGCGGGACCAGCAGCGGCCAGCGGCCGTCGAACAGCACGATCGGCTCGTCGGCCGGCCGTACGCCCAGGCCGATGCCCCACAGCAGCAGCCCGCCCAGCAGTCCGGCCGACGCGGCGTACGCGTCGAAGCGGCGCGGGCGGGGGAGTCGTGCGGCCATGCCACCATCCAACACGGCCCGCGCCCCGCCCGCCTGATCCCCGGGAAGGGTCCGGCACTGCATCTTTCGATGTACCGGAGGTTCGTCACCGCCGACGACGACCACGGCGGATTCCGACGGGAGCCTGGAAGGGTGAACGAAGGGAGTGCGTCGTGGTCGTCGCGTTGATCATCGCCTGCGAGGTCGGCTTCTGGGTGCTGCTGGCCCTCGGCCTGGGCGCCCGCTACCTGCTGAAGTGGCGGCGCACCAGCGTGTTCCTGCTGCTGTGCGAGCCGGTGCTGGAACTGGTCCTGTTCGCCGTGACGGCGTGGGACCTGAAGAACGGCGCCGAACCCGGCTGGGAGCACGGTCTGGCCGCGCTGTACATCGGCTACACCGTCGCCTACGGCCACTACACGATCCGCTGGCTCGACGGCCACGCCGCCCACCGCCTGGCCGGCGGCCCGCCGCCGGTCAAACCCCCGCGCTACGGCATGCCCCGGGCGCGGCACGAGGGCCGGCTGTGGCTGCGCACGCTGCTGGGCGCCGCGGTGGCCTGCGCGCTGCTCCAGGGCGCGGTCTGGTACGTCGGCGACGAGGGCGACGTCTCGTCGCTGCGCTCCTTCCAGTGGACGGCCCTGCGCGTCGTCGGCATCCACGGCCTGATCGCCCTGACGTACCTGATCTGGCCGAAGAGGGGCCCGGCGGGCATGTCGGTGACAGAGGCAGGGGAGGGCGCCCCCGAAGGGGCGCGGGGAACTGCGCGATCAGCCACGACGAGGCGGTAGGCGACCGACGGCCGTCACGCCCCTCCTCGCGGAGCGCTCAGCGTTCCCCGCCCGGCACCCACAGCACGTCGCCGACCTCCTTGTTGGCCACCCGGGCCAGGATGAACAGGAGGTCGGAGAGGCGGTTGAGGTAGGTCGCGGTGAGCGGGTTCATCGTCTCGCCGTGGACCTCCAGCGCCGCCCACGTGGAGCGCTCCGCCCGCCGGACCACCGTGCACGCCTGGTGCAGCAGGGCCGCGCCGGGGGTGCCGCCGGGGAGGATGAAGGAGCGGAGCTTGTCCACCTCGGCCAGGTAGCGGTCGCAGTCCGCCTCCAGCTTGTCGATGTAGAACTGCTCGACCCGCAGGGGCGGGTACTCCGGGTTCTCCACCACCGGCGTCGACAGGTCCGCGCCCACGTCGAACAGGTCGTTCTGGACGCGGACGAGGACCTTGACGACCTCCTCGGACAGGCCGCCCAGCGCGATGGCGGTACCGATCACCGCGTTCGCCTCGTTGGCGTCGGCGTACGCGGAGATCCTCAGGTCGGTCTTGGGGACCCGGCTCATGTCGCCGAGGGCGGTGGTGCCCTGGTCGCCGGTCCGGGTGTAGATGCGCGTCAGGTTGACCATGGGGCCAGCGTAGTTACGCGCCCGCCGTCCGGAACACGCGTGTGCCCACCGTCACGGCCAGTGCGGTGAAGCCCAGGGCGACCAGGACGCCGTACAGCATGTGTGCCGTCGCGTAGGAGCCGACGTAGGCGTCCCGCACCGCGTCGACCAGATAGCGGAACGGCATCAGGTGCGAGAGCACGTCCAGCCACGCCGGGCCCAGGGTCATCGGCAGCATCAGGCCGGACAGCAGCATCGACGGCATGGTCAGGGCGTTGATCGTCGGGCCGAACTCCTGCGGGGTGCGGACCTTCATCGCCAGCGCGTACGACAGCGAGGCCAGCGAGACGGTGAGCAGGGCGACGAACGCGAAGCCGATCAGCACCCCGGGCAGCGGCGCGCGCAGGCCCATCAGCACGGCTGCCAGCACCAGCAGCACCGCCTGGAAGGCGAAGACGGTGGCGTCCCGCAGCACCCGCCCGAGCAGCAGCGCCAGGCGGCTGACGGGCGTGACCCGCATCCGCTCGACCACCCCCTGGCCGTTCTCGATGATGATCGAGAACCCGGCGAAGGAGGCGCCGAACAGGCCGAGTTGCAGCAGCAGACCGGGGACCAGCACCTGCCAGGAGCTGCCCCGCCCGCCGAGCGGCAGGTCGGTCAGCAGCGGTCCGAAGAAGAGCAGGTACAGCAACGGCATCAGCACGCCGAAGAGCAGCGCGAAGCGGGAGCGCAGGGACTGGCGCAGATAGCGGCCGTAGACGAGGCCGGTGTCGTGGAGCAGCATCGGTGTGGGTTCCCAGGGGTGTCAGACGGCTACGGGGGCGGGGTCCGCCGGAGCGGCGCTGCGGCCGGTGACGGCCAGGAAGGTGTCCTGGAGCGAGGCGTCCGGCGCGCCGCCGTACTCCTGCTTCAGGGCGGCGGGCGTGCCCTCGGCGACCACCACGCCGCCGTCCACGACCACCAGGCGGTCGGAGAGGGCGTCGGCCTCGTCCAGGTAGTGGGTGGTCAGGAAGACCGTGGTGCCGTGCGCGTCGCGCAGGGCGCGGACCAGGTCCCACAGGTCGGCGCGGCTGCCCGGGTCGAGTCCCGTCGTCGGCTCGTCCAGGAAGAGCACCTTCGGGCGGTGGGTGAGCGCCATCGCGATGTCCAGCCGGCGCCGCTGCCCGCCGGAGAGCGCGCCGCACTTGCGGTCGAGCAGCTCGGTGAGGCCCAGGTCGCGGGCCAGCTCCTCGGCGCGCTCGGCGGCCCGCGCCCTGGACAGGCGGTACAGGCGGCCCTGGGTGACCAGCTCCTCCCGCACGGTGATCTGGGTGTCCACTCCGCCCGACTGCGCCACGTACCCGCAGGCCGCGCGCACCCCGGCCGGGTCGGTCGCCAGGTCGTGCCCGGCCACGGTGGCCGCGCCGCCGGTGGGGGCGAGCAGGGTCGTGAGCATCCGCAGGGTGGTGGTCTTGCCGGCGCCGTTGGGGCCCAGGAAGCCCAGGATCTCGCCCTCGCGGACGGTCAGGTCGATGCCGCGCACCGCCTCGACGGGACCGCGCTTGGTCGTGAAGGTACGGGCCAGCCCGGCCGTACTGATGATTGCCATGCGTCCAGAAAAACAGAGCCGCTGAAATTTTGCAATGACACCAAGTTTTCAGGCACACCAGCCAATGGCATTTGCGCAGCTAGGATGGCGGGCATGGCCGAGGGACTCAGGGAACGGAAGAAGCGGCAGACCCGGCAGTACATCTCGGATGTCGCCACGGGGCTGTTCCTGGAGCGCGGTTTCGAGGCCGTGACGGTGGCGGAGGTCGCCGACGCCGCGAACGTCTCCGTCAACACCGTCTACAACTACTTCCCGGCCAAGGAGGACCTGTTCCTCGACCGCTCCAAGGGCGTCGTCGACCGGCTGTCGCGCTGGGTGCGCGGACGGCGCGACGGGGAGTCGGCGGCGTACGCGGTCCTGCGCGAGCTGCGCGACGAGGTCGAGTCGGTGTCGCCGCGGATCGGCCTGATGGCCGGGTACGCCGCGTTCATGAAGGTCGTGCACGAGTCGCCGGCCCTGCGGTCCCGGATGTGGGCCATCGGCCAGGAGGTCCTGGTCAACCTGGAGAAGACCCTCCGGGAGGAGACCGGCGCCCCGGCCGAGGACCCGCTGCCCACCCTGATGGCGGGTCAGATCAACTGGCTGCACGGCACGGTGATGGTGGAGATCGGCCACCGCATGGTCGCCGGCGGCAAACCCTCCGAGGTCTCCCGCGAGACGCTCCTGCTGCTGGACGAGATGGAGGAGCTGCTGAGCGAGAAGGTGCTCAACTACGCCGTACGAGGCGCGCGGTGACACCCGAATGGCAGCCCCCGGTGTGACGTCCGTCATTTGAGACGTGACGCGCGTTACTAACCGGTCACACAGCGCCTCACGCCCGCTAATCTCCGGCCGAGAGACGAGAATCAGCGCGCATCAGGGGAGTCGCACAGTGGCACGGAAGCTCGCCGTCATCGGAGCCGGTCTCATGGGGTCCGGCATCGCCCAGGTCTCCGCGCAGGCGGGCTGGGACGTCGTCCTGCGCGACGTCACCGACGAGGCGCTGCGGCGCGGCACCGACGGCATCAAGGCGTCGTACGACAAGTTCGTCGCCAAGGGGAAGCTCACCGCCGACGACGCCGACGCCGCGCTCGGGCGCATCACCGCGACCACCGACCTGGACGCCGCCGCCGACGCGGACGTCGTCGTCGAGGCCGTCTTCGAGAAGCTGGAAGTCAAGCACGAGATCTTCCGTACCCTGGACAAGCTGGTGAAGGACGGGGCGATCCTCGCGTCCAACACCTCCGCGATCCCGATCACCAAGATCGCGGCCGTGACGGAGCGCCCCGAGCGGGTCGTCGGCACCCACTTCTTCTCGCCGGTCCCGATGATGCAGCTGTGCGAGCTGGTGCGCGGCTACAAGACCAGTGACGAAACACTCGCCACCGCACGCGAGTTCGCCGAGTCCACCGGCAAGACCTGCATCGTCGTCAACCGCGACGTCGCCGGTTTCGTGACCACCCGGCTCATCTCCGCCCTCGTCGTCGAGGCCGCGAAGCTGTACGAGTCGGGCGTCGCCACCGCCGAGGACATCGACCTCGCCTGCAAGCTGGGCTTCGGCCACGCCATGGGACCGCTGGCCACCGCCGACCTGACGGGCGTCGACATCCTGCTGCACGCCACGGGCAACATCTACACCGAGTCCCAGGACGAGAAGTTCGCCCCGCCGGAGCTGATGCGCCGGATGGTGGACGCCGGTGACATCGGCCGCAAGAGCGGGCAGGGCTTCTACAAGCACTGAGGTCACCTCAGCCCCGGCAGACATCACACGCCGGAGTGAATTCGGTATCGGTTCGCTTACAGACGGCAACCTCCGGTCGTTTCGGCCAGTCAGAGGGTGCAGTGCCTGATATCGCCGAGAGACCACAACGCGCGCAACGCAACGCCAAGACGAAGAAGACGACGAAGAAGACGCACGCCGGGGAGCGCATATGCACATCAGGGGCGACCACGTCGAGCTGGTCGTCGGGGGCCGCCTCGACGTCCGCAGCGCGGCGGACGCCCGTACGGTCCTGCACTCGGCCGTCGACGACGGAGTCGGCGACCTGGTGCTCGACCTGTCAGAGCTGGACTCCTGGGACGCCACCGGGCTCGGCGTGATCATGGGAGCCCACCGGCGGGCCGGCCGCTGCGGGCGGCGGCTGGTGCTGCGCGGTGTGCCGCCGCAGATGCAGCGCCTGCTGGTGGCCACCCGGCTGCACCGGATCCTCGCCATCGAGGGCGGCATCGGTGTGGAGACCCTGCCCCGCGTGTGAGTGAAGGTTCACACCTCCGACACACGCAATCCTCACGAGACCGTGACCTCTCGGGCCGTCCGGGACCCCGGACTGTCGGAGATACTGGGCGAAGGTTTAGGGTCTGGCTGCCCGCTGCCTTTGCAAACCCGCCGGCGGGCCCGGACCAGAAGCGACAGCGCGGTGTGCGGCACAGGGCCGGGAGGGTGGTCCCTGCCGGGGCCCTGCACACGACGCTTTTGGGGGGCTTGAACCAATGGACCCGAACAACCGGGGCCCTGAGGAGCACGGCCAGGACGGCGACCACCAGGCGCCGCGCCCGCGCCCGCACAGGGACCCCCTCACCTCCGACTTCGGACAGCACGCGCCCGCGCTCGCCCGCACGGCGCAGGTGGTGTCCGGCGACTTCCTGCTCACCGTCAACCCCGTCGACGGCAGCGAGATCGAGGTCTGCCCGCCCACGGAGCGGCCCGCCCGCCCCGAGAAGCTCACCGCGGCCGAACGCGCCGAGGCGGAGCGCGCCGCACGGCCGCCCGTACCGCCGGGACCGGTCCGCACCGTCCTCGGCCTGCTGGCCCGCGAGGACGAACGCGAACGCCTGGTGCGGCTGCTCGCCCGCGGCCGCTCCGTCCGCCTCACCGGCCCCGCGGGCTCCGGCCGCACCAGCCTCCTCGACGTCGTCGCCGAGGACTGCGCGGGCCTGGCGCCCGACGGCGTCGTCCGGCTGAACGGCCACCACCGCACCGCCGACGACCTGCTCCACGACCTCTTCCACGCCGTCCACAGCGCGCCCCTGCACCGCCCGGACCGGACGGAGCTCCTCCGGCACCTGCGCGAGGTGGGCGCGGTCGTGGTCCTGGACGACGTCGAGCTGGGCGGCACCGCCCTCGACGAACTCCTGGACGCCACCCCCGAGTGCGCCTGGCTCATCGGCGCCACCCCGGAAGTGGCCGCACCCTCCGCCGACTCGGCCGTCGAGGAGGTCTTCCTCACCGGCCTGGACCGCGCGGACGGCGTGGAACTGCTGGAGCGCGCCGCCGGGCGCTCGCTCACTGAGGAGGAGGCCAACTGGGCCGGCGACCTCTGGTTCGAGTCCGAGGGCCTGCCCCTGCGCTTCGTCCAGGCCGGTGCCCTGCTGCGCCGCCGGGACCGGGAGCGGGCCGGCGCCGACGCCGTCGACGAGTTCGGCGTCTTCGCCGCCGCCCGCCCGGCCGACGACACCCCCTACGACGCCGGCGAGGCCGCCGACGACGTACCGCTGCCCTCCCTCGGCGAGGCCGCCGCGCCCGCACCGCTGCTCGCCTCCCGGCTGAGCGCGTCCGCCCGCGCCACCCTGGAGTTCGCCGTCGCGCTCGGCGGCGAGGTGCCGCACCAGGCGCACCTGCCCGCCCTGGTCGGCGACACCCACGCGGACGCCGCCCTCGGCGAGCTGGCCGACTGCGGACTGGTCTCCCCGGTCGGCTCCCGCTACCGGCTCGCCGCCGGGGTGCTCACCCAGCTGGAGAGCGCCGGGTACGCCGACGCCCTGCCGGAGCGGGCGCGGGCCGCGGCCCAGCACTACGCCTGGTGGGCCGGGCACCCCTCGGTCACCCCGGAGCGGGTGTGCGCCGAGGCCGACGCCGTCCTGGCCGCCCTCGCCGTGCTGGTGCCGGCGACGACCCCGGCCGCGGACGACGCCGAGAGCCCCGCCGTCCAGCTGGCCCGCACCGCGGCGCCCGCCTTCGCCGCCGGACTGCACTGGAGCGCCTGGCAGCGGGCGCTGCGCTCGGGCACCGAGGCCTCCCGGCTCGCCGGTGACGTCGCCGAGCAGGCCTACTTCCACCACGAGCTGGGCGTCCTCGCGCTGTGCGAGGACCAGCTGGACCGGGCGCGCGCCGAGCTGGAGGCCTCCATCGGGCTGCGCGGCGCGCTCTCCGACAAGCGCGGCGCCGTGGCGGGCCGCCGCGCCCTCGCGCTGGTCGCCGACCGCACCGGTGACACGCCGGGCCTGGGCAGCGGCGCGGGTGCGTTCGGCGCGGCGGCGCCCGCCGCCGGACTCGGTGTCGTCGGCGCCGGGCTCGGTCCGACGGTGGGGGAGGAGGTGCCCGACGCCCGCAACGAGGAATCGGCGTCGCCGTCCGCGGGCGTTCCCGCCCCCTTCCCGCCGCTCCAGCCGCCGCCGCAGTCCCCCACCCTGGTCACCCGCCGGGAGCCCGAGGAGGAGCCGTCCCGCACGGTCGTCGGCGGCATCAAGGGCTTCGCGCGGCGGAACCTGGTGGCCGCCGGAGCGGGCGCGCTGCTCGTCGCCGTGCTCGGCACGGTGGTGACCCTGGGGGCCACGTCCGAGAACGACCCCGGCGATCCCTCCAACGAGGTCGGCGTCAACCCGTCGGCCAGCCAGGGCATCGACGACGGCAGTCTGGGCGCGGACCGGCCCTCGGACGACGGCAAGGACCAGGAGACGCCCGGCGGCCCGACCGGCTCCGCCACCCCCGGCACCTCGGACGCCCCGACGGCCACGGAGTCGGGGGAGCCTTCGCAGGGGCCGAGCGGTACCAGCGGCACGGGCGAGAGCACCGGACCCGGCGACGACGAGAGCCCCGACGACCCGGGCTCGCCGGACGAGCCGAGCAAGTCGCCGAGTTCCCCGCCGAGCACCTCCAGTTCGCCGCCCCCGTCGTCGAGCGAGCCGCCGCCCGACCCCACGAGCAGCGAGCCCACCAGCCCGGAGCCGACGGACGACGAGACCGGCACCACGTCCCCGGAGACCTCCACCAGCGCCGCCGACACCATCACGCCCACGGCCGCCAGTTCCCCGGTGGACACCCCCACCGCCGCGCAGAGCGGCACGGGCGCCGGGACCGGCACTTCGGCCGGTTCCGACGACCCCGCGGAGGGCCGGATCGTCTGAGCCCGCCGGGGAAGGCGACAACACAGCAGGGCCGGTTCCGCCGCACGGACCCGGCCCTGCTCACGTCGTCGTACGTGGGCGCCCTCAGAACAGCCGCAGCTTGTCGTCCTCGATGCCGCGCAGCGCGTCGTAGTCCAGCACCTGGCAGCCGATGCCGCGGTCCGTGGCCAGCACGCGGGCCTGCGGCTTGATCTCCTGGGCGGCGAAGACGCCGCGCACCGGGGCGAGATGCGGATCGCGGTTCAACAGCTCCAGGTAGCGGGTGAGTTGCTCCACGCCGTCGATCTCGCCGCGCCGCTTGATCTCGACCGCGACGGTCCCGCCCTGGGCGTCCCGGCACAGGATGTCGACCGGGCCGATGGCGGTCATGTACTCGCGGCGGATGAGGGTGTAGCCCTCGCCGAGGGTGTCGATGCGATCGGCGAGCAGCTCCTGGAGGTGTGCTTCCACGCCGTCCTTGATCAGGCCCGGATCGACGCCGAGTTCGTGCGAGGAGTCGTGCAGGATCTCCTCCATCGTGATGATGAGCTTCTCGCCCGCCTTGTTGACGACGGTCCAGACGCCCTCCTCCTCGCCCGTGCCCTCCTTCAGGGTGCAGGGCGGCGACATCCAGTTGAGGGGCTTGTAGGCCCGGTCGTCGGCGTGGATCGAGACGCTGCCGTCCGCCTTGACCAGGATCAGCCGGGGGGCCGAGGGCAGGTGGGCGGTGAGCCGTCCGGCGTAGTCGACGGAGCAGCGGGCAATGACGAGACGCATGGTCGGCAACGCTACTCGACGGGCCCGGCCCGGCGCGATTCGCCCGTACCCGGGCACCGGGCGCGCTGTCCCACTTCTCCCATTGGCCCCGTTGTGCCCACTGGCCGATTGTGGGCCTACCGGATGGTGTCCATCTGGGCATTCTCCTGGTGCCGTCACGATCGGTTGCTTACGGTATTGAACGGGAGGTCGCGAACTGTGTACGCAGCGTGTTCGGAATCGCGCACTCCCTTAACTGTCCGGCAACCCCTGCTGGTCGGGGGTGCGAGAGGAGAACCCATGTCGCTCGACGTCTCACCGGCCCTACTCGAACAGGCCGAGCGAGGCGAGGTCGACGAAGCAGACTTCGTCGACTGCGTCCGGACCTCCCTGCCCTACGCATGGGAGATGGTCAGCTCCCTGGTGGCACAGCTGAAGGTCGACGGCGGAGCCTTCGCCGACAACCAGACGCCCCCGCCGGACGAGCAGGCGCGCGGCCAGCTCCTGCGTGCGCTCGCGAGTGACGCCATACGCGGTGCACTGCAGCGGCACTTCGGGGTGCGGCTGGCCTTCCAGAACTGCCACCGGGTGGCGGTGTTCCCGTTGGACTCCGCTGTCGACGAGACGCTGGCCAAGTTCACCTCGGTGCGCAGCCAGTTGCTGAACCAGTCGCCGGAACTGCGCGACTGCTGACGGCCACCAGAGCATCCGCTTGCCGCTCCGTACGTGGGAGGTGCAGTTCTGTACCGGAGCGGCAAGCTCCCCGGCCGCCGGCTCAGCGGAGCTGGGGGAGTACCTCGGCCCCGAGCCGCCGTACGTTCTCCTCGGTCGCCGCGAGGTCTCCCGACCCCTCGACGAGCAGGGCGAAGCGGGAGATGCCGGTCCGCTCGCCGGTCGCCGCCAGCCGGTCCGCGCACAGCCGGGGCGTGCCCACCGGGTGCAGCCCGCAGAGCAGTTCGGTGTAGGCGTGCGGGTCGCGCATCCGCCGCTCCCGGCCGTCCACCGTGACATGCGCGCCCAGGCCCTGCCGCAGCCAGCCCGGCATCGCCTTGAGCAGGGTCTCCGCCGCGTCCGTGCGCCGGTCCGCGATCTGGCAGACGCCGGCCGAGACGTGCGCCGCGCCGTGGACCCGCGCCGCCGGGTGGCCGGCCGCGCGGGCGTGACGGCGCCACAGGGCGACCATCTCCGCCTTCTCCTCGTCGCCGACGTGCATCCCGAGGAGCATCGCCAGCCCCCGCTCGGCCGCCAGGCGCACGCTCGACGGCGAGGTGCAGGCGACGACGACCTCCGGGCCCGGCTCCTCCGACAGGGACTCCGAGGGGCGCGGCACCACGGGCACCTCGCGGAACCGGAAGCGGTCCCCCGAGGCGCCGACGGACGGTTCGCGCAGCCAGCGCAGCAGCAGGTCGAGCGAGTCCGGGAAACCCTTCTCGTACGCCTCGAGGCCGGTGCCGAACACCTCCAGGTCCACCCACGGGCCGCCGCGGCCCACGCCCAGCGAGAAGCGGCCGCCGCTGGTGACGTGCAGCAGCGCGGCCTGCTCGCCGAGCGCCACGGGGTGGACGGTGGGCAGCACACTCACCGCGGTGCCGACCCGGATGCGCCGGGTGCGGCCCAGCAGCAGCGCGGCCAGGGTCACGGCCGACGGACACGTGCCGTACGGCACGAAGTGGTGTTCGGCCAGCCAGACCGCGTCGAGCCCGGCCTCCTCGGCGACCTCGGCCGAGCGGACCGCGCGGTGCAGCGCCTCCCCCTGGCCCTGGCCCGGGAACTGGGCCCCCAACACGAAACTTCCTACGCGCATTGCCTTTTCCTGCTTCCTCGGCCCCGACGTGGAGCTCCCCCACACGGCATAACCGCCTGACACGTGCCGAGGACACGGCCGGACGGAGGGATTTGCGGATTGTCTGCAGAATCGGCCGCCCTGGGACGGCGCACGGGCCCGGGCGGAAACCCGCGCGGGGGAGTTGCGGTGTTTGGCGGCGTACGCGTACCCGTGTCCGTGCCGCGTAGGCTTGATGCCGCCCTGCTTCCTGTATAGCTCCGTGAGGTGTCCTGTGTCCCCGCGTCGCAACCGACCCAAGGGAGCCGGTTCGTCCGGCCGGAGCGCCGAGGAGGACGGCTCCGGCCGCTACGGCGGCTGGCAGTCCTCGGAGAGCTGGCAGGGCGAGGAGTGGAGCGTACGGCACGTGGCGGGCGCGAGCGCGCAGGGGAAGTCGTACCGCTGCCCGGGGTGCGACCAGCTCATTCCGGACGGTGTCCCGCACGTGGTGGCCTGGCCCGCGCACTCGGGCGTCGACGACCGGCGGCACTGGCACAAGGCGTGCTGGAACGCGAAGGACCGCCGCACCACGCGGGTGCAGCGGTCCCGGAACGCGCCGAGGTTCTGAGCGACGCGCTACACGTCCCGCTTCTCCAGCAGGGCGAAGGCGGCGGCGAACGCGGCCGCCGTGACACCGAGCACGATCCACAGCGGGTCCCAGCCCGAAGGCCCGGAATCGGAGAGCGAGTTGGCGTAGAAGATGCTCATCTGGTTCGGGATCGAGTACTCGAACAGCGCCTGCTGCACGTCCTTGAGCGACTCGGAGAACATGAACAGCGCGATCACCAGCGGGGCGAGCAGCAGGCCGATCATGATGGTGATGGCGCCCGCGGAGTGCCGGATGATCGAGCCCACGGCCAGCGAGAGCAGCCCGAGCAGCGCGACGTAGAGCGAGACGCCGACGGTGCCCTTCAGCCACTCCGTGCCGGTCGGGTTCTCGGCGCCGTTGCCCTCCAGCATGGAGACGTGGGCCAGTCCGACCAGCGTCGCGGAGACCAGCGTCACCACGAAGGCCACCAGGAAGAACACGATGCCCTTGGCCGCCAGCACCCGGCCGCGGCTGGGGCAGGCGGTCATCGTCGTGCGGATCATCCCCGTGCCGTACTCCGAGGCGGTGGTCAGCACGCCGAGCGTGATCACGCACATGCTGCCGAGCAGCAGGCCGAAGAAGCCGAGGCTCAGCGCGCTCTCGCCCGCCAGGTCGGAGTCGGAGCTGGCGACCACCGCGCCGGTCAGCAGCCCGATGCCGAGCACCAGCAGGACGAACACGCCCAGCGTCCACATCGTCGAGCGCACCGACTTGATCTTGGTCCACTCGGAGGCCAGCGCGTGCACGAGGGTGGTGCGCACCACCGGGATCGGCGACGTGTAGGTCGGGAACGGCGAACCGGGCGCCGCGTGCCAGTCGGGCGCGGCCTGCTGCGTCGGGGGCTGGGGCGTGCTCATCGGGCGTCCTCGGGCTTGGTCGGGTCGGAGGCGGGTGCGGGGGCCGTCGCGGGCGGCGCCGGGGCCGCGGCGGGGGCCTGGGGCACCGGCGGGGCCTGGGGCGCCTGCTGCGCCGCGTACGGGTTGGCCGGCGGACCGCCCGGCACCGCACCGGGCGCCACCGGGGCGCCGTACGGGCCCGCCGGGGCCTGGCCCGGGGCGCCCTGCGGCGCCGCGAAGGGCTGACCGCCCTGCTGGGGCGGCGGCGGGGCGTACCACCCGGGCTGGCCCTGTCCCGGCACCGGCATCGGCGGCTGCGCGCCCGGCGGCAGGGGCTGCTGGAGCCCCGCCTTCTGATCGGCGGTCGACCGGTAGTCCACGGCGCCCTGCGTCATCCGCATGTACGCCTCCTCCAGCGAGGCCTGGTGCGGCGACAGCTCCCACAGCCGTACGTCGGACTCGTGCGCGATGTCGCTGATCCGGGGGAGGGCCAGCCCGGTCACCCGCAGCGCGCCGTCCTGCTCGGGCAGTACGTGGCCGCCCGCCTCGGTCAGCGCCGAGGTCAGCTTCTCGCGCAGCTGGGGCTCGGTGTCCGGTGTGCGCACGCGCGCGAAGTCGGCGGAGTTGGCCGAGATGAAGTCCGTCACGCTCATGTCGGCGAGCAGCTGGCCGCGCCCGATGACGATCAGGTGGTCGGCGGTCAGCGCCATCTCGCTCATCAGGTGCGAGGAGACGAAGACGGTACGGCCCTCCGCCGCGAGCGCCTTCATCAGGTTGCGCACCCAGTGGATGCCCTCCGGGTCGAGGCCGTTGACCGGCTCGTCGAAGAGCAACACCTGGGGGTCGCCGAGCAGGGCGGCGGCGATGCCGAGCCGCTGGCCCATGCCGAGCGAGAAGCCCTTGGAGCGCCGCTTGGCCACGTCCTGGAGGCCCACCACGCCGAGCACCTCGTCCACCCGCCGGGCCGGGATGCCGGACAGCTGGGCGAGGCTCAGCAGGTGGTTGCGGGCGGCCCGGCCGCCGTGCACCGCCTTGGCGTCGAGCAGCGCGCCGACGTGGCGCGCCGCGTTCGGCAGTTTGCGGTAGGGGTGGCCGCCGATCGTCACGTGCCCCGAGGTGGGGTTGTCCAGGCCCAGGATCATCCGCATCGTCGTCGACTTGCCTGAGCCGTTGGGCCCCAGGAAGCCGGTGACGGCACCGGGCCGCACCTGGAAGGACAGGTTGTACACAGCGGTCTTGTCGCCGTAGCGCTTGGTCAGGCCGACTGCCTCGATCATGCTCCGCACCCATCGGAAGGTTCAGGGACAGCAGGGCACACGCCCCCGTAAGGGTTAGGAGGATATCCAGGCGCTGACGGTTCCGTTCAAGCGCGGGCAAAATCCGACACCGTACGGAGACGGTCCGGACAGGCCCTAGGCGTCCCGCTTCTTCAGCACCGCGTACCCGCCGACGAGTGCCGCGATCACCCACAGTGCCATGATCCCGAGGCCGCCCCACGGGCCGTACGGCACGTCGTCGTCGATCGGCGCGACCACCTGCATGATCTTGCTGCCGGCCTGGTCGGGCAGGAACCGGCCGACCTTCTCCGTCGCCGGGACGTTGCCCAGGATGTTGGAGATCAGGAAGAAGAACGGCATCAGGATGCCCAGCGACAGCATCGGGGAGCGCAGCATCGCGGCGACGCCCATCGAGAACATCGCGATCAAGGTCATGTAGAGGCCGCCGCCGAACACCGCCCGCAGCACGCCCGGGTCGCCGATCGACGCCTTGAGGTCGCCGAGCATCGCCTGGCCCAGGAAGAACGTGGCGAAACTGGTGACCATGGCCACGACCAGCGCGAGGGCGGTGGCCACCGCGATCTTGCTGAACAGGAAGGTGCCGCGCTTCGGCACGGCGGCCAGCGAGGTGCGGATCATCCCGGAGCTGTACTCGTTGCCCACCACCAGCACCCCGAACACGATCATCGCCAGCTGGCCGAGGCTGGTGCCGGCGAAGCTGATGAAGGTCGGGTCGAAGGAGAGCTGGTCGCGCCGGCTCATGTCGCCGAACTCGTTCTTCGACAGGGCCGAGATCAGCATGCCGAGGGCGATGGTGACGACCACGGCGAGGCCCAGCGTCCACACCGTGGACGCGACCGACCGGATCTTGGTCCACTCGGACCGGACGACCTGTGCCGCCGCCATGCTCAACCCCTCTTCCAGTCGCTGCCCCACTGCTGCCGCGGCGGCTGCCCCGGGGGCGGCTGCTGCGGCACCGCGCCGGGCGGCTGCCCGTCGTGCGCGTGGTACTCCACGGACTCCGCGGTCAGCTGCATGAACGCCTCCTCCAGCGAGGCGCGCTGCGGGCTCAGCTCGTGCAGCACGATCTGCTGCCGCGCCGCCAGCTCGCCGACCGCCTCCGACTTGTCGCCGTCCACCTCCAGGACCCCGTCGCCCGCCTCGACGACCGCGACCCCGGCGCCGTGCAGCGCGTCGAGCAGCTGCTCGCGCTGCGGGGTGCGGATCCGGACGTAGCTGCGCGAGTTCTCCGCGATGAACTCGGCCATCGAGGTGTCCGCGAGCAGCCTGCCCTGGCCGATGACCACCAGGTGGTCGGCGGTCAGTGCCATCTCGCTCATCAGGTGGGAGGAGACGAAGACCGTACGGCCCTGGGAGGCCAGGGTCTTCATCAGATTGCGGATCCAGTGGATGCCCTCGGGGTCCAGGCCGTTGACCGGCTCGTCGAACATCAGGATCCGCGGATCGCCGAGCAGTGCGCCGGCGATGCCGAGCCGCTGCCCCATGCCGAGGGAGAAGCCCTTGGTCTTCTTCTTGGCGACCGCCGAGAGCCCGACCGTGTCCAGCACCTCGCGCACCCGGCTCGCCGGGATGCCGTTGCTCTGCGCGAGGCACAGCAGGTGGTTGTAGGCGCTGCGCCCGCCGTGCCAGGCCTTGGCCTCCAGGAGCGCGCCGATGTACGTCAGCGGGTCCTTGAGCTGCTCGTAGTGCTTGCCGTCGATCCGCACGTCCCCGGCGGTCGGCCGGTCCAGGCCCAGCACCATCCGCATGGTGGTGGACTTGCCCGCGCCGTTGGGGCCGAGGAAGCCCGTGATGATGCCGGGTCTGACGGTGAAGGAGAGATTGTTGACCGCCACCTTCTCGCCGTACCGCTTGGTCAGCCCCTCGAGCTCGATCATGGCGCCCACGCTAGAACGGGACGAGGCCCGCTGCCACCCCAGTGACAACAGGCCTCGTCGTTGTTCGTACGTATTCAGCAGGCGCCCGCCCCCGCGTGGGCCGGGCAGCCTCAGCGGGACTGCTGGGCCGGCACCCCGCGGGTGACCGACTCGTCCTCGACCGAGGGAGCGGCGGCCACCGCGGCACCGGTGAGGGACGCCAGCATCTCGCGCACGTTGGTGAGCTGCGCGTTGATGGAGTCGCGGCGGTTGGTGAGGGCGGCCAGCTCGCGCTCCGACTCCGAACGGATCCGGTCGGCCTTGGCGTTGGCGTCGGCCACGATGTCCTCGGACTGGCGCTGCGCCGTCTCCACGGTCTGGCGGGCCCGGCGCTCGGCGTCCGTGCGCAGCTTCTCCGCCTCCAGGCGCAGCTGCTCCGCGCGGTGCTCGATCTCCGCGAGCCGCTTCTCCGCCTTGGCCTGACGGGAGGCCAGGTCCCGCTCGGACTGCTCGCGGCGCTTGGCGAGGTTGGTCTCGAAGTCGGCGGCGGCCTGCGCGGCCTTGGCGCGGGTCTCCTCGAAGAGGGCGTCTGCCTCGTCGCGCTTGGACTGCGCGTCCTTCTGCGCCTCGGAACGCAGCTGGGAGGCGTCGCCCTTGGCCTTCTCGACGATCCGGACGCCCTCGTCCTCGGCCTTGGCCTTGCGCTCGGCGGCGTACGACTCCGCGTCGTTGCGCACCTGCTGGGCGGCCGACTCGGCCAGCTCGCGGTGCTGCTCGGCCGCGCGCCGGGCCTCCTCGCGCAGGTCCTTCGCCTCTTCCTCGGCGAGCCGCAGGATCTTCTCGACCCGGGCGCCGAGCCCGGCGTACGACGGCTCGGCGTCGTTGACCTGGGCCTGGGCGTTCTGGGTCTCGAGGTGGAGCTCCTCGATGCGCTTTTCCAGAGCGGTGATGCGGGCGAGAGCGCTGTCACGGTCGGAGACGAGCTTGGAGATACGTTCGTCCACCTGAGCGCGGTCGTACCCACGCCGCACAAGCTCGAAGCCGTAGGGGGAAGTGTCGCTCATGGGGTTCCTGTCGAAAGAGACCGGGTGAGGTGATAGAGGGAATCCTAGGCGCCAATGCGGTGTGTCATCGAGCGGATGCACGTTTGATACGGAGAATGACACCTCTTTTGAGTGGCTGACCCTCGGATGGCTTGCCAAAGCCTTGGGCAGGGGTCCCGTCGGGACTCGGCCAAAGATCTCCAGCAGACACCCAAATCACCCCGAATGCTAGCCGTCTGACGACTTGCCACCCGAACGTGGGGCGCCCACCGTCGCTCCGGCCTTCACCCCGTTGTCCTTCGCGCCCCCGGGCGCCTCGAACGACTCCAGCGCCTCCAGCACGTCCTGGACCCGGGAGATCTCCGCGTTGATGTCCTCGCGGCGCCGGACCAGCACCTCCAGCTCGCGCTTGCCCTCGTCGACCGTCGCCCGGGCCTCGCGGACCGCCTCGGCCTTCAGCTCCTCGGCCTCGCGGACCAGGGTCGCCTTCTTCTGCTCGGCCTCCTTGAGCAGCCCCTCGGCCTTCTTGACGGCGGCGATGCGCACCTTGCCGGCCTCCGAGTTGGCCTCCGACACCAGCTCCTTGGCCTTCGCCTCCGCCTTGGCGAGCTGCTCCTCGGCGGCCTTGATGAGCGCGTCGCAGCGGTCGCCGGCCGACTTCATCGTCTCGGCGGCCTCGCGGCGGGCCCGCTCGTGCAGCTCCTCGATCTCGGAGGTGAGCCGCTCGCGCAGCTCCTCCGCGCGCTCCCTTATGGCGGTCGCGTCCCGGCGGGCGCCGACCAGCAGCTCGTCCGCGTCCGTACGGGCCTTCTCCACCCGGGTGTTGCCCTCGACCGTCGCCTCCCGGACGATCCGGTCGGCCTCCGCGCGGGCCGCGCCGACCATCGTGTCGGCCTGCGACTCGGCGTCCGCGGTGGTCTTCTGGGCCTGCTGCTGCGCCTCGGTGAGCAGCTTGTCGGCCTCGGCGGTGGTCTCCGTGATGAGCGTGTCGACCTGCTCGGCGGCCTCCGAACGCCGCTTGTTGGCGTCCTTGCGGGCCTCGTCGAGGGTGCGCTCGGCCTCCTCGCGGGCCGCCGCGGTGACCCGCTCGGCCTCCGCGGCCGCCTCGCGGCGGACCCGGTCCGCCTCGGTGCGGATCCGCTCGGCGTGCTGCTGGGCGGAGCCGACCGTGTCGGCGGCCTCGGCGCGCAGCCGCTCCGCCTCCCCGGTGGCGTCCGAGACCAGCTGCTCGGCCCGGGCGCCGGCCTCGGCGCGGACCCGTTCGGCCTCGGCGGTGGTCTCGGTGCGCAGCCGCTCCGCCTCCGCGGCCGCCTCGGTCCTGACCCGCTCGGCCTCGCTCGCCGCCTCGGTGGTGACGCGCTCCGCCTCCGCGAGCGTTTCCGTCCGGAGCCGGTCGGTCTCGGCCGCCGTCTCGGTGGTGAGCCGCTCCGCCTCGGAACGCGCCTCCGTGATCAGGGTGTCCGCCTGCGTCGCCGCGTCGGAGCGGATGCGGTTGGCGTCCTCGCGGGCGTCCGCCCGGGTGCGCGACGCGGACTGCTCGGCCTCGGCGATGGCGTCGGAGGCCTCCGTGCGCACCCGCTGGGCGTGCTCGGAGACGTCCGCGCGGATCCGGTCGGCCTCCGCGATGGCCTCGGACACGGTCCGCTCGGCCAGCGTCTTGGCGGCCTCGGTCTCCTCCTGCGCCTCGCGCCGCAGCCGCCCCGCGTCCTCGCTCGCCCGCTCCCGCTCCGCGTAGGCGTCGGCGCGGACCCGGTCCGCCTCCTGCTCGGCCTCCTGCCGGGTGCGCTCGGCGGCGTGCTCGGCGGCGCTGCGCAGGCCGGTGATCTCCTCCTGGGCCTGCTCGTGCAGCCCGGCGACCGACTCCCGCACCTGCGCCGCGTGCTGTTCGGCGGCCGACACCATCTCGGTGGCGCGCCGGTCGGCCTCCTCGACCAGCCGGACCGCCTCGGCCTGCGCCTCCTCCACGCGGTTGCGCGCCGAGGCCAGCAGCTCCTCGCTCTGCTCCCGCGCCCGCTCGCGCTCCTGGTCGGCCTCCTGCCGGGCCGAGCCGAGCAGCTCCTCCGCCTCGCGGCGGCGCCGGGCGGCCTCCTCCTGGGCGGCGGCGAGCGTCTCCGACGCCTCGGCGGCGATGCGCTCGGCGGCACTCTGCGCCTCCGCCCGCACCCGGTCGGCGCTCTCCTGCGCCTCCGACTTCAGCCGCTCGGCCTCGCTCGCGGCCTCCGAGCGCAGCCGTACGGCGACGGCCTCGCCCTCCGCGCGGGAGGCGGACGCGTCCGCGGCGGCCTCGGTGCGCAGCCGCTCGGCCTCCGTCTCGGCCTGCTGCTGGAGCGCCCGGACCCGCTCCGCGGCCTCGGTGCGCAGCCGCTCGCTCTCCTCGGCGGCCTCGCGGCGGATCCGCTCGCCCTCCTCGCGGGCCTCGGTCAGCGCCTGCTCGGCGGCGGTGCGGCGCTCCTCGGCCTCGGTGTGCAGCCGGGTCAGCTCCTCGGCGGCCTCCGCCTGCCGGGCCTCGACGGCGCGCTCGGTCTCCTCGCGCAGCTCGCGGGCGGCCCGCTCGGCCTCCGCCTGCAGCTCCTCGACCCGCTCGGCGGCCTCCGCACGGTGCCGCTCGGCCTCCGCGCGGGTGCGCTCCAGGGTCTCCTCGGCCTGCCGGCGCAGGGTCGTGGCCCGCTCGATCGCCTCGGTGCGGACCTTCTCGCTGTCCGCCGTCGCGGTCTGCCGCAGCTCGTCCGCGTCCGCCTTGGCCTTGGCGAGCAGCTCCTCGGCGGTCTTCGCCGCCTCCTCGATCTGCGCCACGGCCTCCTTGCGGGCCTCGGCGCGGATCTTCTCGCCCTCGGCGACCGCGTCCGCCCGCAGCTGCTCGGCCTCGCCGCGCAGCCGGCGCGCCTCCTCCTGCAGCTCGACCGTCTTGGCGCGGTACTCCTTGGTGTCGTCCTTCGCCGCGCCCTTGAGCTGCTCGGCGATGTCGTGCGCCTCGCCGCGCAGCCGGTCCGCCTCGGCCTCGGCCTCGGAGCGGATCCGCTCGGCCTCCTCGGTGGCGGCCTTCGTGGTCCGCTTGGCGTCCTCGGAGGCCTTGTTCAGCACGTCCTCGGCCGTCTTGGCCGCCTTGGACAGCTGGGTGGCCGACTCCTCGGCGGTGATCGTGCGGGCCTTCTCGGCGGCCTCGGCGAGGATCCGCTCGGCCTCGGCCCGGGCGTCCGCGACCACCTGCTCGGCCTCGGACCTGGTGTTCTCCGCGTCCTTGGTGGCCTCGCCGACCAGCCGGGCGACCTGCTCCTTGGCGGTACGGGTGCGCTGCTCGTTGGTCGCCTCGGCGCTCGACAGCGCCTTGGCCGCGGCCTCCTCGGCCTCGGCGACCACCTTCTCGGCCTCGGCCTGCGCCTTGCGCAGCGCCTCCTCGGCCTCCGACATGCGCTGCTCGGCGGCCCGGCTCAGCTCCTGGGCCTCGCGGCGCGCGGACTCCGACTCGGTCGCGGTGGAGCTGCGCAGCTGCTCGGCGTGGTCGGTGGCCTCCTGCGCCTGCGTGGAGGCGGCGGTCAGCAGCCGCTCGGCGTCGGTACGGGCCCGGCGCAGGATCTGCTCGGCCTCGGCACGCGCGCTCTCCGCGTCGCTGCGCAGCCGCTGCCGGGCCTCGGCGGTCAGCCGCTCCGCCTCCGCGCGGGCCGCGCTCAAGGCCTGCTCGGCCTCCGCGCGGGACTCGTCGAGCAGCCGGCGGGCCTGCTGCTCGGTGCGGGCGCGCAGCTGCTCCGCCCACGCCACGTTCTCGTTGACGTGCGACTCGACGGTCTGCCGGCGCTCGGCCAGCTCCTGGTCCAGCTGCTGGCGGCGGGTCACCGCCTCCTGGTGCAGCTCCGCCTGGAGCCGGGCGGCCTGCTCGGCGTGCTCCTGGAGGATCCGCTGGGTCTGCGCCCGGGCCTGGCTCAGCTCCCGCTCCGCGTCGGCGCGCAGCTGGTCGGCCTGCGTCTGCGCGTTGCGCAGCAACTGCTCGGCCTGGTACCCGATGTCGCCGCCGTCGAAGGCGGGCCGGGACATGATGGTGCGCCGCGCCTCGTGCAGCTTGGCGCGCAGCACCTCGACCTGGTAGCCGAGGTCCTCGGCGTGCTGGATCGCCTTTTCCCGCTCGGTCTTCAGCCGCTTCATCTCGGCCTCGAACCGAGAGAGGTGGTCGACGTCAGCCGCCGGCTCTCGCTCCTGGCTCTCGTAGCCCCGCACTGCGCGGTCCCATCCGTCCCCTGGTCGCAAATCTTCCCGAACGAGCTCCGTCCGTCCGACGGACGGGGCCCCCGGGGAATGGTGTCAGATCAACGGCGGAGCATGTGCTGCTGCCCCGTCGCCCGCCCCCCGAAACACGACCCCGGCGGTCCCGGCGCCCAAGACGGCAGGACCGGGTCACCCTGGACTGAGCGGCGACCGCACCCAACCCTACCGGCCCCTATGTACGAGGGTCAGTGCTCAGGTGACTCAACGGCCGCCGATGTGACCAGTTCTGTCAGTACGCCATGACAGTCCTTGGGGTGCAGGAAGGTGATCCGCGATCCCATGGAACCGCGCCGGGGCTCGTCGTACAGGACGCGTACGCCCTTGCCCCGGATGTCCGCGGCGTCCGCGTCCACGTCCGCCGTACCGAAGGCGATGTGGTGGACGCCTTCGCCGTTCTTCGCGAGCCACTTGCCGACCGCGGAGTCCTCGCGGGTGGGCTCCAGGAGCTGGAGGTACGAGGCACCCCCGTCCGACGTATCGTTGATCTTGAGCATGGCCTCGCGGACCCCCTGCTCCTCGTTGACCTCGGTGTGGAACACCTCGAAGCCGTACGTGGCACGGTAGAACTCGACGGTCGCGTCGAGGTCGCGGCAGGCGATTCCGATGTGGTCGATTCGCGTCAGCATGGTTTCAGTGCAGCGCTCCGGAGGTGGTTACGCAACGTGCGCGCGATCACACCGACAGCCCGGTGACGGGCGGGATACCGCTCAGTACATTCGAGTAAACCCTCGTTCACTCCGCGGCCTGTGCGGGCCGGAAAAGGGGACCACAGCTCATGTCTTCTGGAATCTCCGAAACCTCTGCAACGAACGGCACGACCTCCGTCATCGTCGCGGGTGCCCGCACCCCGATGGGGCGGCTGCTCGGCTCCCTGAAGCCCTTCTCCGGGGCCGACCTCGGCGGATTCGCGATCAAGGCCGCCCTCGACCGCGCCGGGATCGGCGGCGACCAGGTCCAGTACGTGATCATGGGGCAGGTGCTCCAGGCCGGTGCCGGGCAGATCCCCGCCCGCCAGGCCGCCGTCAAGGCCGGCATCCCCATGAGCGTCCCGGCGCTCACCGTCAACAAGGTCTGCCTCTCCGGCCTCGACGCCATCGCACTCGCCGACCAGCTCATTCGCGCGGGTGAATTCGACGTGATCGTCGCCGGCGGCCAGGAGTCCATGACCAACGCCCCGCACCTGCTCCCCAAGTCCCGCGAGGGCTACAAGTACGGCGCGGTCCAGATGATCGACTCCATGGCCCACGACGGACTGACCGACTCCTTCGAGGGCATCGCCATGGGCGAGTCCACGGAGAAGCACAACACCCGGCTCGGCATCGAGCGCGCGGCCCAGGACGAGATCGCCGCCCTGTCCCACCAGCGTGCCGCCGCCGCACAGAAGAACGGCGTGTTCGACGCCGAGATCACCCCGGTCGAGATCCCGCAGCGCAAGGGCGACCCGGTGCTGTTCAGCAAGGACGAGGGCATCCGCGGCGACACCACCGCCGAGTCCCTCGGCAAGCTGCGTCCGGCCTTCGCCAAGGACGGCACCATCACCGCCGGGTCCTCCTCGCAGATCTCCGACGGCGCGGCGGCCGTGGTCGTCATGAGCCGGGCCAAGGCCGAGGAGCTGGGCCTGGAGTGGATCGCGGAGATCGGCGCGCACGGCAATGTCGCAGGCCCGGACAACTCTTTGCAGTCGCAGCCGTCGAACGCCATCCGGCACGCCCTGAAGAAGGAGGGCCTGGAGGTCGGCGACCTCGACCTCATCGAGATCAACGAGGCGTTCGCGGCCGTCGCCTTCCAGTCAATGAAGGACCTCGGCGTGTCCACCGAAAAGGTGAACGTCAACGGTGGTGCCATCGCCCTCGGACACCCGATCGGCATGTCCGGCGCCCGGCTGGTACTGCACCTGGCACTGGAACTGAAGCGGCGCGGCGGCGGCGTCGGCGCGGCGGCGCTGTGCGGCGGCGGCGGCCAGGGCGACGCGCTGATCGTGCGGGTGCCCGGGGCCTGACCGCCCGAGTTACGACTTCTCACTGAACGGAGCTGTGATGCAGGACGTCTCCTCACTGGTGGCCCAGGCACGGGAAGGCCGGCCGCGGGCCGTGGCCCGGCTGATCTCCCTGGTGGAGGGGGCGTCCCCGCAGCTCAGGGAGGTCATGGAGGCGCTCGCGCCGCTCACCGGCAACGCGTATGTCGTCGGTCTGACCGGCTCGCCGGGCGTCGGCAAGTCGACGTCCACCTCGGCGCTGGTGACGGCGTACCGCAAGCAGGGCAAGCGGGTCGGCGTGCTCGCCGTCGACCCGTCCTCCCCCTTCTCCGGCGGCGCCCTGCTCGGCGACCGCGTCCGGATGTCGGAGCACGCCTCCGACCCCGGCGTCTACATCCGCTCGATGGCGACCCGCGGCCACCTCGGCGGTCTCGCCTGGGCCGCGCCGCAGGCGATCCGCGTGCTGGACGCGGCCAGCTGCGACGTGGTCCTGGTGGAGACGGTGGGCGTGGGCCAGTCGGAGGTCGAGATCGCCTCCCAGGCCGACACCTCCGTCGTCCTGCTCGCCCCCGGCATGGGCGACGGCATCCAGGCCGCCAAGGCCGGAATCCTGGAGATCGGCGACGTCTACGTGGTCAACAAGGCCGACCGCGACGGCGCCGACGCGACCGCGCGCGAGCTGAACCACATGCTGGGTCTCGGCGAGGCCCGCGCGGCGGGCGACTGGCGCCCGCCCATCGTCAAGACGGTCGCCGCGCGCGGCGAGGGCGTCGACGAGGTCGTCGAGGCGCTGGAGAAGCACCGGGCGTGGATGGAGGAGCGGGACGTGCTGGCCGAACGCCGGCGGGCCCGGGCCGCCCGCGAGGTCGAGACGATCGCGGTCACCACGCTGCGCGAGCGCATCGGTGACCTGCACGGGGACCGGCGGCTCGGGGCGCTGGCGGAGCGGATCGTCGCGGGGGAGCTGGATCCGTACCGTGCGGCGGACGAGTTGGTGGCGGGGCTGACGCGCGGCTGACGCGGGGCGGCTTGTCGGCGTGGGGTTTTCTTCGCCCCCGCCGCCCCTTCCCTTCCCGGCTCTGGGGGCTCTGCCCCCAGACCCCCGCTTTCGGCCTGAACGGCCTCGTCCTCAAGCGCCGGACGGGCTAAAGTGACCCGCGTGTTCCTCCTCTTGGCCTAGGACCCGCCCCGCACGCGACCGCCGCATCCGGCCGTCGCGCGCATCGGCGTCCCCTAGTTGCCTTCCTGCTGAGGAACCCTTCGCGTGTCCACACCTCTTTCGCGGCCCTCGTACGCCGCCGTCCTCCGCGTCCCGCATGCCCGCCGCACCTTCGCGGCCGCCCTCGTCGGGCGGCTGTCCTACGGCACGGTCTCCCTCGCCCTGATGCTCTCCCTGACCCGGTCCACCGGGTCGTACGCCGTGGCCGGGCTGGTCATGGCGCTCTTCGGCGCCACCAGCGTCTTCCTGTCCCCCTACCGTGCTTCCCTCGTCGACCGGCACGGTCCGCGCCGGGCCCTGCTGCCCATGGCCCTGCTCTACGCCGCCCTGCTCTGCGTGCTGGCGGCGGCCTGCCGGCGTCCGGGTACCACCGAGGCCGTCCTCGCGGTGACCGCCGGGCTCGCGGGTGCCTGCACGCCCCCGCTCGGCCCCACGATGCGCGCGGTGTGGGCCGAACTGCTCCCTGACCGGCGGCTGTTGCAGCGCGCCTACAGCCTGGACGGCGTCGCCGAGGAACTGCTCTTCGTCTCCGGCCCGCTCCTGGTCGGCGGCATCGTCGCCGTCGCCTCGCCGGTGGTCGGCGTCGTGCTCAGCGCGGTGCTGGTGGCGGTCGGCACCCTCGCCTTCGTCACCTCACCGGCGACCGCGGCGCTGCGCCCGGCGGGGCGCGGGAAGAGCGACGGCCCGGCACCCGGGCGAGGCGGCCCGGGGCAGGGCCGGGCCCTGCTGCAGCCCGTCGTCGTCGCGGCCGGTGTCGGCATCTCGGTGAGCGCCGTCGACCTGCTCGTCGTCGCCTACGCGGGAGAGCGCGGCCTCGGGGACGGCACGGTCGCCTGGGTGCTCGCGGCGCTGTCGGTGGGCAGCGCGGTCGGCGGTCTCGTCAACGGCGCCGTCGCCTGGAGTTCGCCCGCCCGGGCCCGGCTGCCGTTGTTCGCGGCCGGTGTGGGCGTCTGCCTGGCCGCCGCGGGTCTCGCGCCCGGACTCGGCACGCTGCTCCTGGCCGTCACGTGCGCGGGCCTGTTCGTGGCACCGGCGCTGACCACGGCGTACCTGATCGCCGACGAGAGCGCGGCGCCCGGCTTCCGGGTCCGGGCGGGCACCTGGTGCAACACCGCCGTGAACGCCGGGATGTCGGTCGGCGCCGCCGCGGTGGGCCTGCTGGTGGAACGGCTGCCGCTGCCGGTGTGCTTCGCGGTGTCCGGCGCGGTCGCCGCGGCGGCGGCGCTGGTGCCGGGGCGCCGCCGCGGGCCGGCCGCCGCTCAGTCGTCGTCAGAGTCGTCGGAGTCGTCCGAGCTGCCGGAGCCGTCGGCGTCGTCGTCCGAGGCGTGAGCGCCGTACCGGTCGTGTGCGTCGGCCGTGACCTTGCCGGTCTTCAGGTCGACCCGCCAGTCCTGCTCGCCCTTGCCGGCGGTGTGCGTCTCGACCTCCCAGGCGGGCCTGCCGTCACCGTGGTCGCCGTCCTCGTCCAGCTCGACGGAGGTGACGGTGCCGCGGCCGGACGCCGCCTCCGCCGCCTCGGCCGCGTCGACGGAGGCACCCTTGAGGGCCGCGCGCACCTCGGCGGTGTCGTCCTCGTCGTCGTCCCGCTCCGAGCCCAGCACCTTGCCGGTGGCCGGGTCGACCCGGACGCTGTGCCAGGTGCCGTCGCCGGACAGGACGTCGACCTCCCAGGCCGCCCGCTCACCTCGGTCGTCGTCGTCCCCGTCGTCGTCCTCGTCGTCCAGTTCGGCGGAGACGGCGGTGCCCGGGGTGTGCGCCAGCGCGGCGGCGACGGCGTCGTGCGCCGTCACCTTCGAGGAGGCGGCGCGGTCCGCGTCGTCGTCGCGGTCGTCGGCCTCGTCCCGTACGCCGCCGTCGTCCGACACGCTGACAGCCGACGTGTCCGCGGCGTGCGCGGCGTCCGCGCGGGACGTCGTGCCCCGGCCGTCGTCCCCCGTCGTGGCCAGCGCCGTCGCCGTACCGCCGCCGATCAGTGCGGCGGCGGTGACGGCGGCGATCGCGATGTTGCGCTTCATGCTGTTTCCTCCGAGTCGTCCCAGTCCCGTCGTTTTCGACGTGTTCACTGTCGCGGACCGACGCTGAGGCCAACCTGAAGCCACCTGAAGGGATCTTCAGCTCGCCTTTGCCACTCTTTACCCATGCGCCTGTTGATCGTGGAGGACGAGAAGCGCCTCGCCGTGTCGCTCGCCAAGGGCCTCACCGCGGAGGGATACGCCGTGGACGTCGTCCACGACGGACTCGAAGGGCTGCACCGGGCCGGCGAGGGCACCTACGACCTCGTCGTCCTCGACATCATGCTGCCCGGCCTCAACGGCTACCGGGTCTGCGCCGCCCTGCGCGCCGCCGGGCACGACGTGCCGATCCTGATGCTCACCGCCAAGGACGGCGAGTACGACGAGGCCGAGGGCCTGGACACCGGCGCGGACGACTACCTCACCAAGCCCTTCTCGTACGTCGTCCTCGTCGCCCGGGTGAAGGCCCTGCTGCGGCGGCGGGGGCAGGGCGCCGGGGCCTCGCCCGTGCACGTCCACGGCGACCTCAGGGTCGACACCGCGGCCCGCCGGGTCTTCCTCGGCGAGGACGAAGTGACCCTCACCGCCAAGGAGTTCGCCGTCCTGGAGCAGCTCGTGGTGCGGGCCGGACAGGTGGTGTCCAAGGCGGAGATCCTGGAGCACGTCTGGGACTTCGCCTACGACGGCGATCCGAACATCGTCGAGGTGTACGTCAGCGCGCTGCGCCGCAAGCTGCGCGCCGGGCTCATCCGGACCGTGCGCGGGGCCGGCTACCGGCTGGAGACCGGGCGGTGAGCCGCCTCTTCGGCTCGGTGCGGGCCCGCGCCACGCTCGCCGCCACCCTCGTGGTCGCCGTCGCCCTGGTCGCGGCCGGCGCCGCCGTCCTGCTGTCGCTGCGCTCCAACCTGCTCGGCGAGGCGGGCACCCAGGCGGAGCGCTCGGCGCGGGAGGTGGCGACGGAGCTGGCCGTCGGGACGCCGTACGCGGACCTGTCGCTGGACGTGGACGACCGGCCGGTGCAGGTCGTCGACGACGACGGCGTGCTGGTCGCCGCCAGCGAGGACCTGGAGCAGATCACCGGCACCGGCGTCGACGCGGTGCAGCCGCGGCCCGCGGTGTCTCCGGGGGGAGACGACGACGCCGACGACGACGATGACGACTCCGGCGAGTCCCTCGACCCCGGTGAGATCGGCGCCCGGATCACCGTCAGCGACGGCTCGGCGACCATCGACGGCGACGCCGAGGACTACCGTTTCGCCGCCGTCCCGGTGAAGACCGACGACCGGGGCACGCTCACCGTCTACGCCGGTGCCCCGCTCTCCGCCGAACACGGCGCCGTGAGCACCGCGCTGACCGTGATGCTGATCGGCTTCCCGTTGCTGCTCGCGGTCGTGGCGGGGGTGACCTGGCTGGTCACCCGGCGCGCGCTGCGCCCGGTGGAGGGCATCCGGCGCGAGATGGCCGCGATCACCGCCAGCGAGGACCTGGCCCGCCGCGTTCCGGTGCCGGCCACCCACGACGAGGTGGCCAGGCTCGCCACCACCACCAACGAGACGCTGGCCGCGCTGGAGTCCTCGGTGGAGCGGCAGCGCGGCTTCGTCGCGGACGCCTCGCACGAGCTGCGCAGTCCGATCGCCTCGCTGCGCACCCAGCTGGAGGTGGCCGCCGCCCATCCGGAACTGCTGGACCTGGACGGCGCCGTGGCGGACACCGTCCGGCTCCAGCGGCTCGCCGCCGACCTGTTGCTGCTGGCCCGGCTGGACGCGGGGGAGCGGCCCGCCGACGCCCGGGTCGACCTCGCGGCGCTGGCGCGGGAGGCCGCCGAGGGGCGGACCGGGGTGCGGGTGCGGGGCGCCGAAGGCCCGGTGAGCGTGGCCGGATCGCGGGGGCAGCTGGGGCGGGTGCTGGCCAATCTGCTCGACAACGCCCAGCGGCACGCCCGTTCGGCGGTGGAGGTGTCCGTACGCCGGGACGGGGACACGGCGGTGGTCGCCGTGGCCGACGACGGGGAAGGCGTGCCGGCCGCCGACCGGGAGCGGATCTTCGAGCGCTTCGTACGCCTGGACGCCGCCCGCAGCCGAGACGACGGCGGTGCCGGTCTCGGGCTGGCCATCGCCCGCGACGTCGCCGTACGGCACGGCGGCACGCTCACGGTGCACGACGCACCGGCAGGCGGCGCCCTGTTCGAGCTCCGCCTGCCGGGTGTCTAGGCCTTCACGGTCCTCGGGTACGTGATCAGGGACGTCCCCGCTGCCCGCGCAGGTGCTCCGCGATGGGCTTGAGCGCCTTGTCCAGCTCCGTCAGGTCCTCCGGGGCCAGCAGGTCGATGAAGTGCCTGCGGACCGAGGCCACGTGGTGCGGTGCGACCTTCCGCATCGTCTCCCTGCCGTGCTCGGTGAGGACGGCGAAGAGCCCGCGCCGGTCGGACTCGCAGTTCTCCCGGCGGACCAGGTGCGCGTTCTCCATGCGGGTGATCTGGTGGGAGAGGCGGCTCTTGGACTGCATCGTGGCGGTGGCCAGGTCGCTCATCCGCATTCTGTCGCCCTCCGACTCGGAGAGGTTCACCAGGATCTCGTAGTCGTTCATTGTCAGGCCGAACGGCTGCAGGTCCTTCTCGAGCTGGTGCGTCAACAGCCTGTTGACCTCCAGGTGGGTGCGCCAAGCACACTGCTCCGTATCGGTCAGCCAGCGAGTGGCCGTCTCGGTCTCCATGAATGAAGTCTACCTAAAAGGTTGAAAGGCGAACTAGTGAGGGGTTTTCCGTGACGGTGACGGTGCGCACGCGTTCGATGTCACACTCCGCAGATTACCGCTCACAGCCCGAAGCGGCGCTGGAGGTCCCCCAGCTGTCCGGGAAGCCCCGGTACCCCGGACCGGCCTCCCGACGCTCCGGAGGTGCCGCCGCCGGGCACCCCCGCCTGCTGCGGAGGAGCCCCCACGGACTGCTCCGCCATCAGCGCCTCGCTCGACTGCAGCAGCACCGTGCCGGCTCCCACGAACTCGAACTGGTGCTCCTCCCCGGAGGCCCCGCCGAGCCCCGTCATCGCACGTAGACCGCCCAGTAGGCCGGTCATGTACCCGTGGTCGTAGTGGTGGCACGGGGACGGGCAGTCGGCCCAGCCGACCAGGGCCTGCGGGTCCACCCGGATCGGCGGTTCCACGAACACCACCGGACCGTTGGACGCGGCCACGAACTTTCCGGTTCCGATCAGCGTCAGGAAGCCCGGCACGATCGACTGCTTCAGCGCGAGGCTTGGCTGAAAAGCGAGCAGGTTGCCCGAGCGAATGGTCAGATTGCCGTCCTCCAGGTCGTAGGAATTCACGTCGAAGGCCCGGTCGGCGAGGAGCATCTTGCCCGAGCCCTCCGCCACGACCCAGTCGCTCGCGTGCAGAGGCGAATGGAACGACGTGCGCACCAGACGGTCCAGCCGGCCGTGCCCGATGCCGTTGAAGTCGATCGTCCCGTAGTAGGCGATCATCTTCCCCTTCTGCAGGAACCACTGGCTCCCCTTCAGCTCCACACAGAAGGTGTACGCGTTGACGTTGTCGTCGGCCGGCAGCGTCGCCGGGTCGTGGTGGACCGTGCTCACAGCTTCTCCTCCGACGCCTGGACGAACACCGTGCCGCTGCCGCTCAGCTCCAGCTGGAACGCCTCGCCCGAGCCGCGCCCCACCATGTCCCGCCAGCCCAGGGCCGTGGACAGCTTGTTGCGCACGTCGCCGTGGTGGGCGACGTAGGCCTGCGGGTCGACGCGCACCGGGCGCTGCGGGGTGATGGGCACCTCGAAGACACCGCCGTGGGCCATCACCGCCACCGAGCCGTGCCCCTTGAGGGAGGTGGTGAACAGCCCCTGGCCGCTCACCTGGCCCCGCACCATGCCCATGACGCCGCCCTGCGAGCCGAGGAACACCGTGTTCTGCTCCAGGGTGCCCTCGAAGGCGAGGAGGCGGTCCGCCTCCACGTACAGGGTGTCGCCCGAAAGGTTGATCACTTGGACGTGGTGGCCGCCGTGCCCGAAGAACACTGTGCCGCTGCCCTCGACGGTCATCAGCGGCGTGTCCTCGTTGGCCACCCGGCGTCCGATCATCGACATGACCCCGCCCTGCCCGCCGCGCAGATTGGGGGTGAACGACACCTCGCCCCGGTAGGCGAGCATGGCGCCGCGCTGACTGAACAGCCGCTGCCCGGGTGCGACGGTCGCCTGGACCATCTTCGAGTTGATCTCCTGGAAGGCCATCTCAGACGTCCCCCGCGATCGTGTTCCGCTCGCTCGGCTGCACGTACACCAGTCCGTCGCCCTCGAAGCGGATCTGGAAGGCCTCGCCGCCGCCCTCCCCGAGCAGCGTGCGGAAGGTCACACCCGACTGGAAGGACTGCCGCAGGTTCCCCTGGTGCGCGACGTATGCCCCCGGGTCGACGGTCAGCGGGTACTGCGCGCTGACCCGCAGCACCACCGCGGGACCGTCGGACATGATCGCCGCCTGCCCGTGCCCCTCGATCGTCGTGGTGAACAGCCCGTTGCCCTGGGAGGCGCCGCGCGTGCCCGTGAAGCTGGTGCCGGTGCGCAGCCCGGCGTCGGCCGCCAGGAAGTTGCTCGACTCGACGTACAGCTTGTCGCCCTGGAGCCCCACCAGGGTGATCTCCGAGGCCCGGTCCGCGAACCAGCAGGTCCCCTGCCCTCTCACCTCCATCACCGTCATCTGCTCACCGGTGATCCGCCGGGTCACCATGCCCCGGAGGCCCTCACCGCCGCCGCTCAGCTTCTTGAAGGCCATCTCCCCGTCGTACGCGACCATCGAGCCGTTCTTCGCCTTCACGGCGTCCTGGGTCATGTCGACGGCGAGGACCTTGCTGCTTTGAAGTCGGAACATCGCCACGCTGCGAAAGTAGCCCCGCCACGGGTGGACAGAACAGGGCCCACGGGTGGAGAACGACCCTGAGTCCATCCCTTGGGGCATTGTTTGCCACAATGGGCGAACGATTGTGCTTCCGTTCACAAGGCGGACGGCACGCCGCCCGCGCCGTCGGCGCATCCCCTCCCTCCCGAAGGTGACCCGTGGACCTCAAGACCGCCACCGCACTCCGCCGCCTCCGCCTGGTCTCGGCCCCCGAGGCGATCTCGTTCCTCCTCCTGCTCGTCTGCTCCGTGCTGAAGCGGACCACCGACTTCAACGCGGTGCCGGCGATGGGCATGATCCACGGTGTCCTCTTCGTGCTGTACGTGATCTTCTGGGCGGACGCCTGGAACCGCGCCAAGTGGCCGCTGAAGACCGCCGCCCTCTACTTCGTCCTCTCGGTCCTGCCGACCGGCGGCTTCTTCGCCGAGCGCAAGCTCAAGCGCGAGGCCGAGAACGCGGTCATCGCCTCCCGCGCCCGCCAGGAAGGGATCGTCAACGCATGATCGTCGCCTTCTCCGTGACGCCGCTCGGCGTCGGCGAGGACGTGGGGGAGTACGTCGCCGACGCCGTCCGCGTGGTCCGCGAGTCGGGCCTGCCGAACCGCACCGACGCGATGTTCACCTCGGTCGAGGGCGAGTGGGACGAGGTCATGGACGTCGTCCGGCGGGCCGTGGCCGCCGTCGAGGCCCGCGCGCCCCGGGTCTCCCTGGTCCTCAAGGCGGACATCCGCCCCGGAGTGACGGACGGTCTCACGTCCAAGGTCGAGACGGTCGAGCGCCACCTCGCCGAATGACCGCCCGATGAGCGGGCGATGGTATCGAAAGGCGAGACGGGGCTGACCGGCATATGACCGGCCGGTAAGGTCTGTTGCCGTGCCGAAGCCCCTCAGTCTCTCCTTCGATCCCATCGCCCGAGCCGACGAACTCTGGGCACAGCGCTGGGGCGGTGTGCCCTCCATGGCGGCGATCACCTCGATCATGCGGGCCCAGCAGATCCTGCTGGGCGAGGTCGACGCCGTGGTCAAGCCGTACGGGCTGACGTTCGCGCGGTACGAGGCGCTGGTGCTGCTCACCTTCTCCAAGTCGGGCGAACTGCCGATGTCCAAGATCGGCGAGCGCCTGATGGTGCACCCCACCTCCGTGACGAACACCGTCGACCGGCTGGTGCGCTCCGGCCTGGTGGCCAAGCGCCCCAACCCCAACGACGGCCGCGGCACGCTCGCCACCATCACCGACAAGGGCCGCGAGGTCGTCGAGGCGGCCACCCGCGACCTGATGGCGATGGACTTCGGCCTGGGCGCCTACGACGCCGAGGAGTGCGGGGAGATCTTCGCGATGCTCAGGCCGCTGCGGGTCGCCGCGGGGGATTTCAAGGAGGACTGACCGGGTCCGGCGAGTCGCCCGACCCGGTCGAAGATCGCGCGAAACGGGCGGTTACGCTCGGAGCCATGAAAAAGAGCGTGCTGACCCGCTACCGGGTCATGGCGTACGTCACCGGTGTGCTGCTGATCGCGCTGTGTCTCGGCATGATCGCGAAGTACGTGCTGGACCTGGGCGGCGCCGCCGACTTCACCCAGGTCGTCAGCATCGCCCACGGCTGGCTGTACGTCATCTACCTCGTCTTCGCCTTCGACCTCGGGTCCAAGGCGAAGTGGCCGGTGAAGAAGCAGCTCTGGGTGCTGCTCGCCGGGACCGTTCCGACGGCCGCGTTCTTCGTGGAGCGCCGGGTCAGCCAGGAGCTGGAGGCCAAGGTGGCCGCCGCCGAGGCGCCCGCCCCCGTCAAGGCGTAACCGGCCCTTCGAGAGCCGTCCCACCGCCGTACGGACACCCGTACGGCGGTACCCCATCGACATTTACTTGGACGTCCTAGTAAATTTGAAGGTATGGACGCTCACGCCATAGAAGAGGGCCGCCGTCGCTGGCAGGCCCGGTACGACGCGGCGCGCAAGCGCGACGCGGACTTCACCACGCTCTCCGGAGACCCCGTGGAGCCGGTGTACGGGCCCCGTCCCGGGGACGAGTACGAGGGCTTCGAGCGGATCGGCTGGCCGGGCGAGTACCCCTTCACCCGCGGCCTGTATCCGACCGGGTACCGGGGGCGTACGTGGACCATCCGGCAGTTCGCCGGGTTCGGCAACGCCGAGCAGACCAACGAGCGCTACAAGATGATCCTCCGCAACGGGGGAGGCGGTCTGTCCGTCGCCTTCGACATGCCGACGCTGATGGGCCGCGACTCCGACGACCCGCGCTCGCTCGGCGAGGTCGGGCACTGCGGGGTGGCCATCGACTCGGCCGCCGACATGGAGGTTCTCTTCAAGGACATCCCCCTCGGCGATGTCACGACCTCCATGACGATCAGCGGGCCCGCCGTGCCCGTGTTCTGCATGTACCTGGTCGCCGCGGAACGCCAGGGCGTGGACGCGTCGGTGCTCAACGGCACGCTGCAGACCGACATCTTCAAGGAGTACATCGCGCAGAAGGAGTGGCTCTTCCAGCCCGAGCCCCATCTGCGCCTCATCGGCGACCTCATGGAGTACTGCGCGGCCGGCATTCCCGCCTACAAGCCGCTCTCCGTCTCCGGCTACCACATCCGCGAGGCGGGCGCGACGGCGGCGCAGGAGCTGGCGTACACGCTGGCGGACGGGTTCGGGTACGTGGAGCTGGGCCTCTCGCGCGGTCTCGACGTGGACGTCTTCGCGCCCGGCCTCTCCTTCTTCTTCGACGCGCACGTCGACTTCTTCGAGGAGATCGCCAAGTTCCGCGCGGCCCGCCGGATCTGGGCGCGGTGGATGCGGGACGTGTACGGGGCCAAGAGCGAGAAGGCCCAGTGGCTGCGCTTCCACACCCAGACCGCCGGTGTCTCGCTGACCGCGCAGCAGCCGTACAACAACGTGGTGCGGACCGCCGTCGAGGCACTGGCTGCCGTGCTCGGCGGGACCAACTCGCTGCACACCAACGCGCTCGACGAGACCCTCGCGCTGCCCAGCGAGCAGGCCGCGGAGATCGCCCTGCGCACCCAGCAGGTGCTGATGGAGGAGACCGGTGTCGCCAACGTCGCCGACCCGCTGGGCGGTTCCTGGTTCATCGAGCAGCTGACCGACCGCATCGAGGCCGACGCGGAAAAGATCTTCGAGCAGATCAAGGAGCGGGGGCTGCGCGCCCACCCCGACGGGCAGCACCCCGTCGGGCCGATCACCTCCGGGCTGCTGCGCGGCATCGAGGACGGCTGGTTCACCGGTGAGATCGCCGAGTCGGCCTTCCGATACCAGCAGGCGCTGGAGAAGGACGACAAGAAGGTGGTCGGCGTCAACGTCCACACCGGCTCCGTCACCGGCGACCTGGAGATCCTGCGGGTCAGCCACGAGGTCGAGCGCGAGCAGGTGCGGGTGCTGGGCGAGCGGAAGGCCGCCCGCGACGATGCGGCGGTGAGGGGTGCGCTGGACGCGATGCTCGCGGCGGCGCGGTCCGGCGGGAACATGATCGAGCCGATGCTGGATGCGGTGCGGGCGGAGGCGACGCTCGGGGAGATCTGCGGGGTGCTGCGGGATGAGTGGGGGGTGTACACGGAGCCTGCGGGGTTCTGAGCCCGGTGTCGTAGCCGGCGTACCAGGGGGCTCCGCCCCCTGGACCCCCGGCCTATGCCCACCCACCACCCGACTCGGTCGGCCGAGAAGTCACCCGTCGGCCGGCTGGCTCGGTGGCCCCGGAAGTCGCCCGTCATCGCCGCCCGACTCGGTCGGCCGGGGGAGTCACCCGTCACCACTACCCGGCCCGGTCGGCCGGGAAGTCACCCGTCATCGCCACCCGGCTCGGTCGGCCGGGAAGTCGCCCGCCGGTCGGCTGGCTCGGCCGGCCGGGAAGTCGGCCGGCTCGGTCGGCGGGGGAGTCGCCCGTCACCACTACCCGGCTCGGTCGGCCGGGGAGTCACCCGCCGGTCGGCTGGCTCGGTCGGCGGGGGAGTCGCCCGTCACCACTACCCGGCTCGGTCGGCCGGGAAGTCGCCCGCCGGTCGGCTGGCTCGGTCGGCGGGGGAGTCGCCCGTCACCACTACCCGGCTCGGTCGGCCGGGGAGTCGGCCGTCATCGCCGCCCGGCTCGGGCGGTCGGGGAGTCAGCCGTCGGTCGGCTCGGTTTGCTCGGGTGGGCGGGAGGTGAGGCCCCACAGCAGGACCTGGGTCAGGCTGCGTACCCAGTCGCCGTTCGCGGCCTCCGCGCTGACCAGGGTGCGGTGCACCACCGCGCCCGCGACCATGTCGAAGATCAGGTCCGCGGTGCGGGCCGCCTCCGCGGCGTCCGGCTCCGGCGGCAGCTCGCCCCGGGACTGGGCCCGCGCCCTGCCCTCCAGCACCAGGCGCTTCTGCCGTTCGACGATCGAGGTGCGGATGCGCTCGCGCAGTGCCTCGTCCCGCGTGGACTCCGCGACCACCGCCATCAGACCGCTCCGGGCCTCCGGACGCGCCAGGATCGCCGCGAACTGGAGCACCACGCCCTCGATGTCGGCGGCCAGCGAGCCGCGGTCGGGCAGTTCCAGCTCGTCGAACAGCTCCGCCACCGCGTCCACGACCAGCTCGTTCTTGCCCGCCCAGCGGCGGTAGAGCGTCGTCTTGGCAACCCCGGCCCGGGTGGCGACGTCTCCCAGGGTGAGCTTCGACCAGCCCAGGTCGACCAGGGCGGCCCGCGTCGCGGCCAGGATCGCGGTGTCCGCCGCGGCGCTGCGCGGGCGTCCGGCACGGCCGGCGGGGGTGCTGCTCTGCATCCCCCGACCTTAACCGGCGGGTAACACGGCGTCCGCCGTGAGACAGATCACCGGGGCGGGGTGTTCCGACGGACCCTCATGGCATTACGCTACGACGCGTAGCGAAAGCGCGGGTCCGCCCGCGCCCCAGCGACGACCACGGGCGTGGGGTGGGGACCCGGCGCCGAGCAGTACGCATGCCGAGCAGCACACATGTCGAACAGCACACATCCGGGCGGGCTTTCGACCCGGTTTTCACACGCGCGCGCCGTACGGGGGAGGATAGACCCATGCAGCCACGGAACATGTCCATGAGCGGGGTCGTCGACCTCGCCGCGGTGAAGCAGGCCCAGGAGGCCAAGGCGAAGGCGGAGCAGGCGCGCGCCGAGGCGGCCCGGCAGGGCGGGACGGGGGCCGTCTCCCCGGCCGATCTCGTCATCGACGTCGACGAGGCCGGCTTCGAGAGTGAAGTTCTCCAGCGGTCCACCGAGGTCCCGGTCGTCATCGACTTCTGGGCCGAGTGGTGTGAGCCCTGCAAGCAGTTGAGCCCGGTCCTGGAGCGGCTCGCCGTCGAGTACAACGGGCGCTTCCTGCTCGCCAAGATCGACGTCGACGCCAACCAGATGCTGATGCAGCAGTTCGGCGTCCAGGGCATCCCCGCCGTGTTCGCGGTCGTCGCCGGGCAGGCGCTGCCCCTCTTCCAGGGAGCCGCGGGCGAGGCGCAGATCCGCCAGACCCTGGACCAGCTGGTGCAGGTCGGCGAGGAGCGTTTCGGTCTGACCGGTCTGGTCGTCGACCCCGAGGCGGAGCCGGGCGCCGCGCAGGCCGCCGCCCCCGAGCGCCCGGCCGGGCCGCACGACGCGGCGCTGGAGGCCGCCGTG
The DNA here is from genome assembly GCF_020404845.1 of Streptomyces hyderabadensis. Taxonomy (GTDB): domain Bacteria; phylum Actinomycetota; class Actinomycetes; order Streptomycetales; family Streptomycetaceae; genus Streptomyces; species Streptomyces hyderabadensis. The sequence continues at coordinate 29,934 of NZ_JAIOJZ010000004.1, read as the reverse complement.
CAGGCGCTGGACGCGGGCGACCTGGGCGGCGCCGTCCAGGCCTACAAGAACGTGCTGGCCGAGGAGCCGGGCAACACCGAGGCCAAACTGGGCCTGGCCCAGGCCGAGTTGCTCCAGCGGGTGCAGAACGCCGATCCGCAGAAGGTCCGCCAGGAGGCGGCCGACAAGCCGGGCGACGCCCAGGCGCAGATCGCCGCCGCCGACCTGGACCTGGTGGGCGGTCACGTGGAGGACGCCTTCGGGCGCCTCATCGACACGGTGCGCGTCACGGCGGGCGACGACCGGGACGCCGTACGGCTGCGGCTGCTGGAGCTGTTCGAGGTGGTCGGTGCCGACGACCCGCGGGTGACCGCGGCCCGCCGGGCGCTCGCCCGCGCGCTGTTCTAGCCGCTGCTCCGATCCGCGTTTCAAACGCCGTCCACGTGTTGTGCGTGTGAAGGAGCTGTCGAAGAGGCGTCACTGCGGCCGCGCTTTACCAAAACTTGGTAATCGCGGCCGCTGTTACTGCCAGTAAGTCGACGGCGTCGATCTGTCGGACTCTGTCCATCGATCAATAGTTTTGTTCCGCCCGTTTGGCACACCCAGCGTCGCCGTTCGGGGCCGGTGTGTCGTCCCGCCGTCACACGGCCGCTACTAGCCAGTAACGAACCCCCTTGTGTCGACGGCGAGAATGCACCACGATCGGCGACGCTCGGTCCATTCCCGTACCCCGACAGCCGGTCGGGTGGCGGGGGTTCCTGGGTCCCCACCGAGCAGGGTCGGCGGCAGTGATGCCGGCCCTTGGGCAGGGGGGTCTTCGCTCATCCGGCGAAGCCTGTCCAGCAGGGTTGTGCGTGATGCGTGTCAGGCGCGACCAGTGGTTGTCGCTCGGGGGTGATCGCCGGTTATTCGGGCGCGTTGTACGTGCCGCCGAGTGCGGGCGCTCTCCTTCCCGAGGACGTAGCACTTCTCCCATCCCTGCCGGGCCGAGTCGCCGACTGGCGACGGAGCCGAGGCCAGGAGATGTACGTCCGAGAAGGAGGAAATATGGAGTCCCAGGTGCGTGGCGGGACCAGATGGAAGCGGTTCGCTGTGGTCATGGTGCCCAGCGTCGCCGCCACGGCTGCGATAGGCGTCGCGCTCGCGCAGGGCGCTCTCGCCGCGTCGTTCAGCGTGTCCGGCCAGTCGTTCAAGGTGACGGCGGACCGGCTCGACGGTACGGGCTTTATGCAGTACGGCGCGATCGACTCGGGCTACACGCTGAAGGGCGAGAAGGCGGCTCACCCCGTCGCGGTCTCGGCGTTCAAGTCCGCGCAGATCAAGAACATGTGCCAGTCCGTGGTCACCCCGGACATCCCGCTGATCGGTTCGGTCAGCCTCATGCTGAAGGCCGGCGGTGGGGACACCCCGGTCAAGGCGGAGAACCTGTACATCGACGTCGAGGACCTCGAGGCCGATGCCACGTTCCGCGGCATCGACATCGGTGTGGCCGCCAAGGACGCCAACAAGGGTCCCGGCATCAAGAAGGGCGACACCACGAATCCCAACGGATTCGCGCAGCAGGCCGACTCGGCCACGCTGACCGGTGTGAAGCAGACGGCGTGGGCGACCACCGCCGGAACCTTCAAGCTCAGCGGTCTGAAGATGTCGCTGTCCAAGGGTGTCAAGGAGTGCTACTAAGCACTCGCTGACGGGCGGGGGAGCCGGTGGCGCCCCCGCCCGTCCCCTCTCCGGCCGCGTCTTCACCCGCGGTCCACATCTCCACCACAGCAAAGCCGTACCAGGGAGCTGTTTTCCATGAGCGCCGAGACTCCTGCCGCAGCCGGCCAGTTCACCCGCCGGAGGCTGCAGTTCCGTGCCTGGCGAGGCGCGCGGCCGTTCTGGGCCGGCCTGTTCGTCGCGCTCGGCGGACTCCCCATCGCCTACTTCCCGTACGCGAACCTCCAGATCGGCCATCTGACGCTGGCGATGTCCACCACCGCGGGCGCCGGGTCCCTGATCATCGGCGTGCTGCTGGTCGTCCTGGGCGTCAGCCTGTGGTTCCAGAAGCACGTCCGGGTCTTCGCGGGCGTCGCGGCGATCCTGCTGGCGCTGGTGTCCATCCCCGTCTCCAACCTCGGCGGTTTCCTCATCGGCTTCCTGTTCGCGCTGATCGGCGGGGCCATGGCCGTGTCGTGGGTGCCGGGCGAGCCGCCGCAGGCCGAGCCGCCGCTGGAGGGCAAGGGCACGGACGACGCGCCCGAGGGCGCGGTCCCCGCGGCCGGCGACACCGCGTTCCCCGGCTTCCCGGAGCCCGGCACGCAGGCGGCCGACCCCACGGTGCCGGGGCCGCGGGGCGGAATGGACGACGGGGAGCCCTCCCAGGCCTTCATGGCACCGGGGGCGCACGATCTGTCAGGAACGAGCCCGGCCAACGGGGCGAACGGGAGGCACAGTGCCGGCTGACGAGGTGACCCGCGGGACTGACGTGGAGTCGTCCCGTGTGAGAACCGGGCCGCGCCACGCGGCACCCAAGAAGCCGTTGTTCACCAGGTTCCACATGCCGGCCGGCAAGGCGATAGCCATCGCGGCGATGCCCACGGCCGTCCTGATGGGGATGGGGTTCACGCCGACGCTCGCCATCGCCGACGGCAACGACGCGGCGCCGCCCTCCAACAGCCTGACGGCCGACGAGTACAAGGACTGCGTGGCGGCCCTCGAGGACGCCGAGAAGGACCCGTCCGAGTCGCCCACCCCCTCGCCCTCGGCGAGCGACGGTGCCGAGGACGGCAAGGACGACACGAAGGAGCCCGACCCCTCGGCCTCCACCGGGGAGCAGGGCACCGGCTCGGACCAGGACGACTCCTCTTCGTCGGATTCAGGTTCCGACGACGAGGACGGCAAGGGCGCCAAGGACGATCAGGCCGCCCCCGACCCGAGCCCCTCCGCGTCGCAGAGCCAGGAGGCGTCCGGTCAGAGCGCCACGGAGCCCTCCCCGTCCGAGTCGGAGGACAAGGGCGGGCTGCTGGACGGTCTCGGCGACGCCATCGAGGGCATCTTCACCGGCGGCAAGAAGGCCGAGGAGAGCCCGAGCCCCACGCCGACCCCGTCCGCGTCCGAGAGCGCGGGCGACGCCTCCGGCGCGCTGAAGGACACCACCGACGCGGTCACCGACACCGCGAAGGACACCGTCGAGGGCGCGACCGACACGGCGTCGAAGGCGGCCGAGGACACCAAGGACACGGTGGACGAGGCCGCCGAGGCGGCCAAGGAGGCGGCGCAGAAGGCGAAGGAGGACGCGGCGAAGGCCGAGGAGGACGCCACCGCCACGCCCAGCCCCGACGCCTCCGAGAGCGCCGACGAGGCGGGCAAGGACGCCGACGACTGCCCGGTCGCCACCGACGAGGAGGGCGGCGTCGACAACAAACTGCCGCTGCCCGACGACCCGTGGTACCTCAACGCCAGCTCGCTGCTGCTGAAGGGCGCCTCCTACAAGGGCGTCGTCCAGGTGAAGACGGCCAACGGCACCACCAAGAAGGTGCTCAAGTACGTCATCTCCAACGGCACCGACATCGGCGACCTGCACCAGACGGTGAAGGACGAGCAGTCCGGCAAGACCTACCACGTGCAGGCGGCCAAGGGCTCCACGTCCACGATCCGCGACGGCGAGACGGTGATGTACACCGAGAGCATCTCCGGCAACCTGCTGGGGCTGATCCCGATCACCTTCGACCCGGAGCACCCGCCGCCGCTGGACATCCCGCTGATCTACTTCACCAAGGTGACGGTGGTCCAGGCCGGCCAGTTCGGCGGCACGCTCCACGTCCCGGGACTGCACCAGTACACGACCGACTGAGCAGGCCCCGCACCGACGCCCGAGGGCGCCCCCTGTGGCAGGGGGCGCCCTCAGCGCCGTACGGGAGCCCGCGGGGGCCGTGCGTCGTCAGCCGCGCCGCGTCTCGCCCAGGTGGTGCACCCGGACCATGTTGGTGGTGCCGGGCACGCCGGGGGGCGAACCGGCGGTGATCACGACGATGTCGCCGTCGTTGAACCGGCCGAGCCGGACCGTCTCCTGGTCCACCAGGTCGACCATCTCGTCGGTGCTGTTCACGAACGGCACCACGTGCGGCTCCACGCCCCAGCTGAGCGCCAGCTGGTTGCGGGTGGACTCGTCGGTGGTGAAGGCGAGGATCGGCTGGCAGGCGCGGTAGCGCGAGAGCCGGCGGGCGGTGTCGCCGGACTGGGTGAAGGCCACCAGGCCCTTGCCGCCGAGGAAGTCGGCGATCTCGGCGGCGGCCCGGGCCACCGAACCGCCCTGCGTGCGCGGCTTCTTGCCCGGCACCAGCGGCTGGAGGCCCTTGGAGAGCAGCTCCTGCTCGGCGGCGGTGACGATCTTCGACATCGTCTTGACCGTCTCGATCGGGTAAGCGCCCACGCTGGACTCGGCGGACAGCATGACCGCGTCGGCGCCGTCCAGGATCGCGTTGGCCACGTCGGAGGCCTCGGCGCGGGTCGGCCGGGAGTTGGTGATCATCGACTCCATCATCTGGGTCGCCACGATCACCGGCTTGGCGTTGCGCCGGCACAGCTCGATCAGGCGCTTCTGCACCATGGGGACCTTCTCGAGCGGGTACTCGACGGCCAGGTCGCCGCGCGCGACCATCACGCCGTCGAACGCCATCACGACGTCCTCCATGTTGTCGACCGCCTGGGGCTTCTCCACCTTGGCGATCACCGGGACCCGGCGGCCCTCCTCGTCCATCACGCGGTGCACGTCGGCGACGTCCTTGGCGTCCCGGACGAAGGAGAGGGCGACCAGGTCGCAGCCCATGCGCAGCGCGAAACGCAGGTCCTCGACGTCCTTCTCGCTCAGCGCGGGGACGTTGACCGCGGCACCCGGCAGGTTGATGCCCTTGTGGTCGGAGATGACGCCGCCCTCGATGACGATCGTCTTCACCCGGGGGCCCTCGACCTCGGTGACCTTCAGCTCGACGTTGCCGTCGTTGATGAGCACCTGGTCGCCCTTGGTGACGTCGCCGGGCAGGCCCTTGTACGTCGTGCCGCAGATCGTCCGGTCGCCGGGGACGTCCTCGGTGGTGATGGTGAACTCGTCACCCCGCACCAGCTCGACGGGACCCTCCGCGAAGGTCTCCAGGCGGATCTTCGGGCCCTGGAGGTCGGCGAGGACACCGATGGCCCGGCCGGTCTCCTTGGCGGCGGCCCGGACCCGGTCGTAACGGCCCTGGTGCTCGGCGTGGGTGCCGTGGCTGAAGTTGAAGCGGGCCACGTTCATGCCGGCTTCGATCAGCGTGACGAGCTGCTCGTGGGAGTCGACCGCGGGGCCGAGAGTACAGACGATTTTCGAACGGCGCATGGGGGCCATCCTATCGGTTTGTTTCGGCGCGGAATATTCCGGCTGGCGGAAAATACAAAAGGGCGGGATGCCGCTCAGGTGAGACGGGGATTCTCCGATTCATTCACAAGTGCATAGCTCTGTGTCGCGATCTCCATTTCCTCGTCCGTCGGTACCACCGCCACCGCCACCCGCGCCCCCGCGGGCGAGATCAGCCGCGCCTCGCCGCTCCGTACGGCGTTCAGCCCGGCGTCCACCGCGAGGCCCAGCCCTTCCAGGCCCGCCACGGCCGCCTCCCGCACCGGCGCGGCGTTCTCGCCGACCCCGGCGGTGAAGGCCACCGCGTCCACCCGGCCGAGAACGGCGTAATAGGCGCCGATGTACTTCTTCAGCCGGTGAATGTAGATGTCGAAGGCCAGGGCCGCCTGCTCGTCGCCCTCGTCCACCCGGCGGCGGATCTCCCGCATGTCGTTGTCGCCGCACAGACCGAACAGGCCGCTCCTCTTGTTGAGAAGAGTGTCGATCTCGTCGGCGGACATTCCCCCAACGCGCATCAAATGGAAGATGACGGCCGGGTCCATGTCTCCCGAGCGCGTACCCATCACGAGCCCCTCCAAAGGCGTCAGCCCCATGGAGGTGTCCACGCACCGGCCGCCCCGCACGGCCGAGGCCGACGCGCCGTTGCCCAGGTGCAGCACGATCACGTTCACGTCCTCGGGCGCCCGGCCGAGCAGCCGCGCGGTCTCCCGGGAGACGTAGGCGTGCGAGGTGCCGTGGAAGCCGTAGCGGCGGATGCGGTACCGGTCGGCGATCTTCGGGTCGATCGCGTAGCGCGCCGCGGACTGAGGCATCGTGGTGTGGAACGCGGTGTCGAAGACCGCCACCTGGGGCAGGTCGGGACGGAGCGCCTGCGCGGTGCGGATGCCGGTGAGGTTGGCCGGGTTGTGCAGCGGCGCGACCGGGATCAGCCGCTCGATCTCCGTGAGCACACTCTCGTCGATGAGAGTGGGCTCGCTGAAGAACTCGCCGCCGTGCACCACCCGGTGCCCGATCACGGCCAGCTCCGGGGAGTCCAGGCCCAGACCGTCCCGGCCCAGCTCGGAGGCGACCGCCTTCAGGGCGGCCTCGTGGTCGGCGATCGGGCCCTCCTGCTCCCGGGTGTCGCCGGCGGCCACGAGGGTGTGCTTCAGCCGCGAAGTCCGCTCGCCGATGCGTTCGACCAGCCCGGCCGCCAGGCGCTCGCCGTCGCGCATGTCGATCAGCTGGTACTTCACCGACGAGGAGCCGGAGTTGAGGACGAGGACACGGGTGCCGGTCACAGGTCGGATGCCTTCTCACTGGGGGACTGCTGGGCCTGGATCGCCGTGATGGCGACGGTGTTGACGATGTCCTGCACGAGCGCGCCCCGCGACAGGTCGTTGACCGGCTTGCGCAGGCCCTGGAGCACCGGGCCCACCGCGATGGCACCGGCCGAGCGCTGCACCGCCTTGTAGGTGTTGTTGCCGGTGTTCAGGTCGGGGAAGACCAGCACGCTGGCCTGCCCGGCGACCGCCGAGCCGGGCAGCTTGGTGGCCGCCACCGACGGCTCGACCGCGGCGTCGTACTGGATCGGCCCCTCGATGCTCAGGTCCGGGCGGCGCGAACGGACCAGCTCGGTGGCCTCGCGCACCTTGTCGACATCCGCGCCGGAACCGGACGTGCCGGTCGAGTACGACAGCATCGCGATCCGCGGCTCCACGCCGAACTGCGCCGCCGTCGACGCGGACTGGGCGGCGATGTCGGCGAGCTGCTCCGCGTCCGGGTCCGGGTTGACCGCGCAGTCGCCGTAGACCAGCACCTTGTCGGCCAGGCACATGAAGAAGACGGAGGAGACGATGGCCGCGTCCGGCTTGGTCTTGATGATCTCGAAGGCCGGGCGGATGGTGGCCGCCGTCGAGTGCACGGACCCCGACACCATGCCGTCGGCGAACCCTTCCTGCACCATCAGCGTGCCGAAGTAGTTCACGTCGGAGACCACGTCGTACGCCAGCTCCACGGTCACGCCCTTGTGGGCGCGCAGGGCGGCGTACTTCTCGGCGAAGGAGTCGCGCAGCTCGCTGGCGGCCGGGTCGATCAGCTCCGCACCGCCGAGGTCGATGCCCAGGTCGGCGGCCTTCTTGCGGATCTGCTCGGCCGGTCCGAGCAGCGTCAGCTCGCACACGCCCCGGCGCAGCAGCACCTCCGCCGCGTGCAGCACCCGCTCCTCGGTGCCCTCCGGCAGGACGACCCGGCGCAGGTCGGAGCGGGCCTGCTCCAGCAGCTTGTGCTCGAACATCATCGGCGTGACGCGGTCGCTGCTGGGGGCGGAGACCCGCTGGTTCAGCTCGGCGGTGTCGACGTACCGCTCGAACAGGCCGAGGGCGGTCTCCGCCTTGCGCGGGGTGGCGGCGTTGAGCTTGCCCTCCAGGGAGAACAGCTGCTCGGCGGTGGGGAAGCTGGTGCCCGCCACCGACAGCACCGGCGTGCCGGGGGCCAGCCGGTCGGCGAGGGTGAGGATGCCCTGGCCCGGCACCTCGTCCAGGGTCAGCAGCACCCCGGCTATCGGCGGGGTGCCGGCGCTGTGCGCGGCCAGCGTGCCGATCACCAGGTCGGCGCGGTCGCCCGGCGTGACGACCAGGCAGCCCGGGGTCAGCGCGGCCAGCAGGTTGGGCAGCATGGCCCCGCCGAAGACGAAGTCCAGCGCGTCGCGGGCGAGCCCCGAGTCGTCGCCGAGGACGATCTCGGCGCCCAGGGCGTGCGCGATCTGGGAGACCGTCGGCGCGGACAGGGCGGGCTCGTCCGGCACCACCCAGCACGGCACCGGCAGCCGGTGCGCGAGCCGCTCGGCGATCTCGTCCCGGTCCTCGCGCGCCACCCGGTTGGTCACCATGGCCAGCACGTCGCAGCCCAGCCCGTCGTAGGCGCGGAAGGCGTTGTGGGTCTCCGCGAGCACCGACTCGGCGCTCTGCCTGCGGCCCCCGACGACGGGGAGGACCGAGGCGCCGAACTCGTTGGCGAGCCGTGCGTTCAGCGACAGCTCGTCCGGGAACTGGGTGTCGGCGTAGTCGGTGCCGAGGACGAGGACCACGTCGTAGTCCCGCGCGACCAGGTGGAACCGGTCGACCAGCGCGGACACCAGCTCGTCCACACCCTGCTCGGCCTGGAGGAGGGAGGCCTCCTGGTAGTCCATGCCGTAGACCGTCGCCGGGTCCTGCGAGAGCCGGTAGCGGGCGCGCAGCAGCTCGAAGAGCCGGTCGGGCCCGTCGTGCACCAGGGGACGGAAGACGCCGACCCGGTCGACCTGCCGGGTCAGGAGTTCCATCACCCCCAGCTCGACGACCTGGCGGCCGTCGCCGCGGTCGATACCGGTCACGTACACGCTGCGCGTCACGCGTGCTCTCCGTTTCGTCTGGCTGGGCGTTTCGTCGGGCTGAGGGGATGGGCGGAATCCTCTTGACAGTACCTCCGGCCATGGTTATGGCGCCCGTCAGCGTCCGCCGGCGTCCGTCGGCGGTCGGGCCGTGAAACAATTGGATCGGCTCACCGGTGTCAACAGCGAGCAGGAGACACAGCACGATGCGTATCGGAGTTCTCACCGCAGGCGGCGACTGCCCCGGCCTGAACGCAGTGATCCGGTCGGTCGTGCACCGAGCGGTCGACAACTACGGCGACGAGGTCATCGGCTTCGAGGACGGCTACGCCGGGCTGCTGGACGGCCGTTACCGCACCCTCGACCTCAACGCGGTCAGCGGCATCCTGGCCCGCGGCGGCACCATCCTCGGCTCCTCCCGCCTGGAGCGCGACCGGCTCCGCGAGGCCTGCGAGAACGCCGGCGACATGATCCAGAACTTCGGCATCGACGCGCTGATCCCGATCGGCGGCGAGGGCACCCTCACCGCCGCCCGGATGCTGTCCGACGCGGGCCTGCCGGTCGTCGGCGTGCCGAAGACCATCGACAACGACATCTCCTCCACCGACCGCACCTTCGGCTTCGACACCGCCGTCGGCGTCGCCACCGAGGCCATGGACCGCCTGAAGACCACCGCCGAGTCGCACCAGCGCGTGATGGTCGTCGAGGTCATGGGCCGGCACGCCGGCTGGATCGCCCTGGAGTCCGGCATGGCCGCCGGCGCCCACGGCATCTGCCTGCCCGAGCGGCCCTTCGACCCGGCCGACCTGGTCAAGATGGTCGAGGAGCGCTTCGCCCGCGGCAAGAAGTTCGCCGTCGTCTGCGTCGCCGAGGGCGCCCACCCCGCCGAGGGCACCATGGACTACGGCAAGGGCGCCATCGACAAGTTCGGCCACGAGCGCTTCCAGGGCATCGGCACCGCGCTCGCCTTCGAGCTGGAGCGCAGGCTCGGCAAGGAGGCCAAGCCGGTCATCCTCGGTCACGTCCAGCGCGGCGGCACCCCGACCGCGTACGACCGGGTGCTCGCCACCCGCTTCGGCTGGCACGCGGTGGAGGCCGCGCACCGGGGCGACTTCGGCCGGATGACGGCGCTGCGCGGCACGGACGTGGTGATGGTGCCGCTGGCGGAGGCGGTCACCGAGCTGAAGACGGTGCCGAAGGACCGGATGGACGAGGCGGAGTCGGTCTTCTAGCCGCCGAACCGAGCGCTGGAGGAGCGCTACGGGTGCTTCTCGACCGCCGTCCAGAAGTGCTCCACGATCCGGTCCAGGAAGTCCCGGCCCCCGGCGCTGGACTCGGGGGCGCCGCCGCCCCAGCTGAGGGTGGCGGCCATCCGCCCCTGGTAGTCCTGGTGCAGCACCTGGAGGACGTTCTCCAGCACCCGCCGGTCCAGCGGCGCCAGCTTGCCGATCGGGCGCACACAGCCCTGCCAGCGGGTGGTCACCGCGCTCGTGAGCAGTTCGGCCAGCTTCTCCTCGCGCCCCGTGACGGTCACGAAGTCGGGCAGCGTGAGGCCGAGCACGTCGGCGAGCTGGGCCGACTGCCGGTCGGTGCCGCGCCAGTCGTCCGCCTCCTCCATCCGCTGGTAGGCGGAGAGCCCGAGTCCGACGGCACGGGCCACGTCCTCGGGTGCCAGACCGCGGGCGACGCGGTGCTCGCGCAGCGACTGCGGCCGCCCGAGCAGCTCACCCGGCGAGCACCACAGCACCCCGGCGAGCGCGGTCAGCTCCGGGCCCTCGGGGGCGGCGGTGCCGCGCTCCCAGGCGATGACGAGGTCGGGGGTGACGTACGGCAGCCCGTACGAGACCCGTATGCCGTGGGCGACGTGCTCGGGCCCCATGTTGAGGGCGGCACGCAGCCGGCGGGCGGCGAGGGCGTTGAACGGGGGGCCCGACTGGCTCGGGCCGGGTGAGGGTCGGCGCACGCGCCACACCGTAGGGGTCCGGGGCGGCGCTGACTACGGGCTGTTCGGCCAGCGATACGGATTGTAGGAACGTACGGGGGCGCGCCGGCCGGGGTGCGCCCCCGCCGCTCACCCCTTCACCGCCCCGCCCAGCGCGAAGCCCCCGCCCAGCCGCCGGGAGATCAGCACGTACAGCAGCACGACCGGCGTCGAGTAGACGATCGAGAACGCCGCGAGCTGCCCGTACGCCACCATGCCGCGGTTGCCGAAGAAGTCGTTGATGCTGACCGAGGCGGGCATCTGGTCCGGGGAGAGCAGCAGCATGAAGGGGACGAAGAAGTTCCCCCACATCATCACGAACGAGAACACCGTCACCACCGCCACCCCGGGGCCCATCAGCGGCAGCACGATCCGCAGCAGCGACTGGAACGACGACGCCCCGTCCGTCCAGGCCGCCTCCTCCAGTTCCTTCGGCACCCCGTCCATGAAGTTCTTCATCAGCCAGATCGCGAAGGGCAGCTGCGAGGCGGCGAAGAAGAAGATCGTCCCCTGCATGGTGTCGATCATGTTCACCCGCACGAACAGGGCGTAGACCGGCACCATGATCGCCGTGATGGGGAGGCTGGTCGCGAACAGGATGGTGAGCAGGAACGGCCGGTTCAGCCGCGACCGGAAGCGGGAGAGCGGATACGCCGCGAGCGCCGCGCACACCACCGTCAGCAGCGTCGCGCCGCCGCACAGGATCAGGCTGTTGAGCAGCGGGGTGAAGGTGATCTCCGGGGTGAGGACCGCGTCGAAGTTGTCCAGCGTCACCCCGTCGGGGACCTTGACCCGCAGGCTCGCGTGCGGGTCGAGGGCGGACAGCACCACCCAGGCCAGCGGCAGCACGAAGGCCGCGGCCGCCACCAGCAGCCCGGCGTCGGCGGCCGCCCGCCGCCGGTTGCGCCGCGAGGCCGGGGTCGTACGGCGGACCGTCCGGGTGGACGGGCGGGGCGTGAGCGTGTCCGTCATCTCAGACCTCCGTCCGCAGCAGGCGCAGGTACACGACCGAGAACAGCGAGCCGATCAGCAACAGCAGCAGCGCCACCGCCGTGCCGTACCCGATCAGGCTGTTCTGGAAGGCCTGCTCGTACATGAACAGCGGCAGCGTCTGGCTCTTGCCGCTCGGCCCGCCCCGCGTCATCACCCAGATCAGCCCGAAGACCGACAGGGTCTGCAGCGTGTTGAGCATCAGGTTGGTGCCGATGGAGCGCCGGATCATCGGCAGCGTGATGTGCCACATCCGGCGCCAGCCGCTCGCGCCGTCCACCTCGGCGGCCTCGGTGACCTCCTTGGGGATCTCGTTCAGCGCGGCCGAGTACACCAGCATCGAGAACGCCGTGCCGCGCCACACGTTGGCGAAGGACACCGCCAGGATCGGCAGCGTGAACAGCCAGTTCTGGGTGGGCAGGTGGAGCCAGTCCAGGACGGCGTTGAGGGTGCCCTCGCGCCGGAAGAAGGCGTAGAGCAGGAAGCCCGCCACCACCTCCGGCAGCACCCAGGCCGTGACAACGATGCCACCGGTGAGGGTGCGGACCGGTTTCGAGGCCCGCTGCATCAGCGAGGCCAGCGCAAGGCCCAGGGTGTTCTGCCCGATCAGCGAGGACAGCACGGTGAACACCAGGGTCAGCCACACGGCGTTGAGGAACGCCTCGTCCTTGAAGGCACGGGTGAAGTTGTCGAAGCCGACGAAGGACTCCTGGGCCTGCCCGGTGAGCTGGAGGTCGGTGAAGGCGATGACCACGCAGTAGACGATCGGGCCGGCCAGGAAGAGCAGCAGCAGGACGACGGCGGGGGAGACGGGCAGGGCGCGGAAGAGGGACCGCCGGACGGTTCCGGTGCGCCCGCCGGAGGCCGGGGGCGCCGACGCCTTCCGCACCCCCGGCCCGGCGCGGCCCGGCGCGGTCGCCGTCACTTGCTCACCACCTGGTTGTCGGTGGCCTCCTTGAGCGCCTCGTCGTAGCCGCGCGCGGCCTCCTCGACCGACTTGTCGCCGGTCGTCACGCCCTCCATCGCCTCCTGGATGGCGACGGACACCTTCGGGTACGCCGGGTAGGCGGGCCGGTAGTGGGTGTCGGCGACGAGGTCGGTGAAGAACTTGATGCCGGGCTGGGCGTCGACGTAGGCGGGGTCGTTCGCGACGTCCTCGCGGACCGCGATGCCGGAGTTGGCGACGTACCACTTCTGGGCGTTGGCCTTGGTCTGCATCGTCTTGATGAACTCGAAGGCCAGGTCGGGGTTGCCGGCCTTGTCCGGGATGGACCAGGTCCACCCGCCGGACATGCTCACCCGTCCCGGGGCCTGCCCGTTCTGTGTGGGCATGGCGGCGAGCCCCAGCTCCTTCGACCACTCGGGCCACTCGTGCCCGCTGCCCTCCAGCCAGTCCTGCGGCAGCCAGGAGCCGTCGAGCGCGATCCCGAGCTTGCCCTGCGGCAGCAGCTCACCGCGGATCTTGGTGGAGAAGTTGGGGTCGAGCGCGTCGGAGACCTCCGGGCCGAGCTTCTCCTTGTACACGGTCTCGACGAAGCCGAGGGAGTCCCTGAACCCCTGCCCCGCCGTGATCCACTTCTTGGCGCCCTTGTCGTACAGCGGGTCGGCGCCGCCGTCCCCCGTCCCGTACAGCAGCATCTCGAAGCCCTGCATGGTGGCCATCTCGCCGGCGGGCTTGCCCGTGTAGACGTTGATCGGCGTGACGCCCGGCACCTTCTCCTTGATGGTGCGGGCGGCGTCGAGGACCTCGTCCCAGGTCTTCGGCTGCCAGTCCGCGGGCAGCCCCGCCTTAGCGAACACGTCCTTGCTGAACCAGAGCCCGCGGGTGTCCGTCCCGTCCGGCACGCCGTACGTCTTGCCGTCCTCGCCCTTGGCCGCCGCCTTCGCCGTGTCGATGAACTGGTCCCAGTCCTTCCACTCGGCCAGGTAGTCGTCCAGTGGCTTCAGGTACCCGCTGGTGATGTCGGAGTTGATGAGGAAGGTGTCCTCGTAGACCAGGTCGGGGGCGGTCTTGGGGGAGCGGAGCATCTGCTGGAGCTTGGTGTAGTACTCCGAGTCCGGCGCCTTGATCGGCACCAGCTCGACCTTCTTCCCCGGGTTGGCCTTCTCGAACTGCTTCTTGATGTCGCCGAGGTAGGTGTCCATCACCTTGATGGAGTTGTCCGTCGACTGCTTGAAGGAGACCTTCACCGTGTCCGGATCGCTGCCGGAGCCGCTCCCGCAGGCGGCGAGCGAGGTGGAGGCGAGCGCGGTGAGGGTGAACAGGGCGGTGAACCGGACGGTGGGACGCACGGGCATGACCTCCTACGGGCGCACGACACTGTGGCCTGGACGGCTGCGTGGCGAACGTAAGAGGAATGGTCTAGTCAGGTCAATGAGTGTGCGCCGGATTGGCCCCGGAGGAGGTGATCGGCCTTGCCGGTGACGGGGCCGTGGAAGGTGCCGCCCCGGAAGTCGATGTGGTCTCCGCCGTACGTCGCTCCGCGGGGCTCCTTTCCGAAGCCGGTGGAACCCTCGCGGGGCCGGTGCTTGCGCAGCACCGCCGCCGTCACCGCCGCGGCCTGCTCGGCGGCCAGCTGCTGCGAACCCGAGGCATCGGCCTGGTGCTTCCCGGCGTCGGCCCGGTCGCTGATGCCCCGGATCACCAGGGCGTTCACCTGGCCGCTCAGGTGGGCCGCCTGGAGGGCGCCCGAGCCCTCCATCTCGATCGCGCCCGCGTCGTTGTAGTTCCGGCGGACGAACCGGGCGATCTCGGACCCGGCGTCCGCCAGGACGACATCCCCCGTGGCGATCGGCATGAAGTGCGCCCGTAGGCCGGGCATGTCCCGCACGGCGGAGCGGGCGGCCTGCTCCAGCGCGTGCGAGCCCGGCAGGGCCTTCGGGCGGACCAGGAAGCCCTCCGGGGTCTGCTTGCCGCCGTGGATCCCGTACACCTGCGTGCCGACGACGACGTCGCCGATCCCGACGTCGTCCTTCAGGCTGCCCGCGACCCCGACGAACAGCACCGCCTCGGGGCGCAGCCAGTCGATGAGCCGGGTGGTGAGGACGCCGGCCCGCTCGGCGCCCATGCCCAGCTCGGCGAGGGCGACCTGCCAGGAGGTGTCCGGCAGCCGGCCGATCTCGACCCGGGTGCCGTCCCGGTGCACCCGCTCCTCCCGCTCCTCCACGTGCGCGCGGACCGCGGCGTATTCGAGCGGGAGTGCGGTCAGGACCAGAATGCTGGGCTGGATGTCCGGCATAGTCATAAGTTACCGCTGGGAGAAGGGGATCGAGTGCCGGAACAGGACGTCACGGTTGGGCAGTTGCTGCTCGCCGAGTACGAGAGCGTGAAGAGCGAGCAGAGGGCGAGGATCGGGTTCCGGGACAACCTCCTCTACGTGACGCTCGCCGTCGTGGCCGCCGTCATCGCCGCCACGGCACAGGCGGAGCAGCCCTCGATGCTGCTCGCGCTGCCGCCGGTGTGTCTCGTCCTCGGGTGGACCTACCTCGTCAACGACGAGAAGATCTCGGCGATCGGGCTCTACGTCCGGGACGATCTGGGGCCGAAGCTGGCCGAACTCGCCGCCCACGGCAGCGGGTTCGCGACCTTCGGGTGGGAGGCGTACCACCGGAGCGACACCCGGCGCCGGTCCCGCAAGACCATCCAGACCGTGATCGACCTGACGGCGTTCTGCGCGGTACCCCTGGCGGCGCTGGTCGTTTTCTGGGTGAACGGGGACGCCACCCGGCTGCTCGTCGCGCTCTCGGTGCTGGAGGCGCTCGCCGTGGCGGGGCTCGCCGCGCAGGTCGTGTGGTACGCGAAGGCGGCGTGATCGTCCCTCTCGCACGGGAGGAACGGCGCGGATGGAAGCGGCACTGCTGACGGCACTGGCCGAGGGCGCGGGCGGGGACGGTGGACGCCGGGCGGTGGAGGCGCTGGCGCGGGCGGTGGGGCTCGACACCGGCGCACCCGTCCGGGACATCGCGAAGGCGGCCGCGGAACCGGCGCGGCGGGACGCCGTACGGAAGTGGGGCGAGACGGTGGCCGAACTGCTCGCCGCCGAGCCGTCCGGCGTCGCCGGTGCCGTCGCCCGAGCCATGGAGCGGTCCGCACCGGGCAGCGGGGCGTCCTGGTACGGCGGCGATCACGCCGACTTCCGGGGCGGGGTCTTCCTGCGCGAGGTGATCGGCGTACAGGTCGTGGTCCAGGAGGGCGGGGCCGCCGTCCCGGAGGCGATGGCGGGCCTGCCGCCGAGGCCCGGCGGGTTCACCGGCCGGGAGCGCGAGACCGAGGACCTGTTGCGCGCGCTGGACCCGGACGGGGCGCCATCCGCCGCGGCGCCGGTCGCCTCCGTGTCCGGTCTCGGCGGCATCGGCAAGACCGCACTCGCCGTCGAGACCGCTCACCTCGCCTGGGAACGGGGCTGGTTCCCCGGCGGGGTCCTCTTCATCGACCTGCACGGCTACGACCGGGAACCCGTGACCGCGGACCGAAGTCTGCGAACCCTGCTGCACGCCCTCGGCACCCCGCCGGAACGCATGCCCACGACCACGGACGAGCGATCCGCGCTCTACCGCTCGACGCTGGCCGTCCGGGCCCGCGAGCGCGGCGGGGTGCTGGTCCTGGCGGACAACGCCTCGTCGGCCGACCAGGTACGGCTCCTCGTGCCGGGTGACTCCCGGCACCGCGTCCTGGTCACGTCCCGCGACCGTCTGCCCCAACTCGGTGCACGGCTGCTGCCGCTGGACGAACTCGGAACGGGGGAGGCGTACGAACTCCTCGACCGCGCCCTGCGGATCGCCGATCCGCACGACGGCCGGGTGGGCGACGACCCCAGTACGAGCGACCGGCTCGCGAGCCTCTGCGGGCGCCTTCCGCTGGCCCTGCAGATCGCGGCCGCCCTGCTGGCGGCCGACCCTGGCAAGCCGGTGAGCGAACTCGTGGCCGAACTGGCCGAGGCCCACGACCGCCTGGACCACCTCGACGACGGCGAACGCAGCGTCCGCGCCGCCTTCGAGCTGTCCTACCGTCGGCTGCCGCCCGAGCAGGCCCGGCTGCTGCGCCTGCTCGCTCTCGCGCCCGGACCCGAGGTGAGCGACGAGGTCGTCGCCGCGCTGGTCGACACCGACCGTCCTCCGGTGCGTGACCAACACGCCCTGGCCCGGGCGCACCTCGTGGAGCGGGGGCGCACACGCGGGTGGTGGCGGTTGCACGACCTGGTGCGGGTGTTCGGGGCGGGCGTGGTGGCCCGAGCAGAGGGTGACGCCGCGCGGGCGCGCGTGCTGCGGCACTACCTGGAGCGGGCCCGCGCGGCGGACGCCCACCTCAAGCACCACACGGCGGACGACAAGGAGACCGGGCCGTTCCGGAGCCGCGAGGAGGCACTCGCCTGGTTCGACGCGGAGCGCGCGGGGCTCGTGGCCGCCGTCCAGTGGGCGACGGACCGCCAACTGGCCTCCGACGCCGTCCGGCTCTCCAGTGCGCTCTGTGAGTACTTCGAATGGCGGCGCTTCTTCGACGACACGGTCACCGTGTGCCGCGCCGCCTGTGCCGCCGCACGCCGGGAGGGCGACAAGGCCGTCGAAGCCGCCGCCTGGAACAGGATGGGGACCGCCCTGCGGGGAGGCAGCCGGCTCAGGGAGGCGTGGGAAGCGCACCAACGGGCGGGCGACCTCTACCACGCCGTGGGCCACGACAACGGCAAGGCGATGGCGGTGTCCAACCTCGGCAACATCCTCGGCGACGTGGGTCAGATCGACGAGGCCGTCGAAGCCTTCCACATCGCCCTCGGCCTCTTCCACCGCACCGGTGACCGGCACAGCGAGGCCGGTGTGTGGAACAACCTCGCCATCCCCTTGCGCAAGTCCGGCCGCGTGGACGAGGCCCTCGACGCCCTCCGAGCCGCTCTCGACCTCTACCGGGAGACGGGGGACCGGCCCCGCGAGGGCAGGGCCTGGCACAACTACGCCGTCGCCCTCAACGCGCGGGGCCGCACCGCGGAAGCCGTGACCGCCTGCCTCGACGCTCTGGACATCTGCGAGGAGTTCGAGGACTGGCACGGCGCCGCCCGGACGCTGTACGCCCTCGGGCTCGTGCACGAGACGGCGGGGGACGCCGAGCGGGCCCGCGCGCGTATGGCGCAGGCCGCGGACGCCTACGAGCGGGCGGGCTCGCCCGAGGAGGCCGAGCAGGCGCGCCGGGCGGCCCGGCTTACCGGCCCCGCACCCACCGGTACACCAACTCCGGTCGCCCCACCTGACCGTACTGCGGGCTCCGCCCCGCGCGTCCCGCGTCCACCAGGTGCTCCAGGTAACGCCGGGCCGTGATGCGGGAGATGCCCACCGCCTCCGCGACCCCGGCCGCCGTGAGGCCCTCGGCCGAGCCGCGCAGGGCGCCCGTGACCCGTTCCAGGGTCGGGCCGCTCAGCCCCTTGGGGAGGGCCGCCGGGCCGGGGGCGCGCAGGGTGGCCAGGGCGCGGTCGACCTCGTCCTGGCCGCTGGCCTCCCCGGCGGTGCCCCGGAACTCGGCGTAGCGCACCAGGCGGTCGCGGAGGGTGGCGAAGGTGAAGGGCTTCAGGACGTACTGGACGACGCCCAGCGACACCCCCTCCCGTACGACCGTCAGGTCCCGGGCCGACGTCACCGCTATCACGTCGGTGTGGTGACCCGCCGCACGCAGTGACCGGGCGAGCTGGAGTCCGTGCACGTCCGGGAGGTGGAGGTCGAGCAGGAGCAGGTCGACCGGCGTGCGGTCCAGCGTGCGGCGGGCCTCCGCGCCGGTGTGGGCCTTGCCGACCGCGACGAACCCCGGCACCCGGCCGACGTACATCACGTGCGCGTCGGCGGCCACCGGGTCGTCCTCGACGACCAGGACCCGGATGGGCCGTGCGTCGGCGGTGCTCATGCGGCGCCCCCGGGGCGGGCGCGCCGCACGCCGACGGCGGTCCGGCGGTCCACGTCGGCCGGGACGAGGGGCAGGGGACGTCGCCGTCTCACACCGCACCCCCGAAGTCCGGTCTGCCGCCCGTCACCGCGGCCGGGGCCGACCCGTCGCGCCCGGCGTCGGCCAGCGGCAGCCGGGCCTCGAAGCGGGCGCCGCCGCCCTCCGCCTCCGTGACGGTCAGGGTGCCGTCGTGCCGGCGTACCGCCTGCCGGACCAGGGCCAGGCCCAGACCGCGTCCGCCCTCGCCGGCCGGCTTGGTCGAGTAGCCCCGCTGGAAGACCAGGTCGGCGTGGGCGGGATCGACGCCGGCGCCGGTGTCCGACACCCGCAGGACCAGCTCGGAGCCGCCGGCGCCGGAGGCCTCCGTGTACGCCGCCACCGTCACCCGCGACGGCACCGCACCCTGCGCCGCGTCCACCGCGTTGTCCACCAGGTTGCCCAGGATCGTCACCAGGTCCCGGGCGGGCAGCGACCGCGGCAGCAGTCCGTCGTCCAGTCGGCTGTCCTGCGACACCACCAGCTCCACTCCCCGCTCGTTGGCCTGCGCCGTCTTGCCCAGCAGCAGCGCCGCCAGCACCGGCTCGCTCACCGCCGCCACCACCTGGTCGGTGAGGGCCTGCGCCAGCTCCAGCTCCGCCGTCGCGAACTCCACGGCCTCCTCCGCCCGTCCCAGCTCGATCAGCGAGACCACCGTGTGCAGCCGGTTCGCCGCCTCGTGCGCCTGGGAGCGCAGCGCCTGCGTGAAACCGCGCTCCGAGTTCAGCTCGCCCGTCAGCGACTGCAGCTCGGTCACGTCCCGCAGCGTCACCACCGTGCCACGGCGCTCACCGCCGGAGACCGGCGAGGTGTTCACCACCAGCACCCGCTCCGCCGCCAGGTGCACCTCGTCCACCCGCGGCTCCGACGCCAGCAGCGCCCCCGTCAGCTGCGAGGGCAGCCCCAGGTCCGCCACCGAGGTGCCGACCACGTCGCCGCGCACGCCGAGCAACTCCCGTCCGCCGTCGTTGATCAGCGCGACACGGTACTGCCCGTCCAGCATCAGCAGGCCCTCCCGCACCGCGTGCAGCGCCGCCTGATGGTAGTCGTGCATCCGGCTCAGCTCGTCGGCGTTCATGCCGTGCGTGTGCCGGCGCAGCCGCGCGTTGATCACGTACGTGCCGACCGCGCCGAGCAGCAGCGCCCCGGCCGCCACCCCCGACAGGGCCGTGAGCTGTTCCTGTGCCCGCTTGCTGATCTCCTCGACCTTGATCCCGGCACTGACCAGCCCGACGATGCGGCCGTCGTCCGTGATCGGGGTGACCGCCCGGACCGAGGGGCCGAGCGTGCCCGTGTAGGTCTCGGTGAAGGTCTGGCCCCGCTGCGCGCGCTCGATGTGGCCCTGGAAGGGATGGCCGATTTGCTGCGGGTCGGGATGGGTCCAGCGGATGCCCTCCGGGTTCATGATCGTCACGAAGTCCACGTCGGTGTCCTGCATCACCCGCACCGCGTACGGCTGCAGGCGCGCCGTCGGGTCCGGGGTGCGGATGGCCTCCGCCACGGACGGCGAGTCGGCGATCGCCAGCGACACTGACCTGGCCTGTCGCCCGGCCGCGTCCTGTGCCTGCCCACGGTCGCTGATGTAGCTGAACAGCGCGTACCCGACCACGACGACCGCTATCAGCACGGCCTGCATGGCGAAGAGCTGCCCCGCCAGGCTGCGGGGTCTCGGGACGCGGAGGTGCATGCGGCCAGTCTCCCTCCTGGCTGGATCGTGAACTAAATGAACGCAAGGGTGACCGCGCTCACACACCGGGAGATAGTCACCCCGTCCCCACTACCCACCCCCGGACGTGAGCCGCACGCCGGTGATGCCGACGACGTCGTCAAGGAGGGCCGCCGTGACCAGCAAAGCCGCTACGGCACCTGCCGCACCCAAAGCCAAGCGCGACCGCACGCACTATCTCTACATCGCCGTGATCATCGCGGTCGCCCTCGGTATCGCCGTCGGTCTGATCGCGCCGGACTTCGCGACCGAGCTGAAGCCGCTCGGCACCGGCTTCGTGAACCTGATCAAGATGATGATCTCCCCGATCATCTTCTGCACGATCGTGCTGGGCATCGGCTCGGTCCGCAAGGCCGCCAAGGTCGGCGCGGTCGGCGGCATCGCCCTGGTCTACTTCTTCGTGATGTCGCTGGTGGCGCTCGCCATCGGCCTGATCGTCGGCAACATCCTGGACCCGGGCACGGGCCTCGCGGTCACCGACGCCGTCAAGGAGACCGGCCAGGCACAGGTCGACGCGGAGGCCAAGGGCACCGTCGACTTCCTGCTGGGCATCATCCCGACCACGATCGTCTCCGCCTTCACCGCGGGTGAGGTGCTCCAGACCCTGCTGATCGCCCTGCTCTGCGGCTTCGCGCTGCAGGCCATGGGCTCCGCCGGGCAGCCCGTCCTGCGCGGCATCGAGCACATCCAGCGGCTGGTCTTCCGCGTCCTGGCCATGATCATGTGGGCGGCCCCGATCGGTGCGTTCGGCGCCATCGCCGCCGTCACCGGCTCGGCGGGCGTCGACGCCCTCAAGAGCCTGGCCGTGCTGATGCTCGGCTTCTACGTGACCTGCGTGCTCTTCCTCTTCCTGGTGCTGGGCACGGTGCTGCGCGTGGTGGCCGGGATCAACGTCTTCTCGCTCTTCAAGTACCTGGGCCGCGAGTTCCTGCTGATCCTGTCCACCTCCTCGTCGGAGTCGGCGCTGCCGCGCCTGATCGCGAAGATGGAGCACCTGGGCGTCAGCAAGCCGGTGGTCGGTATCACCGTCCCGACCGGCTACTCCTTCAACCTCGACGGCACCATGATCTACATGACCATGGCCTCGCTGTTCATCTCGGACGCCATGGGCACGCCGATGTCGATCGGTGAGCAGATCCCGCTGCTGCTCTTCCTGCTGGTGGCCTCCAAGGGCGCCGCCGGTGTCTCCGGCGCCGGCCTCGCCACGCTGGCCGGCGGCCTGCAGTCGCACAAGCCCGCCCTGGTGGACGGCATCGGCCTGATCGTCGGCATCGACCGCTTCATGAGCGAGGCCCGCGCGCTGACCAACTTCGGCGGCAACGCGGTCGCCACCGTCCTCATCGGCACCTGGACCAAGGAGATCGACAAGGACCGGGTGAACGAGGTGCTGGCCGGCCGGGTCCCGTTCGACGAGAAGACGCTGCTGGACGACGGGCACGGCGCCGCCGACGACGACGGCACGCCCGACCTGCCCGAGCAGGGCGGCGAGAAGGAGCTGGCACGGGCCTGACGCCCACCCGCTCCGGGTACGCCCGCACACCCCGGGCGGCTGAGGTGCTCCCCCCGTTGCTCAGCCGCCCGGTCCCCCGAAGAAGCCCCGCGCCTTCCCCCCGGCGCGGGGCTTCTTGCCTTGACGTCCGCGTCAAGGCTTACGTTCGTCGGTATGCGAATCGGCGAGCTGGCCGCACGGGCCGGGACCACCACGCGGACGCTGCGGTACTACGAGTCGCGGGGCCTGCTGCCCGCCCGGCGGGGCGGCAACGGCTACCGGACCTACGACGAGGACGACCTGAAGCTGCTGCGGCAGATCAGGACCCTCCAGGACTTCGGGTTCGACCTGGAGGAGACCCGCCCCTTCGTGGAGTGCCTGCGCGCCGGGCACCCCGAGGGCGACTCCTGTCCCGCGTCCCTGGTGGTCTACCGGCGCAAGCTGGCCGAGCTGGACACGCTGATCGAGCAGCTCACGTCGGTGCGCGCGCAGGTCGCCGCACAGCTGACGCGGGCCGAGGCGGCGGTTCCGGGGGGTCCGGAGCCCAAGTGCGAACTGGGAGGACACGGATGAGTTCCCATGGGGTGCCCGAGGTGACGGACGCGGACTTCGCGGCGGAGGTGATCGGCTCGGACCTGCCCGTACTGGTGGAGTTCACCGCCGACTGGTGCCCGCCGTGCCGGCAGATGGGGCCGGTGCTCAGCGCCCTGGCCGAGGAGGAGGGCGAGCGGCTGCGGGTGGTGCAGCTGAACGTCGACCGGAACCCGGCGACCACGAACGCGTACAAGGTGCTGTCGATGCCGACGTTCATGGTGTTCCGCGGCGGTGAGCCGGTGAAGTCGATGGTCGGCTCCCGGCCCAAGCGGCGGCTCCTGGAGGAGCTGTCCGACGTGGTCTGACCGGCCCGGAACCCGGACGGGCCGACGCAGAAAAAATCCCCCGAGCAATTGCGCTCGGGGGATTTCTCTGCGTATATTCGATGATTCGCGACTTCAGGAAAAAGAGGTCGCGAAGAAGTTCAGTAGGCACAGTATATGCGGCCGGGAGTGGAATTGTCAAACACCGAATTTCCGGATGATGAATTGCGGCACGAGCAGGAATTCATCGACGGACTGTACGCGCGCGTGGACGCGCTGCGCGGCGACGCCGAGGTCTCGGTGACCGAGGCGCTCGCGCAGGGCAACGCCCCCCAGCAGGCCCGCCTGGAGCGGGACATCCTGGTCGCCGAGCGCTCCGGGCTGCTCGCCGCGCTCAACGCGGTGGACGGCTCCCTCTGCTTCGGCCGGATCGACCTCACCTCCGGGGAGGGCCACCACATCGGCCGTATCGGCCTGCGCGCCGACGACGCCGAACGCACCCCCGTCCTCATCGACTGGCGGGCCGGTGTCGCCCGCCCCTTCTACCTGGCCACCGGACACACCCCGATGGGGCTGCGCCGCCGCCGGCACATCGCCAGCGAGGGCCGCACGGTCACCGCGCTGCACGACGAGATCCTGGACCTCGGCGACGAGAGGCGCACCGGCCACGAGGACCCCTCCGGCGACGCCGTGCTGCTCGCCGCGCTGAACTCGGCGCGCACCGGCCGCATGGGCGACATCGTGCAGACCATCCAGGCCGACCAGGACCGCATCATCCGCGCCCCGCACCGCGGCGTCCTGGTCGTCGAGGGCGGGCCCGGCACCGGCAAGACCGCCGTCGCCCTGCACCGCGCCGCCTACCTCCTCTACGAGCACCGCGAACTGCTCGCCAAGCGCGCCGTCCTCATCGTCGGCCCCAACCCGGCCTTCCTCGGCTACATCGGCGAGGTGCTGCCCTCGCTCGGCGAGACCGGCGTCCTGCTCGCCACCGTCGGCGAGCTGTTCCCCGGCGTGCGGGCCACCGCGACGGACACCCCCGAGGCGGCGGCCGTGAAGGGCCGGGCCGACATGGCCGACGTGCTCGCCGCGGTGGTCAGCGACCGGCAGGCGCTGCCCGACCCGGTGATCGCGATCGAGCACGACCGGGACGTCCTCATGCTGGACGACGGCCTGGTCAACGTCGCCCGCGAGCGCACCCGCGCCGCGAAGCTGCCGCACAACGCGGCCCGCGAGCACTTCGAGGGCCACATCCTCAACACCCTCACCGACATGGTCGCCGAGCGCATCGGCACCGACCCCTACGACGGCAGCAACCTCCTCGACCCCAGCGACATCACCCAGATCCGGGACGAACTCGCCGAGAACCCCGAGGTCTGGTCGGCGATCGACCAGCTCTGGCCCCGGCTCACCCCGCACCGCCTGGTCGCCGACTTCCTCGCCGCCCCCGAGGCCTTCCTGCCCGCCGAGGACGCCGCCGCCGTCCGCCGCCCGGTCACCCGGCGCTGGACCGTCGCCGACGTGCCGCTGCTGGACGAGGCGGCCGAACTGCTCGGCGTGGACGACCGGGTCGCCCGCTCCCGCGCGGAACGCGAGCGCGAGCAGCAGATCGCCTACGCGCAGGGCGTCCTCGACGTGTCGTACGCCTCCCGGACCTACGAGTTCGAGGACAAGGACGAGGAGGACGCCGAGGTCCTGTCCGCGCACGACATCATCGACGCCGAGCGGTTCGCCGAACGCCAGGAGGAGGACGACCACCGCAGTGCCGCCGAGCGCGCGGCGGCCGACCGCACCTGGGCGTTCGGGCACATCATCGTGGACGAGGCGCAGGAGCTGTCCCCGATGGCCTGGCGGCTGCTGATGCGGCGCTGCCCCACCCGCTCGATGACCCTGGTCGGCGACCCGGCGCAGACCGCGGAGGCGGCCGGCGTCGGCTCCTGGTCGAAGATCCTCGCCCCGTACGTCGAGGACCGCTGGGAACACACCCGCCTCGGCGTCAACTACCGCACCCCGGCCGAGATCATGGACCTGGCGGCGGCCGTCGTCCGCGCCGAGGACCCGTCCTTCACGCCGCCCAGCTCGGTGCGCTCGACGGGCGTACGCCCCTGGGTCCGTGCCACCGGCGACCTCCCGGCCGCCGTCGCCGAGGCGGCCCGGGAGCTGGCCCCCGAGGAGGGCCGCCTCGCGGTCATCGCCCCGCGCGAGCTGCACCGGGTGCTCGCACCCCGGCTCGACGGGGTGACGGCGGGCGCCGAGCCGGACCTGACGCACAAGACGGTCCTCCTGGACCCGCGCCAGTCCAAGGGCCTGGAGTTCGACTCCGTCCTGGTCGTCGAGCCCGGCCGCTACGGCACCAGCGACCTCTACGTCGCCCTCACCCGCGCCACCCAGCACCTCGGCGTCCTGCACAGCGAACCGCTGCCGAGGGGGCTGGCCGACGCCGGGTGAGGCTCAGGCCGGGCGCAGCCACACCGTGGCCAGGGGCGGCAGGGTCAGCCGGATGCTCGCCGGGCGGCCGTGCAGGCCCTGCGGCTCCGGCTTGACCGGGTCCGGGGTGACCACGTCGCCGCCGCCGTACCGCGCCGCGTCGGTGTTGAGCACCTCGTGCCAGGCCGGGACCTCGTCGGGGACGCCGAGGCGGTAGGCGGAGCGGACCACCGGGGCGAAGTTCGACACCGCGAGCAGCGGGGTGCCGTCGGCGTCCAGGCGCAGGAAGGCCAGGACGTCGTCCTCGGCGGCGTCGCCGACCACCCACGAGAAACCGGACGGGTGGGTGTCGCGCCGCCACAGCGCGGGCGTGGCCCGGTAGACGGTGTTCAGGTCCCGCACCAGGTCGCGCACGCCCCGGTGGTCCGCCGCCGCCCCGTACTCCGGGTCGAGCAGCCACCAGTCGGGGCCGTGCGCCTCCGACCACTCCGCGCCCTGGGCGAACTCCTGCCCCATGAAGAGGAGTTGCTTGCCGGGATGGGCCCACATGTAGCCCAGGTACGCCCGTTCGTTGGCCCGCTGCTGCCACCAGTCGCCGGGCATCTTCGACACCAGCGACTTCTTGCCGTGCACCACCTCGTCGTGGGATATCGGCAGCACGTAGTTCTCGCTGTAGGCGTACACCATGGAGAAGGTCAGCTCGCCGTGGTGGTACGCGCGGTGCACGGGATCGTGGCTCATGTACTGGAGCGAGTCGTGCATCCAGCCCATGTTCCACTTCAGCCCGAATCCGAGACCGCCGAAGCCGCTGGGACCCTTGTGGTGGGTGGCCCGCGTGACCCCGTCCCAGGCCGTCGACTCCTCCGCCACCGTCACCACCCCGGGCACCCGCCGGTACAGCGTCGCGTTCATCTCCTGGAGGAACGCCACCGCGTCCAGGTTCTCCCGGCCGCCGTGCTCGTTCGGCGTCCACTGGCCCGGCTCGCGCGAGTAGTCCAGGTAGAGCATCGAGGCGACCGCGTCCACGCGCAGCCCGTCGATGTGGAACTCCTCGCACCAGTACACGGCGTTGGCGACCAGGAAGTTGCGCACCTCCCGGCGCCCGAAGTCGAACTCCAGCGTCCCCCAGTCGGGATGTGCCGCCCGCAGCGGATCGGAGTGCTCGTACAGCGGGCGCCCGTCGAACTCGGCCAGCGCCCAGTCGTCCCGCGGGAAGTGCGCCGGCACCCAGTCCATCAGGACGCCGATGCCGGCCCGGTGCAGCCGGTCGACCAGGTACTTGAAGTCGTCGGGGTCGCCGAGCCGGGCCGTGGGCGCGTAGAAGCCGGTGACCTGGTAGCCCCAGGAGCCGCCGAAGGGGTGCTCGGCGACCGGCATCAGCTCGACGTGGGTGAAGCCGAGGTCCGCGACGTAGGCCGGGAGCTGCTCGGCCAGCTCGCGGTAGGTCAGTCCGGGGCGCCAGGACGGCAGGTGGACCTCGTACACCGACATCGGTGCCTCGTGCGCGGGCGCGTCCGCGCGGTGGGCCAGCCACTCCCCGTCGCCCCACGTGTAGTCCGAGGCGTGCACGACGGAGGACGTGGCGGGCGGCACCTCCGTACGGCGGGCCAGCGGGTCGGCGCGCAGGGTGCGGGAGCCGTCGGGCCGGGTGATCTCGAACTTGTACAGCTCGCCCGCGCCGACGCCGGGCAGGAACAGCTCCCACACCCCGGTCGAGCCCAGGGAGCGCATCGGGTGTCCGGTGCCGTCCCAGAAGTTGAAGCCGCCGGCGACCCGGACCCCGCGCGCGTTCGGCGCCCACACCGCGAACCGGGTGCCCGCCACCCCGTCGTGCGTCGTCGGGTGCGCGCCCAGCGCCCGCCACAGCTGCTCGTGCCGGCCCTCGCCGATCAGGTGCAGGTCCAGCTCGCCCAGCGTGGGCAAGAAACGGTACGGGTCCTCGGCCTCCTGGACCGTCCCGTCGTACGCCACCAGCAGCCGGTGGACCGGGACCTCCCGCAGCGGCGCGAGACCGGAGAAGAACCCGTCCCCGTCGTCGTGCAGTTCGAGCCGCAGCTCCCCGGCGAGCACGGTCACCGCGAGGGCGTACGGCCGGAAGGCGCGGAACGCGACCCCGCCGGGCACCCGGTGGGCGCCGAGCACCGCGTGCGGGTCGTGGTGGGTGCCGGCGAGCAGCCGCTCCCGGTCTGAGGCGTCCAGCGCGGGGGAGACGGCGACCTCGGCCGCGGGGGAGGCGGCGGCCGCCCGGGGCGCGGCCCGTTTCGGCGCCGCCTTCTTCGCGGCGGCCTTCCCTGCGGCGGCCTTCCCCACGGCGCTCTTCCCTGCGGCGGTCTTCTGCGTGACCTGCTTCGCCGTGACCTTCTTCTTCGCGACGGCCTTCTCGGTGGTGGCCTTCTTCGCTGCCGTCTTCTTCGCGGCGGTCTTCTTCGCGGCGGTCTTTTTCGGGACGGCCTTCTGCGGGGCGGCCTTCTCGGCGGCCTCGGCCGTCTTCTTCCCGGCCGGTTCCTTCCCGGTCGTCTTCCTCGGGTCGGGGCCGCTGGACGAGGGGCGGGGGGTCACGGGCGGAGCCTCCTGGGCGAAGTGGGAAGGGTCGGGGGCGTCAGGCCGGCTCGGGCACGGACAGGCGGCGCACCGCCGCCAGCGGCACCGGAAGCCAGTCGGGGCGGTGCCGGGCCTCGTACAGGACCTCGTAGACCGCCTTGTCCGTCTCATAGGCGCGCAGCAGCACCGGATCGGTGCGCGGGTCGCGGCCGCCGGCCTCCGCGTACCCGGTGCAGTACGCGGCCCGGCAGGACTCGGCCCAGCCCGGCACGCGGACCTCGGCCGAGTGCGCGGCGTAGTCGAAGGAGCGCAGCATCCCCGCGACGTCCCGCACCGCGGGCTGCGGCAGCCGGCGCTCGGCCAGGGGCTTCGCCGGCTCCCCCTCGAAGTCGATCAGCGACCACTCGCCGTCGGGGGAGCGCAGGCACTGGCCGAGGTGCAGGTCGCCGTGGACGCGCTGCGCGGTCCAGGTGAGGCCCTCGGCGGCCAGGTCCGCCAGCGCCGTGAACGCCGTCCGCAGCGCGGGTGCGTACGGCCTGAGCAGGGGCACGGCCCGCGCGGTCTCCTCCAGCCGCTCGGTCATGCCCTCGGCGAGCTGCCGCGTCTGGGCCTGGCCGAGGGTGACCGTCGGCAGCGCGCGGGCCAGCGCGGTGTGCACCTCGGCGGTGGCCCGCCCGAGCGCCCGGGCCTCGGCGACGAAGTCCTCGCCCTTGGCCAGCTCACGCAGGGCCAGCTCCCAGCCGTCGGTCGCGCCCTGCAGATAGGGCTGGAGCACGCCCAGCACCCAGGACCGGCCGGCCAGGTCGGCCACCATCCACCCCGCCGGCGCGGGCACCCGGGGGCAGCCCTCGCGGGCCAGGGCGAGCGGCAGTTCCAGGTCCGGGTTGACGCCGGGCACGATGCGCCGCAGCAGCTTGAGGATGAACGTATCTCCGTACACGACCGACGAGTTCGACTGCTCGGCGGTCATCAGGCGGGGCACCAGACCGGCGCGCAGGTCGGTCTCCGCGGCCCGCTCGAAGCGGAGCCCCCCGATGCGGGCCCGCGTGCGCAGCGCCTCCAGCAGTACCTCGGCGGGGCGGGTGTCGTGCAGGGCGTCGTAGGCGGTGCGCCCGGCAACCGGACCCTCCGTGACATGCCCGATCAGGGCGGGCGCCAGCCGGGGCGGCAGCGCCTCGCGGGTGCCGATCAGCAACTGGTAGCAGTCGCCGGGCTGCTCCGCCGCGGCCCCGGCCGGCACACCCTGCTGGTGGGCGCGCACCAGCAGGTGGTGCAGGCCGAGGCGGGAGTCGGCCGGAAGCAGTTCGGTGGCCGCGACCAGCGAGAGGCCGGTGACCGGGCGTCCCTTGCCGGCGAACCAGCGCTGCCGCGGCAGCCACTGGCGCAGCAGAGGGTCGAGGGACGCGAGGAGTCCCGGCGGGCCGGCGTCGGTGCGTATGACGGCTTCCGGCATGGCGTGTCGCTTCCTTTCCCTCAGGCGGCGTCCTTGCGCAGGCGGAACCAGTAGAAGCCGTGCCCGCCCAGGGTCAGCAGGTACGGCAGGTCGCCGACCGCCGGGAAGCGGACCCCGCCGAACAGCTCGACCGGATGGCGTCCGCCGAAGGCGCTGAGGTCCAGCTCCGTGGGCTGTGCGAACCGGGAGAAGTTGTGGACGCACAGCACCAGGTCGTCCCCGTGTTCGCGCAGGAAGGCCAGGATCGCGGGGTTGGAGGAGGGCAGCTCGGTGTAGGTGCCCAGCCCGAAGGCCACGTTCTGCTTGCGGATCTCGATCATGCGCCGGGTCCAGTGCAGCAGCGAGGACGGCGAGGCCATGGACGCCTCGACGTTCGTCACCTGGAAGCCGTAGACCGGGTCCATGATCGTGGGCAGGAACAGGCGCCCCGGGTCGGACGACGAGAAACCCGCGTTGCGGTCGGGCGTCCACTGCATCGGGGTGCGCACGGCGTCGCGGTCGCCGAGCCAGATGTTGTCGCCCATGCCGATCTCGTCGCCGTAGTAGAGGATCGGCGAGCCGGGCAGGGACAGCAGCAGGGCGGTGAACAGCTCGATCTGGTTGCGGTCGTTGTCGAGGAGCGGGGCCAGGCGCCGCCGGATGCCGATGTTGGCGCGCATCCGCGGGTCCTTGGCGTACTCCGCGTACATGTAGTCGCGTTCCTCGTCGGTGACCATTTCCAGGGTCAGCTCGTCGTGGTTGCGCAGGAAGATGCCCCACTGGCAGCCGGACGGGATGGCCGGGGTCTTGGCCAGGATCTCGGAGACCGGGTAGCGC
>NZ_JAIOJZ010000039.1 GCF_020404845.1 Streptomyces hyderabadensis | reverse complement strand
CTCGACCCGGGCTTCGAGCTGACCCTGCGCCCCATGCGCTACCCCGACTTCTACGAGCGCTACCGGGACGCCATCAAGAACACCTGGCACGTCGAGGAGGTCGACCTCCACTCGGACGTCGCCGACCTGGCCAGGCTCAGCCCCGAGGAACAGCACCTGATCGGCCGGCTGGTGGCCTTCTTCGCCACCGGTGACTCGATCGTCGCCAACAACCTGGTGCTGACCCTCTACAAGCACATCAACTCCCCCGAGGCGCGGCTGTACCTGTCCCGCCAGCTCTTCGAGGAGGCCGTCCACGTCCAGTTCTACCTGACCCTCCTCGACACCTACCTGCCCGACCCGGACGACCGCGCCGCCGCCTTCGCGGCCGTGGAGAACATCCCGTCCATCCGGGAGAAGGCCGAGTTCTGCTTCAAGTGGATGGACTCGGTCGAGTCGATCGACCGGCTGGAGACCCAGGCCGACCGGCGCCGCTTCCTGCTGAACCTGATCTGCTTCGCGGCGTGCATCGAGGGCCTGTTCTTCTACGGCGCCTTCGCCTACGTCTACTGGTTCCGCAGCCGCGGCCTGCTGCACGGCCTGGCCACCGGCACCAACTGGGTGTTCCGGGACGAGACCATGCACATGTCCTTCGCCTTCGACGTCGTCGACACGGTGCGCAAGGAGGAGCCGGAGCTGTTCGACGACGCGCTCCGGCAGCAGGTCACCGACATGCTGAGGGAGGCCGTCGAGGCCGAGCTGCAGTTCGCGCGCGACCTGTGCGGTGACGGCCTCCCGGGCATGAACACCGACTCGATGCGGCAGTACCTGGAGTGCGTCGCCGATCAGCGCCTGACGCGGCTCGGCTTCGCCCCGGTGTACGGCTCCGAGAACCCCTTCTCCTTCATGGAGCTGCAGGGCGTTCAGGAGTTGACCAACTTCTTCGAGCGGCGTCCCTCGGCGTACCAGGTGGCGGTGGAGGGCACCGTCGACCTGGACGAGGACTTCTGAGGCTGCTTCTCCTCTCCCCGGCCCCTCGCCTCCTGGGCCTCCCTGATCTGACGGTCGATGCGCCGCTCGCGCACGATGCCGATCACCGAGGGGAGGACCATGAGGACGAGGAGTCCGAAGGTCGCGAGCATTCCGACGAGGCCTTCTATCTGGTTTCCGGTCATGACACCACTGTCGTGCCGGATACTCCTTACCGGCAGTGGCAGGACTGCCGTAAGACCTCGATTTCCTGCCACCGACGAGGCACACTGGCGGCATGTTGCGGAACGTGGCCGCCGTCCTGCTGGACGGTGCACACCCCTTCGAACTCGGCGTGATCTGCGAGGTCTTCGGCATCGACCGGAGCGACGAGGGCCTGCCGGGGTACGACTTCGCGGTGGTCTCCGCCGAGGGCCCCACGCTGGGCACCCACGTCGGCGGGCTGACCGTCTCGACGCCGTACGGTCTGGAGCGGCTTGAGGAGGCCGACCTGATCGCGGTGCCGGCCGGCAGCGACTTCGTCCGCCGGGAGTACCCGCCCGAGCTGCTGGCGGCCCTGCGTACGGCGACCGACCGGGGCACCCGCGTGCTGAGCGTGTGCTCCGGCGTCTTCGTGCTGGCCGCCGCCGGTCTGCTGGACGGACGGCGGTGCGCGGTGCACTGGCACCACGCGGCCGAGCTGGCCCGGCAGTACCCGCGGGCCCGGGTCGAGCCGGACGTGCTCTACGTCGACGAGGACCCGGTGATCACCTCCGCCGGGACCGCCGCCGGCATCGACGCCTGCCTGCACATCGTGCGCAAGGAGCAGGGTCCCGAGGTCGCCAACCGGATCGCCCGGCGCATGGTGGTGCCGCCGCACCGGGACGGCGGGCAGGCGCAGTACATCGAGCGGCCGCTGCCGCGCTCCTCCTGTGACACCGTCGGCGAGGTGCTGGCCTGGATGGAGCAGCACCTCGACGAGGAGGTGACCGTCGAGCAGCTGGCGGCCCGGGCGCACATGTCCCCGCGCACCTTCGCCCGCCGCTTCCAGCAGGAGACGGGGACGACCCCCTACCGCTGGATCCTGCGCCAGCGCGTGCTGCTGGCCCAGCGGCTGCTGGAGGCGACGGACGAGACGATGGACACCATCGCCTGGCGCGCCGGTTTCGGCACAGCGGCGGCCCTGAGGCACCAGTTCACCAGGGCCCTGGGGACCACCCCGCACGCCTACCGGCGCACCTTCCGGGGCCCCGAGGCCGCCGCCTGAACCCTCGGGTTCGTCACCGCGCCACGGGCCTGACCAGCAGATCGTGCGGGCGCAGGGTGATGCCGACCCGGACCGCGTCGTTCGACCCCGCCACCTGCTCGAAGCGGTACTTCGTGGCGAGCGCGGCCGTGATCAGCGTGAGCTGTGCCATCGAGAAGTGGTCGCTGGGGCACTTCCGCTTGCCCGCACTGAACGGCTTCATGGCGTATTTCGGCACATTCTTCGCGCGTTCCGGGAGCCACCGGTCGGGGTCGAACTCCAGGTTGTCGTCGTACGACTTCGGATCGCGTTGGATTGCGTACGGACTGTAGATGATGTCCGCACCGGCCGGAATGCGATAGCCACCGAGTTCGCTCTCGGCCACCGCGCGCCGCGTCAATACCCATACAGCGGGGCGCAAACGCATGGCCTCCACGATGACATTGCCGGTGTGCCTGAGGCTGCGGACGTCTTCGAATGCCACGGGACGTCCGCCGGTGACCGCCTGGACTTCGTCGCGTATGCGGTCGGCATGTTCCGGATGGTCGGCAAGTGCCTGGAGCAACCACATGATCGTGGACGCGATGGTTTCACTGCCGGGGGTGAGTATCGCGACCACCTGGTCGTGGATCTCCTGTTCCCCGATCGGGTCCCCATTGTCGTCCTTCGCCTCCAGCAATGCCGTGAGCAAATCGTCCGGCTTTTGACCGGATGCGCGGCGCTCGGCGATGATCTCGTCGACCAGCAGATGCAGATCGGCCAACGCGTTGTTGAATCGGCGGTTGGCCGGAAGCGGCAGCCGGTACAGCGGTCCGAGCGGGACCACCATGCGGCGGTACATGCCCCGGAAGACGGTGGCGAGCGCGACGCACAGCCGCTCGGCCCGCTCGTCCATGTACTGCCCGCGCAGCAGGCAGCGGGCCGCGACGCGCACGGCGACCCGGAAGGACTCCGAGGTGGCGTCGACGGTCTGCCCGGGCCGCCAGCGCTCGGTGAGCGCGTGCGCCTCCTCCTCCATGATCGGTCCGTAGGCGGGGATGGCGTCGAGCCGGAAGGCGGGCTGGATGGTGCGCCGCTGGCGGCGGTGGAGCGGGCCGTTGGCGGTCGCCACCCCCTCCTTGCCGAGCAGGCCCTCCAGCGACTCCCACAGCGGACCCGCTATGTGGTAGTCGGGGTTCAGGGCGAGGGCGCCGGTCAGCTCGGGGTTGGTGACCGCGTAGACGGTCTTGGGGCCTAGCTTGATGCGCACGATGTCGCCGTGGTCGCGCAGCTGGGACATGAAGGCCAGCGGGTCGCGGGCCAGCCGCCAGCCGTGGCCGAGCAGCGGTACGCCGCCGCCCGCGACGGGCGGCACGCGCAGCTCCGGAGCCGGCGGTGCCTCCTGCGAGCGGGTTTCGGGGTTGACGGACTCGACGGTCATTTCTCACCTGCCGCTTCGTTGTTGACGTACGGGGGCGTGGACCGGTCGTCCCAGCTGTCGACCATGTACCGGCCGGACTCGTGGTGGAACCAGTAGACGGAACTGAACCAGTTCCGCATATTGCCGACGTTGGCCCGTACGGCGCCGCTCAGTTCCTTTCCGCGTACGGTTCCGTCGGCCAGTTCGTCGGCGAACTGTAAGGCGTCCTGCTCCACGGCGATGAATTCGGTGATGCATTCCTCGACGCGTCGCCTGACTTCTTCGATGGCTTCTTCCAGCGTGAGCGAATGATGGGTGATGAGACTGATACCGAGATTGTGGACCTCGTCTCCCGCTATTTCCTTGGGCAGTGAGCAGAGGTCGTTGTACCAGGCGGCGAATTCCTGACTCAACAGTGCCGCCCGGCGATATGCCGGGTGTTTTCGTACCGCGTCCGGGAGTTCGCAGCCCGAACTCGGCTCCAGCAGGTCGGTCCAGATCCAGTGCGCGAAGGTGAGCCGGCGCAGCTGGAGGTACTCCGCCACGCCGGGCACGATTCCGCGCGTGCGGTTGTGGAATTCGCGGTCGTACGCCTCGATCACCGCGTGGAAGTGCCGGGCGAACCGGGCGTTCCAGGTGCCCGGCAGGAAGGCGTAGAGCCGCCGCACGCTGTCGGCGAACCCGGCCACCAGGGTGTCCTCGTGGTGCAGGTGGTCCCCGGGTGCGTCGAGTGCCGTGTGCAGTCGGCCACGCAGTCGCCGCCAGGCGCCGGGGCGGCCGTGCACGATGTCACGGTCGTGCCGGTCGTCCCAGACGAAGAACCACGCGCTGTAGTCCGCTATCGCCTGCATGACCTCGTCGGGGGCGCCCAGGTAGTACCCCGCCATGAGGTCCGTGTAGCACAGGCCGTCGGCATATTCCTCGACCTTGTCCGCCGGCATGAGCCGCTTTTCGAGCAGCCAGCCGCGGGTGGCCTCCTGGAGCCTGGGCCAATACGGATGCAGTTGCCGGGGAAATGCCGCCTCGATCACCGGGAGGCGGAGCGATGGCGGTACTGCGATCGCGGTCGGTGTCGCTGTGGTGCCGTGTGGGAAAGCATGCACGAACAAACCCCTCTCAGCCGCCGGTGGCGCACTCCTCTCGCTGAGCGGGGCGTGCGCCGTTGCGTATCCCCGCACTTCCCATTCAGCACCACAACTGACCGTTCTGGGAACGGATTTGCTCCATTCACTACCCCGCGATGCCGGAATTCTCCTGTTGTGTGGCGGCTTTCCACGGACGAACACAGACACACACAGACGCACGACGCCCGCTCGGGGAAGACCCGAACGGGCGCCGTGCGCAAGGGAGATGTGTGACGGGTGAGACGGTGTCAGCCGTTCGCGACCACGGGGTAGCGCGGCTCGTTCTCGGCCATCTGCCGCAGCGCGTCCTTGCGTTCGCGCTTGGAGAGCCGGTCGATGTACAGGTACCCGTACAGGTGATCCGTCTCGTGCTGCAAACACCGTGCGAAGTACCCGGTGCCGCGCACCTTGACCGGGTTGCCCTTCTCGTCCTGCCCGGTCACCTCGGCGTAGTCGGGGCGGGCGAGCGGCGCGTAGGCGGTCGGCACGGACAGGCAGCCCTCGTTGCTGTCGTCCAGGCGGCGGCGGTCGGCCGGCAGTTCGACGAGCTTGGGGTTGCAGACCACGCCGACGTGACGGACGCCCTCGTCGTCGGGGCAGTCGTAGACGAAGACCTTCTTCGAGACGCCGATCTGGTTGGCGGCCAGGCCCACGCCCTCGGCGGTGCGCTGGCTGGCGAACATGTCGGCCACCAGCTGCTGGAACTCCTCGCCGAAGTCGGTGACGTCCGCGCACTCCTTGTGCAGCACCGGGTTCCCGACCACCGTGATCGGGCGCGAGGTGCCGCGCCCGCGCCAGTCGGCCTCACGCTCCTCGCAGTCCTGGGTGTCGACGACGAATCCCTCGTCGTCCACGGGGAGCACGCCCGGGTGCTGCTGATCGGTGTCCTGCTGGGCCATGACCGACGTATGCCTTCCTCGTACAACCAAGGGTGATGCCTACTACTGCTGGAGTGTCCTGACAAAGACTACGGGGCCGCTCAGCAGACCTCTTCCAGGTCCCGCCAGTCACGCGAGTCCGGACTGTCCGCCACCCACCCGTCCAGCAACCCCTTCACCAGCCCAGCCGGCGCAGCCACCCCGCACTCCCGCTCCGGCACCCACAGCTGCCCGTCGGTGCGGTGCCCCAGCGGCCCGGGGTGTCCGGGTTCGCTGTGGTCGTGCGGGTCGAGGTGCTCGCCCTCGCCCTCGTCGGACGGCATCCGGGACTCCGAGCACATCCGGCACAGCAGCCGCACCGACGAGGACCAGTCCTCGGCGGCGAACCCGGCGTCGGCGGCCAGCTGCTCCAGGGCGTCCCGGTCGGCCTCGGTGGCCGCCTCCAGGAGGACCACCCAGGTGGGCACGGGCGAGGGCGCCCACAGCTCGATCTCGTCGAAGACCGGGTAGGAGTGCCCGGCGCTGGTCGTCCGCTCCCCGTGCGGCACGCCGTCGTGCAGGACGACCTCGCCCCAGCGCCGCCCGGAGGACGGCAGCGGGATGGACAGCACCTCGACGCGGGCGGGATCGAGCCGCCGCCCCCACACCACCTCGGCCTCGCCCTCCGGGGACAGCCGTACGGCCGCGCTGCCGAGGTCCATGCCGAGCGGCTCGCCGGCGTCCGTGGCGTCGCCGGGGGTGCGCAGCCCGTAGGCCTGCCAGGCCCGGCGGGCCAGCGGCCAGTCCTGCAGGGCGGTGGCGGCGATGCCGACGTTCCACCAGTCGGGCGCGCCGGTGTCCCGGTCGAGCAGCGCGACGGCCCTGAGGCCGGCCGCCCTGGCCTGCTCCCAGTCGTGCCGGAACTTGTGCAGCAGGGCCAGGTTGAACCAGGACTCCGACAGCCAGGGCTCCAGGTCGGCCGCCCGGGTCAGCAGCGCCCCCGCGTCCTCGTAACGACCGTCGCCGATCAGCGTGAACGCGCGGTCGGTGGCCTGCCGCCAGGAGGCGGAGGGCCGGTGCCGTGCCTTGCCGAAGATCCTCACGATTCCCGCCTGCCAGTTCCGTTCAGTGGGCTGGCTGTGCCTTTCGCGCCCCCGGACACCCTCTCCCGGGCATCAAACCACGTACGGCTGCGGAGGCGCTCATTACCCATGGGTTACCCAGCCGCGGGCCCGGTAAGGCTGCCCCGGGAAAGGACCCGGGCCAGTGCTTCCACCACCTCGGGAGCGTAGTCGCCCGCGGCGGCCAGGCGCAGCTCCTCCAGCGCCGTCAGGCCGCCGCCGGGACCCGCGTCCCGCGCCTTCTCCTCGTAGGCGTTCACGACGCGCACGATCCGCGCGGCGACCGGCTGCTCCCGGCAGGGGTCGGCCTGCCGCTCGACCACCACCGCGACCGCCGCGTCGACGCCGGTCTGGCGCACCACGGCCCCGCCGAGCAGCGCGATCCGCCGCTGTTCGGTGACGGGCAGCCCCGCGGTGGCTCCCGCCGGGACCGGGTCGACCAGGCTGAGCTGGCCGATGTCGTGCATCAGGGCCGCGTACTCCAGCACGGTCAGCTCCGCCCCGGACAGCCCCAGGTCCCGCCCGACGGCCACCCCGAGCCCGGCGACGCGACGGGCGTGCCCGGCCGGGGTGTACCCGGCGATCTCGGTGGCACGGGCCAGGGAGGCGATGGTCTGCCGGTAGGTGGCCCGGACGGCGGCGTACCGGCGGTAGGACAGCTGGGCGAGCAGCAGCGGCACGCAGAAGACGGGCAGCGCCCACAGTCCCGCGACGCTCACCGCGAGCGCCATCACCGCGCCGGTCGCGCACACCGCCGAGGTGATCCCGACCATGCCGCGCAGTTCCTCGCGCAGCAGCGGTCCGAAGGGCCACCCGGTGCGCGCGTGGGCGGGAGCCGCGGCGAGCACGGCGTCGCACAGCGTGGTCAGGGCGAGCAGCGCGAGCAGCAGCAGCGCGTCGGCCGGACCGCTCCAGTGGTCGAAGGCGCCCTGCTGGGACAGCGGCCGGAAGCACACGGCGGCGAAGCCGACGGTGAGCACCCGCCGGGCCAGGTGGTCGAGGACGGGCCCGCTGCCGCGGGCGACGTAGGGCACGCTGCCGAGCAGCGAGGCGGCGAGCACGACGGTGACGGTCTGGGCGACACCGTGCTGCGCGGGCCGCCCGGCGACATCGCCGAGCAGCGCGTACGCCAGCGCCCCCGCGGCTCCCAGCGGTGCGGCCTCCCGGGCCTCGGCGCCGGTGCGCCGGGTCAGCTCGCCGAGGACGACCAGGCCGCCGAAGGCCAGCGCGACGGGCCGCTGCACGGGGCCCGACGCCAGCACGGAGGCGAGACAGCCGAGGGCCAGGACCCCGGCACAGCCGGGCACGAGGAGCGGGGCCACCGACGACGGGGACTGGGCAGGCGGGGACTGGGCAGGCGGCGGGGACGTCATGGCGCGCCCCTGCCGACGCTGTCCCGGGCGTCCTCGCCCCGGCCCGGGGGCGGGGCGGCGCCGGGTGCGGGGGTGCCGTCCGCCGTCACCGAGGGGCGCCAGCCGTGCCGCTCCAGGGCGTGCACCAGCGCCCGCACCATCCGCGGGTCGAACTGTCCCCCGGCGCACCGCTGCAGCTCCTGGAGGGCCGCCGCGACGGGGCGGGCCCTGCTGTAGGAGCGGGTGGACGTCATCGCGTCGAAGGCGTCGGCGACGGCCACCACCCGGGCCGACTCGGGGATCCGGTCGCCGGCCAGCCCGTAGGGATAGCCGCTGCCGTCCAGCCGTTCGTGGTGGTGCAGGACGGCGGCGCGGGCCTCCCCCAGGAAGCGGATGCCGCGCACCATCTCGTGACCGTACTCGGGGTGCAGTTCGATCACCCGGCGCTCCTCGGGCGTCAGCGGCCCGTCCTTGCGCAGCAGCCGGGTGGGCACGCCGAGCTTGCCCACGTCGTGCAGGATGCCGGCGAAGCGCAGGGTCTCGACGCGCTCGTCGTCCATGCCCAGCTCGCGGGCGATCATCATGGAGGCCTGGCCGACGCGTTCGCTGTGGCCGCGCGTGTAGCCGTCCTTGATGTCGACGGCCTGCACCAGGGCGCGGATGGTCGCCTGGTGTGCGGCCCGCTCGCGGTGGTACTGGGCGAAGGCCCACCACGCCACGCACATCGGCAGCAGGACGAGCAGCGCGGCCACCGGACCGTACGGGCTGCGCCACAGGACCGCCATCATCAGCCCGGCGAGCCCGTGCACGGCGATCGGCGCCAGCGACCGGGAGAACAGCCCCCGCCAGGCCCGGCCCGGCGGCACGTGGTCGGCGAGGGTGAGGATGCCGCCGTCCAGCACCGTGAGCACCAGGCAGAAGGCGAGCACGGCGGCGCCGGCCGGCACGAGGGCGTACGGGAAGGCCGGTTCGACCACCGCGTCCCGCCCGCCGAGCTGCCAGTGGACCCAGGCGGCGGCCCACACGGCGAGGGTCAGCTGGGCGGCCCGCCACAGGCGCCGCAGCCCGAAGGGGCGTCGCGGCACCGGCGACAGCAGGGCCCCCGGCAGGGCCACGAGCGCGGCCGCGGGCGGCGGCAGCAGGAAGGCGCCGGCGAGCAGGACGGGGTAGCAGGTCCCGACGAAGCGGGACCGCGCGACCAGTTCCGAGCCCGCGTACAGTCCGGCGAGCAGCAGCACCGCCCACCAGGGCGCGCGCACCGACGGCAGCGGCCGCAGGCAGAGCAGGGCGGCGAGGGCGACGCCGGCCACGTACACACGTGCCCGCGCCGGTACCGCGTCCATGAGCCCCTCCCCGGCCACGTCGGTCAGGCTCCGGAGCCTAGGACGGTGGAGAGGGGCCGCGGGCAGATAACCCGCGGATTAGCACGTACGAGTGACTTCTGAGCGTTCGGGACGCTCAGGAACGGCTCGGGGCGCCGCAGGAGCGGATCAGGACTCCTGCGGGGCCGACGGCGCGGCCGTCACGTCGTGGTCGGGCACGGACTGCCCGGACCGGATCAGGTCCAGCCGGCCCATGACCTTGGCGCGCAGGTCACCCGGCACGTCGTCCTGTCCGCAGCACCGCTTGACCAGCTTCTTCACGGCCTGCTCCAGCCCGTACTTCTCCAGGCAGGGCGAGCACTCCTCGAAGTGGTGCTCGAACTTCACGCAGTCCGAGTCCGGCATCTCTTTGTCGAGAAACTCGTAGAGATGATCGAGGATTTCGCTGCAATCCGTCTCGTGCGGCTCTCCGCAGCTCATGACCCCGAGCCTTTCGCTTCGTTCGACTCTCCGGCGCCGGCGGGGACCAGGCCGCGATCGCGGGCGTAGTCCTCCAGCATGCCGCGCAGCTGACGGCGTCCACGGTGCAGCCGGGACATCACCGTACCGATGGGTGTCCCCATGATGTCCGCGATCTCCTTGTAGGCAAAGCCCTCGACGTCCGCCAAATACACGGCGATACGGAATTCCTCGGGGATCGCCTGGAGCGCCTGCTTCACGTCCGAGTCGGGCAGGTGGTCGAGCGCCTGCGACTCCGCGGAGCGCAGACCGGTCGACATGTGCGACTCGGCACGCGCGAGCTGCCAGTCCTCGATCTCCTCGGCCGCGCTGCGCTGGGGTTCGCGCTGCTTCTTGCGGTACGAGTTGATGAAGGTGTTGGTGAGGATGCGGTACAGCCACGCCTTGAGGTTGGTGCCCTCGCGGAACTGGTGGAAGGACGCGTACGCCTTGGCGTAGGTCTCCTGCACCAGGTCCTCGGCGTCGGCCGGATTACGCGTCATGCGCAGCGCGGCCGAGTACATCTGGTCGAGGAACTCCAGCGCGTCCCGCTCGAAGCGCGCGCTGCGCTCCGCGGTCGACTCCGCGCCCGTACCCCGGCCCTCGGGCTGCTCCGCCTGGCCGTGTTCGGTCCCTGCGTCGGTCCCAGTGACCGGACCCACCTCCTCCAGTGACGTCGTGAAACCGAGGCCGGTCTCACTCGAATCGGAGGATAGACGACGATCCGGTCCGCCCGCCGCCCGAATAGGGGCGGTCTTCGCCGCGTGCAGCACCGTCCAGTCCAGGTCGGTGCGGCCGCTGCTGCGACGAGGGCAGAAGGTCGAACCCATGCGGCGGACTTCCTCTCCTACGGCGTCGGTGCTGATTCTCAGCAACGTACGCACCGCACAACAGTGACCGCCCGCCGGTCATTCCCGGGCGTTCAGGCGAGTGACCCGACCCACTGGGCGACACCGCCGGTGATCAGTTCGAGCGCCTGCTCCTGGCCGATGTTCGCGCGCTTGGGCACGGCGAAGCCGTGGTCGCCGTGCGGCACCTCGATCAGGTCGTAGGTTCCCGCGGGCGCCGCCGGGAACTCCGCCGGCCTGCCGAAGGGATCGTTGCCGCCCTGGACGACGAGGGTGGGCACCCCGGTCCCGAGCAGCTCGTCGGCGCGGGACTTCTCCGGCTTGCCCGGCGGGTGCAGCGGGAAGCTGAGGGCGAGGACGGCACGGGCGCCCAGTCCGGCGGCGGTACGGCAGGCGACCCGGGCGCCGGCGCTGCGGCCGCCCGAGATCACCGGCAGGCCGGGCGCGGCGAGCGCGGGCCAGACGCCCCGCCAGCCGGTGTCCAGGGTCTTCGGCGCGGGCGCCAGCTTCTTGCCGGCCACCCGCCAGGGCTGCTCGACGAGGGCCACGCTCACCCCGTGCCCGGGCAGTGCGGCCGCCAGTGCCTTCAGGTCGCGCGCCTCGATGCCGCCGCCGGCACCGTGGCTCACGGCGAGGACGAGCCGGGGCCGCTCCGCCCGGTGCCAGGTGATGCGGGCGGGGCCCGCGTCCGTCTCGACCGCCTCTGTCACAACCTCTGTCACATCCGTCACGTCAGAAGAGTGTGCCCTCTTCCGGTGCCTCCAGCTCCTTGAGCAGCTCGGGACCGTTGTTGCGGACGTTGCTCACGGCCGTCGAGACGGGGAAGGCCCGCATCAGCCCGGCGGGCGGGGGCGCCAGCAGGGAGGTCAGCTCGTCGGGGTCGGTGCGCGCCGGGTCGAGCCAGTCGTCCCAGCGGTCCGGCGTGAGCATCAGGGGCATCCGGGGGTGGATGTCGGCCAGGGCGTGCGGGCCGTCGGCCGGGGCCACGGCGAGCGGCGCGGTCTCGGCCTCGGTGGTGATCACCGAGCACGTCACCCACCAGGCCTGGGGGTGGTCGTCGGGGAGCGTCCGGTCCCGCCAGAACTCGTAGAGCCCGGCCATGGCGAAGACGGAGCCGTCGGCGGGGGTGACGAAGTACGGCTGCTTGCGGGGCCGCTTCTTGCGCCCTTCGACCTCCAGGTCCCGCTCCTGCCTGCCGGTGACCCACTCGTAGTAGCCGTCGGCGGGCAGGATGCAGCGCCGGGTGCTGAAGGCGCGGCGGTAGGAGGGCTTCTCGTGGACGGTCTCCGCGCGCGCGTTGATCATCCGGGCGCCGCCCTCGGGCGTCTTGGACCAGGAGGGGACGAGGCCCCACTTCAGCTTCCGCAGCTGGCGAACCGGCTTCGGGTCCTCGACGTCTTTCAGGGGACGGTCCAGGACGGCGTAGACCTCCTTGGTGGGGGCCACGTTGTAGTCGGGCTCGAGGCTCTCCTCGGGTTCCCACTTCTCGATCTCAAAGATTCCCGCGAGATCCTCGGGTCGACGACTCGCCGCATACCGTCCGCACATACGTGCCACACTGCCAGACCCCGCGTTCTCATGAGGAGCCCCCGCCCGACATGGACCACCTCGCAACGGCCTCCGTCACCTCTCTCTGGGACGAGGTCTCCGGCACCCAGCCCGACCCCGACCTGTGGGTGGTGGTCGCGACCCTGGTGGCCGCGCTCGCCGTCGTCGTGACGCGCGGGTCGTGGCGGATAGCGCGCAACGCGATCACCATCGCCCACGAGGGCGGTCACGGGCTGGTGGCCCTGCTGACCGGGCGCACCCTGACCGGGATCACCCTGCACTCGGACACCAGCGGCCTGACCGTGAGCCGGGGCAAGCCGCACGGTGTCGGCATGATCCTGACCGCGGTCGCCGGTTACACCGCACCGCCGCTGCTCGGCCTCGGCGGCGCCGCGCTGCTGGCGGCGGGGCGCATCACGCTGCTGCTGTGGCTGGCGACGGCGCTGCTGGTGGCCCTGCTGGTGATGGTCCGCAACGCCTACGGGGTGCTGACGGTGCTGGTCACCGGCGGCACGTTCGTCCTGGTGTCCTGGCTGGCCGGGCCGCAGGTGCAGGCGGCGTTCGCGTACGCGGCTGTGTGGTTCCTGCTGCTCGGCGGGGTGCGCCCGGCCTTCGAGCTGCAGGCCAAGCGGTCGCGGGGCGGCGCCGGGGACTCGGACGCCGACCAGCTGGCGCGGCTGACGCACGCGCCGGCGGGGGTGTGGTTCTTCCTGTTCCACGCGGTGTCGCTGTGCTCGCTGATCGGTGGCGGGCGCTGGCTGCTGGAGCTGTGAGCCGCGGAGTAGCCCGCGACGCCAGGACAGCGGGCCAGCGGGACAGCGGAGAGAGCGCGACGCCCGCATATATGCGCGGCACGTGCACCGGTGCACTTTCAGTCAGGTTCCGCCGCTTTTGATCATGATCTCCGATCGCCCCCAGCCATTAAAGTGGGGCCCATGACCGTGAATCCCGCGCACACCGCCCTCTGGCCCGCCCCGCACGCGAGCGGAGCCGTCGACGCGACCGTCCACGTGCCCGGGTCGAAGTCGGTCACCAACCGCGCCCTGGTGCTGGCCGCCCTCGCCTCCGAGCCCGGCTGGCTGCGCCGCCCGCTGCGCTCCCGCGACACCGTGCTGATGGCCCAGGCCCTGCGCGCGATGGGCGTCGAGATCGAGGAGGGCGTCGGTCCCGAGGGCACCGGCGAGTTCTGGCGGGTCATCCCGGCCGGTCTGCGCGGCCCGGCCACGGTCGA
The DNA here is from genome assembly GCF_020404845.1 of Streptomyces hyderabadensis. Lineage (GTDB taxonomy): Bacteria > Actinomycetota > Actinomycetes > Streptomycetales > Streptomycetaceae > Streptomyces > Streptomyces hyderabadensis. The sequence continues at coordinate 60,564 of NZ_JAIOJZ010000039.1, read as the reverse complement.
CGTCGGCAACGCCGGGACGGTCATGCGCTTCCTCCCGCCGGTCGCCACGCTGGCCGACGGCACCGTCCGCTTCGACGGCGACCCGCGGTCGTACGAGCGTCCGCTGGACGGCGTGATCGACGCGCTGCGCGCCCTGGGCGCCCGGATCGACGACGACGCGCGGGGCGCGCTGCCGATGACCGTGCACGGCGGCGGTGCCCTGGAGGGCGGGCCGGTCGAGATCGACGCGTCCACCTCCTCCCAGTTCGTCAGCGCCCTGCTGCTCTCCGCCCCGCGCTTCAACCAGGGCGTCGAGGTGCGCCACACCGGTTCCGCGCTGCCCTCCATGCCGCACATCCGCATGACGGTCGACATGCTGCGCTCGGTCGGCGCCCAGGTCGACACCCCCGAGTCCGGCGGCGAGCCGAACGTCTGGCGGGTCACGCCGGGTGCGCTGCTCGGCCGGGACCTGACGATCGAGCCGGACCTGTCAAACGCCCAGCCGTTCCTGGCGGCGGCGCTGGTGACCGGCGGCAAGGTGGTGATCCCCGACTGGCCGTCCCGCACCACCCAGCCCGGTGACCGGCTGCGCGAGATCTTCACCGAAATGGGCGGTTCCTGCGAACTGACCGACTACGGTCTCGTCTTCACCGGATCGGGCGCCGTCCACGGCATCGACGTGGACCTCGGCGAGGTCGGCGAGCTGACCCCGGGCATCGCGGCCGTCGCCGCCCTCGCGGACTCCCCCTCGACCCTGCGCGGCGTCGCCCATCTGCGGCTGCACGAGACGGACCGGCTGGCGGCGCTCACCAAGGAGATCAACGAGCTGGGCGGTGACGTCACCGAGACCGCCGACGGCCTGCACATCCGCCCCCGCCCGCTGCACGGCGGCGACTTCCACACCTACGAGGACCACCGCATGGCCACCGCCGGCGCCGTCATCGGCCTCGCGGTCGAGGGCGTACGCATCGAGAACGTGGCGACGACCGGCAAGACCCTGCCCGACTTCCCCGACCTGTGGACCGGGATGCTCGGGGCGTAGGGACGGTTCGCCATGCGCCGCTACGGCAAGCACACCGACGAGGACGACATCCGCACCCGCCCGAACCGCAAGGGCAACCGGCCGCGCACCCACATCCGGCCCAAGCACGAGGACGCCGCGCCCGGCCTGGTTCTCACGGTGGACCGCGGCCGGCTGACCTGCCTGGTCGAGGACCGCGTCGTCATGGCGATGAAGGCCCGTGAGCTGGGCCGCAAGGCGGCGGTCGTCGGCGACCGGGTGGCCCTCGTCGGCGACCTGTCCGGCAGGAAGGACACCCTCGCGCGGATCGTCCGCATCGAGGAGCGCGCCTCCGTACTGCGCCGCACGGCGGACGACGACGACCCCTACGAGCGGGTGGTCGTCGCCAACGCCGACCAGCTCGCCATCGTCACCGCCCTCGCCGACCCCGAGCCGCGCCCGCGCCTCATCGACCGCTGCCTGGTCGCGGCGTTCGACGGCGGCCTCACACCGCTGCTGGTGATGACCAAGTCGGACCTGGCACCGCCGGACGAACTCCTTGAGCTGTACGGCGCGTTGGACATCCCGTACGTCGTGACCAGCCGGGAGGGGCTGGAGAACGGCGCCGCCGCGGACCTGGTGCGCGAGCACCTGGACGGGAGGATCACGGCTTTCGTCGGCCACTCCGGCGTCGGCAAGACGACCCTGGTCAACACCCTGGTGCCGGAGGACCGCCGCCGGGTGACGGGGCATGTGAACGCGGTGACGGGTCGCGGCCGGCACACCACGACCTCCGCCCTCGCCCTGCCGCTGTCCTCCGCGGAGGGCGGCTGGGTCGTCGACACCCCGGGCGTACGGTCGTTCGGGCTGGCGCACATCGACCCGTCCCGGGTGATCAACGCCTTCCCCGACCTGGTGCCCGGCACTGAGGGCTGTCCGCGGGCCTGCAGCCACGACGAGCCCGACTGCGCGCTGGACGCCTGGGTCGCCGAGGGACACGCCGACCCGGCCCGGCTGTACTCGCTGCGCCGACTGCTGTCGACGCGGGAACGCAAGGAAGGGGACTGACCCCCGCGTTGTTTGCCGTGCCGTGCAACCGGTAAGTGCATAATCGCACCAAGCCGGAACCAAGTAAGAGCAAAGCCGGACGAGGCGTGGTCGGACGAGGGTGTGGTCGGACGTAGCCTCCGTCGACATCGACGCAGCGGTCGCGGTAGGGGACCACGGGAGGACAAGACATGGCGTGGCTGCTGGTCATAGTGGCCGGAGTGCTCGAAACCGGCTTCGCCGTCTGTCTGAAGCTGTCGCACGGCTTCACCCGGCTCTGGCCCACCATCGCCTTCTGCGCCTTCGCGCTGGGCAGTTTCGGCCTGCTGACGATGTCCCTGAAGAAGCTCGACGTCGGCCCCGCGTACGCGGTGTGGACCGGCATCGGCGCGGCGGGCACCGCCATCTACGGCATGGTCTTCCTCGGCGACCTGGTCTCGACCCTGAAGATCGTCTCGATCAGCCTGGTCATCATCGGCGTGATCGGGCTGCAGCTGTCCGGCTCGGCGCACTAGGCCGCCGCCAGGGACGCCCGCGGCCCCGCCCCGGCCCCGCCCGGTCGCTACACCGTCAACCGGCGCGGCAGCACGGTGCGCAGGAGGTCCGCCACCCCGCCCTCGGAGGGCGGCGCGGCGACGCAGGAGAGGGCGATCCGTACGGCCAGTTCGCAGGAGCGGGCCAGTTCGGCGGCGTCCGGCGGCGGGAGCGGACCGGCGCCGCCCAGGACGACCACGGCACGGTCGCGCACGAGGCCCACGAAGTCGCCGGGCGAGGGCAGCGGCCCGTCCGCCCGCCGTTGGGCCGGCACCGCGGAGGACGAGGGCACCGCCGTCAGCGCCGGCGCGGGCAGCCGCTCGCTCCAGCAGCCCGTGATCATGGCCCGGACCAGCGCGTTGTCATGGGCCGCCGACATCACCCACTCGGCGGTGGCGGTGAGTCGCTCGCGCGGGTCGCTGGCCCCGGCAAGCGCCCGTTCCACCCCGGCGAGGTAGCCGTCGGCCTCCCGTCGCACGAGGGCCCGGGCGAGGCCGTCCTTGCTGCCGAACTCGTTGTAGAGGGTCTGCCGGGACACCCCGGCGGACGCCGCCACGTCCACCATCCGCACGGCGGACCAGGGCCGGCGCGCCAGCGCCGTGTAAGCGGCATCGAGCAGGGACTCCCGGGCTGCAGGCACCCTCGCCTCCCTCGGCCGAGCGACTTGCTGCCAGATTTGACGGGTATGGGGGCACTGTCAAGGGTCCCCGCGCCGCCTCCCGCCGCCGTGCCGTTGCCCGCCACGCCCGCCAAACCCCTGGTGGCCCCGCCCCGCCCGCGACAGATAGCGTGACGCCATGCCCGATTACCTCGACGACCTCCGCCTCGCCCACGTTCTCGCCGACGCCGCCGACGCCGCGACGATGGACCGCTTCAAGGCACTCGACCTGAAGGTCGAGACGAAGCCGGACATGACCCCGGTGAGCGAGGCGGACAAGGCCGCCGAGGAGCTCATCCGCGGTCACCTCGCCCGCGCCCGCCCCCGCGACTCGGTGCACGGCGAGGAGTTCGGCGCGGCGGGCACCGGCCCGCGCCGCTGGGTGGTCGACCCGATCGACGGCACCAAGAACTACGTCCGCGGCGTCCCCGTCTGGGCGACCCTCATCGCGCTGATGGAGGCCAGGGAGGGCGGCTACCAGCCGGTCGTCGGCCTGGTCTCGGCGCCCGCCCTCGGCCGCCGCTGGTGGGCGGTCCAGGACCACGGCGCGTTCACGGGCCGCAGTCTGACCTCCGCCTCCCGGATCCACGTCTCCCAGGTCTCCACGCTCTCCGACGCCTCCTTCGCGTACTCCTCGCTGAGCGGCTGGGAGGAGCAGGGCCGGCTGGACGGCTTCCTGGACCTGACCCGCGCGGTGTGGCGCACGCGCGCGTACGGCGACTTCTGGCCGTACATGATGGTCGCCGAGGGCTCGGTGGACATCTGCGCCGAACCCGAACTCTCCCTCTGGGACATGGCCGCGAACGCGATCATCGTCACGGAGGCCGGGGGCACCTTCACCGGCCTCGACGGCCGCCCCGGCCCGCACAGCGGCAACGCGGCCGCGTCGAACGGCCGGCTCCACGACGAGCTGCTCGGGTTTCTCAACCAGCGCTACTGAGCGTCTGCCGACTCCCCCTCCACGCCCCCTTGTTGACCCGTGCTTTACCTGCCACTCTGAGAGTCCCCCCACTTGTGAACTTGTGAATCCATGAACTAACTCGTGGTTCACCGGCAGGAGGTGGCTCCACCCATGCTCGTCCGCGAAGTCATGAGCACGGTCGTCCTCACCATCGGTCCCGCCCACACACTCCGCCAGGCCGCCGCCCTGATGTCCGCCCGCCGCGTCGGCGCGGCCGTGGTGTACGACCCCGACGCCGACGGCATCGGCATCCTCACCGAACGCGACGTCCTCGTCTCGGTGGGCCGGGGCCAGGACCCGGACACCGAGCGCGCCCACGGCCACACCACCACCGACGTCGTCTTCGCCGCCCCGACCTGGACCGTGGAGGAGGCGGCGGGCGCGATGGCGCACGGCGGCTTCCGCCACCTCATCGTCCTGGACGGCGGCGAGCCCGTCGGCATCGTCTCGGTGCGCGACATCATCCGCCGCTGGGCACCGGCGCGCGCTCCGCACAACGCGCCGGTGGTGACCGCCTGAGCGCGCCCGAGCAGACCGAGCGGCGCGCAACGGGGCCCCGGCGCGACGACGAACGGGCCGGACCCCCGTCCCCGGGGATCCGGCCCGCCGCTACGGCAAGCGGTCCAGTGCTGGATGTCAGCCGCGCAGGGCCTGGACCGCGGCCTCCAGCCGCTTGCCGAAGTCACCGTCGGCCCGACGGAAGTTGTCGATCGCGCGCTCGACGATGTCCTCGCGCGAGACCTTGGAGATGGCGCCCGCCAGGTTGTCGACCAGGCGGCCCTTCTCCTCCTCCGTCATCAACCGGTAGAGATTGCCCGCCTGGACGAAGTCGTCGTCCTCGGCGTGCGAGGGCGCCGCGCTCTCGCCGGTGACGCCGGAGACCGCGACCGGCTGCCACAGGGCCCGGTCCGTCTGGAACGGACCGCCGAAGCTGTTCGGCTCGTAGTTCTTCGCGCCCTTGTGCCGGCCGTCGTACAGGTGGCCGTCACGGGAGTTGGTGCGCGCCACGGTGGCGTGCGGGCGGTTCACCGGCAGCTGGTCGGCGTTGATGCCGACGCGGTAGCGGTGGGCGTCGCCGTAGGCGAAGAGGCGGCCCTGGAGCATCTTGTCCGGCGACGGGCCGATGCCGGGCACGAAGTGCGCCGGGGAGAAGATCGACTGCTCGACCTCGGCGAAGATGTTCTCCGGGTTGCGGTTGAGCTCCAGCTTGCCGAACCAGACGATCGGGTAGTCCGCGTGCGGCCACACCTTGGTCAGGTCGAACGGGTTGAACCGGTACGTCGCCGCCTCGGCCACGGGCATGATCTGGACGCCGACGGTCCAGGACGGGAAGTCGCCGCGCTCGATGGCCTCGCGCAGGTCGCGCTGGTGGGAGTCGGGGTCCTCACCGGCGAGCTTGTCGGCCTCGGCCTGGGTGAGGTTCTTGATGCCCTGGTCGGTCTTGAAGTGGTACTTGACCCAGAAGGCCTCGCCCGCCTCGTTGTTCCACTGGTAGGTGTGCGAGCCGAAGCCGTCCATGTGGCGGTACGACGCCGGGATGCCGCGGTCCCCGAACAGCCAGGTCACCTGGTGCGTCGACTCCGGCGACAGGCTCCAGAAGTCCCAGACGTTGTCCATCTCGGTCGAACCCGTGTAGGGGTCGCGCTTCTGGGTGTGGATGAAGTCCGGGAACTTGATGGCGTCCTTGATGAAGAACACCGGGGTGTTGTTGCCGACGAGGTCGTAGTTGCCCTCCTCGGTGTAGAACTTCAGCGAGAAGCCGCGCGGGTCCCGGACGGCGTCCGCCGCGCCCAGGTTGCCGGCCACGGTGGAGAAGCGGAGGAAGGTCTCCGTCTCCTTGCCGACCTCGGAGAGGAAGGCCGCACGCGTGTACGGGGTGACGTCGGCGGTGACCGTGAAGGTGCCGTAGGCGCCGGCGCCGCGGGCGTGCACGACGCGCTCCGGGATGCGCTCCCGGTTGAAGTGGGCCAGCTTCTCCAGCAGGAGCTGGTCCTGGACGAGCACGGGGCCGCCGACGCCCGCGGTCTCACTGTTCTGGTTGTCGGCTACGGGAGCACCTGTCTCCGTAGTGAGCGGTCCCTGAGTCACAAGCTCCTCCTGTGCCAATCCTGGCAGTCCTGCACGTTCTGTCTCTTGGCTAATGCCATGCTCGATCCTACAATAGACAATGTCTAAGTCAAGCAGGACTCCAAAGTCACACCTGTTCGGGACCTGGTCCCCCTTGCTGTTAGGCTGATGCGTATGAGTGACCTTCTGGAACGGCTGCGCGGGCGCGGTTGGCGCATGACCGCGCAGCGGCGCGTGGTGGCCGAGGTCCTCGACGGCGAACACGTCCACCTGACGGCCGACGAGGTGCACTCCCGGGCCGTGGCGAGGCTCCCCGAGATCTCCAGGGCGACCGTCTACAACACGCTGGGCGAGCTGGTCTCACTCGGCGAGGTGCTCGAGGTCGCGACGGACAAGCGCGCCAAGCGCTACGACCCGAACGCGCACCGGCCGCACCACCACCTGGTCTGTGCCCAGTGCGGCGCCATCCGCGACGTCCACCCGACCGGCAACCCGCTGGCCGACCTCCCCGACTCGGAGCGCTTCGGCTTCACGGTGTCGGACGTCGAGGTGACGTACCGCGGCACCTGCCCGAACTGCGCGGCGGCGTGAGCGGGATTTGCTTCTCGTCTTCGTATTGACGTAGTGTTCCATTCATCGACGCGGGGTGGAGCAGCTCGGTAGCTCGCTGGGCTCATAACCCAGAGGTCGCAGGTTCAAATCCTGTCCCCGCTACTGAAGACTTAGGGCCGGAATCCAAAGGATTCCGGCCCTAGGTGTATGCCGCCGCAGCTGCGGGCAGCCGCGCCGCCGCAGCTGCGGGCAGTCGTGCCGCTGGGGCGGCACGGGTGGGCGCAGCGGCACCCGGCAAGCGCCGGCACCTTCAAAAGGCACCCAAGCTCAGCGCAGCGTCAGGCACCCAAGCTCAGCGCAGCGTCACGCCGACAGCTCCTGCCGCAACGCGTCCCGCAGCCGCGCCGCCCGCTCCCCCACCTCCGCCGGCCCCAGCGACACCGCTAGGTCCGCCCAGCGCTGCCCCTCCGCCAGCTCCCCCCGCCGCGCGAAGACCAGCGCCAGCCGCAGCGCCGCCCGCCCGTGCCCGGCGTCGGCCGCCCGGCGCCACCACACGACGGCCTCCGGCTCGCTCCCCTCGCGCGCCAGCAGCAGCCCCAGATTGAACGCGCCGTTGCGCGACCCGGCCTCGGCCGCCTCCCGGTACCACCGCGCGGCCTCCACCACGTCGCCCCGCGCCGCGGCGAGCATCCCGACCCGCACCTGGGCCCGCCGGTGGCCCTGGGAGGCCGCCCGCTCGTACCACTCCTCGCACTCGGACCTCTCCTGCGCCGGCTCGCCCAGCTCGTGCGCGGGCGGCGGTGGACGGCGCGCGTCCAGCACCGTCGCCAGCCGGTACGCGGCCTCCGCGCTGCCGCCCCCCGCCGCGCAGCGCAGGAAGCGCTCCGCCTCGCGCTCGTCCCCGGCGCGCAGCCGCGCCATCCCGACCTGGAGCGCCGCCTCGGTGTGCCCGGCCGCGGCGGCCCGCTCGTACCAGCGCAGCGCCGTCCGCTCCTCGCTCCGCCCGGCGTGCAGGATCCCGAGGTTGAAGGCGGCGTCGACGCTGCCCGCCTCGGCGGCCTTGGAGAACCACGGTTCGGCGCCGCTCTCGTCCCCGGCGCGCAGCAGCAGGATGGCCAGTGCGTTCGAGGCCTCCCGGTGCCCCGCGTAGGCCGCCCGCCGGTACCACTGCTCGGCCTGCGTGGTGCGGCCCTGCTCGGCGCAGAGCAGTCCGAGGTTGTACGCCCCGTTGTCGTCACCGGCGTCCATCGCGGCCCGGTACCAGCGCTCCGCGGTCTGCGGCTCGCCGCGCTCGGCGTGCAGTGCGCCCAGGGCGTTGGCGGCGTTGCCGTCGCCGTCCTGGGCGGCGCGCAGCCACCACACGGCGGCGCTCTCGGTGTCCCCGGCGTCCCGCAGCAGGAAGCCGAGCGCGCAGGCGGCGCGGGCCTCGCCGTCCTTGGCGGAGGTGAGGTACCAGCGGCCGGCCTCCTTCAGCTCCCCGCGCTTCTCCAGGATCGTCCCCAGGTGCAGCGCGCCCCGCCGGTGGCCACGCGCGGCGGCCTGCCGGTACCACTGCTCGGCCTCGTCGGCCGCGAGGGCGGCGGCCTTGTCGTCGCCGTCCCGCCCGGCCCGCCGGTCCAGCGTCCGCGCCAGCCGGTACGCCGCTTCCCGGTGCCCGCGCTCGGCCGCGGCCCGCATCCACCGCTCGGACCCGGTGGCGTCGCCGCGGTGCTCCAGCAGGTCGGCGAGCGCGTAGGCGCCCAGTACGTGGCCCTGTTCCGCGGACTGGCACAGCCAGTACTCGGCGGCGGGTTCGTCCCCGCGTTCGCGGAAGTGCCGGCCCAGCGCGTGCGCGGCGGCGGCGGAACCGGCGACGGCGGCGATGCGCCACCAGCCGGCGGCCTCGTCGGCGTACCCGCGCTGGTGCAGCAGGACGCCCAGGTTGTTGGCGGCGGCCCGGTCGCCGGCCGCGGTGGCGGCACGCAGGTGGGACTCGGCTCCGTCGAAGTCGCCGCGGCGCAGCAGCATCGCGCCGAGCACGCTCATCGCCTCGACGTCACCACCGTCGACGGCGACCCGCAGGCGCACTTCCTCGGCGGCCTGGTCGGCGGCCTCCTGAGCCTCGTCCGCGGCCTCCTGACCCGACAGTTCACCGGACGGCTGCGCAAAACGCCCCGTCCCGAACAGATTTGCCATGTCCCCCATAACGTTCATCGTCGCACCACCCGCAACCTCGGTACATCCGGTATACCGCAGTCAGTGAGGTCACTTCAGCGTTTTGTCGACATGCCCACAGGGAGACAAGTCAAACACAGAACTGCCCAACTCCCCTTGGCGGCGCGGCCGTCGTGTCCACCGGTACATGCGTTCGCACATCACGAAGGCCCGGATTCCTTGTGGAATCCGGGCCTTCGTGGTCGCTCGCACTTGGCTCACGACTTCAGTAGCGGGGACAGGATTTGAACCTGCGACCTCTGGGTTATGAGCCCAGCGAGCTACCGAGCTGCTCCACCCCGCGCCGTTGTGTTCACAACCCTAGCACGGCGCGGGATGGGCTTTGACCAGCTCGAACGCCCGGCGCGAACGCCCGGCGAGGCGCTCGTCAGCCGGTGTCCGAGCCTCCCCCGGCATCACCGGTCGGCGTCGCGTCCGGACTGGCCTTGTCGTCTCCGGCCTTGTCCCCGCTGTTCTTGTCGTCGCCGTTCTTGCCGCCGGCGCTCTGGTCGGCCTTGGCCTGTGCGTCCTCGGCCCGCTGGAGCGCCTCCTCGAGGTCCTTCTGCGCCTCGGCGTACGCGGCCAGGTCCTTCTGCTCCAGGGCCTTCTGCCCGGCGTCGAAGGCCTTCTGCGCATCGCTCAGCGCTTCCCGGACCGTGGGGTTGGTGGACGTCGGTGGCGGTTCGGTGGTGTCGTCGCCCTCGTCCGGTGGCTGTTCGTTCTCGGCGGCCTGGGCTCCGAAGACCTTGTTCAGGGCCGCGTCGAGTGTGTTCTCGAAGGCGGTGTTGCCCCCGTAACTCACCAGGACCTTGCGCAGCAACGGGTACTTGAGGTCGCCGCCGCGCACGTAGACGGGCTCGACGTACAACAGTCCGCCGTCGAGCGGCACCGTCAGCAGGTTGCCGTACTCCACCTCCGAGTCGCCGCCTCTCAGCAGCCTGATGGACTCGGCGATGTCCTGTTCGGAGTTGAACTGGCTCTGCACCTGTTTGGGTCCGTCGACGGTCGTGCTCGTCGGCAGTTTCAGGATTCTGATCTTGCCGTAGTCACTGGTCCCGGCCTCGGCGTCGACCGCCATGAACGCGCTGAGGTTGTCACGCCCGTTGGGAGTGAACGTCGTCGTCAGCGAGAACGCCTGCGCGTCCTGGTCGGGCATCTTCATGCTCAGGTAGTACGGCGGCACCGCGTCGCCCGACTTGTTGGTCGGGTCGTCCGGCACCTGCCACACCTCGCTGCCGCTGAGGAAGGTGTTGGCGTCCTTCACGTGGTAGCGGGTGAGCAGCTCGCGCTGGACCTTGAAGAGATCCTGCGGATAGCGCAGGTGCGCCATCAGCTCGCTGGAGATCTCGCTCTTGTCCTTCACCGTGCCCGGGAACGCCTTCTTCCAGGTCTTCAGGACCGGGTCGTCGGTGTCCCACTCGTAGAGCTTCACGTCACCGCTGTACGCGTCGACGGTCGCCTTCACGGAGTTGCGGATGTAGTTGACCTGGTTCTGCTGGGCCACCACCGCGCGCGAGTTGTTGTTCGCGGTGAGCGAGTCGGCCGTGGTGTCGCCGAGCGTCGTGCGCGAGGCGTACGGATAGCCGTTCGTCGTGGTGTACGCGTCGACGATCCACTGGATACGGCCGTCCACCACCGCCGGGTAGGCGTCGCCGTCGATGGTCAGCCAGGGTGCGACCGCCTCGACGCGCTCCTTGGGCGTGCGGTTGTAGAGGATCCGCGAACCGTCGCCGATCGCACCGGAGTAGAGGATCTGCGGCTCGCTGAACGCGGCCGCGTACGCCGCCCGGTTGATCGGGTTGGACAGGTCGACCCCGCCGTCGCCCTTGTAGCTGAAGGTTTTCTCCCCGGTGTCGTCGGAGTAGTCGATCTCCTTCTGGGGACCGCCGACGATCGAGTAGGTGGTGGTCTTCTCGCCGTAGTAGATCCGCTGCTCGTACTTCCCGAGGTCGCCCTCGGACGGCAGGTTGGACTCGGTGAAGACCGGGCGCCCCTCGGAGTCGACCTGGGTGCCCTTCGCCGCGACCACGCCGTAGCCGTGGGTGTAGCGGAAGTGGTTGTTGATCCAGTTCTTCTTCGGGATGCCCGCCAGGTTCAGCTCGCGCAGGCCGATGACCGTGTCCTGGTCCTTGCCGTCCTTGGCGTAGCGGTCGACGTCCAGGTTGGTCGGGAACGCGTAGTAGTTACGCATCTGCTGGAGCTGCTGGAAGGTCGGCGAGATGACGTTCGGGTCCATGATGCGGACGGACGCGGCGGCGTCCACGTCGTCACGGAGCTTCGTCTTGTCCTTGGTCTGGCTCTTGCCCGGGTACTCGGTGACCTGGGTGCCCTGGATGTCGTAGGCCTCGCGGGTGGCCGCGAGGTTCTTCTCGACGTACGGCGCCTCCTTGGCCTGCTCGTTCGGCTGGACCTGGAACTTCTGGACCAGCGCCGGGTACAGGCCGCCGATGAGGATCGCGGAGAGCACCATCAGGCCGAAGCCGATGACCGGCAGCTGCCAGGTGCGCCGCCACAGGGTGGCGAAGAAGAGCAGCGCGCAGATGACGGCGATGCAGAACAGGATCGTCTTGGCCGGCAGGTAGGCGTTGGCGTCGACGTACCTCAGACCCGTCCAGTTGTCGGTCGCCTTGAAGTCGCTGGACTTCACCGCGAGGCCGTACCGGTCGAGCCAGTAGGCGACCGCCTTGAGGGCGACGAAGACGCCGATGAGCACCGAGAGGTGCCCGGTGGCCGCGGCCGTGGCACGCGCACCCGGGCTGGTGACGCGCAGCCCGCCGTACAGGTAGTGGGTGAGCGCGGCGGCGATCACGGAAATGATCACGGCTGCGAAGCCGAAGCCGAGCAGGAACCGGTACCAGGGCAGGTCGAAGGCGTAGAAGGCGACGTCCAGCTTGAACTGGGGGTCCTTCTGCCCGAAGGGCACGCCGTTGACCCACATCAGCCAGGTCCGCCACTGGCCGGACGCCGAGGCGCCGGCGATCAGGCCGACGAGGGCGGTGATGCCGAGCAGCAGCCACTTCTTGTACGGGGCGATGCCCATCCGGTACCGGTCGAGGTTCTGCTGCTCCATCGACATGGCGCTCAGCGGCGGGCGCAGGCGGTGGGCCAACCAGATGTTGAACCCGACGGCGAGCGCCATCAGCAGGCCGAAGACGAAGAAGAGCCCGATCTTGGTCCACAGGGTCGTCGTGAACACCGACGAGTAGTGGACCGACCGGTACCAGAGCCAGTCCGTCCAGAATCCCGCGAACATGGTGAACGCCATGGCGAGCACGGCGAGGACACCAAGTGTCAGCAGCAGGGTTCGGACACGCCGGGACGGGCGGCCCACTCTGATCCGCGGCCCCGTCGGGGGGCCTCCGCCGCGGTCCGGCATCTGGAAAGCCAAGGTGCGCACCTCGAAGTTCGCTGTTGATCCGTCAGGCCCTCGGGTTCGCGGGCCCCCCGTGCGCCCCCGTGATCGCGGGCCCACACTTATGCAACTTACTCATCGTTTACTCGGTTCCCGATTCGGGCCATGAACGAGGCAGGATTGTGACCATGTCCAACACCCCCATGGCAGCGAGCCCCCTCACCCGGGCCGTACTCGAGATCGACGAGTACGTCTCCGGCCTCGGCTGGGACCAGCCCGCACGCCTCTTCGCCCTTGTCGACACCGCACGGCTGCGGGCCGACCAGCCCTCGCTCGCGGACCGGCTCGGTCTGCAGGACGAGCCGGAGACTTCCGGCCTCACCCCGATCGAGCAGGACGAGATTCCAACGGACCAGGCGCTCGACGAGTTCCTGGGCACCATCGCCTGGCCCGACGCCGTGGTCGGCTGCGCGCTCGCCGTGGAGCGCCTGATGCTGCCGCCCTCCGCCGAGGCCCAGGTGCCCCAGGGCCTGAACGAGAAGAAGCTCGCGCGATGGGTGGCGGAGCACCCGGACCGTCAGGAGGTCCGCATGACGGTCGGGGTCCTGCGCGACGGCGCCCGCGACTCGGCCCTGCGGCTGCGGGAGAAGGACACCGCCACGGAGGTGCTCACGGGCTCCGACCTGGTGCCGGGTCTGGCCGAGGCGCTGACGGCGACCTTCGCGGAGTAGCGCCGGCGGACGCCGACCGCCGGGACGGCTGGGCGGGACGGCTGGGTGGGAGGGCCGCCCGCTACTCCTTCGTGCACTTCGGCAGGTCGGCGGTCTTCCCGGAGCGGATGTCCTTCAGCGCGCCGAGGGCGTCGTCGATGGTGTCGACCTTCACCAGGGTGAGCCCGTCGGGGGTGTCCTCGGCGGCCGCCGCGCAGTTGTCCGCGGGCGTCAGGAAGTACTGGGCGCCCTTGTCGTGCGCGCCGATGGTCTTCATGCCGATGCCGCCGATCGGGCCGACCTTGCCGTCGTCGTCGATCGTCCCGGTGCCGGCGACGAACTTGCCGCCGGTGAGGTCGCCCGGGGTCAGCTTGTCGTAGATGCCGAGGGCGAACATCAGACCGGCGCTCGGGCCGCCGACGTCGGCCAGCTTGATGTCGATGTCGAACGGGAACGTGTGGTCGGTCCCGGCGGAGATCCCGACGACGGCGCGCTTCTCGCCGGCGTCGTCGGAAGCCTCGGTGGTGATCGTGACCTTCTGCGTCTTCGTCGCCGTCCGCCGCTCCTTCTCCGCGGCCGCCTGCTCCTTGGCGGGCACGATGGTGAAGACGGTGTCCTCGCCCGGCTCGTGCTTGGTCACCAGTTCGGCGACGTCCGAGGGCTTCGTGACGGTCGTGCCGTCCACGGCCTTGATCACGTCACCGGCGTGCAGCCTGCCCTGCGACGGGGAGTCCTTGACGACGGCGGAGACGACGACCCAGGACTTCACCGGGATGTCGAGCGCCTTCAGGGCGGCCACCTTCGCGGTCTCCTGGGACTGGCTGAACTCCTCCGCGTTCTCCTGGGTGGCCTCTTCCTCGGTCTTGCCGTCCGGGTAGAGGGTCTCGTGCGGCACCACGCTGTTGTCGTGCGCCAGCCAGCCGTAGACGGCCTCCACGAGGTTCATCTTGTACTCGGCGCTGGTGACCCGGACGGTGGTCATGTTCAGGTGACCGCTCGCCTCGTAGGTCTTGTGGCCGGAGATCTGCAGCACCGGCTCGCCGTCGTGGTCCCCGAGGGTGTTCACCGTCGGCCCGGGTGACATCTCCGAGTACGGCACGGGGATGAAAACACCCGCGCACAGGAGCGCGATCAGCATCAGGGTGGAGGCGAGCATCGTCGCGGTGCGGCGTGGCATGGCACGACAGTACGGGACGCGGCTGTCAGAACACCGTCAGGGCTGCGGTCGTCGGGCGACCGTCGCGGCGGCGGTCAGGCGCCCGTGCGGGGCTTCTCCATGGCTTCGCGGAAGCGGGCGTACCCGTCCAGCTCGGGACCGTCGCTGCGGGCCTTGCGGGTCCGGTTGGCCCAACTGCCCCACAGGCCCGCACCGACGGCGGCGACCAGCGGAATCAGCAACCAGGCAAGCGCTGCCATGCCGACCTCCCAACCCCATGAGCGTCCGCGACTGACTGATCAGCAGATTAACCATTCGCAGTGACAACGCTCACGCCGGGGGGCGGGTTACGCAACCGGAGCCGCGGGCGCGGCGGGCCGGGGGGCGCGGCAGGCCGGGGGCGCTACGCGCCCACCCATTCCTCGGTGCCGTCGGAGAACGTCTGGTGCTTCCAGATCGGCACCTCGTGCTTGAGGTCGTCGATCAGCTTCCGGCAGGCGTCGAAGGCCTCGCCCCGGTGCGGGCAGGACACGGCGACGACGACCGCGAGGTCCCCGACCTCCAGATCCCCCACACGGTGCAGCGCCGCGAGCGCCCGTACGGGGTACTCGGCGACGACCTTCTCGGCGATCCGCCGCATCTCGGCCTCGGCGCTCGGGTGGCACGAGTACCCGAGCCGGTCGACGTCGGTGCCCCCGTCGTGGTTGCGCACGGTCCCCACGAACAGTGCGGTACCGCCCGAAGCGTCGTCCCCGACCGCGCCGAAGACCTCGTCCACGGACAGCGGCGTCTCTCGGATGCCGATCAGCTTGACGGGGTCCGCTGCGGCCCGCTCACCGGGGTGATCGTTCGTGGTTGCCATACGCCCATCGTGCCGCACGCCGCGGACGGCGCGGAATAGCGTGATCGCCCGGCACGCGCGCGTACGGCGTTGGAGCCTCCTACAGCGGCCGCCGGCGGAGCCTGCCTCAGATGCGGCGCCGGGCCTTGCGCGCGCGGCGCACCACCGCGGCCGCGCCCAGCAGCGCCACCGTGGCGCCCGCGGCCCCCGCCGCCGTCGCGTCCTTGCGCCCGAGGCGCCGGCCGGCGACCGTGTGCCGCCCCGAGACCTCCTCGAGCAGCTCCGCCAGGACCTCCTCGTTCGTGTGCTTGGGCCGCCATCCGGCATCGTGCAGGCGGCTGCCGCTCACCACCCAGGGGTACATCGTGTAGGCCAGGTCCCCCGCCGGGGAGGGCGTCAGTCCGATCCGGTGCAGCCGGGCCGCCGCGCCCAGCGCGACCGCGGACGGCAGCTCCATGCGCCGGATGCCGCTCAGCTCCTCGACCTCCTCCTGCTCCAGCCAGCCGTCGCACCCGACGGCCAGCTCGCCGTCGGCCTTCTCCAGGACGGCGTACTCCAGGGCGCTGCACAGGTCGTCGACGTGGCAGAACTGCCAGGCCGGCCGCGATCCGGCCACGACCAGCAGCCGGGGCGACTCGAAATACCTGGTCAGCGCGGTGTCCATGCCCCCGACCAGCACGGCGGGCCGCACCACCGTCACGTTCAGGCCGGGATGCGCCCGGGGTGCGCGCCGCGCGAGCCGCTCGATCTCCAGCAGGTCGCCGACGCCCGTGGCCTCGGCCGTGGCACGCAGCTCGGCGTCCTCGGACAGCGGCAGCTCGTTGTCCGGGAGGGCGCCGTAGACCATCGCGGAGGTGCACAGCACGACCCGGTGCACGCCGGCCGCCGCCGCGGCGGTCAGGACGGTCTGCGTCCCCCGGACGTTGTAAGCCGTACGGGCGGCCGCGTCGGTCTCCAGGTCGAGGTCGAGCGCCAGGTGCACCACAACGTCCGCACCACGCAGTTTCTCGGCGATGGCCGGGTCCCGTACGTCCAGGATCTGCCACTGCGCGGCCTCGCACTCCCCGCGCCGTTCGTCGATCGCCACGACCTGTCTGACCTCGGCGGACGCGGCGAGCCGCGCGGTGAGCAGGGCCCCGACCCCGGAGGCGGCACCGGTGACCGCGACGACGGGCCCGCGCGCGCCGGGGCGGGCGGAACTGGTTGACTGGTTTCGCGCTGCGCGAACCTGCGGATCTGGGGAACTCACCGGGCGTCTCCAGAGGTTGTCTTCAGTACGAGCGCGAGCGACGCGTGCGTACCAGGTGGCATCCATCCTGCCGCAGGCCGTCAGTCGGCGAAGCACCGAGGCCCGAACGGCTTCGGGTGTCTACGCTGGGTGGTGAAGTCGGGCAGCCGTGCCGCCGGAAAGAACCGGCGGCCCTACCAGCCGAGGAACCCCGTGAGTGACACCCCATTCGGATTCGGCCTTCCGCCGGAGGAGCCGGACGACGGCGACGAAGGCAAGAAGAAGGACCAGCAGAGCGGCGGTGGTCAGGGACCGGCCAACCCGTTCGGTTTCGGGATGACCGGAGCCGGAGGCCTGGGCGGCCCCGGCGCGGACAACCCGTTCGCTGCCATGTTCGGTTCCATGAACCCCAACGACCTGGGCGCCGCGTTCCAGCAGCTGGGCCAGATGCTCTCCTACGAGGGCGGCCCGGTGAACTGGGACATGGCCAAGCAGATCGCTCGCCAGACGGTCTCCCAGGGCACGCCCGACGGCCGCAAGGACGCCAGCGTGGGTCCCGCCGAGCGCAATGCCGTCCAGGAGGCCGTGCGCCTGGCCGACCTGTGGCTGGACGACGCCACCGCCCTGCCGTCGGGCGCGGGCACCGCCGTCGCCTGGAGCCGCGCGGAGTGGGTCGAGGCGACCCTGCCCGCCTGGCGCGAGCTGGTCGACCCGGTCGCCGAGCGCGTCGGCAACGCCATGGGCGACGTCCTGCCGGAGGAGATGCAGGCCATGGCCGGCCCGCTGATCGGCATGATGCGGTCCATGGGCGGCGCCATGTTCGGCACGCAGATCGGGCAGGCCGTCGGTGTGCTCGCCGGCGAGGTCGTCGGCTCGACCGACGTGGGCCTGCCGCTCGGCCCGGCCGGCAAGGCCGCGCTGCTGCCGGTGAACATCGAGTCGTTCGGCAAGGACCTCGGCGTACCCCAGGAGGAGGTGCGGCTGTACCTGGCCCTGCGCGAGGCCGCCCACCAGCGTCTCTTCGCGCACGTGCCGTGGCTGCGCTCGCACCTGTTCGGCGCCGTCGAGGGCTACGCCCGTGGCATCAAGGTCGACACGGCCAAGCTGGAGGACGTGGTCGGCCAGTTCGACCCGCAGAACCCGGAGCAGCTGCAGGAGGCTCTCCAGCAGGGCATGTTCCAGCCGGAGGACACCCCGGAGCAGAAGGCGGCCCTGGCCCGTCTGGAGACGGCCCTGGCGCTCGTCGAGGGCTGGGTGGATGCGGTGGTGCACACCGCGGCCAAGCCGCGCCTGTCCTCCGCCGACGCGCTGCGCGAGACGCTGCGCCGCCGGCGCGCCTCGGGCGGTCCCGCGGAGCAGACCTTCGCCACGCTGATCGGCCTGGAGCTGCGCCCGCGCCGGCTGCGCGACGCCTCCCGCCTGTGGGCGTCCCTGACGGACGCGCGCGGTGTCGACGGCCGGGACGGTCTGTGGGCCCACCCGGACATGCTGCCGACCGCGACCGACCTGGACGACCCGGACGGCTTCGTGCACCGCGAGCAGCTGGACTTCTCCGAGCTGGACAAGATGCTCGGCGAGGCGGCGGGCAAGCCCGACCTGAAGAAGAAGGACCAGGGCGAGGACGGCGACGACGGCCGGGACGAGCCCAAGGGCGACGGCCGCGAGTGAGCCTCCACGACGACGCGGTCCTGGTCCTGAAGGCGTACGAGGGCCAGGACGAGCTGCGGCAGGTCTACCTGGACCATCTCGCCACGCACCCCGACGGGATGTGGAAGGCCTGCGCCGACGGGCACGTCACGGCGAGTGCCATGGTGATCGACCCCCCGCGCGGACGGGTCCTGCTGACCCTGCACAAGAAGATGCGCATGTGGCTCCAGATGGGCGGCCACTGCGAACCGGTCGACGAGACGCTGGCCCGGGCGGCCCTGCGCGAGGGCACGGAGGAGTCGGGCATCGCCGGGCTGACGCTGCTGCCGGGCGGTCCGGTGCGGCTGGACCGCCACCACACGCCCTGCGCCTGGCACCTCGACGTCCAGTACGCGGCCGTGGCTCCCGAGGGTGCCGTGGAGGCGATCAGCGACGAGTCCCTCGACCTGCGCTGGTTCCCGTACGCCGAGGTCGCGGACGTGGCCGACGAGTCCGTCGTGCGCCTGCTGGAGGCGACCCGCGCCCGCCTGTGACCGGCGAGGGGTGACCGCCTGTGCGATCACCCCTCGCCGAAGTGGCTGCCTCCCGTGCTCAGCTCCAGACGTTGCCCTGGTTCTGACCGCGGGCCCCCTGCTGCCCCATGCCGTACTGGGCGGCGAGGCCCGAGCCGATCTGCGCGTTCTGCGGCGGCAGCAGCTCGCTGGGCTGGACGAGCGCGAAGCCGCTGCCCATGAAGCTCAGCTCCCAGCCCTCGCCGGTGCTACCGCGGCGCCGCCACACCCCGGAGGAGTGCGTCTGGGCCTGCATCTGCACGCGCAGACCGGTGGACCAGGCGACGATCGCGTCGGCATCGCAGTTGACGTACTTGTCGGGCGTGACCTGCATGAACAGGGGAGATCCGGAGGTCATCAGGGCGACCTTGCCCCGCCCGGTGATGTTGAGCTGGTACTTCCCCGAGCCGGAGATGCCGTAGAGGCTGTCCACCGCGATGACCTCGTGGTGGAGGTTTGAATCCATCGCGAGCACATAGCTGCTGTCGACGGTGAGGCCGTCCTGGTCGACGTCCACCACGTGGACGCACTGGGCGAGGTTGGAGAAGTAGACCGTGCCCTGACCGTGGCAGCGCATCAGGTCCAGGCCCTCACCCGTGTGCGCACGCGCGCGCGACTGGCTGTTGCTCTGGTACTCGGCGTCGAACTCGACGAGCCCCTGGTAGGCGACCATCGTGCCCTTGCGGGCGAGCACGTCGTCGTGGCCCGTCAGGGCGACCCGGAGCATGTGCTTGTTCTGCAGGCTCCAGGCTTCCTGGGTCTGCTGGTCGTTGTAGGCGAAAATCGGGCTCTGCATGATGTTCTGGCTCCCCCTCAGCCCCGCACCCGGAGGCGGTCGGTGCTGTCCTCACTGGGCTGGACGACGACGATGCCCTGACCGGAGAAGGCCATCTGGAAGGCCTCGCCGCTGCCGCGGCCGATCAGCGACTGCGCCTTGAAGCTGCGCTTGCCCTTCACCTTGAGGTTCGGGGACCAGGCGACGAGCGCGTCGGGGTCGACGTAGGTCTCGTCCTCGCCACCGCCGCAGTCGACCACGATCGGCTTGCCCCGGGAAGTGAGCGCGACCCAGCCCTGACCGGAGATCTTGGTGTTCCACAGGCCCTGGCCGGCGAACTTCGCCAGGCCCTTGACCCGCTCCACGCCCCAGGTGAGGTGGGCGTCGAAGGCGAGCAGGTTGGTGGCGTTGACGGAGATCCCGTCGCCGTTGAGGTTGATGACGACGACGTTGGCGCCGTAGTCGGCGAGGTAGAGCAGTCCGTCGCCGGAGCACTTCATCAGGGGCGCGCCCTCGCCGGTCATCCAGTCCTTGGCGATCTGGCGGACGGCCGGCGGGTTGGGCTCGTACTGGACGAAGCCCTCGTAGGCGACCATCGAGCCCACGCGCGCGAGGAGGTCGTTTCCGGTCTGCATGGCGACCTTCAGCATGTGGTTGCCGTGGTTCTCCATGCGGGCGGCGACGGGTGCGGGAGCGTAGCCCGCGAGCGGCTGGTTCATGTCGGGCTCTCCCTCAGATCTCGTACGGCTGGACGACGACGAAGCTGCCGGGCGCGGCCCGGAACTGCAGGTTGACGCTCTCGCCCGTGTCGCCCGCGTAGGAGTTGCGGCGCATCCGCACCTGGCTGGAGACGACCACCTGGGCGGCGGCGGACCAGGCGACCACGGCGTTGCAGTCGGCGAAGGTCGTGGGCGTGACGGGCAGCACCACGGGCACACCGCGCGTCTTCACGACGATCGTGCCGGTGCCCTGGAACTGCATCGTGAACAGCGCGCCGCCCGGGATGCCGTGCCCCT
The DNA here is from genome assembly GCF_020404845.1 of Streptomyces hyderabadensis. Lineage (GTDB taxonomy): Bacteria > Actinomycetota > Actinomycetes > Streptomycetales > Streptomycetaceae > Streptomyces > Streptomyces hyderabadensis. The sequence continues at coordinate 40,297 of NZ_JAIOJZ010000039.1, read as the reverse complement.
CGATGCGGCGGACCTCGTACTGGAGGCTCTCGTCGAAGGCCAGGACGTTCTCCGCGGAGACGCAGACGGCGTCGCCCTGCAGCTCGATGGGGTGCAGCATCGCGGAGTTGTCCGCGAGGAACACCTGCCCCTTGCCGGTGCAGCGCATCAGCTGCATCTCCTGGCCGGTCGCGTTGCCCACGACCCGGCCGGCGAATCCGGCGCCCTTGTAGCTGAAGTCGACCTTGCCCTGGTAGAGCACCATGCTGCCCTGCCGGGCGAGCACGGGCTGGCCCTCGGCTCCGAGGTCGACGCGGACCAGCTTCTTGTTCTGCTGGGTCCAGCGCTGCCCGGTCGGGGTCTCCCGGAACTGCTGGAGCGCCGCGGTCACCCCGGCGCCCTGCGGCGCTCCCTGCGGGATGCCCTGCGGTGCGCCCTGGGGAGGCTGCTGGCCGTAGCCGGGCGGCGGTGTCGGCTGCCCGTAGCCGGGGGGCGCGGTCGGCTGGCCGTATCCCGGCGGCGGGGGCGGGGCCTGGGGGGCCTGCGGCTGGCCGTAGCCGGGCGGCGGCGCGGTCTGGCCGGGGACCTGGCCGTACGGCGGCTGCTGACCGGGCTGGCCCGGCTGGCCGTACGGCGCGGGTGCCGGGGCGGGGGGCGGCACCGGGGCGCCGCCGGGCGGCGTGTTCATGGGCGCCACGATCGTCTGCGCGGCGTGCACGTCCGGGGCGGGCGCCGGGGCGGGAGCCGGAGGGGGTGTGGCGGCGGGCGGCGGCGCGAAGCCCTGCGAGGCGGGCTGCGGGGCCGGCTGCGGTGCGGGGGCCGGGGCCGGTGCGGACGCGGCGGGTGCGCCGAAGGCCGGCGGCGCCGAGGCCTGGGCGGGCGGGGCGAAGCCCGGGGCGGCACCGGCCTGCGGCTGCTGCGCCTGCTGCGGGGCGGGCGCCTCGTCCTCGGCCACCTCGCCGCCGAAGTTCCTCAGCAGCGCGTCGAGGCCGCCGTCGAAGCCCTGTCCCACGGCGGCGAACCGCCACACGTCCTTCAGGTAGAAGTCGCCCAGCATCACGGCGCGCTCGGTGGAGAACTCGGCGCCGCTGAACGGGTACCGGGCCACCTCCTCGCCACCCGCGACGATCCGGATGTACCCCGGTCCCACCTGCGACATCTGGCCCGCGCCGTCGATCGTCGCGGTGAAGGACAGCTTCTGGATCTGCTGCGGGATCCGGTCCAGGGTGACCCGGAAGGACTCCGTGTCGCCCGCCTGCGCACCCAGGAGCTGGATGGACTCCTCGGGGGTCTTCGGTTGGTTGAAGAACACGAAGTACCGGTCGTCCGACAACCGCTCGTCGGCATCGAGACCGAAGCAGCTGATGTCGAAGCTCAGCCCGGGGCCGGAGATCTGCACGCCTACGTACAGATCCGTGCCCGCGGTGAGGTCACTGATCCTGGCCTTGTGGCCGCGTTGAAATTCCCTGGCCATGCGTTACGACCGTCCCCCATCCGAGTGTGAGTGCGTCGCGACAGGCTAACGGCAAACACCGACACCCGAGGAAGTCGGTACAGACCCGGTACGAAACCCGTGCGAGGCCGTGTCAGGCACCGGTCGGCGCCGCACGCTACTCGCTGCGGGCGCCGGGTACGTGCGGCAGCCGGTCCGCGGCGACCACGCCCTCCAGGTAGCCCCTGGCGCGCTCGGTCCGCGGATAGGCCTCCAGGAGCCGCCAGAACCTGGGCCCGTGCCCGGGGACCAGCAGATGCGCCAGTTCGTGCAGGAGGACGTAGTCGACGACGTACTCGGGCATGCCCTGGAGGCGGTGCGACAGGCGGATGCTGCCCTCGGACGGGGTGCACGAGCCCCAGCGGGTGTTCTGGTTGGTGACCCAGCGGACCGAGGCGGGCCGGGCCCGGCCCTCGAAGTACTGTCCCGACAGGCGCTCGGCGCGCTCGGCCAGCTCGGCGTCGCCGAGGACACGCTTGCTCTCCTGGGCGGCCAGCTTGTCCAGCATGACGCTCACCCAGCGTTGCTCCTCGGCCTCGGACATCCGGGCGGGGATCAGCACGACGGTGCGATCGCCCTCGCGGTACGCGGATACCGTGCGGCGTCGCCGGGTGCTCCTGCGCACCTCGATCGCGCTCGTCCCCGGGCCGCTGGGTGGCGGACTCGTCGTGGTGCGCGGGGGTGCCCCGGCGCGGTGCAGTGGGTCGGCGGACACGCCACGACGTTACCCGCTGCACACGGGGAAGTCCCGGCTCCGGGACGCATCGGTGCCGATCCACCACTCGTCCTGGGACATGGGCGGTTGATTCGTACGACGAATACCCACTGCCTGTGGACAACTTTCGACGCCCTGGAGCGCTTCCGGGCATGCTGGCTCCCGCGGACGGATTCGCGACCGGCCGAATGCCGAGGACGCAGAACGACACGGGAAGACGCAGCAGGACGAACGGGGGACCTGGTATGCATCCGATGGTGAAGCCCGCGCTCAGGCGCGGCTGGCGTGATCTGAACACCGTGCAGTTCGGGATGACACCGGCGCACGCGCTGACGCTGGCTCCGGTGGACACGGCGACGGGCAGCTTCCTCGAACTGCTCAACGGCACCCGTGGCCCGGCGCTCCTGCGGGAGGCGGGACATCGCATGGATCTGCCGGAGGGGCATGTCGACCGGGTCGTGGAGGGACTGGCGCGGGCGGGTCTGCTCGACGACTCCCGGGGCGGCGGACCGGCCGCCGACGCCCTGCGGGAGAAGAAGGAGGTCCTCGACCGGCTCGGCCCCGACCTGGCCTCACTGTCCCTGACCACCTCGGCACCGGGCGACGCGATCAGACACCTGGCCGCCCGGCGGACCCTGCGGGTGGGTGTGCGGGGTGCGGGACGGGTGGGCGCGGTGCTGGCGGCGCTGTTGTCGGGCGCGGGCGTCGGCGAGATCGACGTGCGCGACGGCGGACGCGTCGAGCCGTGGGACGTCGCGCCGGGCGGCCTGCCCGCCGAGTCGGTCGGCGACCGCCGGGACGAGACGGCCCGCCGTGTCGTCCGCCGGGCCGCCCCCGACCGGCCGCCGCGCCGCGGCCCGACGGCACCGCCCGAGGAGGCCGCCCCTGGCCTCTCCCTGGTGGTCGTCGCCCCGCGCGACGACGTCGCGGTGCACACCCCCGACCCCGCCGCCGCGGAGCCCCTGATGGCCTCCGGCACGCCCCACCTGTACGCCGGTGTGGTGGAGGGAACCGGCGTCGTCGGCCCTCTCGTCCTGCCCGGCGAGACGGGGTGCGCCGGATGTCTGTACGCCGACCGCACCGACCGGGACCCGGCCTGGCCGCGGCTGGTCGCGCAGTGGCGCTCCGGCCGGCCGCGCCGGGTACCGCCCTGCGACCTCACCCTCGCCACCACCGTCGCCGGGTTCGCTGCGGCGCACGCGCTCGCCTTCCTGGACGGCCGGACGCCGTCGAGCACGGGCGCGCGCTGGGAGGTCGCGCTGCCCGGCCTGCGATGGCAGGTGCGGCCGGTCCGGGCGCACCCCGGCTGCCCCTGCGGAGCGGCCGGAAAAGGTAAGCGGGAACACATCCCCGAGGACGGGCGGCGGCGCGCGACAATGGCTGGGCAAGGGCCGTCGGCGGACGTACACCACGAGGTGGAACCGGCACGGCCGGCTGGGACTTGGAGGGCGCATGTCTGATCTTCCGCGCAAGGCGGTCACCCGGACCGCCAAGCTCGCCGCGCTCCCGCTCGGCTTCGCCGGGCGGGCCACCTGGGGGCTGGGCAAGCGAATCGTGGGCGAGTCCGCGGAGATGGTCGGCCAGCAGCTGCAGCAGCGCACCGCGGACCAGCTGTTCAAGGTGCTGGGTGAGCTCAAGGGCGGGGCGATGAAGTTCGGACAGGCCCTGTCCGTCTTCGAGTCGGCGCTGCCCGAGGAGGTCGCCGGCCCCTACCGGGCCGCGCTGACCAAGCTGCAGGAGGCGGCGCCGCCGATGCCGACCCGCACCGTGCACGCCGTGCTCGCGGAGCGGCTCGGTGAGGACTGGCAGGACCTGTTCCTGGAGTTCGAGGACAAGCCCGCCGCGGCCGCCTCGATCGGGCAGGTGCACCGGGGGGTGTGGCACGACGGCCGCGAGGTGGCGGTCAAGGTGCAGTACCCGGGCGCCGGCGAGGCCCTGCTGTCCGACCTGAACCAGCTCAGCCGCTTCGCCCGGCTGCTCGGGCCGCTGGTGCCCGGCATGGACATCAAGCCGCTGATCACCGAGCTGAAGGACCGGGTCTCGGAGGAGCTGGACTACGACCTGGAGGCACAGGCCCAGCGGACGCATGCCGAGGTCTTCGACGAGGACCCGGACATCGTGGTGCCGGACGTCGTCCACCAGTGCGAGCAGGTGCTGATCACCGAGTGGATCGACGGCATCCCGCTGTCGGAGATCATCTCGAACGGCACACAGGAGCAGCGCGACCGGGCCGGCCAGCTGCTGGCCCACTTCCTCTTCTCGGGGCCGGCCCGCACCGGGCTCCTGCACGCCGACCCGCACCCCGGCAACTTCAGGCTGCTGCCCGGCGGGCCCCGGGGCGAGGACGACTGGCGCCTGGGCGTCCTGGACTTCGGCACGGTCGACCGCCTGCCGGGCGGCCTGCCCGAGCCCATCGGCGAGGCGTTGCGCATGACGCTGGACGGCGAGGCGGAGGCCGTCTACGAGATGCTCTGCGCGGAGGGCTTCGTCAAGGAGTCGATAGAGCTGGACCCGGACGCGGTTCTCGACTACCTGCTGCCGATCATCGAGCCGGCCAGGGTCGACGCGTTCACCTTCACCCGCGGCTGGATGCGGAGCCAGGCCGCCCGCATCGGTGATCCCCGCTCCCCCGCGTACCAGCTGGCCAAGCAGCTCAACCTGCCGCCGGCCTACCTCCTGATCCACCGCGTCACCCTGAGCACCATCGGTGTGCTGTGCCAGCTGGGGGCCACCGTCCGGCTGCGCGACGAGCTGGAGGAGTGGCTGGTCGGGTTCCTCGCCGAGGACGGGGCCGCGGAGTCGGACGAGGACCTCGCCGAGGAGGCCGAGGACGTGTACGAGGTGAAGGAGGCGGCCGCGGAGGCCTGATCCACCGGGGCCGAACACGCCGTGGGGGCCGGCCCGTTGGAACGGACCGGCCCCCGTGTGCGGAGCTTCGTCTCCCGCCGGGAGACCACCGCTTCAGGTGTGTCGGTTACTGCATGACCGCCATGGCCAGCGCACGCCGGGCACGCATCGAGGCGCGCTCCGCCCGACGCTGCATCCGGCGAGCGGTCGCCAGGCGCAGCGCCCGGCGTTCCTGCTCGGCCTCATGCAGGCGGTCGTGCATATGCGCACGTGCCAGGGCTTCTGGGATGAGTTGCATCTCACGGGTCCTGTTCTGACGCGAGTCCTTCGCGCCGCTGGTGGTGAAGTCTTCAGGCGCGGTGCCTGCGGTGTCGTGGGTGGACGGCTTCATCGGGGCCTGCTTCTGGGGGTCGTACGTGAGGGGGCGGTCGATCGTTCCTGCGGTGTTCATGCCGAAACCGGGTTCTTGCGCGGGCGGCCACGGGGCCGCTTCCGGGCAACGACGACACCCTGGACGAACAGCTCGCCACCCCAGACGCCCCAGGGCTCACGCCGCTCCTTGGCACCGGCGAGGCAGGCCTCGATCAGCGGGCAGGTGCGGCAGAGGGACTTGGCGTACTCCACGTCCGCCGGCGACTCGGCGAAGAAGACCTCCGGGTCGTAGGAGCGGCAGGGGACGGGCACGCCGAGGTTCTCGATGGCGTCGTCGAGCGCGGTGAGCGCGGTGAGCGGGGTCAAGGTGGAGTCCTCCGTGGAACAGGGCTTGGGGATCGTGTCGGAAGGCGGTACGGACGGGGCGTGCGCTTCGAGTTGCACGGGTGGTCTTCCTCGTCTGTTCGTTCCGGCCGGTTGACCGGGTGGCGGCTTGGTACCGGGTCTTTTCTTGTCCCGAGGCTCCTTCTTGCTGTCGCCCCCGTTCGGGGACAAACAGAAGGGCCGCGGATCCCGGGTGGGGTTCCGCGGCCCTGAAGGCGCCGGCCTGATCGGCGATCAGGCTGGATCACTCCAGGGTTCTGGCCCACGGAAGGCCCACATCAGGTGGTGCTGCGTCGTCTGCTTCCGGAATCCGGCACCGGTCGCGGTAAAGGCATAGGCCTGCGCCTGTGCCACTACTGCTGCTTCCAGTGCCTTGGTCGGTCGCTCATTGCGCTCGCGGACGGGAAGGCCCGCGGGAGCGGAAGCGGCGGCAGCCGGACGCACGGCACGAATGCCGGACAGACCGGTGCCCGAGTGGGAAGCGCCGAGCGTGCACAGGGAGACGGCCGAGCGATCGGTCATTTTGGCGGTGGAGCTGACGACGAAGCTGCTGTTGATGCTGATCACTGGACTCGCCTCCTCTCGGCGTCTCGGGGGACTGGGACGAACCAGTCCGCGGATATGCAAGTACAACACGGATTCAGGGCCTCCGGGAAGGCCGCTGTTCCCGTGACCAAGAACCTATGGGGATTCCCGGGGCATGCGCAAACTATTTTTTCGACGAGTTTGCATCAGTCGTCCTCGTCAAGTCCCACGCCCTCCTGACCTGCGCAGATCGCCAGGACGTCGGCCCCGTAGCGGTTGAGCTTGCGCGCCCCAACCCCTGGGATCCGGGCCAGTTCCCGCTCGTCCTCGGGGACGGACTCGGCGATCGCCATCAGCGTCTTGTCGGTGAAGACGCAGAACGCGGGCTGTCCGCTGCGTCCCGCCTGCACCGCCCGCCACTCGCGCAGCCGCTCGTAGACGCCCTCGTCCATGTCGGACGGGCAGCCCTCGCAGCGCATCAGCTTCATCTCACCGGCGTCGGTGAGCGTGCGTCCGCAGACCCGGCAGCGGGCCGGTGTCCGCCGGGTCCTTCTCGGCACGGCGGCCTCGGTACCGCCACCGCCGCCTCGGAACCCGCGCTCCACGCCTCCGGTGCCCCCGGCGGCCGCCCGCCCGCCTGCCGTGCCCGAGCCGGGCCGCAGACCCTTCAGGAAGCGGCTGGGCCTGCGGCTCGGCCGGCCGCCGGGCGACCGGGCCAGCGCCCAGGACAGGTGCAGCCGTTCACGCGCGCGGGTGACACCGACGTAGAGCAGGCGGCGCTCCTCCTCGATCTGCTCGTCGGTCTTTGCGTAGGTGATCGGCATCATGCCCTCGGCGACGCCGACCAGGAAGACGACGTCCCACTCCAGGCCCTTGGCCGAGTGCAGGGAGGCGAGGGTGACGCCCTGCACCGTCGGCGCGTGCTGGGCACCCGCGCGCTCGTCGAGTTCCACGACGAGATCGCTCAGCGTGGCACCGGCTCGGGCGGCGGCGAAGTCCTGGGCCAGGCCGACCAGTGCGGCCAGCGACTCCCAGCGCTCCCGCACGGCGCCCGAACCGGCCGGGGGCTCGGTCGTCCAGCCCTCTCCGGACAGCACCGCGCGCACCTGGGAGGGCAGGTCGACGACGTCGTCCAGGAGGGAGTCGTTGCCGCCGAAGCGCGCCGCGGCCCGCAGGGCGCTGCCGGCCTTGCGCACCTCCGGCCGGTCGAAGAACCGCTCCGCCCCCCGCAGCTGGTAGGGCACGCCGGCGTCGGCGAGCGCCTGCTCGTAGGTCTCCGACTGGGAGTTGGTGCGGAACAGGACGGCGATCTCGGCGGCCGGGACGCCCGAGTCGATGAGCTCGCGGATGCGGCGGGCCGCTCCCTCGGCCTCGGCCGGCTCGTCGGCGTACTCGGCGTAGACGGGCTCGGGGCCCGCGGCACGCTGGGAGACCAGCTCCAGGCGGTGGTCGGCGGCCCGGCCCCGGGCCTGGCCGAGGAGGCCGTTGGCGAGGTGGACGACCTGGGGGGTGGACCGGTAGTCGCGGACCAGCTTGACGACGGTGGCGCCGGGGTGGCGGACGCGGAAGTCGAGCAGATGGTCGGGGGTTGCTCCCGTGAACGAATAGATCGTCTGGCTGGCGTCGCCGACCACGCACAGGTCGTCGCGGTCCCCGAGCCACAGCTCCAGCAGGCGCTGCTGGAGGGGGCTGACGTCCTGGTACTCGTCGACCACGAAGTGCTGGTACTGGGCGCGGACCTGGTCGGCGACGTCCTGGCGGTCCTGGAGGACGGCCACCGTCAGCAGCAGCACGTCCTCGAAGTCGATGACGGAGCGTGCGCGCTTGAGGTCCTCGTAGGCGGCGTACAGCTGCGCGATCTCCGCCGGGTCGCGGGGCGCCTCGCGGCCGGCCTTGGCCGCGGCCAGGGCGTAGTCCGCGGGGACGGTCTGGGTCACCTTGGACCACTCGATCTCCGCGGCGGCGTCGCGCAGCTCGCCCCGGTCGAGGCGGATGCGGCAGGCCGCGGCAGCGTCGGCGACGAGCTGGATCTTGCGGTCGACGAGCCTGGGCAGGGAGCCACCGATCGCTTTCGGCCAGAAGTACTGGAGCTGCCGCAGCGCCGCCGAGTGGAAGGTGCGGGCCTGCACCCCGGCGGCGCCGAGCTGGCGCAGCCGGCCGCGCATCTCACCGGCCGCACGGTTGGTGAAGGTGACGGCGAGGACGCTGGAGGGCTGGAGGATCCCGGCCCGCACCCCGTAGGCGATGCGGTGGGTGATGGCCCGGGTCTTGCCCGTACCGGCTCCCGCCAGCACGCACACCGGGCCGCGCAGGGCGGTCGCCACCTCGCGCTGCTCGGGGTCGAGCCCGTCGAGCACCGCGTCGGCCGAGTCCGGTACCTGCGGGAAGAGGGTGGAGTGCGTTGCTGCTGTCACACCGCCATGCTGCCAGGTCTCGCGGGACGGGTGAGTCGGTTGTCCACAGGCACGCACCGATAGTCGCACCAATGCGACAGGTGTCACGCGATGGGCATCCCGCGGCGGGGAATGCGCGACGGGAATGGTCGCGGCGCCATGGACGTTCCCCTCGTGCGACCTCAACCCCGAGCCGCCGCTTCCCCGAGTCGCCGAAGGAGCACGAGAGACATGCCGGGCACTGTGACGATGTACAGCACCACGTGGTGCGGCTACTGCCGTCGGCTGAAGAGCCAGATGGACCGCGAGGGCATCGCGTACACCGAGGTCAACATCGAGCAGGACCCGGAGTCCGCCGCGTTCGTGGAGAAGGCGAATGGCGGAAACCAGACGGTGCCGACCGTGCTCTTCCCCGACGGCTCGACGCTGACGAACCCGTCGCTGGCGCAGGTGAAGCAGAAGATCGGCGCGTAGCCGGTACGGCGGACGCCGGGCACCGGACGCCGCCGGTCGTAGCAGGTGAAGAGGGGCGGTCCACTCCCGCTGCGGGAGTGGACCGCCCCTCGCGTTACCTCGGGCTCAGAAGGCGCTGCGCGTCGGCAGGGGCCTGCCGTACCACAGTTCGATGAGGCGGGCCGCGATCGAGATGCCGTAGGGCGGCAGCACCTCGCCGGACTCGAAGGCGGCACCCAGTTCGTCGCGGGAGAACCAGCGGGCCTCGTGGATCTCGTCGCCGTCGACGTTGATCTCCGTCGACGTGGCGTGGGCCATGAAACCGAGCATCAGGCTGGACGGGAAGGGCCACGGCTGGCTCGCGACGTACTGGACCGGACCGACGGTGACACCCACCTCCTCCTGGACCTCGCGGCGTACCGACTGCTCGATGGACTCCCCGGGCTCCACGAAACCGGCGAGGGTCGAGAAGCGGCCCTCGGGCCAGTGCACCTGGCGGCCGAGCAGGATGCGGTCCTCCTCGTCCGTGACGGCCATGATCACCGCCGGGTCGGTGCGCGGGTAGTGCTCGGCGCCGCAGGCCGGGCAACGGCGGATGTGGCCGGCCGCGGCGATGACGGTGCGCTCTCCGCAGCGGGAGCAGAACCGGTGCAGACGCTGCCAGTTCTCCAAGGCGACCGCGTGGGCCATCAGACCGGCGTCCCGGGGCGACAGGAGCAGCCCGGCCTCGCGCAGGCCCGCGGGACGGGCGGACTGGTCCATGCGGCCGGGCAGCGAGTCCTTCTGGAGGGCGAAGTAGCTGATGCCCTCCTCGTCGGTGCCCAGGAAGTAGCGGTGAGCCTCGGTGAGCGGGGCCTCGAAGGAGGGGGTCATGACGAGTTCGGTGGCCCCGTCCGGCGTCTCGTCGATCAGGACCTGGCCGCCGGACACCACGAAGCAGCGCGTCGAGGGGTGGCTCCACGCCGCCGCGAGCCAGGCCTCGTCGAGGCGGTGGTGGGCGGCGCGGTCGATGCCGCTCGGAGCGGTGAGCGAGATGGGACGGTCGGCGGTGTGGTCGGTCCAGGTGGTCACGGGTGCTTCCAACTCCCCCGGTGAGCGGTTCGGTTCGGCAGGCGGTTTCGGCGGTTCGTACAGCGGGCGGTGACCGGGTCCGGGAGGGCTCGGCGGTGCGGGGCGGCCTTTCCAGTGTGCCGCGCGCGACGCCGGGCGGGTCCCGGACCGTGCGCGGTGCTCAGGGGGCGTGACGCCAGTGCTCCGCCAGATCGCCCCAGAGGTGGGCGGAGGTTTCGACGCCCTTGAGGAGCAGGTCCAGTTCCACCTTCTCGTCGGGGGCGTGCCAGCCGTCGGACGGGACGGAGATGCCGAGGAAGAGCACCGGCGCCCCGAGGACCTCCTGGAGGTCGGCGGCCGGTCCGGAGCCGCCCTCGCGCGTGAAGCGGACCGGTTTCCCGAAGGCGCGGCCCATCGCCCGGACCACGGACCGCAGCGCCGGGTGGTCCAGCGGCGTCAGGCACGGGCGAGTGGCGGAGCCGAAGGTGATCTCGCAGCGGATGCCCGCCGGAACCTGGTCGGCGGCCCAGGCGCGGACGGCCTTCTCCACGTGGTCCGGGTCCTGGCCCGCGACGAGGCGGAAGGAGAGCTTCACCATGGCGGACGACGGGATGATCGTCTTGCTGCCGGGGCCCTGGTAGCCACCTCCGATGCCGTTGACCTCGGCGGTGGGGCGGGCCCAGATGCGCTCCAGGGTGGTGTGTCCGGCTTCGCCGTGGGCGGCGTGGGACTTGGCCGTGCGCAGCCACTGCCGCTCGTCGAAGGGCAGCTCGGCGAACAGCTCGCGCTCGCGGTCGGTGAGGTCGGCCACTCCGTCGTAGAAGCCCGGGATCGCCACGCGCGCGTGCTCGTCGTGCAGGGCGGCCACGAGGCGGGCGAGGGCGGTGGCCGGGTTGGGGACCGCGCCGCCGAAGGAGCCCGAGTGGACGTCCTGGTCGGGTCCGTACAGGTGGATCTCGCACTCGGCGAGGCCCCGCATGCCGGTGCAGACCGTGGGGGTGTCCTCGGACCACATGCCGGTGTCGGAGACGATCACCGCGTCGGCGGTGAGCCACTCGGCGCGCTCCTCGACGAGGGCGCGGAAGTGCGGGGAGCCGGATTCCTCCTCGCCCTCGATCAGCAGCTTGAGGTTCACCGCGGGGGCGGTGCGGCCGGTGGCGGCGAGATGGGCGCGGACCCCGAGTGTGTGGAAGAACACCTGCCCCTTGTCGTCGGCCGCCCCGCGCGCGTAGAGGCGGTTCTCTCGGACGACGGGCTCGAAGGGCTCGCTGTGCCAGCCGTCCTCGCGGGCGGCGGGCTGTACGTCGTGGTGGCCGTAGACGAGGACCGTCGGCGCCTGCGGGTCTCCGGAGGGCCACTCGGCGAAGACCGCGGGGGCGCCGGGCGTGGGCCAGACCTCGGCGGTCGGGAAGCCGGTCTCCTTCAGTGCGGCGGCGAGCCAGTCGGCGCTGCGGCGGACATCGGTCGCGTGCTCGGGCTGGGCCGACACGGACGGGATGCGCAGCCAGTCGACGAGGTCGTCGAGGAAGGCGTCGCGGTGCTGTTCGATGTACGTGCGGACAGCGCTGACAGCATTGTCAACGGGGTGGCTCATGCTTACGAGCCTATCGGCCCGCGCGCGCACCCCGGTCGTGCGGTTCGTCACCGACCGGCTCGGCCAGCAGCAGCTTCTCCAGCGCCGCGCGGTCCGGCAGCCCCTGGGGCCGTACGACCTCGCCGGTGCGCACGTACAGGAAGGCGGCCGTCACCGAGGTGGGCGGTACGCCCTGCTGCTCGGCCCAGGCGACGCGGTAGAGCGCGAGCTGGAGCGGGTCGGCGGTGGCGGCGCGGTTCGTCTTCCAGTCGACGATCTCGTACGTCGCGGTGGCTCCGTCGCCCTCCTTGTAGACGGCGTCGATGCGGCCGCGTACGACCCGGCCGGCGAGCGAGAGCTGGAAGGGCGCCTCGACGCGGAAGGGGGTGCGGCGGGCGTACTCGGTGCGCTCGAAGGCGTCCTTCAGGAACTCCAGGTCCTGTTCGTCGGCGATCTCGGCGTCGCCGCCGGGCAGCTCCTCCGGCTCCAGCAGGGGGAGCGTCAGGGGTTCGAACCGGGCCTCGACCCAGGCGTGGAACCGGGTGCCGCGGCGGGCGGCGGGCTGCGGCGGGCGGGGCATGGGGCGGGCCAGCTCCTGGGCGAAGCCGTCCGGGTCGGCGGCCAGGCTCAGCAGCTGGGAGGCGGTCAGCGACGCCGGAAGGGGCACTTCGGTGACGCTCTCGCGGGCGCGCAGCAGCTCGCCGGTGAGTGCGTCGAGGTCACGGTCCCAGGAGGCGACGGTGCGGGCCTCCTCCGGCGTGAGGCGAGCGGGCGCGGGCGGCGCGGACCGGGGGGCGGGGGCGGGCGGCGCGGACCGGGGGGCGGGGCCGGCGCCGGGTGGCTGTTCCCGGGGCGTCCCCTGGTGCGGGACCGTGGGGTCCTGCCGCGGGGCGGCGGGGCGGTCGGTGGTCCAGGTGTCCCAGTCGGCGGGGTCCCCGGCCCAGTCGGGATCCGCGTCCTCCGGGAGCGCCTCGTCGTCCTCCGGGGGCGGCGGCCAGTCCGGGTCGTCGTAGGCGCCGGGGCCGGGGTCGGCGGTCAGGCCGCCTTCCCCGGCGGCGAGGGCGTCCAGGTGGGCGAGGACTGTCCCGGCGGCGGCCCGGCGGCGGGCGAGTGCCTCGTCGTCCAGGGGCAGGGGCCAGACCTCGTCGGCGGTGGCCCGGTGCAGGGCCGGGTTCTCCTCGCCCTCGGCGGGTTCGTCCGCCCAGGCCTCGATCTCGCCGTGTCCGGCGGCGCAGTGCTCGTACAGGGCCGTGAGGAAGTCCGAGGGGCCGCGGGGCTTCTTCTGGCTGGGGCCCCACCAGTGTCCGGAACCGAGGAGGAGGGAGCGGGGGCGGGTGAAGGTGACGTAGCCGAGGCGCAGTTCCTCGGTGTGCTGGTGGTCCTTCATGGCCTCGTGGAAGGCCTTCAGGCCGCGGGAGTCCCACGACATGACGTCGGGCAGGGTCTCGGCGTCGCCGCGCAGGCCGTGCGGCAGCACCTTGCCCTGGGCGGTCCACTTCTCGCGGCCCTGACCGCTGGGGAAGGTCCCGGTGACGAGACCGGGCACGGCCACGACGTCCCACTCGAGTCCCTTGGACTTGTGCGCGGTGAGCACCTTGACGGTGTTCTCGCCGCCGGGCAGCGCGTTGTCCAGGCCCTTCTCGTACTGCGCGGCGGTACGCAGGAAGCCCAGGAAGGCGAGCAGGGTGGCCTCGCCGTCGCCCGCGGCGAAGGACGCGGCGACGTCGAGGAAGTTGGACAGGGTCTCGCGGCGGCGGGCCGCCAGGGCGTGCGGGGACGCCGACAGCTCGACCTCCAGGCCGGTGACGGCGAGGACGCGGTGCAGGACGTCCATGAGCGGGTCGGACAGCGCCCGGCGCAGCTCGCGCAGCTCGGTGGCCAGCCGGGCGAACCGCACGCGCGCGTCCGCCGAGAAGGGCAGCCCGTCGTCGTCCCCGCTGCCGTCCAGCGGCGTCTCCAGGAAGGTGTCCAGGGCGTCCGCGAGCGATATCACCTCGGACGGGTCGACCCCCTCGACGGCCTCGGCGAGCCTCCGGTCGGGGTCGTCGTCGCCCGCCACGCGCGCGTGGCTCACCAGCAGCCGGGCACGGCGGCCCAGGAGGGCCAGGTCGCGCGGGCCGATGCGCCAGCGCGGACCGGAGAGCAGACGCACCAGGGAGGCGTTGGCGCCCGGATCCTGGAGGACTTCGCAGACGGCGACCAGGTCGGCCACTTCGGGCAGGTGCAGCAGCCCGGAGAGGCCGACGACCTCGACGGGAACGTCGCGGGCCACCAGCGCGCCCTGGATCTCGGCGAAGTCGGTCGCCGTGCGGCACAGGACGGCGATCTCACCGGGAGCCGTGCCGGTGTCCACGAGGTGGGCGACGGAGTCGGCGATCCAGTCGATCTCCTCGGCGTGGGTGCGCAGCAGGGCGCAGCGGACCGTGCCGTCGCGTTCGGCGCCGGGGGCGGGCCGCAGGGCCTCCACGCCCGCGTGCATGGCGCGCAGCGGCGCGGCGAGGCCGTTGGCGAGGTCGAGGAGGCGGCCGCCGCTGCGGCGGTTCTCGCTGAGCGCCTGTCGGGTGGCGGGGCGGCCGTCGGCGCGCGCGAAGTGCTCCGGGAAGTCGTCGAGGTTGGCGACGGAGGCTCCGCGCCAGCCGTAGATCGCCTGGCAGGGGTCGCCCACGGCGGTCACGGGATGGCCGGTGCCACCGCCGAACAGGCCCGCCAGGAGGATGCGCTGGGCCACGGAGGTGTCCTGGTACTCGTCGAGCAGCACGACCCGGAACTCGTCGCGCAGCACGCGGCCCACCTCCGGGAGCCCGGCGAGCCGTGCGGACAGGGCGATCTGGTCGCCGAAGTCGAGCAGGTCCCGTTCGCGCTTGGCGGCCCGGTAGCGGATCACCAGGTCGGCCAGTTCACGGCGGGCGGCTGCCGCCTCGGGGACCTTGCGCAGATCGGCGTTGCCGAGCTTGACGCTCCGCAGGGTGTCCAGGAGCCCGGTGTCCCAGGTGCGCAGGTCTTCGGGGCGCACCAGGTGCTCGGCGAGCTCCGCGTCGAGGGCGAGGAGGTCGCTGACCAGGTCGGCGAAGGAGCGGGTGAGGGCGGGGTAGGGGCCGGGGGCCTCGCGCAGCACTCGCGCGGCGAGCTGGTAGCGGGTGGCGTCGGCGAGCAGCCGGGAGGTCGGCTCCAGGCCGAGGCGCAGGCCGTGGTCGGTCAGGAGGCGGCCCGCGAAGGCGTGGTAGGTCGAGATCACCGGTTCGCCCGGCGGATCGTCCGGGTCGATCACGTCGGGGTCGGTAACGCCGGCCCTGATCAGCGCCTTGCGGACGCGTTCGGCGAGTTCGCCGGCCGCCTTGTTGGTGAAGGTGAGGCCCAGGACCTGCTCCGGGGCGACCTGGCCGGTGCCGACCAGCCACACCACGCGCGCGGCCATCACCGTCGTCTTGCCGGACCCGGCTCCGGCCACGATCACCTGCGGGGCGGGCGGCGCGACGATGCAGGCCGTCTGCTCCGGGGTGAAGGGGATACCGAGGAGCTCCTTGAGCTGCTCGGGATCGGTGAGATGGGCGGGCACGTCAGAGAGGCTAGCGGCGGGCACTGACAGCGGGGTGCGGGGTCACCTGCCGGGAGGAGAGAAACGCAGGTCAGGCCCTGTGGTGCGGCTCGTCACACCGGCGGCCGTCCCTCGCTCACGTCGCTCCGGTCGCTTCCCTTGCTCCGGTCGCTCCCCCCCTACTCCCGCGCTTCTCCCCTGCTCCAGTCGCTTCCGTCGCTCTCCTGGCTCACTCCACGACGTGCCGCCCCTCGGGCCGGGCGCTGCAGGACGCGCGGAAGGCGCAGTGGGTGCAGTGCTGGCCCGTGGTCGGGGTGAACCGTTCGTCGAGGACCTTGCCCGCGGCCGTCGCCAGCAGGTCGCCGACCCACTCGCCCTCCGGCCCCTCCTGCGACTCCTGCGCCTGCACCTTCGGCAGGGACTCGCCGCCGTCCCGCCGGGGCGCGCCCTGGCGCAGGTGGACGAGTTCGGCGCCGCCCGGTTCGGGACGTACGCCGTCGAAGGCCGCGTCGACGGCGCCCTCGCGGACGGCGAGCTGGTAGACGGCGAGCTGCGGGTGGCGGGCCACCTCTGAGGACGTGGGTGCGTGTTTGCCGGTCTTGAAGTCGACGACGTAGGCGCGGCCGTCGCCGTCGGCCTCCACGCGGTCCATCTGGCCCCGGATGCGCACCTGGTAGTCGCCCGCCTCCAGGGTCACGTCGAAGTCGTGCTCGCTCGCCACCGGGGTGCGCCCGGCGCGGTCCATGACGTGCCACTTCAGGAAGCGTTCGAGCGCCACGCGCGCGTTGGCCTTCTCCTGCGCCGACTTCCACGGCGCGTCGAAGGCGAGCGCGTTCCACACGGAGTCCAGGCGTTCCATGAGGACGGCGAGGTCGGCCGGGGTGTGTCCGGAGGCCACCTCGTCGGCGAGTACGTGCACCACGTTGCCGAAGCCCTGGGCGGTGGTCGCGGGCGCGTCGGCCTTCACCTCGCGGCCGAGGAACCACTGCAGGGCGCAGGTGTTGGCCAACTGGTCCAGGGCGCTGCCGGAGAGGGTGACGGGCTGGTCTCGGTCGCGCAGGGGCACCTTGCTCTCGGTCGGGTCCCACATGCCCCACCAGCGGTAGGGGTGGGCGGACGGCACCAAGGGGCGGCCGTCCTCGTCGGTCAGCGCGGCGAGCCGGGCCAGACGGCGGGCCGCGGCCTCCCTCAGGGGCTCGGAGACGCGGGGGTCGACCGTGGTGGCCCGCAGTTCGGCGACGAGCGCCGCGACGGCCAGGGGGCGGCGCGGGCGGCCCGTGACGTCGGCGGGTTCGACGCCGAGTTCGGTCAGGAACCGTGAGGGCTGGTCCCCGTCGTCGGCCGGTGCCTTCACCGCGGTCACGACGAGTCGTTCACGCGCGCGCGTGGCGGCCACGTAGAACAGGCGGCGCTCCTCGGCGAGCAGGGCGCCGGGGGTGAGGGGTTCGGCGAGTCCGTCGCGGCCGATCCGGTCGGCCTCCAGGAGCGAGCCGCGCCGGCGCAGGTCCGGCCACAGGCCCTCCTGGACACCGGCGACGACGACCAGCCGCCACTCCAGGCCCTTGGAGCGGTGCGCGGTCATCAGGCGGACGGCGTCGGGGCGTACCGCACGCCGCGCGAGGGTGTCGGCCGCGATGTCCTCCGCGTCGATCTCCTCCAGGAAGTTCAGGGCACCCCGGCCACCGGTGCGCTCCTCCGCGCGGGCGGCCGTCGCGAACAGCGCGCACACGGCGTCCAGGTCGCGGTCGGCGTTGCGCCCGGCCGCGCCGCCGCGCCGGGCGGAGCGTTCCAGGCGGGTGGGCCACGGGGTGCCGTCCCACAGGTCCCACAGCGCCTCCTCGGCGCTGCCGCCTCCCGCCAGGCGCTCACGTGCCTTGCGCAGCAGCGCGCCGAGCCGCTGGGCGCCGCGCGCGTACGCGGGGTCGTGTACGGCGAGCCGCTCCGGCTCGGCCAGCGCCCGCGCGAGCAGTTCGTCCGAGGGCGGCGGGAGCGGGTTGCCGGCGGCGCGCTCTTCGTCGCGCAGGGCGCGCCCGAGGCGGCGCAGGTCCGCGGCGTCCATCCCGGCGAGGGGGGAGGTGAGCAGGGTGAGGGCGGTCTCGGTGGACAGCCAGCACGGCTCGTCAGCGCGGTGGGCGCGGTGACCCCGCGCGGGCTTCGCCTGGGTGTCTGCCTCCGTTTCGGTATCCGTGTCGGTGTCGGCATCCGCGTCCACATCCGCATCCGCGTCGGCGTCGGAATCCGCGTCGCCCACGGGCTCGCGTACGGGTGCGTCGTTCGCCGCCGCCTCGGGCACGTACTGCTCGACCGCGTCGGTCTCGACACTGGCAGGGCCGACGCTGACAGCGACCTCGGCCAGCCCTCCCGAGCCGGTCTCAACTCCGCCCGGGCCGGCGGTCTCAGCCTCCTCCGCTCCGCCCTGGCCCGTCCCGCCCGGGCCTGTCCCGGGCTGCTCCCCCGCTCCCATCCCCGTCGCGGCCTCCGCCACGGCTCGCAGTGCGGTCAGCAGGGGCGCGACCGCGGGCTCGTGGCGCAGGGGCAGGTCGTCGCCGTCGATGTCCAGCGGGACGCCGGCCGCGGTGAGGACCCGGCGGAGCGTGGGGATCGTGCGCGAACCGGCGCGCACCAGGACGGCCATCTCGCTCCACGGGACGCCGTCCTCCAGGTGCGCCCGGCGCAGAATGTCGGCGATGTTGTCCAGCTCGGTGCCGGCGGTCGGGTACGTGTACACCTCGACCCGCCCGCCGTCCCGCGCCGGGGTCAGCTCACGGTGGGCGCGGACCTTCTCGGCGGGAAGGCGGGTCAGCGGCATGCGCCGGGTCAGCAGCCGGGTGGCGGCCAGCAGCGCGTCGCCCGACCTGCGTGAGGTCCGCAGCACCTCGACCGGCGCCGGGCGGCCGTCCGCGCGCGGGAAGGCGGTCGGGAAGTCCAGGATGCCGTTCACGTCCGCGCCCCGGAAGGCGTAGATCGACTGGTCGGGGTCGCCGAAGGCGACGAGGGTGCGCCCACCGTCCGCCAGGGCGTGCAGCAGCCGTACCTGGGCCGGGTCGGTGTCCTGGTACTCGTCGACGTACACCGCGTCGTACTGGGCGGCCAGGTGCGCGGCGACCTCGGGACGGCGGGCGAGGAGCACCGCGCGGTGGACCAGTTCGGCGTAGTCGAGCACGCCCTGGAGGTCGAGTACGTCGAGGTACTCGGCGAGGAAGAGGGCGGCGGCACGCCAGTCCGGGCGGCCGATGCGCCGGGCGAAGGCCCCGAGCGCGTCCGGGCCGAGCCCCAGTTCGCGGCTGCGGGCGAGCACCGCGCGGACCTCGTCGGCGAAGCCGCGGGTGGTCAGGCAGGCCCGCAGCTCGTCCGGCCAGCGCACGTGGGCGAGCCCGAGCCGTTCCAGATCCAGCTGGCCGGCGAGCAGCTCGCGCACCGTCACGTCCTGCTCCGGTCCGGACAGCAGCCGCAGCGGCTCCACGAACAGGTCGCTGTCCTGGTGGGCGCGGACCAGGGCGTAACCGAAGGAGTGAAAGGTCGTCGCCCGGGGAGCACGCGCGGCGCCGATGCGCAGCGCCATCCGGTCGCGCAGCTCGACGGCCGCCTTGCGGCTGAAGGTCAGCACCAGGATGCGTTCGGGGTCGCCGCCCCCGGCGATCCGGTCCGCCACCGACTCGACCAGGGTGGTGGTCTTGCCGGTGCCCGGCCCCGCCAGGACGAGCAGCGGTCCGGCCCGGTGGTCAACCACGGCGCGCTGTGCGGCGTCCAGACGAGGGGGGTCCACGCGTGCCGGCGCGGTACGCACCAGTCGGTAAGCGCCACGGCTCCCCCGTCGCGCCTGGGGGTGCGGCGGGTGTCCGGTGGAGGAAGAGGAGCTCACGTGGTTCGCCGGTCCTGGTGGGTGTGCTGGTGGGCCGTCCGCGCCGCGGGCGGGGCGGTGGCCGCGGGATGAGGGGGACGTGTGCGGCCGACGCTACGCCGACGCAAGAGGCGGAAGCAGTGCTTCCTCTTCTTCCCTCGGGTCACTCCTGGCACGAACGCCCCCTGCCCCACGAACGTACGTCATGCCACGGACATGCCCGAAGTGCCCGGTTTAGCTCATACGGATCACAGGTCACACATCGGCCGGCCGCATGGCGGAAGCTGTCAGGTGTGACCCTGTGCGCGTCCGCCGTGCTCCTGTGTGCGTCCACCGCCGTGCTCCGGCGGGCGCTGACCGCCGTCCCACCGCGCCCGCTTCAGATCGAGGCGCGGCAGGTGCCCCTCGGCGGCCCTGCTCGCCTCCTTCAGGGGCGTGCCCTCCTCTCGGTAGCGGTCGAGCGCCTCCAGTTCGTGCCCCGCGAGCAGGACCCCGTCCGCGCGGACGACACGCCACCAGGGGACGCCTCCCCCGTACAGGGACATGACGCGGCCGACCTGGCGGGGTCCGCCCTCTTCCAAGTACTCGGCCACGTCCCCGTACGTCATGACGCGGCCCGGCGGGATCACTTCGGTCACGTCGAGGACCCGCTCGGCGTACTCGGGCAGCGCGTCCGCGGTCTCCGGACGGGCGCCGTCCGGAAGGCTCTGCTCGCTCATCCGCCCCATCCTGCCGTACCCCGCCGACAACGCGACGCGCTCCCGAGGGTCCGCGTCCCTCGCCCGCGAGCGGCGCTTCGGGCAGACTGTGCGGCCCGCACGGGCACCCTGATGCCTGCCGAGTCCGACGCGGCATGCCACCATCGTGCGGGTGGTGACCAGTGATACGAGAGCAAGAAGAGGCGATGAAGCAGCAGGGTGTGCACCCCGAGGACGCCGAGGGCACCTCTGACGCTTCGTCACGCCCGGACACCGCGGACGCGGGCGGCGGCAAGACCGGCGAGCGGGTGGCCGAGGGCCCGTCGGCGACGGCCGCCGACCCCGACGACGTGGCGCACATCGACGAGGTCGAGGGCGACGAACCGCTGCTCCCCGCGCGCGTGCACCGCCCCTCCGACCTGGTGCGCCTCCTGGTGGGCGTACTCGCCGTCGCCGTACTCCTGGCCATCGCCGCCTTCGCGCACGGCACCACCTCGGGCCTCGAACAGGACATCAACAAGGGCACCGGGCAGGCTCCCGACCTGCTCATCAAGATCGCGGGGCTGGCCTCCAGCATCGCGATCCTCCTGGTGCCCGTCGCGTTCGCGATCGAGCGGCTGATCAAACGGGACGGGCTGCGGATCGCCGACGGCGTACTGGCGGCGGTCCTGGCGCACGGGGTGACCCTCGCCACCGACCTGTGGGTCGCCAAGGCCGCTCCCGGCTCCATCCAGGAGGCGCTCACCCAGCCGTCCCCGGGCGACATCCACGCGCTGACCGACCCCGTGCACGGCTACCTCGCCCCGGTCATCGCGTACATGACGGCCGTCGGCATGTCCCGCAGACCCCGCTGGCGCGCGGTGCTGTGGATCGTGCTGCTCCTCGACGCCTTCTCGATGCTCGTCACCGGGTACACGACACCCTTCTCGATCATCCTGACGGTCCTCATCGGCTGGACCGTCGCCTACGGCACCCTGTACGCCGTCGGTTCCCCCAACGTCCGGCCCACCGGGCGGACGCTGATGGCGGGCCTGCGGCACGTCGGCTTCCGGCCGGTGACCGCCGCCCGGCAGGAAGCGCCGTCCGACAGCGTCGAGACCGGTGACCGCGGGCGCCGCTACTTCGTCACGCTGGAGGACGGCCGGCCGCTCGACGTGACGGTGGTGGACCGCGAACAGCAGGCGCAGGGCTTCTTCTACCGCGCCTGGCGCAACCTGACGCTGCGCGGCTTCGCCACCCGCAGCAGCCTCCCCTCGCTGCGGCAGGCGCTGGAGCAGGAGGCGCTGCTCGCCTACGCCGCCATCGCGGCCGGTGCCAACGCCCCCAAGCTCATCGCGACCTCGGAGCTGGGCCCCGACGCGGTGATGCTCGTCTACGAGCACACCGGCGGGCGCACCCTGGACTCGCTGGCGGACGAGGAGATCACCGACGAGCTGCTGCGGGGCACCTGGGAGCAGGTGCGTGCCCTGCAGTCCCGGCGCATCGCGCACCGCAGGCTGGTGGGCGACGCGATCCTGGTGGATCGTTCCGGCACGGTGATCCTCACCGACCTGCGGATCGGCGAGATCGCCGCCGGCGACCTGCTGCTGCGCATGGACATCTCCCAACTCCTGGTGACGCTCGGCCTGCGGGTCGGCGCCGAACGCGCGGTCGCGTCGGCGGTGGACGTCCTCGGCCCCGACACGGTGGCGGACTGCCTGCCGATGCTCCAGCCCATCGCGCTCAGCCGCTCCACGCGCGCGACGCTGCGCAGACTGGCGCGGGAACGCGCCCAGCGCGAGCGGGAGGCGGTGCTGGAGTCGTCCCGGCAGGCCAAGCTGGCCCGCGCGGAGGCGGCCGCCGGCGACGCCGGGAGCCACGCGCGCGAGCAGGCCGACAAGTCCACCCAGACCGACAGACCCGACAAGCCCGACAGACTCGACAAGCCCGGCAAGAAGGCGGTACGTGCCGAGCAGCGGGCCGAGAAGCGGGCCGTGGACGAGGCCATCGAGGAGGCGCGCGAGGAGGATCTGCTCACTCAGATCCGGCACGCGGTGCTGCGCATCAGGCCGCAGGCCCCCGTCGAGCCGGCCCGGCTGGAACGGGTGCGGCCGCGCACGCTGATCAGCTTCATCGCGGGCGCGATCGGCGCCTACTTCCTGCTGACGCAGCTCACCCACATCGAGTTCGGGCCGCTGATCTCGAACGCCCAGTGGGGCTGGGTGGCCGCCGCCGTGCTGTTCTCGGCGGCGAGCTACGTCGCGGCGGCGATGTCCCTGCTGGGTTTCGTGCCGGAGAAGGTGCCGTTCCTGCGGACCGTGGCCGCGCAGGTCGCCGGATCGTTCGTGAAGATCGTCGCCCCCGCCGCGGTCGGCGGCGTCGCCCTGAACACCCGCTTCCTGCAACGCGCGGGCGTGCGCCCCGGGCTCGCGGTGGCGAGTGTCGGCGCGTCCCAGTTGTTCGGGCTCGGCTGCCACATCCTGATGCTGCTGTCCTTCGGTTATCTGACCGGCACCGAGAAGACTCCGTCGCTGTCGCCGTCCAGGACGGTCATCGCCGGTCTGCTGACCGTGGCGGTGCTGGTGCTCGTGGTGACGTCGGTGCCGTTCCTGCGCAAGTTCGTCGTCACGCGCGTGCGGTCGCTCTTCGCCGGGGTCGTGCCGCGCATGCTGGACGTGCTGCAGCGGCCGCAGAAGCTGATCACCGGCATCGGCGGCATGCTGCTGCTGACGGCCTGTTTCGTGATGTGCCTTGACGCCTCGATCCGCGCCTTCGGCGACGACTCGTCGTCGATCAGTCTGGCGAGCGTCGCGGTCGTCTTCCTCGCGGGCAACGCCCTGGGGTCCGCCGCGCCGACGCCGGGCGGTGTGGGCGCGGTGGAGGCGACGCTGACGGTCGGTCTGATCGCCGTCGGCCTGCCCAAGGAGGTCGCCGCGCCCGCGGTGCTGCTCTACCGGCTGCTCACCCTGTGGCTGCCGGTACTGCCGGGCTGGCTGGTCTTCAACCACCTCACGCGCAAGGAAGCGCTGTAACCGGACCGGGCGCCGTAACCGGACCGAGCGCCGTAACCGGACCGAGCGCCGTAACCGGACCGAGCGCCGTAACCGGACCGGGCGCCGTAACCGGCCCCGGGAGGGGCACTGCCCGCAAGGGTGCTCCGTACCCCGTACGGCCCTGGCCCCGAGCGGGCGCTCCCGCGCGACCGCACGATGGACGCATGCCGAATCCCTCCCGGCTGCGCGCCGCCGCCCTGACCGCCACCGCAGCCGTGCTGTCCGTTCTGCTGGCGGGCTGCGGCGGCGGGTCCCAGGAGGACGACGAGGACCTGACGGGTCAGAAGCTGGACTGGAAGGACTGCCCGGCGCCGTCCGAGGCCGAGGGCGGCGGCGCGGCCCCCTCTCCGCTGCCGGACGGTGACGAGTGGCAGTGCGCCACCATGAAGGCCCCGCTCGACTGGGACGACCCCGACGGCGACACGATCGGCCTCGCGCTGATCCGCGCCCGGGCCAGTGGCGCCGCGGACCGGCGGATCGGCTCGCTCGTCTTCAACTTCGGCGGGCCGGGCGGATCGGGCGTCACCACACTGCCCGCGTTCGGCCAGGACTACGCGAAACTGCGCACCCGTTACGACCTGGTCAGCTTCGATCCGCGCGGGGTCGGCCGCAGCGACCCCGTGGAGTGCCTGGACGACAAGCAGCTCGACACCTACTTCCAGCAGGACGCCACCCCCGACGACCGGGCCGAGCGCACCGAGCTGCTGGACAACACGGAGGAGTTCAACGCGGCCTGCGAGAAGAACTCCAAGAAGATCCTGCCGCATGTGCGCACCACCGACGCGGCCCGGGACATGGACCTGATGCGCCAGGTCCTGGGCGACGACAAGCTCCACTACTTCGGCATCTCCTACGGCACCGAACTCGGCGGCGTCTACGCCCACCTGTTCCCGAAGCACGTCGGCCGGGCCGTCTTCGACGCCGTGGTCGACCCGACGCAGACCTCGGAACAGAGCTCGCTGGGACAGGCCGAAGGATTCCAGCTGGCACTCGACAACTTCGCCGAGGACTGTGTGTCGAAGGCCGAGGACTGCCCGGTCGGAGACACGGCCGAGGACGTCAAGGCGCGCATCGCCCGGCTGCTCAAGGACCTCGACCGCAAACCGATCCCCGGCATCTTCCCCCGCAAACTCACCGAGACCGCCGCGACCGGCGGCATCGCCCAGGCGCTGTACTCGAAGGACTTCTGGGAGTACCTCACCGAGGGCCTGGAGCAGGCGTACGACGGGGACGGCCGGGTCCTCATGGTGCTGTCGGACGCCTTGAACGGGCGCAACGAGGACGGCGAGTACAGCAACATCACCGCGGCGAACGTCGCCATCAACTGCGCCGACGACAAACCCCGGTACGACCCCGCGTACGTGGAGCGCAAGCTGCCCGAGTTCCGGGATGCCTCCCCCGTGTTCGGCGACTACCTCGCCTGGTCCATGCTCAGCTGCACCGACTGGCCGGTCGCCGGAGCCGCCGACCATCCGGACGTCCGTGCCCCGGGCGCGCCGCCGATCCTGGTCATCGGCAACACGGGCGACCCCGCGACGCCCTACGAGGGCGCCGGGAAGATGGTGGACGCGCTGGGCGAGGGCGTCGGTGTGGAGCTGACCTACAAGGGCCAGGGGCACGGCGCCTACGACAGCAAGAACCGGTGCGTGCAGGACGCGGTGCACGGCTATCTGCTCGACGGCCGGGTACCGGCGGCCGGGACCGTGTGCTCCTGACCTGGTGTGCTCCTGACCGCATACTCTCCTGACGTGTACGCTCCTGACCGCGTGTGCCCCTGACCGCCGAAGGCGTCACAGCTCGGGCGAAAATGCAGGTCAGAGGGTTATCCACAGGCGACGGCGGACCCTGCCCGCGCCACCTACCATGGCAGGAACGCCATCCGCCGCAAGGCGCGGACGGCTTGTCAGGGGGGAGAGGACATGGCGCGTCTCGTCCGGTGGACGGCTCTGACGGCCGCCGCCGCACTGCTGACGGCGGGCTGCAGCGGCGGCTCGTCCGACGAGGACAAGGACGACGGGGGCAGGAGCAGCGCGGGACCTTCGGCGGCGGCCCCGTCCGGAGTGCCGCAGGCCCTGGCGTCCCAGACGCTGGACTGGACCCGGTGCAAGGGCACCGACGACGCCCCGGCTCCGGACGGCGACTGGCGGTGCGCCACGCTGAAGGCGCCGCTGGACTGGTCCGACCCGGACGGCGAGACGATCGATCTCGCGCTGATCCGGTCGAAGGCGAGCGGGGACGACCGCATCGGCTCCCTGCTGTTCAACTTCGGCGGCCCCGGCGGATCCGGCGTCTCCATGATGCCGTCCTACGCCGACACCGTCTCCTCCCTGCACGAGCGCTACGACCTGGTGAGCTGGGATCCGCGCGGGGTGGCCGCCAGCGAAGGCGTCCGCTGCCGCAGCGACGCGGCGATCGAGGCCGCCGAGTCGGTGGACTCCACACCGGACACCCCGGCCGAGGAGCAGGCCTATCTGCAGGACGCCGCGGACTTCGGCAAGGGCTGCGAGAAGGCCGCCGGCAAGCTCATGGAACACGTCTCGACCACGGACACCGCCCGCGACATGGACCTGATGCGGCATGTGCTGGGCGACACGAAGCTGCACTACTTCGGCATCTCCTACGGCACCGAACTCGGCGGCGTCTACGCCCACCTGTTCCCCAAGCACGTGGGACGCGTGATCCTCGACGCCGTGGTCGACCCGGCCGCCGACACGATGGGCCACGCGGAGAACCAGGCCAGGGGCTTCCAGCGGGCGCTGGACGACTATCTGGAGTCGACCGGGCAGGACCCCGCGCAGGGCTCCCGGAAGATCGTCGACCTGCTGGAGCGCCTGGACGCGGAGCCGCTGCCGACCTCGTCGCCGGGACGGAAGCTGACGCAGACGCTCGCGCTCACCGGGATCGTGCTGCCGCTGTACAGCGAGAGCGGCTGGCCGGCCCTGACCAGTGCGCTGGAGGCGGCCGAGGAGGGCGACGGCTCGGAGCTGCTGGCCCTCGCCGACGGCTACAACGAGCGCGATCCCTCGGGACGCTACGGCACGACGACCCACTCGCAACGGGTCATATCGTGCCTGGACGACAAGCAGCGGCCGACCGTGGCGGAGACCAAGAAGCTGCTGCCGGAATTCGAGCAGGTCTCGCCGGTCTTCGGCGCCTTCCTCGGCTGGGACACCGCCGGGTGGTGCCACGACTGGCCGGTGGCCGGTCAGCACGAGACACCGGAGGTGAGCGCGCCCGGCGCGGCCCCGGTCCTGGTGGTCGGCAACACGGGCGACCCGGCCACGCCCTACGAGGGCGCGCAGCGGATGGCGGACGAGCTGGGCAAGGACGTCGGCGTGGTGCTGACCTGGAAGGGCGAGGGGCACGGCGCGTACGGGAGCGGGAGCGACTGTGTCGACTCCACGGTGGACGCCTACCTGCTGAAGGGGACGGTACCGAAGGACGGCACGGTCTGCTCATGACGGCGGCGGGGGCTTCGGGCACCTGCGGTGCGCGAAACCCCCGCCGCCGGGGAAGCAGCTCCGGGAGCCGGTCAGTAGACGGGCTTCTCCGGCTCGATCTGGTTGACCCAGCCGATCACGCCGCCGCCGACGTGGACGGCGTCCGAGAAGCCGGCGGACTTGAGGACCGCGAGGACTTCCGCACTGCGGACACCCGTCTTGCAATTCAAGACGATCTTCTTGTCCTGCGGGAGGCTCTCCAGGGCCGAGCCCATGAGGAACTCGTTCTTCGGGATCAGCCGGGCGCCCGGGATGGAGACGATCTCGAACTCGTTCGGCTCGCGGACGTCGATCAGCTCGATGTTCTCGCCGTCGTCGATCCACTCCTTGAGCTGCTTGGGAGTGATCGTCGAGTCGGCGGCCGCCGCCTGGGCCTCCTCGGACACGACGCCGCAGAAGGCCTCGTAGTCGATCAGCTCGGTGACGGTCGGGTTCTCGCCGCAGACCGCGCAGTTGGGGTCCTTGCGGACCTTGACCTGGCGGTAGGTCATCTCCAGGGCGTCGTAGATCATCAGGCGGCCGACCAGCGGCTCGCCGATGCCCGCGAGGAGCTTGATGGCCTCGTTGGTCTGGATGGAGCCGATGGACGCGCACAGCACGCCCAGCACGCCGCCCTCGGCGCAGGAGGGGACCATGCCGGGGGGCGGGGGCTCCGGGTAGAGGCAGCGGTAGCAGGGGCCGTGCTCGGACCAGAAGACGGAGGCCTGGCCGTCGAAGCGGTAGATCGAGCCCCAGACGTAGGGCTTGTTCAGCAGCACACAGGCGTCGTTGACCAGGTAGCGGGTCGCGAAGTTGTCCGTACCGTCGACGATCAGGTCGTACTGGCTGAAGATGTCCATCACGTTGTCGGCCTCGAGCCGCTCCTGGTGAAGGATCACCTCCACCAGCGGGTTGATGCCCTTGATGGTGTCACGCGCGGACTCGGCCTTGGGCCGGCCGATGTCGGCCTGGCTGTGGATGACCTGCCGCTGCAGGTTGGACTCGTCGACCTCGTCGAACTCGATGATGCCGAGCGTGCCGACACCGGCTGCCGCCAGGTACATCAGGGTCGGCGAACCGAGGCCGCCCGCGCCCACGGCGAGCACCTTGGCGTTCTTCAGCCGCTTCTGCCCGTCCATCCCCACGTCGGGGATGATCAGGTGGCGGGAGTACCTGCGGACCTCGTCTACGGTGAGCTCGGCGGCCGGCTCGACCAGGGGTGGCAGCGACACGGGGACTCCGTTGGTCGGTCAGTAATTACGGTTGTTCTCCCAGTAACACTGCCACGGCCTTTTTCATTCCGAGACACCCGTCCCGACTCGCGAGACGATTTCGTCCCAGTAGCCGGGCATGGTCTCCCAGGGGTCGGCCCGGCCGCCGCGGTCCGTGCGGTCGGTGAAGTAGATCGTCGCGGCCCCCTGCCAGCGAGCGATGCGCAGCGCTTCCTCCAGGTGTCCGCGCGGCAGGCCGTGCACGAAGTGGCAGAAGCGCTCGGGCGGATAGTCGGCGCTCCACTCGGCCGCCTGGGACCAGCGGTAGTCGGCCCAGGTGCCGGAGAAGGTGACGAGTTGGTCGGCGTTCTCCGCGTAGCCGGGGCTGGGGTGGGTGCCGTGGCCCAGGACGATGTGGGCATCGTCACGGAACGCGCGGAGGGTGGTGACCGTACGGCGGACCTCGGGGAGGCCGGCCCGGTCGGACGGGCAGTGGGCGAGGAGGAATCCGTCGACCTGGTACCAGTCGAGGTACCGGCGGGCGTCGGAGACCTGTTCGCCGAGGCTGCGCGCTCCGTACGCGGCGTCGAGGTGGCCGAGGACGCGGACACCCGCGTTGCGCAGGCGGCCGGCGGCCTCCAGGCACCGCGGGTCGGGGTGCGCGCCGGGACCGTCGGCGATGTTGAGGACGACCCAGTGCAGCGGGGTGCCGGGGCAGGTGAGGCCGGTCCACTCGTCGGGGGCGACGAGGGGGTGGGCCAGGCCCGGGACACCGAGGCCGGTTCGGACACCGGTGCTCGCGGTGCCCGCTTTGGTGCTGGTCAGATACGGCATGCCGCCTCCATCCAGATGTCGGCGAGGGACTCTTCGAGGGCGATCCGGGGCCGCCAGCCGAGCCGGTC
The DNA here is from genome assembly GCF_020404845.1 of Streptomyces hyderabadensis. Taxonomy (GTDB): domain Bacteria; phylum Actinomycetota; class Actinomycetes; order Streptomycetales; family Streptomycetaceae; genus Streptomyces; species Streptomyces hyderabadensis. The sequence goes on along the minus strand of NZ_JAIOJZ010000039.1, from coordinate 11,816 downwards.
GCGTGCGGTGCGCACATCGGCCTGCTGCCAGCTGCCGCAGCCGTCGGGGTACGGGTGGGGGGCCGGTGCCGGGTGCTCGGCGTCGGTGCGCTCGCCGCGGCCCCCGAGGGGGTCCGGGCGATGGTGGCCGAGGGCGTCGGTCCGGTGGTGGCCGAGGGCGTCGACGCGGTGGCCGACGGCCTCGGTACGGGGGTGGCCGATGGCGGGCCGCAGCGCGCCGGGAGGGCCGTCCAGCTCGTGCAGGGCGCCGCCGTAACCGGCGACCCGGGCGAGGGTGGCGGCGGCGTCGCGCAGGCGGACGGCACGGCCGGAGCCGATGTTGATGACGCCCTGGGCGGCGGAGAGCGAGGCGGCGTGCACCGCGCGGGCGACGTCGCGGACGTCGATGAAGTCCCGCTGCGCGCCGAGGCCGCCGAGCCGCAGCTCACCGTCGCCGGACTGCATCGCGCGGCGCATCGCCTCGGCGAGCCGGCCCAGCGGGGAGCCGGCGGGCGTGCCGGGCCCCGCGGGCGAGAAGACCCGCAGCACGACGGCGTCCAGACCGGACCCGAGGACGAGTTCGGTCGCGGCGAGTTTGCTGACGCCGTAGGGGCCGCCGGGGCGGGGCACGGCGTCCTCGGCGGTCGAGGAACCGGGCTGGCTGGGGCCGTACTCGGCGCTGCAGCCGACCTGCACCAGGCGGGCACCGCAGCCGCTGCGCCGCAGGGCCTCGCAGACGGTGGCGACGGCGACGGTGTTGTGCCGGGTGAGTTCACGGGCGCCGCCCCGGGTGGCGCCCGCGCAGTTGACGACCACTCCGGGATGGACCGCGTCGAGGAAGCGGGTGAGGGCGCCGGGGCTTCCGGTGGCGAGGTCGAAGCGGACGTCGGCGTCGTCGCCTCGGCCGAGGGCGGTGAGCTGGACGGCCGGGTCGGCGAGCAGACGGTCGGCGACGAAGCGGCCGATGTAGCCGTTGGCTCCGATCAGCAGGACTCTCATCGGGCGGCTCCCGGTGCCGAGGCGTCGGGTCGGGAGGTGGTCATCTGGGGGCTCCTTCAAGGGGTGATGCGAGGGTGTCGGGGCGTGTGGGGGGCTGTCCCGTGCGCGCGCTCACCGCGTTCGCCCCGTCGACGCGTGGGCCGAGGCCCTGGTCAGGCGACGGCAGGCGTGGACGAGGAGGGTGAGTGCGCCGATGCCGCAGGCGACCGTCGGGACACCGGCCGGGCCGCAGGCGGTGACCAGCGCCTCCACGGGCGCGGCCAGGAAGCCGCAGCCGGGCAGGCGGCCGGCGAAGAGCGTGGCCAGGGCGACTGCCTCCGCGGTGGCCGCGGCGGCGAGGACGAGCGTGGGGGCGTGCGCGTGACCGTGCACGGTGAGCAGCCGGGCGAGCAGCAGCAGGGCGCCCAGACTGAGGCCCTGGGCAAGGGCGGCGGGCTCGCCGAGCACGGCGCCGGTCAGCGCGAGCAGACCCGCGAGGGCGCCCGTGTACAGGGCGAACGTGCCGAGCAGCAGAGGGCGCACGGAGGCGGAGAAGTCGGCCAGGCCCCGGCTGGACGTCAGTTTGCGGCGGGCGCCCGCGGCGAAGAGGTGGGCGCATCCGGCCGCGGGAACGAAGGACAGCGCGAGCGCCAGGACGGGGGCGAGGGAGACGGGCCACGGGCCGTCGGTGGTGCCGTTGGGGAGACCGTCCGGGCCGCCGCCGACAGCGGTGCGCAGGAGTCCGTCGCCCAGGAGGGCGTAGCCGACGAGCCAGCAGGTCCAGGTGCTGGTGGTGCGGGTGGCGGCGCTCAGCGGCCCGCGGCGCAGCGCCGCGCCCAGGGCCAGGGTCACCGCGAGGATCCCGACGGCGGCCGCGATCAGCCGCGGCCGGCCGTCCGTCAGGCGCAGTCCGGCCACGGCGGCGGCACAGAGCACACCGGGCAGCAGGGCGAGAACGATTCCGGCGGTGCGTGGCCCGCCCGGCCGGGGCGCCGGCGGCTCCTCGGGGCTCGCGGGGGCATGGGTGTCGCGGTCGCGCGGGGCGCGGGCGTACATCTCTTCGGCGAGGGAGAAGACGTCCCGGTGGCGGAAGCGTGCGGCGGTCCGGTCGGTGACACCGTGGGCTTCCAGACCCGCGGCGATCTCCAGTGGGTCCACGGCGCGTTCGCACAGTTCGCGGTGCCGGTGCAGCAAGCCTTTCACGGGATCCGCGGCGGAACGGCGTGCGGCGGACGGGGCCGGCGTCTGCCGGCCGTCGCGAGCCTCGCCGACGGCGACACCCACTGCCCGACCGGCACCTGCGCGACCGGCAACTTCCCATCCAGCACCAGCGCGACCTGTACCCTCGCGACCGGCACCTGCGCGATCTGTGCCCTCGCGACCTACACTCTCGCGAGCTGCACCCTTGCCGCCGACGCCGTTCATCGGGCCGCCCCCTCGCTCGCCGCGACCGATGTCGTCGCCCGGACCGGCTCGGCCTCCGTCGCCCAGCCGGGACCGCTCCGTGCCGTGCCGGGTCCGCCCCTGGCCGCGACGCGGGCCGTGGGGTCGCTCCAGCGACCGGGGACGTGAGCCTCGGCGGGGACGCCGAAGGGCAGGGGCTCGCCGGTGTCGTCGAGAACGACGCGGCGTGCCGGTGTACGCGAGAGGATCTCCAGGTAAATGCTGTGAAATGCCGCGATGTTCTGCTCGACGGTGAACAGCTCAAGCGCGCGGGCGCGCGCGGCGGCGCCCAGTCGATTCCGGCGCTCGGGGTCGCGCAACAGCGCGACGCAGGCCTCGGCGAGCGCCCGCGGATTGCGCGGGGGCACGACGAGTCCGGTGCCGCCGATGGCCTCCACGACCGCGCCGACGTCGGTGGACACCGTCGCGCGGCCGCAGAACATGGCCTCGACGAGCCCGGCCGGGAACCCTTCGACGACGCTGGAGAGCACCACCAGGGCGCCCGAGGCGTACGCGTCGGCACGGGAGGGCAGCTCGGGGCCGCCGGTCTCCTCGAAGGAGACCGGGTTGCGGCCGACGGCGTGCGGACCGTCGGCCTCGTCGGGAAACAGCTGCGCGGCCAGTGCCTTGCAGTGGCCCAGGTACGCGGCGCCCTCGGGGCCCGTGGGCGCGCCGACGATCCTGAGCCGCGCGCCGGGCTCCGCCCGGCGGATCTCCGCGAAGGCGTGCAGCAGCGAGACCAGGTCCTTGGCCGGTTCGACGCGGCCGACCCAGACGAGGGTCTGCGGATCGGCGCAGTCGGGGGACTCGCCCGCCTCCGCGAACGGGGCCGCGTCCATGCCCGGGTGGACCGTGCGCAGCTTGGCGCGGTCGGCGCCGCACCGTTCCTGCCAGCGTCGGGCGTGCGTGTTGCCGGGGGTGATCACGGCCGCGCGCCGGTAGGTCTCGGTGGCCAGCCGACCGTGGAAGGCGGCGAGCAGCGACCGTATCGCGGGCGAGGAGTCGGGTTCCGTCAGGTAGTGCGTGCGCAGCCGGACGCCGTACTCGGTCACCAGCAGTGGCACGTCGCAGAAGTGCCGCGCGAGCAGGCCCGGAAGGGCCGCGGTGCCGCCGGAGGTCGCGTGGCACAGGTCCACCGAACCGAGATCGTCGTCCTCGTACCAGTCGAGGGACAGGGGGCGCAGGGCGCGTTCGAGGCGCGCGGTGACGGTCAGCAGATCGGGAACGCGCGCCTCGCGCGCGGCGCGGTGGGCGCCGGGCGCGCGACAGGCTCGTTCCAGGGCGCGTACGGCGGTCTCCGAGCGGAGTGCGGTGGGCAGTCCGCCCTCGTCGCGGGCGAGTTCGGCGAGGCCGTACAGCGCACTGGCGAAACGGTCCGCCTCAAGGGCCGACTGCCCTGCCGGCTCCCCCTCGGGCCCTCCGGACGCACCCCCCGGGCCCGCGGTGCACAGGGCGGTGGCCAACTCGCCGTAGCACTCGGCGAAGCGCCGGCGCGCGCGCCGTCCGTGGACGATCCCGTCGTCCACGGTTTCCCACAGCGGAGCGGTCCGCACCCGGCCGACCTGCGGTGGCAGCGGGACCCAGCCCTCGGCCTCCTCGCGCTCGCTGCGGCTGAGCGCGTAGAGGTCGAACTCGTGCTGTTCCAGGCCGCGCACGAGCCGGTCGCACCAGAGCCCGGCCTCACCGCTCAGATACGGATAGCCACCCTCCGTAAGCAGTCCGATGCGCACGCGCGCACCCCCGATCTCCCGTTTGGGGAGCCGCCGTTGGCCCGGCGGCTCGCAGCGGGACGAACGTATGCGGACAGGGAGGTGGCGCGATGGACGGTTGTCCATCGCGCCACCAAAAGGGGTGAACGGTCGTAACTTTCCCGTGCGAGGCGCGTTCGGTCGCGCTAAGAGATCAACTGGTCACCATGCGTGACGCACTGGCCCCGACCTGATCCGTCCCGCTCCGTCAGCCGTTCGGGTAGGCCCAGGGGTTCGGGCGGCAGTCGATTCCGTCGTGGTCGATGAACTTCGTCTGTTGCTGCATGACCGGGGCGAGTTCGCCGTCCTTGTCGCAGGTGACGTGGTTGTAGCCGATGCGGTGGCCGACCTCGTGGTTGATCAGCATCTGCCGGTAGGCGTGGATCGCGTCACCGTAGGGCGCGGCGCCCTGGGCCCAGCGGTAGGCGTTGATCATCACGCGCTGGGTGGCGGCCGAGTCACAGGAGACGTTGTCCTCGGTGGTGTCGAGGCCGGACTTGGCGCACCACTCCGCCGTGGTGCCGGGGCTGGCCAGCGTGATGACGAAGTCGGGCTGCCCCGACTCGATGCGCTCGAAGGTGCGGGCGCCGTTGTGGGCCCAGCTCCGGTCGTCATTGAGGGTCTTCTGCACGGCCTGGGCGAAGAGTTCGCCGTCGAGGCCGAGCCCCTGCTCCACGTCGATGCGGTAGGTGTACCGCTCCCCCTTCCCGGTCCCCTTGGCGATGCCCGGGATGGCGTCGAACTTCCCCGAGCCCTTCAGGGTGGCGCTGAGCGGGTACGTCTTGCCCATCTTCTGCGCGTACGTCAGCGGCTTCGCGTCCGCGGACGCGGAGGGCGTCGGCGTCGACCGTTCGTCGTCCCGTGACGTCGGATCGTGGGCGCCCCGAGCCTGGTCGGTGGCGGACTGGGCGCGCATGTCGTTCCCGTCCGACCCGTCGGCGACCTGGCCGGCCACGACGACGGCCAGCACGGTGGTGACGGCGGCCGCCGCGATACCGGTGAAGGTCCGGCCCTTGCCGCCCTTCGCCGGTGCGGGCTCCCCCGTGGGCGGCAGGTCGTCGGCGTCCCCGCCCGCGTCGGCGGCACCGCCCCCGCCCCCGCCGCCGTCGACGGCACTCCAGTCGGTGACGGAGGCGTACGGGTCGGCGGGCGGTGGCGCAGCGGGAGTACGCCCCTGGGGGCGGGCCGCGAAGACGTCTTCATCGTCCCCGAAGGCGTCGAGGTAGTCCTGCCGCGGCCCCTCCGCGGGCGCCTGCCGCTGCCTGGGGAAGGGCGAGGGCGGCGCGAAGGCCCCGGGGGCACCGGAAGCACCGGGCGCACCGGTACGCGGCCCCGTCGCCGATCCGCGCCCGGCACCGGGCATCCCGCCCAACTCACCCCAGCCGCCGCCGGGTTCCCGCTGCTCTGGGTGTCCGCCTCGGACCCGCGGCACACCCTGCGCCGGGGTGCCGTCGGGAAATCCGGGGACCCCATGAGCCGGCGTCCCGTCGGAGAACCGGGGGACGCCGTGCGCCGGCGTGCCGTCGGGGAGCCTCGGAACACCCCGCGCCGGCGTGCCGTCCGCCGTCCGGGGGAAACCGCGGGCCGGTGTCCGCTCCGGGATCCTCCCGCCCGGGCCCCTCTCAGAGCCGGGACCGGTGCCCGCGTACCCCTGTCGGACGCCGGGCGCGTCGCCCGGCACCGCCCCTCGGGGCGTCCCGTAGGCCCCCTGCGGCCGGTAAGGCCCCTGAGGTCCCTGGGGCTGATACGGCCCCTGAGGCCCCAGGGGCCCCTGAGGCTCCTGCGACGGCCCGTCCGACCGGCGCGGGTCGGGCCGGGCGGACCGGTTCTCGCGTGCGGCGGCGGTGTCCGCGGCGTCTGCCTTGGGGGCGGGCCCGCGGCGGCTGTGGCGTCCCACGTCGCGCCTCAGCCTCCTGTGGTCTGGTTGGCGGGCTCGCTGTCCGCGGCCCCGTCGGTCCTTTCGCCACCCGCCGGCTTCCCGGTGTCCACCGCGTCCGCGGTGCCCGCGGTGTCCGCGAGGAGTTCACGGAACGCCGTGGCCACCGTCTCCGGATACTCCATCATCGCCACGTGCCCCGCGTCCGGCAGGGTCAGCAGCCGGGAGTCACGGAAGGCGCGGGCGGCCCGCTGGGCCATGCGGTAGCCGACGAGTTGGTCCCGTCCACCGTAGACCAGGAGCGTGGGTGCGAGAACCCGCTCGGCCTGTCGCCACAGCGCGTGCTGGCCGCCGAGCGTGTACGCGTTCACGATTCCCCGCGCGGAACGCACCATCGCGTCCCAGAAGTACGGCAGTTGCAGCCGCCGCTCCATCTCCTCGACGGCGTTGCGGAACCCCTCCTCGCTCACTCTGCCGGGGTCGCCGTAGCAGAGCGCCATGACGCCGCGCACCCGCTGCTCCGCGGTCCACTCCCGGGTGAGCCGGGTGAACAGCGTCGCCACCCCGGGCACCGCCAGCAGCCCCGTCGGTACGGCGCTGCGCTGCACGCGTATCTCCGGCAGTGCGGGCGACACGAGGGTCAGCGTCCGCACCAGGTCGGGACGGGCCGCGGCGACGCGGGTGACGACGGCACCGCCCAGCGAGTTCCCGAACAGGTGCACGGGACCGCGCCCGGACGCGTCGAGGTAACGGACGACCGCACGCGCGTGGCCGGTGATCGAGTAGTCGCCGTCGTCCGGCGGCGGGGAGTCGCCGAAGCCGGGCAGGTCGAGGGCCTCGCTGTGGACGACCCCGTCCAGCAGCGGCATGAGCGCCGACCAGTTCTGCGAGGAGCCGCTGAGGCCGTGGACGTAGAGGGCGGGCGGCAGTCCTTCGTGGGCGGGCCGCCTCGACCGCACCGTAAGGGTGATGCCGGGAAGGTGGACCGACCTGAGCCGCTCCCCGTCCGCGGCCTTGACGGCCGCGACCCTCGGCAGCACGTTGGCGGGCGGCACGGACGGCGGCTCGGTCGAAGGCATGTGCCAATGTTACGAGACGATCACGCGGTGGCTCATGTGTTCGCAGTCACAGGCGGGGCTGCCGAGGCGCGTCCGCGGGGTACGGATGCGGTCGGCGCCGGGACCCGCCGCACGAGATCGGGACCGCACCAGACCGGGACGAGCGACGCATGGCGTCCGGATCGGGTGTCTCCTAGGCTCGTGAAGTGGGCACCCGCGTGTGACCCCTGCACCCCCGGGGAGAGTCCGTAGGAAGGGAGCCCAGCATGACCGTCGACCCGACCGACCCCGACACCTTCGAGGACGAGGCACCGGATCCGGAGGACCGCGACGTGGAGGCGCCCGACGCCGACGCCGCCGAGCAGCGGGCGGACATCGGGCAGGACCGCGACGAACCGCTGACCGGCGTCGAGCCGGACCGCGCCAACGAGGCCGACCTGGCCGAACAGGCCCGGGTCGTCTCGCAGGACGAGGACGACTACCGCTGAACGGCGGGGACGCCCGACGCCACGAGACGGCGGAGCGGCTCCACCGAGCAGAAGGGAGGCCGACTTTTGCCCGGCCTGGACCCTTTTGAAACCTGTTGTGCGGCTTTCGCCACCGTCCGGTCCGTGAAATTCTGCGCTCGCAGCACCCACACCACGGTTACCGAAAAGTACGATGTCGACGCGGCGCACACCGCACGAGGACGACTATGGGAGGCGGCGTGACAGCCATCGAGCAGACAGAGGCGGTACGCCCGCGGGGCACACGCCTTCCCCGCCGAGCCCGACGCAACCAGCTGCTGGGCGCCGCACAGGAAGTGTTCGTGGCCCAGGGCTACCACGCGGCCGCCATGGACGACATCGCCGAGCGCGCCGGCGTCAGCAAGCCGGTCCTCTACCAGCACTTCCCCGGCAAGCTCGACCTCTACCTCGCCCTGCTGGACCAGCACTGCGAGGCGCTGATCCAGTCCGTGCGCGGCGCGCTCGCCTCGACCTCCGACAACAAACAGCGCGTCCGGGCGACGATGGACGCCTACTTCGCCTACGTCGAGGACGACGGCGGCGCCTTCCGCCTGGTCTTCGAGTCGGACCTGACCAACGAGCCCGCCGTGCGCGAGCGCGTGGACAAGGTGACGAACGAGTGCGCCGAAGCGATCTGCGACGTCATCGCCGAGGACACCGGTCTCTCGCGCGCGGAGTCGATGCTGCTCGCCTCCGGCCTGGGCGGTCTCGCGCAGGTGGTGGCGCGCTCCTGGCTGCACAGCGACCGCAGCGTGCCCCGCGACCAGGCGGTCCAGCTGCTGACCTCGCTGGCCTGGCGGGGCATCGCCGGCTTCCCGTTGCACGGCACCGAGCAGCACTGACCACCGGGGCGCGGGTTCTGTTCCCGTCGGCTGTTCGCTCCTGGCGTTCTCCGACGCAGCGTGTACGTCCCCTCACCGGGCTAATGTGTGCTGGTACGGCGCGGGAGATCGCGCACTTGATGACCGTCGGAGGGACATAGCCGTGGAGGTCAAGATCGGCGTGCAGCACGCGCCCCGCGAGATCGTTCTGGAGAGCGGTCAGAGCGCCGAGGAGGTCGAGCGCGTGGTGGGCGAGGCACTGGCCGGCAAGTCGCAGCTGCTGAGCCTGGTGGACGAACACGGCCGCAAGGTCCTGGTGCCGGCCGACCGGCTCGCCTACGTCGAGATCGGTGAGCCGGCCCCGCGCAAGGTGGGCTTCGGCGCGCTGTAGCCGCCGGACGCGGGACGACGGACGAAGACCGGGTGGGGGCCGGCGGTGACACACCGCCGGGCCCCACGCGTCTGCCCGTCCCGCCCCGTCACTTTTCCGGTCGTGCCGCCCCCGTCCCTGCCCTCGTTCCGTTCCCGTCCCGCTCCGTTCCGCTCCCGTTCCGCTCCCGTTCCGTGCCCGTCCCGCTCCCGTTTCCCGTTCACGGGCGGAGCACAGTTCACCCACAGGGGGAGGATTGCATTCCGCAGGTCAGGGGTAAGTCGGCTGTGACCGTTTGGGGCAGGCCGGCCATGTGGGAGGGACCCCGACATGATCTTGGAAGCGCTCAGCGCCGTACTCCTCGGCCTCGCCCTGGCATGGGCCGCCGCGCACCGTCTGCCCCACCGCCTGCCCGCCCCGCTCCTGGTCCTGCCGACCGGCGTCGCCGGGGCCCTCTTCGGGGCGTTCGTCACGCACACCGCGCTGGGCGCCGGAGGGTTCGTGCTGGTGCTGCTGGGCTCGGCGACGCTCTGCGCGGCCTCGCTGTCGCTGCTGCTGCGCCCCGCGGGGCGACTGCGTCGCAGCTCGGCGGCCGCCTGACCGGCGGCCGCCGTAGCGGGCGGGGCCCCGTCCGACGGTGGCCGGGCCGTCGATCCCGCTCAGGCCCGCTCAGGCGGCCAGGCCCAGCGCCGCCATCCGCTTCGTGTGCGCCTCGGTGATCCGGGAGAACATCTTGCCGACCTCGGCCAGGTCGAAGCCGTCCGCCACCCCGCCGACGAGCATCGTCGACAGCGCGTCCCGGTCGGCCACCACCCGCTGGGACTGGGAGAGCGCCTCCCCCATCAGCCGCCGCGCCCACAGCGCGAGCCGCCCGCCCACGCGCGGGTCGGCTTCGATCGCCGCGCGCACCTTCTCCACGGCGAAACCGGCGTGCCCGGTGTCGTCGAGCACGGCGAGCACCAGCTCGCGGGTGTCCGTGTCGAGGCGGGCGGCGACCTCGCGGTAGAAGTCGCTGGCGATGGAGTCGCCGACGTAGGCCTTGACCAGGCCCTCCAGCCAGTCCGAGGGGTCCGTCTGCTTGTGGAAGCCGTCGTAGGCGGCCACGAAGGGCTCCATGGCGCCCGTGGGCTCCTCGCCGATCTCGGCCAGCCGGTCGCGCAGCCGCTCGAAGTGGTGGAACTCCGCCGACGCCATCTTCGCCAGCTCCGCCTTGTCCGCCAGCGTGGGCGCCAGCTTGGCGTCCTCCGCGAGCCGCTCGAACGCCGCCAGCTCGCCGTACGCGAGCGCGCCGAGCAGGTCCACGACCGCGGCGCGGTACTGCGGGTCGGACGCGGCCGTGTCCCAGTCGCGGGCGGCGACCGGCGTGGCTCCGGCGCCACCGGCTGCTCCGGAGGTCTCGGCGGGGGCGTCTGCGGCGGGGCCAGGCTTGTCAGAGCTCGTCATGCAGCGCACAATAGCCCGCTCTTCGGCGGTGGTAAGTCCCTGGTCAGTCAGTGTGACGACGACTACGTGAGCAAATCGGCCATCGCATGTGCGCGAATCCGGGGTATGGTGGTAATGCGCCTGCCGAGTATGTGACGTACGGGTACGTGACATCGTCGTCGGGCCGCACGCATGAGGATGCCCGGTCGGTGGCCCGATCGGCTCCGACCCGACAGCCCTCCCTGCCGTACGCCATGCTGCGTACGGATTCCGGAGGGGGACCCTCAGTGGTACGAGCGCTGGAGCGTCGACAGAGGTCCCGTGTCCTACGGCTCACCCGTAAGGCAGCCGACGTCCCCGACACGGTCCGGCACGACCCGCGCGCTCGCCTCGCACCACGCACACAGAAGAGGCAGCACCCTGACTACGACGTTCCGATCCCTCGGGATCCTCCCCGAGACCGCCGAAGCCCTCGAAGCCGTCGGCATCACCACTCCCTTCCCCATCCAGGAGCTGACGCTCCCCGTGGCCCTGTCGGGCACGGACGTGATCGGCCAGGCCAAGACCGGCACGGGCAAGACGCTCGGCTTCGGCCTCCCGCTCCTGGAGCGCGTCACCGTCCCCGCCGACGTCGAGGCGGGCCGCGCCGCCCCCGAGTCCCTCACCGACGCCCCGCAGGCCCTCGTCGTCGTTCCGACGCGCGAGCTGTGCCAGCAGGTCACCAACGACCTGCTGACCGCCGGCAAGGTCCGCAACGTGCGCGTCACCGCGATCTACGGCGGCCGCGCCTACGAGCCGCAGGTGGAGGCCCTGAAGAAGGGCGTCGACGTGATCGTCGGCACCCCGGGCCGCCTGCTGGACCTGGCGGGCCAGAAGAAGCTGAGCCTCAAGCACGTCAAGTGCCTGGTGCTCGACGAGGCCGACGAGATGCTCGACCTGGGCTTCCTGCCCGACGTCGAGAAGATCATCAACATGCTGCCGGTCCGGCGCCAGACCATGCTGTTCTCGGCGACCATGCCGGGCGCGGTCATCGGACTCGCCCGCCGGTACATGTCGCAGCCCACGCACATCCGCGCCACCTCGCCGGACGACGCGGGCGCGACGGTGGCGAACACCAAGCAGTTCGTCTACCGCGCGCACAACATGGACAAGCCCGAGATGGTGGCCCGCATACTGCAGGCCGAGGGCCGCGGTCTGGCCATGGTCTTCTGCCGCACCAAGCGCACCGCCGCCGACCTGGCCGACCAGCTCAAGCAGCGCGGCTTCGCCTCCGGCGCGGTCCACGGCGACCTCGGCCAGGGCGCCCGCGAGCAGGCGCTGCGCGCCTTCCGCAACGGCAAGGTGGACGTGCTCGTCTGCACCGACGTCGCCGCCCGCGGCATCGACGTCGAGGGCGTGACCCACGTCATCAACTACCAGTCGCCGGAGGAGGAGAAGACGTACCTGCACCGCATCGGCCGCACCGGCCGCGCGGGCGCGAAGGGTACGGCGATCACGCTGGTCGACTGGGACGACATCCCGCGCTGGCAGCTGATCAACAAGGCGCTGGACCTGGGCTTCAACGACCCGGCGGAGACCTACTCCACCTCCCCGCACCTGTACAGCGACCTCGGTA
>NZ_JAIOJZ010000038.1 GCF_020404845.1 Streptomyces hyderabadensis | reverse complement strand
TGACCAGCCATGCCCGCACCCCGCAGGGTCGCGTCCGTGATCCGGCTGCGCCCCGAACACGCCGAGACGTACCGGATGCTGCACCGCGCCGTGCCGCAGCCGGTGCTGGACACGCTCTCGCGCGCCCATGTCACCAACTACTCCATCTTCCTGCGCGAGGACACGCTCTTCGCCTACTACGAGTACACCGGCGAGGACTACGACGCCGACATGGCCGCCATCGCCGACGACCCGCAGACCCGGCGCTGGTGGACCCTCACCGACCCCTGCCAGCAGCCCCTGGACTCGGCGCGGCCCGGGGAACGGTGGGTGACCGGCGAGGAACTCTTCCACCTGGACTGACCACCACCCCATGCGAAGGAACACCGTCATGCCGCACACCCCCTCTCCCCGGTCCCCCGAACTCGACGGTCTCGCGGCCGTCGTCACGGGCGGCGCCTCGGGGATCGGGCTCGCCACCGCCCTGCTCCTGGCCCACCGCGGCGCCCGGGTCGCCGTCCTCGACCTCGCACCGGACGCCCTGCCCGCCACCGGCTCCGAGGCCCTGTTCCCGATCCGGTGCGACGTCACCGACGACGCCTCAGTCCGGGCCGGTGTCGCTCGGGCGGTGGACCGGCTGGGCGGCCTGGACATCCTGGTGAACAACGCGGGCATCGGCGCGCAGGGGACCGTCGCGGACAACGACGACGCCGAGTGGCGGCACGTCCTGGACGTCAACGTCCTCGGCATCGTGCGGACCACCCGGGCCGCCCTGCCCCACCTGCGTGCCTCCCGGCACGCGGCGGTGGTCAACACCTGCTCGGTGGCGGCGACCGCGGGGCTGCCCCAGCGGGCGCTGTACAGCGCGAGCAAGGGCGCCGTGCAGTCTTTGACCCTCGCCATGGCCGCCGACCACATCCGTGAGGGCATCCGGGTCAACTGCGTCAATCCCGGGACGGCGGACACCCCGTGGATAGACCGGCTGCTGTCGAGCGCCGACGACCCGGCCGCCGAGCGCACCGCGCTCAACGCCCGCCAGCCGACCGGCCGACTGGTGAGCGCCGAGGAGGTCGCCGCGGCGGTCGTCTACCTGGCGTCGCCGGCGGCGGCGTCCGTCACGGGCACGGCCCTCGCCGTGGACGGCGGCATGCAGGGTCTGCGGCTGCGGCCCGAGGGCGGCTGACCGAGCCGGCGCGCGGCACCCTGCTCCGCGCATCGCACCACTCACGTCAGTCACATGAGAACCGACGAAAGGGCACCCCCATGCTGAGAACCCGGCGAGGACCAGCCCGCACCCTGTGGGCCGCGCTCGCCCTGGCACTGACGGCGGGCGCCGTCGGACCGGCGACCGGGGCAGCGGCCGCGGCAGGCGCCTCGGCCGCTGCCGGGAAGCTGACGGTCTACGTCTCCGCCGCCGACGGGGACGACGCCAACAGCGGCGGCCGCAAGGACCCGTTCCGGACCATCTCCGCCGCCCGCGACGCGCTGGCCGGCCGCACCTCGGCCGAGGCCCGCGGCACGGTGCTGATCCGGGGCGGCACCTACGTCCTCGACGACACCGTCGAGCTGAAGGGCGCCGCGAACTCCTGGGTCACCTACGCCCCGTACCGGAACGAGAAGGTGACGATCACCGGGTCGCACGAGCTGCCCGCCGAGGGGTGGAAGAAGCTCACCGACCTCTCCGAGGAGACCCTCGCCCAGCCGCAGTACTCCTCCCACTCCCGGCTGAACACGTCCGAGTTGCGTGAGGGGGTGTGGGTCTACGACCTCGGCGCCCAGGGCATCGACCCGGGGACCCTGTACAAGAACGGTTTCAACTGGGTGCAGGACCCCTTCGCTCCCGAACTGGTGGTCGGCGGCGACACCCAGGTCCTGGCCGAGTACCCGAACGGGAACTCCTGCGCCACCACGGAGACCGACTGTCACCTGTGGGGTACGGGCGACAAGTGGGACGCCGAGGGTCCCCGGGACCTCATGAACGTGGACCTCGACGCCCGCTTCGGACTCCAGGACGACTGGAACTCCTCCGGCACGACCCCGCGGGCCCAGTTCGAGGACAAGAAGCAGCAGCTCGACGACCCGGGGCAGCGCGACACCTGGTCGCCGCAGGAGATGCGGCGCATGACGCCGCAGATCTTCACGGTGGGCGGTCGAGCGGCGGCCGGGGACCGCTACAAGAGCTGGGCGCCCGAGGCGGTGCCGACGGTGGACGACCTCGGCACCCGTGGCTTTGGCGAGTACGCCGACGTCCCGGTGCAGCTCGACCCGCGGTGGATCGAGGACATCGACAACACGAAGGACGAGACCGAGGGCTGGCTGTTGGGGTACTTCGGCAACAACTACGCCAACGACATGGTGCGGATCCTGTCCTGGAGCGAGGACCGGCTCTACACCAAGTACCCGTCGATGTACATCCCGCAGGACGCGTGGACCAAGGTCAAGGTCCTCAACGTCCTCTCGGAGATGGACACGGCCGGTGAGTACTACATCGACCGCTACGACGACAACGACGTCCTCTACTACCGGCCCGAGGGCGGGACGATCGAGGGCAAGGACACCACGCTCCAGACCTTCGACAAGAACTTCTTCCTGCTCGACGGGACCCAGGGCGTGACCCTGCGCGGCCTGACCATGACCGGGTCGCTCGTCAGCGGCGTGCAGCTGCTGGACGCCGTCGGCACGCTCGTCGACGCGGTCGACATCTCCAACGTGAGCATGGACGCCGTCCGCATCGGCCGGACCACCGACACCATCACGACCATGCCCGACTACGAGACGCTGCAGGGCGGCCACGACAACATCGTGCAGAACTCCTACCTCCACGACCTGGGCGGCGGCGGGGTCCTGCTCGGCGGCGGCGACCGGGCCACGCTGGAACGGGGCGACAACGTCGCCCGGCACAACGAGATCGCGCGCTTCTCGAAGCTCGCGACCTACACCCCCGCCGGCTACCTGTACGGGGTCGGCAACTCCTTCGAGTACAACTACGTCCACGACGCGCCGCACATGGCCGTGCAGATCATGGGCAACGACATGCGCGTCAACCACAACCACTTCTACGACGTGGTGAAGAACGCCGGGGACATGGGCGCGGTCTACGCAGGCCGGGACTTCACGTACCTCGGCAACGAGGTCGCGTACAACCACTTCGAGAAGATCGGCGGTTCCAACGACGCGCTGTACATGGACGACGGCGCGTCCGGTGTGCGCTTCCACCACAACGTGGTGAACGGCTCGAACTCCGGAGTCAACCTCAACTCCGGACACAGCAACACCGCGAACGACAACGTGTTCATCGGGGTGAAGCACGTCGGTCACGGCGGCATCTACCACAAGAAGGGCGAGACCCGGCTGCCGCTGGACAACAGCTGGGTGCTGCAGAGCAGGTTCAACTCCTTCCTCGACGTCCGCGAGGGCGAGAAGTACAGCGCGACGCCCGAGACGGTGGCGGCCTGGCACGGGCACTACACGAACGGGCGGGCGACGTACTCCGACGGGAAGCCGATCGTGTACCCGCAGGTCGAGCGGTGGTACGTGCCGCGGGTGACCGCGACGGGCGAGGAGTGCACGGCGGCGAACTACGCGACGGCGGGTACGAACGGCTGCAGCCGGGCGACGGTCTGGGACGACGCGGACTCGCTCTACGTGCCGTCCGGTGTGGAGATCGACCACACGGTGGTCGTCGGCGGCGGCTCGGGGTTCGTGGAGACGACCGAGGCCTTCACGGAGCCCGCGGCGGAGTACAAGCTGTCGCGCTGGAGCGAGAAGGTCAACACCCGGGCGGTGGCGGCCGCTTCGGTGGCGGAGACGGGTCTGGACCTCGACACGCTGAAGTTCTCCGCTTCCGGTGCGGTGGCCCGGGCGTACGGGGCCGCGTGGGTCGCGGAGTGGAACCGGAACGTCACCGCGGAGGGGATCGGACGGCCGTGACCGGCTGAGCCCGCATCGCTGCGCGGCCGAGGCGCCCGTCCGGGAACGGGTGCCTCGGCCGCTTCGTCCCGCCTCCTACGCGTCCTGCGTGTCGGCCGGCCGGCGTCGGGCCCACGACGACGTGATGTGCTCGCGCATCGCCTCCGCGGCAGCCTCGCCGTCCCCGGCGAGCACGGCGGCGGCGACCCGGGCGTGGGCCTCGTGCGTGAGCTCGATGTCCTCGCGGGTCGGGTCCCCGCTGTACTGCGGAGAGCGCACGGCCTTGCCCTGGATGCTGGAGACGATGGCCCGCCCGAACGCGTCCCGGGAGGCGCGGTGGATGATCTCGTGGAACTCTATGTCCGCGCGTGAGTAGGCCGCGGGGTCGTCGATGAGACCCGCGAGTTCGTCGAGCTTGGCGGAGAGCGCCGCCGACTGCTCCTCCTCGATGAGCCCGGCGGCGCGGGCGGCCATCGCGCACTCCAGGGTGGTCCTGATCTCGATCAGGTTGTCCAGGTAGACCAGGCGGTCCTCACGCTGGAACAGCGCGTCGAGGACCAGCGGGTCGAGCAGGCTCCACTGGTCCTGGCCCAGGACGACGGTCCCCCAGCCCTGACGGGTCGCCACCAGTCCCTTCTCGGCGAGCGTCGTCGTCGCCTCCCGGATCACGGTCCGGCTCACCTCGTACTCCTCGCAGAGCTCGCCCGCCGACGGCAGCGCGGTGCCGGGCGGGTACTCACCGAGCACGATGGCCGTGGCGAGGCTCTGGACGACGGCCGCAGCGAGCGGCGGCCGACGCCGTTGAGGTCGGGACACGGCGGTGGTGTCCGCGGATGGCTTGATCATCTGGTCAGAGACTCCCAATGTTCGTGCAGGTTCGCCCGGCCCCCGCTGTCCAATGACCCCAGGTTAGCCGAACATGCTAAGGTCATCACTCGTATCACAAGTTACGACTCACCCGTGGGAGAGCGATGCGCATCACCGGATACCGGTCCCTTGCCACGGTCCACGAGTGGGGGCGGCCGGTGGGCGACGTGAACGGCATCGTCACCGCCGGTGTCACCGAGGTGCCGGTCCTGCTGCTGGAGACCGACGAGGGCCTGACCGGAGTGGGTCTCGGCGGAAACGCCGACGCCGCACGGATCTTCCCCGCCCTGGAGGGCCAGGACCCCCGCGCGGTCACCTCGCTGTACGACAGGATGCTCGCGCACGTCTTCAAGTCCGGGCACGGCGGGCAGGTGTTCGCCACGATCGGCGCCCTCGACATGGCGCTGTGGGACCTCAAGGCGAAGATCGCCCAGGAGCCGCTGTGGCGGACGCTGGGCGCCGCCGACCGCTTCGTTCCGGGCTACGCCTCCGGTCTGGACTACGCGCTCACCGACGACGAACTCGTCGCGTTCCACGAGCGGTGGGCGCGGCGCGGGTTCACCGGCGCCAAGGTCAAGGGCGGCCTGGACGTGGACCGGGACGTGCGGCGCCTGGCCGCGGTCCGCGACGTGTTCCGGGTCAACAGCGACCGCCCCGCGCTCATGTACGACGTCAACGAGTCCTGGGGACGGCACCAGGCGGTGCGTCTGGCCCGGCAGGTGGAGGAGCGCGTCGAGCTGACCTGGATCGAGGAACCGGTCCGGCGCTGGGACGTGGCGGGACACCGCGCGGTCGCGACCGGGGTCCGCGCCGCCGTCGCGACCGGGGAGAACCTGACGGGCCTCGAACACTTCCGGCCGCTGCTGGCCGCGGACGCCGTCGGGGTGGTGCAGACCGGCGCCGTGTGGGGCATCACCCACTTCCTGCGCGCCTCCACCCTCGCCTTCGGGCACGGCCTGCCGGTGAGCCCCGTCGGGTACGACGCCAACCCGGTCGCGCACGCGGCGGCCGCCGTGCCCAACCACCTGGTGACCGAGGTGCAGGACCTGTCCTTCCCGGTCGGACTGCGGGTGGACCAGGAGATCGCCGACGGCGGGATCGTCCTCGGCGACGCCCCGGGCCTGGGCATCGAGGTGGACGAGGAGCGGATCGTCGCGCGGGCCGCGTCGGGAGGGTGGTCCCTGCCGTCGGGACCGCACGTCCGGCCGGCCGACGCCGGCCTCAGACTCGCGCCGCAGACAAGGTGAGACCGCCCCATCGGGGGCACGTCGACGGCGCGTCGAAGGCGAGTGGAGGGAGCAGCACATGAGCATGCGAAAGGCCCTGATGGTCCGCGGCGGGTGGGAGGGTCACGACCCGGTCGGCTGCACCGAGTCGGTCATGCCCGCCCTGGAGGACGCGGGGTTCGAGATCGAGGTCGCCGAGGACCTGTCGGTGTACGAGGACGCCGGCCTGCTCGCAGCGACCGACCTCGTCGTGCACTCCTGGTCGGCGGGCGGCCTGACGGCGGCTCAGGAGAAGGGCCTCGTCGACGCGGTGGAGGCGGGCACCGGCTTCGCGGGCTGGCACGGGGGCGTGGTCGCCACGAACGTCGCCAACCCGCGCTACCTGCGGATGGTCGGAGGCCGATTCCTTTGGCACCCCGAGGGGTTCCAGGAGTTCACCGTGCGCATCGCCGCCACGCCGGACCGGGACGGCGGGATCGTCGAGGGCATCACGGACTACGACGTGGAGACCGAGCACTACTGGGTGCTCACGGACTCCCTCAACACCGTCCTGGCCACGTCCGTGCTGGCCCCGGCTCCGACCGACCCGTGGCACGAACCCGTCGAGTTCCCGGTGGTGTGGACGCGCCGCTGGGGAGCGGGGCGGGTCTTCGTCTGCACCCTCGGCCACCGCGTCGCGGACCTCCGGGTGCCGCAGACGGCGGCGATCGTCGGCCGCGGGCTGGTGTGGGCGGCCCGGGCGTGACCCGGTGGGGGCGCCCGGGGCCTCGGGTGCTCCCTCCTCGGCGGTCCGGTGTGCCACGCGTGTCGGGTGCTCTCGCGAGTCAGGTGCTCTCGCGTGCGACGACCCGGTACCCCACGTCGCGGTGCGGGACGTCGACCGCGGCGCCGCGCATCCGCGTGAGCAGCAGCTCGGCGCTCAACTCCCCGATCTGCGCGCTGGGTACGGCCACCGTGGTCAGCGCCGGGACCAGGTGCCGGGCCAGTTCGAAGTCGCCGAAGCCGGCCAGGGCGAGCGTGCCGGGCACGTCGATGCCGCGCCGTACACATGCCTGGAGGGCGCCGGCGGCGAAGACGTCGCTGGAGAACATCACGGCGTCGGAGTCCGGGTACCGCTCGAGTGCCAGGTCCAGCAGGGCGACACCGGTGTCCATGGTGACCGGCTCCGGACCGGCGTCCACGGTGCGCGGTTCGCTGCCCAGCAGGTCGCGGACGGCGCCGTGGTAGCCGTCGAGGCGTTCCGCGGCCCGGGGGTCGCCGGAGGTGTGCCGCCCGGCGAAGGTGATGCGGCGCCGGCCGCGCCGGACGAGGTGGTCCACCATCGCCGCCGCGGCGGCCGCGTTGGAGAAGCCGACCAGCAGGTCCACCGGGTCCTCGGACCAGCCCCAGGTCTCGACGACCGGCACCCCGGCCGCCCCGAGCAGCGTCAGGGTGCCCGGGGTGTGGCGGGTCCCCACCACGAGCAGTCCGTCCGGCCGCCGGCCAAGGAAGCTGCGCAGCACCTCCTCCTCGTGCTCGGGCCGGTAGTCGGTGGTCCCGACGAAGATCTGGTAGCCGTGGGCCGCCAGCGCCGTGGAGAAGGCGTGCACGGTGTCGGCGAAGACCGAGGCGTTGATCTGCGGCACCAGGGCGGCGACCGTACGGCTGCGGTTGGAGGCCAGGTTGCTGGCGGCCAGGTTGGGCACGTAGCCGGTGGCCGTGAGGGCCGCCTGGACCCGGGCCCGTGTCTCGTCGGACACCGACAGGGGGTCGCGGACGACCCGGGAGACCGTCTGGGCCGACACCCCGGCGGCCGCCGCGACGTCCGACAGGGTCACCGAACGGGTGGCGGATCGTTTGCGGGGACGGCGGGGCGGCGGCTGGCTCACGCCGGAAACGATATCGGGCGTCACAGCGCTCCCCGTGCCACCAGGGCCCGCATCAGGTCCGCGATGCCGAACGTCCACGGCACGCAGGCTTCGCTCGGCCGGATCCGGTTGACGAGCGTGCCGAGCTTCGGCGTGGCGATGGCGACGAGGTCGCCGTCGTGATGCGTGAACCCCTGTCCGGGCGCGTCCCGGTCCTCGACGGGCGCGAACATCGTGCCGAGGTAGAGCACGGCGCCGTCCGGGTACTGGTGGTGCGGGCCCACCAACTGCGCCACGAGGTCCAGCGGATCGCGGCTGATGGCGGCCATCGAGGACTCGGCGTCGAGCCGGTACCCGTCGGCGCCCTCGACGGTCAGGGTGACCGTGGCCCGCCGTACGTCGTCGATGCGGAAGCCCGGTTCGAACAGCCGCAGGAACGGTCCGAGGGCGGCCGACGCGTTGTTGTCCTTGGCCTGGGGCAGCAGCAGTGCGGAACGCCCCTCCACGTCACGGAGGTTGACGTCGTTGCCGAGGGTCGCGCCGACCACGGCCCCGGTGGAGGAGACGGCCAGCACCACCTCCGGCTCCGGGTTGTTCCAGCGGGAGGCGGCGTGCACCCCGGCGTCGGCGCCGCTGCCCACGGCGGCCAGCACGGGCGCCTTGGTGAAGATCTCGGCGTCGGGACCGATGCCGACCTCCAGATACTGGCTCCACGCTCCCTGCGCGACCAGGATCTCCTTGAGCGCTGCGGCCTCGTCGGAGCCGGGACGCAGGGAGGCGACGTCGTCGCCGACGAGCCGGCGGATCCGCTCCCGGGCCTCGGCGGCACCGGCGGCGTCGCCGCGGACACGTTCCTCGATGACCCGCTCCAGCATCGACACCACGAAGGTGACCCCGGCCGCCTTGACGGCCTGCAGGTCGACCGGCGCGAGCAGCCAGGGCCGTCGCGGGTTCCGGCCGTCGAGGGGCGTGTTGGCCAGCACCTCGTCGAGTCCTGCGATCCGCTCGCCGCGGGCGGCGCGCAGGCGTTCGGCCGGGTCCGGTGTCTCGCACAGGTCGCGGACGGTGGGGAAGGTGGTGGTGATGTCGTGCAGCCCGTCCTCGCGGACGGCGACGACGGACGGTCCGAGGCCGGGGCGCCAGACCCGGCCGACGAGCGCGCCCCCGGTGCCGTCGGCGGGCAGGGTGGTCGTGGCGTCGGGCCACAGGTTCATGGGATTCCTTTCGTGCTGCCCGGCCCGTTCCCGAAGGGTGCGAGCGGTCGGGACAAGGGCGTTGACACTGCGAGCGGCGCCCGCCTAGCGTGCATGTTAGCGCTATCGCTAGCGCTAACAACAGGTTCGGAACCCTCCCGATCCGTCCGACGCCCGTCGCCGCGCCAGTGCCGCCCGCCGTCGCGCCGGTGTCACCCGGCGTCCGCGCCGGTGCCGCCCACCGTTCTCCGTCCGCCGCCTCCAAGGAGCCCCATGACCTCACGCGACAAACCCGGCGTCCTCGCCGGGTACCGGGTCCTCGACTGTTCCATCGCCATGGCCGGTCCGTTCGCCGCCCAGCGCCTCGGCGACCTCGGCGCCGACGTCGTCAAGGTCGAACCGGTCACCGGGGAGTGGCAGCGCCACGCCGCGGCCGGCGGAGCGGCCGGCAACCGGATCAACGTCTCCTTCCTCTCCCTGAACCGCAACAAGCGGTCCCTCGCCGTCGACCTCAAGGACCCGGCGGGCAAGGAGGTCCTGCGCCGCCTCGTCGTGGGCGCCGACGTCTTCCTGCAGAACTACCGGCCCGGCGTCGCCGACCGCCTGGGCGTCGACTACGCCTCCCTGGCCGCGATCAACCCCTCCCTCGTCTACGTCTCCATCTCCGGGTACGGCGAGGACGGCCCCTACGCCCAGCGCCCGGGCCAGGACCTGCTGCTGCAGGCGATGTCGGGGGCCATGCTGTCCAGCGGCCGCTCGGGCGAGGCACCGCGGGCCGCGGGCCAGTACCTCGTGGACGCCGTCACCGCCTCCACCGCCTTCGAGGGTGTGCTCGCCGCGCTGCTGCACCGCGAACGCACCGGCGAGGGCCAGTTGGTGACGGTGAACATGCTGGACGCCGTCACCACCCTCCAGATGCAGGAGCTGTCGGTCCACACCGTCGGCGGGCTGCCCCAGACCCGCTCCGCCGAACCGCACGCCCACGTCTACATCCGCTCGCCCTACGGTGCCTTCCAGACCTCCGACGGCTATCTCGTCCTCGCCTTCCCGCCGTTGAAGAAGCTCGGCGAGATCCTCGGCGAGGACAGCTTCCTTTCCATGGAGGACGAGGAGCACGGCTGGACCCACCGGGACGAGATCTTCGCCCGCACCGCCGCCCGGCTGCTGACCCGGCCGTCGCGACACTGGCTCGACGCCTTCGCCGCCGCCGGTATCTGGGCCGGCCCCGTCTACGGCTACGCCGACCTGGTCCAGGACCCCCAGATCCGCCACAACGGCACCTTCGTCACCTACGACCACCCCACCGAGGGCAGCGTGACCGTGCCCGGATTCCCCTACAGGTTCTCCGCCACCCCGCCCCGCATCGACCGCGGCGCCCCGCTCGTCGGGGAGCACACCCGCGAGGTGCTGACCGAGGCGGGCCTCGCGGAACGGGAGATCGCGGAACTGTTCGCCGCCGGCGCCGTGGCGGAGACGACCTCATGACGCACACCGCACCGCCCTACCGCGGACTGACGTGGGATCACCCCCGCGGCCACGACGCGCTCGCCGCGTCCGCGGGCGGCCTCGTGCACTGGGACGTCCAGCCCCTGGAGGGCTTCGAGTCCCACCCGATCGACGCGTTGTGCTCCCGCTACGACCTGGTCGTCCTCGACCACCCGCACCTCGGCGAAGCACTCGCCACCGGGTGCCTGCGGCCCCTCGACGACCTGTTCACCGCCGAGGAACTGACCCGCTGGGGCGCCGCCTCCATCGGCCCCACCATGCGTTCGTACGCCATGGGCGGCCGTCAGTGGGCGCTCCCGTTGGACGCCGCCACCCAGGTCGCCGCCACCCGGACCGACCTCGTCGGCGAGGCGCCCGGCACGTGGGACGAGGTCCACCGTCTCGCCCGCCGGGCGCCCGTGGCCCTTTCCCTGGCCGGGCCGCACGCCTTCCTCACCTTCGCCTCCGTGGCGGTCGCCATGGGAGAAGAACCGGCCGCCGATCCCGACGAGCTGATCGGCGACGCCACGGGACTCGCGGTGCTCGACCTGATGGCCGCCCTCGACGCCCTTGCCCCGCCCGGGACGCGTGCGCTCAACCCGATCGGACTGCTGGAGCTGATGGCCGGCACGGACCGGCTGGC
Organism: Streptomyces hyderabadensis; assembly: GCF_020404845.1. Classification (GTDB taxonomy): domain Bacteria; phylum Actinomycetota; class Actinomycetes; order Streptomycetales; family Streptomycetaceae; genus Streptomyces; species Streptomyces hyderabadensis. Next base: position 63,849 of record NZ_JAIOJZ010000038.1, on the reverse strand, counting down.
GCACTGCCCGCTGGTGTACGGGTACGTCACCTACGCCGACCGCGTGACGTTCAGCGACGCCCCCGCCATGACGGCGGGCGGCCGTCCGGGCTCCACGCTCGGCGGCACCGGGATCGCACTCAGCTCGCGCTGCGTCCCCTCCCCCGAACTCCTCGCCCACGTGCGCTGGCTGATGTCCCCCGAGGCGCAGGGCGACTTCCTGCCCCGGCACAGCGGACAGCCCAGTGCCCGCGCAGCCTGGACCAGCTCCGAAACCGTCGCCGCCGACTTCTACCGGGGCACCGCCGCCACCTGCGAGCGGGCCTGGGTCCGTCCCAGGCACGCGGGCTACATCGGCTTCCAGACCGCCGCATCGGCCGCCGTACGCGCCGCGCTCGCCGGCGAGACCGACCACCGCCAAGCACTCGACCGGATGCGCGCCCTGTACCGGTCGAGCCGGACACCGAAGGAACACCGGACATGAGCGACACCGGCACCCTCCCGCCGCCCGAACTCGGCACCGACCACGTCCTGCTGGACGTCACGGACCGCGTCGCCACCCTCACCCTCAACCGGCCCGCCAAACTCAACGCCGTCACCCCCGAAATGTCCCGCGCCCTCGTCAGGGCCATCGAGTGGTGCGACACCACGGACGAAGTACGGGCCGTCGTCGTCACCGGGGCGGGCGAGCGCTCCTTCAGCGTCGGCTCGGACATCGGCACCCTCGACCGGTACGTCACCCCGTGGGACTTCCGCAACCGCGTCGACTACTGCGACGCCATCCGCGCCGCCCGCACGCCGACCGTCGCCGCGGTCGGCGGCTACGCCCTGGGCGGCGGACTGGAGACCGCCCTGTCCTGCGACATCCGCCTCGCCGCGGACACGGCGTCCTTCGGGGCACCGGAGATCACGCTCGGCTGGATCGGGGGCGGTGGCATGGCCGCCTTTCTGAGCCGCGCCGCAGGGCCGAGCAACGCGGCCTTGATGCTGCTCACCGGCGAACGCATCGACGCCGCACGGGCGTTGGACTGGCACCTGGTGAGTGAGGTCGTGCCCCGCGCCGGGCTGCTCGACCGGGCCCGTGCCCTGGCCGCCGTGATCGCCTCCCGCGCTCCGGTGGCCGCCGAGACCGCGAAGATCAATTTGCGGGCCGCCGGCAACCTGCCCGAGGACCAGGCGCTCGCCTACGAGCGCGACCTGCAGACCGTCTGCTTCGCCACCGAGGACGCCGCCGAGGGCCGGCGCGCGTTCGCCGAGAAGCGCACTCCCGTCTTCCGCAAGCGTTGAGAGGAACGTCATGAAGCAACCCCGAGCCGCACTCGTGACGGGTGCCGGTGGCGCCCTCGGCCGGGCCACCGCCGTCCGGCTGGCGACCGACGGACTCGACGTCGCCGTACTCGACCGCGACGCCGAGTCCCTGGGGAACACGGCCGCGCTGGTCGAGAAGGCGGGCGCACGCGTGCTCGCCCTCACCACCGACCTGCGCGACGCGCGGGCGGTCGAGGCGTCCGTGGAGCGAACCGTGTCCGAACTGGGCCCGCTGCACGTACTGGTCAACAACGCGGCCGTGTACCCGAGCCGGGCCTTCCTCGACGTGCCGCTCGCCGAGTACGAGGAGGTCGTGGCGGTCAACCAGCGTGCGTACTGGGTCGCCGCGCAGGCCGCCGCCCGGCACATGACGGAGACGGGCGGCGGGGCGATCGTCAACGTCGCCTCGATCACGATGCACGGCGGCTGGGACTCCCTGGCCGCCTACGTCTCCACCAAGGGGGCCGCCGTCGCCCTGACCCGCGCGCTGGCCCGGGAGCTGGGTCCTGCCGAAATCCGCGTCAACTGCGTCTCCCCCGGCGCCTTTCCGACCGCGGCCGAGGACATCCACGAGGACCCCGCGGCCTACCGGCGGCACGTACTCGACCACCAGGCCCTCAAGCGGCGCGGACGGCCCGAGGAACTGGCCTCGGTGGTGTCCTTCCTCACCGGCCCGGACGCGTCGTTCGTCACGGGTCAGTGCCTCGAGGTCAACGGAGGGTGGGTGATGGCGTGAAGCTGTACGGACGTTCCCACGACCGGCGGTCCCTCGCCCGGCACGCGGGCGACCTGAGCGCGGCGGGCGGGGTGCGGTCCGTCGTCCTGGACGACGGCTCCGAACGCGGCATCCGCACGCTGGAGTTCCGGACCGGCGCCGGACTGTCGTTCGACGTGCTGGTGGACCGGGCGATGGACCTGGGCGGGGCCGAGTTCGAGGGCCGGGGCTTCGGCTGGCGCTCGGCGACGGGCTTCAGGCACCCCGGTCTGCACGAGTACCGCGACGACGACGGCCTGTCCATGATGCGCAGCTTCTCGGGGCTGCTGCTCACCGCGGGCCTTGACCACACGCTCTTCGGCGCCGAGGTGGACGCCTCCCAGTACCGCTACCCGCCACGGCGCACCGCCGTGCACGCCCTCCACGGGCGGGTCGCCAACCTGCCGGCCCGGCTGACCGGGTACGGCGAGCGGTGGCAGGACGACGGCCGCTGCGTGCTCTGGGCGGAGGGCGAGGTGCGCCAGGCCGCGATCTTCGGGGAGCACCTGCGGCTCACCCGTCGCATCGAGGCCGACCTGGGCGGCAGCGAGATCCGCCTGACCGACCGGGTGCGCAACGCCGGCTTCGACCCGACGCCGCACATGTACCTGTACCACGTCAACGTCGGCTGGCCCTTCCTCGACGAGGGCGCACGCTACGAGCTGCCGCCGCACCGCACCCTGTGGCGCAGCGACAGCGTCCCCGAACAGGGCGTCTCGCACACCGAGATGCCCGCCCCGCTGCCGGGCTTCGTCGAGCAGGTGTACGAGCACGAACTGGAGGCCGACGCAGCGGGTCTGGCCCGGCCCCGGCTGGTCAACGAACGCCTCGGCGTCTACTTCGAGCTGGAGTTCGACACGGTCCAGTTCCCGTCCTTCTTCCAGTGGCTGCACCTGCGCGAGGGCGCCTACGCGGTCGGCTTCGAACCGTCCACGCACCATGTGCAGGGCGAGGCCGCGGCCCGGGAAGACGGCTCCATGACCTTCCTGGAACCCGGCGAGGAGCGGGAGTACACGACGACGTTCCGGGTGGGTCACCTGGACTGACCACGGGACCCACGGCTCGGGCGACACGGGGGTGCGGCGCGTCAGGACGCGCACCGCACCCCCGTACGCGCGTGCACCGTCAGCCACAGCGTGACGGCTTCGAGCCACGTCCGAGCCAGAAGGACTTCCGCGAGGTCGGTGCCAGCCTGCGGGACGAAGGTGATCGGCTCCGAGTGCTCGCTCGTGTGGAGCCGCTCTTCGGGTTGCCTCCTCGGCCGCGCAGGCCGCCGGCAGTTCGACTGCTTCCCGGTCAGTGAGTCCGCTGGCAGTTGAACTGCCGGTTCACCAGCGCCCTGGGGATCCGTGGTGGTCGTAATGGCTGGACACGTTCAACATCGCTTATGGTCCCGTCGACCGGGATGTCTTCCTGTCAGAGCCGACCGTGATCATCGATGAGTGCGGGCCAGTTCGATAGAGCAGGCTCACTGCGCAGAGACGGCTGCTCGTTCCGCTTGGGCCCGGGTGGTGGCGAGCCGGCGAGCGAAATGAGCTCCCTCGGTGGACTGTCTCCCATAGCCGGCCCTTCGTCGGCTGCGATCCTCGCCCGACCTGAGGCCATCCTTCATCTCATTTTGTTAGGAGTTCTAAGCGACAACCGTGCTGACACGGCATCCCCGGGCTGGCAAAGCGTCAGCGATGCTGCATACCGAGCTGGTTTGCGGCGGCTTCCACGGTCTGCGCGAGCAGGACGGCAAGGGTCATCGGCCCAACGCCACCGGGAACCGGAGTGATCAGACGAGCTCGGGTGCGGGCGGTGTCGTAGTTCACGTCTCCGACGTTGCCCGGGTTGAGCCGGCGTCGATCACGACCGCACCGGGCTTGATGTCCTCACCGCGGATCAGCCGAGGCCGCCCCACGGCTGCTACCACGACATCTGCTTCCCGGACGATCGCCGACAGGGCGGCCAAGGAAGTGCTGCTCCGGCTGCGGCTGATGCACCCCGAGATCACCATCGTTCGGGCCGGCTCCGCCTATGCCGGACAGCTCGTCGACTGGGCGAAGACCTTCCTGGGCCTGACGATCAAGACCGTCAGCCGGCCGAAGAACGTCCTCGGGTTCGTCGTCCTGCCCCGGAGCTGGGTCGTCGAATGTTCGGGCAACATCGAGACCGATGTTCTGCTGCTCAGAATCCCAGGTCGCGCTGCCGGACAGCATAGCCGGAGTCTTCCTTCGTCCACCAGGCCAACACGCTCTGTTCGACGGGTCTGTAGTGTGCGGAAATGACAAGAGGCGAGCGGCTGGCGGAGCAGTTGGACTGGTACTGGCGCAAGAACCTGCGGCCACGACTGGATGGTCTTACCGACGAGGAGTACTTCTGGGAGCCGGTGCGCGGCTGCTGGAGCATCCGCCCACGTGGCACGTCGGCCGCACCCCTGTCGGCGGGTCCAGGGGAGTGGACGATGGATTTCGCGTCCCCTGCTCCGGAGCCTGCGCCGGTGACCACGATTGCCTGGCGGCTGGCGCACATCATCGTCTCATGCCTGGCCTATCGGGTCGAATGGTATTTCGACGGCCAGGACTTCGACGCCGAGGCGTTCGCCTACGCGGGGACCGCTGACGAGGCGCTGCAACAGCTCGATGAGATGTACGGAAGATGGAACGCGGGGGTCCGCGAACTCCCGGACGCCGTCCTGGACAATCCGCCCGCAAGGGGTCCCGAGCCGTTTCCCATGGAGAACAGGGTCCTCCACGTCAACAGGGAGCTGATCCACCACGGCGCCGAAATTTCCCTGCTGCGCGACCTCTACCGCTGGCAGGACGGAGCCGCACCGCACCGAACATGAGCAGCATCCGGTGCCGAGCAGCAGTCGACCAGCCGCTCCCGCCACCCAGACCCCGCCGTTCGAACTCTGAGCTGGGCAGACGCCAGAACGCCGCAAACATGTCAAGTGGCGGGGAGACCAAGGACGGCGCAACCATCCGCAGCCGCACCGACAACGTCGCCGGGCTGAAGCCTGGCAACAGGGTGACGAACTGAGCGAGGCGCTCGGCCGGGAGACTGCCCACCCAGCGCCTCGCTGAACTTCCGACCCCAGCCGTTGGCCCGGCCGGCGGGCACATCCAGGCTAATGTTTCACTAATTGCGCAATCTATAAAGCATTGTCGCCGCCCGCTTCAGGGCCGCCGGGGCGGCGGCGGCGAGAGTGAGGAGATCAGGTGCTTTCGGATGTGGGCCTGCTGGAGCTGGCCACTCTGGTGATCCTCGCCGTGCTTCTCTTCGATCCGGACAGACTGTCGGAGATCATCCAGAACGCGGCCGGGTTCCTGCGCAAGGTGCGGGAGTTCTCCGAGGACGCCCGGCAGGAAATCCGCTCTGGACTGGGCCCGGAGCTGCAGGACTTCGAGTTCGAGGACCTGCACCCCAAGAACTTCGTCCGCAAGCATCTCCTTGACGCCGACGACGGACTCGGCCTGGACGAAGTCCGCAACGCCCTGGACCCGAGGGCGGAGTTCGGGCAAGTTGCGCGTGCCGTATCGGACGTGGCCGGGCGCGTCGAGGAGGGGGCCGTTCTGCCGGTGGGGGTGAACCCGGCGAAGGGGGAGCTAGCCGAACCGGCCGCGCATCATCCGTTCGACCCAGACCCGTACCGAGACCCAGACCCAGACCCCGACTTCGACTCCGAAGCCACGTAAGGGCCGGCCGGTTCCTCCATGATTCACCCCCGCGACACTCATAAAGTTGCGCAACCCTTAAACTGTCTCTATGGAGACTGCCGATGCGACGAGCTGGGAGACCGCGGTACTCACCGGGGGGCTGGCTGACGGGGTGGAGATGAAGGTGGCGGGGCGGCCCTGGGTGATCCAGGTGACCCAGCCCTGCGCGCCGGACGGCGTGCCCGACGGAGTGCGGGTGGAGGCCGTGTACGTCTACCGGCGCGATGTCCGGGTGAAGAGCCAGCCGCTGCGGTACGGATTCGATGCGGCCAGCCCCTGACCCACGGGAGCTGCCCGGGGCCTCAGCGGGCCGCGTCGTCCCCAGCGGCCGGCCGGGGCTCGTCCAGGGCTGTGCCGTTCGCGCGCGGCGCGATCGTGATGGGGTCGGCAGCGTGGCCCCTCGTGGCAGGCTGCGGGGCACTGTCGCCCTTCATGGCCTTGGCCTCGCTCTTGAGGATGCGCATCGACTTGCCCAGGGCACGGGCGGTCTCGGGCAGTTTCTTTGACCCGAACAGCACGATGATCACGATCGCCACGATCAGCAGGTGCCAGGGTTCCAGTCCGTTGCGCAGCATCCCGTCCACTCTCCTCGTCGCCGGTTGGCAGCCCGCGCCGGACGACGCGGAGCTAATAATTGCTATATTGCGCAACTATACAACTGTGGGGGTGGGGTCAGTCGTCCCCTCCGTATGAGCCGAATGGACGAGGACGTATGAGGACGCGCCAGTGACCAGCACGCACGATCGCACCAGCCCTTCCCGCCGTCGGCGCCGCGCGGATCCGCCCCGCCGCGGTGGATCCAGCCGGCGCCGTGCCTCGACAGCGCGGCGCCGACGGCGCAGCCCGCTGCGGATCACGCTCCTGACCGCCCTGGCCGTGACGGTGCTGGGCACGGCCGGTCTGGGGTGGATCTATCTGAAGCTCAGCGGCAACATCGACACCTTCGACGGCGACGGCCTGTCCAAGAACCGTCCGGAGGCCGGCTCCGCCAAGGGCCAGAACGTCCTCGTCATCGGCTCGGACGCGCGCACGGACGGCAACAGCGCGCTGGGAGGCGGCAGCAAGGACGACGTCGGCCGCTCCGACACGGCGTTCCTGCTGCACATCCACGCCGACCACAAGTACGCGACAGCCGTCTCCATCCCGCGCGACACCCTGCTGACCATCCCGCCGTGCAAGCTTCCCGACGGCACCTGGACGACGACGCAGACCGACGCGATGTTCAACTCGGCGTTCTCGGTGGGGCAGACAGCGAAGGGCAACCCCGCCTGCACCCAGAACACGGTCGAGAAGCTCACCGGTCTGCGCGTGGACCACACCGTCGTCGTCGACTTCAAGGGCTTCGCGGCACTGACGGACGTCGTGGGCGGGGTGGACGTGTGCCTCCCCGGCGACGTGTACGAGAAGGACCTCAACCCCCACCGCACCACACAGGGCCGACTGCTCTTCAAGAAGGGCGAGCAGACCGTCGCCGGGCAACAGGCCCTCGACTACGTACGCCTCCGGCACGGCATCGGCGACGGCTCGGACATAGGCCGCATCAAACGCCAGCAGGCCTTCGTCGCCAGCCTCATCGGCAAGATCAAGAGCAACGGGCTCACGCCGACCAAGCTGCTCCCCCTCGCCGACGCGGCCACCAAGTCGATGACCGTCGACCCGGGCCTGGGCACGGCCGACAAGCTGATCTCCTTCGCGATGTCGTTGAAGGACATCGACCTGCACAGCACGAAGTTCGTCACCATACCCTGGCGGTACGAGGGCAGCCGCGTCGCGATCGTCGAGCCGGACGCCGGGCGGTTGTGGGCCGCGCTCAGAGCCGACCGCACCATCGACGGCACCGATGCCAGCGGCAAGAGCACGGCACAAACCTCCGCATCCGCATCCGCCTCGCCGAAGGCGGAGGCCGAGGCAGAGGCAGAGGCAGAGGAGCAGGTGTCCGGCGACGGCATCGAGGTCGCGGTCTACAACGGCACCACCGTGCCCGGCCTGGCCTCGAACGCCGCGGCGACGCTCACCGAGCACGGCTTCACGGTCACCGGCACCGCCAACGCGAACAGCCAGGACCATGCCACCACCGTGATCGAGTACGGCGCGGGCCTCGAAGCCCAGGCCCGGACGGTCGCCGCGGTCTTCTCCGGCGCTCAGCTCCGGTCCACCGGTGGGTCCGGCGTCCGTGTGGTCCTGGGCGCGTCCTACGCCGCCGGCGGCAGCTCCGCCGCGCCCGGACCGACCACCGTGCCCTCCTCCGTCGCCGACGGGGCCCGCTCCGCCGACGACGACCTGTGCGCGGACCTGTCCTACGGGTGACGTCGGCCGCGGGCCGGACGGATGCCGCCGGGCCAGCGCCGTTGCCGGTCGTCGTAACGGATCCGCGCCGCCGTCAGCCCGGCCGCGTAGAGCACGAGGACGACGGCGAGCAGCACGTAGTACAGGACCGGCAGGGCGGTGAGGCCGAGCATGGCGCCCAGCGGCGAGACCGGTAGCAGCAGTCCCACGGCGGTCAGCGCTGCCGCCGCCCAGGCGACCGGGCCCGGGACGCGCCCCGCGCCGCGCAGGATCAGCATCACCAGGGCCTGGGTGACCAGGTTCTCGGTGAACCAGCCGGAGTGGAAGACCGCCTCGTCGTCCAGGCCGTCGGGCCCGTACAGGGTGAGGGCGAGGACACCGAAGGTGGCCAGGTCGGCGACGGCGTTGAGCAGGCCGAAGCCGGTGATGAAGCGCAAGAGCCCGCGCGGACGCAGCAGGGTGGGACGGTGCAGCGTCCGCGGATCGGGCCGGTCGTGGGCGAAGGCGAGCTGGGCCGCGTCGAAGCAGAGGTTCTGGGCGAGGACCTGGGCCGGGAGCATCGGCAGGAAGGGGAGCAGCAGCCCCGCTGCGAGCATCGCGATCACGTTGCCCAGGTTCGAGGACAGGATGATGCGCAGATAGGTGGCGATGTTGGCGCCGGAGTGACGCCCCGCCGTGATGGCGTGGTCGATCGCGGTGAGGTCCTTGTCCGCGAGGACCACGTCGGCACTCTCCCGGGCGACGGCCACGGCGTCGCGGTGGACGATGCCGACGTCGGCCGCGTGCAGGGCCGGCAGGTCGTTCACACCGTCGCCGAGGAAGCCGACGGTGTGCCCGCCGGAGCGGAGGGCGGCGGCGATCCGGGCCTTGTGTTCGGGAGTGCAGCGCGCGAAGACGGTGGCACGCGGTGCGGCAGCGGCGAGTTCGTCGTCGCCGAGCCCGTCGACGTCCCCGGCGGTCAGGACGGCCTCCGGAGCGACCTGGACGCCCAGGTCGCGGCAGGCCCGGACAGCGGTCCCCGGGTGGTCGCCGGTCAACAGCTTGACCGTGACGCCTCGGTCCGCGAGGGCGGCCAGCGTGTCGGCGGCGGTGGGCGCCGGCGCGTCCCGGAAGGTGACGAAGCCCCGGAAGACCAGGCCGCGTTCGTCGGCCGGGGTGTAGTCGCGGGTGCGAGCGGGGCGTTCGGCGGTGGCGACCGCCAGCACGCGCAGACCGTCCTCCGCCAGCGCGGTGGCGCGGGCGGACAGGCCGTCTCGCTCGTCCTCCGCCAGCGCGCAGCGCTCCAGAACGGCCTCGACGGCTCCCTTGACGACCAGCGTGTGCGTGCCCAGCCGGCCCGGCGTGCGGACGACCGCGGTGGCCAGGCGCCGCACCGGGTCGAAGGGCAGAACCGCCACCGCGTCGTGCGCCCCGAGGGCGTCCTCGTCCACGGCGTCCAGGACTGCCTCGTCGAGGGCGTCCGGGGCGGGCAGATCGGCCAGATGGAGGGTCGACCAGGCGTTCACCGCGGCCCAGCGCAGCGGTTCGAAGTCTTCGGTGCCGTCCGGGCCGAGCGCGCGGTGGACGACGGGACGGTCCTGGGTGAGGGTGCCGGTCTTGTCCAGGCAGAGCACGTCGACGGCGCCGAGGTCGTGCAGCGCCGTCAGCCGTTTGACGATCACCCCGTGCGTACGGGCCAGCAGCGCCGCCGCGCGGGCCATGCAGGTGGAGACGATGACCGGCAGCATCTCCGGGGTCAGCCCGACCGCCACCGCGACGGCGAACGGCACCGTTTCCAGGCCGCGCCCGCGCAGCGCGGCATTCGCCATCAGGACCAGCGGCGGGGTCAGCAGCACGAACCGGATCAGGGTCCAGGCGATGCCGCGCACGGAGCGGTCGAAGGCGCTCGTCTCCCGCTGCACGGCGAGGCGGCCGTGGGCCCCGGCGAACCGGGTCCGCGCACCGGTCGCCACGACGACCGCCGTGCCGCTGCCGGAGGCGACGCTGCTGCCCTGGAAACAGAGGCGGGGATCGTCGAATCCCCCCACTCCCGGATCCGCGCCTCGCGCGCGGGGCCCCGTACGGGAACCGGCCGCGACCGGCACGTCGCCGGCGTCCTTGGCCACGGGGACCGACTCCCCGGTGAGCGCGGCCTGATACACCGTCAGCCCGCGGGCGCGCAGCAGCCGTACGTCGGCCGGGACCGGATCCCCCGGACCGAGGCGGACCACGTCACCGGGCACCAGTTCGTCCACCGGGATCTCACGCGCCACGGGAGCCGCGTCGTCCTCCGTACGGCGCTGGGTCGCGGCGGTGGTGGCGACCATCTTGCGCAGCGTGGCCATGGAACGGTCGGCCCGATGCTCCGGGGTCGCGCGCAGGACGCAGCTGACTCCGACGAGCAGCAGGATCACGCAGGCCGTGCCCCACGAGGCGACGACGGCCGACACCAGGCCGAGGCATCCCAGGACCGCCGTGAACGGGTCCCGCAGGCTACGGACGAAGAGCCGCGGCCACGAGGCGCCGCGATGTACGGGAAGCGTGTTCGGCCCGACCCGTGCCAGCCGCTCCTGGGCCTGCGCCTCGGTCAGTCCGCGCGGGCTGCTGTCGAGTCGCCGCAGCACCTGCAGCACGGTCGGAACCTGGGGGCCGGCGACCGGGGCGCCGGCGGCCGCGAGGTCCCCCCGCGCCGACGCGGCGCCGTGAGCCAGTCCTGCACCGCCGGGCTGCGACGCCGGGGCCGGCTCACGCACCGGACCCGCGCAGCCGGCGCACCGGGGCGGATGCGCCCTGGGCGCGGGCGGTGAGCTGGCCGACCATCAGGCGCACCACCGTCACCACGTCGGAGTCGTCGACGAAGTAGACGACCCGTCGGCCTTCCCTGCGGGAGCGCACCAGACCGGCGAGTTTGAGCTTCGCCAGGTGCTGGCTGACCGCGGGCAGCGCCCCGCCCACCCGGTCCGCGAGGTGGCTCACATCACTCTCGCCCTGCGACAACGCCCACACGATGTGCAGCCGGGCGGACGACGCCAGCAGCCCGAACGCGGCGGCCGCCTCCGTCAGCACCTCGGTGGGCGGATCCCCGGAACCACCGACGTCTGCCGCCACAGTCCCTCTCCCATTCACCCTTGATCATCAGCTCTGTGCTCTGCGCCGACCAGTCTAGGTGCCCGCATTCGTCGGCCGCGGTCTCACCGGAGGCGGCGGCACCGGCTCAAGGCGGCGGGGCAGATGTGGGCGAGGGGCCGGGCCCGTACGGGACTGAGGTCGGGTCGATGCGGATGTCATCGTCGTGGCCGTCAGCGCTTCCGAGTTGCCGCAGGTCTGCCTTCCGAGTTACTTTCGATACGCAACCGTAGCGTATCGAAAGTAGGTGTAGGCGTGGCCAGTGCATCGAGTGGCTCGCGCAGTACTGGCACGGTTCGGCCGCCCGTCCCGGGACGGCCGCGTGACACCAGCCGTGACCTGGCCATTCTTGAAGCAACGCTGGCGCTGTTGACCGAGGTGGGCTACGAGCAGCTGTCCATGGAAGCGGTTGCGGGCCGTTCCGGGGCAGCGAAGACGACGATCTACCGTCGCTATCGTGACAAGGCCGCGCTGGTCACGGCCGCGGTCGAGCACCGTTCGCATGCCACGCCTCCTGAGCCTGACGCGGGTGACCTGAGAGGCGACCTCCTCGGGCTGGTCACCTGGCTGAGCCAGCAGATCGCGGGGCAGGAGATCGGCCTGCTGGGGGCGTTGTTCACCGGGATGCGCAGCGATGCGCGTCTCGCGGAGGAGATGCGCCGCATTCTGCGTCGGGACGAGGCGGCGATGACCGACGAGCCCCTGCGCAAGGCCATCCGGCACGGAGAACATCTGGCCCCCCGGGCTGCCGAACTGTTCGCCGAGGTCGCCCCGGCCATCATCGTCCACCGCATCGTGATCGCGGGCGAGCCGTGCGACGAGGCGTTCATCGAGCATCTCGTCGACGACATCCTGCTGCCGCTCCTGCGCAGCCACTGACACCACCCCGCCTGCCCCGGCGCATCGCGGAAACGAAAGGAAGGCCCTCATGATCGTCGTCACCGGAGCGACCGGCGCCCTCAACGGCGCCACCGTCGAACACCTCCTCAAGCGCCTGCCCGCCGAGCGGATCGGCGTCAGCGTCCGCGATGTCGCCAAGGCACAGCACTTCGCCGACCGCGGCGTGCGGGTACGGCAAGGCTCCTACGAAGACCCGGCCGCGCTCCGGCACTCCTTCGAGGGCGCCGAGCAGGTCCTGCTCGTCTCCTCCAACGACCCGCACGCCGATGCCGTCGCCCTGCACCGTGTCGGCATCGAGGCCGCTGTCGCGGCCGGAGCCGGGCGCATCCTCTACACCAGCCACCAGGGCGCCGGTGCCGACAGCCCCTTCCACCCGGCCCGTGACCACGCCGCCACCGAGCAGCTCCTGGCCGACTCGGGCGTCGCCTGGACGGCACTGCGCAACGGCTTCTATGCCCACAGCCTCGCCTGGCTGCTGGGCCCTTGGCGGCAGACCGGCACCATCGCCGCTCCGGCCGACGGACCGGTCTCGTGGACCGACCGCGCCGATGCCGCCGAAGCGGCAGCGGTCATCCTGGCCGGAGACCGCACCTTCGACGGCCCGGTCACGCTCACGGCCGGCCAGGCCGTGACATTCGACGACATCGCCGCGATGGCATCGGCGGCCAGTGGCCGTGAGGTCACGCGCGTGACGCTGGACGACGAGGCGTGGGTCGCGGACAAGGTCGCCGCCGCTGCTCCGGAGGCGATGGCGCGCATGACGCTCACCACCTTCCAGGCCGCCCGCGAAGGCCGCTTCGCGGGAGTCGATCCGCTGCTCGCCGAGCTGCTGGGCCGCGAGCCCCGCGGCGTCACCGACCAGCTGGCGGACCCGAACGCCGCCTGAAAGCTGTCGTCGGTGGTCGGTGGTCGGTGATCGGTGATCGGTGGTTGGTGGTCGGTGGTTGGTGGTCGGTGGTCGGTGCGCCGGCTGCGGGCCTGGGGGTCGAGTGCGCCCGCCGACTGCTATCCCGGGGTGCTGTCTTCGGTCATGGTCTGGGTGCCGATGACGTCGAGGAGCCGGAGTCGGTCGGCGGCGTCGCTGCCAGGAGCGGCGGTATAGGCGACAATGCGCAGATCGCTGCCGGGAGCCGTCAGCACGTCACAGTCGAAGGTGATTGCGCCGGCATCGGGGTGATGGACGGTCTTGGTGTCCGACTCATGGACCCCCACGATGCCCGTGTCCCACAGCCGTGCGAAGCCGGTGCTGACACCCCGCAGGTCCTTGATCAGGGAGCGCAGGCCGGCATCGGCGGGGTAGCGGGCGGTCGCCGCCCGGAGATCGGCGACCACGGCCTCCTCGAACCGGGCCTCCTGCTCGGGGGTGTGGCTGACCCGGCTGGGCAGGTCGGCGAAGTGCCGCCAGGCGATGTTGCGCTCGCGTCCGCGCAGCGCGGACGGGTCTCCGAACAGGGCCGCCCACAACGGGTTCCACAGAATCAGGTTCCAGGCGGCGTCATGCACGCTCAGCGGTGAGCCGTCCAGCTGGTCGAGCAGCCTTCGGACCCCCGGTGGAATGTGCGCCGGCAGCTGCCCGGGACCCGGCGCCGGCTGGCCCGCGAGGAGAAACAGGTATTCACGCTCGGCTGCCGACAGCCGCAGGGCACGGGCCAGCGCGGACAGGACCTGCGCCGACGGGGAAGTGGCCCGGCCCTGTTCCAGGCGGGTGATGTAGTCCACCGACAGGCCGGCGAGCTGGGCCAGTTCCTCGCGGCGCAGTCCGGCGGCCCGACGTACCCCGCCCGCGGACAGTCCGACCGTGGCAGGGGCGATCCGGTCCCGCCAGCCATGCAAGGCTCTGCCCAGTTCTCTGGATTCGCTCACCGTCCCAGTATCGCGCCGCCGCGCCTGGACAGCCTGGTACTGCTGGTCCACTGGCTGAGGCGGGCACTACCTGTTCGTCTGCGGTGCGACGACGGTGGAGACATCACCGACCCACCGATCACCACCGGAGTGAGCACATGACCACCACGTTGATCACCGGAGCGAACAAGGGCCTCGGTTTCGAGACGGCTCGCCGCTTGATCGAGGCCGGGCACACCGTCTATGTCGGGGCACGCGATGCCCACCGCGGCCGAACGGCGGCTGAGAGGCTCGGCGCCCGCTTCGTTCAGCTCGACGTCACCGACGAGGACTCCGCCAAAGCCGCCGCCGAATTCGTCCGCGCGGACGCCGGCCACCTCGACATCCTGGTCAACAACGCCGGGATCGTGGGCGCGCGCAAGCCGGTCGGCGAGGTCACCGGGGCCGACATGATGACCACGTACGACACGAACGTCTTCGGCGTCGTGCGCGTCACGCACGCCTTCCTGCCCCTGCTGGAAGCAAGCGACGCCCCGGTCGTCGTCAACGTCAGCAGCGGTCTGGGCTCGCTGGCGGCGTGCGCCGACCCCAGCCGGGTGGAGTTCCAGGTGACAGTGCTGGACTACAACTCCTCCAAGACCGCGCTGGTCATGGTCACCTCGCAGTACGCCAAGGCGTTCCCCGCCATCCGGTTCAACGCCGTCGACCCCGGCTACACCGCCACCGACCTCAACGGCCACCGGGGCACCCAGACCATCGAGGAGGGCGCGGAGATCATCGTCCGCATGGCCTCGATCGGCGCCGACGGTCCGACCGGCGGCTTCTTCGACAGGACCGGCCCGGTCATCTGGTAATGATCCGGTCGCTGATGCGTGGGCGATGGCGCCCAGCGGATGGGTCGGGACGTAAGCCGGCCGCTCATCTTGGACCTCTGAGCCCGTCAGTTCGACAGGGCAGCCGTGAATACCTCGTGGTGGGCCGCCAGCCACCCCTGGATGCGGTCCCAACGTTGCCAACCACCGCGCTCGGACAGCGCCCGGGTGTAGACGAGGTCGTCGGCGGCCACTCGGTCGGCGACGAAGGCCCGGCAGGATGCGGTGGCCTGTTCGATGACGCCGGGCAGTTCAGCGCGGTCCTGTGGGGAGAGGCCGTAGCTGTCGGCGAGGATCCGCAGTCGCGTCGGGGCGTCCAGTCCCGTGGGATAGAGAGCCGCCGCAGACGCGGGATCGAGCATGGGTACCCAGTACCGGGCGGTCATGGCGACGTCCCACACTGCTCGGCCGGGGGCCGCCATGTCGAAATCGATCAGCGCTGCGGCACGGCCATCGCGGAAGACGACGTTGTCCGGGCACACATCGTTGTGGCACAGCATCGTGCCTCCCACCGGGTCGGCCAGGGATCGGGGCCACTCGACGGATGCGTCGACCGCGATGGCCGAGCTGGCGTCGTGCAGGCGCCGCAGCAGGGTTCCCACCGATCTCAGCGCGGTCTCGGTCATCACCCAGCGCGGAAACGGCGGTAGAGCGACGTCGCCGGGAATGAAGGTCAGCTGCTCGCGGCCGTTCGCGGTGAGACTGACCGGCCTGGGAGCCGCGTCGAACCCATGCCCTTCGAGCGCGCGGAGATGAGCATGGAGGGCGCGCGCGGTGGGCGGCGCCGGGCGTTCCACCAGGGCACCGCGGCGGAAGACCGCGCCCGCGTTCACCATGCCGCCGACCAGGGCTTCGCCCTCTGCAGTCCCGCCCTCAGCCGTCACGTCGATCACGCTACCGTCAGGCCGGCTGTCTGTGGGACGGTCCCGAAACACGCTTCGAACCAGGCCCTGGGCCGAAAGCGGATCCCGGGCTGTGAATGATCATGGTTCATGTTTCATGGGTCGGGGAGACCTCACGGACGTGCCGTGGGCGGTGCCGGAGGCCGCCACCGTCCACTATCCGCCACCGAGGGCCGCTCCTGGCTCCTCGCGCTGGACGGCACCGGCGCCTGGCCCGCACCCCTCACGGACGACGCCGCACCCGCCTCCGCTTCGGCCACGGGCACGGCCGAGCAGCTGCTTCTCTTCGTCTGGGGCCGCCTCACGCTCAACGACCTGAAGATCGAGGGCGATCCGCGGATCTTCGAGCAGCTGATCGCCTGGGAGCCCGAGGAGTAGCCGCCGAACACCGACAGCGGACGGCCAGTACGGCTTTCCCCAGCTCATGCCCGAGCGCCCCCGCCCAGCCGGTCGCCGGGTCCGAAGCCCAGCTCCGTGGCCCTTCGGTCAGGACCCGCCGACGGCGGTGCCGAACAGGGGGTCGAGCGGATCGCCCTCGTACCCCACGACGAGGCAGGCTGCGGCGACCGGCCCCCGGGAGAGGGCGACGAGCCGGGCGAGGGCAGCCGCCTCGGACGGCAGCTCGGCCGGATCGAGGCCGAGCGCGCGGGCTGCACGGTCGCGCCGCTGGTCGAGGTCCGGCACGTGGGCTCGGTACTCGTCAGCGATCAGCTGGAGTTCTTCGGCCGTGCGGCCGGGGGCATCCCGCCACCACGGTGCCACGAGACACAACCTGACCAATTCCGGCAGTCCGAGAGCCAGCGGCCCGGCTTCGCCGTCGAGGCCGACGTACACCACCGGGCGTTCCTCTCCGCCTTCGCCGACGAAGCAGAACGCGTCCCCTGAGCCCGCCCGCGCGAACTGTTCCAGCCGGGCGCCGGAGGCGAGGCGAATCCCGTCCTCCAACTCGTGATCGGCCGGATCTGTCGCGTCGAGGTCCGCGACCCCGGCGAAGTACGCGACGACCTCCTCATCGGCGCCCAGGAGAGGCAGCAACGCATCGGTGCGGGCACCGAGACCGGGGCTTGCCGGCGTTGTCGATCCGTTCACCCGGCAACCGTAACCGGGGCCGCCGCTCCCGCAGTGGCCGGAGGAGATCTCCTCCGCCGTGGAGGCCGGACGCCGCTCGCCGGTCCGCGCGGAACCGGCCGGCTCTGCAGGGCCAGGAAGGCCATCAGCCGCTGACCGCCCGGGCCGAGGGGCACCACGCTGTCCCCGCGGCGCACTGTCCCCGCGGCGCAATTCGGATCCGCCGTGCGGCGCGACGTGCCGCACGGCGGACCTGTCCTCGGCCGACCGGTGCGCCGGCGTCCGACGGTGCCCGGTGCCGGGCCCCCGGCACGGCAACCGCGGCGTCGCGAGGCCCCGGTTCAGGCCGCCTGCGGGGCGCCGTGGCGCAGGCCGTCGAAGAGGAGGGCGGTGATCTGCCGGGCCTCGGCCAGCCAGCCCTCCGTGGCCCGCATCCCGCAGATGCCGCCCAGGGCGCGCAGCAGGGTGGGGCCGGTGACGTCGTCCCGGACGGTGCCGGCCGCGCTGCCTGCGTGGAGCAGCAGGGAGAGGGCGTCGGCCATGCGCGTGCGTGCGTCGTCGAAGACCGGCGAGTCCGTCGCCATGATGGCCTCCAGGACACTGGACATCCCCTTGCCCACCGCCGCGTGGTCCACGAGCAGCAGCAGGAAGCGCCGCAGCGCCTCCTCCGGGGGGTGCTGGTCCAGCAGTTCGCCGGGCGCGGCGCACAGGACGTCGACCTCGGTGCGGTAGACCTCCTCGATCAGCGCCTCGCGGGTTTCGAAGTGGCGGTAGAGCGTTCCGATGGCGACGCCGGCGCTGCGGGCGATGTCCTTCACGTGCGCGTCGGTGTCACCGGCGAGGAAGGCCTGTCGGGCCGCGGACAGCAGTGCCTCGCGGTTGCGTTGCGCGTCGGCGCGCAGCGGGCGGGATGCCGGCAAGGGAACCTCCATAAGGTGAGTCCGGTTCCGTTTAGGTGTACTGTTTCCGGAGTCAGGTTCATCTTACGGAGGGGAGCCCCCATGCCCGTCACGGACAACAGCCTCGACGGCCTTCGGGTACTGATCACGGGCGGCAGCCGGGGCCTGGGCGCGGCGACCGCCCGCCGCTTCGTCGCCGCGGGCGCGAGAGTGCTGACGGCCTCCCGCAGCCGACCCGAGGAGGACAGCGGCGCCACGTTCCTGGCGGCGGACCTCTCCACGCGGCAGGGTGCGGCCGACCTCGGCCGCCGCGTCGTCGAGCTGGCGGGCGGTGTGGACGTACTCGTGAACAACGCGGGCGCGGCGAGCGCCCCCGCGCCGACCCTGAGCCGGTCGGACGAATCCTGGCAGGCGGACCTGGAGATGAACCTCCTGAGCGCCGTGCGCCTGGACCGGGCCCTGGTGCCGGGCATGGTCGAGCGGGGTTCCGGCGTCGTCGTGCACGTCTCCTCGATCGCAAGCCGACTGCCCCAGCGCACCGAGGCGTCCTACGCCGCCGCCAAGGCCGCGCTCAACACCTACAGCCGCGAACTGGCCACCGAGGTCGGCGAGCACGGGGTGCGCGTGGTCTGCGTCCTGCCCGGCTTCGTCGTCACCGACGGAGCCACCGCCCACCTGAAGCACATGGCGGACGAGCAGGGCGTCACCACCGACGAGGTCACGCAGCAGATCGTGGACCGCCTGAAGGTCCCCATGGGGCGTCCAGGGGATCCCGAGGACGTTGCCGAGATGATCGTCTTCCTCGCCTCCGGCCGCGCGAAGTGGCTCACCGGAGCGCAGTTCCGCGTCGACGGCGGCA
This sequence comes from Streptomyces hyderabadensis, assembly GCF_020404845.1. Lineage (GTDB taxonomy): Bacteria > Actinomycetota > Actinomycetes > Streptomycetales > Streptomycetaceae > Streptomyces > Streptomyces hyderabadensis. Next base: position 45,374 of record NZ_JAIOJZ010000038.1, on the reverse strand, counting down.
TCATCCCGACCGTCTGAGCAGCCACCGACAGCACGAACAGGACACTCCATGGCCATCACCCTGACCTCCGTGGTCGTCGACGCCGCCGACATCGAAAAGGAGAGCTCCTTCTGGCACCGGCTGCTCGGCGGCTCCCTCACCACCCCCACCCCGACCCACCACTTCGTCCAGGCCCCGGGCCTCCCGGTGATCGTCGTCCAGTCGGCCCCCGGCCACACCGCCCCCGACTGGCCGGACGGCGGCCTTCAGCAGATGCACCTCGACTTCGGTGTCGACGACCTCGCCACCGCCGACCGCGCGGCCATCGACGCCGGCGCCACCCGACTGCGGCCCGCCGACGGGGGCACCCCGCAGACCCGCACCGGCAGCCGCGTCTACGCCAGCCCTGCCGGACACCCCTTCTGCCTGCGCTCCGGCTGAGCCCGCCGCCGCCCGCGGGGCCGCGCCGGCGGGCCCCGGGTCCGGGCGGATCCGGCCGAGCGCGGCTACGGCTACAAGAACCTCAGGAGCAATGCCGAGGACCTCTCCCAGGCACCGTTGGGCAAACGGCAGCGCCACGCCGCGGCCCAGAAGAACGTCTGACCCTGCAGCGGCACTCTCTTCGCCCGCCCGTCGGGGACGTCTCCCCGCGATCCGTCTCTGACGGGGTGCCCGCACCGCTGAGTACCAGCAGGTCCGGCAGCTTTCGCGCAGGCCGACGTCCTTGGCCGCGCGAACTGGTTCTGAGCATCCAGCGCGAGGGCTCTTTTGCAACCATGAACTTAACGAATCCTTGACTGCTCAAGCATAGTGATATGCTTGAGCAGTCAAGGAGGTGGCAATGAGTGATGCACTGGATGCGTCGCTGCGTCTCGTCCGGGCCCAGGTGGCCCTGGTGAAGCGATTCGACACAAGCCTGTCAGGGCTGCACGGCGTGAGCCTGGCCGACTTCACGATGCTGCTGCGCCTGGGAGAAGCGCCCGGCGGACGGATGCGCCGCGTGGACCTGGCCGAGAAATTGGGGCTGACCGCCTCCGGGGTGACCCGGGGGCTGGCTCCGCTGGAGCGGATCGGACTGGTCATGCGCGAAACGGACGCCCGCGACGGACGTGTGGCCTATGCCGCACTGACCGACACCGGCCGCGAACGCCTGACGGACATGCTCGCCACCGCCGAGCAGATCGCCGCCGAGACCTTCGCCGCCCCTCTGTGGAGCAAGGAGGACATCGGCCACCTGTCCGCCCTGCTGACCCGCCTCGGCGGCACCGGGCTTCCCGGCCACGGAGCCCCGCCCCCGTAACCCCGTAGGAGTACCCCCATGAAGACCGCACCTGCCCTCCACCACCAGCCAGTCACCCTGACCGACACCGCGACAGCCATCCGTACGGAGGGCCTGCGCAAGGTCTACCAGCGAGGGCAGGACAGCCTCGTCGCCCTCGAAGGGCTGGATCTCACGGTCGACAAGGGCGAGTTCTTCGGCCTGCTCGGCACCAACGGAGCGGGCAAGTCCACCACGATCGGCATGCTCACCACCCTGGTCACACCCACCGCCGGAAGCGCTTGGGTTGCGGGCCACGAGGTCAGCGCCGATCCAGTCGGTGTGAAGTCCCGCATCGGCGTCGTCTCCCAGGCCAACACCCTGGACCGCGCGCTCACCGTGCTGGACAACCTCGCCTTCCGCGGACGCTACTTCGGCATGTCCGCATCGGCCGCCCGTCGTCGGGCGCTGGAGCTCCTGGAGCAGCTCGCTCTCGCCGACAAGGCCAGTGCGAAGGCCCACCATCTCTCCGGTGGCCAGGCCCGCCGGGTCATGATCGGCCGGGCCCTGATGCACCTGCCTGAGGTGCTCTTCCTGGACGAGCCGACCGCCGGCGTCGACCCCCAGGCGCGCGAGGACCTCTGGCAGATCATCGGGAGCCTGCACGAGGGCGGCCAGACCGTGGTGCTGACCACGCACTACCTCGACGAGGCCGAAGCTCTGTGCCAGCGCCTCGCCGTCATCGACCACGGGCATCTCCTCGCCTGCGACACCCCCGAGGCGATCAAGGCGACAAGCGGCGCGCAGACCGTCATCACGGTCCGCTACGACGCCGCTGCCGAACCGGTCGCAGACGCGGTACGCCGCATCCCCGGCGGCCCGCACGTCGTCATCGTGGACGGCCCGAACATACAGGTGCGCACCACGCGCCCCGACGGTGTGCTGGGTCACTTGTTGCGCGAAGGAGGAGCCGCGGGTCTGACCGTCCGCGACGCCGCCACCACACCCCCCAGCCTCCAGACCGCCTTCCTCACCCTGACCGGACGTGACTACCAGCCATGACCACCTCGACCCTCGACCCAACCGCCCCCCGCCTGCAGTCGTCCCGCGGGGCGGCCTGGCGCGCCTACCGGGCACTGACCGCCCGCGACCTGTACGTCCTCGGCCGCAACCTCCCGGTCCTGCTCCTGCAGGTGGGTCTCCAGCCGCTGCTCTTCACCTTCGCCTTCGCGTACGTGATGCCCAGCATCGGCAGTGGACTCGGCGGAGCGACATCGTTCTCCACGATCCTGCTGCCCGGCCTGATAGCCAGCACCCTGACGCTGCAGAGCATCATGTCCGTCACCGGGCCGCTGGCCGCCGAACTCGGTCCCGGCCGCGAGATCACCGACCGCGCTCTGGCCCCGCTGCCCATCTGGGCTCTGGGCCTCCAGAAGATCACCTCATCGGCGATCTTCGGCCTGGTCTCATCCCTCGTCGTCGTCCCGATCGTGTGGCTCGTGCACGCCCCGGGCGCCGCGCCCCAGGTACAGGTCGGCAACTGGCCCCTGCTCGTCGTCACACTGGTCCTCAGCGCGCTGCTCGCGTCCACGCTCGGGCTGCTGCTCGGTACGGCGATCGACGCCTCCGCCTTCGGGGCGCTGCTGGGCCTGCTCCTGGCCGCAGCCACGATGCTGGGCTGCGTCTACTACCCGTGGACCGCGCTGGACTCGATCGGCTGGGTCCAGGTCCTCACGCTCGCCAACCCGCTCGTCTACATGAGCGAGGGCCTGCGTGCGAACCTGACGCCCGCCACCGGTCACATGCCGACCTGGGCCTACCTCACCGTCCTCACCCTCGGCACGGCTGCCCTCGGCTACCTCGCCCTGCGCCGCTTCACCCGGCGGGTCCGGACCTGAGGGCACCTGCCGCAGTAAATGCCGGACTTACTGCGGCAGCGCCCGGAAGGGCAGGGCGGTCGTGGCGATCGAACCGGTGACCGAACCCGGGAGCAGGGGGCGCGCTCCGGCTGCCGCGCGCCCGGGTCGTGCCGTTTTCCGCCCCGCCCTCGTCGTACACGATGGTGGTGTCCAGGACCACCAGCAGCTGAGCCAGGCCCAGCATGGCCAGGATGCGGCCACGAGGGGCGCGGGCGCGCCCGTGCCGTCGGGTTCGAGGGTCGGGGCGGATGCGGTACTCACGACGCACTCCGGATCGAGGGAGAACCAGCAGGAGAGAAGGGGGCGAGCCGGGCACGGGCGTGGCTCGCCCGTGGGCACGAGGGCTCGCCCGGGGCCCACGGGGCGGCGCCTTCCCGCGGGTCAGGGGCGGCGGGCGATCCAGGCAGTGCGGGTGGTGGTGACGCTCAGGTCGTTGCGGCGGGCGATGCCGTGCGGCTGGGTCTTGTCGAGGAGGGCGTCCAGGGCGAGGAGGTCGTCCGCATCGAGGGCGTCGGCGGCGTGGGAGCGCAGCTTGTCCAGGCAGGTCTGGGCGTAGTCGTTCAGGGCCGGTCCTGCCTGGGCGTGCTTGAGACGGATCTCGAAGTCCCGCTTGTCGACCGTGAACCCGGCGTCCTCGAGCCGGCCGGTCCATTCGGGGGGGCGGCCGGGTGTTCGTGGCGCCGTGCAGGCGGGCCTCCAGGCCGGGCCGGCCGACGCCTGCGTCCTCGGGCAGGAACCGGGGGAAGAAGTCCATCTCGGTGGCGAGCAGCGTCCGCCGTGCGCACGGCAACCGCCCCGCGCACGGCGGAGCAGTCGGCACTGTCAGGCCCCGGGGCCCGCAGACGACGCCCTCGGCCGGCCCGATAGCCCTCGCCCAGGCAGGGGAGGACCGGGCCACACCGAAAGCACAGGCACCTCATGAACATCTCCTTCGACGGAAAGACCGCGCCGGTCACCGGCGCAGGCTCCGGCATCGGCCGGGCAACGGCCCAGGCATACGCGAGGGCCGGTGCCTCGGTGGTCCTGGCGGACCTCGACGAAGCCGCGGCACAAGCCGCCGCATGAACTGACCTCTCAGGGCCACCAGGCCATCGCGGTGCGCTGCGACGTATCCGACGAGACCGATGTGGCCGCCATGGTCACGCGGACGGTGTCCGTCTTCGGACGCCTGGACATGGCCTTCAACGGAGCCGGCCTGCACGTCCCGGTCACCGAGACGGCGGACGCCCTCGCGGAGGACTTCGACCTCGCCATCGCGGTGAACCTGCGCGGTGTGGAACTGCATGAAGCACGAGCTGCGCCAGATGCGCCAGCAGCGCAGCGGAGCGATCGTGAACCGCTCGTCACAGAGCAGCATCGTGGGCACTGCCGGCCTCGGCGCCTGCACCGCGTCCAAGCACGGCGTGATCGGTCTGACGAAAAGCGCTGCCCTCGAATACGCGCCCAGGGGTATCCGGATCAACGTCGACCAGCGCGAGACAGCCCGGCTGAAGTCCTGGCGAACCGTGGGGCGGGCGGCTGACCTCGGGCTCTTCAAGATCCTCGACAGAGTCATGCTTCGGTTCAAGCGTCGTTGCCCTCGGCGCTGTTGAGGACGGAGTCGGGGAGGAGGACGACCTTGCCCAGCGGGTGGTCGTGTTCCAGGTGGGTGAAGGCCGCCCGGACCTCGTGCAGCGGGTGGGTCCGGCTGATCGGCACTTCGATCCGGCCGGCCGCCGCCAGCTCGGCCAGCTCGGTCAGCACCGCCCGGCTGGTGCCCTCGGCACTGCCCTGGGACCGGGTGCCGAGCGCGGCGGCGGCGTCGTAGTCGAGTGTGTTGGCCCTGCGTGGCGGCACTCCCAGGGAGAGTGCGATTCGCGGGTAGTCGCCGCCGTGGAAGTCGAGGAAGGCGTGCGCCGTGCCTGCCCCGTCGCCCTCGATCGCCCGGCGGAGGCGTTCGGTGACTCCACTGCCGTAGTGGACGAGGGCGGCGCCCTGGGATGCCAGCCAGTCCTGGTGCCGCGGGGAGGCGATCGCGATCACGTGTGCCCTGCGCAGGCGCAGGAGTTGGACGGCGATGGTGCCGACGCCGCCGGTGGCCCCGCTGACCACGACCGTCTCGCCGGCCCTCGGGTCGATGGCGGTGACTGCGGCCCAGGCGGTACTGCCCGCGACGTAGAGGGCGCCGGCGGCGGTCCAGGGAAGCTCGTCGGGCTTGCCGACGAGCTGGTCGTGCGGGACGACGACGTACTCGGCGTGGCTGGACCGCTCCCAGGACCAGCCGAGGACCGCGTCCCCGGGCGCCCAGTCGGTCACCGCCGACCCGGTCGCGGTGACGGTGCCGGCGAGGTCGCTGCCCTGTCCGGAGGGGAACGTCGCGGGGAACCGCTCGTGCAGGGCCCCGGTGCGGATCTTGGCCTCTCCCGGATTGATCCCGGCGGCACGCACGTGTACCAGCACGTCGCGCGGGCCCAGCGGACGCGGTTCGACGTCTTCGACGCCGAGTACGTCGATGTCTCCGTAGCGGTGGAAGCGTACGGCTTTCACGGGCGTCCCTCCGGACGGACATGGCTGCCGATGAAGGCGGCGACTTGGTCGAGGGCCTGCGCCGCCTCGTCGACGAGCGGGGCGAACCCCTGGAAGACGTGCGGCGCTCCGGGGAATGTCCGCAGAGTGACCGGGACGTCGGCGTGGGCGGCCCGGGCGGCCAGGCGCAGGGCGTCGTCGAGCAGGATCTCCCGGCCGCCGGCCTGGATCAGCAGCGGCGGCAGACCGCGCAGATCGGCGTGCAGCGGGCTGGCCAGCGGGGTGCGTGGATCCGCCCCGGCGAGGTAGTCGGCGGCCCGGGTCTGAAGGGCCCGGCGGGTGAGTGCCGGATCCGCGGCGGCCCGGGTCGTCATGGTGCCGCCGGACTGGGTGAGGTCCGTCCACGGGGACAGGACGCTCGCGGACGAGGGCTGCGGCAGCCCCGCGTCGCGGATCGACAGCAACAGCGCGAGGGCGAGGCCTCCGCCGGCCGACTCGCCGGTCACCGCGATCGAGCCGGCTGGAGTGCCTCGGTCGAGCAGCGTTCGGTAGGCGGCGAGGGCGTCGTCGACGGCGGCCGGGAAGGGAGACTCGGGGGCGAGCCGGTAGTCGACGGAGAGGACGGTCGCGGCGGTGCGCCGGGCGATCTCCGAGACCAGGCCGACGCTGGCGGCGGCGGAGCCGATCGCGTAGGCGCCGCCGTGGAAGTACAGCACGGTGCCGCCCGTCGGCCCGGTGGCGCCGGCGCGCACCTCGACGGCGGGTACCCCGCCCAGGTCGGTGGTCCGGGTGCGGACGTCGTCGGGCACCGGCGCGGAGCCGAGTATCTCGTCGAAGACGCGGCGCATCTTCGCCAGGTCGCCGCCCAGGTCCAGCGGCGAGTTCAGCAAGAGGTCGGAGACGGAGTCCAGTTGGCTGCGGGTCATGTCGTCGTTTCCCTGCGAGAGGAGGTGGTGTGGTCGGTGGCGGAGCGGGCGCGGGGGCCTACATCTGGGCGACGTGCAGGACCTCCTCGAAGCCCATGCGTCGCACGAAGTCCGAGCGCGCCTCCAGCACTGCGGAGTTGGCCTGCTCGACCAGGGAGTTGGTCAGGTCCACCACGCTGCGGAAGGGGCGCTCGCCGAAGGGCAGGGACAGGATCCTGGTGATCTCCTCGGCGACCACCACAGGGTCGGCCTGCGTGCCCGGGGTGAACAGACTTTCCGTGGCCTGCTCGTTGCGGGCGACCAGCGAGTCCAGAGTCCGGTATCCGGCGGTGACCCCGGTGTCGTCCGCGGGCCGTCCCGCTTTGGGGAAGTGATCGGTGCCCTGGGTGAAGGCCCCGGGCATGACGATCACCGTCTCGATGCCGAGCGGAGCCACCTCGTAGGAGGTCACCAGGGCCAGCGCGTCCATCGCCGCCTTCGACACCACGTACGGGCCGAGGAACGGCGGTGTGGTCACCGGGATGGTGCTGCCCACGTAGAGGAGCGTGCCGCTGCCCTGTGCGCGCAGGTTGGGCAGCGCGGCGCGGTTGAGCCGTTGGACGCCGAGGGTGTTGACGTCGACCAGGTGGGCGATCTCCTCGGCGGTGAACGCCTCGACGTAGCCGGTGACGAGGTGCCCGGCATTGTGAACGACGACGTCGAGCGCCCCCGCGTTCTCGAGCACGGCCGCCACCGCACGGTCGGCGGACTCCTGCGAGGCGACGTCGAGTTCGACCACGTGCAGGTCGAGCCGCTCGACCTCGGCCAGGCGCTGCAGCTCCCCAGCGGGGGCGGAGTTGCGGGTTTCGGGGGCGCGCATCGAGGCGTAGACGCGGTGACCGGCCCGGGCCAGTGCTCGCGCGGTCAGGTTGCCGATGCCGGTGGCGGCACCCGTGATGAGCACAGTCGACATGACGGGTCTCCTATATCGGAGGAGTGAAGGGAAGGAAGGGAGAGAGTGCAGGGAGGCGGAAGTGGCGGAGAGGATCAGACGATGCCGCCGTTGCTGAACAGCACTTGCCCGTTGACCCAGCGTCCGGCGGGGCCGGCCAGGAAGGAGACGGCCTCGGCGATGTCCTCGGGGGTACCGAGCCTCTCCAGGGGCGCGGCTGCCGCGATCTTGGCGATGAGCTCCTCGCTCTTGCCCTCGACGAACAGCGGTGTCGCAGTGGGCCCGGGGGCCACCGCGTTGACGGTGACATCCCGGCCGCGCAGCTCGCGTGCCAGGATCAGCGTCATGGCCTCGACCGCGCCCTTGGCTGCCGCGTAGGCGCCGTAGCCGGGCTGCCGGAGCCGGGTCACCGAGGTGGAGAAGTTGATCAGCGCGCCGCCGGGACGCAGCCTGCGGGCTGCGAGCTGGGAGACCACGAAGGTCCCGCGGACGTTGACCCGGTGCATACGGTCGAAGGCTTCCAGCTCCATCTCGGCGAGCGGGGCCAGCAACATGATCCCCGCGGTGTTGACGACCACGTCGACACCCCCGAAACGTTCCTCCACGGCGTCGAAGAGCCCGGCCATCTCCGTCGGCTCGGCGACGTCGCCGGGCAGGGCCACCGCCGTGCGGCCGGCTGCGGTGACCGACTTGACGACCGCCTCGGCCTTCGTAGCGCTGCCCGCGTAGTGGACGACGACAGCCATGCCGTCCGCGGCCAGCCGTCGCGCGACCGCACCTCCGATTCCGCCAGAGCCACCTGTCACCACGGCCACCCTTGGCCGGCTGGATCCGTCCCTCGATACCGCGTCGTTCATCTCTGCTCCTGATCCGACGTCCGGCGGACGCCCGGCACTGTGCGAGTCGCGGACGGTCCCGCCCGGCGACGAGATCAACCCTCCGCCGCCTGCAATCATCTGTCCAATGCATGATTGTGATGTACATTATTCGGATGGTGCATATTGAACGGGTCGACCTCAACCTGCTGGCTCCGCTCGCCGCACTGCTGGAGGAGCGGCATGTCTCGCGTGCCGCCGAAGTTGCCGGAATGAGCCAGCCGGCCATGAGCCGGGCATTCCAGCGGCTGCGGGCCACGCTCGGCGACGAGCTGCTGGTGCGCACGCCGGGCGGGTACCGGCTCACCCCGCGGGCCGAGCGCGTCCAGCGTCAGCTGCGGGCAGTCCTGCCGCGGCTGGAGAGCCTGTTCGCCCCGGAGGACTTCGACCCCGCCGAGGCCGCCGAGGTGTTCCGGATCGCGGGTACCGACTTCACCCAGGTCTTCGCGCCCGCGGTCTTCCAGCGCGTGTTCCGGGAGTCACCGCGCTCCACACTGCACTTCCGGACCTGGCACGACGCCATTTACGAGGACGTCGACCGCGGCGTCGTCGACCTGGTGTTCTTCGCCAGGTCAACGCCACTCACCGCCCTGCACACCGAACATCTCTTCGATGACCGGTTCGTCTGCGTGCTCTCCGTGGACCACCCGCTCGCCGAACGCCCGGCGATCGCCCTGAAGGAGTACCTGGACGCCACCCATGTCGTCGTCGGCACCATCGGCGAGCGCCAGACCGCGATCGAGCAACGCCTTGAAGACCTCGGCGAGCGCCGCCGGGCCGGACTGACCGTCCCCTACCATTCCCTGGCCCTGCGCTCGGTCCTGGGCACCCGGCTGATACTCACCCTGCCCGCGCGGCTGCTCGAGGAGCAGGTCCCAGACCCCGGCATCCGGATCCTGCCCGCCCCCGAGGAAATCCGCCCGCTGGGGTATCACATGGCCTGGCATCCCCGGCTCGACGGCGACCCGGGGCAACGCTGGCTGCGGAATGCCGTGCGCGCCGTCATCTCCGAACTGACGCAGCAGGAAGACCCGTTGTCCTGAGTGCCGCACCGGGCGTGACCCCTGTCGGCCTCGGGCCCGGTCTGCTGCATCACAGCAGTGACACCGGAATCGTGGATCTCCTCGGTGCCGCGCTCCTGGTGGCCTTCTCCTGCGCCGTCACCCGTGGAGTGGTTCAGGAACTCGGTCCAGTCGCAAGCAGCGCGCCCATGAGGCCCCGGCGTCGTGCAGGGCCGGCAGGCAGTGCTCCGGGCGCACATTGTGTGCCATACGGAAGATTTGCACCCCGTGGCAGTGAGCCCTACTCTCAGTAAGAGAATAATCCATCTCTTAGTTGGCCGGCGGCGGACTCCCCTTGACGGTTCTGCCGCTGCGCGACGCGTAGAAGGCGTGCTGCTGGTGAGCGGTGGCACACGAACCACGCTCGGCGGTCGGCGAGGGTACTGACGACGGATCTGGGGCGATGAACATGGGCACGGAGACCGGGACGCGTTCCGACTTCTTCACCGATGCGCGGATGAACGGGATGACGCGCGCGATGCTCGGCCGGGTGTACACCGGTGCGGCGGATACGGGCGAGACGCTGACGACGGTCGACCGCATCGCCGACGGCGATCTGGAGTCATGGGCGGCCGAGTGGGAGGCGACCGCTGACCGGGTCGCCGCGATCGGCGACGACTGCGTGGCCCGGGGCCACCGGTTCAGCGGCCGCGCTGCCCTGTTGCGGGCGGCCACGTACTACGCGGCGTGCGTCCTGGTGGTCGACGGGTGCAAGGAGCCGGAGGTCCTCCGCACGCGCATGTTCGCCGCGTATCGCCGGTGCTGGGAGCAGTACCTCGGGCTGCTCGACAATCCGCCCGAGCCGCTCGACATCCCCTACGACGGCGGGACCATGCCCGGCTGGTTCTTCGCCGCTCCGGGCGAGGGCGTCAAGCCGACGCTGGTGATGGTCAACGGCGCCGACGGCGCGGCGAGCTACCTGTGGCCCGGGTACGGCTCGGAGGCGACCCTGCGCGGCTACAACGTCGTGATCTTCGACGGGCCCGGCCAGCAGCGCATGCTGTTCGAACGAGGGGTCCCCTTCCGGCCCGACTGGGAGAACGTCGTCACCCCGGTGGTCGACGCGACCCTGGGACTGCCCGGCGTGGACCCTGAACGCCTCGCCCTCTACGCCGTCAGCCAGGGCGGCTACTGGGCCCCGCGCGCCCTGGCGTTCGAGCACCGTTTCGCGGCCGCGGTCATCGACGACGGCGTGGTCAAGGTGGCCGAAGCCTGGCATGCGATGCTGTCGCCCGAGCTGAAGGAACTCCTCGACAGCGGGGAGCGGGACGCGTTCAACGCGGCGATCGAGGCGCTCCCGCCCCGGGTCAGGTGGATGTTCGACTGGCGGGCCAACCCGTACGGCCGCGCGACCTACTACGACACCTTTGTCGAGGCCGCCCGCTACGAGATCACCGCGGAGCTCGCCGCACGGATCACGACGCCGGTGCTCATCGCCGATCCCGACCAGGAGGGCTACTTCGCCGGCCAGCCCAAGCGCCTGTTCGACATGATCCCCGGCAAGAAGGAGCACGTGCGCTTCACCGAGGCCGAGGGCGCCGCCGGGCACTGCGAGCCGATGGCCCGGTCCCTGGCCGCCCAGCGGTTCTTCGACTTCCTGGACGACCACGTCGGCCTCACCGCCGCCCACTGAAGCATGCACCCGGTCCCGTGGGCGCGAACGAGGACAAGACGCCACCGGAACCGGCGTTCGAACACCCGGCACGACGGCCTCTCCGTCACAACGAGGGGGGCCGCCGCCGCGCCCGGCAGCCTGCGCCGGGCGCGGGGTCAGGAGGGTTCCGGCGAGTCCGTTCCCGTGCTGTGGTGACGGGCCAGAGGCAGGAAGATCTCGTCGACGACGGACTGGATGCGGTCGGCGCTCAGCGCCTCGAGGTCCATGAGCAGGTCGTGGCGCACCAGGTCGAACGGGAGGGCGAGCACCGCGGCGGGGATCCGTGGCAGGTCGATTTCGCCGCGGTCGTGGGCGCGCTGATAGAGGGTCCGCACCCGCTCGGGGCGCTGTGGGCCGAGGATCCGGTCGCGCACCTGGGTGGTGGTGAGCCCGGTGCTGGCCAGCAGCCCGGAGAAGGCGGCGGCCGTGGCGATCGCGAAGTACCCGGCGCGGGCCGTGCCCATGCCGGTCAGGGCGTCGAGCAGGTCGCCGCGCAGGGAGCCGGTGTCGGGCAGGCCGACCGGATGGGTCAGCCGGTAGTGCTCGAGCGCGGCGAGGGTGAGCTCGTCCTTGTTGGGCCAGCGGCGGTACAGCACCGCGACACCGGTACGTGCCCGCTGAGCCACCGATTCCATGGTCAGCTTCGCGTAGCCGGCCTCGACCAGTTCGTCCCAGGCGGTGTCCAGCAGGGCGGCCTCGAGTTCAGGTCCACGACGACGCCGGCGGGACGGAGAGGCGGCAGGTGTACTCACCCTTCCACTATAAGGAAGCCTTCCATCCCTTATGAGGGGGGTCGCCGTCGATGCCCCACTCGCGGAGGCTCGTCCGCCTCGGGTGCGGGCAAACGATCCCAAGGCGTCGGTGCGGCGGGTCAGCGCTGGTGCCTCACTTATCGTAGGGGGCATGACCACGGAGCCGCTGAAGCATCAGTTCGCTCACATGCGCGCTGACAGTGCGACGGTCCGGCCCGGGGGTCGAACCGCGCGTGTGGGTCAGGCCGTCATCGACGCGACCATCGCGGAGTTGGGCGAGTGCGGTTACCGCGCGCTGCGGATCGAGGCGGTGGCCGAGCGCGCCGGGGTGAACAAGACGACGATCTACCGGCGGTGGAGGGACAAGGCGGGTCTGGTGTCCACCGCGCTGATCGAACGGCAGAGCGAGGTCGCGCCGCCCCCGGACACCGGGAGCCTGCGCGAGGACCTCCTCGCCCACCTGCGGGACATCCGCGAGGTACTGCACCAGCCGGGCGTCGCCCGGCTCATGCAGGAGGTGGGGCAACGCACCGCCGTGAAGGACGACGTCCGCGAGGTCCTCGACACGATCTGGTCAGTGCGTCTGGAGCTCTCCCGGACCATCTTCGTCCGGGCCGTCGAGCGAGGGGAACTGCCGGCCGGCGCGGATCCCGACTTCCTGCTGCAGGCGACGTCCGGCCCGCTGTACTTCCGTCTGCTCATGCTCGGACGCGACCTCGACGACGACTTCCTGGAGAAGACCGCGGACTTCGTCATCAACGGCGCGCGCATACCGGAACGACTCAGCCCGGAGCCACCGAACTCCTGAAGTAGTGCCCCTGTTCCAGGTCGTCGAGAAGGCCGGGCCGCACGGGCTGCCAGCCGAGTGCATCCCGGGTCAGTGCGCCGGACACCGGAATGTCCAGCCCGACCAGGCCCCCGAGCCAGTCGAAGTGCCGGTCGGCGTCTTCGGCGGCCACCGGCGACACCGGGACGCCCAGGTGCCTTCCGATCACCTCCGCGACGGAGCGGAACGGCACCCCTTCCTCGGCGACGGCGTGCAGGGTGGTGCCCGCCGGGGCCCTTTCCAACGCCAGGCGGAACAGGTGCGCGGCGTCGAGCCGGTGCACCGCAGGCCAGCGGTTCGACCCGTCCCCGAGGTAGCCGGAGGCTCCCGTCCGCCGGGCGATGCCGACGAGTTCCGCGATGAAGGCGGGGTCTCCCTCGCCGTGGGCAGTCGGCGGCAGCCTCACGATCGAGGAACGAATCCCGCGGGAAGCGAAGGACAAGGCCAGCTCGGCGGTGGCCAGTCGGGCCGCCGGGCTGTTGGCGCCCACCTCGGCCGGGCCGATCTCGTGTCCGTCACGTTCGGTCGCCACTATGCCCTCCGGTGCAATGCCGCCCGTCCCGACGGCGACGACGAGCGGCCGGCCGGAACCCGCGAGCGCCTCACCGAACGCCTCGACGGCGCTGCGCTCCTCGGCCGCGGCCGTCCGGAAGTCCCCGCCGAACGCCTTCGCGTGGTCGAACGCGAGGTGGATGGTGCCGTCCGCGGCGTCGGCAGCCGCTCGCAGGAGGTCGCGGTCGTCGAGGGTGCCGCGCCTGACCTCGGCCCCGGCCGCGGCGAGGGCGTCGGCCGACGCGTCGGAGCGTGCCAGCCCGCTGACCCGGTGGCCGGACGCGATCAACTCGGTGACGACGGCGGAACCGATCGAGCCCGTCGGCCCGGTGACGAAAACATGCATGGAAGAACTCGCTCGAAGTTGAAGGGCTGGTCCTGGTGAGCGCATCTGTGACCGAGCGGTCTGTTCCCGCGGCCGTCCCGCAGGTCAGCTCTCGACGCCGCTGCCTGTGTAGGAGCCGATCTGGTCGATCATGTTCTTGAGCGCGGGGTCGCCCGCGTACCGGGTCCGGTGGATCTCCTGGATCCTCTCGCCCACGGCGGGGTCGGGGTCGTCGGTGATGTCGAACGAAGTCATCCGTTCGATCAGGGGCATGCCCACGTCGTCGGTCGCGCGGTGGAGCGGGGCATACATGTACGCGTGGTAGTCGTCGACGCCCTCGAGGACGTAGGTGGCGCCGTAGTCGAACTCGCCCCCGATGTCCTGTCCCACCACGAAGGACCGCACGACGGAAAGCTCACGCCCCAATCGGCGCAGGTGCTCGAGAGTGTCCTCGATCTGGCCGTGATCGGCATCCGGCTTCAGTTTGAACCGGATCGAGTGGTAGATCACCGCGGAGCCTCCCGGACGCCGGTTGACGCAACTCTTCGATGCATTAACCTCGAGGGTAACCCCTCCGCCAGCACAGAACCGCAAGGAGTGGACCGTGATCCATCACGTCATCCGTTTCACCGTCAAACCCGATGTCACCGAGAAGCAACTCGACGAGCTCCTGACCAGCCTGCGTGAGCACGCACAGGAGGTGCCGGCGGTCGAGTCCGTCTTCGTCGGACGCGAACACGGCGGCGACTACACCTGGTCCGCCACCGTCGTGCTCGCCGACCTCGACGCCTACTGGGCCTACCTCACCCACCCGGCTCACCTGTGCACCGACCGTCTCGGCTGGCCGCTACTGGAGACCTTCGCCATGTTCGACGTCGTCGACGACCCGGATCCGGAGATGGGCCCCAGGATCGCCGCCCTGCACCAGCGACGCCTCGACGAGAACCCCGAACTCACCGACGTGATCTCCGACGCGGGCCGGCCCAACGGCTGACACCTCCACGGCCCGACCAGCCACTTCGCCCCCTCCCGCCTGTTGCACGGCGGGTCACAGTCCAGCGACCCGAGGACACCCCGTGAGAGCCATCGCGTACACCCGCTCCGGTCCGCCCGACACCCTCCGGATGATCGAGCGCCCGGTTCCGCGACCAGGGCCCGGTGAGGTGCGTGTCGACGTCCGCGTCTCCGGGGTGAACCCCATCGACGTCAAGCGCCGGGCGTCCGTCGACCCGGAGACGGTCCAAGTACCGCACTACGACGGCGCCGGGGTGATCGACGCGGTCGGCGAGGACGTCGCCACCGACCGCGTGGGGCAGCGGGTGTGGCTGTGGGGCGCCGCTTGGCAACGGGCGGACGGTACCGCGCAGGAGCAGCTCGTCATCCCCGCCGAGCTGGCCGTTGCGCTGCCCGACTCCGCCGGTTTCGCCCACGGTGCCAGCCTGGGCATCCCCGCCCTCACCGCGCACCGCACGCTCACCCTGCACGAAGACGGACCGCGCAGGCTGGGGCCCGGCGCCCTGTCCGGCCGCACCGTTCTGGTCGCCGGCGGGGCCGGCGCCGTCGGACATGCCGCCATTCAGCTCGCCGTCTGGTCCGGCGCCACCGTCGTCGCCACCGTCAGCAGCAGCACCAAGGCCGAACTGGCCACGGCCGCGGGGGCCCACCACGTACTGGACTACCGCACCACTACGCACCTCGCCGACGCCGTCCGGGACCTCGCCCCCTCAGGCGTCGACACCGTCGTGGAGGTGGCCGTGGCGGCCAACGCGGACCTGGACCGGGCAGTGCTCGCGGACAACGGCGTCATCGCCTTCTACGGCGGCACGCCCGCCGACGCGGTCACGGTGCCCGTCCTGGAGTCCACCTCGGCCAACCGCCGCTGGCACGGCGTCTTCCTCTACGGCATCCCGGCCGCGGCCCGCCGCAACGGACTCGCCGCAGTCTTCGACGCACTCGACGCCGGTGCCCTCCCGGTCGGCGCCGAAGCGGGCCTGCCGCTGCACCTCTACCCACTCGACCGCACGGCCGAAGCGCACCAGGCCGTGGAGGACGGCGTCACCGGAAAGGTCCTGGTCGACCTGACCACCGACGCAGCCGACCACCGGGAGGCCCCCGCGTCATGAACACCCTCCTGTGCCGCGCGGGGCTGAACCCTCTGGCCTCGGGTGCGCGGTGAGGAGGCATCCTGAGTGTCAGGGCGTTCCCATGCGCCAGGCATGTACCGAGGCTCCCGGCCGGACCCCACATGCGTGCAGGACGCACTCGACCGGGGCTCTCGACGCCTGGATGGGCAGCTTCTCCGGTGTCCCGGTCAGCCTCGGAGGCCGGTGAGGAGGACGTCGACGACTTTGGCCGTGAAGGCGGAGTCGACGGGCTGACGGGTGAGCAGCGACCGGAAGTGCAGGGGCGCGCCGAGGAGTTCAACGGCGAGCGCGGGATCGGTGTCTTCGGGGAGTTCCCCCCGGGCGACCGCTCGGTCGATCATGACCTGGGCGAGATCGATGCGGGTGTCCCAGAACCGCTGCCGGTTCTCGGCGAGGGCGGCGTCGTCGTGGGTGGCCGACATGGCGCGGGTGAGCGCTGTGCCCAGAGGGGTGGCCAGATAGGCGGCCAGCGAGTCGGCGAAGGCGATGAGGTCACCGCGCAGGGTTCCGGTGTCGGGGACGGGCAGCAGCTCTTGACTGTGGGCCAGGAGCGCGTCGGTGACGAGCTGCTCGCGGCCGCCCCACCGCCGGTAGACCGAGGTTTCGTGGACGCCGGCCTGCCGGGCGATTTCGGGGATGCTGACCGCGTCGGCCCCATGCTCGGCCACGGCCTGCAACGTCGCGTCCAGGACCGCCTGTCGGACCCGCGCGGATCGGCCGCCGGTCCTGCGGCGCACGTGTCCCTCACCCATGAACCCACCTTAACGCATGCATCTTGCGTTAAGGATGCCGCCTGGTTACCGTGTCGCTAACGCAGAATCCCTGCGTTAAGAATGAGTGCTCCGGAGGGCGTCATGTCGTACCAGTGGCCACTGGAAGTGGAGGGGCTGTTCACCGAGCGGTACCCGCAGATGGTCAACACCGGGCTGCCGGCCGAGGACGTGGATGTGGTCCGCTCGGCGATCACCGAGATGTGGGCGGATGCGCCCGGCGGGTGGGTGTACGAGTGGTCACGGCTAGCGGAGCGCTACGCCGCCGCCGGGTCGCACGGCCTTGCAGCCCTGGCCTACGGGTGGGCGAAGTTCCCGACCCTCGCGGATGGGGCCAAGCGGACCGCGCTGTCCCACCAGATCCGGCAGTACCAGCTCGCGGCTCCCGGATTCGGGGTGGACTTCCAGCGGAAGATGCTGGATCTGCCCTACCGCGGCGGCACGACGACGCTGCCCGTGCACGTCCTGACGCCGCCCGGTGTCCGGCGAGGGCCGGTGCTGCTGTTCAGCGGAGGTGTCGACGGCTGGAAGATGGACCTGCACTCGTTGATGACGGGGCTCATTCACCACCTCCACATGCCGTTGATGGCCTTCGACATCCCGGGGACCGGCGAGTCCCGGGTACCGATGAGTCCGGACGGCTCCGAGATCGTCCGTGGCCTGATCGCTCACGCCCGGACACTGGGCAACGGCGTAGTGGTGCACATGGGCGTCTCGATGGGCGGCCACTACTCGGCCCGCACCGGCCTGGCCGGTGATCCCGACGCGGCCATCGTGCTCGGCGCACCCGTCGAGGAGGCGTTCGCGGCCCGCCAGGTCCGGTTCGGCATGGACGGCATCATCGGCAACGCCCTGGGCTACGACCGACACCCGTCGCTGGAAGAACTGGCCTCGGCGCTGGAGGCGTTCTCCCTGCGTCCGCTGCTCGATCTGGACCGTCAGACGCCGATGCTCGTCATCAACGGCGCCGACGACGTCCACGTCCCGCAGGCCGACACCCTGATCTTCCAAGGCCGCCGCGACACCGAGGTCCACCTCCTGCCCGACACCGGGCACTGCGCGATCACCAAGCTCCCCGAAGTCCTCCAGATCATCTCCGCATGGCTGCCGCGCGCCCTCGACGGGGCCGCGGTGGACGGCGCTGCGACAGGGCAGTCCCGGTGAGCTGCTTCAGTGTTGCCGCAGGACCTCAGGCTCGCGCCGCCGCGGTCAGCCGGCAGGGCGTCGGGGCGTCGGGGCGTCGGCGGGTTCTGCCGACCTGGCCCGCGATGGCAGGAATCTCGTCGCCCGGGGCTTCCGCCGGTCAGCGACACCGCGAGCGGGATGCTCTGGATGTCCCTGATGCGACGTCCTATGGGGTCAAACGGTCAAGCTGCGGCAGTGGAGTTGTGCTTGCTGCCCGGCCGTGTTCGCTCGGCCTGGCCGGGCTCGCTCGAAGGAACTTGCTCACCGGAAGGGGGGCGAAGGGACAACGGGCACCTCGACACCTGCGCATGCGTACTCATAACCGGCCAACGAGTCGGGTGACGGCCAGCTATGGCCCGCCCGGACGTGCACGACCGGGGCAAGGTCGCCGACTTCCTCTGTACCGCGAGTGGACGAGATCGAGCGGGCGGCGCTCCATTAGGGCGTGATTGTACGGCGCGGCCAGGCTGGCTCAGATACCCCTGATACCGCTGGGCAGTCCGGGCCAGTCTGGTGAGCCGGGGCGCCATCACCCAACGCGTCAGCGGCCCTGCGGGAGCGAGACCCCGGAAACAGTGGACACAGCCTTCGCCGCGTTTAGGCGGGGGCGCCCTGGAGGGTTTTGTACTTCGGGCTCCTGCAGACGCCGAGGAGCTTCGCAATCGACATGCCGGTTTCTCCCGGCGGGCGAGCAGGTGGCGGGCGTGCCGTAGCTGCTCCTTCGTCATCGTCGACGAGCGGCCGTCCGCGGAGGGCTCCGCGGGCGCGGGCGGCGTCTCCGGCCGAATCCCAGTAGTACGTCGGCGAGGGCCTGGGTCCAGGATGCAATCCTTCCCATAGATGACACTCAGTGCCACAGTGTGGGGATGGATTCTCCAATCAACTCGGGAGCCTCGCAGGCTTGGTCGGCACTGGGTGCCGATTCTTCGCTGCTCGACCGGGTCTCCTACGGCGGTCCGTCCGGAGGGCTGCCGGCGCGGCTGCCCGTCATGGAGCTGGCGCGAGCCACCGTCGCGGTGTGTTCGCTCGCGGCCGCCGAGCTCACTTCCGTACGCACGGGGCGCCCCGTGCCCCGTGTGCGGGTCGATGACGAGGCGGTCGCGACGGCGTTCCTCAGCGACCGGCTGATGCGGGCCGACGGGAGAGCGTGGTCGGCCTTCGCTCCGCTGTCCCGGTTCTGGCGGGCGGCCGACGGATGGGTTCGTACGCACGCCAACTACCCGCACAACCGGGCCCGATTGCTCGCTGCTCTCGGGGTGCCGGGGAACGCCGGCGAGGAGGCGGTGGACGCGGTGGACGCGGTGGCCCAGGCCATCGCGGGGCTTACCGCGCTGGAAGTGGAGGAGACCGTGTACGCGGCGGGCGGTTTGGCCGTCGCGGCACGCGGCCCCGAGGACTGGGCCAGGAGCGAGCAGGGGGTCATGGTCGCGGGGCAGCCGCTGCTGACGACGGCGCGCATCGATGATGCCCCGGATCGAATGCTCGATCGAATGCTCGGTGGTGCCGCACTACCGTGCGCGGGGCTGCGCGTCCTGGACCTGACCCGCGTACTGGCCGGACCGGTCGCCACCCGAACGCTCGCGTTGCTCGGCGCTGACGTGCTGCGGATCGACGCCCCGCAGCTGCCGGAGAGTCAGGAGGCCCACAACGACACGGGGATGGGGAAACGCTCGGCCACCCTGGACCTGGGAGAGGACACCGACCGCAGGCTCTTCGAGGAACTGCTCGATGCGGCAGACGTGGTGGTCACCGGTTACCGGCCGGGCGCGCTGGAACGGTTCGGACTGACGCCCGAGGCGCTCGCCGAGCGCCGCCCGGGTCTCGTCATCGCCCAGCTCTCCGCGTGGGGACGTTACGGACCGTGGCGCGAGCGGCGCGGCTTCGACAGCCTGGTCCAGGTGGCCACCGGCATCGCCGAGCTGGAGGGTTCGCCGGACTCGCCCGGTGCGCTGCCCGCTCAGGCGCTCGACCACGGCACCGGCTATCTGCTCGCGGCTGGTGTCCTGCGCGCGCTCACCGAGCAGCACCGCACGGGCGGCACACGGCTGGTCCGCCTGGCGCTGACGCAGACCGCGCACTGGTTGGTCCACGATCTGGCACCCGCTCCGGGCGAGGAAGAGGGCTTCGACGCCGAACACTGGCTGACCGAGACCGACAGTCCCATGGGCCGACTGCGGCACGCGCTGCCGCCGGTGTCGTACGACGGGGGCCCGGTGAACTGGGCACGTCCGCCGGGTCTGTGGGGAACGGATGCCCCGGTCTGGGGCGGCGCCTGACGCACTGCACGGACGCCGAGATCGAGTCGAACCACGTCGACATGCACGGTGCTCCGTGGTCGGGTTCGCCTTCACCGAGCTGCTCAACTTCCGGCTGCTGCCCCGGCTGAAGAACATCGGCAGCATCCGCCTGTACCGCCCGGACGACTCCCCGCCCGGCTGGTCGGCGCTCGGCGGCTCGCTGTCGACCCGGGCCATCAAGTGGGACCTGGTCGCCCAGCAGTACGACCAGATGGTCAAGTACGCCACCGCGCTGCGCCTGGGCACCGCGGAAGCCGAGCAGGTGCTGCGGCGCTTCACCCGCGGCGGCCCCAGCACCCCACCTACCGCCCTCGAAGAGCCGGGGCGTGCGGTCCGCACGATCTCCGCGTGTGACTACCTGGCCAGCCCGGACCTGCGCCGGGATATCCACGGTGGGCTCCAGGTCGGGGAGAACTGGAACTCGGCGAACACCGCTACCAGCGGGCCCTGACCGCGCTCCCCGGCGCGAGCCGGGAGCCGTCCACCGCCGGGCACGCCGTCTTCTGGGACGTCACCGGGAAGATCCTCAAGGAGCATCCGCCCGCAGAGGGGCCCGAGCCGGCGTGCCAGGGCTGCGGGACGCGCTGGCCGTGCGAGATGGCCGAGTCCGCCATGCAGCAGGTCGGGGTGCGCGCGTGAGCGGCAGGTCGGCCGGCCGACTCGCCGTCGTCACGGCGGCCGCCGACGTCGTGGAGGCGGAGCTGGTGGACGACGAGACGGCCGGCGCCTCCGTCGTCGTCCCCACGGGCCGGGACCGGCACCTGTCCCCCGGGACCGTCGCCGCCGTCGAGGCGAGCCGTTCCCCGAGGCCGGAGTCCTGGCCCAGGCACCATGGAGATCCCGGCGTTGGTCGTCGTCCACGACGGGACGGCGGCCGCCGACGCGAGAGCGGCCGCGGGCGCGGGCGGACTCCAGGCCGCATCGATAGGTGAACGTTTTCCGACGGCAGGGAAACGTCGGCTGTCGGATTCCGCGCTGTCCCGTTCGTCGTAGGGACAGTTGGAGGCAGAAAGATCGAGGGTTGCGACAGAAGGGGTCCTGGATGGGGCGGGAAGCCGAGGTACTGCTCGGGCTGCTGGCGGGGCAGCGCGGGCATGTGCTGGGGGTCCTGGAGGGGCTGACGGAGGAGCAGTTGCGCCGCCCGGTGCTGCCTTCCGGCTGGAATTGCCTGGCGCTGGTCAGGCATCTGACGCTGTCCGACGAGCGGTACTGGTTCCGCTGTGTGGTGGGCGGCGAGCCGCGGGACATCCTGCCGGCCGAGCAGGGCGGCGACTGGCGCGTCGGCGCGGACGAGAGCGCCGAGGAGGTCTTCGCGTGCTACCGCGAGGAGATCCGCCGTGCCGATGCCGTCCTCGCGGCGACGGACCTGGACGCGCCGCCCGAGCAGCCGGACCCCGTCTGGGCCCGCTGGGGGACGGACTTCCCCGACGTGCGCTCCGTCGTGGCGCACGTCCTGGTGGAGACCTCCGTGCACGCCGGGCACCTCGACGCGGTGCGCGAGCTGCTGGACGGCCGGCAGTGGGTGGTGCAGTGAGGCAACGATCTTGGAATTGCGCCCGGTGCAGTGTCGGATCCGGGGCCGCCCCGTTCGTCGTATGGTCGTGCACACCGTTGAGCAGGGAGGAACCCCGCGCATGAGGTACATGATGTTCGTCGTCGCCGATCCGGATGCCGAGGCCGAGACCGAGACCGAGACCGGCGGCCTGACCATCGAGGAGTGGGTGGCCGACGTCGACGGCCGCGGCAAGCGGATCGTCGGGGAGCGGCTGCAGCCGCTCAGCGACGCCACGAGGGTACGCGTCAGCCGCGGCCAGGTGCTTGTCACTGACGGCCCGTTCACCGAGTCCAAGGAGTGGATCTGCGGGTTCGACATCCTGGAGTGTGAGGATCTGGACGAGGCCATCGCGATCGCGGCGCGGCACCCGATGGCCCGCGACGGCAAGCTCGAACTGCGGCCGTTCTGGCCGGGCGAGCAGGCGTGACGGCGGCGACGGCGGCGACGGCCAAGGTGGCTGCGGCGGCGGCCTCGGCCGTCGCCGCGGAGCGAGCCAGCATGGTCGCGACGCTCATCCGCCTGACGGGCGACTGGGAGCTGGCCGAGGACTGTGTGCAGGACGCGGTGGAGAAGGCGCTGCGGCACTGGCCCGAGGCCGGCCTGCCGCGCTCCCCCGCGGCCTGGCTGACCACCACGGCCCGCAATCGGGCGCTCGACGTGCTGCGCCGTCGCCGCACGGAGCAGGCCAAGCTGGCCGAGCGGGCGTTGCTGGACGAGACGGCGCAGACCGCTGCGGACTACGACGACCGGCTGAGCCTGATCTTCACCTGCTGCCATCCGGCGCTGCCGCTGGACGGCCGGGTGGCGCTGACCTTGAAGACCGTGGCCGGGCTCAGCACCGCGCAGGTCGCGGACGCCTTCCTGGTCTCCGAGAGCACCATGTCCCAGCGGCTGCTGCGCACCAAGCGCAAGATCAGCCATGCCGCGATCCCCTACCGGGTGCCGCCGGCCGAGTTGCTGGCCGAGCGCACCGACGGGGTACTGGCCGTCCTCTACCTCGTCTTCAATGCCGGCTACGGGCAGCTCGAACGCCTCCTCGCGGACGAGGCGCTGCGCCTGGTGCGGCTGCTGGTCGACCTGATGCCGTCTGCCGACGAGGCACGCGGCCTGCTGGCGCTGATCCTGTTCCAGCAGGCCCGACGCGCCACTCGGTTCGACGCGGCGGGTGATCTGGTGTCCATGGAGGAGCAGGACCGGGCCCGTTGGGATCCGGTGCTGACCGCCGAGGCGCACCGCGAACTGCGCCGGGCGACCCGCTCCGGCCGTCCCCCGGGCCCGTACTGGCTGCAGGCGCGGATCGCGGCCTGCCACGCGTCCGCGCCGTCCGCGCAGGCGACGCCCTGGCATGCGATCGTGCCGCTGTACGACGCGCTGCTCGCCGCCCAGCCCTCCCCGGTGGCGGCGCTCAACCGGGCGGTGGCGGTGGGCTTCCGCGACGGCTTCGCGGCCGGGCTCGACGCGCTCGATGCGCTGGACGCCGACGTGCTGGCCGGCTACCACCTGCTTCCGGCGGCCCGCGCGGACTTCCTGCGCCGGGTCGGCCGCACCGACGCGGCCAGGGCCGCGTACGAGGATGCGCTGCAGCTGGTGGGCGAGGACACACCCGAGGCCCGCTTCCTGCGCCGGCGGCTCGCGTCGCTGCCGGTCAGCAGTGGAGCAGTTCGCCTCAGCTGAGCGACTGGCCAGCCGTGCTGCGGCGGGTGGGGCCGGGTGGGGCGGCTGCCGGTGGAGGGTGCGCAACCCCTGCATCCGAGGGGCTGCGAGGTCAGCGATGCGCTCTGTGGTGGATCGAGAGGTGGTGCGCGGGCGGGGCACGACAGCGGCCGGCACCAGGTCGAGGCGCTTGTCCTTGCCCAGACGGAAGGTGCCGTACGGGTTGACGTTGGACCAGGACACAGCGGTCAGCCCGTGCCGGTCCTCCTCGCTCAGCCACGCCGCGCAGACGGGCTCCGCCAAGCTGCCCGGGCGGGCTCCGCCAGGACCTGCTGCAGCAGCGCGTCGACCCGGCGAGTTGCTTGCTCCCCGGTGTCCGAGCCGGGACTCCCGGGCCATGACGGAGCGGTTCACCGACGCCGACGGGCAGAGCGCATCGCCACGGCGGCCGCGCGCGGCGGACACGGCCCCGCCGAGTGGCTGCGCCCGGTCGCAGGAGCGCGGCCGGACGCCGAGGGCATCGAACTCAGCACAGGGCCCGCCGCAACACGAGATGCCAAGCTGATGCTTATCAATGTTTGGCTGGAAGTGCGACTTCTACGTCGAGTAGCAAAGCTGTAGCTTCGTATCCATGGAAGACGATGTTGAGCTGCAGCGACAGGCCGACCTGAATCTGGCCGAAGCACTGCGGTGGGGCGTGTCGAGGCTCGCGACTCGACTGCGTGCCGAGCAGCCCGGAAGCAGCCGTGCCCTGTCACGCTTGGCCGCCTCGGTGCTGGCCAACCTGCGGCACGGTGAGGCGCTGACCCCCTCGGAACTCGCCGCCATCGAAGGACTGCAGACACAGTCGCTGACCCGCGTGCTCAACGAACTGGAGGAGCAGGGCCGCATCCGTCGCTCGCGCAGCGACGTCGACGCCCGCCGCCAGAACGTCACCATCACCGAAGCAGGACGTGAGGCCCTGCGAGAGCACGTGAGGGACGGCAACCACTGGCTGGCATCGGCACTCCGCCAGCACCTGTCCCCCGCTGAGCGCGCCGTACTGCAGATCGCGGCGGGCCTGCTGGAACAGGTGGCCGCAGCAGAAACGGCCTTGGACAGGCCCACCGGGCGAGCACAAACGCCTGGTCCGGAAGAAGGGGCGGCCGCCGCACTGTGACCACCCGCTCCGCGGCCGCGCCCGACGCAGCCAGCCCGTACGCCATCGCACCGAAGCGTCTTCGCCTGCTTCTGGTGCTGGCCGGACTGAGCGGCGTAAGCCCCCTGGCCACGGACATGTACGTACCCGCGATGCCCGACCTGGCACGCTCCTTGGCAACCGACGCCTCCGGCGCGCAACTGTCCCTGACCAGCTTCCTGGTCGGCATCATCGCCGGGCAACTCGCCCTCGGCCCGCTCAGTGACGCGGTCGGCCGCCGCCCCGTCCTCATCGGCGGGTCTGTCGTGTTCGCCGGCTTCTCCCTCGTGTGCGCTCTGGCGCCCACGGTGGCTGTGCTGAACTCGGCGAGGGTGGGACAGGGCGTCGCGGGGGCCGCCGGGATCGTGGTCTCCCGAGCTGTCGTCACCGATCTCTTCGACGACCGCGAACTCCCCACGGTGTTCTCCCGCCTGGGAGCGATCGGCGCCATGGCCCCGGTACTGGCTCCGCTGGCCGGCGGCGCCCTGCTCCTCCTCGTTCCCTGGCGTTACGTCTTCGTCGTCCTCGCCCTGATGGGCGTACTCCTGGCTGCGGGCGTATGGCGCTGGATCCCGGAGTCCCACCCACCCGAGGCCCGCCTCACCGGCGGCCTGGCGCCCAGCCTTCGCGCCATCGGGGGGACGGCCGCGCAGCCCGCCGTCCTCGCCCCGGTGCTGGCCCTCGCCTGCGGCGGAGCCGCCGTCTTCGCCTACATCGCCGGCACCACCTTCGTCTTCCAGGACATCTACCGCCTCTCCCCAGCCCTCTCCAGCCTGGTCTACGGCGTGAACGCCCTCGGCAACATGGCCGGAAGCCTTGCCTACGGGCACCTGACCAGGCACCGGTCTCCCGAAGCCCTCCTCGTCATCAGCGGCGCCCTGGCTACGGCGGGAGCAGTGGCGCTGCTTCTCCTCCAGACAACTACGGGCAGCAATATGCCTCTGACCTGGCTGTGCCTTCTGATCACCATCAGCGCGTTCGGCCTCTTCTTTCCCGCCGTCATCACCATCGCTCAAAGTCGCGGCCGGGCCGCCCCCGGAGCCACATCCGCACTTCTCGGAGGCGGCCAGTTCCTTCTCGGTGCAGCCGCCTCGCCCGTGGTCGGGCTGTTCGGCACCCAGAGCCCCGCGCCCATGGCAGCCGTGATGGCTGTCTCCCTCACCCTGGGCACCCTGGCAGCGATCGCAACGAAACGGACATACGGCCACTGACGCCAGAACCCCGAGCAGGTGCGGGGGGGGAACAGCGCCAGTGGCGGTCAGCCCTGGGGCATTCAGCGGCTGATGTCGTCCAGCTCGGTCAAGTCCTCATGAGCGAGGGAGAGTCCCGCGCCGGCGATGTTCTGGCGCAGGTGTGCCGTCGACGACGTACCGGGGATGAGCAGGATGTTCGGTGATCGCTGCAGCAGCCAGGCCAGTGCGACGGACATCTGTGTCGCCTCCAGTCGGGCGGCGACCGCCGAGAGCGCCGAGGACTGAAGCGGGGTGAAGCCCCCGAGGGGGAAGAAGGGCACGTACGCCACGCCCTCGGTGGCGAGCCGGTCGATGAGCTTGTCGTCGTGGCGGTGGGCGAGGTTGTACATGTTCTGCACGCACACGATCGGCGCGATGCTCTGTGCCTCGGTGGCCTGCTCCTCGGTGGCGTTGCTGATCCCGAGGTGGCGGATCAGGCCCTGCTGCTGGAGTTCGACGAGCGTCTCGAACGCCTCGGCGAGCGAGCCGGGCCGGGGGCCTTCGGCGTCGCCGAGTCGGAGGTTGACCAGGTCGAGTACGTCGAGGCGCAGGGACTTGAGGTTGTCGTGGACCTGGCGGCGCAGATCTTCGGGTCGGCGGGCTGTGGGCCAGCCGCCCTGTTCGTCGCGGGTCGCACCCACCTTGGTCACGATGTGCAGCGACTCGGGATAGGGGTGCAGTGCCTCGCGGATCAACTCGTTGGTGACGCGCGGCCCGTAGGCGTCGCTGGTGTCGATGTGCGTGATACCGAGGGCGACCGCTTCACGCAGCACGGCCAGGGCACCCTCGCGATCGGCGGGCGGCCCCATGACCCACGGGCCGGCCAGTTGCATGGCGCCGTAGCCGAACCGGGTGACGGTCAGGTCACCCAGAGTCCAGGTGCCGCCGGGAAGAGAGAGGGAGGGTGTGCTCATCTTGTTGCCTTTCGTCGTGCACTTGGGGGTGGCGCCTGCTGGCCCCCTGCATCAGCATTGGAGAGAAACTTCCTGTCGGGAAGTAGGCACTTGGAAGTGCGTAACCCACCCATTGGTGAGAGGTGCGATCAGTGACGACGATGAAGGCGGACCAGAAGAGGGCTCAGGCCAAGGTGGAGTACAACGCGTTCCTGGCAGGGTGCCCCAGCCGGCAGCTGCTCGACCGAATCTCGAACAAGTGGGTCGTCCTGATCCTGTGTGCGCTGGGCGGCGACAGCAGCCCCGGCCAGTCCGGTGCAGCACACGCAGACGCTCCGAAGGCGATGCGTTACTCCGAGATCGCTCGTCTTTTGGCCGGGGTCAGCCAGAAGATGCTGACCCAGACGCTACGGTCGCTGGAGCGCGATGGTCTGCTCACCCGTACCGTGACGCCGACCGTCCCTGTCACCGTCTCCTACGAGCTGACCGACCTCGGCCTCTCGCTCCACCACATGACCCGCGGGCTCAGAAACTGGGCGCAGACACACATGACCGAGGTCCTCGCAAACCGCGAGAACCACGACGCTCGCACCCCATGACGACGTCCAACCGTCCAATGGCTCTGGTGAGCTCAAGCGGTCAGCGCAACACCTGGCCTCAACCGCTCCCGCCTGGCCAGCACAGGTCTCAAGGCTGTTCACGGGTGTGAGTAGTTGGGGTACAAGAAATCCCAGCTTCAGTCGGACTCTCGCCAGCGCGTTACAGCGCGCTGGCACAGCGCGAACACGAAGGACCCGAAATCATCCCCAAGCCTCCCCATGCTCTCGCGGTCCACAACTCCGGGGTTCCAAACGAGGACGGGATACTCACCTTCCTGATTCACTTTAGAAGAATCGAGAACAACAAGTCCACCCATTCCGTCAAACATCGCAACAATCAGATCGGATGGTATTCCGTACAGACTGCGAGCATCAAGGATTTCCGCTACGGAGCCCAATAGTTTCTACCCCATGGCGGGCGTCTGATATACGCCAAGAAATTCTTCACCAGCGATATCCCAGGTTCCGAACTCTTCGATCAGACGGCGGTACGAGGGAGGGAAAGCCAAACCCAGATCATTCTCGGCGGCGGCCATCCTACCTGCGTCACAGCCGTCGGCGTGGTTCGCGATGTCATCATTCCCGCAAATCAGCTCGATCAGTCGCTCACTCGCCTCGACAGCGTTCATCATTCATCAAATCCTGCCGCTCGGTCCTTCCAGTACTGTGAATTCCAGGCGTTGAAGGGTTCCCGAAGTGCATCGAGTGGTCACCTCGGCAATCGGCCCGTCCTGCGTCTGGAGCATGTGATGGAGGTTCATCGGCTTGCCGTCCGGGCCCATCGGGGCGAGTCCCTGCTTCATTCTCTTGAGATTGCTCCGACCGCACTTGTCCGCAGGCAACAAAGCTCGGATTCACCAGATCATCCCGCTGATAAATACGCTGGCCGTTGTAGTCGGTCCGCGACCAGAACTGGCAGTTTGAGTTGTGAACGAGTACCGGTGTCTCGCCCGCCAGCACATAGTACGTGTGCTGCACGAAGCCTTCGACCTGCTTTTTCGCAGGTCAAGTGCGGTTTGCTGGTCCGGTGAAGTGCGTGGACCTCCGTGATTGTGCGGGGTTGTTGCCGTCGCTACTGCCGTCAGACGGTTCAGCCCAGGTACGGCTTCTCGCGCTGTTCCAGGAAGTGCTGGAGCCTGAGTCGTTGGGTGTGGTGCATCGGCAACTGCTCGATCTCGTCCGGCGGCACGAACCGGAGCTCGGTGGACTCGTCGGAAATCTCCGGCCGGCCGCCGGTGATGCGGGCGGTGAAGCAGACGTTGAACTGTCGCCGGACCTCGCCGTCGGCGTAGGCGATGATGTGTTTCGGGTCGGTGTAGGTGCCGACCAGGCCGGTGATCTCCACGTCGAGGCCGGTCTCCTCTTTGACCTCGCGGACGGCCGTGCCTGGCAGGGAGTCGGTGAGGTCCATGCCGCCTCCGGGCAGGGCCCATAGGTCGTTGTCGCGGCGGCGCTGGAGGAGGATGCG
This sequence comes from Streptomyces hyderabadensis, assembly GCF_020404845.1. Classification (GTDB taxonomy): domain Bacteria; phylum Actinomycetota; class Actinomycetes; order Streptomycetales; family Streptomycetaceae; genus Streptomyces; species Streptomyces hyderabadensis. The sequence continues at coordinate 16,838 of NZ_JAIOJZ010000038.1, read as the reverse complement.
CCCGTGGTCGTCCGCGACGACGGCGGAGGCGGCGACGACCATGCTGTTCGGCTTGGGCGCATTCGGGTCGTCGTAGTACTCGGTGCGGGCCACGGTCAGCCTGCCTCTCTTACGGGGGTTGCCGTCGTCCACACGGCGTCGAAGCTCTCGGCATAGGTGTCGAACATGCCACCTGTCTCGTGTCGGCGAAGATGCCACACGGGGGCGGCGTAGGCGTTGACGCCCCCGACATGGGCGTTGACGAGTTGCTGGTCGTCGGAGCGGTAGAGGGAGTTGTAGAGCGTGGTGGCGTGGGTACGGACTTCGATGCCCGGGGTGCTGGCGAGCGGCCTGTAGTGCATGAGTGCGAGGCGGCAGCGGGATTCGATGCCGTGGCCGAATCGCTCCTCTTGGCCGCGGGCTTGGACGGTGTCGCTGTCGGGAGTCCCCGATCGCGATGCGGACGGTGCAGCCTTCGGCGGCGCGTTCGGTGAGGAGTTCGTTCAGCCGCGGGTACGCCTCGTGGAGGAAGACGGCCGCGTAGACGAGGATGTCGATCCGTTCCCGGGCTTGGGCCATCAGGTCGGGTGAACTTCGAGACGGGGATATCGGCCCGCTGTTCGTAGAGCGCCACCAGTTCGGGGCTGATGGCGCGGGCGGGCGGGCCTGGCGAAGCGCCGGCCAGAGAGCGTGCACGTATTCTCCCAGGGCTCGGGCCGCCTGGAGGGCGGTGGCACGACGTGGGATACGCCCGAGGTTCACCCAGCGCTCGACCGACTTGGGGTCGACCTCGACCTGCTGAGCGAGTGCGGCGTACGTCCAGCCTCCCGCCGCCATGACGGCTCGTAGTCTCTCGTTCGACACGAGTCTCCCCCTTCGTCTCAGGGCGGCACCAGGGACGTTCTACACGGTGCAGGACGTCCCGAAGTGGGGTTTGGTGGAGGTTCCTTCGTCCCGCTGACCGGCGTGAGGATCGGTGCCGACCCTGCGGCACCAACAGGCCCAGGGGCACGCATCAACGCCGCCGAGGAGCGTCACCGTGCGAATGAGCGCCACCCCATGTGTTCCCGCCCAGCAACTGGAGGCCCGGTCGCGCCCCGCCTCGCCGGGGTGGTCAAGATGACGGCCCCCACCCCTGATGCCTACGGGCACACCGTCTCGCCCGGTACCGGCGCCCTGATGGTCGACCGGCGGAGCGGCAAGGTGGGCGTGGTGATGGGACATGTGGGGCGGTACGTGCAGCTTCGACCGCCAGGCGGTGGCCTGGAGTGGGACGTGCCGCCCGAGGACATACGTACGCCGACTCCGACGGAGGAGTTAAGCGCGAAGGTAGCCGTGGCCAATCCGAGGTGGGGACGGTGACCCCTCGCTCGGTCCTGCGGTACGAGACCTGGACGCTCCAGCCCGACCGCGAGCCGGACGCGGAGGCGGTCCTGTACGCGAGGCAGTGCGTCGGGGACGGAGAGACCTCACCGTCAAGCGAGGACTTCGCGGAACCGCAGAACTGGGTGCTGCGGCACTGCGGCCAGAGCCCGTCCCACCACACCTACCGGGAGATCATCACCCGGCCCTGGCGGACCTGGCGGCGGACGTGACCTGTCCCGCTCGCTCAGGAGCCGCACCGCGCCGACCTACCCAACTCCCGTCCCTGCCGGGCACGGCCGGTCGAGGCTCCCCCTCCTCGTCAGCCCTGGCAGGGGCGGGCCCTTACGTGCGTGCCATGCCCATGGCCATGAGGTTGCGGCGGCAAGACCGTCCCCGACACCGTCCGCACCCACCCCCGCGTCTTCGCCACCCTCACCCCGCCGTCCTTCGGCCCCGTCCACAACCCACCACCAACGCGAACGGCATCCCCGGGCCCTGCCGCTGCCGCAAGCTCCACGACTCCACGGATCCCCTGATCGGGACGCCGCTGAACCCCGCGGCGTACGACTACGCGGGCGCGGTCCTGTTCAACGCCCACGCCTCCGCCCGGGCCCGCTTCACCACCTACCTGCGCCGGGAGCTCGCCGCCCGGCTCGGCATGACCCAGAAGGCCGCTCACGCGGTCCTGCGGATCTCCTTCGCCAAGGTCGCCGAGTACCAGCAGCGCGGCCTGGTCCACTTCCACGCCGTCATCCGCCTCGATGGCCCGGACGGCACCAGCCAGCCCCCGCCGCCGTGCTCGCCGACGCCGTACGCGCCGCCGCTGCACGGGTCCGCGTCACGGTCGAGTCGGATGCGGTTGGGGAACGCGAACTCGCTTGGGGCTAACAGCTCGATGTACGCGAGATCACAGCCTTCGGCATTGACGTCGAGTTCACCGACCAGGCCGTGGCCAAGTACGCCACCAAGTCCGCCGACGCCTCCGGCGCCCTCGACCGCGCCCTGTTCTGCCGCCCCTGCCAGGGCCGCGGCGCCACCCTCCTGCCCCATGGAACCCCACTCCCCTGCACCGCCTGCGACGGCACCGGACAGGCCCGGCCACTGCCTCGCCTCGCGGTGGCACGCCACGGGCGGCAGATGATCCGCACCTGCTGGGAGCTAGGCAAGCTGCCTGAGTTCGCCAACCTCAAGCTCTGGAAGTGGGCGCACATGCTCGGCTTCCGCGGCCACCTCTCCACCAAGTCCCGCCGCTACTCCACCACCCTCGTCGTCGGCCACTGGGCCTACCTCGGCACCGGCTACAGCCCCGGCGCCACGCTCCTCGGCACCGCCGTCTGGCACCGCAGAGAACTCGCACGGCAGTTCATCGCCGAGGGGGGCTACTGATGACCATGCAGGCACCCACCGCGCACCAAAGGCCGAGCACGCCCGAGGAGCTGCTGACGGTTCCGCAGGTGATGGCCCGACTCCAACTCGGCCGCTCCGCCGTCTACGACCTGCTCCGCACCCGGCAACTCGCCTCGATCACCCTTGGCCGCTCCCGCCGCATCCCCGTCCATGCCCTCACCGACTTCATCCGCACCCGGCTCGAACAGGACGCTGCCTGATGACCACACCCCGCGACAACCCCGCCTCCCGCCGCGTGCGCGCCAACGGCGACGGAACCGTCTACCAGCGCAAGGACGGCCGCTGGGAAGCTGCCGGATACGTCCTCCTCCCCCCGGCAACACCCGCAAGGAAGCCCTGGCCAAGCTCACCGAGAAGATCGCCGACAGCAACCGCGGCCTCCCCACCGCGGCAGCCGACAGCACCGTCGGCGACTACCTCACGTACTAGCTCAACAGCGTCGCCGTCCACCAGCTCCGCGAGAACACCCACACACGCTATGCGGCCCGCATCCGCCTCCATCTCATCCCATGCCTCGGCAAGAAGAAGCTCGCGCGGCTCACGTCCAAGGACGTACGGATCCACCTTGACCGGCTCCGCAGCATCTGCCGGTGCTGCGCCCAGAGCCTCGATACCACCCGCCGCTGCTGCGCGATCGGCGACTGCTGCGAAAAGCGGCTCTCCCCCGCAACCGTGGCCTACGTCCACTCGGTCCTCAAGTCCGCCCTGGAGCACGCCGTCCGGGAGGACGAACTGCCCCGCAACGTCAGACCACCACGCCCCGGCCCAGACGCTTCCAGCCCCTCAGCGCCAGCGAGGCTCGCCAGTTCCTCGACGCGACCTGCGCCGACCGATTCCACACCCTGTACGAACTCGCACTACGTACTGGACTTCGCAAGGGAGAACTTCTGGGCGTCCACTGGGAAGACCTTGACCTCAGCAGCGGCCGCGACTGCCGCCCCGCGAATGCGCTCCGCAGGGCGCGAGCTTCACGATTCCGGGCAGCGAAGACTCCGCGCTTGTCCACGTGGACGACCAAGACGTCGTAGCTGTCGATGACATCGGAGATGCCCCGTGTCTGGATGGTGTCGCGCCAAGCTTCGGTGTTCCGGCCGAACCACTCCGGCAGCCCGCAGGGCTCGGCGACGGCGTCCCAGAAGTCATCGAGGGTCTCGATCGACCGACCTCGTAGGTCTACCTCCAGCTCCGTTTCCGTCTTCTTCGGCACCACAGCAGAGTAACCACCCCCTCAACCTGCCGAGAACGGTTCATCGAGACAGTCCCTGCTCGCGGCTGGCGACCACCATGTACTCATCACTCTCAGGGTCGAAGGTGGTGGACTGCACCGTGAGCCCGACGCTCCGCAACTGCGCCACGATGTCCTCGTACCGGTAGGGCCAGATGGACAACCGCTCCGAGCAGGTTCGCACTGCCCCATCCGGCTCGAGCTGGGCGACCACGATCTCGAGGAAGTGTTCCTCCTCCCAGCGCTGCGCGATCTGCCAGTAGTAGCTCACGACTGCATCGCGGTCATTGCGGCGGATGAGTCGATCGCGGACGTCTACCCGTGAGCCGGCGGAGCGCACGAGCTCCCAGTTGCGTGAATGGAGCACCAGTCGTCCGCCCGGATTCAGCAGCCGCGACATCGCTTCCAGTGCGCTCAGGCGCCCGGCTGCGCCCTCGGCGTGCCCGAGCGAGTTGCCGACGCAGAACACCAGATCGAACGTGGAGTCCTCCAGGTGGTCGGGCAGCTCGTCCCAGCTCGCGCGGAGTGCTCGAAGCGAGACACCCTGCTCGTCGGCGGCCTTCTCGGTCCGGCGAACCATCCCGCTGCTGGCGTCTGCGGCGACCACGTCAAGGCCAAGACTCGCGAGGCCGATGGCGAGCTCGCCGGTTCCACACGAGCAGTCGAGGACGCGCGCGTTGGGCGGCAGAGAGCCCACGGCATCGCTGTAGTAAACCGCGGCTGCCTTGGCGGGGGTCAACTTGTCGTCCCCGATCAGCCACTCGTACACGTCGGAAAGCGCCCCATAACCAGCCACCGCGATACCTCCATCACTCGACGACACGCGGGCTAGAGCGCGCCTGCGAGTCGGACCTTGCGCCTCGCACTGTGCCGGACCGTGTCAGCGAAGCATTGAGCAGGACCCAACCACTTCCGGCGGCCGAGACTCCACAGGATTTCGTGGGAAACCGCGACACACCGCACCGACGCAAGTCCTCACTCCCACCAATCAAAGAGACACGCTCTAGCTACATCCAGCTGGAAAGCGTCCGTTCCAGCGCCAGGACCAAGTTCACCCACTTCCGGGATCCAGCGCAGCTCGGCCGAGGCCCACAGCAACCGTCCTGCCGGGAAGCCGACGGAGGCGGCGTTCACATGGAGGCCGATGACCGACTCGGGCGCGACCCGGCCGAGCTCCGGCGTGATCAACGCGAAAGTGGGGCAGAACCACTACTCGTGAATAAGGCCCCCCTCGGGTGCGGGGAGCAGACGTAGGTTCGCTCGACCAGGACCCACCTGTCGGGACCATCCCCGCGGGTGCGGGGAGCAGGCTCTTTGACCTGCATCTTTACAGCCGCTGAGGCACGGTTTAGGCGACTTTCACAGATTCCGGCAAACGGCACACACGCCAACCGGCGGCTTCCACGTGTGGAGGCCAATCGCCACGCCCAATCTGCTCGCACGAGAGCAGCAGCGCCGACCGAACGACTCCCGTGCTTCGACCGGCCACCCGGTATGCCAGCCCAAGACCACGCACCGAAGTCCTGGAGCTGCCCCCCCGTAACGAGCCTGGCTCCGAGCCCGGGCCCCACCACCCGGGCGCAGGCGGCGCCGTACTCGGCGGCGAACTTCGTACTCGGCAGCGACCTTCGCTGGGACGTCAGGCATACCTGCGACGCCCCCCCCACGCCTCGGATCCCCAGCCCTGCCTCTGCCCCCTCCCCCACACCCCCGGCGTCCCCAGCACCCCAACACCCCACGAACGACCAGTGGTCGCGCAAGCAACTCCTGTCCACCGAGCGGGAGATGCTCGGCATGTACGTCGCCGCCCACCCCCTGGACGGCACCGAGCACATCCTCGCCGCCCACCGGAACACCACCATCAGCGACCTGCTCGCCTCCGGGCGGGCCGAGGGAACGGTGCGGCTGGCCGGGCTCATCACCAGCGTCCAGAACAAGGTGACCAAGCAGGGCAACGCCTGGGCGATCGTGAACCTCGCCGACCGTGACGGCACGATCGAGGCCCTCGAGCGCAACGGAGCAGCACCGGTCCAGCTGGCGTTCCCGTACCCCCGCGTCAACGAGCCGATGGTCAGGAAGCTCAGGCGGATCATGGGCGCCCACCCCGGCGAGAGCCCCGTCCACCTCTTCGTACGCGGTCCGCAGAAGACCACGGTCTACCTGCTCCGGTCGAAGGTGAACGCGGCCACGATCGCCTCCGACACCAAGGGCTCCTTCGGTCAGGACACCTGGCACGGTGTGGCATGACCGACAGCGAGGAGATCACCCTCCGCTTCGACCAGGTGCCGCCCTGCGCCCGTTGCGGAGGCGAGGCCCTGCTCCGTGTCCGGTTCGGTCATTCGTGGACGAACACCACCGGGCACCTCGTCGAGGGCTTCCGGGAGGCGGATCTGTGCCCGGCCTGCGACAGCGGTGCAAGGCCTGCGGACGACCTGCTGGCACTCTTCGCCGTCGCCGAGACGATCCCTCTCACGCACCTCGCCGAATTCGGCTGCCTTGTGGTCGCCTGGGTCGAGTCGGTCCGGCGGCCAAGGGCCGACCTGGTTCGTCTGCGAGGTGAGGAGGACGCTCACTGAGGGCGGGGAGTGCGAGCCGGCAGGGCCGAGTATCTGGCACTTGAGCATCTTGACCGGTTGACGTGGCCTTCGGCGAGGCGGGCGTACGGCTTCAGGTCTCCGTCGGCTGGTCCGGGCGGCTTCGCAGGGTTCGGTCGGCCAGGGTGAGGGTGGTGAGTCCCAGGCTGATGCCGATCATGATCCAGGCGATGAGATGGATGCCGTGGTCGCTGACCTGGTGGTGGAAGACGATGCCGGTGATGGCGGAGGAGGCGATCGAGCCGACGTACCCGAAGGTGCGCAGCAGACCGGCGGCGGTGCCGAGGTGCTCCTGCGGCGCGTGGCTGTAGAGCGCGGTCTGGTAGCCGGCGACGGCGAATCCCGTCGAGGCGCCGAACACGAGGGTGAGGACGGCGACGACGCCGATCCAGACGCCGGAGTCGAGCAGGAGCAGACCGGCGGAGCCGATCAGGGCGGTCAGGGCGGCGGCGATGACGGGGCCGCGCACCATGTTCCGGCGCGAGATCAGCGCGATCACGACCCCCGAGACGAGCGTCATGGGCAACAGGAGCAGTCCGGAGGCCGACTCGCTGTAGCCGCGTACCGCTTCGACCCACTGGGTGACGCCGTAGAGCACGACGTACTGGCAGAGCATGACCAGCCCGAAGAGCACGTAGGTGTTGGTCAGCGCTGGGCGAGTGGCCAGCAGGCGTACGTCGATGAAGGGACTGGCTGCTCGCAGTTCCCACAGGGTGTCGGCGGCCCACAGCACGATCGACAGCGCCAGGATCCACCAGTGCGGGGTGGGGAGTTCGAAGAGGAAGACCAGCAGGGTCAGCATCGCGGCGGCGAAGCAGACGATTCCCGTCACGTCCAGGCGCGAGGCGACCTCGCGGAGTCGGAGTCCTTTCAGCGGCCCGTCGGCCGCGACCCAGGCCAGAGCGGTGGCGAGAGCGAGCACGGCGACGGGGACGTTGACGAGGAAGACGGCCCGCCACCCCAAGCCGCTGACCAGGAGACCGCCCACCGGCAGGCCCAGTGACGCGGTGGCGACGCCGGCGATCTGGAGACCGCCGAGCACCCCGCCCGGCGGCTGTTCCAAGCCTGCTTCGCGGGCACGGCTGCGGATCAGCAGCATGGCCGTCGGGTAGGCGCACGAGGTGCCTATGCCGATCAGAACGCGGCTGATCAGCAGGGTGAGCAGGTCTGGGGCGACGCCGCCGGTCAACCCGCCCACTCCTACAGCCGCGATCCCGGCGAGCAGGACGCGGCGCGGCCCGAAGACCTCTGCGGCCTTCCCGGCCGTGGGCTGCGCCACCGCGCTGGCCAGGTACAGGGCCGTCACCAAGACGGCGGTCTGCCCGATCGGCACGCCGATGCCGTGCGCGATCGGGACCAGGGCGGTAGCGATCAGCGAGCTGTTGACCGGGTTGAGTGCCGAGCCGACGTACAGAGGCGTAAGGAACCGCCATGAGAACGCGCGCTCCTGTGCCGTGCGGGCCGGCGTGGTGGAAGCCGTCTGTGACGGCATGCTGAACTCCCTTCCCGCACCCCTCGGGGGCGTGCACCGGTGGATCCCCGCTCAGCGTTCGGGCTGCCGGTCGGGCGCCTTCGCCAAGCGGTGGAGCGCGGAGGCTGTGCGCGTCACCGGGCGCGCGGCGAGCAGCGCGATGACGTCTTCGGTACTGCCGGTCTCCGCACGCTGGGGAAAGTGGTGGGTCACCGAGAACTCGTGCCGGGCCGGGTCGGGGTCGCTCATCGCATCGGTCGGGGTGGTCACGTGGAAGCCGAGTTCGAACGCCTGCTGGACCGTGGCGGCGACACCGGTGATGACCACCTGGGTGACGACCTGGCTGCGGAGGTAGTCCTCAAGGCCGGTGCCGGTGAAGGCACCCGGGGTGCGCTTGGTGATCCGCTTGCCGGCCTGGCCCAGCTCGGGCACGACCGGCAACGCCTGCTCGGGCATCACGAACGGCGCGCCCTCCGGGTTGTGGTCGGTGCGCACGCCTGGGGCAGCCGCGACGTTGACGAGAACCACCGGCAGGCCGTGGTCGCGGAACGCGACGGCGAGCCGGGCGGATCGGGCGACGACGTCGGCAGCGGTGTGAGGCGCCATGTCGACGCCGATGCTTCCGGCCTGGAGGTCGATGACGACCAGAGCGGTCCGGGAATCGAGGGTGGTGACGGGCATAGGGACTCCCTAAGGGAACAAGCGGTCGAGGATCTTGTGAGCCTTGGCGAGGGTCTGCCGCTCGGCCGGTGAGAGGTCCTGGAGTTGCTGCGTGAGCCAGTCGGTGCGCGCAGCGCGGCCCTCGGCGATCAAGGCCCGCGCCTCGTCCGTGACGGCGACAACCTTTTGACGGCCGTCATTGGGGTCTGGAGTGACAGTGACCAGTCCCTGCTCGAGAAGGACACCGACCGTCGCACCCATGGACTGGGAACGGACGCGCTGCCGCTTCGCGAGCGCGGTGATCGTCAGCGGGCCCTCGCGAGAGACGTACCCCAGGGCTTCGGACTGGCTGGCGCTCAGCCCCATCCGGCCGCCCTGTTCGCGCAGCGTGCGTTGGGCTCGGCCGAACACCTCGCGCAGCGATTGCGCCAGGTCAACGGATTCGGTCATGGGTCCAGCCTAGCAGGTATGAAGGTTACCTACGAAGATTGTCTTCATACATAGCGGCCGGCCGTGCACCCGGACACGCGAGCGCGATGGTCGGCCACTCTGAGCAATGGCATTCGAGCAGGTCAGGCTGCAAGGCGACGAGGCCTGCGGCAAAGAACTGCCTTCACATGCAGCCGCATCCTGTTCCGTAGAACAGCAGGAACACGGCGGTCGCGGCGGTCAGGGTGAACCCTGCCGTGGTCGCGGCGGCAAGGCCCCGACGGCCGCGGCCCTTCGCCGGATCGCGGAAGATCTTCCAGGCGCCGTGGGCGAGGAACAGGCTGAGCAGTCCGGCGCCCGCCATGGTCAGGCGCGGGCTGAATGCCCAGCTCAGGTAGACGATCAGAGCCAGGCCGACGAGCAGGGCGCAGGCGAGCAGGGTGAGAATCGCCTCGGCGACGGCTTCCCCGACCGTCTCCAGCAGGAACTCGCTGATCCCTTTCGCCACCCGCCGGACTCGCACAGGACTCCCCCGTCCTCAAGCACCACTCACCCCGCCCAGGGCCTGCAGTACAGGACCCGTGCAAGGTCGGAATGGTTGCTGGGCCCACCATGGCCCGGTCGGCGAGATCCACCCGCTCCACTGGCCATCCAAAACGCTCGGTCACCTCCGCCTGTCGACCGCGACAAGAGCGCCCTGACCGCCACGGACGAAGAGGCCGTGCGCCTGGCCGACGCCCTGGAGGACCACCCGTCCTCCAGCGACGTCACCGACATGGCGGAGCTCCGCGGCCGATCCACCCGCGCCGCGAAGGCAACGCCCTGACCACGGCATTGCAACTGCCGGGGTACGGGCGGCGCCGTTGACGGAAACCAAATCCTCCCTGGTTTCTCCACTCTGCAGGTATCCGTGTGCACCTCCGGCCTGGAGGACGACGGCAACTGCCGCCCGACCAGCGGGCCATTGGCCATTCCGCCAGCACTTGCTGATGTTGCGGGTCAGTGCACAGCAGGGAGCGCCGAGCACGTGTACGGGCTACCTGGAGCGGAGCAAAGTCGGCTGTGTGCTCGCCCTGCCAGACTGGGGAGCCGGGCGATTGACGCCCGGGAGCGTCGGTGAGGACGAGCGTGTCCGCTATCAACGCCGCCCGTTTGTTGACGCTCTCGAACCGATGCGGGCTTCGTACGGAAAGCGCAACGTGGTAGGGCAGTTGGCGAGCGTCACTCTCGACGACGTTGTTGACACCTGCTGCCCACAGGCCGATGCAATAGCTCAGGGCGAGACGGCGTGCTTCAGCATCATCCATCCGACCTACAGCGCGCGCTGTCGAGGTTCACTTTCATCCGTGACCGGAAGTCCCGCTCGCAATGGTCAATTCCTGTGGGTGACTAGGCCATCGTGAAGGTGGGTCGGCGCTCTGGATGCGTGCCGAGCCGGTCGGTTCGACGACTGTGTCGTGAGGGTCGGCGTCAGTGATCAGTCCGCTGACCCTGTCCACCTGGCGCTCAGATGACAGATTGAGCGTACGCCAGCCGCGCCTCCGTCTCGCTCAATCTGAACCACCGCTGGTCACAGCCCAGAGGTTCAGCTTGAGCGAGACGGGTCACGTCCGGCCCGGATCATCACGCCGTGATAATTCTCGGCTCCGTCGAGAGGGATGGAACGCGTCGGTTCCGTTGAAGGCGGCGGGGAAGTGAGAGCGGTCCCGTTGAAGGGGATCAGGCGCTTTCCGCTGGCCCGCGAGTTGAACGTCGTAGGCAGCCCGGTCCCCGCCTCCCACCCGTACTATCGCTCCGCTCCCGGGCCTGAGCACCGCCGGGTCGTGAGGTGGCCCGGCGGAAGGTCACGCGGCGAGGGCGCCGCCGACGAAGGTGCGTTCCGGCGGTGACGCCACGAGTTCGACCATGGTGCCGGCGCGGATGTCATCGCCGAGGACGCGCACGATCGCGTCGGTGAGCGCGGCGCCGAGGCGTGCGGTGATCTGGTCGGCGTCGGGGAGGTCGAAGAGGCCGGCGCGGACGCCCAGGATCACCGAGGCGCTGGTGTCCACGGCCTTGCCGCCCTGCGCGAAGCGGCCTGCGGGGACACCGGCCAGGCGGATGCCGACGAGGTCGCGGGCCCAGTCGCCATAGACGTCGACGACAGCGTCGGTCAGGGCGGCGATCAGCCCGGGCTCGTTCCCGATCAGCCTGTTCTCTGGAAGGTGGACCGTCAGATGGGGCATAGTGAACCTCATTCCCTTTGAATCCAAAGCCTTTGATTTCAAAGATATATGGGAGAGATAGCCGATGTCCACGGAATCGGACGGTCCAGCCGTCAATGAGGCCGTCCGCACCCTGCTGTTGCTCATGCCGCGCCTCGTGGGCCGCGCCAAGCGCCTGCCCATCCCCCCGGCGCTCCAGGCTCTCGACCTGGCACCGCGGCACCTCGCACTCCTGGCCCACCTGGAGTACGACGGCCCCACCAGCGTCAACGAGCTGGCCGCGCGGCTGGAGGTGGCACCGACGACCGTCAGCCTCATGGTCAGCGAGCTGTCACGGCCGGGCGTCCTGCAACGCACCGCCGATCCCGCCGACCGCCGCCGCCGCATCGTCGCCATCGCCCCCGCCTACGCCGCCCCGATCGGCGAATGGCTCTCCGGCAGCGCCTCCGCCTGGGAACACGTCATGCGGGGCCTCGCCCCCGCGGAACGCGCCACCGTCATCACCGCCCTGCACGCCTACGAGACCGCGCTGGAGCAGGCCGGCGCCCAGCAGCGGAACACGCAGCCGCGCTAGTGACACTGTCGGCTCGCTGTCTTGGCTTGCGTGCGGATCGCCGGTCAGGCCTGCTGATGCCGCCCCCTTTTCAGCCGGTGGCGGCGGCGTGCTGGTGGGCGCGGACGATGGTGGAGTCGATCTGGACCAGCCAGTCGATGTCGTCGGCCGCGTCGGCGTGGGCCTGGATGTGCTATGGCATCCAGTGGCAGTACGAACCCGAGGCGATCACCCTGGACTCCGGTGCCCACTACCGCCCCGATCTCCGGCTGCCCGAACTCGGCACGGCATGTCCCTTGCCGTGGTGTAGGCGATCAGTCGTCCGACGTCGCGGGTAGGACAAGTGACATGACCGACGTCCACGTTCACGACTGCAGTCGGGAAGCAGGTCGGGGACAGGAGCTGACCGAGATTGACACGTTCGTTATACGCGATGGCCACTGCGGCGATCTCGGAGTCGGTCAGGTCTGGAAATCGATATGCGGGGGGGGAGAGATTCTTCAGGCACTTGAGTCGGCGATGCAGGGCCGCGGGTGTGCGGGACCGGTGAGGGCCAGGTCGGCGGACTCGCGGTCCCGCCTGCGAGGGCCATCTCACCGGCAGCTGCACACAACTTCCGGCGCCTTCCGGGAGTCTTCCTCGTGAATGCTGATCAGCAACAGTGCGAGGAGGACGCCGCGGTGGACCGGAGACGGGGACTCATTCAAAGGGTCGCGGTGGTTTGCGGTCTTGCCGGCGCTCTGATGGCGGTCGGGCCGGTGACGGCGCGGGCCGACACAGGCCCGGTGGACGCCGCCGTGGCGCTGGAATTCGACCGCCCGCAGGTAGCGCCTGGCAACACCATCGACGTCGTGGCGCGCGTGTGGATGAAGACGGGCTCGGTCAAACCGCTCTTCTTCCTGGTGCACCTGCCCAAGGGCTTGACGTTCGTGCCGGAAGAGCCGGAGACGGTCGGTGGTGGCCCGCCGCTCTGCACGGCGGCGTCCGCCGACTTGCGTGAGGTCAAATGCCATGCCGCCCAGCCCGACTACAAGTTCGGGGAGGCGGGGGTACGGGTCAGAGCCGCGGCCGGTGTGCCTGAGGGGACCCGTCTGACGATCACGGAGACAGCCGACATCGGTGACGCAGTGGACGCACACCCGCAGGACAACACCGCCAGCCTGACCGTACTCGTGAAATCGGGCGCCGACTGGACCCCGCAGTGGTCCAAGCCCACCACATCCGTCCAGCCCGGAGGGCAGGTCACCACGCGGCTCTCGGTGACCAATCACGGCCGAGAACCCGACACGATGAGGGTCTTCCTCACCAGCTCACCTGGCCATGACCAGTGGCTACGGCGCGACGGAGACAACGAGCTCGCCAACTGCTTGCCAGGGGACGATGTAGGCGAGTGGTGCGACGTACAGGACACCGTGGCCCCGGGCGGCACCTTCACCCTGACGCTCCGCTACGCAGTCGCTCCCGAGGCACGCGGGAGCACCCTGCGCCTTTCCGCCAGAGTGCTGTCCGAGCATCCGGGGACAGAAGCGAACCTGGACGACAATACGGCGACACTCACCCTCCAGGTCGCGGACAAGGCGGAGCCCAGCGGCACCCCGACGGCACATCCGACCCATGCCGCGTCCAGGCCGGGACTCGCCGCGACGGGCGCGGCCGGCACCCAGTCCCTCCTCCTCGCCGCCGCAGGGGCCGCTGCGACGGGAGGCGCGACGCTCTTCATCACCAACAGGCGCCGCAGGAACTAGGGTCCGTCTTCAAAGATCAGCCGGGTGGTGGATCATGGTGTCGTGGTACGTCGTCATGAACTCACTGACCAGGAGTGGGAGTTACTCGCTCCACTGATACCCCGTGCCGCGACGGAACGCTACGGGCCGAGGAAGACCGTGTACACCCGCTTCCGCCGTTACGCCCTCAAGGGGCTCGAACGGTTGCGTCAACCGGCCGCATCGACCGCGCGGAAGACGCGGTTGAGCTGGTCGTCCAGGATTGCGGCGGCGGACTCGGGACTGCGCTGACCGACGAGGACGCTGGTGCCGAGTCCCGCGGACATCGCAAGCAGGCCGGCCGCCGCCGGCTGCGACGGTCTACGGACTCTTCCGCCACTGGCAGCGGGATGGCACCTGGCACGAGCTGCTGACCGGACTGCAGGTCCGGGCGGCCGCGGCCGGGTTGATCACGTGGGAGGTCAACGTCGATTCCACGATCTGTCGGGCACATCAGCACGCTGCGGGCGCCCGCCGTGACGGCGATGCCCCGAACGAGCCACCGGTCGGGGCCAGCGCCGAACCCGAGAACCATGGCCTGGGCCGGTCCGGGGGAAGCTTCACCACGAAGATCCACCTGGCCTGCGAGCAAGGGCAAAGGCCGCTGTCCTTGCTGGTCACCGCTGGTCAGCATGGTGACAGTTCTCAGTTCGCCACCGTCCTGGATGCCGTCCGGGTGCCCCGCACCGGACCGGGCCGTCCCCGTGTCCGTCCGCTGCGGGTGCGGGGCGACAAGGCCCATCCGTCCCGCGCCAACCGGGCCTACCTTCGAAAGCGCAGAATCGGCTGCACGATCCCGGAGCCTGCCGACCAGGCCGCCAACCGCAAACGGCACGGGAAGGCCGGCGGGCGGCCTCCTGCCTTCGACCACGAGGACTACAAAGCCCGGCCCGGGGTCGAGGGCAGGATCAACCGGCTCAAGCGCAACCGGGCGGTCGCCACCCGGTTGGACAACTCGCGGTCCGCTTCGAAGCCACCGTCCTGATCGCCGCGATCGGCGAGTGGCTATAGCCGTTCCCTCCGCGGGTGGCGCGGCTTTTCACCACAGCAGCGCGACCTTGTTGGCCAGGGCCTCGCCCTGGGCTCGGCCAGCTTGTGCTGCGGCCTTACGGCGCTGGGGATCGTAGGGGTTGGGGCCGATGGCCTCGACGCTCTGTTCGTCCGGCGCGATGAGACATACCTCGGCCTGCTCCGCCAAGGCTTCGGCATCCGCGGCCGCACCGGGAATCTGTCCGTAGCCGTCCGGCATCGGTGCCAGGATGACGATCCTGTCGTGGCCGGCGGCCAGGCGTGCGTTGGTGGTGGAGACCATGCCGCCGTCCACCCAGGAACGGCCCAGGAAGTGTTCGAGAGGCCAGACGCCGGGGACCGCACCGCTCGCGGAGACAGCGTCGGTCAGCGAGACGCCCGCGTGCTCGTCGAACAGATGCAGCTCACCCGTATCGGCGTCGATCGCGGTGACCCTCAAGCTGGCGGGCCAGTCGGTGGTGACCAGGCGTGAGGCGACGACTTGGCGTCGGGTGGCTGCGGGCACGGGCTCGGGGTTCGCCTTGGAGATGCGTCCCATCGCCGCGCCGACCTTGCGCGGATCGTCGCCGCCTTCGGCGAGGGCCGCCCACCAGGCGTTCATGGTGGCCTCTGACGCCTTGGCGTCGACCTCGTTCTCGTCCGGGACCAGCTGGGAGGCGAAGAGGCGCTCCAGGTCGTAGCCGCTGGCGACGGCGGTTCCGACGAACGAGCCCGCCGAGGTTCCGATCACCGAGGCGGCCCTGCTCCAGTCGATGCCCCGGGAACTGAGTCCTGCAAGGACGCCGACTTCCCAGGCGATGCCTGTCACACCTCCCCCGCCGAGTACGAGGGCTCGCGAAAGGGGCTGGGTGGGATGTGCCATGGGACGGCTCCTCGCTTGATCGAGCTACTCAGAACCCATCCATGATCCCTCTCTTGAGGAGTCCATCGCACGATGAGGGCGACGGCGCGCTCCGCATACGACGAGCTACTTCCCTCACATGGTCTAGCGGTCTCCCGCTCCGCCGCCGGGCCTCGGCGGCCCTCGGCAGCTGGCCGGGATTATCACGCCGTGACACTTGCCTGCCGCGGCAGACCAGTGATGCTCCTACTGATTGGCTTGCGGAGAAGCGACCCGACTCCAGAATCGGATCGTTTCACGCCTTTGCCCGCTGGTGAGGCTGCTTGGGCTGCTGTGCTCAAGACGCAGCACAGTCCCAATGTCGAGAGAGGTGCGAGAGACCCTTGGGTCTCTCGCACCTCTCGCGACTGCGGTGCTTGCTCAGCCGGTCGGTCGGTTCAGCAGGGGACCACGACCTGACGCGCGGTCGCCGCCTCGCCCAAGCTGAAGAACTTCACCTGACCCATCGTGTGCGTGCACTCCGGGTAGCCCGCTGCCTCGAGTTCGCGGCGTGCCCGGGAGAAGTGCGGTGCGGGCACGCCGATCAGCTCAGCCAGCTCGGCCGCGATACGCTCGACGCTGTTGTCCAGGCCGCCCAGGATCGCATAGGTCATCAGCACGTTCTGCTGGAGATGCGAGAGATCGCTTATACGCGCCTGCAGGGCTTCGAGCTCTGAATATGAACTGTTGCGTGCCATGGTCAGGCCCCTCGTCGCTGCGCCGGACGGCCCGGCAGGGTCGGCAGGTGGTAGGCGGCTGCCTCTTCGGACTGTTCCCGTCCAGAGAGGCTGGAGACGATGTGCGGAGTCACCCGGTACTTGACGGTCCGGCCGATCACGTCGGCCACCAGCAGCATCTTGTGCTCGGCGAGCTTCTTCGCCATCCTCCTCGCACCATCATGTCGCTGACCTACTGCGTCATGTCGCCACGGGTCGTCGAGAGAACCGGCTGGTTCCTTCGATGACCACTGACGACAACCACTGACGACATGACCACTGGCGCCATGTATCGGCATCCTAGGATGCCTATTTAGACATCCTCAGGCACCAATTGAGCATGCGTTTCCGCAGGTCAAAGCCCTGCGGCGGCTGCGCACTCTCCGTTCAACGGAACGAACCCGCACCTGAGGAATTCGGGGGTGGTGAAATGTTCCTCTACAGCGATGATGCGGTGGTCGGTCATCTCTGGCTCCAGTCCGTAGATCTCCCTGGTCGTGGCGGTGGAGGGGCGGGCCGGCCAGGCGGTCGGTCGCCCGTCAGCCCGGGGTGTTGATCATCGA